>CAWJYY010000017.1:0-321584 GCA_963847165.1 uncultured Pseudomonadota bacterium
GTGTGGTCCTCCCTGCTTCGGTTCCCGTCTCGTATTGTTCGGGACCGTTCTATAAGACTTAAATTGGCTCCAACGGAAGATTCGGCTGATGGCCGATGGCCGCAATTCTGGTCGCGATTATCGCGAGACGCTGTTTCTGCCCGAACTGCCGGGCGATCCCATTCCCCATGCGCGCTGGGTTGCCGAAGAAGGAGCCCGAGCGGGTGGCGTACTGGCGAGCAGATCAAGCTTTACGAGCTGCTGCGCAAAGACGCCGCGTCGCGCCCGAAATACGTGCTGCACGACGGTCCGCCCTACGCCAACGGCGCCATCCATATCGGGCACGCCGAGAACAAGATCCTGAAAGACATCGTCGTCCGCACCAAGCAGATGACGGGCTTCGATTGCGATTACGTGCCCGGCTGGGACTGTCACGGCCTGCCGATCGAATGGAAGGTCGAGGAAGATTTCCGCAAGCTCGGGCGCAAGAAGCAGGACGTGCCGGCGGTGGAGTTTCGCAAGCGCCTGCCGCGCCTACGCCGACAAATGGATCCCGCTGCAGAAGCAGGAATTCCAGCGCCTCGGCATCGAAGGCGATTGGGATCGTTATTACTGCGACCATGAGCTTCGAAGCGGAAGCGGCGATCGCCGCCGAGTTTCTGCGCGTGGCGCGGACGGGGCTGGTGTATCGCGGCTGCAAGCCGGTGATGTGGAGCCCGGTGGAGCGCACCTCGCTCGCCGAAGCGGAAGTGGAGTACGCGGAGAAGACCAGCCCGACGATCTGGGTGAAGTTTCCGATCCTGCAAGCGAGCGGAAACGGCCGAACGCCTCGATCTGCAAGATGCGGCGCGGCCTGTCGTCATTTGGACGACGACGCCGTGGACGATCCCCGGCAATCGCGCGATCTGCTATTCGCCGCGCATCGAATACGGGCTCTACCGGGTCGAGGACTTGCGAGCGGGACTGGCAGTTCGAGCCCTGGGTCAAGCCCGGCGAAGTGCTGGTCCTGGCCGACAAGCTCGCAGGCGAGGTCATGGCCGCCGCCAAGGTCGCGAAATGGACGCGACTGGCGGGCGTTTGATCCGGCTGGCGGCGTCGTCTGCGCCCATCCATTCCGCGGTCGCGGCTACGACTTCGACGTGCCGCTGCTCGCGGGCGATCACGTCACCGACGATGCCGGCACGGGCTTTGTCCACACCGCGCCCGGTCACGGCGCCGACGACTTCAACATCTGGATCGCCAATTCGGCCAGCACGGGCATTCCCTTCACCGTCGACGAAGACGGCCGCTTCACCAAGGAGGCGCCGGGCTTTGAAGGGCTCGAAGTCATCCAGCTCGAAGGCAAGAACACCGGGCGCGATGGGCCGGCGAACAAAGCCGTGATCGATGCGCTGATCGGGTCGGGCGCATTGCTGGCGCGCGGGCAGTTGAAGCACCAGTATCCGCATTCGTGGCGCTCCAAGGCGCCGCTCATCTTCCGCAACACGCCGCAATGGTTCATCGCGCTCGACAAGCCCTACCAAGCGGGCGGAGCCAAGACCTTGCGCCAAGTCGCGCTCGCCGAAATCGAGCGCGTCGATTGGGGCCAGCGCCGCGTCAACGACGATCGCGACCAGAACCGCATCAAGGCGATGATCGAGGAGCGGCCGGATTGGCTGATCTCGCGCCAGCGCAATTGGGGCGTGCCGCTGGCGATCTTCGTCAGCAAAGCCGACGCATCGATCCTGCAGGATGACGAGGTCGACGCGCGCATCATCGCGGCGATGAAGCGCGGCGGCGCCGACGTGTGGTGGTCGACCCCGGCGCAGGATTTCCTGGGCGCCAAATACAAGGCCGACGCTTACGAGAAGGTCGAAGACATTCTCGATGTCTGGTTCGATTCCGGCTCAACCCACGCTTTCGTCCTCGGCGATCGCGAGCGCCCGACGCGCGCCTCGTTCAAGACCCCGGCCTCGGTGCTCTATCTCGAGGGCTCCGACCAACATCGCGGCTGGTTTCACTCCTCGCTCTTGGAAAGTTGCGCCACGCGCGGCCGCGCGCCTTATGATGAAGTCATCACCTACGGGTTCACCGTCGCTGAAGACGGGCGCAAAATGTCGAAATCGCTCGGCAATGGCGTCGAGCCGCAAGAAGTCGAGAAGCAGTTTGGCATTGAGCCTTTCCGGCTGCTGATCGCCGCGGCCGACTATCGTGACGAACTGCGCTTGGGGCCCACCATTCTCAGCCAAGCGACGGAGATGTACCGCAAACTGCGCAACACCATCCGCTATTGTCTTGGCGCGCTCAAGGAGTTCGAGGAAAGCGAGCGTCTGCCGCGCTCCAGCGACACGCCCTTGCTTGAGCGTTGGCTCTTGCATCGCCTGTGGCAGCTCGATGGCGTGGTGCGCGAAGCCTACGCCACCTACCAATTCCGCGCAGCGCTTTCGGCGATGGTGGAATTCTGCAACGTCGATCTCTCGGCCTTCTATGTCGATGTCCGCAAGGACGCGCTCTATTGCGATGCGCCCAATTCGCTGCGTCGCCGCGCCTGCCGCTCGGCGCTGGATGAAGTGTTTTCGCGCCTTATTGTTTGGCTTGCGCCGATCCTGCCGTTCACCATGGAGGAGGCGTGGCTGACGCGTTTCCCGCGCGACAAGTCTGTGCATCTGCGCCAGTTTCCGGAAACCCCCGGCGCCTGGCGCGACGATTTCGCCGGCGAAGAAATCGCCCGGCTGCGGCAAGCGCGCACGGTCGTCACCGGGGCGCTCGAGGTCGCGCGGCGCGATAAGCGCATCGGCTCAGCGCTTGAAGCCGCGCCCATTGTCTTCATCGCCAACGAGGATGTGCTGGCCTTATTGAGCTCGGTCGACTTCGCCGAACTTTGCATCACCAGCGCCGTCACGCTGAAGACCGGCGAGGGCCCAGCCGAGGCGTTCCGCTTGCCCGACACGCCGGGCGTCGCCGTCGTCGTCGAGAAGGCGGGCGGGGTGAAGTGCGCGCGCTCGTGGAAGTATTTCGATCCGCTGACCGCCGATCGCAAATATCCCGACATCACCGCGCGCGACGCCGAGGCCGTCGCCGCCTGGGACGCCGCGCACGGGCGCGGCTAACGCACGACGTTGGAGAAGCAGCCGCCTGGGCCAATAAGCCCGTGATGCCCCAAACAATAAGCGCGTTCGGTGGCGTCGACCGACACTGAGAGGCACTGGCGCAATTGCAGCTGCTGCATCCGCATGCATTGCTGGGTCAGCGGCTCGTTCAACAAGGCCGAGACGTGGGCGCCGTCATCGGCGCCCGCGGCGATGAGCGCGCCCAAGGTCAGCATGTGGTCGGTGACGGACGCGTAGTCGGCGTGCTCGCGGCCGCCGCGTCCGCCCGACCCGCGCGGCGAGCGCCCAGCAAGCGAATCCCAAAAGTCGCGGCCGCCGAAAGCGTTGGCGTTGCTCATCGGCCGCGCCTGAAGCGCGCCGACATTGAGGCGCTCGCGCATCGCCGCGGTGAGCCCGCCGTCGCCGCCCAGATCGACATGAAACGTCGAGGAGACAAGCTGCACGGCGGGGGCCGTGCGCGCATAATGATCATAGCGCTCGCCGGCGGCGGCGGCGCGCGCGCTGTCGGCGCTGGCCGCGCTCAAGATCAGCCCAATCGCCTGCGCACTGCCATTCTGGTGTCGCCGCGCATAGGTGAGGTCGTCACGCAGCATGCGCAGCATCAAGGCGCGGTCTTCGCCGCGCATGACGCGCTGGACGCTGCCTGCGAAGACCGGCGATTGCGCCGCCGTCAGCGCGCCATATGCAATCCAGCCACGGCCGACGCTTGCGGGATTGTGCCGCGAAATGCGGGCAAGAGCCGCGTCGACGGTTCGCCCGTTGGCGATGTCGTTGTCGAGCAAGGCGCTGACATCGTTTTGATAGAGAGCATAGGCGCTGAGCGCGTCATGCACTTGGTCGGCGAAGGCCGGCGCAGGGCAGAGGAGCGCGCACGACGCCAAGATGGCGGAGAGAGGGCGCATGCGTCTTTCATGCGACGAGTCTCGTTAAGGCGCCGACCACTGAACGCAGTTAAATCCCATCCAGGTTAATGAGCGCTCAGCGATGAAAAATCACTGCAGCATGGCGCCAAGACAATCGCCGACACCGCCTAACCCATGACGCGCCAGGCAGAATGCGTCTTCGTCCGGCGTGTGCGTTACCGAAACGCACTGACGGAACTCGAGCTGTTGCAGAGTAAGACAAGTGCGCGTCGGCGGGTCATCGAGCATCGAAACGACGCGGCTGTTTTGGCCCGGCGTGGCGCGCGATCACATAGAGCGCCGCAAGCGTCAGCACCCGATCCATGACCGAGGCGCGTTCGCGCCGCAACTCAAGGCGCGCCGGCGCCGGCGCGGCCGCCGCGCGCCCGGCGAGCGCGTCCCAAAAGCCAATGGCCCCGAAGCCGTCGCCATCGGCGCTCTCCACGCCCGCGCTGGCGGCGCCGACATGCACACGCGGGACCAGTTCGGGCGCAAGCGCCGGCGCTTGGGTCGCCAAGCGCGCGCAAGTGCTGATCGCGCGCCTCGCGTTGGCTGGCATCGAGCGAAATATTCCAGGCCGCGCCGGCGATGGAATTGCCGATGGTTTCGTAGTGTGCGCCAGCGGCGCGCAATCGCGCCGCGTCCCCCGCCATCGAGGCCAGCACCAGCGCGGCTGCCTCGGCAGCGCCTGGCGGGCGCCGGCGCGCATAGGTTTGATCGCGCTGCAATTGCCGCAACACCGCCGCGCGCCCGGCCGCGCGCACGCGCGAGAGCAGGCCGGCGACGAAGGCCCGGGATTGCGCCGCGGTGAGGGCGGCGTAGGCCAAGCGTCCGCGCGCGAGATCGGCGGGATCGTATTGCGCCGCGCGCATGAGCGAGGCGTCGATGGCGCCCGCCGAATTGATGTCGGCGTTCAACGAAGCGCTGACGCCGCTTTGATAGGCTGCGTAGGGATCGAGCGCCGCGTGCAACGGGTCAAGCGCGCCTTGCCCGGCGGCATTCGCCGCGCAGACGAGGAGGAGGGCCGATGCGAGGACAAGCCGCATGCCCGCAACTTGGCGCAGGTTTGGCCTGAAACCCAGCCATCCTGCGGCGCGACGCGCCTTGAACGGGCGCCGTGGCCCGTCCATAAGCCGCGCCATGCTTCGTTACGGGCTAATTCTTGCGGCGTTCGTCGTCGTGGCCGACCAGATCGCCAAGTACATTGTCCTCGGCCCTGGCCAGTTCAGCCCGCCAGGCTGTCTTGAATTGGGCATGAATTGCCGCGTCATCGAACTCACGTCCCGTGTTCGACTTGCGCATGGTTTGGAACCGCGGCGTCAGTTTCGGGCTTATGCGCGCCAACACCGATATTGGTGCGCTGGGCGTTGGTTTTGCTGTCGTTCGTGATTTCCGGCATCTTCGTGTGGTGGTTGCGCACGGCCGATCGTCGCGTCACCGGCACGGCGCTTGGGCCTCGTCGTCGGCGGCGCGCTTGGCAATGTCATCGACCGCATTCGGTTTCGGCGCGGTCTGCGACTTCTTCGATTTCAGCGGCCTCTGGTTTCCCTGGGTGTTCAATGTCGCCGACGCCGCCATCACGCTGGGGGCGGTGCTTCTGGCCGTCGACATGGTCTTCTTCACCGAAAGCGAGCCCGGAAAGGGCGCGCCCTGGGCGCAGCTCAGGGCCCGCATGCAGGGCCCCAAATCCGGCGCGGACCAGGGTTAGACGGCTGAAATCGCCGCCGGATTCGCCCCAGAACGGTCAAGAATTGCAGGCCGAACCCTCTTTGCTGCTGTCCGGCTTGGCGGGAGCCTCTGGGCTCAGCTAGAAGGGCTGCCACCAGGGAGGCGGGACGCCTGATGACGACGACAAAGACCTTAACTTTGTTGGCGGTTGTAGCGGCTGCGTCAGCCGACGAGCGGCTGCGCTTGCGTTCAGTCGCGCCGTCGGCGCGCGGCAAAGTTTCGCCGGACGAATTTCGCGTCGTCAGCCAGGCGCCGTTGACGCTGCCGCCCGATTACAGTTTGCGTCCGCCGCGTCCGGGTGAGCCGCGGCCGCAAGAATTGCAGCCCGCGGACGAAGCGCGTCAGTCTTTGTTCGGTCAAGACGTGGGCGCAAGCGCCAGCCAAGGCGAACGTCAACTTGTCAATGACGCGCACGCCGACGCCACCGATCCCAACATCCGCGACACCATCGATTTCGAAAACCAGGGCATCGTTCACCGCAACCAAGGTTTCGTCGATCGCTTGCTCTCCTTTGGCGGCGGCGGCTTCAACCAGCGCGCCCCTCGATCCGCAAGCCGAGCAGCAACGCCTCGCCGACGAAGACTCGATCCGCCGCGCCACCGGCGGCGGGCAAGTCATCATTCAGCGCGACAGCGGCGGCTTCAAGCTGCCGGGCACCTGATCCTTGCACAGCCATCGTGCGTCGCGCCGCCGGCGTTCTCGCCGCGTGCGCGGCGCTTTGTCTGCTTCGCGAGCTCAAGCGATGCGCGGCCGTTCGCGCGGCCTGAAACGTTCACGCTTTCCAACGGCTTGCAGGTTGTCGTGATTACCGACCGGCGCGCCCCGGTCGTCACGCATCAGCTCTGGTATCGCGTCGGCGCCGCAGACGAGCCGCGCGGCCATTCCGGCATGGCGCACTTCTTCGAACACTTGCTGTTCAAGGGCACGCGCCAGGTCCCGCGCAGCGAGTTCTCCCGCATCATCGCGCGCAATGGCGGTGAGGATAACGCCTCCACCAATTGGGATTACACCGTCTATTACGAGCGCATCGCCCGCGACCGGCTCGAACTCGTGATGCGCATGGAAGCCGACCGCATGCGCAATCTGCAGCTGCCGGCGTCGCTGATCGCTTCCGAGCGCGATGTCATCATCGAAGAGCGTCGCACGCGCGTCGACAACAGCCCTGGCGCGGTAATGGGCGAGCGCATGCGCGCCATGCTGCATCCCAAACCTCCCTATGGCACGCCGGTGATCGGCTGGCTGAGCGAGATGCGGCAACTCGATCATGACCGCGCGCTCGAGTTTTATCGCACTTGGTATGCGCCCAATAACGCGATCCTGGTGGTCGCGGGCGACATCAACGCCGCTGAGTTGCGTCCGATCGTCGAGCGCACTTATGGGCGCGCTGCAGCCGACGCGCAATTTGCCGGCGCGGCAATTGGGCGCAGCGATCCCGCCGTCCGCCGGCCCGATGCGCATCATCCATCGTGACGAGAAGGTGCGACAGCCGTCCTTCTCGCGGCTCTATCCGGCGGTGAGCTACGAGACCGGCGCACAATCATGAAGCGCACGCGCTCGACGTGGCGATCGAGATTCTCGGCGGCAGCGAAACCAGCCGCCTCTATCGCGCGCTCGTGCGAAGACCAGCGCATCGCCGTCAGCGCCGGCGCCAGCGCCAACACCGACGGCATCGGCGGCGGCAGCGTCTCCATCGGCGCAACGCCCGCGGAAGGCGTGACGCCCGGAGCGGCTCGAAGCGGCCGTCGACGCAGGTCATCGCAGCAATTCCTCCGCGACGGCCCGACCGAGGCTGAACTGACGCGCGCCAAGTCGCAGCTCGCCGCCGCCGCCATCTACGCCCAGGACAGTCAGGAAGCGCTCGCCAACATGTACGGCTCGGGCCTGGTGCGCGGCGAAAGCATGGACGAGATCGTCAATTGGCCCGACGACATCCAGGCGGTGACGCGCGAGCAGGTCATCGCCGCCGCGCGCAACGCCATCGTCCTCAATAATTCGGTCACAGGCTGGCTGATGCCGCCGGAAGCGCCGCCATGAGGGCGCTAGCGCGCTCTTCGCCGCTGGCTTGGCGCTGGCGTTGGCGACGCCTCTCGCCGCCGGCGCAGCACGCATGCAATACACCAGCTCCGGTATCGCAAGCGGCGATCGATCACGGCGTGCCGGTGCACCGCATCGTCTCGCCCAGCGGCATCGAGGCGTGGCTTGGTCTCGAACTCAACCGTGCCGATGATTGTGTTGAGCGCCTATTGGCGCGGCGGCTCGGCCATCGAGCCGCGCAGTCTGACCGGCGTCACCAATGTGATGACCGAACATGCTCACCGAAGGCGCCGGCGATCTCGACGCCAACGCCTTCAAGGAGCGCCTGGAAGATCTCAATATGGGCCTCGATTTCGGCGCCAGCTGGGATGGCGTCGGCATGAGCATGACGACGCTCACCGAAAACCGCGACGCCGCCGCCGAGATGGCGCGCCTGGCCCTGATGCAGCCGCGCTTCGACGATGCGCCGCTGGCGCGCATCAAAGGCCAGCTCATGGTCGGCATCCGCCAGCGCGAGACCAATCAAGGCTACATCGCCAATCTGGCGCTGGATCAGGCGCTTTATCCCGATCACCCTTACGCCTTGCGCGTCTCGGTCGAGAGCGTGCAGGCGATCAATCGCGCCGCGTTTGCAGGAACGCCGCGCCGCAATGATGACGCGCGCGCGGACTGATGATCACAATCGTCGGCGATATCGATGCGGCGACGGCCGGGCGCATGATCGATCATATCTTCGGTCAATTGCCGCAAGGCGCGGCGCGGCCCGAACCCGCCGGACGTGCATTTGCGCGCGCCGACGCCGCTCATCATCCGGCCGCTGCCGCAGCCGCAGAGCCTTATCCTCTTCTCAGCGCCCGGCGTCGGCTACGACGATCCGGATTGGATCCCGCTGGCGGTCGCCAATTACATCATTGGCGGGGGCGGCTTCTCCTCGCGCCTGATGGACCAAGTGCGCGAGCAGCGGGGGCTCGTCTACGGCATCGGCACCGGCCCATCGGTCCGCGACCACTCGGCGCTGATCATTGGTTCGGCGCAGACCGAGAACGAGCACGTCGCCGAGGCCATCCAAGTCACCCGCGATGAAATCGGGCGCATCTATCGCGACGGCGCCACCCAGACGGAAGTGAACGACGCCATCACCTATCTCACCGGCTCGTTTGCGCTCGCTCTCAATTCTGACGTCAGCATCGCCAGCATTGTCGGCGGCTACCAATCCGCTAGGCGGCCGATCGACTACATCAATCGCCGCAACGACCTCATCCGGGCGGTGACGCTGGGTGACGTCAATCGCGTCATCCATCGCCTCTACAACCCCGACACCTTCACTTTCGTCGTTGTCGGCCAGCCGCCGCTGGACGCAAACGGCGCGCTTGTGGTCACGCAAGCGCCGGCGATCCCGCACGCAACCGATCCCGCCCAGCACTTGACTGGCCAGCTGACTTTAACGGCTGGGCTGGCGCCGCGCGCATGCGGTGCTAAGCGTTTGCCCTAAAGAGGAAACGCGATGGCCGATCTCGAAACCTTCCGCGAGGAGACGCGCGCCTGGCTGGAAGCCAATTGCCCGCCGGCGATGCGCACGCCGATGGCCGGCGAAGACGATATTGTCTGGGGCGGCGCAAACGCCAAGTTTCAAACCCCGGACGCCAAGCTTTGGCTCGAGCGCATGGGCGCCAAAGGCTGGACGGCGCCGACTTGGCCGAAGGAATATGGCGGCGGCGGCCTGACGTCCGACGAGAACCGCGTGCTGCAGAGCGAACTGCGCCGCATCAACGCCCGCCCGGCGCTGCTTCTCGTTCGGCATCTGGATGCTTGGGCCGGTGCTGCTCGAATACGCCGACGAAGAGCAGAAGCGCCGAATACCTGCCGAAAATCGTGCGCGGCGAAATCCGCTGGTGCCAGGGCTATTCCGAGCCTGGCGCCGGCTCCGATCTCGCCGGCCTGACGACCAAGTGCGAGGACAAGGGCGATCATTGGCTGATCAACGGCCAGAAAGTCTGGACCTCCTACGCCAATTACGCCGACTGGTGCTTCTGCCTGGTGCGCACCGACACCGCCAAGAAGCACGAAGGCATTTCCTTCGTGCTGATCGACATGACCACGCCCGGCGTCGAGACCCGCCCGATCAAGCTGATCTCCGGATCCTCGCCGTTCTGCGAAACCTTCTTCACCGACGTGAAGATCCCGAAGCGCAATCATGGTCGGCCATCTCAATGGCGGCTGGGAAATCGCCAAGCGGCTCCTGCAATATGAGCGCACCAACATTTCCGGCTTCGGCTCCAATACGCGCGTCGATGTCGTCGATCTGGCGCGCAATTCGGTGGGGCTCGAAGGCGGCAAACTCGCCGATGCCGACCTCCGCGCCCGCATCGCCGCCCATAAAATGGCCGAGCGCGCCTACGCGCTCTCCACACAGCGCGCGCAGGAAGAGGCGAAGGCCGGCGCCAATGTCAGCCACATGGCGTCGATGTTCAAAGTCGCGGGCGCAACGCTCAACCAGGAACGCTGCGAGCTGATGGTGGAGGCGGCCGGCAATCGCGGTCTTGGCTGGTCGGGAGAGGGCTTCGCCCCCGAAGAGCTCGCGGTGACGCGCGGCTGGCTGCGCTCGAAGGGCAATTCGATTGAAGGCGGCACCACTGAAATCAATTTGAACGTCGTCGCCAAGCGCGTGCTTGGCCTGAGAGACACGCAATGACCTTCACGCTGAACCAAGAGCAAATGCTGCTCAAGGACGCCGCCCGCGATTTCTGCCGTGAGCAGGCGCCGGTCGCGCGTCTGCGCAAGCAGCGCAACGCCAAGCAGAACGGCCGCGACGGCGAACTCTGGCGCGAAATGGCGCAGATGGGATGGGCCGGCATTCTCGCGCCCGAAGAATTCGGCGGCTCGGGCCTGGGCTATGTCGGTCTCGGCGCGGTGCTGGAGGAGACGGGGCGCACTTTGGTCGTCTCGCCGCTTCTATCCACGGCGATGATCGGCGCCAGCGCGCTCATGCTCGCCGGCGCGGACGCGCAGAAGGCGCTGTGGCTGCCGAAGATCGCGGCGGGCCAAGTCATCACCGCCCTCGCCATCGACGAGGGCGCCCACCACGCGCCTGGGAAGTCCAAACTTAAAGTCGTCGGCGGCAAATTGAACGGTGAGAAGAAATACCTCGCCGACGGCCACATCGCCGATCTCTTCATCGTCGCCGCCGCCGATGCGCTCTATCTGGTGAAGGCCGACGCCCAGGGCCTTACCCGTCGCGAACTCGTCACCGTCGACAGCCGCGGCGCCGCCGATCTGGCGTTCGAGAATGTCGCCGGCGAAAAAATGGGCGGCGGCGCTGGCGTCATCGACGCGCTCCTCGACCGCGCCCGCATCGGGCTTGCCGCCGAGATGCTCGGCCAGGCGCAGGAAGCCTTCGAGATCACCACCGAATATCTCAAGACCCGCCGCCAGTTCGGCCAGGTCATCGGCGGCTTCCAGGCGCTGCAGCACCGCGCCGCCAAGATGTTCACCGAAATCGAGCTGACGCGCTCGTGCGTCTATGCCGCGCTCGATGCGCTCGACCGCAACGCCGAGAACATCGCCGAATATGCGAGCCTCGCCAAAGCGCGCGCCGGCGATACGCTGCATCTTGTCTCCAACGAGATGGTGCAGCTCCATGGCGGCATCGGCATGACCGATGAGCACGATGCGGGCCTCTATCTGAAGCGCGCCCGCGTCGCCGAGGCGCTCTATGGCGGCGCCGCCTTCCACCGCGACCGCTACGCCAGTCTGATGGGCTTTTGAGGTGTGGGCCAGCAGGAAGCCGGCCTAGGCGCGCCCGGACTCCGCTCCCGTACGGGAGCACCTCAGGGGGTTTGACGCTGAGCCACAAAAATGCGCCCGTACGGGATCAGGTATCGTGTTTCTGCTTCAGATCGCAAATGTGCTCCCGTACGGGAGCAAATACCTTGACTGGAACGCGAAACCAGCATATATTCCCGTACGGGAGCACGGTATGGCGCGCGCTAGATCTTCGAAACGCAAACCTTCTGAAGAGGTCGGTCGCAAGGGCTCAGATCGAACCGTTGGCGAAGCGCTAGCGCCCGCCCATACCCCACTGTTGACGACATCGATCCAACTCAGCGAACTCGGCAAGGCTCTGCCGCGTATTAATCTTAGCCCGCTCTCATCGCTGGGGGGTCGCTTCACACACATCTACCCGGCGCCGCTTCTAGGCAAAACATCCCCGTTTTCGCCATCGCCGCCAGCAACGACGATGACCTCTGTTGAGACGCTGGGCGCCCTGGTTCGCGCTTACCGAGAAGAGTTCGCACTGAGCCAGCAGAGCTTTGCTGAGCAAGCTGGTGTGGGAAGGCGCTTTATTTCTGAATTGGAGAACGGAAAGCCTTCGCTCGAATTTGACAAAGTGTTGGCTGTCGCGCGGGCGGCAGGCATCGATCTCTTAGCAGTGCGTAGAGCTTCATCTACGCCATGAGCAAGCTCTCTCTCGATGTCCGCCTTGACGGTTTTGATCAGCCAATCGGAACCTTGCAACGCAGCGCGCGCGGTTCGCTGAGCTTCACTTATGCTCCAAGTCATCTAGCGCACTCAAATCCATCGCTGCTTTCGCTTTCCATGCCATTGCGTGAAAAGCCATTTGGCGATCCGGTGACACGGCCGTTCTTCGACAACCTACTGCAAGAGCGTGATAGCGGTCTCGATCAGGTGCTCGCGCGGGAAGGATTGGCTCGGGATGACGTCGCCGGAATTCTCTATCACCTGGGCAAGGATTGCCCCGGTGCGCTCTCGGTGCTGCCGGAAGGGGCGCCGCCGGCCAAAGTCCCGGGCGACTATGGGCGCGACTATCGTCCATACAGCGAGGGTGAGCTTGAGGCGATAGCTGTTGCTTTGTACGAGCGAGGCGCTCTGCCCGAGCGCGCAAGCGACCCATCCCCACTAGCGGGCGTGCGCGGCAAACTTGCTCTCACACTCTTGCCTGACGGGCGCCTCGCAGAACCCATTCCCGGATCAGGCGCGCCTACAACTCATATCCTGAAATCATCATCGAGACGCATGCCCAACGAAATGCAATTTGAGGCCGCTGCACTCGATCTTTCGCGCGCCTTAGGTTTTGAAACAGCCAAAGCGCAATTACTCACCATCGTTGGGCATGATCTGTTGCTGATTACTCGCTTCGATCGGAGCTTAGACGAAGTAGGGCGCGTGGTCCGCCTGCACCAGGAGGACTTTGCACAAGCCTTGGGCCTACCAGCAGCGCTCAAATATGAGCGATACGGAACAGAAAAAAGACGTTTCGACACCCAGGCCATATCCCGCGTCCTCCGGCGCACCAACAATCCACCAGACGCCCGCAAACTGTTTGCGCGCGCGGTGCTGTTTGACCTGATGATTGGCAACGTTGATGGTCACGCCAAAAACTACGCGCTGTTACATGGCAATGGAGGCGCGGTGCTGGCGCCGCGCTATGACCTCGTTCCAACGATGCTAGACGCATCGGTGACCACAGACTTCGCATTTCGGATTGGGCAAGCCAAGAACCACAACGACTTAACCGCCGCTGATCTCGACGCCTTCTTCGCTGATCTCGGTATGCGCAGCGTCAAGAACCGCTCCCGCTTTCTGCGCACGCAGACGCACACACTCGCCGTAGCTCTCTGCGGCGCCTTCCCGGAGCTTGATAAGATGCGAATGAAACGCTTCGCGGATCTTATCGGAGATAATATCATCGGCCTTTGCACAATATTGGATATCGGAGCGCCAGGCGCCGCCTCTGCGCGTGACGCGTTTTTCGCGCGGGGTGGAGGCTGGCTGCCAGCGAGTTGATGGCGACGGGTCTTTACGCCTTCACCAGCGCCTTCCTCTCTTTACTTCTTGGCTTTGCTCGGTGTCTGCGGGCGATACGGCGTGTTCAACATGCGCCCGTCACCTCGTCGCGACGGTGGACGGACTGGTCTGGGCGGCTGGATTTGAACCAACGGCCTCCTGCTTCCAAGGCAGGCGCTCTTCGCGGGCTGAGCTACGCCCAGACGAAGCCAGCGCCCAATGTGACGCTAGCTGATCTCTCGGAAGGGTCGCGGTCGAAACATGGTTTGGTCTTCTACTTGCTCTTTCGTGTTTCTAGATGGCGTTCGAAGGTCAGGACGCAACCCGCCTCTCGGCGTTCGAAGCGCCCCCGTTCTGTAGATTGAACTTCTCTACACTGAACTTCTCTACACTGAACTCACGCGAACGTCTTCGTCGTGGTGGACAGGGTTGGATTTGAACCAACGCGCCCCGGCAGGGGACTGGAGCTACAATCCAGCGGTTTCAGCCTCTCACCCACCTGTCCATGCACATACTCCAGATTGGTTGCCCGACCACAACTCGAACGTGGATTCTCGGAGCCAAATTCCGATGTCCTACCAATTAGACGATCAGGCAGCTTGGGTGTGCGTGGGCGCTGTGGCGCCCACGGACACCCGTTAGCCCTTCACGCACACGATCTGACGCAGCGTGTGGACCACCTCGATAAGGTCGCGCCGACCGCGGCCGGGATGATGGCGTCGACGGTTGGGATCACCGAACCGACGGTCGCGCCCATGCCCCAGTGCACGTCCGGCATCACCGCGACGTGCGAATGGATGAACGGCATCGAGGCGACATTGCGCAATTGCGCAAGCGCTTGATCCTCGATCGGCACGCCGCGAGTCCACGCCTTGATCGGCGCGTGCTCGGAGGCGATGACTTCGTAACCGGCGTCCGACATGGCGCGCGCCTCCTTTCACATCAATTCATCGAATAGCGGCTTGGAGCGCATACGAAAAACCCCTCCAGGCCGCGCCTTGGAGGGGTTTTTCATGCTCCGATGTCCGAAGACGTCAGCCGCTCGAATCCCTCCGCGCGCACGCGAGCCGTTGCTCGTCGCGGGCTGCGACGGGCATTGGCGTGCTGGCGATGAGATACTTTATCGACGACATGACTTCCTCAAGAGCCGGCGGCGATATCATATGATTTGCGTCGATGCACGCGAAAAATGCGTCAGCCTTCATTTCGCCGCTTCGGCGCTTTCGTGTTGGCGCACTGCGGCGGCGGCGAAATGCGCGCGATATTCCGCCGGGGTCATGCCGGTCGTGCGCTTGAACAGGGTGCGGAAGAAGGAGACATCGTCGTAGCCGACAGCGCTCGCAACGCTCTGCACCGAGGCGCGGTCGCGCTCCAGCATAGCCTTCGCGGTCTCGACGCGCACCGTGCGCAGATAATCGCCTGGCAAGCGTCCGGTCGCCGCCTTGAAGCGGCGCAGGAAGTTGCGCGAACTCATCGCCGCGGCGTCGGCGAGATCGTCAATGCACAGCTCCTCGCAAAAGCGAGCCTGCAGCGTGTGCTCAGCGCCGCGGATGGCGTCGTCATTGTGCGGCGGCGAGAGCGGCAGCATCGCGTAGCCGGACTGATTGGCGCGCGGCATATTGAGGAGCAGGGCTTTCGCCGTTTGCACTGCGACTTCGTGGCCGCAGAGTTTTTCGACCAGATAAAGGCTCACATCCGCCGCCGCGGTGAGGCCGCCGCTGCATAGGAGCCGCGAATCCTCGGTGACGAACATGTCGGTGCGCCAATCGACTTTCGGATAGCGGCGTTTGAAATCGTCGCCCAACGCCCAATGCGTTGTCGCCTTGCGCCCGTCGAGGAGGCCGGCCTCCGCCAAATAGCCCGAACCCATGCAGACGCCGGCCAGATAGGCGCCGCGGGCGTGATGCTGCTCCAGCCACGGCGGCAAAACGCTGTGCTCGATGATTTTCTCGTCGAACGCCAAGCCCGAAGTCGGCACCACGACGATGTCGCTGCGCTGAATGTCGGCGATGGCGCATTGCGGCGACATCTTGAGCCCGGCATAGGGGCTGCGCACGGGCCCGCCATCGAGCGAAGCCGTGGTGACGCGAAAGCGCGGCTCAGGGGTTTCGCCCGTGAGCTCGCGCCACAACGCTCCCGCCGAATGGAAGACTTCGATCGGCATCAACGCGGTCGAAGCGTAGCCGTCGTCAAGCAGTACGACTGTGACGTCGAGCATTTTGCCCTCCGGCCTGCGCGGCCAATCTACACCGTCCGGCGGGGTCATTGCACTAGCCGCGCTCCGTGGCTGGGTCGATCACGCCATGGATTTCGGTGATCTTATTGGCCGGGAAACCGGAAAGACGCGCATGTTCGCGGATTGCGTCTTCGTTATCGGCGAAATAGACGCAGAAGGTCTTGTCCTTGGCGACATAGGATTGTTGCCACTGCACCTTCGGCGCCAATTGCGACAATGCCTTGTTCGAGGTCTTCGCGGCGCCCGAAAGGTCGCTCGGACCCATCGCGCCGACGCCGGGAATTTCACGCTCGATGACGTACTTCTTCATTGGGGAGGTCTCCGTATGCAATCTGCCGTCCCTGAAGTGGCGAACGCTGCTGGTTTGCGGGAGCGGCTGGGCCGCCAATGTGCAGTGGCTTTTCCGCCAAGTATGGAAAAGCCCTCAAATATCCTTGCCATGCGCGGGCGCGCCATTGGGCTCTTCGATCTTGAGGCCCTGCTCGACCAGGGCCGCCCACGTCGCCTCGGCGGTGTCGGCGAAACGGAAGAGCGCCAAGTCGGCGCCGTCGATGACGCCGTACTCCACCATTTTGTCGAAGTTGACGACCGTGCGCCAATAGGATTCGTCGAACAGCACGATCGGCATTTGGCTGGCTTTGCCGGTTTGCCGGAGCGTCAGGATTTCGAAGAGCTCGTCGAAGGTGCCGAAGCCGCCGGGAAACACCACCAGCGCATCGGCGCGCATCGCGAAGTGCATTTTGCGCATCGCGAAATAATGAAACTGGAAGGTGAGACCCGGCGTCGAATAGGGATTGGGTTCCTGCTCGTGGGGCAGGCGGATGTTGTAGCCGATGGTGAGTGCGCCGGCGTCGCGCGCGCCGCGATTGGCCGCGCCCATGGTGCCGGGGCCGCCGCCAGTGGCGATGACGTTGCGATGGGCGCCATCGTCTTCATCCTGGAGAGCGCCGCCACGCTCCGAGGCGATGCGTCCGAACGTGCGCGCTTCATTGTACCAAAACGCCTGCTTGCCGGGGCCGTCTTCGCGCGTGCGCGCGCTGCCGAAGACAACGATCGTGGATTTGACGTTGAGGCGTTTGAGGATCTCATCGGCCTTCTCGTACTCGAGCAGGAACCGCACGCCGCGCGTGGATTCGCTCAGCAGAAAATCCTGATCGAGCGCTGCAAGACGAAACGAGGGCGACGCCATCTGCTCGGCGTTCGAGGGCGGGGACGATGTTTTCATCGCCGCATTGAACGCTTCCGGGCCGCGCCGATCAATGCGCCAAAAGCAACCAGACCGCCGCCGCAACGAAACCGACGCCGGCGAAACGCGCCACCCAGACCCCGCTCGGCGACAGTTTTTCCATAAGCACCAGGATCGCCAGCGCCGCAATCCACAAGAGGTTCATGACGCCGCCGACGAAGAGGAGCGCCATCATGACCCCGCAGCAGCCGATGCAATAAAGGCCATGAAGCAGCCCCAATCGGACGCAGGCCGCGGCCTCGCCTTTGAAGCCGCCATGCGCCTGAATGAAGGAAAGCGGCGTCCGGCAACGTCTGAGGCAGGCATCCTTGAGCGGCGTCCATTGATAGAGACCCGCCGCCAACAAGACGAGCGCGCCGAGCCAATGTGAGGAAAGACTGGCCATGGGCGTGATCAGCGACGCTTGGCTCAGTGCGAATTGCGCCAATGTGGCGAGGGCGGAAAAACCCGCCCAAGCCAGGATGTAGCCGGCGGCGAACCAGAATGTCGGCGCAAACACGATCCCTTGCGACGCCGCCGAGCGACCGACGCGGGCATAGAGCAGAACGAACGGCGCCGCCGACGGCAGCATCATCGCCACCATCATCACCGCCCACATCACGAAGGTGAGCAAGAACCGCGTCGCGTCCCAGGCCGGTTGCGGCATCGCCATGCCCATCGCGGCCATGTCGGCCATCGCCGCCGAACCGGCGCTCATCTGCTGCGACACTACGATGATGTAGACCCAGGCGAGCAGGGCGATGGCGGCGATCGCCGCGCCGGTGATCAGGCGGTCGCGCTGCAACGTCCTTTCGACGAGCGTTTCGATCATGGGCTCAATTGGGAATGCCGCTCTGGGTCAGGCGAAGCTGGCAGATGTGCCCGTGACGATGATCGTATTTGAGCTTCACCGGACCCATGGCTTCGGATTCGCCGCTGCACACTTCCGCCGTCAGGAATTCGAAGCCCTTATCCAAATCGATGCGAGCGCGATGCTCATCGCCGGTGATGGGATTGCGAATCGGTTCGCCGCGCGCGCGCATGACGCCGTCGACTTCCACCTTCGCCGTGCGCTTATCCATGTCCGCTTCGAACACGATCGGCGCGAAAATCGGATCGTGCAGTTTCTCAAGCGTGGCGGCGAACACCTGGAAGATGGTGGCGCCGGGCTCGGTGTCTTGGCCCGACAGGATGCGCAGCAACGCCTCACGCTGCTTTGGCGTGGCGCGTTCATCGACGACGACGCAGGCCTCGCCTTTGCCTTCGTGGATGGGCCCAGGCCATTGAAACACGGCGGCCACCCGCAAGCCGTCAAGCTTGGTGTCGCCGTGGTGGCCGGTCTTGATCTCGAAACCGGTTGTCGCCTCGCAGAAACCGTAGGTTGGCAAGGCGTTGAATTGGCACGGACAGCCATAGGCGCAATTGCAATTGGTGAACTCGATGGCGTCGATGGACCATTGGACATCAGCCATTGGACGGCTCCTCGGGCGGGCGGCCATTTTAGCAGTTTGGGCGCGCGCAAGTCGACCTCAGATGCGCGGGCGCGTGGTAAGATTTCGCCGACTCAATGCCGATCCGCCGTCTCCCCCCGGAAGCCGTGAACCGCATCGCCGCAGGCGAGGTGATCGAACGTCCGGCGGCTGTCGCCAAGGAGCTGGTGGAAAACGCGCTCGACGCCGGCGCCAAGCGCATCGCCGTGCGCATCGAGCGCGGCGGCTTGGGCCTCATTTCGATCGAGGACGATGGCGCCGGCATTCCCCGCGACGAGCTCTCGCTCGCGGTGGAGCGCCACGCCACCTCGAAACTGGTCGCCGAAGCGAGCGGCGCGGTCGATCTCTTGAACATCCACACCATGGGCTTCCGAGGCGAGGCGCTGCCTTCGATCGGCGCGGTGGCGCGGCTTTCGATCACCTCGAAGGCGCGCGGCGCCGATGGCGCCTGGAGCATCGCCGTCGAAGGCGGCGAGACTTCGCCGCTGAAGCCCGCGCCGTGGGCGGGGCTCTCAACGAGCGGCGCGCGCGTCGAAGTGCGCGATCTTTTCTTCGCCACGCCGGCGCGGCTCAAATTCATGAAGAGCGAGCGCGCCGAGATGATGGCGGTGAGCGACGTCGTCAAGCGCTTAGCCATGGCGCGTCCCGATGTGGCGTTCACGCTCGAGCACGACGGCCGCGCATCGCTGCGTCTGAGCGCCGAGGCGGATCCGGAAAACGAAGGTCGCCGCGCGCGCCTGGCGGCGATCCTCGGGGCCGACTTCGCCCCCAATTGCATCGCCCTCGATCAAATCCGCGAAACGGTGCGTCTTTCCGGATTCGCCGGGCTGCCCACGTTTCATCGCGGGACCCGCGACCATCAGCATCTGTTCGTGAACGGCCGACCGGTCAAGGACAAGCTCATCGTCGGCGCCGTGCGCGCGGCCTACCAGGACTTGCTCGCCCGCGATCGCCATGCGGTGGCGGCGCTCTTCCTCGAACTGCCGCCCGCCGAGGTCGATGTGAACGTGCACCCGGCCAAGACCGAGGTGCGCTTCCGCGATGGCGCCCTGGTGCGCGGCCTGATCGTGGGCGCGCTTTCCCATGCGCTCGCCGCCGCCGGCCATCGCGCCTCGACGACGACGGCGGCCAGCGCGCTCGGCGCCATTCGCCCGCACTTCGCCCCGCAAGCGGCGCTTCGCACCTGGAGCGCGGCGGAGGCGGGCGTCGCCTCCGGCGATTTCGCCTTGCCGAGCGGCCGCGTCGAATATGGAGCGCCGGCGGCGGGCCGGGCTGGCTCGATGTTTGACGACGCCTCTGACGTGGCGATGATCGCGCAGGCGCCGGGCGCGCCGGGCGTCGATGTCGGCCCTGAGGATGCGCAATACTTCCCGCTTGGCGCGGCGCGGGCGCAAATTCACGAGACTTATATCGTCGCGCAAACCGAAGACGGCATCGTCATCGTCGACCAACACGCAGCCCATGAGCGCCTGGTTTACGAACGCATGAAGCAAGCGCTGGCCAATGGCGGCGTGCGCCGGCAAGCATTGCTTATCCCAGAAGTCGTCGAACTCGATCCCAGTGAGGCTGAGGCGCTCGCCGCGCGCTCCGAGGAGCTCGCACATTTGGGGCTTGTGATTGAGCCGTTCGGCGCCGGGGCCGTTCTGGTGCGCGAGACGCCCGCCATGCTCGGCCACATCGATGCGGCCGGCCTGCTCAAGGATCTGGCCGACGACATCGCCGAACTCGGCGAAGCGCATGCGCTCAAGGAGCGGCTGGAGGAGGTGTGTTCTTCCATGGCCTGCCGGGGCAGCGTGCGTGCGGGGCGCAGACTGACCGCCGAGGAAATGAACGCGCTGCTCCGCCACATGGAGGCGACGCCGTTCTCCGGCCAGTGCAATCACGGCCGGCCGACTTACGTCGAGTTGAAGCTCGCCGATATCGAGAAATTGTTCGGTCGGCGCTAATGAGCGTCTTGTGTTTGCCCCAGTCGGCGTGAAAATGAGCGTGAGGACAAGGGTGGTCCGGCGGTTACGCTCGAGGCCACGTTCACGTTATGGGGGTAGGCAATGAAAACGCCGTTTCTCGCCGCGATAGCGGTCTTGGCTTTGAGCTTGGCGGCCGCGCCCGCCAGCGCCCAGCAAGGGCCCGATGTCAGCGCCGCGCCGAATTACGGCGTCAGCAATCTCGTCTCCGGCTTTGAGCCCGATCCGTTCGTGACCCACCTTGACGCCGGCGGCGATTACGACGCTTCGCAATTGGGGGTCAGCGGCTGCGTCGGCTTCATCGCGCGCGCGCCGGACTATCGCATCAACTGGACGGCGGGGCGGACGAAACTGCCGCTGGTTTTCTCGGTGCAGTCCGAGGCGGACACAACGCTTGTCATCAACGACGCCCGCGGCAATTGGATCTGCGACGATGACAGCGGCAACGGCGCGCTCAATCCGTCAATCACGATCGCAGACCCGGTGTCGGGCCAATATGACGTGTGGGTTGGGACATTCCAATCGGGACCGACCCAAAAGGCGACGCTGAACGTCTCGGAACTCTATTCGCAATAGCCGGCTACCAGCTGCCTGTGTTCGGCATCGACGCCCATGGCTCCTTTGGAGCCAATGCGGCGCCTTCCTGCAGCAATTCGATTGAAATGCCGTCCGGCGAGCGCACGAACGCCATGTGCCCGTCGCGCGGCGGCCGGTTGATGGTCACGCCGCCGTCCATCAGCTTCTGGCACGCCGCATAGATGTCCTTCACGCGATAGGCGAGGTGGCCGAAATTGCGCCCGCCGTCATAGTCGCGCTCGTCCCAATTGTGCGTGAGCTCCACCATCGGCGCTTTTCGCTCGCGCGCCATCTCCACATCCTCGGGTGCGGCCAGGAAGATGAGCGAGAAACGTCCCTTCTCGTTGTCGACGCGGCTTATCTGCACAAGCCCCAGCTTGGCGCAGAAGAAATCGAGCGCCGCCTCAAGATCGCCGACGCGGACCATGGTGTGCAGGTAGCGCATGTTCGTCTCTCCCGGCGAAAGCATAGGGCTGCACGCGATTGCGACCAAGGCCCCCCAAAAAAAGAGGCAACGACCATCGAAACGAAAACCGAAACGAAACCGAAACGAAAATCGAAGCGAAATGGAAGGGAAGAGCGAAATCGAAGCGCCTCTAACGTTGGCCTCGCAGCTTGCCATGGAACTCGCGTCGGGGCGCCATTGCCGGGCGATGGACGCCGCCCGCGTTCGCATCGGCATTTTCGCCGCCTCGAGCGCGGCGCTTATTGCCACGCGCGCCGGGACGCGTAAGTGTGCCGGCAAACAAGCATACGAACATTTGGAGGAAACCATGGCTCGTGTTGCGTTCGTTACCGGCGGCACCCGCGGCATCGGCAAGGCGATCTCGGCGCGGCTGAAGGCTGACGGGATGAAGGTCGCGGCCGGATATTCCGGCAACGAAGAGGCCGCGCGCGCCACCGCCAACGAACTCGGCGTCATGGTGGTGAAGGGCAATGTCGGGGTCTGGGACGATTGCGTGAATGCGGCCAAGGCCGTCGAAGCCCAGCTCGGGCCGATCGATGTGCTGGTGAACAATGCCGGCATCACCCGCGACGGCTTTTTCCACAAGATGAGCCATGAGCAATGGGGCGACGTCATCCGCGTCAATATGGATTCGTGTTTCAACATGACGCGGCAAGTGATCGAAGGCATGCGCGCGCGCGGCTGGGGCCGGATCATCAATATCAGCTCGATCAATGGCCAGAAGGGTCAGGTGGGCCAAGTGAACTATTCCGCCGCCAAGGCCGGCATGATCGGCTTCACCAAAGCGCTGGCGCAAGAAAGCGCCAGTAAGGGCATTACCGTGAATTGCGTGGCCCCCGGTTACATCGACACCGACATGGTCGCCGCGGTTCCGGAGGAAGCGATGAAGAAGATCATCGCCGCGATACCCGTGGGCCGGCTCGGCAAGGCCGAAGAGATTGCCAGCGCAGTGTCGTTCCTGGCGTCGGACGGTTCGGGCTTCATGACCGGCTCGACCCTCACCATGAACGGCGCGCAATACATCGTCTGACCGAAAAGCAGGCAGGCCGTCTCCGCCGCGTTCGGCGCAATGATCCGGCAAGGCTTTACCGTCGCGCACAGGCGCGCGCGACTTATGCGCGCGGCGCTGAAGTCGGAGTGTCGCACTGGAGCGGATCGAACGGAACGCCTGGTGAGGGGCGGCGTTGTGCTCAAGTGCTCAGGAGGACAATTTTATGGACAAAGAAAACGTCAAAGGCGCGGCTGACAAGGCGTCAGGCGCGATGAAGGATGCTGCCGGAAAGGTGACCGGCAACGATAAGCTTCGCGCTGAAGGCCAAGTCGACAAGGCGAAGGGCGCTGCGCGCGAGTTTATCGGCGACGCCAAGGATGCCGCGCGTAAGACAGAAGACGACATCAAGCACTAAATTGTCGCAAATTCGTTCTAAGGCGGCCCAGGCGAAAGCTTGGGCCGCTTGCGCTTCGTGAGAAAGAATTCGTAGAAAGAGGAGACGACGATGGCCAATCCCTTCGTGCACATAGAGCTCAACACCAGCGATCTGAACAAGGCCAAGAATTTCTATCGCGAACTGCTGGAGTGGGAATTGAAAGACGTGGATATGGGCCCAGGCGGGACCTACACCACGATCGGCGTCGGCGAGGGCACGGGCGGGGGCATGATGAAGCACCCGATGGAGGGAGCGCCGTCGCTTTGGATACCCTACATCTCCGTCGACAGCGTCGCGGCCGCCACCAAGAAGGCGCGTCAGCTCGGCGCTACGATCATCAAGGAAAACGTGCCGGTGCCGAACATGGGCGCGTTCTCGATCGTCACCGATCCGACCGGCGCGACGTTCGGACTCTGGGAAGAAGCCCGCAAATAATCAGGGCTTGAAAACGTATTCGAGCTTGAGCCCGTCAGGATCGGCGAAGAAGACGGCGTAATAGCCGTGTCCATATTGCGGATAATCCGCGGGCGCATCGAGCACCTGGGCGCCGTTTTTGACCAAGAGGGCGTGGAGCGCATCCACGTCCTCGCGGCTCTCGGCGTCGAACGCGAGGTGATGCATGCCGGGCGTGTAGCGATCATGGGCGCGCCCGGCGTTGGGTCCTTTCTCGCTGCGAAGGCCGATTGAGCAAAAGCGCTGGCCTTGCAGGTCGAAATCGCAATAGCCGTCGCGCAAGACGGTGAGCTTATAGCCCATGAAACCAAGCACCGCTTCGTAGAAGGGCCGTGAGGCGGGGGCATCCTTCACCGTCAGATCGATGTGATTGACGCCGCCGCGCACTAGCGGTTCGCGCCCGGCTTCCAAAGCAAGTCGCCGCGGCCGCGATCATTGGCCCAGCGCGCCGCCACGAACAGCAAATCTGAAAGCCGGTTGACGTATTTGATGGCGTCGGCGGAAATCGGCGTCTCGTCGGCGAGCGCCACGATCTCGCGCTCGGCGCGCCGCGTCACCGAGCGCGCGACATGCAAGTGCGCCGCCGCCGGGGCGCCGCCCGGCAGCACGAAGGAGGTGAGCTCGGAAACGTCCTCCAAAAGCATTTCGATCTCGCGCTCGAGGCGTTCGATTTGGCTCTTCTGAATCCGCAACGCTTCGAATTTCAGGTCCGGCGCATCCGGCGTCGCCAGATCGGCGCCGAGATCGAAGAGGTCGTTTTGAATGCGGTCGAGCAGCGGGTCGAGCACCGGATCGGCGGTGGTGTGGAGGCGCGCGACGCCAATGGCGGAATTAGCTTCATCCACCGCCCCATACGCCTTCACCCGCGCATGCGCCTTGGACACCGGCTCGCCCGTCGCCAGCCGCGTCTTGCCGGCGTCGCCGGCCTTGGTGACGATCTTGTCGAGCTTAACCATGATGCGATTGGCTCCACCACATTGCCGCCACGAGTATTAAGATGACGATGAATTGCGCCACGACGCGCGCGCGCATCGCTTTGTTGGACCAGGAGCGGCCGAAATCGCCGCCGCGAAAAAGCGTGTATATCCCGAAGCACAAGATCAGGAAAACCACGGCAAGGCCGACATAAATCAGGTAATTGAACGGATTCATGCGCGTCATTTACGCCTTCGCGGCCGGATTTGCTACGTTGTCGCAATGACCGAATCGCTTTTGCTCGTGCTGGCGCTGGCCGCCATCGGTGCGGCCGCCTGGTTTGCCTATCGCTCCGCAGGCGTTGAACCGATCCGCGCCGAGCGCGACCGCGCCGTCGCCGAATTGGCGACGGCTGCGTGTGGAAAATGTCCGTCTCTCCAGCGAGCTCGCCGCCGCGCAGGCGCAGCGTGCGGAGCGTGGGGAATCGGAAGAGGCGCGTTTTGCGGAGATCGCCGCCAAGGCGCTGCAGGCGACACAGCAAACCTTCATGGCGCTCGCCAACGAGACGTTTGAAAGACACAAGCAAGCCGCCCAGGGCGGCGTGAAGGAAGTCCTGGCCCCGGCGCAGGAGCAACTGGCGAAGCTCGCAACGTCGGTGGAGGCGCTCGACAAAGCCCGTCTGCAGGACAAATCGGTGATCAGCGAACAGGTCCGCCAGGTCGTCGAAGCCGTGGGCTCGACCAACAAGACCACCAGCCAATTGCTCAACACCTTGCGCGCTTCGCCGAAAGTGCGCGGCCGCTGGGGCGAGCAGACGCTGCGCAACGTGCTTGAACTCTCCGGCCTCGCCCCGAACGTCGATTTCACCGAGCAGATCTCGACTACTGATGGCGAAGGCGGCCGGCTGCGGCCGGATGTGGTGATCAATCTTCCCGGCGGACGCTGCATCGTCGTCGATTCGAAGGTTGCGCTCTCCGGCTATCTCGACGCCATGGAAGCCACCGACGACGCGGCGCGCGAGGCGCATCTGAAGAAGCATGCCGCCGAACTAAAGAGCCATGTCCGCAATCTGGCCTCGAAGGATTATTGGAAGCACGTGCCCGCCACCGCCGACTTCGTGGTTCTGTTCGTGCCGGGCGAAAACTTCCTGGCCGCCGCCGCCGAGCGCGATCCCAATCTTTTCGACGACGCCTTCGCCGCCAAGGTCATCATCACCACGCCGTCGACGATGGTGGCGCTGGCGAAGTCCGTCGCTTATGGCTGGCGCCAGGAGCAGAGCGCCAAGAACGCCCAGGAGATCGCCGAGCTTGGCCGCGAACTTCATGGGCGCATGGCGACGATGATCGATAAGATGGTGAAGGTGGGCGACAACATCGAGAAGTCGGTGAAGAGCTATAACGAATTGATCGGCTCGGTTGAGAGCCGGGTCTTGCCGCAAGCGCGTCGGTTCAAGGAATTGGGCGCCGCCGACGCCGGCTTGAGCGTCGCGTCCCCACCGCAGATCGAGGTGGCGACGCGCCCGATCACCGCGCCCGAACAGCTCGAACTGATGCCCCCGCCGCAAGGCTCAAAGCGGGGGCGCGGCGTCTAAGGACGCCTTCACGCGTCCGTCATAAAGATTTGGGCGCGTTTCGTCGCAATCCCGGCGGACGCGCGTCGCCGACGCGCTATGACGAGCGCGGAGGGATCGCACATGAGAAGACTTCTGATCGCCGCAGCCTTGGCCGCGTTCGCCACAGCGTGTCAGCCAGCTTCGGCGCCGAGCCCAGGGACAAGCACGGCGGCCGCGACCGCGACCGCGCCGGCGTCCGCCGTCCACGAGATCAGTTCCGAGGTCACCCCTCACGCCCCTTACATCGCCGCCGCGCTCGCGAGCACGCGCCGTCCCGCAGCCGATCGCGCCCAGGACGCCGCCCGCCATCCCGCCGAAACGCTCGCGCTTGCCGGTGTCGCGCCCAACCAGAAGATCGGTGAGCTCCTGCCGGGAGAGGGCTATTTCACCCGGCTCTTTTCGCTCGCTGTCGGCCGCCAAGGCCATGTCTACACGGTGGTGCGCTTGCAGCCGAGCCAATACGAGCACCCGGTCGCCGAAGACATGGGCAACGTCACCACCGTTCACGCCAATTATGACAGCTTCACCTTCCCGACGCCGGTCGATCTCATCTTCACGGCGCGCAATTATCACGACCTCAAGATCGCCTCGTACAATATGGGCGACACCGTCGGCATGGATCGCCAAGCCTTTGCGGCGTTGCGGCCGGGCGGCCTTTACGTGATCATCGATCATTCCGCGATCGCGGGATCTGCGGTCGATCAGACCCATCCGCTGCACCGCATCGATCAGAATGAAGTGCGCCGCGAAGTGGAATCGGTTGGCTTCGTTTATGACGGCGAGTCGCAAATCTTGCGCAACCCGCAGGATCCGCGCACAGCCAATGTCTTCGATCCGGCCATTCGCGGTCACACCGATCAGTTCTTCATGCGCTTCCGTAAGCCCGCGACCTGAGGGAATTCCCAGAAACGTTTTCTAATGGCGCCTCGGGGCTAATCTTCGTGCCTTGGCCGGGCGCGGCGGGATTTGATGTCGCCGCGCCTCGCCTTGTGCTCCAGCCGTCTTTGCTTTTCCGCGCGCGGCACTTTGGTCTTGTGGCGCGGCTTCGGCCGATGCGTGGCGCGCTCCACCAGCTCAAGCAGACGCGACAGCGCCTCGGCGCGATTGCGATCTTGGGTGCGGTGACTGTCGGAGCGGATCACGATCACCCGCTCCAGCGTCAGCCGCCGCCCCGCCAGTCCGGCAAGGCGCGCCTTCACGTCAGGCGCCAGCGCCGAAAATCCATCGAGCTGGAACCGCAACTCCACCGCCGTCGACACCTTGTTGACGTTTTGCCCCCCGGGGCCGGCGGCGCGCACGAAGCGCTCCTCGATGTCGCGCTCGTCGAGCGCCAGCGTCGGGGTGACCGGAATCATTGTCGCCCAGTCTAGCAAAAACCGTTTAGCAAAGACCGTTTAGCAAAAACCGCCGGCCTGGCGCGGAATCCAAAGACAAGGCCGACCGCGCGCGCTACATCGCACTCGAACCAGGAGGGACCAAGGACCCATGCGCACAATTTTCGCAAGCCTTGCAGCAGCTTTGGCGTTGGCGGCCTGCGCCGGCGGGGCCGTTCCACCGCTCGGGCTCGCGGCGACGCAGCCTGGAGCGGGCGCGGCATCGCCGTCGATCGCCGCCGCGCTCAACGATCCCCGTCGTCCTGATGCCGACAAGGCGCGCGACGCTCTGCGCCATCCCGCCGACATCCTCGCCTTCGCCGGCGTGCGCCCCGGCCAGCGCATCGCCGATATCGGCCCGGGCGGGGGCTATTATACGCGCCTCTTCGCCGTCGCTGTCGGCGAGCGTGGCCACGTCTACGGCATCGAGCGCCCTAATAGCGCCCCCGATCGCCCGCGCGCCATTCTGGCGGTCGCGCCGCAATATCCCAATGTGAGCGTCATCCAGGAAGGCTATCAGAGCTGGAACGTCCCCGAGCCGCTCGACACCATCTTCATCTCGCAGATCTATCACGACTTCCATCTGCCGGCGCTCAATCTCGATGTGCCCGCCATCAACCGCATGCTGTTTGCGCGTTTGCGGCGGGGCGGCGAATTGGTGATCATCGACCATTCCGCCGTCGCCGGCTTCGATCCGGCGCGAACCGATGAAGTGCACCGTATCGACCAGGCCCTGGTGCGCCGCGAGGTGGAGGCGGCGGGCTTCGTGTTCGAGGCGGAAAGTCAGGTTCTGCGCAATCCGGCCGACAATCGCAGCGAGCGCGTGTTCGACGCCGACATTCGCGGCCACACCGATCAGTTCGTGATGCGGTTCAGAAAACCGCGTTAGGATTAAGGCGTCAGGCGCCAAACGCGCAGCGCTGGCGTTGCAAATGGCGCCTGATACCTGATAGCCGACACTTACTATGCTGAAGCCCGACAATCCCAACGCTTTCGCGCGCTCGCCGCTTGACCGCGCCGCCCATCATCGTCGCGACCCCGCTTGGCTCGCTGCAGCGCTCAAGGCCCCGGCCACACGCCTCATCCCGTTCTTCGAACGCCGTCCGTTCGTGACGGAGGAGGGCGGCGAACTCGCCGCCGGCTGGCTTGGCGCGCACGCGCTCGCGCGCATCGCCGCAAGCGATGCGCCACTCATCTTCCTGGGTCTCGACACCGAAGGCGCCGCTCATTTCGCCGTCGAGATCGGCGACGCCTCACACCTCGCCGACATCGGACGCTTCGACGATCTGCGCGCGCTTGGCCCGCGGCTCTCGCGCGGGGACCTGGCCATTCTCGGCTGCGCCAAATCGATCTTCGAATGGCACACGCGCCATCGTTTCTGCGCCAATTGCGGCGAGCGCAGCGTCATTGTCGAAGCGGGCTGGAAGCGCGAATGTCCGGCGTGCAAGGCCGAACACTTCCCACGCTTCGATCCGGTCGTGATCATGGTGCCGACATTGGGCGAAAGCTGCCTGCTCGGGCGCCAGAAAGTCTGGCCGCGCGGCATGCATTCGGCGCTCGCCGGGTTCATCGAGCCGGGCGAAAGCATCGAAGAGGCGGTGGCGCGCGAGACCTTGGAGGAGGCGGGTCTGCGCGTGACCGAAGTGCGGCTGCACTCAACCCAGCCCTGGCCGTTCCCGCACTCGCTCATGATCGGCGCCTTGGCCGCGGTCGAAAACGAGGACATCGTCATCGATGGGCACGAACTCGAAACCGCGCGCTGGTTCAGCCGCGACGAAGCGCGCCAATTGATCGCCGCAAAGCATCTCGATTGCTTCTGCCCGCCGCCGTTCGCGATCGCGCACCAAATCCTCAAGAGCTGGACCGAAGAGAGCTAGAAAAGAGCTGGAAGAACGCTAGCAGTCGACGCAATCGTCGCGCTGGGCGTGTTCGATCTGCAGCGTCACGTGGCCGATGCCGAAGCGTTGCGAGATGCCCTCGGCCAGCGCCGCCAGGAAGGCGTCGTCGCCGCCTTGCGGCCGCACCAGGTGGGCGGTCAGCGCCGGCCGCGTCGCGCCCATCGCCCAGACGTGAAGGTCGTGCACGGCCGCAACGCCTGGCTGCTCGGCCAGATAGGCGCGCACCGCCGCGACATCGATGTGGGCGGGCGCCGCATCCATGGCCAGATTGAGCGACTCCTTTAAGAGCCCCCAAGTGGTCAATAGGATGAGGGCGACAACCGCGATCGAAATCGCCGGATCGACCCAGCGCCAGCCCGTCAGCCAGATCACCGCCCCGGCCACGATCACCGCCGCCGAAACGCCCGCGTCGCCCATCATGTGCACAAACGCGCCGCGCACATTCACGTCTTCTTTTCTCCCCGCCACGAACAGCACCGCCGTCGCGCCATTGACGATCACGCCCAGAGCCGCCGTCACCATCACGAACAGAGGCTGGGTCGTTTCCGGATGCAGCAGACGCAGGATCGCTTCCCAGAGGATCCCGCCGCCGGCCGCCACCAAGACCAAGCGCGTTGGCGAGCGCCGCCAGCACGGTCGCTTTCGCATAGCCGTAAGTGCGCCGATCGCTCGCGGCTTGCCGCGCCAGCCACGCGGCGGCGCCGGCGAGCGCCAGTCCCAGCACGTCGGAGAGATTGTGCGCGGCGTCGGAGAAGAGAGCCGTCGAGTTGGCGTAGATCGCCGCGGCCGCCTCGACGAACACGAAACCGAGATTGAGCGCGATGGCGATGGTATAACGTTTGTCGCCGGGCTCGGCGTGGAGGCCAGCGCGCCCGTGCCCGCGGCGCCCGCGCCCTTCACCGTGATTGTGGTCATGCGAGTGCGCGTGCGCGGGCATCGCTTCCCACATGAGCGAAAATCGCGCGCCGGGCAAGGCGGCATTGACTTCGCGCTGAACCGCATTCTGATGGTCGGGAGGGAGGCGATGCAGACACGCCGCACATTCTCGGCGCTCGCCACGGGCGCGCTGGCGTCGTCTTGCGCCACCGCGCAAGGATTGCTGCATCGCCGCCGGCGCTTGGCGAGAGTTCATGTCGCCCCCGAACGCATCATTCGCATCGATGTCGGCTTGCGACCGTTTCGCGCCGCCGGCTTTCGCGTCGAACGCCAAGCGCTGGGCGCCAAGGCGCTCATTCACAATTACGGCCATGGCGGCGGCGGCATCACGCTGTCGTGGGGAACAGCCAAGCTCGCCGTGGATCTGGGCTTCGATGCAAGCAAGCCGGACTGCGCCGTGCTCGGCTGCGGCGCTGTCGGCATGGCCACAGCGCGGCTGTTGCAGGAGCGCGGCGCCCGCGTGCGCCTCTATGCGCGCGATCTGCCGCCCAACACGACCTCCAACGTGGCCGGCGCGCAATGGTGGCCGTCAACCGTCTTCCACGCCAGCGATGCGACCGCGCCATTCCTTGAGCAATATTACGCCGCCGCGCACTTTGCGTTCCGGCGCTATCAAACTTTGGTCGGCGACGCTTACGGCGTCTCCTGGGAGGCCAATTACGATTTGAGCGACACGCCGATCACGCGCTATCCGGCCCCCGCCGACAGTCCGATGCGCGAACTGGTGATCAACCAACAAGATCTTCCGCCGAGCGCCCACCCCTTCGCCGCCCCTTACGTGCGCCGCTTCGACACCATGATGATCGAGACCCCGCTCTACCTGCGCCGCATGGAGGCGGATGTGCGCGAAGCAGGCGGCGAGATCGTCGTGCGCGAATTCCACGACGCTGCGGAATTGCAGGCTCTGCCCGAGGCGACGATCTTCAATTGCACGGGCCTTGGCGCGGGGCGCTTATTCAATGACGCCATGATCGAACCGGTGCGTGGCCAGCTTGTCATTCTGGAGCCGCAAGCGGAGATCGATTACAACATCGTCAGCGATGGCGGTTACATGTTCGGACGCCGCGACGGCATCGTCCTTGGCGGCACATTCGAGCACGGCAATTGGTCGCTCGATCCCGATCCGGACACGACCCAGCGCATCCTGCACAATCATCAAGTCATCTTCAGCGCCATGCGCGGATGATCAGAGCGGCATGAAAATGACGCGGCCGCCATTGCGCTCGGCGGTCTGACGCGCCACCCGGCAATCGCTCTCGGCGGGCTGCGCGTCGGCGTCGACGCCGGCAAGCCAGGCGCGGCAGAAGCCGCGGCGCGGCAAAGCGCTCACCGGCACGCCGGTGAAATCGTTGCGCCCTTCATAGCGCGCGCGCTCGCCATCGTGATCGATGACGCGTCCGCCCCAGGTGCGGGCGAGCCATTGCGCGTGTTCGCAATCCATTTGCGCGGCTTGGCGTCCCACCGGCAATTCATCGTACCAGAGTTTGCATTGACCGCGTTGCGGCAATGCGCCGGCCGGCACGCCTACAACATTGCTGATTTCAACTGGCGGGGCGGAGACATCGCTTAATGCTTGGGCAACATCTGTGGAGCCCGCGCCCGCCGCCATCACAACAGTCGCCATCGCGATGCACGCGATTACACTGGTGAGACGAAACGGTTTCATAAGCTCCCAACTCTCCGGCGGATCCGGATGTTTCCTCGTATCTCAGATGAATGTAGGAAGCCTTGAGAGATGCGCGGTGTGACCGCCGAGCTACGCGCTTCACGCGCTTGTGAGCGCGCGTTACGGAAACCTTTATGCGCCGCGCGCAGCGAACGTCATCGTCGAGACGTCAAACACGAAGTTTTCGCAGGATTTCACCAGATCGATGCCGACGCGGCCTTGTACGCCGGCGGTTTCCGAACCGAAGTTCAAGCTCTCGACGCGGCAGGCGCCGTCGCCGAGGACAATATCGAGCGGCGGCGAACGCCAGCGTCGCTGCTGAATTTCGCCGCTAACGCCCGCTAATCGTCCTGACCAAAGCGTTAAACGCGAACGCTGCACGGCGGTAAGCAGGGCGCGGGTGGAGACATGGAGTTCACTGACGTTTGCGCCGGTATCCAAGTGCGCTTGCACGCGGCCGCGCGCCAACCCAAGCTCGATCGCCATGCCGGCGTCGGTCCAAGTCATGCGCCCAGGCATGAGCGTCGCTTGTGCGGGCAGAAGGCGAAGTCGCCGCGCATGATCGGCGAATTCGACGCGCCCGAACGCATAAAGGATGGGCGCGCCGAGCAGGGGCGCCACCTTGCGCCCGTCGAATGTAAGCGCCGCGTCCGGAAGCACGAAAACCGGCGCATTGTCGATGCGCGCCTCGCCGATGCGCATGTGATCGATGACGCCGAGACGGCCGCTCGCCGCCCCTGGCGTGGCCCCTTGAACCTGAAGCGTCTCGTTGAGCATGCGCACGCGATAGCGCGCCGCATCGCTTGCGCTCATGGTGGAAATCTCAGCGCCGGTGTCGATGCCCCATGAGCCGCTCACGGCGCCGACCTCGACGGCGACTTCGGCCACGCCCGTCCAGCCGAAGGTCAGCGGCGCATCGACCGTCCCGCGCACGGCGATGGCGGGCGTGTCGGCCAGCGTGCGCCAGAGATTGAGCGCTTGGCGCGAACTGTCGGCGCCGCGCCGTCCCTGCAGCTCCAGCATGCGGGCGCAGGCGGCCGCGGCGGCGCGATAACGCCCGGCGCGTCCCTGGATCTCGCAGAGCGCGCCGTAGGCGTTGGCGAGCTGGCTCGCCGCGGCGCGCGGGTGCGATGCAAGCCAGGCATCCACCGCGCTGGTGTCGCCGAAGGGGGCGCGGCGCGTCTGCTGCTCGAGCGTGTCGGCGCCGGCCGCCGCAACCGTTGGCGCCAACGTCGCCAAAACCAACGCCGCGACAACCAACGCCGCGAACCCCAACGCCGCGAACCCCGCACTGGGACGCATGGCTTTGGCGGGCATGCCTTGGAGGGCCATAAGTCTGGGATGCGAGGCCCGCTCGCCACCGTCAAGGGCGCTCTAGACAAACGGCGCGAGGTGGAAAAACCCCGCGCCGCCATCCAACTGAAGATCACGCCCTGGCGCGCTCCTGCTTCATGCGCTGCTGGCGCGCAACTGGCGCGCAACTGGCCGCCCAACTGGCGCGCTATTGGCAGGCCAGGCATTCCTCGTAATCGGTGCGCTGCGTCACCGGTTGATCGGCTATCGCCACCAATTCCTTGGCTTCCTCACCGGCGAAGCCTGCGCGCTGCACGCTCTTTGAGCGGCAATAATAGAGGCTCTTTACGCCGCGCTCCCAGGCCATCCAATGCAGCATGTGCAGGTCCCACTTATCGACATCGCCCGGCAGGAAGACATTCAGCGATTGGCTCTGGCAGATGAGCGGCGTGCGGTCGGCGGCGAGTTCGATGATCCAGCGCTGATCGATTTCGAACGCGGTCTTGAACACCGCTTTCTCATCGTCGCTCAGGAAGTCGAGGTGCTGGACCGAGCCTTCGTTCTTGAGGATCGACGACCACACCGTCTCGGTGTTCATGCCTTTTTCGTTGAGCAATTGCTCCAGATAGGGGTTCTTCACCGCAAACGAGCCCGAAAGCGTCTTGTGGGTGTAGATGTTGGCCGGGATCGGCTCGACGCCGGCTGACGTGCCGCCGCAAATGATCGAGATCGACGCCGTCGGTGCGATCGCGAGCTTGTGGGAGAAGCGCGCCATCACGTTGTTTTCGGCGGCGTCGGGGCAGGGGCCGCGCTCTTGCGCGAGCTTGACGCTCGCCGCATCGGCGCCGCGGCGGATGTGACGGAAGATCTTATTGTTCCAGACCTTCGCCATCGCCGATTCCATCGACACGTTCTGCTTCTGCAGGAAGGAGTGGAAGCCCATCAGGCCCAAGCCGACCGAACGTTCGCGCATCGCCGCATAGATGGCGCGCTCCATTTCCGGCGGCGCGCGCTCGATGAAGTCCTGCAGCACGTTGTCGAGGAAGCGGAACACGTCTTCGAGGAATTGCGGCTCCTTTTCCCACTCAAGGAAGGTCTCCGCGTTCAGCGAAGAAAGGCAGCACACCGCCGTGCGCTCGCGCCCGTTATGATCCATGCCGGTGTGCAGCATGATCTCCGAGCACAGATTGGATTGCCGCACCTTGAGGCCGAGCTTCTTCTGGTGGCTCGGCATCTGCTTGTTCACGGTGTCGGAGAAGATGATGTAGGGCTCGCCGGTTTGCAGGCGCAGTTCCAGGATCTTCTGCCAGAGCTTGCGGGCGCCGACACGTGCTTCAGCGGCTCTTGGTTCTTCGGGCTGCGCAGCGCGAACGGGAGGTCGTCGCGCACCGCGATCATGAATTCGTCGGTGAGATTGAGGCCGTGGTGCAGGTTCAAGCTCTTGCGGTTGAAATCGCCCGCCGGTTTGCGGATTTCGAGGAATTCCTCGATCTCCGGGTGATGGATGTCGAGATAGACCGCCGCCGAGCCGCGGCGCAGCGAGCCCTGCGAAATCGCCAGCGTCAGCGAGTCCATCACGCGAATGAACGGAATGATGCCGCTCGTCTGTCCGTTCTGGCCGACCTTTTCGCCGATGGAACGGACGCCGCCCCAATAGGTGCCGATGCCGCCGCCATTGGAGGCGAGCCACACGTTCTCGTTCCAGGTGTCCATGATGCCGTCGAGCGAGTCGCCGACCGCATTCAGGAAGCATGAGATCGGCAGCCCGCGCTCGGCCCCGCCGTTCGACAGAACCGGCGTCGCCGGCATGAACCAGAGCTTGGAGATGTAGTCGTAGATGCGCTGCGCATGATCGATGTCGTCGGCGTAGGCGGTGGCGACGCGGGCGAACATGTCTTGGAAGCTTTCGCCGGGAAGCAGGTAGCGATCGTCGAGCGTTGTCTTGCCGAAATCAGTGAGCAGCGCATCGCGGCTGGGATCGGTGACGACATGCTCCACGACCTTGAGCGGACGCAGCGGCTTGGGTTTGCCGCGATGGACTTCGCCCATGCGGTGGACCCCGGCTTTTTCCGCTCTTGCCTGCATCGCGAACGCCCCCTCGATCAATCTTTATTAACTAGACTCGGTCCTGGCCCAAAACACGATACCTTGTGTTGGTGGGCCGAACCTCACCGCTATATATAGTGATGACACCCCTTAATTCAGGGTCAATGGCGAAGCGGGTCTGGAGCGATTTTTTGGATGTAGAATCTGTGAAAATTGCGCGCGCGGCGGTGAATCCCGGGTAACCATAAACGGCGTCCGGAATGGTCTTGAAGAGGGGTGGCGCAGGCCTCGCCCAGGGGCTTGCGCGGGCGCGAATTCCGGCGTTTTTCAGGCACATGAACGAAGCGAAAGGGCGCGCGCAGGCGGCTTTGGCGGCGCTGATCGGGGCTTCGTTCCTCGGTCTCTCACCCATCGCCATCCGTATTTCCGAGGTCGGACCGCAGCCGACCAATTTCTGGCGATTCGTCTTTGCGCTGCCGATTCTCGCGATTTGGGCGCTGCTGAGTCGGCCCAGACCCAATCTGCGCCAGATCGGCTGGCTCTTGCTGGCCGGCATTCTCTTCGGCGTCGAGGTGTCGCTTTGGGGGGCGGCCGTCACCCACACCACGGTCACCAACGCCACGCTCTTGGCCAACCTCACGCCGATATTCGCGGCGCTGTTCGGCTGGCTTTTGCTGCGCGAGCGGTTGAACGGCGCCATCCTCGCCGGCATCGCCGCGGCGCTCACCGGCGCTGTCATTTTGGCGCTCGCCCGCGCCCAGGGCGGGCGCGCCCACATGAGCGGCGAGGAAGGCCTCTTCGGCGACGCCCTCGGGTTCAGCGCCGCCATCGGTTATGCCGGCTATCTGCTGATCGTGCGCGCGCTGGGCGACAAGGTCGCCGTCGGGGCGGTGATGTTTTGGGCGACGCTCAGCGCCGGCTTTGTTTCACTCAGCGCCAGCGTCCTCCTGCACGAACCTTTAATGGCGCGCACGGCCTTGGGCTGGAGCATGCTCGTGGGCCTCGGCGTCATTGTCCAAGTCGGCGGCCAAGGGCTCATCGCCTTTGGCGTCGGGCGCTTGGCGATTGCGATGTCGACGGTGTTGCTCTGGATGCAGCCGCTGGTCGCGGCCGTGCTCTCCTGGATCATGTTCGGCGAGGAATTGCGGCCGCTGGCGTTTGCCGGCGCGGCCCTCATTCTCGCCGGCATTTACGTGGTTCAGCGTTCGCGTAGCCCAGCGCGCTAGGAAATTCGCGTAGCCCATCGCGCTAGGAAAAATGTGAAGCGGTTTTCCGTCTAACGCGCGGCAAGAGGACTAATGGTGGAGCGGGCGCATCCAGCGCGGCATCGGGCAGGCCACCGTCGGATCATGTCCGCAGCCAAACGGATTGACGTAATAGACGATCTCGGCGCGCCCGATCAGATTCTCGATGGGCGCGGGGCCTTCGGCTGAGCGGCTGTCGAGCGAATTGTCGCGATTGTCGCCCATGAAGAACACATGGCCAGGCGGCACCACATAGGGCCCGAAATTATCGAAGGGACTGTCGTCGGTGAGATTATGGACGGCGTGGCTATAGCCGTTCGGCAGCGCCTCTTCGTAACGCTGCGCGAATTCGCGTCCATCCTGATAGGCTTGCCGCATCAAGGTCTGCGGCTGCGACGTCGGCGCCCGCACACCATTGATCCACAAATAGCCATTGCGCAATTCGATGGTGTCGCCCGGCAAGCCGATGGCGCGCTTGATCAGCGTCTCGCCGCTGATCGGATGCACGAACACCACGACATCGCCGCGGCGCGGGTAGCTCTCGAACAAACGATGGGTCGCCGCGGGCAGAAACCGACCAAGATCGAAGGGCAGCGAGAAGCGGCTATAGCCGTAGGCGAACTTCGACACCACGACACGGTCGCCGACTTCCAGATGCGGCACCATGCTTTCGGAGGGAATGCGATAATTCGCAAACGCGACGGTGGTGAAAACGACATAGGCGCCGAACGCGGCGGCGATGGTCTTGCCCCATTCGATTGCGTCGTAGCGCCAGCCCTTCTTTTCCTCACTGGCGGCGCCTGCGCCGCCCTGTCCAAGATTGTCTTGCATGTCGTCCCTCGTTCGTGAGGGTGCGGAGGGCGACGGGCGGCGTCAAGACGGCAACGGCGGAGCAGGGACCGAATGCGACCTTTGGCGGCGATTGGCGGCGCGTTTGGCGATATTCTGGGCGGCCGTCTCACCTTGTTGGCGATTGTGAACCTGGTGCTGGCGGGCGCGATTTCGGGCGCCGGCGCCATTGCTGCGATTCACTATCTTGTGCCGCTTATCCCGCATGCCGCCGGCTGGCTGGGTTTTTTGTTCGGGGCCATCCGCTTCATCGCCAGCGTCGGGGCCTTCATTCTTGGGATCGCGATTTCACCGGCCGCATCGATGCTCATTGGCGGCTTCCTGTTCGACGCCGCCGCTTCGCGCGTGGAAAAAGCCATCGGCGCGCCTGAGGCCCGCAAAGTCAGCCTCGGCGAGGGGCTCTGGAGCGGCGTCCGCATGGCGATCCCGACGCTTCTGCTCAATTTGCTGGTGCTGCCGCTCTACGTCATCCCCGGCGTCAATGCGATCGTGTTCGTGTGCATCAACGGCTATTTGATGGGCCGCGATTTCGCCACCACCGCCGCCATGCGCCGCATGCCGTTCAAGCAAGCGCTGAGGCTGCGGCGCGGCGCGCGCTTTTCGGTGTTCGTGGTTGGCGTCGCCTGCGCCATCGTGCCGTTCTTGGGCGCGCTGATCGGCGCGAGCGCCATGACGCGGCTGGTCAATTCGCTTGTCGGCTCTTCGCCACAAGCGTCACCACATCCTTGATGATGGCGGTGATCTTGAAATCCTTCGGCGTGTAAACGCCGGCGACGCCCATTTGCCTGAGCGCCAGCGCATCGGCGCCGGGAATGATGCCGCCGACGACAAGGGGGATGTCCTGCAAACCTTCCGCGCGCATCAAGCGCACGACATCGCGCACCAAATCGAGATGCGAGCCGGAGAGGATCGACAATCCCACCGCATGCGCGCGCTTTTCTTTCGCCGCGGCGACAATCTCGGCCGGGGTGAGCCGAATGCCCTCATAGATGACCTCCATGCCCACCGCGCGGGCGCGCGCGGCGATCTGCTCGGCGCCGTTGGAATGGCCATCGAGCCCGGGCTTGCCGACCAGAAACGTCAGCCGCCGCCCAAGCTCGTCGCTGAGCGCGGCGACGTCGCGCTTCACCGCATCGAGATCTTCGCCGCCGCTTTCGATCACCAGCGCCACCCCGGTGGGTCCGCGATATTCGCCGTAGACGCGCCGCAGCGCCGCGGCCCATTCGCCCGTGGTGACCCCCGCCTTCGCCGCCGCGAGCGACGCCGGCATGATGTTCTTGTCCGCCCTCGCATCAGCCTCGAGCGCGGCGGCCGCGGCCTGCGCCTTTTCGCTGTCGCGCCCAGCGCGCCAGGCCTTCAGCCGTGCGATCTGTTCGGCCTCAACCGATAAATCGACGGTGTGAATGGTGTTCTCACCGGCTTCGAGCGGGGAGGGTTCGCCGTCGGTGAAAACATTGACGCCGACGACTTTCTGCTCGCCGCGCTCAATCGCTTCGGTGCGGGCGCGATTGGACTCCACCAGCGCCGCCTTCATCGTCTCCAGCGCGCTAGCGGCGCCCCGGCCAGTTCGATGCGCTGCAATTGCTCGCGCGCGCCATCGGCGAGCTCGCGCACCTTTGCGTCGATCACCTTCGAGCCCTCGAAGATGTCTTCGTATTCGAGGAGGTCGGTCTCGTAGGCCAGCACCTGCTGCAGGCGCAGCGACCATTGCTGGTCCCATGGCCGGGGCAAGCCCAGCGCCTCGTTCCACGCCGGCAGCTGCACCGCGCGCGCCCGCGCATTCTTCGAAAGCGTCACCGCCAAGGTCTCAAGCAAGATCCGATAGACGTTGTTTTCCGCCTGGCTCTCGGTCAGCCCCAGCGAATTGACCTGCACGCCATAACGGAAGCGGCGGGCCTTGGCGTCGCTAACGCCATAACGCTCGCGCCCGATCTCGTCCCATAGCACCGTAAAGGCGCGCATTTTCGAAAGTTCGGTGATGAACCGCAGGCCTGCGTTCACGAAGAACGAAATCCGCGAGAACACATCGCCAAAGCGCGCCGGCGCTACCGCGCCGCGCGCCTTCACTTCATCCAGCACCGCAATCGCGGCCGCCAGCGCAAACGCCAATTCCTGCTCCGGCGTCGCGCCCGCTTCCTGCAGATGATAGGAGCACACATTGATGGCGTTCCATTTCGGAAGGGCGTCGAGGCTCCAGGCGATGGTGTCGGCCGTCAGTTTGAGGCTCGGCGCGGGCGGGAAGATGTAGGTGCCGCGCGAGAGATACTCTTTTAGGATGTCGTTCTGGGTCGTGCCGGTGAGTTTTGAGGGTCGGCGCCTTGCTCTTCCGCCAGCGCCACATAGAGCGCCAACAGCCATGCCGCCGGCGCATTGATGGTCATCGACGTGTTCATGCGCTCAAGCGGAATGCCTTCAAAGAGCGCGCGCATGTCGCCCAAATGCCCAACCGGAACGCCGACCTTGCCGACCTCGCCGCGCGCCAGCACGTGGTCGCTATCGTACCCTGTCTGCGTCGGCAGATCGAAAGCGACCGACAATCCCGTCTGCCCGCGCGCCAGGTTGGCGCGATAGAGTTGGTTGGACGCCGCCGGCGTCGAGTGTCCGGCATAGGTCCGGAAGATCCAGGGCGGATCGGGGGAGTGCTGGAAGGGCTCGCGCATCTGACTGGGTGAAGGCTAGCAGTAAATTCGCCTTTGGTGCGCGCGCAATAAGCACCGCGGCGAAGCTATTCGGCGCTGTCGCGCGTTAACGTTGCGCAGTGCAGCAGAAGCGGCCATTGTTTAGAGAGGCCATTATTTTGGGAGGAGCGACCAGGTCATGGCTGACGCAGCGGGAGCCGGCAAAGACATTTACGCCATCGGCGAAATCCCGCCGCAATTCCATGTTCCGAAGCTCATGTGGGCCTGGGCCATCCGCAAGGAGCGGCACGGGCGGCCCAAGCAAGCCATGCAGCTCGAGCAAGTGCCCACCCCGCAAGTCGGCGAGGACGAAGCGCTCGTCTTCGTGATGGCCGCCGGGGTGAATTATAACGGCGTCTGGGCCGCGCTCGGCGAACCGGTTTCGGTGCTCGACGTGCACAAGGGCGCCTATCATGTCGCCGGCAGCGACGCCTCCGGCGTGGTTTGGGCGGTCGGCTCCAAGGTCAAGCGCTGGAAGCCCGGAGACGAAGTCGTCATCCATTGCAATCAGGACGACGGCGACGACGAAGAATGCAATGGCGGCGACCCGATGTTTTCGCCGTCGCAGAAGATCTGGGGCTATGAGACGAGCGACGGCTCGTTTGCGCAATTCTGCAAAGTGCAAGCGCGCCAGATGATGCCGCGCCCCAAGCATCTCACCTGGGAGGAGAGCGCCTGCTACACGCTGACGCTTGCAACCGCCTATCGCATGCTCTTCGGCTGGCGCCCGAACGTGTTGCGGCCCGGTCAGAATGTGCTGGTGTGGGGCGCGAGCGGCGGGCTTGGCGTCTTCGCGGTGCAGCTTTGCGCCGTCAGCGGCGCGCACGCGATCGGCGTTGTCTCCTCGGAAGACAAGAAGGATTACGTGCTCTCGATGGGCGCGAAGGCGGTGCTCAACCGCAATGATTTCAAATGCTGGGGTCAGCTGCCCAAGGTGAATGGCCCTGAGTTTGGCGACTACATGAAAGAGAGCCGCAAGTTCGGCAAAGCCATCTGGGAAATCACCGGCGGCAAAGACGTCGACATCGTCTTCGAGCATCCGGGCGAGGCGACTTTTCCGGTCTCGGTGCTCGTCTGCAAGCGCGGCGGCATGGTCGTCATCTGCGCCGGCACCACGGGCTACAATCTCACCATGGACGCGCGCTTTCTGTGGATGCGCCAGAAGCGCGTGCAGGGCTCGCACTTCGCCCACCTCTATCACGCCAGCCAAGCCAACCAGCTCGTCATCGACCGCCGCATCGATCCGGCGATGTCGGAAGTGTTTGCTTGGGACAATATTCCCGACGCGCACGAAAAGATGCTCGATAACAAGCACCCGCCCGGCAACATGGCTGTGCTGGTCAACGCCCAACGCGGCGGCCTTCGCACCTACGAAGACGTGACGGAAAACAGCGGTTCGCGCTGAGACGAAAAGGGCGCGCGCGCGAGCAAAGCCCTCAACTGCGAGTCAACGCTCATGCACCACATCGGCATTCTCGCGCACTCAGCCGACGGCGCCGCGCTCTGTTATCTCGAAATGGTCCGCGAGAGCGCGCGACGCCTGGGCGAGCACCAGCATCCCGAGATCACACTCTCCATTCTGCCGATGGGCCCGACCATCCCGCTGTGGGACGCCAACGATCTGTCCCAGATCAACACATATCTGCGCCACACCGCCGATCGCCTCAAAGCCGCCGGCTGCGATTTCTTCGTCTGCCCCGACAACACCGCCCACATCGCTTTCGACGCCGCCGCCGAGCCTTATCCGCTTCCCGGGCTTGCACATCGCCGATGTCGTCGCCGAGCGCGCCAAGCGCCGACGGCCGAAAGCGCATCGCACTGCTCGGCACGCGCTACACGATGCAAGGCCCGGCTATCCCGCCGCCTTCAAGCGCCATGGGCTCGACATGCGCACGCCATCGCTCGCCGACCAGGAGCTGATCAATACCGTGATCTTCGAGGAGCTCTGCCAGGGCGTACTCACCGATGCCTCGCGCGCCGCCTACGTCGCCATCATCGAAAAGCTGAAAGGCGAGGGCTGCGACGCCGTCGCGCTCAGCTGCACCGAGATCCCGCTTCTCATCACGCCGGAGGTCTCGCCACTGCCGACGCTCGATTCCACGCGGCTCTTGGCGCATGCCGCCGTCGATGTGGCGCTTGGAGAAAAGCCGCTGCCCAGCTGGCGCGGCGGCCGGTTCCGCTAGCTTTGCTGGACTTTCAGCCGCAAGAGAGCCTACATGTGCGCCATCGTTCTTCGTCGCGTCACGCGCTGATCCAACGCCGTCGCGCCGGATTGTCTGCCGTTTTCCTTCGAGTTCGAGCCTGTCGGGATGGTCCTGGGCAGGCAGCACGACCTTAGGAGATTTCGGTCATGGCTACTGGTACAGTTAAGTTTTTCAACACCGCTAAGGGCTTCGGCTTCATCGCGCCGGAAGGCGGATCGAAGGACGTTTTCGTCCATATTTCCGCGCTTGAGCGTTCGGGCATGCGCAGCCTGAACGAAGGTCAGAAGGTGTCGTTCGATCTCGAAAAGGATCGTCAAGGCCGCGAATTCGGCGACCAATCTGAAGGCCGTCTAAGCAGGACAAGTCCGATGTCGATCGAAGACCGCATTCCCACGTCTCACCGACAAGGAGCTGGCAAGCTTGCAGGAGAACGCGATGCGCTTGGCGCTCTCGGGCTCCGTCAAGCAGAAGGCCGATTGCGAGCGGGTTTTGCCTCTGATCGATGCGGAACTCGCCGAGCGCAAAGCGCGCGCTCCAGCGCCCGCGGCCCGCAAAACGGCCGCGAAGAAGACCAAGGCGAAAGCCTAAAGAGCAGCGTCCGTCGCCCGACCGGCGGCGGACGTTGACCTTGCCACGCCAGAAGGCGCTAAATTCCGCCTCAGTGAGACGCATATAAGCGTCCTTGGGGAAACGGGGCACATGGGCCGACTCATCGGCGCCGCGGTCGCGGTCGTCATTCTCGTGCTGGCGGCCTTCGTCGGCTATCGCACCGCCACCTTCACCGCGCCGCCGCCGCCCGCGGCTGTGCCAATCCCCAACACCAGCGCCTACGCCATCGACGCCAACGCCGCGGCGCAGCATCTCGCGCAAGCGGTGCGTTTCCGCACCGTCTCGCTCACCGGCGCGCCGACGCGACGACCGCGCCCAGTTCGAACAATTCCAAGCCTGGATGCAGCAGACCTATCCGGCGTTTCACGCCGCCGCGCAGCGCGAAGCGATCAACGGCCTGGGCCTGCTTTACACGTGGCAGGGCAGCGATCCTGGCCAGCCGCCGCTGCTGCTGCTCGCCCACCAAGACGTCGTGCCGGTGTCCGACGACACGCGCGCCGCGTGGCATGTCGATCCGTTCGGCGGCGTCATTCAGGATGGCGCGGTCTGGGGCCGCGGCTCCATCGACGACAAAGGCTCGCTGGTCGCGCTCTTGGAAGCCGCGAACTATCTCGCCGCGCAAGGCCGCCATCCCAAGCGCACCATTCTCTTCGCCTTCGGCTTCGACGAAGAAATCGGCGGCACGGCCGGCGCGCAGCAGATCGCCGCCGAGCTTGCGCGCCGCCACACGCGTGCGTGGTTCGTGCTCGACGAAGGCATGGCCGCGATCGCGCATCATCCGCTGACCGGCGGGCCCGCTTCGCTCATCGGCATTTCCGAGAAGGGGTTCGCCACGATGCGCGTGCGCGCCATCGGCCAGCCCGGCCATTCCTCGATCCCGCCGCGCGAGACCGCCGTGTCGCTGCTCGCCGAAGCGGTCACCCGCATCCACAACATGCCGATCCGGCACAGCGTCGAAGGCGGCCCCGCGCTTTCGATGATGCGCGCTCTGGCGCCGAACCTTTCGCTCACCAACCGCATGGCGCTCGCCAACGAGTGGCTGTTCGCGCCGCTGCTGCAACAGCGCCTCGCTTCCAGCCCGACCGCGCAAGCGCTGCTCGGCACGACAGTCGCGCCGACCATGATCAATGGCGGCGTGCGCCCGAACGTGTTGCCGGCGGAAGCCGTCGCCATGATCAATTTCCGCGTCCATCCGCGCGACCACGTCGCCGATCTGCTCGCGCGAAGCGCGCCACGCCGTCGCTGATCTGCACGGCGTCACCATCGATTGGGAATCGCCGCCGCTGGAGGCCTCCGCCGTCTCGAGCACGACATCGTCAAGCTACGCGCTGATCGCTGCGCTCTCGCATCAGATCTTGCCGCAAGCGCCAGTGGCGCCCGGCCTCGTCGTCGGCGGCACGGATTCGCGCAGCTATTCCGGGGTCGCCGAGAACGTCTATCGCTTCCAGCCCGTGCTCTTCACGGATGACGATCTCGAAACCATTCACGGCGTCAACGAACATCTTTCCGATCCAAAATCTGGACCGCATGGTGCGCTTCTATATTGGCCTTATGGAAGCGGGAGCGATGCAATGATCCGCTTTGCCGTTCTCACACTGGTGCTCTTCATGGCCGCCTGCACGCAGCCGCAAACACACGAGACGAACCGCCGAGCCAAGCCCCGCGTCTGCGGCGAATTCCGAACAACGGCGCGCTGCCGGCGCCGACGCCATCGGATGTCACGATCCGCATCAACGCCGCGCAGGATGGGCAGAGCGTGCAAGTCGGCGTCAATCAGCGTTTCGCCGTCGAACTCGTCGGCATCCCCACGGCCGGCTACCAATGGGCGCCTGCGCAAATGCCCGCCTTCCTCACCCGCGCCGGCGATGCCAGCGGCCCCACCATCGCCGCCAAAACCAGCCCGGCTATGCCGGTGGCTCACATTGGGAAGTGCTGATGTTCGCCGCCACCGGCCCTGGCTCAGGCGAACTCGTCCTCGAACAGCGTCGCCCCTGGGAAACCAACGAGCCGCCCGCGCACACTTTCCGCGTCACCATTGTCGCGCACTAGAGTTAAGGGAGCCGAGGACGCTTTCGCTTCCATGCTCGCTCGGCTATCCGGGGCTTAGATGAGCGAGCTTCTCCGCGATATTTGGTACTTCGCCGCGACTTCGCGTGAACTTGAGCGCGGATCGATGTTCCGCCGCGAAATTCTGGGCGAACCGGTCGTGCTCGGTCGCGACGCAGACGGCCGCGCCTTCGCGCTTCGCGACATCTGCCCGCATCGCGCCGTGCCGCTTTCTGCCGGGCGCATCGTCGACAACAATGGCGAGCAAACCGTCGAGTGCCCGTATCATGGCTGGCGCTACGGAACGCAAGGACGGCGCCTGCAAACTCATCCCGACGCTGGTTGAAGGCCAGCCTTACGAAGCCGGCCGCATCCGCGTGCGCCATTTCCCGACCCACGAAGCCAACGGCATCGTGCTGGTGTTCGTCGCTACCGATCCGCGTTTCGCAGGCGCGCCGCCGCCGGCCCCGGATTTCGATCTCGGCGAATTCCGCGAGCCGAAATTTGTCATCCACCGCATTTTCGCCGCGACCATGGACAACGCCGTCGTCGGCCTCATGGACCCCGCGCACGTGCCTTACGTGCATAATCAATGGTGGTGGCGCCCGCCTTCGACCGGCCGCAAGCTCAAGGAGAAACGTTTCGTGCCGCGCGAACGCGGCTGGGCCATCGAACGCCATGCGCCGTCATCCAATTCGCTCGCCTATCGCACTCTGTTCGGCGGCGACGTCACCACCGAAATCGCCTTCATGTTGCCGGGCTTCCGCTGGGAGGTGGTGGAGAACGCCAAGGCGCGCCTATTCACGTTGACCTGCCTCACGCCTGAAAACGAAAGCTCAACGCGCATCACGCAAGTGAGCTATTGGAAGAACGCGCCGCTGCTCGATGTGATGAAGCCCATCCTCATCCCCGCCGCGACCGAATTCCTCGATCAGGACGGCCACATGGTCGATCTGCAGAACACGGGCCTTAAATATAGCCCGACCATGCTCTGGATCGACGACATCGACGTGCAAGCGAAATGGTACTTGAAGCTCAAACGCGAATGGGAAAAGAGCCGCGAAGAGGGGCGTGAATTCGTCAATCCGATCGAAGCGATGACGCTGCGATGGATGAGCTGACGGTTCAAACGCTGGCGAGCGCGCTTTTGGAGACGCGTTGACGCCTTAGCCCGCCGCCGCTTGCCGGCGCGGCAGTTTCCAGTTCGGCCGCACCCAATGGCAGGTATAGCCGTCCGGAATTCGCTGCAGATAATCCTGGTGCTCAGGCTCGGCCTCCCAGAACGGGCCGACCGGATCCACCGTCGTCACCACTTTGCCCGGCCACAGGTGCGAAGCGTCGACATCGGCGATGGTGTCTTCGGCGACGCGCTTTTGTTCTTCGCTCGTATAGAAGATCGCCGAACGATAGCTCGCCCCGACATCGTTGCCTTGCCGATGGCGCGTGGTTGGGTCGTGGATCTGAAAGAAGAATTCCAAGAGATCGCGATAGGAGATCTTGGCCGGATCGAAAATGATCTCGACCGCCTCGGCGTGCGCGCCGTGGTTGCGATAGGTGGCGTTGGCCACATCGCCGCCCGAATAGCCGACGCGGGTTGAAATCACGCCCGGCATTTTTCGCAGCAGATCCTGGACGCCCCAGAAACATCCCCCCGCCAACACCGCCCGTTCCGTCGCCATCGCTGTTCGCTCCTCGTCTGGCTGCAAGCCCATTTAGGGTCGCCCGCCGCGCTTCGCCAGCTGATACGCATGGCCGTCCCGCAAGGTTACGGGGATTGTGACGTTGGCGGCCTCTGGCTACTGATCTTTCATGGCCGACACCGCACCCTTACCCCGCACCTTCCTCGCCGCCGCGCAGGCGCTGCAGAGCGACACCGTCACGCTTCGGCGCGCCATTCATGAAGAACCGGAACTCGGGCTCGATACGCCGAAAACGCTGGAGAAGGTGAAGGCCGCACTCGCCGGCCTGCCGCTGACGCTGAAAGAAGCGCGCTCGTGCACCGGCATGATCGCCATTCTCGACGGCGCCAAGTCTGGCGCGAGCGTGCTGTTGCGCGGCGACATGGACGCGTTGCCGATGCCGGAAGATGCGCCGATCAATTTCCGCTCCAAAATCCAGGGCGCCATGCATGCGTGCGGACACGACGCCCACACCTCCATGCTGGTCAGCGCCGCGAAGATCCTCGCCGCGCGCCGCGACCAGATCGCCGGCTCCATCCTCTTCATGTTCCAGCCCGGCGAAGAGGGTCATTTCGGCGCCAAGTTCATGCTGGAAGAGGGTCTCCTGGACGCGCCTCGTCCCGACGCCGCCTTCGCGCTTCACATCACCCCCAATGTTCCAGCCGGCGTCATCACCGCCAAGGCCGGGCCGATGATGGCGTCCGCCGATCAATTTCAACTCGTCGTGCGCGGTCAAGGCGGCCACGCCTCGATGCCCCACCTCGCCATCGATCCGATGCCGGTCGCCTGCGAGATCGTCACCGCCATCAACGCCTTCATCACCCGGCGCATCGACGCCTTCGATCCCGCCATCTTCACCGTCACCACCATGAACGCCGGCACCACCTATAATGTCATCGGCGAAAGCGTGCGCATGACCGGCACCATGCGCGCCATCTCCGAAGCCACGCGCAAGAAACTGCATGAGGGCGTGGCGCGCGTGGCCGAGAACGTCGCCCGCGCCCACGATTGCACCGCCGAGTTCAATATCGACGCCGGCTTTCCGGTCACCATCAACGATGCGCGCGCAGTGTCGCTGGTGGAACGCGCTGTGCGCGCCGAATTGGGCGAGGCGGCGTTCTTGCGGGCAAGCGCCCCGGTGATGGGGGCGGAAGACTTCTCATACGTACTGCAGAAGACGCCTGGGGCGATGTCCTTCCTGGGCGTTTGCCCGGAAGGTCAAGACTTCCGCAGCGCCTGCCCATGCCATTCCAACAAGATGGAATTGAACGAAGCCGCCATGGCGAGCGGGGTCGCTGTCCATTGCGCGACGGCGGAAACGTTCCTGCGCGACGGTCTGGGCGGCGCTTAGCGCGCCACCAGCGTCACCGGCACGGTCAGGCGCTGGGGCTCCTGATTGTCGCCCGGCATGTCCTCTTCAAGCACGATCGTGGCCGGCGTATCCTGGGTGACATGGAAGATGAGGACGGCGCTGAACGGCGTCGGCGCCGAGGTCATCCAATCGCCCTGCGTCTGCGCCGGCGCCTCGGCGATCACCCGGCCATCGGCGCCGACGAGCTTTGCCGGGAAGGAGCCCTCGAAGTACCAACCGCGTGAAATCCCCGTCACCGTCAGCGGGCTTGTCACCCGCGCGAACGGCGCGGGCGAATGGACACTGGTGGGCGAGGCCAGCGCAGAGGGGCGCCCCCCAGATGGCTGGCTTAAAGGCGGCGCCTCTGGCGCTTTCGAAGTCGGGGCCGGCGAGCAGCCGAGCAATGCCGCAGCCGAGAGAACAATCAAAAAATGCTTCAACATCACGCTTCCCCGAACTCTTCGCTTAATTCTTCCCTTAACACTTGCCTTAGCATCTATCTGAACACCTCCCTGGCCGCCCGAGCCGCACACGCAAGCGCGGCAGGTGCGCGCCGGCGGCTTCCGCTCTAAGCTTAGGACTGACCAGCGAGGCATGATGTCGGAAGTTTTAGCGCAATTGGAGGCGGCGGCGGACGCCGCCGGCGACTACGCCAACGCTGCGCGCGCAGCGGTCAAGCCGCGGGTCTGGAGCGGCGGCAAGCTCGATCGCGCCGCCATCGACCGCGAACAGCATCTCGTCCACGGTCTCGCTTGGGTGGCCACTTACGCGGAGACTTTGCGCGAAGTCAGCGCCTGGGCCAAAGCGCTGAGCGCGCGCGGACAATTTGGCGAGGTCGATGAGCTCTTGGCGCGTCTCCTCGCCGCCGAATATAGCGCCCAGCTCGCCGGCGGCGTGGCGATGACGCAAGTCGAGACCATTCGCCCGGCCGATTTTGGCCTCGCCGCCCCGCACGTGTCTCTCTTCGTCACCCAAGCCCAGAAGACACGGCTGGCTGAACTCCTGCGCGGCGGCCGCGGTCGCGCCACTCTCGAAAACACCGGCCTCGAGGAAGACTTCGAACTCATCCGCGATCAGTTCCGCAAGTTCACCGATGCGAGGGTCGTCCCGCATCGCGCACGAATGGCATATGCGCGACGAACTCATTCCGCTCGAAATCATTCGGCAGATGGGTGAGCTCGGCGTCTTCGGCCTCACCATCCCGGAAGAATTCGGCGGCGCGGGCCTTGGCAAGACCGCCATGTGCGTCGTCAGCGAAGAGCTTTCGCGCGGCTATATCGGCGTCGGCTCGCTCGGCACGCGCAGCGAAATCGCCGCCGAGCTCATCCTCAGCGGCGGAACGGCGGCGCAAAAAGCTTATTGGCTCCCGAAAATCGCTTCCGCGGAAATCCTCCCCACCGCCGTTTTCACCGAGCCCAACACCGGTTCCGATCTCGCCGCTCTGAAGACGCGCGCGACGAAAGAGGGCGGCGACTACATCGTCACCGGCGCCAAGACCTGGATCACCCACGCCGCCCGCGCCGATCTGATGACGCTGTTGGTGCGCACCGATCCCGCCAGCCCCGATCACCGCGGCCTCTCCATGCTGCTGGCGCCGAAGCCGCGCGGGGAGGGTCAAGATCCATTCCCCGCCGCTGGAATGTCAGGCAGCGAGATCGAAGTCTTGGGCTATCGCGGCATGAAGGAATACGAACTCGCCTTTGACGGCTTCCGCGTGGCCGCCGGCAATCTTTTGGGGGGCGAGGAGGGCCAAGGCTTCAAGCAGCTGATGGCGACGTTCGAATCGGCGCGCATCCAGACCGCGGCGCGCGCGGTGGGCGTTGCTCAATGCGCGCTGGAGCTCGGTCTCGCAATACGCGCTCGAACGCAAGCAATTCGGCCAATCGATCTTCAACTTTCCGCGCGTCGCCAACAAGCTCGTCATGATGGCGGCCGAGATCATGGCCGCTCGCCAGATCGCGTACTTCGCCGCCCGCCGCAAAGATTCCGGCAAACGCTGCGATCTCGAAGCCGGGATGGCCAAGCTCTTGGCGGCGCGTGTCGCCTGGGCCGGCGCCGACAATGCGCTGCAGATCCATGGCGGCAACGGTTTTGCGCTCGAATATCCGATCAGCCGCGTCCTCTGTGACGCACGCATCCTCAATATTTTCGAGGGCGCCGGCGAAATCCAGGCGCAAGTCATCGCCCGCCGCCTGTTGGAAGAGGGCGATTGACGGGGACTGCGCGCCGACGGCTTACGCTATCGGGGTGCGGGCCAAGGTGAAAACCGCATTCATGCCGGACGCAGCCGTCATGCGTGTTAGTTGTGAAGCTTGGAGGATTTCATGCGCAACGCCGCCATCGCACTTAATCCCTTGCTGAGGCCCTCATTGGCCTCTTGGCTGGGCCTTTGCTTGCCTCGTGCCTCAGCGTCGGAGACAGGCGGCGCTGCGACGGGGTTTGACGTCAACGGCGCCTGGAAGCTCGATTCCATCGCCGGCGCGGCGGTGCTTTCCGGCACAAATCCGACACTCACGCTCAGCGCCGACGGTCACGCCAACGGCAATGGCGGTTGCAACGCCTTTGGCGGCTCTTATGCGCGTGAGGCCGACACGCTCACCTTCAGCCGAATGATTTCCACGATGATGGCGTGCACGCGCCCAGGTCTCACCTCCGAACAAGTCATGGGTCAGGAGCATCGTTTCCTGTCCGCGCTCAACGGCGCGGTGACGGCAAGCGAACCCGAAACGAACGTGCTGGTGCTCACCACCGCGAGCGGCGAGGCGCTTCGTTTCGAACGCGCGCCGTAAGGCTCTGACGCGTAACCGGCGATTTACTCAGTTTCCACACGGCTCTCTTAACGCTGTTGGCGCATACTCATCCCATGGTAGGAGGGCAATTTCTGCCGGGCGGAGGTGGTGTGCATGTGGCGGACTTTGACCGCCCTCAGTGGGGCTCTGGTTCTGATCGCGTGCGGCGAAGGGGCGCCGCATCCATATCCTGCAAGCGCGCGCGCGCAGTTCGGCGCGACCTGTCCATCAAGCGATCCGGTCTGCGTCTGCACCTGGGACAAGATCACCCGTGAGATGACCTACGAAGAATACCAAGAGGCGGTCGCGCGCTTCCGCAGCCAAGGCCTTATGGATCATCACATCACGCACGCGCGCACTGTCTGCGTCGAACACGCGCACAATTAAGCCGCCTTTTTTTGCAGCGCCGCGTCCAGGCTCCAGGGGCCGGCGCCGACCGCCGCGAAATACAAGAACACAAAGCAATAGAGCACCGCGCCTTCGCCCTGGCTGACCAGCGGAAACGGCGATTGCGGAGCGTGCACCGTCCAATAGGCGATCGCCATTTCGCCCGAGAGCAGGAACGCGACAGGGCTTGTAAGCGCGCCGAGCGCAATCAGCGCTCCGCCGACAAGCTCAAGCACGCCCGCAATCCATAACAGGCTGAACGCCGGCGGCGATTGCGCAAACATCGCCGTGGGCGGAAAATGCAAGAGCTTGGCGGCGCCATGCTCAAGAAAGAGAAGCCCGGTCACGATCCGCAAAATGCTGAGCAACGGCCCCGAGAAACGATCCAATCCGAACATCGCGACACCTCATGATTTGCACAAAGTACGCGCGCTGGGGCGCTATTCCTGCAAACTGACCCCGTGGGGTATCAGGATGACTTGGACCTGTACAAGTGCGTCAACAATGACCCGCTGAATCAGGCAGGACCCTACGGGGTTAGCGTTTGGGATTGCCGATTTGGTCGGCGGCATCGGTGGCGGTGTCGTCGGCGTAATAATCGAGCTTGCGAAGGATGTTGCGCTACATGAGATGAACCGCGCATGCTGGCGCTGATCAGTCAGCGCGCTTTGATGTCTTTCGGCGCTTTGGTCGGACGTTGAGCAATCGTGCGCCTGTACCATCGCCATTTGTGATTTCAACGCCGTAGGCGGCGAACGCGGCGGCAATCTTTTCTTCCGTCGCCGGCCGCAATGCGCGGCCTCCTTCAAACGACACAACCGTTTCGAAACTGATGTCGGCTTCGCGGCCGAGGTCGCGTACCCCCCACTTCAACAATCCTCTGGCCGCCCGGCACGCCTCCGGGGTGAGCTTCGCCATGTCGAAATCCTTCGTGTCGTTCCCCTAACATTATTCGGCTTTCGTTGACAAAGTCCTTCGCATACCCTAACAATGTTCGGGTATAGAAAGTGAGGCATAAGCGATGACGACACGCCGATCGCTTGTTCAATGCAGCGCAGGGTTTCTGTTCGGCATCGAACCGGCGGCCATCCCGGACGTGGAATTGGCCGGCCTATGGGGTCGGTTGTTAGGTGTGGAGAGGCGTCTCGATCGCGCTTGGTCGCTGGTTGAGGCAGGACGCGCCGAAGCTAACTCGGACGAATTGTCCGCATTGTTTGAGCGGGCCGACGCCATCGGCCACGAACACGACAACATGGTACGACGGATCGCCGCTCGACCTGCGTTGTCCTGGCACGGCGTCACCATCAAGCTGTTGACTTGGCGACGGACCGCCAACCTCAGTGAGTTCAATCCACCAGACGCTGAAGTGGCGCTCGCGTTCTCCACCTATCTGGACGCGCTGGGTTTGAGCGGTGTTGCAGGTTTGCCGAACGACGCTGCCATCGCGCGTCTCGCACTTCTTGAGCCTAGATCCGCAGGAGAGGCGCCATGACACGCGCGCCATACGATTTGAGCGAACAACCATTTACGCTCGACCACATCCCCGACCACGCGTCGCTTGAGGCGTTCTTGACACCATACAAAATGTTGTATATATAGACGGCGTGGTTGGCGCGAGAGCCGAAGCCCGTTGTGTTCCGCGGCGCCTCGCTAGAGGATTTGCGCGATTTTCCAGCGGCCCGGCGTCGGATGGCGGGGTTTCAGCTCGATCGGATCCAACACGGCGAAGACCCGAACGCTTTCGCGTTATCTATGTCACCAAGCTCGTTGACGCGATTTATGTGCTGCATTGCTTTCAGAAGAAGTCGCAACGCACAAGTAAGGAAGACATCGATTTTGCGAGCCGCCGCTACAAGCAATTGGTCGAGGAATTGGGATGAAGAAGAAGCGTTTCGACAGCATCTGGGACGCCATTGAATCTCCGGCCGATGCTGAAAACATGAAGCTCCGTGCTAAACTGATGCGCGCCATCATCGCCCACATGCAAAAGCGTGAGCTGAGCCAGGCGGCCGCGGCAAAGCTTATGGGCGTCACGCAACCACGTATTTCCGATCTCGTGCGTGGTAAGGTCGATCTCTTCAGTATCGATATGCTGATCAATATGGCGAGCGCGGCGGGGCTTCACGTCGATCTAAAGATCGCTCGCACGGCATAAGCGATACGCCGCTGCGTTAGGGTCAGCCGACTTCATAGCTAAACATCTATAGTGAGCATGCGTCGTTTACGGGCGCGCGACAGCGTTTGTCGCGCGCGTTGATGAAACGCGCGATTGCTCTCCATCGAATTGCGCGCTGCCAAAAAGGATTTGAGAAGCGCTTCCAGGCGATTTTTGAAATCAAAACGCCTCAATGGCCCCGACGCGCGAACAGTCGATTGGCGCGGCAGGACCGACGGTCCCGGAGGCACCGCCCATGCGCCTTAGCTCGAGGGGCGCCGGCTTTGCAGCGCCGCAAACAGCGTGCCGTCGTCGAGGAGATCGAGTTCGCCTCCAACCGGAACGCCGTGCGAGAGCCGGCTCACCACAATGTTGAGCGGCGCCAAACGCTCGGCCAAATAATGCGCAGTCGTCTGCCCATCGACGGTCGCAGCCAAAGCCAAGATCACTTCGCGCACGCCGCTGCCGCTGGCGCGCTCGATGAGTTTGGCGATGCGCAAATCGTCGGGCCGGACGCCATCGAGGGCCGAAAGCACCCCGCCGAGGACATGATAGCGTCCCTTGAAGGCGCCCGCGCGCTCGAGCGCCCAGACATCGCCCACCTCCGCGACAACGCAGATAAGCCCGTCATCGCGGTCATGGGCTGTGCACAACGCGCAGGGATTGGCGGTATCGAGCGTCCCGCAATTCGAACACGCCTGCACTTTCACCGCCGCATCCGACAACGCCGCCGCCAGCGGCAGCATCAGCGCGTCCTTCTTCTTCATCAGCTGCAGCGCCGCCCGTCGCGCCGAGCGCGGTCCCAATCCCGGCACCTTCGCCAATAGCGCGATCAACGCCTCGATCTCAGGCGCCGCGGTAACGGATTTGGAGCGACTCATCGTCCACGCATGTAGCGTGCAATGCCGGCTTGCGGGAGGGCTTGGCGCCCCGCCGCCCATCACAGCCGGGCCATATTCTCGCGGAAATCCCGTTCCCGCGGAAATCCCGCGCTTGACCTTAGCGCTCTCCTGCAGAGAACCGGGTGAGCGCGCTCCGGCGCTGGCCTCAAGGCCGCATGCTGAAGCGCGACGGTCCGGTTTCAAGCATACGCTGCGCCAGACTGATCCACTCGCAAAGCAGCGGCCGGGTGTCGCGCGGGTCGATGATTTCTTCTGCGAAAAAGCTTTCCGCGGTGCGGAACGGCGAACGCAAGGCTTCGGCCCAGGCGCGGATTTCCTGCAGCCGCGCTTCCGGATCGGGATGGGCCTCCAGTTCGCGCTTATAAGCGGCCTCGATGCCGCCTTCCATGGGCAGCGAACCCCAATCGCCGCTCGGCCAGCAATAGCGATATTTGAGCCGCGTCGGGTTCATCATCGCCGAACCGGCGAGTCCAAATGCTTGGCGCACGACGATCGAGCACCACGGCACGCGCGCCTGATACACCGCCGCCATCGCCTGCACGCCGAGCTTCACCACAGCGCTGCGTTCATGCTTCACGCCGACGGCGAAGCCCGGACAATCGACGAAATGCGCCACCGGCAAATGAAATGTCTGCGCCAGATCGATGTGCTTGATGACTTTGCGGCAGACATCGGCGGTCCATGCGCCGGCAAGTGAAAGCGGATCGCCGGCGATCACCGCAACCGAATAGCCGTCAATCCGGGCAAAACCGGTGATGAGCCCGCGACCCCATTGCCGGCCGGTCTCGAAGAAGGAAGCCCCATCGACGCAGGCCTCGACGATGCGCCGCATTTTGTAAGGCACCCGCCGATCGCGCGGGACGATATCGATGAGCATCTGCTCGCGCCGATCGGGGCGGTCGCTGCTTGCGACACGAGGCGCGGTCTCATCAACGGAGGCCGGCAGATAGGAGAGAAACCGCCGCGCCGCCGCCAACGCCTCGGCCTCGCTGGCGACGATGTCGTCGACGACGCCGTTCTTGCCGTTAATGTCGGCGCCGCCCAGGGTTTCCTTGTCGACATCTTCGCCGATCGCCTTCGCCACTGGCGGCCCGGCGACGAACACTTGGCTCAATCCCTGCACCATGACGCTGTAATGGCTCGCCGCAACGCGCCCGGCGCCCAAGCCCGCGCACGGGCCCAGCGCCAGCGAGACCACCGGCACGGTCGCAAGGTTGGCCACGACCCATTCCCAGCCCGGCGTCTGGGGAATGTAGGTGCGCGGATCCTTCTCCAGCATTTTCACCGAGCCGCCGCCGCCAGTGCCGTCGACGAGCCGGATCAGCGGCATGCGATATTCGTTCGCCATCTGCTCGGCGAAGACGAGCTTTTGCCAGATCGCCGCATCGCCTGCGCCGCCGCGGACGCTGAAATCGTCGGCCTCGACCGCAACCGGGCGCCCATCGATGGTCCCGCGCCCGACCACGAACGGCGAGGCGCGAAACGAAGCGAGCTGATTGTCCGCCCCGTATTCGCCCTTGCCGGCGATTTTGCCGATCTCGTGAAAGCTGCCGGCGTCGAGGAGGGCGGTGACGCGCTCACGAACCGTGAGTTTGCCGCTCGCCCGCTGGCGCGCCACGCGCTCTTGGCCGCCCATGGCCTCGGCGAGCGCTTCACGCGCGCGCAGCTCCTCAATGTCCTTTTCCCAGCTCATGGGCGAAAGCTAGTCGGGCGACGTGAAGAGAGGAAGTGGTGAAAAAGCCGCCGCTTGCGGCGTCGAGCGAGGGGCCCCGCAAAGCCAGGCCGCCAAGAAAAGCCAGGCCGCCAAGATCAGAACGGCATCTTGAATCCCGGCAGCAAACCCATGCCGCTGCCAATGCCCTTCATTTCGTCGTTCTGGGCGTCCTCGAGCTTCTTGCGCGCATCGTCGTGGGCGACCTTGATCAGGTCTTCCAGCATCTCTCGCGATCGTCGGGCGTCAGCAAAGCCGGATCGATGTTGATCGCCAAGAGGGCGTTCTTGCCGGAGAGCTTGATTTTCACCGCGCCGCCGCCCGAGGAGCCTTCGACTTCCATCGCTTCGAGCTTTTTTTGCGCTTCGGCGACTTTCGCCTGCATGGCCTGCGCTTGGCGCATGATTTGCGAAATGTCTTTCATGGTTCGATGTCTTTCATGGTTCGATGTCTTTCATTGCTCGGCTTCCTTCTTGCGCGGCGAAGCGGGCGCTGGTTTCTGCTGCGGCATCGGCACGACATCGCCGGTCTTGTCTTCAGGCGGGTCGCGGACCGCTACGATTTCGGCGCCCGGAAACGCCTTCAACGCCTCGGCGACGAAGGGTTGACGGCGCAGCTCTTCGAGCTTGCGCTCGTCCTCGCGCCGGCGCCGTTCGGCGATGCTCTCCACCGGCGCTGCGACCTCGTTGGAGGCGCGGATGGTCCACTCAAACGGGGTGCGCTCCTCCAAGAACGCCTTCAACTGCCGCACCAGATCGCGGGGCTGGCTGTCATTGGCGACATAGACGATCTCACCCAGGCTTGAGAAGCGCACCACTTTCAGCCGCTCCAACGCCAGCTCAAGCTCGATGTCGCGTTCTTGCGCGACCGCGCTGGTCACGTCTTCGAAGGTCTTGAACGGCGTCTCCGGGATGTCTTGGGCGGAGGGCTCGGCGGCGGCGTTGACGTTCGGCCCCGCGGCGCGCCCGCACTTGCGCTTACACTTGCGTTGGGGCCGCCGCCATCACGGCTTGGGCGCGGCGTCGAAGTGCTGGCGCCGGCGCCTTCGCGCAGCAGGCGCGCGGCGTCCTCGGGTGGGGGCAGTTTTTGCGCTGCGCAGAGGCGCACCAGCGCCATCTCCACCGCCGCCATCGGATCGGGAGCGCGTCCGGCTTCCTCCAGCGCCTTCAGCAGCATCTGCCACAGCCGCGACAGCTGCGCGGGGCTGAGTTGCCCGGCCAGAGCCCGCACACGCGCGACCCAATCGGCCCCGCCAATAATGCGCGCATCGCCGCCCAGCGCCTGCGCCCGCGCCGCTTCGTGCCCAACCTCCAACAGGTCGCGCAGAATCAAAGCCGGATCGGCGCCGCTATCGTATTGGCTGCGCGCTTCGCCGATCGCGGTCTTGCTGTCGCCAACGGCGACGGCTTCAAACAGCGTCAGCACCCGTCCGCGATCGGCGAGGCCCAGCATGTCGCGCACATCGGCGGCCGTCACCGTGGCCCCGGGCTTTTGCACCAGAGCCTGATCCAAGAAGCGACAAGCCGTCCCGCGCCGACCCTTCGGCGGCGCGGGCGATCATCGCCAGCCCATCGGCCTCGACCTTCACGCGCTCCTTGTCGCAGATCATCTCCAGGTGCGAGACCAGATGTTCGGTATCGATACGTTTCAAATCGAAACGCTGGCAGCGCGAGAGCACCGTCACCGGCACTTTGCGGATTTCGGTGGTGGCGAAGATGAACTTCACATGCGGGGGCGGTTCTTCCAGCGTCTTCAACAAGCCGTTGAACGCTTGCGGCGACAACATGTGGACTTCGTCGATGATGTAGACCTTGTAGCGCGCCATCACCGGCGCGTAGCGGACGCTGTCGAGGATCTCGCGAATGTCGCCGATGCCGGTGCGGGACGCCGCGTCCATCTCGAATACGTCGGGATGGCGGCTTTCCATGATCGCCTGGCAATTCTCGCCGGCAATCTCCAGATCGACGCTGGGATGATCGACGCCCGTGCGCTTGTAATTGAGCGCCCGCGCCAACAGCCGCGCGGTCGTGGTTTTGCCGACGCCCCGGACCCCGGTCAGCATATAAGCGTGCGGCACCCGGCCCAGCGCAAAGGAATTGGCGATGGTGCGCACCATCGCTTCCTGGCCGATCAAATCGGCGAAGGTTTTCGGGCGATATTTCCGCGCCAGAACGACATAGCCGCCGCTGGTCGCGTCCTCGCCAAAGAGGCCAGAACCGGATGAATCTGTCACCCGGCGAACCTAAGGATTTTGGCGGGAAATACGACCCCTCCCGCCGCGCCCCGCCGGGGTCTGTTCGGGCCCTGTTTACCGGTATGGGGATAAAAACCGAGGCTTGTGACGGCGCTGCGAGGGGGCTCTCAATTCCATTAATCGACGCGACCGAACAGTCCCGCCGCATCTGGGTCTTGACCATCAGGCGCTTCGCCGAGATGGCCTGGGCGCGCCACGGCGCCACGCGCTACGCCTCCGTCGTGCTCATCCCGGTATTGGTGGGGTTTGCGGTTCCGGGCTTGTGGTGGGCGCTTTGCGCGCTCTTTACTTTGGCCGCCCTCATCATCGATCAGCGCACGCGCGGCTTTTTCGATCGCCTCATTCCCGATCTTGACCGCCATAGCGAAGACGAGCTGCGGGCTTTGGTGAAACGCCAGATCGCGGCGCTTGCAGCGATCACCACGCTCTACGCCATTCCCTATGGCGCGCTCGCCTTCGCTCCCCATCCGGGGCCGGTGCTTGGCGTTCTCTTTTGCGCCGGGGCGGCGCTGGTTTGCGCGACCTTGCACGTGATGACGCGCTCGATGATCCTCCACACCATCCCGGCCATCGCCATCGGCTTGGTCGCCAACGCCGCGGCGCTGGCTGGCGGGGGCGTCATGTCCATTCTCGCAGGCGCGCTGGCCGCACTCCTCGCCTTTAACGCGATTGTCTCCGCGCGCGGCGGCGCGGCCAGCTTCGGCGATCTCATCGTCGCCCGGTTGAAAGCCGAGGAGGCGGCCGAAGAGCTCGAGGCCCGGGTCGAAGAGCGCACCTCCCAGCTCGCCATCGCCACCAAGCGGGCGCAGGAGGCCAATCGCGCCAAGTCGGCGTTCCTGGCCAATATGAGCCACGAATTGCGCACGCCGCTCAACGCCATCATCGGTTACACCGAAATCGTCGAAGAAGATCTGGCCAGCGGCGATACCGCCAGCTCGACCGCCGATCTCACGCGCGTGCGCAGCTCGGCTGCGCATCTGCTGACCTTGATCAACGAAGTGCTGGATCTTTCCCGCATCGAGGCCGGGCGTCTGGAATTATCTCTCGCCGACCTCGACCTGCACGCGATCCTGCGCGAGGCGATCGACACCGTGCTTCCCGCCGCGTCCAAGAATAATACACGCTGCGTGCTTCGCATCGACGAAGAGGTCCCGCTCGTGCTCGCAGATGAGACGCGCCTGCGCCAATGCGTTCTCAATCTCTTGTCCAACGCCGCCAAGTTCACCCGCGATGGGCTTATCGTGGTGCACGCGCGCGCCGCCAAAATAGGCTCTGGGGCGGGCGTTGCGATCGCCGTGCGCGACACCGGGCGCGGCATCAGCGCCGAGGATTTGCGCCAGCTCTTCCGACCCTTCGTTCAGGCCGACGCCAGCAGCACTCGCGCCCATGGCGGCGCCGGCTTAGGGCTGGTGATCACGCGGCGGCTGGCGCGCGCGATGGGCGGCGACGTCGTCGCCGCGAGCGAACTCGCCAAGGGCTCGACGTTTACGCTCTTCATTCCCGCAAGCGCCGCCTGCGCAGGTCCGCGCCGCCTGATCGCCTTAACGCGATCCTCGGTGAGCAACCGGGTGCGCAACGACGCTGATCTGCTGGGAAATGAAAAGGTGCAGACAGGACGGCGACCCGTACGCAACCCGTTACGGCTGCTTCCTTCCGGACCTGACCGGGTTGGCGGGGCGGCCGTCCGCCGCCTGCCTGCGGGCGCCGGTATCGCCTGATGATTGAAAGGGCGCAAGGTCCAGGAACATCGTCGCGATCGAGACGTTCCATCTCAACGTTAATTGGGCTCACCGAAATGGAAAAGGCCGAGGGGGAAAGCCCCGCGGAAACGCCTATGCTGCGAACCCTTGTTTTCGCCCTCGCGATCGCTGCGCCCGGACTGGCCGCGGCCGAGGATTTCCCCCACGCCGTCGTCGGCAGCGAAGTGCGCGGCGACAATGGCGTCGTCATCGGTCACGTGACCGCGGTTGAGCGCGATCGCCACGGCCGCATCATCTCGGTGGCGATCCCCGGCGCTGAGCCGCCGGACGCGTCCACGGTTCTGCCCCGCCTCGTCGCCAACAATGACCAGGCCGGCGATCAACGCGGCCTGCGCCTACTCGTCATCGATCGCCGCAATCGCGACAGCACTGGGGACAGCACTGGGGACAGCACTGGGGACGGGATTTCACCCGACCGTGCGCGGCTTCGTTGAGATAAGATCGAGACCGGCGAACACGAAGCCCAGCCCAAACAGCATGCCCGCGGCTGCGAAGGCGTAACTCGGCAGCGGCTGCGGCAATCTTTCGAGCACCCCCGCTGCAATCACGCTCAAGAACCAGCACGCCGGCGCCCAGAGCGGTCTTTGCCCGGCGCGCAACCAGGCGAGGCTCATCCCCACCATCGCGATCGCCAAGGTGGCGGAGCCTTGCTCATAGGTGCTGAACCCGAACGGATCGGCGTCGGGCCCGCCGATGAAGGAGAGGGCGGCGATGGCGACGGCAAAGCTCGTCAATCCAAGCAGCGCCCAGATGATCCTTGCGCGAAAAATAAACGCCCATGACCGCAAACAACAAGAGCACATCGATGGCGTCATAGACCGCCTCGCGTAAGGTTGCCTCGCTGCTCCATGGCAAAGCCGTGACGATCCGGGCGCCGCCCGCAAGCAGCCCAGCAAGGCCGGCCAAACGAAAAAGCGCCTCGGTCTTCATCGCCCGCCAACCTCTTCCGCGCCGGCCCGGCGCGCAACCGCAAACCGGCCGCCCGCAATAACCCCCGCAATAACCCTATGTGTTTAGCGAGGATTGCTTTGCGCGAGCGCTTGCTTGACGGCCTGCGCGGCGCTCCATAACTCAAGGCGATCCAATGGCCCTTCGCCCCATCCTCATCGCGCCCGATCCGCGCCTCAAGGCCAAGTCCGCGCCGGTCGAAGGTCCGGTCACCGACGCCCATCGCGCGCTCATGGATGACATGCTGGAGACGATGTATGCGGCGCCCGGGATTGGGCTTGCCGCCATCCAGGTCGGCGAACCCATCCGCATCATCGTCATGGACCTCGCCCGCGAAGGCGAGCCGCCGGCGCCGCGCCATTTCGTGAACCCGGAAATACTCTGGGCGTCGGAAGAGACGGCGCCTTACGAAGAGGGCTGCCTTTCGGTGCCGGACATTTTCGACGAAGTGGAGCGCCCCGCGCGCGTCAAGCTGCGCTATCGCAATTACCAGGGCGAAGAGATCGAGGAGGACGCCGAGGGTCTCTTCGCGGTCTGCATCCAGCACGAAATGGATCACCTCGAGGGCGTCTTGTTCTTGGACCATCTCTCGCGGCTGAAGCGGGAAAGTGCGCTGCGCAAGCTGAAGAAGGCCAAGAGGGACGCCGCCGACACGCTACAGCATCGGCTCTGATCGCGGCGTTTTCGCGCTTTCGCGCGGCGCCAAACCCGCTAATCTCGGCGGCAATTCAAACGCGCCATGAGGCGTCGTTAGCTTAACGAGGGATGGTTTCATGTCGGAAGCGTTCAACGGATTTGTCTGCACCTCGGCCGCCATCGACGCGGCGGTCGCGGCGCGCTCGATGCTGTCGCATCCTTTCTATCGGGCCTGGGAAGAGGGCGGCCTCACGCGCGAGGCGCTCGCCGCTTACGCGCGCCAATACTTCCATCATGTCGAAGCCTTCCCGCGCGCGGTCAGCGCTGTGCACGCCAATTGCCCCGACGCCTCCGGGCGCCGGCTGCTCGCCGAAAACCTCGCTGAAGAGGAAGGCATAGGCCAGGGCAAGCACGATCACGCCGCGCTCTGGCTCGGTTTCGCCGCCGGCATGGGCGCCAGCGAAGCGGACGTGCGCGGCGAGGCGCTAAACGCCGAAACGCAAAATCTGATCGATACGTTCCGCAAACTCTCGCGCCGCTCGTATGCGTCGGGGCTGGCCGCGCTCTACGCGTATGAAAGCCAATTGCCGGCGATCGCCAAGACCAAGATCAAGGGCCTGGTCGAGCGCTACGACGCCAACGAGCCGGCGACGCTCAAATTCTTTGAAGTGCACGAGCACGCCGACATCGAACACGCCGATGTCTGCCGCGAATTGCTCGACGCGCTGCCGGAAGCGGAGCGCGCCGAGGCGCACGCCGCCGCCTGTGAACTGGCCGAAGCGCTCCGCCTCTTCTTGACGGGCATGCAGCGACAAACCGGCATGGCCGGCTGACGCGCCCGCTTTAGCGGTCTGCGGCGCTCGTGCCATTCGCCGCCAGCGCTGGCGCTGGCGGCCGCGGCGGCGGCGTTTTCTTGCCGCCCGTCACCGCCACCGGCAATTCAATCGTCTCGCCTTTCTCAACTTTCACCGTCGGGCGCCCGATTGAGAAGAATTCCAGCTCGGCGTTGAGCGCCCCGCCGAGCAGGAAGATTTGCGCCGTCAAATAGAGCCAAAGCAGCAGCGCCACGACGCTGGCCAGAGATCCGTAGGCGGCGCCGAAATTGGGAAATTCGCGCAGCGCAAACGTGAACGCGCTCGACGCCAACACCCACAGCAACGGCGCGCCCACAGCGCCTGGCCACAACCAGCGCCAGGGCGGCGGCCGCCGCCGCGGGCCCCAGCGATAGAGGATGAAGGAGAGGACGATCATCGTCACCGCCAGCACCGGCCAGCGCGCCACCAGAGCCAAGGCTTCGACGCCGGTCTCGGCATGCATCAGCGACAGCGCCAGCGGCACAACCCCGATCATCAGCACCGTCAGGATCGACAAGCCGAGCCCATACAAGGTGAATACGCCCGCCGTCACATAGCGGCGCAAGAACGAGCGCTCCTCGGCGCGCCGGTTCACCAGCGTCAGCGCCATCAACAGCACGCGCGTGCCTTGCAGCGCGCTCCACAGCGCCAACACCAAGTTGAACAAGGTGCCAAGCAGCAGCGCGCCGGCGCGCGCCGAAATCAGATGCTGAACCTGGGCTGCGATGATCGACACCACCGCATCCGGGGCAATGCCGGCCAGCGCTTGCAACAAGCCGTTGATCAAATTCGGATCGCCGAACAAGCCTAAGAGCGCCACCAGCGCCGCCACCCCCGGGATCACCGCCATTAAGCCGAAGAACGCCACCCCCGCCGAAACCAGCGCCAGGTTCACCCGCTGCGAGGTGGCGTTGACGCCGCTCAGCACGCACCACCATTCAGCGGGGCTGAGCGATAACGGCCCAGCAGCCTTGCGTTCGGCCGCCTGGGTGGCGCAATTGGCGTCGCTGCCGTCCATGCGAACACAACGGAGAAGCGCAAATTGCGGTTCCGTCCTACTGAAGCAGCAGCACAATGCCGCTGAGTTTGCGGCAGTCGCCCGGTAAACAGCCCGGGGGATTTTCCGCCGGATCGGTGCGATAGAAAATTTGCACCTGCTTGTTGAGCTGCGCCGCTGAGCGCGCCAGCGCCAGCAAGCGATCGGCCAAACCCGGATCGCTGGCGGTCCCCACCGCGAAATAAACAATCCCCACATCCGGCTGCGGCGGGGGCGTGTAGCCTTGCGTATAAAGACCGCTATGGACGCCGGTCGGGACGACGCAATGGACGTGCACGCGGTTTGCGAACACGGCGATATCGACGATTACGCAATCGCGCCTGAGCTCGCTTACCGCCGGCCCCAATGTCGCCACCCCGCCTGGGCCGACCGAGGGAATGGTCACCGTTCCTGGTTGCGCCGTCGCCGGCGCCGCCAGCAAAGCCAATGCAAGAATTTGCGCGAGCACGTGGTTGCGCATCATTCGCCTCCCACAGCTGACGGGGGCTAAGCCGCCCATGTCCGGGCCGATGTCCCGGCCCATGTCCGGGCCCATGTCCAAAGGCAGTTTACGCCTTTCCCGCCGCCGCCGCCATTAAGATGCGATTGCGCCAAGATACGATTGCGCCAAGATACGATTGTACTGGCGCGGCGAGCAATTAGTGTCCGCTATCCCATGCATAAAGGATCATGTCAGTGCGGCGCTGTCCGCTTCGAAGTCGCCGGCGATTTGCCCGATCCCGACGCTTGCCATTGCACGCAGTGCCGCAAGACCTCGGGGCATTATTTCGTATCGAGCGATATTCCGCGCTCGGCCATCGCCATCCAGGGGGCTGAAAACGTCACCTGGTATCGCTCATCTGAAAAAGTGCGCCGCGGTTTTTGCAGCACCTGCGGGTCATCGCTCTTCTGGGATCCGCTGGAGCGCGATTGGATCGGCGTCGCCATGGGCGCTTTCGACAAGCCCACCGGCGCCCACATCCATGTCCACATCTTCGTCGCCGAGAAAGGCGATTATTACGAGATCACCAACTCAATGCCGCAACACAAAACAACCCCGCTCGCGGGCGGTTGAGCGGAAAGATCCTGCAGTGACGGCGCTGCGATTGATGCTATGAGCGCACTTCCATGTCTCTTCGCCTCGCCTTCATGGGCTCGCCCGATTTCGCCGCGCCCGCGCTCGCTGCATTGATCGAGGCCGGCCACGACATCGCCTGCGTCTATTCGCAGCCGCCGCGGCCGGCCGGGCGCGGCAAGAGCGAGCGAGCAACGCCAGTGGCGGCCTTCGCCGCGGCGCGCGGGCTTGAAGTGCGCACGCCGACGAGCCTGAAAAGCGCTGAAGCGGCGTCCGCCTTCGCCGCGCTCAATCTCGACGCCGCCATCGTCGTCGCTTACGGCCTCATCCTGCCAAAACCCATTCTCGAGGCGCCGCGTCTCGGTTGCTTCAATTTGCACGCCTCGCTGCTGCCGCGCTGGCGGGGCGCGGCGCCCATCCAGCGCGCCATCATGGCCGGCGACGCCAAGACCGGCGTGCAAGTGATGCGCATGGAGGAGGGGCTCGACACCGGCCCGGTGCTGGCGAGCTTTGAGACGCCGATCGCGCCCAGCGACACCGCCGGCGCCCTCGCCGCGCGGCTCGCCCAAAACGGCGCCGCGCTCCTTGTCGACACGCTCGCCAAGCTCGAAAGCGGCCAAGCCGGCGAGACGCCGCAGCCGCAAACCGGCGTCACCTACGCAAACAAGATCACCAGCGGCGAAGCGCGCATCGATTGGTCGGCCTCCGCGCGCGAGATCGACGGCAAGATCCGCGGTCTTTCGCCCCATCCAGGCGCCTGGTTCGAGCTCGATGGCGCGCGCGTCAAAGCGCTCGATGCGCGCCTCGCGCCCGGCGCCGGGGCGCCGGGCGAAGCGCTCGATGATCAGCTCGTCATCGCCTGCGGCCAAGGCGCGGTCCGCCTTATCAAACTGCAGCGCGAAGGCCGCGCGCCGCTGCCGGCTGCGGAGTTTTTGCGCGGCAATCCTGTCACACGGGGCGCCCGGCTGGCGTGAGCGCGATTGAAGGCCAGCGTCCGCGCCGCTAAAGCAGTCCCGGGGAGGAACCGACATGTTCAAGCGCATCGCACTGGCCGTTCTGGTTCTTGCCGCCGCCGCGTGCAATCAGCAATCCTCCACCCAACCCGGCGCGACGCAATCGGCGCATCTTGATTCGCCTGCGCCCGACACCGAACCCACGCGCGCTTTCGCCCCCAACAATGACGCGGCGCGCACCGCCACCGGCCAACTGACCGTCGCCACCGCCACGCAATTGCCCGACGCCAACCAGCCGAACGCCGACGCCGTCGAAGTGCTTTCGCTGCATGGCGCCAACGGCCTCATCATCGAGGCGCCGATCGCCAGCAACGTCTCGCCGGCGACGCAAGTCGGCGGGCAGACGCTGCGCGCCTTGCTTTCGCTGCCGGTCGAAGAGCCGCAAGTGCTGGTCTATCGGGTCGCCAACGAAACCAAGCCCGCCAGCGGCCAAGGCCTCTGCGGCGCCAACGCCACCGCCTATGTCGTGGTGTGGGAGCCGACCGCGCCCGGCGATCCCTCGTTGAAGATCATGGGCACTTATGGCGGCGCGCCGGGCGCAGCTGCAGCGCACGCTTGCCCGATGCTGGAGTACCGGCGCTCTTGAAGTGGAGCCATGCGTTTCAAACTCACGCTCGAATATGACGGCGCCCCGTTCCAGGGCTGGCAGCGCCTGGGCGAGGGGCCAAGCGTGCAAGCCGCGCTCGAAGCGGCGGTCGAAAATCTAACCGGCGAAAGCGCTGAAGTCGTCGCCGCCGGGCGCACCGACGCCGGCGTCCACGCCCGCGGGCAAGTCGCGCACGTCGATATCATAAAGCCGTTCCAGGCCTGGAAGCTCGCCGATGCTCTGAACGCGCACCTGCGTCCGGCGCCGATCTCGGTCATCGCCGCCGAAGAAGCGCCAAGCCAATTCCATGCGCGCTTCGACGCCGCCAACCGCGTCTATCTTTATCGCATCATCAACCGGCGCGCGCCGCTGACGCTCGAACAGGGCCAGGCCTGGCGCGTCGGCGCCGCCCTCGACGCCGCCGCCATGCACGCGGCCGCGCGCGGCCTCATCGGCAAGCACGATTTCACCACCTTCCGCGACGTCATTGCCAGGCCAAGAGCGCCACCAAGACGCTCGATCGATGCGATGTCGTGCGCTTGCGGGGGGAATTGGGGCACGAAGTCCAAGTCTGGTGCGAAGCGCGGTCGTTCCTCCACCGCCAAGTCCGCTCCATGGTCGGCACGCTCGCTGAAGTGGGCCTCGGCAAAATGACCGCCGCCGACGTCGCCGCCGCGCTCGCGGCCATGGACCGCGCCCATTGCGGCCCGGTGGCGCCCGCCGATGGGCTTTATTTGATGCGCGTGGACTACGCGAAGTAGCGCCGCAGCACCGCCTCATAGCAGCGCGCAAGCGCGCGCAGATCGTCGACGGCGCAATGCTCGTCGACCATGTGCGCTGTCTCATTGCGCAGCCCGAGCTCGGCCACCGCGCAATAATCCTTGATGTAGCGCGCATCCGAGGTGCCGCCCGTCGTGGCCAGCGCCGGGACGATCCCGAACGCCTCGCGCGCCGCTTCGATGAGAAGATCGGTGAACGGCCCAGGTTCGGTGTAAAACGGCGTGCTTTGCGAGGAGATGGAAAGCGCGCATACCGGCGCCTGCTTTCGCGGCCTCGGCTTCAGCCGTTTGCTTCACCCACGCAAACAGCCCGTCCCCGGTATGGGTCATGTTGAAGCGGATGTTCAGCCGTGCGCTTGCCTGCGTGGGGATGACATTGTGGGCGGGATTGCCGACATCGACACTGGTCACTTCCAGGTTCGAGGGATCAAAACCCGGCGCGCCATCGTCGAGCTTGCGGGCTTTCAGCGCATGCAGCGTCGCTAAGAGCGGCGTCACCGGATTGATTGCACGCTGCGGGTAAGCGACGTGACCTTGCTTGCCGGTCATTGTGATCACGACGTTCAAACTGCCGCGCCGTCCGTTCTTGATCATATCGCCGACGCGCGCTTCGCTTGTCGGTTCGCCCACCAGGCAATGATCGAAGCGCTCGCCATCCGAGGCCAGCGCCGGCAGCACCGCCTTGGTGCCATCGACGCCGCGGCCTTCCTCGTCGCAAGTGATCAGAAACGAGATCGAGCCTTTGACCGGCGTCCCTTTGGTTCGCGCGTCGGCGAGAAAATTCTCCGCCGCGGCGATCATCGCCGCGATCGCCGTCTTCATGTCCGCCGCGCCGCGCCCATAGAGAATGCCCTCGCGCACTTCCGGCGCGAACGGATCGCTGCGCCAGCCTTCGCCGGGCGGCACCACATCCAAATGCCCGGCGAAACAAAAGTTCGGCGCCGCATCGCCATGGCGCGCGTAAAGGTTATCCACTTCGCCGAACTTCATCCGCCGGGTGCGAAAGCCGATGCGATCGAGCGCGGCTTCGGCGACGTCAAGCACGCCCGCCTCCGCCGGCGTGATCGAGCGGCGCGCAATCAGGGCCTTGGCGAGCGGCAACGGATCGGCGATCGTGCGGACGTCCATGGGGGAGCGGTCTGAGCCAGGCCGCCTACGAGGGCAATAGGGGAGAACAAACGATGCTGAAAATCGCCGCCGCCTTCACCTTGAGCGCAGCGTTGATCACCGGCGCGGCCTTCGCCGATCCCGACACGATGCAAACCGCCTACGGCAACACCGTCATCGTCACCGAAGCGAGCGGGGCGGTGCTGCGCTATCACTTCAACGCCGATCATAGTTTCGATGTTGCGCTGCCGGACGGCCGCGACGTCCCGGGCGTCTACGAGATCGCCAATGGCCAGATCTGTTTGACCTATGCCGGACGCCAGGGCGCAGAATGCACCGAGCACGTCACCGACAAGACGGTCGGCGACACCTGGACCCAACGCGGCGCCGACGGCGCCCAGATCACCGTCAGCCTGCAAGCCGGCCGCTAGAAAAAATCTATCCTAGCGCCGCGTCCAGGATCAAAAATGCGCGCGTGGCTTCCGCGCCCATGGCGGCGCGGCCGCGGCCAAGCAATTCGGCGATCCGCGCGCCTTCGCTGCGCAGGAACATCATCGCCTCGCCATTGGCGTGGGGATCGCGCGCCAAATGATCGCTCAAACGCCGCGAGGCCTCCGCCGCCGCGTCGCGCACGGCGCGCCGCCGCGATTGCGACCCCGAGCGCGAGCGTTGGGCGATGCGTTCGAGCGCCGAGGGCGAAAAGATTTCGTCGAACACCAGGCCCGATTGCTCAATCACTTCGACGATGGGCAGAGCAGGCGAGGCGCTTCGCTGTTCGCCGACGCGGCGACGCAAGTGCTGCGACTGGATCGGCGGCGCCCGTCGGCTCAACGCGTGGTCGCCGGATGCGCTGCTGCGAGGCGCCTTGTTCGACGCCCGAGAGCAGATCGCGCCAGGTCCAGTCCCCGCGCGGGGTCTCTTCGGAGGGTTCGCCGAATATGGACTCGTCCTGCGCCGCATCGCGCCGCGCCCGCGGCGGCGGCGCTGCATCGAGGGGGTCGGAATCATCGCGCCACGAGCGATCGTATTGCGGCTCGGGATCGATCTCGCGCCGCACCCGCGGCCGGACCGGCATTTGCGCGGCGTTGGGATTTTCCTCCGCCGCCTGGCGGGCGTTGATGGCGGCGATGCGCGCCGCTTCGGCGGCGTCCTGCAGGCGCTCCAGCGCTACCGCGGCCTCGCGCTCGACGCTTGCGGCCTCGTTGCGGATGAGGTCGGCGGCGCGCTTGGCGTCATCAATGGCGCGCACCGTGGTTTCGCGCACCGCCCCGGCGGTGGAATTGGCCGCCACGGTGGCGGCGTCCGCCGATTGCCGCGCCGCATCGGTCAAGTGCGTCGCCTTGGCGAGAATATCGAGCGCGGTTGAAAGCGCCGTCTCCAAACGCAAAGCCGAAATCGGCGCTGGCTTGCGCGGCGTTGGAAAGCCCATGGGTGCGATCGTTGATCAGCGCCGCCGCCGCGCCGAACGAAGTCAGCCGGTGATCGAGCGCCTGATCGGCCGCGCGCACTTCGGCCTCGGCTTGCCGCGCCGCTTCCGAGATCGACTGGGTGTGGCGCGAAATCGAATTGCCGATCGTCTGCGCTTGCGCGCTCAGGTCGCGCGAAATCTTCATCAGCTCGCCGCGCTCGCGCTCCATGCCGGAAATCATCTCGTTGGCGCCGGCCTTGGCCTGCGCGCCCATGGCGTCGACGGTCTGGGCCTGGCGGGCGATCTGACCTTCGACCTCCTGCAGCCGCTGCAGCGTCTGTTCGAGCGCGCGATCAAGTTGGTTGATCTCGCCGCGCACGGTCATGGCGAGCTTGCGGCCGGCTTCCTCGGCGCTGCGTTCGGGATTGAGCAAACGGTCGGCGGCGTCGGCCAAGCGTTGCGCCTCGTGGCGCGCCTTGGCGCCGTCGCGCACGGCCATGCCGGAGACGACCGCCATCAGCGCGGGAAGAAACACCGCGCCCGCGACCGCGCCCATCTGCGCCGTCGAAAGCGCCAACAGCTGATGGGCGCCCAAGAGGGCGACCGCCACGCCGACGCCGCCGACGACCCAGAGGCCAGCCACCGCCAGCGACAGCGCAAAGATTAACGCGCCGGGTGCGCGTGCGCCGCTTGCAGTCTCGCGGGTCATTGGGTCTCCCACCGCACGCCGTCTTGATGAGCGTCGTGTCTCAGCAATCACGGAAACGGAAGAAGTTGGGCCAATCAAGGGCGAACATCATTGCACGCGCGCCATGCGCACAAGTCTCACCCACTCGTGACGCGAGCTTAACGCTGCGATTGCGTCTGGCAGGCTTGGCCCTGGCAGGCCTGGTCGGCGTTGGGATGCGCCGTTTGCAGGCTCACCCCGACCCAAGAGAGCGCCATTGCGATCAACGCATCGCGGATCATGACCAAGATCGAAAGCATGGGCCTCGTCCCTCAACGCAGCGGTGCTGATGTGCGCCCTGGCCATGGCGGCCTCAAGGCGGGGGCGCATTCATGGGGTCCGAATAGTGAATTGGCGATTACGCCTTGACCAAAAGCGACTGAGGGCTAAAGAGGCGTGCAATGTTACAACGTAACACCGCCAAATCCGCCCATCTGGCCCACGCCGCGGTGCTGAGCCTGCATTCGCTCTGCTGCGGACTGCCCGCGCTGGCGGTAACCCTTGCCGCGCTGGGCGTCTCCGGTCTCAACTTGGGGGGAACGCTGACCGGCTTGCATACCCTCATCCACAGCCATGAACTCTGGATCCTGGGGCTGTCGGGCGCCCTGGTCGTCGTCGGCGGGCTGATGGAGCTGGCGCAGCGCCGGCGCCGCCAACACCAGGAGAGGGGCGTGCCGTGGCTATTTGTGATGTCGGCCTGCTGCCTGGTGGCCAACATCGCCATCATCGCCGTCCACCGGCTAACGTTGTAAAAGCGGAACGACCGCCGCTAGCGCGCGGCGATTTAAGCTAAATTCACTACAGGCTGGCAGCGTCCGTTGACCCCAACGTCCCCGGAGCCGTCGCCGGCATGCGCTTTACGCCATTTCCATCGCTTGCCGCCGCCGCCGAAACGCGTCGGCGCGAAATGCCGGCCTCGATCGCCATCATCATCCTGACCGGGGGGATCGCGGCGGCCATCATGCACGGCCCCGGCGCCGTCGGCTGGGCGGCGATCACCTCGCTCTTGCTCATCTTCGACACCGAACTTTATCGCCGCTTCGACATCGCCAATGTCGAAATGACGCCGCGCGTGGCGGCGGCGCTTTCGGGCTGGGCGTTCGCGTCCTCCGCCTTCTACGCCACCTTGCCGATCGCGCTTTGGCTGAACGGCCAGGCCGCGGGCGCCGCCGCCGCGATCGTGCTCTGGGTCGTCGGCGTGGTTCGCCATTTCAGCCCCGGCGCATCGGGGGCGCTGCCGATCGCCATCGCCGGGCGCCGCGCCACCGGCGCTCTCCATTATCTTTGCGCCGCTGATGATCGCGGCGATGACCTCGCAGCCCGATTGGGATCTGGCGGTGATCGCCGCCATCGGCGGCTGCGCGCTCATGGTCTACGTCACCCAAGCGCGCGTCAGCGCCGCTGAAGCCGAGCGCGCGCTGCGGGCCAATGTCGTCAACGAAAACATGCAGCACACGCTCGCCTCGCTCATCTTCGAGCAGGGAGGGCTGGCCGCGGTTCTGGTCGATCGCGAGGGCCGCGTCGTCGCCATGAGCAAGTCGATGCGCGATGGGCTCGCCGTCAAGGACGAGCTCGGCGCCAAGCTCGAGGACATCATTCAGTGGTCGTCGGCGAATTGGCGCGACGCGTTCAAGCGGGCGATGGCCGGCGAACACGTCCGCTACGACGAGGACAACGCCGCCACCGCGCACGGCCATCGCTGGTTCACCTGGGAGGCGCGCCCGTGGCGCGACGCCGGGGGGCGGATTTGCGGGGTCATCGCGCATGGCCGCGGCATCACCGAACTGGTGCAGGCGCGCCAAGAGGCGGCGGCCAATGAGCAGCGCCTGAAGATCGCCCTCGAAACCGGCCGCAGCGTGGTCTGGGAAATCGATTTCAAGCGCGAGACGCTCTCGTGGCACGGCGACCCCGCGCCGGTCTACGGCGCGCCGTTCACCTACCAGCAATTCATCGACAACACGACCTCGATCCTGCACGTCGAGGATCGCCCGGCGCTCAAGGAATATTTCGACGCGGTCATCGCCGGCGCCGATTATTCCATCGAGCACCGCGTCATTCGCGGACGGCGAAATCGGCTGGGCCGCGATCTGGGCGCGGCGCGTCAACAATTCCAAGGGCGGCCTGCGTAAGCTCATCGTGCTCTCCAAGGATGTGACCACGCGCAAGGTCAGGAGGCGGACTTCATCGCCGCCATGCGCCGCACCGAGGAGGCGCTCAAAGCCAAGCGCGCCTTGTTCGGCAATATCGATGCGCTTGGACGGACCGACGATCCGATCGACGAAGCCGCGGTCAATGTCGAAGAGATGCACGAGCGGCTCGAAGGCCTGATCGCGGAAATGGACGCCCGCGATGTCGTGCTCGCCGACACCTTGGCCTCGTTGCGCGCCGCGCGCGAGGCGGCGGACTCCGCCAACGTCTCGAAGTCGCAATTCCTGGCCTCGATGAGCCATGAGCTGCGCACGCCGCTCAACGCCATTATCGGCTATTCCGAAATCCTGCGCGAAGAGGCGGAGGCCGACGGGCGCAGCAACGACATCGCCGACATCGAGCGCGTGCTCAGCCTCGGCCAAGCAACTCTTGCACCTGATCAACGACATCCTCGATCTCTCCAAGATCGAAGCCGGCCGCATGGAAGTCGCCGCCAGCGATTTCGACGTGCGGGCATTGGTTGAAGAAGCGGTGGCGACCGTTCGCCCCAGCGTCGAGAAGAACGCCAACACGCTAAGCATCGAAGTCGAGGGGCCGTTGGGCTGCGCCCACACCGACGCCTTCAAACTCAATCAGTGCCTGCTCAATCTGCTCGCCAACGCCGCCAAGTTCACCCGCAACGGCGCCATCATCGTCACCGCGCGCCGGCAAGCCAAGAGCCGCGGCGACTGGCTGGAAATCTCCGTCAGCCGACACCGGCATCGGCATGAACGAGGATCAGCTGTCGCGGCTGTTCAACGCCTTCGTGCAAGCCGACGCCACCACGGCGCGGCGTTTCGGCGGCACCGGCTTGGGGCTGGCCATCACCCGCAGCACCATGGAATTGCTGGGCGGCGAGGTCACGGTCGACGAGCGCGCCTGGCAAAGGCTCGACGCTTCACGCTGCGCCTGCCGGCGACCGTCGCCGCCGAGGCAACGCCGGTGCGCATCGACATCGCCGCGGCCGCCGGTCAGGGCCGCGACCGCACCGTGCTTGTCATCGACGACGAAGAAAGCGCCCGCGACCTCGCCGCGCGCGCGCTGGTGCGGCTGGGCTTTTCCGTCCGCGTCGCCGGCGCCGGCGAAGAGGGCGTCTCGCTCGCGCGCCTGCTGCATCCGAGCCTGATCGTGCTCGACATCAATCTTCCCGACATGGGCGGCTATGACGTGCTCGACGCGCTCGCCGCGCCGGAAACCGCCGACATCCCCGTTATTGTTCACTCGATTGACGACGATCGCCAGCGCGCGCTCGCCGCCGGCGCTTGCCAGCATCTGGTCAAGCCCGCCAACCGCGACGTGCTTGCAGCCGCAGCGCTCCGCTTTGCGCGCGTGGCGGCAACGGGGCCGGCCGCACCGGCGGTTAACAAACGCGGCAAAGAAGACCGCATAGGAAAGTGTTGGAGTCCTCCCCATGCGTATCCTGATCGCTGAAGACCATCCCGATAACCGTGAGATGCTGACGCGACGGCTCGAACGGCGCGGCTACGAAGTGCACACCGCCGAAAACGGCGCCGAGGCGGTGGAGAAGGCGAAGAGCTGCGCGCCGGATCTTGATCCTTATGGATATCTCGATGCCGGTGATGTCGGGCATCGAGGCGACGCGCGTGATCCGAAAAACCCCGATCGTCGAGAGCGTCAAGATCGTGGCGCTCACCGCGCACGCGATGGAGAGCGCGCGCCGCGAGTGCATGGAAGCGGGCTGCGACGATTTCGCCACCAAGCCCGTCGATTTCGCCGGCCTCGTCGCCCTGATCGAGAAATACGCCGCTTGAACGGCGCCGACCCCATGCGCAGGTCAGACGCGCATGGTTAGCGGCGCATTGACCTTACTATCAAAAAAACCTGGCGCGCGGCTCAAACATTAGCGTGACCTCAACCACCCTCGCGTAAGTTTCCACGCTGGTAATGGTGTTGGTGGGGTCGAAGGGGAACAAATGTCCTCGGCCGATAGCGAAGGAGCCGCGTCAGCGACGGCGCGGCTTGGACGCATCCTCCTGGTCGATGATCAGGCGCAGAACCGGGATATGCTTGGCCGGCGCTTGGAGCGCCGCGGCTATGACGTCGTCCTGCGCGAAAGCGCCCTCAATATCGAACACGACATCGCCCGACTCGACATCGAACTGGTCCTGCTCGATTGGATGATGCCCGAGCGCTCCGGCCAGGATGCGCTGAAGGGCATTCGCGCGATCTACGACGCCGAGCACGTGCCGGTCATCGTGGTGACGGCGCTCGATGACGGCGACATCGTCTCCACCGCGCTGGAAGCCGGCGCCAACGACTATATCACCAAGCCGATCGATCTGCGGGTGCTGACCGCGCGGGTGAAGGCGCAGCTCGACCGCCGCCAGGCCGTGCTCGAGCTCGACGCCATCCGCAACGATCTCGAGCGCACGGTGCAAGAGCGCACGCAGGATCTGGTCGCCGCCAACGAGACCCTGTCGGCGGAAATCTCCGAGCGCGAAGCCGCCGAAGCGCGCGCCCAATCGCTGGCGCGCCACGATCCGCTGACCGGTCTCGCCAACCGCCGCCACTTCCTCGAGGAGCTCGACCGCCGGCTCGTGCTGGTCGGGGAGGAGGCGAACGCGTTCGCGCTGATGTTCGTCGACCTCGATCGCTTCAAGCCGATCAACGACGTGCACGGCCACGCCATCGGCGACCAATTGCTGCAAGTGATCGCCACGCGCCTGAAGAATTGCATCCGCGACGACAGTTTCGCCGCGCGCCTGGGCGGCGATGAATTCGCCGTTCTGCTCGAAGGTCCCGATGGCCGCGAAGGGGTCGCCGCCGCCGCGCGCCGGGTGCTGAACGAATTGGCCGCGCCGATCCTGGTCAACGGGCTGAAGCTGACCGTCGGCGCCTCGATCGGCATCGCCATCTGCCCGGAAGATGGACGCGATGCGGCCGAACTGCTGCAGCGCGGCGACGCCGCCATGCTGCGCGCCAAGGAAGATCGCGGCGCCTACAAGTTTTTCGATTCCTCGATCGACGAACAGCTGAAATCGAAAGCCGCGCTCGAAACCGATCTGCGCGCGGCGATCCCCAACGGCGATATCGTCCCGTACTTCCAGCCGGTCGTGCGCCTGGACACCGGCGAACTCGCCGGCTTCGAAGTGCTGGCGCGCTGGCCGCACCGCGATCGCGGCATGATTTCGCCGGCGCAATTCATCCCCGTGGCTGAAGAGGCGGGGCTCGTGGACGCCATGTTCTGGGCGCTGCTGGCGCAAGCGTGCCGCAAGGCGCTCGAGGCGCCGGGCGTGTTCATGCTCGCCGTCAACATTTCGCCGAGCCAGGTCCGCGACCAGTGGTTTCCGGAAAAGGTGTTGCGAACGCTGCGCGAAACCGGCTTTCCGGCCCAGCGTCTGGAAATCGAAGTCACCGAAAGCGCCATGATCGGCGACATTCAGCGCGCCAAGTCCTCGCTCATGTCGCTGAAGAACCAGGGCGTGAAAGTCGCGCTCGACGATTTCGGCACCGGCTATTCGTCATTGTTTCTGCTGCGCGCGCTGCCGATCGATAAGCTGAAAATCGACCGTTCGTTCGTGTCCACGCTGATCGCCGACCGCGAGAATGCGACCATCGTCGGCGCGCTGGTCGGTCTTGGCCGCGCCTTGGGTTTGCAAGTCACAGCCGAGGGCGTCGAGGACGCAGCCACCGCCGACGCGTTGCGGCAAATGGATTGCGAATTCGCGCAAGGCTTCCTCTACGGGCCGGCGATCGAATTTCCCCGCTACGACGTCACTGAATTGCTGCGAAGCGATCTAAACCGCGTAGGCGAACCAGACGTTAGGCTCGACATAGCGCCCAACGCCTTCGTCCATATCGATGCTGACACCGGCGCCAAGCGCCCTCAACAGCATAAGCGCCAGAGCCTTCGAAGCGATGTCCGATCCAGTTTTCCCAGAACGCCACCGGCTCCTCGACCGTCATCGAGCGCTCGGCCGGCTTGATGATCTTGCCGCCGGCGGAGAGATGGCTGCGCAGCCAAGGGTCGTAGATGCGGCCCCTGTCGTCGGTCCAGCCGAGATAGTCTTCGAGGGAAATGAACGGATGGCGGTGTTTCTCGGACGGGCGCACCGGCGCGATGACGCCATCGAGGCCCTTGGCCATCGCCAGCTCTCGAAACGCCTGGATCATGGTGCGCGCGACGCCCTTGCCGCGGTGCAGGTTCGGCACCGAGATGGCGAGCGCGCCCAGCGCGTTGCGCGGCTTGCCGCGAATCGTTGGCCGCGGTTTCGACGATCCAATCCCAGCCTTCGGGCGGGAGGTTGTCGAAGTCGCAGGCGAGCGGCACGCAATTGCCGACCGCCACCGGATAGCCGGTGGCTTCATCGACGAGGCAGAGTTGGCAGTCGGCGTGGTCTTCCAGCAACTGCTGGTAGAAGGCGAAATGCGCGCGTGTGAAGTTCAAAAAGCCTAGCGCGCTCCATGCGGCCTGCTCGATCGCCATGGCCGCTTTGCGCAGTTCGGGACTGTCGGCGCGCGTTCTGACGGCGTACCGCTGCATTGGTCACCTAGTAATCGTTAACCATATTATTTGCGCTCGGCAGGCGAAAACCCAGTTTTTCCCAGCCAGCTTTTCGCACGCCGAGCGAGTTCCCTAATAAAGCGTAAAGTTCCCTAAGACAAGCCCTAAACTGTATTTACCATTATTAAGAAACAACCGATTTGTTGTTAACCAACACTTCAAATGGTTATTGAAGTATTGAGTGCGGTCATTCCAATAGAATCTACCGCATAGCCGTAACGTCAATATTTGTATTGGTGATGTCATATGGCAGGCGAAATCCCGGCCTGGGTTTCGTTTACCTGGACTTCAGCTATGACGCCCGCCAGCGCTCGGACGGTGCATTACAAGAACGACCTGCAGCGCCTCACGATCTTCATCGGGGCGGCGCTGGTGTTGTTTGGCGCCGTGCTGATCGGCATCGTCGCCTATGCCGGCTGGTCGGCGAACCGATCAGCGGTTGTACGCGAACGCCAGCTGGTCGAGAACGCGCTCGACCAGAGCGTCAGTCACATTCTCGACGAGCAGAAGGCGATCTGCTGGTGGGATGACGCGGTCGCCCAAGTGCAGCGGCCGCGTCTCGACATCTCGTGGCTCGAAACCAATTTCGGCATCTATTTCCACGAAACCTACGGCCACGACGAAGTCATCATCCTCGATAGCCAGAACCGGCCGATTTACGCCAACATCAGCGGGCAGGCTGGCCAACCCGGCGCAACGCCTATGGCCGCCACCGCGCGGTGTTCGATGAATTGGTGACCGAAGCGCGCCACGGCGCCGACGGCCATCTGCGCAATCGCGAGTCAACGTTCTCCGAAAGCCAGGGCAATTACAGTTCGCTGCTAGGCGCAAGCTTCGGCCGCTGGGCCGGCCACATCATGAACGTCAATGGCGAGCCTGCCGTCGTCGCCATGCTGTCGATCGTCCCAAACCTCGATCCCCATCTCTTGCGCGGCGATCCGCACATGCTGGTGAGCGTCGTGAAGATCGACCGCGGCTTCGTCGCCGATGTCGGCCGCTCGCTGCTGATCTCCGACCTTTCGGTTTCAAGCCATCCTTCCAGCGCCAACGGCGCCATCTCCGAGCCGTTCCTCGCCGATGACGGCGCCCCGCTCGGCTATTTGACCTGGACGCCAAAGCAGCCGGGCAATCCGCTGCTCATGTTCATTCTGCCGCTGGTCGCGTTTGGCGTGATCGGGGCGGGCATCCTCACTTGGACGATGATCCTGCGCCTGCAAAAGGCATCCGACGAATTGGCCGATCGCGAAGCGCAGTCGCGCCACCAGGCGCTGCACGACGCGCTTTCGGGTCTGCCGAACCGGCACAATTTCGTCGAGCGGCTGCAAGAGTTGCTCGATGGCCTGGTTCAGACCCGCAATAACGGGCGGGTGATCGTGGCCTATGTCGATGTCGACCGCTTCAAGGACGTCAACGACACCATGGGCCACCAAGCCGGCGATGCGCTGATCATGGCGGTGGCCGGCGCGCCTGCAGCGCGTGTTGGCCCCGAACGATTTCCTGGCGCGCTTCGGCGGCGACGAATTCGCGGTCGTCTGCCGGGCCGGCGACGGCGCTGCCGGCCATGCGCTGGCCGAACGCCTGCGCACCGCTTTCGCCGAGGCCTTCGATGTCTACGGACAGCACGTGCGCATGACCGCATCGGTGGGTCTGGCCATGGCCCCCGAGCACGGCATGTCGCCGCAAGAGCTGATGCGCCACGCCGACATCGCGCTCTACCAAGGCAAGAATAACGGCCGCGACCGGGCCATGTTCTTCTCCGCCGAAATGGCCGAGGAGGTCGAGCAGCGGCGCGAAGTCGAGATCGATCTGCACGCGGCGATCGAAGCCAAGACGCTCAAACTGTTCTATCAGCCTTTGATCGGCTGCGCCGACGGCCGCATCACCGGGGTGGAGGCGCTGCTGCGTTGGAAGCACCCGACGCGGGGCGACATTCCCCCGTCCGTGTTCGTGCCGGTGGCCGAAGAGGCGGGCCTGATGCCGGCGCTCGGCGCCTTCGTGATCGAGCACGCCTTCGAAGAGGCCAAACGCTGGCCGGGCCTTGAAGTGGCGATCAATCTCTCGCCGGTGCAGTTCCGCCACGTCGATCTGGTCGATCTGCTTGGAGAAGCTCGTCGCCAAGCACGAGATCGACCCCCATCGCATCGTGCTGGAAGTCACCGAAGGCGTGATGATGGAATTGACGGACCGCAACCGCCAGATCCTGGAAGCCATCCGCGCGCTCGGCTTCAAGATCGCGCTCGACGATTTCGGCACCGGCTATTCCTCGCTCCGCTATCTCTGCGATTTCCGCTTTGACAAGATCAAGATCGACCGCGCCTTCGTCACCGGCATCCACGAACGCAAGCGCGCCATGACCATCATCCAGTCGGTGGTGACGCTGGGCCGCGGGCTCGGCATGGAGATCGTGGCCGAAGGCGTCGAGACCGAGGCTGAGGCCTCCGTCATGCGCCTGGTGGGCGTGACCGAACTGCAAGGCTTCTACTTCTCGCAAGCGGTGCCCGCCGACGAGATCGAAGATCTCGCCGCAGCGTTCGGTCGAAAGGGCGCGCCCGGCGATCCGATGGCTGCGCTCAAGGCGCAACGCCTGGGCTAAAACGGCTCTCGCAAGACGAGAAACGTCGCCCGGAAGTGTCTGTCATCCGTCGCAAATTTGCCGCGCCTGGGGAAACTCGCCCGTGCGTCGCGCTATGGACAAAATTCGGTAAAGCCGCCATGCCAATGCCAACGCGCCGCCCCTTAAAAGGACGGCCTGCGGGGTGGTATTGAGGGTAGGCCCAAGGGACGCCGGCCAAGGCCGGAACGTCACGGCTGATCTCGAGACTAAGGCGTGCGCCTCCCGCCTGCGACGTCGACTGGGAAGGGGAGTAAAAGCCCGCATGCGCATCAAGGGACTTCAACTTGCGGGCTTGGCGGTAGCGCTTGTCGGCGGCGGCGCCAAAGTCGCGCTCGCCGACACCACGGTGTCCGGCTCGACGACGACGCCGTTGGCGACATCAAGCGCCGGCAACATCACCATCAATAGCGGCGGTTCAATCGCGGTGACGGCCGGACAAGCGGCGACAACAGCCGACGGCTCGGGTCTCAACATCACCAATAACGGCACGCTGAGTTCGAACAACGCCGACAACACAACCGGCATTCTGCTTGTCAATGGCGGCTCGGGGACGATCGTCAACGCAGGCCCGATCTCGCTGGTCGAGGATTACACCGCAACCGACACTGACAGCGACGGCGACCTCGACGGCCCCTTTGCGATCGGCGCCAACCGCGTCGGCATCCGCTTGAATGGCGGCGCCTTCACCGGCAACATCACCAATAGCGCCGCGATCAACATCGAGGGCGACAATTCCGCGGGCATCGCCATCAACGGACTGCTCACCGGCAATGTGAGCAGCACCAGCTCAATCCTTGTCACCGGCGACAATGCAACCGGGATCGCAATCACTGGCGGGGCGGGCGCGGGGGTTGTCGGAAACATCACCACTTCGGGTGTGATCTCCGCACACGGCGTCAACGCCATCGGCCTTTTGCTCGACGCGCCGGTGAGCGGCAATGTCAGCCTCAACGGCAATTGGGCGGTGACTGGCTTTCGGAGCACGACTCGTCCAGCCGACACCAGTCACCTTGACTCCGACGATTTGCTGATTGGCGGATCGGCCGTGGATGTGCGTTACAGCGTCGGCGGCGGTCTGACCGTAGCGGGTCCCGGCGTCCAACTCGACACTGGCGAGGATGCGACCGTCGCATCGCTGCAGCAATGGGGATCAGCGCCCGCCATCAGCATTTCGGCCGGCACAACCAATACCGTGCTGGGCGTGGACTCACACGGCTTCGGTTTGGATATACGCGGCGGCATCACTTCGCTTGGCGTCTACGACAATATCAGCGCCACAGGCGTGCGCATCCAAGGCTCGGGAACCAACAGCGTCACCATCAATGGCGGCGCGGCATTCGACAATGATCTGGTCGTGGTCGCGATTGAGCAAGACGCCTGGGGTCTGTTCGTCGGCGCCAATGCGAACGTTCCCTCGATCCTGCAGCGCAGAAATTTCTCCGTCAGCACCTTGTCGGACACAAGCCCCGGCCACACCGCCTACGGCTTTTATATCGACGCCGGCGGCAATGTTCCGTCGATCAACAATAGCGGCGTCATCAACATTCAGGACTTCGGCCAGTTCGGCAACGCCACCGCGATCTTCGACGCGTCCAGCACGCTGACCACGATCACCAATTCCGGATCGCTGGTGGCGTTGCTCAATGCAACCGATCCCGACCCCACCGACAACATCCCAGGTCCGACGCCGACCGGCACGGCCAATGCGATTGACCTGCATCTGTCGTCGGCGAACGTCACCTTAACCCAAAACCCCACTTCGCCGTTCAACGATGACGACAGCACCGATCAGAACGCCACTTCGCATCCAAGCGTGAGCATCGTCGGCAACATCCTGTTCGGCTCGGGCAACGACATATTCAATCTGAACGCCGGCACGGTCGCCGGCGACCTCTCATTCGGGGTCGGCGCCGATGCATTCAATGTCGCGAGCGGTACTGCCTATACTGGCGCGCTCAGCGATGGCGACGGCGTTTTGACGATCAATAGCAGCGGCGCGATGACGCTGACCGGCGGCACGTCCAATATCACCAGCGCCACCTTCAATAACGGCTCGGTGCTGTCGCTGCAGCTGGCCGACATTCCGGCCAATTCCGCGATCATCAATGCGAGCGGGACGGTGACGTTCGCCGCCGGCTCGACGCTGCACGTCATCGCCCCGGCGGGACTGCCGGAATCGGCGCCCGACCAGGTCATCGTATCGGCGGGCTCCTTGGTGGTCGATCCGAGCGCCCACGTCACCGACGGCTCGGCGATCGGCGCATCCTACATCTACAATTTCGATGTCAGTCAAGTCGGCAACACGCTGACATGCGTCATACATCTTGAAGACGCCGACGGAATTGGGCTTCAGCGCCAATCAGGGCGCTGCTTTCCAACCGATTGTCGCCGCACTCCGCAACGACAGCAGTGCGGCGGCGGCGGTATCGGCGATCACCGATGCGACGACGTTCAACACCGCCTATGCCGAGCTGATGCCAAGCTATTCGTCGGCGTCGGCCGAATTGGCGACGACGGCGATCGCACAGCAGCAGAGCGCCACCAGCAACCGCTTGGCCTCGACGCGGCTCAACAATTTGAACGAAGTGTCGGCGTGGGCCCAGGAGATCGGTTACGTCATCGACCGCACGCCGCCCGATCCCAATGGCGAAGAATTCCGCGGCAACGGCTTTGGCTTCGCGCTTGGCATTGACGGCCCGCTCAACAATGGCGCGCTGTTTGGCCTCTCAGCGTCGTTCATCGCCTCCGACGCCGAGCAGCCGATCCGTCCGGACGGCAAGGTCTCCTCATCGTTCGGGCAGTTGAACGCCTATCTCGGCTCCGCATGGGGCCCAATCGACCTCGACATCGTCGCCGGCGCCGGTCTCGGCAAAATGCGTGAGCGCCGCTTTATGGAGATCGGCGCGTTCAAGACCATCGCCGAGGCGAACTGGTGGGCCTATGAAGGCCACGGCATGATCCGCGCCTCAGCGCCGATGACGATGGGGGGTTGGCTGACGATCACGCCGCAAGCGGCGCTCACCTATGTCGGCCTCTCCGAGCAGGGCTACGACGAAGACAACGCCGGCGCGCTCAACATTTCCGCCAACAGCGTCTTCACCCAGCGCCTCTGGGGCGATCTCGGCGTCGAGTTCAGCGCGCGTCTCTTCCACAGCGGTCAGACCGTGGTGGCGCCGCGCGTTTCGGTCGGCTACCGCGCCAATCTGATTACCGATGGCGGCCAGCGCACCTTCCACTTCGCCGGCGGCGATAACTTCACGCTGACCGACGATGCTTATGGCAGCGGCGGTCCTGTCGTTGGCGTGGGCGTGGACGCCACGAACGGCTATTCGACCTTGTCGATCGGCTATGAGGGCGAATTCACCGACCAGATCGACCGTCACAGCCTGAACATCGCGCTGCGCTACCGGTTCTAAAGCTCGCCGTCTGGGGGTGGACGCGCCTGGACAATCGCCTTATGTGCGGGCCTTCGCGAAGGTTGGGTGATTAGCTCAGTTGGTAGAGCAGCTGACTCTTAATCAGCGGGTCACAGGTTCGAATCCTGTATCACCCACCACATTTCATTGTGTACGGCCCGGACGAGAAGCCGTAACGCCTTCGCGCGCTTAAAAGCGGTTGAGCGCTTCAAGGCGCGCCGCCGACGCCATTTCGCAGCGACGCTTGCGTGCGATGCGCGCCTCGACCGATTTGTCCCGCGCAAACAGCCTCTCGAAGCCGAGGATGCAGCACCGCGCCGCCTCAGGAGCCCGAGGCAGCGCGGGCGGTGCAAACCGGGCGGGCTGGGTTGCTCCCCCGGGGTGCGCTCCCATTGCCTAGGCCCGACTGGGGCCGGGTAGCATAGCAAGGCCCAAGCCATGGAACCTTATGGCGTCCCCCAAATGGGGGAAGGCGCCACAGGTAGTGTTGAGTGCGTCAGGACTATCGCCGGTAGGGGTGACCCTAGGCGCTGCTTGGGTCGATTCCGCGCCCGCGGCGCCCGGGCGGACGCAACGATCGCGGCAAAGCCGCGACGATCACCGATTGTGGATGGACTAGCGAGGGTCCGGGCCCGGGCGCGGCGTTCTGGGAGCGATGCGCGTCGTCCTGTCGGTCGCAGCATTTGCATTCCGCACGCTCAGAATGATTGGACCGCCGCACTTGGCGCACGGAATGCGTTTGGCGATGCGTTCGAGCGGCGTGTCGAGCGGTCGGCGCGCCGCAAAGAAACGGGCCTCCAAGGGCGTGCGGGTCCCGCACTTTGGCGAGCAGCACACCGCGACCAACTCGCCGCCAAATTGGATCGCATCGTTGAGCGTCATGAACGCCACCCTAGTCGCTGGCGCCGGTCGCTACAAATTAACTGCGCCAACAAAGCCTAGGAGATTGCGAGTTCGCCGTTGACGAGCGGCGCCGGTTCCAGAGCGCGATCCTGGCGACCGGCGTAAAACACCAAGTCAAGGCGATCGCAAAAGTTTCACATAAGCGATTTCCTGCTCGCCGCCGTCTTGACCGACAGGGAAGGCGGTGTGCGACACATTGGCGTTCCCGACATTCGCTTGATCGCGCTCAAGGCGCAGGTCGGCCGCCTCATTCTAGGATGCGTACTGCGTACAAGAAGCGCAGGCATTCCGAAGAGAAGGAGAAGGTCATGAAAGAAGTCGCAACTGCGACACCGTCAAGGACCGGTCTGTCCACGTTCGCAGCGCTTCGCCGTGAAATGGATCGGCTGTTCGAAGATTTTGGCGACGCGGCGATGTACCGTACGCCATTCTCTTTCAGCGGCGTCATCGCGCCTGAGATCGACTACGCCGAGACGGGCGACAATATCGTCATCAGCACCGAACTCCCCGGCGTCGATCAGAAGGACGTCGACATTTCCCTCGATGACGACGTGCTGACGATCCGAGGCGAAAAGAGATCGTCGCGCGACGAAACAAAGGAAAATTATCGCTATGCCGAGCGAACCTTTGGCTCGTTCGAACGGCGGGTCGCTCTGCCAACGGGCGTCGATGCAAACCAGGCGAAAGCCGAGTTTACTAAGGGCGTTCTGAAAATCACGCTGCCGAAGCCAGCGCCCGCCGCCAGCGATACGAAGAAGATCGCGATCAAGACAAGCTAAGCGCTAATACGGCCAAAACGCGCGCCAAGCCCCCGGACCCGCCCGGGGGCTTTTCGTTAGGCCTCTATAGCAGCGCCAGCTCGCCTCTCAACTTCCTGATGCTGATGCGCGGTCAGGACGTGCAAGCCGAGTTGGATGCGGATGCGATCATCTGACCACGAGCTCCATCCAAGCGCGCCACCAGTGCGGCGTCTCGGCGGTTGATGTCGTTGAGGTAAGCCACCGCTCCGTTTTCGTCGGCGACTGCGGTCAGATAAAGCAGATAAACCGGCGTCGGTTGGCTTAGGGGGATGGTTTGGGTGGCGCCTTGCGCAATCGAATCTTCAAGGATCGTCGCGCTCCAAGGGTCGCCTAACAAAGCGGCCGCCAACGCGGTCGGGGCTTTGACGCGAATGCATCCGTGGCTGAGCGCCCGATTTTCTCGGGAAAATAGCGTCTGGCTTGGCGTATCATGTAGGTAGACCGAGAACGGGTTGGGCAAGTCGAAGCGCAAACGGCCAAGAGCATTGTGTGCGCCCGGCAGTTGCCGCAGATGATATGGGAAGGGGCGCGCCTGCCAATTGACGGCGCCGGCGTCGACGGCGTTACCATCGGCGTCCAGAACTTCGTAGCCTTCGCGCGAAGCTTCGGCCGGGTTGCGGCGAAAACGCGGCAGCAATTCCCGTGTCACGATGCTAGCGGGCGGATCCCAATCTGGATTGAGCGTAATGGATTCAATCGTTGCGGCGAATACAGGGCTTGGCGTGCGCGGCGCGCCGACGATGACATCATAGGATGTAGGGGCCGCATTTACGCCGTCGAAGTACTTGAGCTCGTACTGGGCCAGCCGAACCTCAATGCGGCGCGGCGGAAGCGTTCGCGGCAGCCAACGCCATCGTTCTAGATTGGCGAGCACTTGCGTGAGGTGGGCGCTGGCTTCCGGATCGCTCCGATCGGCGCGAAGGCGCGCCAACTCGGCGCGTAAGGCGCGATAGTCATCAGAAGCGGGCAGCAGACCCGCCAGTAGGACGCTTGGATGCGCGCCGGCGCGAAGGTTCGCAATGAGAGCATTTTGGTCCGGCGCGGGCGGGCGCGGAATGCTCCAATCATGATCCGCCAAGGCTGGGTCAACGCCGCCGCGGGCGTACGATTGCGCCAATTCGATGAAGAGGGTCTCGGCGACCATATCAAGCGCGGGGGCGGCGTTGGCGTCGACGTCGTTTAGATGCTGCATCAAGAGCACCTGCGCCAAGCCGTCTTCAGGAACCGGCAAACCTTCCAGAGGCGCAGTCTCGGCCGCCCGCACTAAATCGTCGACCTGGTCGGGGCGCCAAATCTGAGCCGCGGCCGGTTGGCCCAGAAAGAGGGCCAGTACTGAAGCAATCGCTAGGAGGGTGCGCATGGGACAATGATGGCGACGTCGCGTCGGGCTGATGCTGATTACAATCAAATTGGAACCGCCCGCGCCAGCCAAGCGCAGCTCCCGTTATTTCGCTCGTCTCGCGCCTGGCGTCACGGCGAGTGCGGCGGCGTGAGGCGGCGTCGTAGTCGCCGCGAGCGCCTATGGCTCAGCAGCGCTGTCTATGAGAGATGTAACGGCGGGGTGACGGGGCCAGACATGGCCGCGCGGCGCGCGCAGCGAGAGCGGGCGGGACAGAGCCTGCAACGTCGCCTCAAGCGTGATCTCAAAATAGGTCCGCGACTTTTCGGACCGCGCCTGTCCCAAATAGCCGCGTGAGCCAGTGTGTCTGATCGGACCTAGATTCACCGAGCGAATGCGACCTTCTCCTTCGGCCCTTCGCCAAGATGAGCGCAGTGCGATCGGCCAACGTGAAGTGCAAAGCAGCGCCGCCAATCGGACGGCGAGATCGGAGGAGCCGGTGAGATGATCAAGACGATCGACATAGTCCAGGCCCGCCGGGGCGATGATGGTGCCGCCAATCGAGACGATGCCGATCGGACCGCGCCAGTGTTTGGCGAGGAAAGGAGCCGCCCCGATCGCCATCTGCGCGCCGCCGCTATAGCCGATGACGGTTAGGCGATGGAATTGGTCATGCATGCTCCAGCCCGCGTCTGATAGAGCTCTGAGAATGAGGGAAGCGAGCGCCTCATTGAAGATCGGCCCGTAACGTCGGTCCGCGGAAACCAAGAGCTGAAGGAAATTTCGCGCATTGATGATGGAGGTGAGCAAGGAAGGCCGTAGCTTGCGCATCGCCTGCAGGGCCCGCCAAAGCCAACGCAGGCCGCGTGGGCCCTTGAGGAGCGCGTCGCCGGAGGCCGCATAGGGAAACACGCTTTGAACGAGCACTCTGTCTCCCGGTCTGCGTTCGAGCGCTTTCAAGAGCGGGCGTTCGTATTCGGTGTGAACGCGACCATCGACGCTGTCGATGCCGCCAAGATAGACGACATAATGAGTCACTGGGTGCGCAGGATCGCGCATTGGAATTCGAATTGGATAAGCGCGTTTCGGCCGCACGTGATAGCCCGCCCACCAAGACATCGTCTCGAGCGGCGCCATCGCGCCGGCGACAAGAAACGCCGCAACGCCAAGAGCCAGAAACCACAACAAGGCGGTCTCAAGCATTGGGAGCGCCCGCGACAACGAGCCCAAGACAATTCAAGATCGGCGCGCTCAGGTAGCCGCCGAAATGGCGGAACCCATGGCTGACGAGCCAGCCGGCGCAAGCGCAAAGGGTGGCCGCCGGCAGCGAAGCAGACGCCATGGCGCATAGCCCCCAGCCGACGCAAGCCATGGCCCAAGCGTCAAGCGCCCGACCAAGCAGCTCGCCATAAAAAGGTGCAATCGTCAGCGCGCCGAGCAGGCGAGGCGCATAGCACGCTGAGGCGATGCTGAAGGCAAGCCGCACCGAAACGAAGGGAATATGGTCAAGTCGAAGGATGACCAATGCAGCCCCCGCCCATATCGAAACGGCGCCGACGTGAACCAAGGCTGTGAGCGCATAGCTTGCAATCGCCTGCGGCCAATGCACACGACGCCACACAAGAATGAAACTCTGGCCTGCCATTTCTGAGAGGCCCGCCAAGAGCGGAATACAAATGACCGCAAGAATGGGCGCGTTGACGAGTTGAGCGAGCGCCTGCTTTTGGAAGAGCGCCACGCCTAGGACAAGCGAGATCGAGTGGACGAAGCTGATCATCATCCCACTTTTGCGTCAGAGGCGGCTCCGCAATCGACGCTTTCGGCTTGGTGAGGCGCCTGCGATCCGAGTACGGGGCCGCCAGCGTCGACTTCGTGCGCCGCAGCGAAGGACCTGATGCTCACGCCGGGCGCAAATCGATTTGCGTCTTCGCGTGAGCAAAGCTGCGTTCCGGGAACCAATAATGTCGCGGTCGCCGCGGCGATGCCGAGTATGAAGGCGTCCGCAAGATTGTCGCCGCGATCAAGGCTGTAGACCATCGCGCCCATCAAGCTATCTCCCGCGCCGACGGTGCTCACCACGGCGACGGGAATGGCCTCGGCTATCAACGTCTCATTGGACGTCGCCAAAAGCGCGCCTCTCGCACCCATGGTGACCACGACAATCTCGGCCCGCCTAGCCGCGATGAGCGACTTCGCAGCAGAGATGATGGCGCCCTCATCGGCAAGCACAGACCCGGCAAGGTCTTCAAGTTCGCGAACGCTCGGTTTGACCAAATGAACGCCGGTTTCGAGGGCGGCCCGGAGGGCGGGCCCTGAAGCATCGAGCGCCACTTTGGACCCGATTCTGGCGGCCAGCCGCGCGAATTGGCCATAGCTGTCGGTTGGCGCGCCTGGCGGCAGGCTGCCGCTCAAAACCACGAACGAAGGCGCGGGCCTCATCGTTTCCAGCGCATCAAGCAGAGCTTGATGCGCGTCCGCGCTGAATAGGGGTCCCGGTAAAATGAACCGGAATTCCCTGCCGCTGCTGCGCTCGCTCACAGTGAAGCTTTCGCGCGTAAGCCCTTCTATGGGCGAGGTCCGCGTGCGAATTCCTTCGGAAGCCAGATACTCATCCAGCAAACGACCGATCGCGCCGCCGGTCGGATAGAGAGCAAGCGCATCACCGCCCAGCCTGCGCACGACCCGCGCGACATTGATGCCGCCGCCTCCGGGATCACGCTGCTCGCCATCACAGCGAAGCTTGTGTTCAGATGCGATACGCTCAACCGAAGTGCGTATGTCGATGGTCGGATTGAGCGTGATGGTGACAATGCCGGGCATCGGCCATCAAAGCCAGTCGTACGCGCACAAGAGCATGCTTATGCGCCCATCACCCCACATTGGCAGCAGAAGGCGGACATAGGTCGAACCACGATGAAGAGTGGGCTTGCCCGATTCCAATGCCGCACTGGCTTGCGCGTTCAGATATTCAAATGGCGTTCGCAGTTCGATCTCGTCGGCGAAGCGGTCGCGCACCGCCTCGCCATAGCGCCGCTCGATCTCAGGCCCGACGATGCTGTCGAATCGCAAACGCGTGGGCTTGGTGAACACATCAAGCAACAGCATGTCGCCGCCGACCTCGCTCAAGGCGGCGGGAACGAAATCGTCCCAGAAAGGCAGATTGTTCGCCCCCCGGATCAGCGAGCGCCAATAAGCCTCCACCTTTGTGAGCTTGGGGCTCAGTTCAACAGCGGCGAAGGGCGTGGTCATCGAAGTCCCTCAGAAATCGGTTCCACTCCAACCTATTCCCGAAAACCTTGTTTTGATCTGGCGCAATCTTGTTGAGCGAACGCAACCCGCGCCGTCGCATCGCGCTGCATCGTGCGGGCGGAGGAAAGAAGATGAAGAACCGGCTTGGCATCGTGTGGCTTGACGCCGTGGGTCGCGGCGATGTCGCGCTCGTGGGAGGCAAGAATGCCTCCAGCGGCGAAATGCTGAGCAGTCTCGCCGCCCAAGGAATTCGCGCGCCGATGGGATTTGCGACAACAAGCGATGCCTATCGCTTTTTCGTCGAATGCAACGGGCTTTCTCGACCGACCGCCGCCGCGCTGCAAGCGCGCCAGGAGGGCCGCCTTGATCTTTCCACCGCAGGCGCACAAATCCGCGCGGCGTTTCTGGCGGCTGAATGGCCGCCGGACCTACGCCGCGACATTGTGGAGGCGTATCGCAAACTCTCTCAGATGAAAGGCGGCGCGGAAATAGAAGTGGCGGTTCGCTCGAGCGCGACGGCTGAGGATTTGCCCACGGCGAGTTTCGCCGGTCAATTAGAGTCGTTCCTAAATGTCCGCGGCGATACAGCGCTTCTCGATGCGTGCAAGCATTGCTTTGCGTCGCTCTATACCGATCGCGCCATCAGCTATCGGCTTGCGCAAGGTTTCGACGAGAAAGACATCGCCGTCTCCGTCGGCGTTCAGATGATGGTGCGCTCCGACCTCGCCGGCGCGGGCGTCATGTTCTCTATCGATACCGAAACCGGGTTCGACAAAGTCGTTGTCATCAATGCGGGCTGGGGACTTGGCGAAGGCGTCGTCCAGGGCGCGATCGACCCCGATGAGCACCAGGTTTTCAAGCCGTTCCTCGGCGACGCCCGGCTGACGCCGATCGTGGAGAAGATATGCGGCGCCAAGGCGCGCAAAATCATCTATGCGGGCGACGGCGGGACCAGCGATGTCGAAACCTCCGATGCCGAGAGGTCCGCTTTCGTGCTATCGGACCAAGAGGTCCTCCAGCTTGCGCGCTGGGCCTGCGCCATTGAAAGCCACTACGGCGTCGCCATGGACATGGAATGGGCCAAGGACGGCCCGGACGGCGAGCTATTCATCGTCCAGGCGCGGCCCGAGACGGTGCAGTCGAAGCGCGCCGAGACGGGCTTTCGGACCTATCGCATCAAGTCAAAAGGCAGAGTGCTCGCGCAGGGCTTGAGCGTCGGCGACGCCGTTGCGCGCGGACGCGTCTGCCGCATCGATAGCGCAGCCCAGATCGATCGCTTCGTCGATGGCGGGGTGCTCGTTACAAAGACGACGGATCCGGACTGGGCCCCGATTATGAAGCGGGCCTCCGCAATAGTCACCGACCACGGTGGTCGGACCTCGCATGCGGCGATCGTCAGTCGCGAACTTGGCTTGCCGGCCATTGTGGGCGCCGGCGACGCTACGAGACAGTTACGCGAAGGCATGGAGGTGACGGTGTCTTGCGCGGAAGGTGATGAAGGCTTTGTCTATGAGGGCGCCGCCGAGATCGAGTTCGAATGAAATCACGCTCGCCGACATTCCTGCGACCAAAACCAAAGTGATGCTCAATCTCGCCAACCCAGCGGCGGTGTTTCGCTGGTGGCGCCTGCCTGCCGACGGCGTCGGGTTGGCCCGGATGGAGTTCGTTATAGCCAATCACATCAGGGCCCATCCGATGGCGCTGCTCGGCTTTAATGAGTTGAAGGATGAAGCCGCGAAATCAGCAATCGCCGAACTCACAAAGGGATTCGAAGACAAGGCGGAATTCTTCGTCGATCGCCTCTCGCGCGGGTTGGCGCGGATCGCCGCCGTCGCTTGGCCCCATCCTGTCATCATTCGCAGCAGTGACTTTAAGACCAACGAATACGCGCATCTAGCCGGGGGAGCCGAGTTCGAGCCCAAGGAAGAAAATCCAATGCTCGGGTTTTCGCGGCGCAAGCCGGTATTATTCCGCAGCCTATCGTGCCGGGTTTGCGCTTGAGTGCCGCGCGCTGAAGCGTCTTCGCGACGAACTCGGTTTTTCCAACGTTGTTGTCATGATCCCCTTCTGCCGCACGCCTGCGGAAGCGGATCGCGTCTTGACGGTTATGGCGGAAAACGGCCTCGCCAGAGGCGGCGGGCTTGAGGTTTACGTCATGTGCGAAATTCCGGCGAACGTCATCCTAGTTGAGGAATTCGCCAAAAGATTTGACGGCCTTTCGATCGGCAGCAACGATCTCACCCAGCTTGTCTTGGGCGTGGATCGCGGATCTTCGCAGATTGGCTGAGCTCTTCGATGAGTCGGATGCGGCTGTGAAATTCATGATCGGCAGATGTGATCGCGCGTGCGCGCAAGGCCGGCATGAAAACTGGCCTTTGCGGCCAAGCTCCCAGCGACGATCCGAAGTTCGCCGAATTCCTTGTCGCCTGCGGCATCGACTCCAGTCTCGGTCAGTCCCGACAGCTTCGTGACAGTTAAGAACACCATCGCTGCGGCGGAAGCTGCTAGCCCACCACAATCTCGTTCCTGACCTCGGTTACGCCAGGAGCCGCCCATGCGGCGTTCTCGGCGACGGTTCGCTCATGCAAAGTGGCCACGTTGCCGGCTAAGGCCACCACTGAGCCAGTCACGCCAATGTCAATGGCGCTGGCGTCGAGACGGGCGTCGCGCACGATGGCGGCCTCAATGCGTTCATGAATATCGGACGAGGTGGTGTTCGGCTTCACGACGATGTTGTTGAAGACGCCGAAGACGCCATCCAGGCCACGCATCAGGCGCTCGGCATTCTGACGCTGATAATTCCATTCCACCGAACCGCTGAGCGTCACCCATCCCTGGTCGACGATAGCGCTGACCTCACGCGGCACGCCAGCGCTCCAGGCCAGAAGATTGGCGATGCGCTTTGCGATCTCGCCGTCGTCAACTCTGGTCTCTGGTGGAGGCGCAACGCGCAATTGCACGCCAACCGCACGAATGCCGCGCACACGCTGGGCGGCGTGCTCCGCAGCCGCCTTTTGCCCGTAATGTCTCACACTTCCACTCAAAACCGCCGCGCCGCCAGTGACGGCGACCGCGATATCAGCCCCCCTGAGGCGGGGATCGTATGAAAGCTCGGCGAGGACGTCATTCCGCAGCATATCATCGGCGTGCATCGCTTCCTCCTTGGACGCCTGCTTTGACCATGGAATCGAGTCCGTGGGCTTGATCGTCCGCAAAGCGGCCGGCGGCGAATGGGCGTCTGAAGACGAGCATGTCCGCCAACTTGCAAATCGCCGTCAAACTCAGAGACATGGCGGATATGCTGGAACAACAGGGGGCGAGCAGCTTCCGGGTGAACGCTTACCGGCGGGCTGCGGCGACGATCGCCGCCCTCAAGGAAGAGGTCGATGTCTTGTTTGCCCGGGCGGGTCGCCAGGGACTGCTCGCGCTGCCAGGCATAGGCGAAGGCATCGCCTCGGCAATCGCTGAAATGTGCGCCACAGGCCGTTGGGGCCAGCTTGAGCGGCTAAGCGGAGATTTGGACGCCGAGCAGCTCTTTCGAATGATCCCAGGTCTCGGCCCCGAACTTGCTTCGCGCATTCATGCCGACCTCGGCGTCGACACCCTTGAACAATTGGAAATGTCCGCCCACGACGGCCGCCTTGAATGCGTGCCCGGCGTGGGTCCGCGTCGAGCAAAGGCGATCCGCGCCTTTCTGTCCGATCTCTTGGGTCGGCGCCGGTTGCGGATGCCAATGCTTCGCGAGCCCTCTGTTTCTTTCCTGCTTGACATCGATCGCTCCTACCGTGAGCGCGCTGCCGCCGGCCTTCTGCATGCGATTGCGCCCAGGCGCTTTAATCCTTCAGGCGAGGCTTGGCTGCCGATTATGCACGCCAGTCGTGGTCACTGGCGCGTAACCGCGCTCTTCTCCAATACCGGCAATGCGCACAGGCTGCATAAGACCCATGATTGGGTTGTCATCTATTTCAGTTTAGGCGGCGGGCCGGAAGGTCAGCGCACCATTGTCACCGAGACGCGCGGGCCTTGCTCTGGAAAACGCGTCGTTCGCGGGCGGGAGGCTGAATGCGAGGCCCTCTATCGATCAAGCGGGCGCGCGCGGATGCGGCGCTGACCGCAATACCTGGCCCCAGCGAGCGGCTTGCGCACGATCAAGGCGCCTCAGTGGAAAGAGCGGAAGGCTGCCCACGAGAGGGAGGCGGTTATGCCGTATCGGGATGTTTTGGCCATTTTGACGTCCGGCCAGGAAGAGCAAGTTCTTCGCGCCGGAGAAGTGACCGCCGGCAAGACCGCGGGGCGCGTGACGGCTCTCCATGTATTCGAAATGCCAATGCTGCTCATGGATGAGGACGCCGGCGCCATGGCGATCTGGCCGCAGGTGCTGGAACTGACGCGCGCGGCCGCCGCCGCCGAGGAAAAGAAGATCCAACAGCAATTGAAGGCGCTTGAAGCGAACAACGAATTGCGAGTTCTGGAAACTCCTCTCTCCATGGCCGGCGAGTGGATCAGCCAGCATGCGATGCACGCGGATATCTCGGTCATGCAGGCGCCGCATTCCGATTTCAGTATTGCTGTGTTTGAAGGCGCGCTCTTCAAATCCGGCAGGCCTGTCATCCTGCTTCCCCGCTCCTGGAAGCGCGAGGCGCTCGGCGAAAATGTGCTGATCGCGTGGAAGCCGGGTCGGGAGGCCGCACGAGCCATCGCTGACGCCGCGCCATTCATCAACGCGGCCAAGAGGGTAACCGTTGTGACGGTCGACGCAGCGCCGGGCGGATATGGAGAGGGCCCCGGCCGCGATATCGCCACCCATCTTGCGCGCGCGGGCGCCCACGTCGAGGTGCGCAATATCGATGGGCAGGGCCGATCCGCTGAACAGGCGATTGTCGATGAAGCAAAGGCGATCGATGCGGATCTGATCGTCATGGGCGGCTACGGTCATGGCCGGCTCACGGAATTTGTGTTGGGCGGCGTCACGCGGTCGCTTTCTCGCGATTGCCCCATCCCAATTCTGATATCCCACTAGACCCATTTGACTGCCGAGCGTCTTTGACTGGGCGGACGAACTTTTGGGCGAAGATTGGTTCGGCTTGCATGTGCGCGTTCGCAAACTCGTTTCCTTTGACGGCGCCTACATGGCGTGCGGCGACGGCCGCCATTGGCGCTCTCCCCGCGCTTTGGCATTGTCGCCGCGGGCCGCGGTGACAATAATGATGGCCGAACACGAAGCTCTCCCAGAACCGGCTATCATCGAACTCAAGGTCGAGCGGCTCAGCGCGCTGTTCGACAGCTTTGATCCGTTTCCGGTTCCCAGTCGCGACCTTTCGCAGGCTGCCGAGAATTTCGTGGTCGGGTGGGCGCGCGAGCTTCCGCATGACGCCCCGCTTCGTATCCGCGTCTATACGCCCTTGCAGGATCCCGAAGCGCCAATGCTTGGGGACGCCTTCGCCAACCACTTCAATTATCGCGCGCGGGTTTTGGAGGGGGATCTGCGCGAACTGTTTCGCATCGCGCGCCTTTCGCTCGCGATCGGCGTTGGCGTGCTGGCCGCCTGCAGCATCGCCGCCAAAACCCTGTCGGCGTGGGTTAGCGATGCGAACATGGCTCGCGTGCTTTCCGAGGGCCTACTTATTTTGGGCTGGGTGGCGAACTGGCGCCTCATCGAATTGCTTTTGTATGATTGGTGGCCGCTCGTCCGCCGTCGCGATCTTTATCGCCGTCTGGCCAGGGCGCCTGTTGAAATCTTGTCTCAAAAGCCCGCTCACTCTTGATCGAAGTCAAGGGGCGCGCCCCCAAGCCGCGTGGAGGGTGTGGGGCCGAGGTGGCGTCAATTTGCCGAAAGCGGCTCGTTCCTCCGTTTCGCTCTCAGCCGAGGTGACCTCATCCTCAGTCTGGCTTGGAGCGAAACATGACTTCGATCGACACTGACGCCGCCATCGTCCGGCTTCCACAAGCGGGCTGGAGCGGCGACGTAAAAGTTGGTCCCAGAGGCTTGCCTGGGCGATTGAGCGTGCCCGCGCTTGCGCGAGGCGTAATTGTCTTTGCGCATGGAAGCGGATCGAGTCGAAACAGTCCCCGCAACGTTGACGCGGCCGAGCGTCTGCAAGAAGCGCGGTTTGGCGCTCTGTTGTTCGACCTCTTGACCGACGCCGAGGCGCGCGATCGCGGCAATGTCTTCGATATTCCCATGCTTGCAGGCAGAGTGGTCGAAGCGGTGGATTGGGTTTGTGCGCAGCAGGTTTGCGCTGGATTGCCAATTGGTCTGTTTGGCGCCAGCACCGGCGCGGCTGCAGCAATAGTCGCCGCCACAGCGCGGCCTGAAACGGTTCGAGCGATCGTTTCGCGCGGCGGACGGCCTGATCTCGCAAACGCCGTGCTTGATCGCTTGCGCGCGCCCACTTTGCTGATTGTGGGCGGCGCGGACACCGAGACGCGCGCGTTAAACTGGCGCGCCATGCTGCGCATGAACTGCGAGGCCGACCTCACCATCATCGCCAACGCGGGACATCTCTTTGAGGAGCCGGGCGCCTTGAAGGAGGCTTTGAACCACGCCGTCAGGTGGTTTGAGAGGCATTTGCGAACGGAGAGGCCTTCATGATTGAACTTCCATTCCGGGATCGTTCGGCGGCGGGTCGGGCGCTGGCCGAAAAGTTTGACGTCCGCAATTACCCCAATGCGGTCGTCTACGCCTTACCGCGAGGAGGGGTGCCCATCGCTCTTGAGCTCGCAAACAAGCTGAACGCGCCTATTGATCTGCTGCTCGTGCGCAAAATCGGCGTGCCGCATCATGAAGAACTGGCCGCGGGCTCGATCGTCGACGGCGAAAATCCCGATATCATCGTCAATCCGGAGATTGTGCATGCGGCGCGCATGACGAAGGCGGATTTCGACGTGGCCTCAGCACGCGCGCTCAAGGAAATCGAGCGCCGCCGCGCGCTCTATCTGGGTGACGCCAAGCCCATATCGGCAAAAGGAGCAACCGCGATTCTGGTCGATGACGGTATCGCCACGGGCGCAAGCATGCGCGCTGCAATTGAGGCGGTTCGGCGTCGCGCGCCGAAACGCGTGGTCGTTGCAGTTCCCGTTTCGTCGCGTGAAGCGGCAATGGAGTTCTCCGAATTGGCGGACGCTTTCATTTGCATCGCGGCGCCGGCCGACTTTGGCGCAGTGGGCGCTTACTATCGCGATTTCAGCCAGCTCACCGATGAGGATGTCATCGCCCTGATGCGACAAGCCCGGGCGCTAGACGTCAAGCCAGTGGTGGAGGCAAGTTGAGGCATGGCGGCCGCGAACACCGCCGAAGCCGATCTCGCCGCCTATCTGGCCGGGAAGGCGCAGGCCCTGCCGCGGCTTGCGAATGGCGAGGCGTTTGCGTCGCGCTTTGACGTCTTTGGCGACGCCAGAGTGGTGTTGCTTGGTGAAAGTACGCACGGAACATCCGAATTCTATCGCGCTCGCGCAGCGATCACGCGCCGATTAGTCGAAAAGCACGGGTTCCGCATTCTGGCGATTGAGGGCGATTGGCCTGACGCCGCCGAACTTGACCGCTATGTGCGCCAGCATGGTCGCTGGGGTGATCGCAGCGCCTTTGTGAACTTCCCTCGCTGGATGTGGCGCAACAAGGAGTTTGCAAGCCTTCTCCGCGACTTGAGGCGGTGGAATGAAGGCAGGTCCGCAACCGACCGCGTCGAAGTTCGCGGTCTTGATGTCTACAGCCTGCATCGCTCCGTGGACGAGGTGCTTGGCTATCTTGATCGGGTCGATCCTGAAGCGGCGCGCTTGGCGCGCCGGCGCTATGGCTGCATGACGCCCTACCTGGAAAAGCCTCAGGCGTATGGCGCGCTCGCCACGCGCACCGGCCGCAATTGTGAGGATGCGGTCGTCGAACAATTGGTGGCTCTGCTGGAAGAGCGCCTTCGCTATGTCGCCGCAGATGGCGAGGCCTATTTCGACGCCGAGCAAAATGCGCGCGTTGTATGCGCCGCTGAGAGCTATTACCGAGCCATGTATCAGGGTTCGGTTGAAAGCTGGAATTTACGCGACGGTCACATGTTCGATACCCTGACGCGGCTCTTGGACCTGAAAGGCCCGCGATCAAAGATCATAGTGTGGGCGCACAATTCCCATATTGGCGACGCCGGGGCCACGGCGATGGGAGAGCAGGGCGAGTTCAATATCGGTCAACTCGCCCGCGTGAAGTTTCGCGACCAGCTCGTCGCAATCGGCTTTTCGACCGATCGCGGCCAAGTCATGGCGGCCGACGATTGGGGCGATCCCCCGCGCGTTAAGACCATCCTGCCCGCGCGCGCGGATTCTTGGGAGCGCGTGTTGCTCGACGCCGGCGAAGGCTGCGCTCTGTTTGACTGGCGAAGTGACAAATCCCTGCGCGAGGCGGTCAGCATGCGACGGCTGGAGCGCGCGATTGGCGTGATCTACCGCCCGGATACGGAACGCTGGAGCCACTATTTCGACGCCCATCTCGGTCGCCAGTTCGACGCCATGGTGTGGTTTGAAGAAGTCCAGCCCGGTAACCGCGCTCGCTGGAGCGCCGGCCGAAGGGCGCCCCGGACATCTATCCGTTCGGACTCTAGTTGGCTTTGAGACCGGGCGCTTCGAGTTGACCCCGATCAAGGCGGCCGCCCCAAATCCCCATGATTGTTGTGCACTAAGCGAACCATGAGGAAGCCGGGCGGGGGGCGTTTCGGCGCCCATCGCCAACTAGGCGAGTTTGGCGCATCAAGCGGTTTTGCGAAACGAGCGCCGCGCAAGCGCGGCGACCAAGACCCCGGCTGCGGCGGCGAGGCCGGCGCCGACGATGAAGGTCGCGTTGGAGCCGATCTGCGTCCACACAAGTCCAGCGATCGTGCTGGCCGCAAGCGTGGCGACGCCGGTCGCCAGATTGAAGACGCCGAAGGCCGAACCGCGCAGATCTGGAGGCGCATAGTCAGCGACGAGTTTCGCCAGCAAACCCTGGGTCAGCGCCAGATAGACGCCCCAAAGCATGATCCCGGCGAAGACGCCAACGAGGCCGGCGACGAGAACAAATACCAGGTCCGCCAAGATCAACGCCGCCAAGCCGCCAAGCAAGAGCATCGCCGGCGAAACCCGGTCGGACCAGAGACCCGCCGGGTAAGCGCCGAGCGAATAGACGGCGTTCATCACCACATAAACCAGCGGCGCCAGCGCCAGGGGCAAGCCCTCGGCGCTCGCTTTCAGCACCAGGAACGCTTCGCTGAAGCGCGCCAAGGTGAAGAAGACGCCAACGCAAACGACGCCCCAGAACCCCAGGTCAAACTTGCGCAAGTCCGCGAAACGGATTGGCGCCCGTTCGCGCGCCTTTTCCGCGCCGACCGCGCGCTCCTCGACCCCCATCACCACCAGCACGACGGCGATCGCGGCTGGAATGGCGGCAAGCCAAAACACAGCCCGCATATTGTTGGCGAACAGCGCCATCAGACCGATCGCCGTCAGTGGGCCGATAAAGGCGCCGGCTGTGTCGAGCGCTTGTCGCAGGCCGTAGGCGCCGCCCCGGACGGCATCCGGCGTGATGTCGGCTACAAGCGCGTCGCGGGGCGCGCCCCGCACGCCTTTTCCGACGCGGTCCGCAAAGCGGGCCGCCAGCACCATCATGGGAGCGCTGGCGAGCGCAAAGAAGGGTTTGGAAATGGCGCCCAGCCCATAGCCAATCAGGATGAAGGGCTTGCGCTGGCCGATGCGGTCCGACCAATAGCCGGAAAACAGCTTGACGATGGAGGCGGTGGATTCGCCGATCCCTTCAATGAGGCCGACAACGATGACGCTCGCGCCCAGCGTCGTCGTCAAAAAAAGCGGCAGCAGCGCATGGATCATCTCCGATGAGACATCCATACAAAGGCTGACGAGCCCCAGGATCAGAACCGTGCGTGGGATCGGGGTGCGGAGAGCTCGCGTCTCGGTCATCAAGCAGCGCTTCCTGCCAAACCTCGTCTGATGTTGAAAGCTCTTCTTTCATTTGTCTTCAGACGGATCTGAATAATCGGCGCCCTTGCTTGTCACGGGAGCGGCCAGTGCTCGCCAATTCCGGATCCCCGGCTGCGGCGCGCAGTCCTCGGGTTTTCCGTCCTCAAGCGGCTCGACTTGGCGAGCTTGCTCCTCGCCGATAGGCGCTCAATCTGCTCGCGTTTGCTCGGTCGTTCTCTTGCGTCAACAGTTCGCGAAAGCGTTTCAGATTTTCGTTATGGACAAAGCGTCCACCGGACAGCTCCACGCCTGATCGAGCGGGAGCGCAGCGTCCCTCACAGCCGTCGACGCTCACAAGACTGCCGAACCCGACGATGGCGCAGGCTATATCCCGCGGCGTGCGGAAGTCCACGTACGGACGCCGTCTCGGGCCTGATTGATGGTTAAGCGTCTGCAATGCGCGCGAACCCAGCTGCTGGTCTGGCCGCGAAGCTGCTCTTGGTTGGCGGTTCCTGCACAAGAACCGACGCGCGGGCGACGGCGATTTGAACAACGACAGCGTGAAATTTGATAACCGTCTCCGACGACGATGTGGAAGGGGGCGCGAAGCTCTCGGTCGGGAGGAGTTTGCGCGCCGCTCAGCAAGGGAGCGCTCCGCGGCGCGTGCGCGCTGGGCTGAGCCCGCGCACGCGCGCGCGAGCCAGCCTTGGCGCCAAATCGCCTCCGAGGTGAGTTTTGACACTTTTGGCGATGGCCTATGATAGGTCCTCGAATTGTGGATACGCCAAAAGCCATTCGCAAAGCGCTCAAGCTTGCTTGGAAGGCCTTGAAGCGCGAGCAGCGCGCCGGCGCCAAATTGCGCAATCCGGAACGCATCGGCGAGGCGGCGGCGCGGGCCGACGCGATCATCGTCTCAATAAAGGATTTGGCGGCGCGGCTGGCCGCGCTCAAATCCTCCGCCCGCGCCAGCGATCCAGAAGCGCCTTAATCCCATCCTCGCATTGGCCTCGACACCGCCCGGATCGGGCGTTTTGATTCTTGTCGCTGATGCTTGTCGCTGCGAGGCTGGTTTGCTCTCGGTCATGACAGCCCCTCGCAATTCAGTCGTCCGCCTGCTAACCCTGCGCCGATCATTGTCGGCGATAGCCGATTGGGGGCTGATCGTGCACGAGCTTCGCCTGGATGCTCTGAAATGAACGGCTTTGCACCCGCGCTTGCGCTCTTTGTGCTCATGCATGTCGGCATCTCTGCGACCGGCCTGCGCTCGCGCATCGTCTCGCGCATCGGCGAGGGTCCCTATCGCGGCTTGTTTTCGCTCGCCTCGCTGGCGCTGCTGGCTTGGCTGGTGATGGGCTTTGGCGCCATGCGCGCCGATCCGTTCGATCCGCTGAACGATGGTTTGTGGTCGCCGCCCTCTTGGTTGCATTGGCCGGCGATCGTCATCATCGGTCTGGGGGTGTTGCTGGGGGTGGCGGGTCTGCTTTCGCCGGGACCGACGCTTGCCGGGTTTGAAGCCCGCGCGCTGGCGCAGGCCGAGCCCGCGCGCGGGGCGCTGCGCATCACCCGCAATCCGTTTCTTTGGGGCGTGGCGCTCTGGGCGGCTCGGCCATCTCCTCGCCAATGGCGAGCGCTGGGCGGTGATGCTGTTTGGCGCGCTGGGGGCGATGGTGTTGTTTGGCGCGCGCTCGATCGACCGCAAGGGCGAGGCGCGCAATCCGGAATTGTGGGCGAAATTCGCAGCCGTGACCTCGAACATTCCGTTCGCGGCGATCGTTCAGGGCCGAAACAAGCTCGTCGTTTCCGAACTCTGGTGGCGCTTGCTGGTTGCGATCGCCGTCTTCCTCATCGTTGGGTTTGCGCACCGAAGCCTCTTCGGCATGGCGGTGTTTTCAACGCCGCGTTAACGCCAAGGCGCGCAAACAGACGCCATGCTGGTGCTGGACCGCGCGCATTTCGACCACATGACCGGCGGCGATCGCACGCTGCAGATCGAGGTCTTGGAGCTTTTCCGCGGGCAAGTGGCGAATTGGCGCGCCCACTTGGCGAGCGGCGAGGGCTGGCGCGAGGCGGCGCATACGCTCAAGGGTTCGGCGCGCGGCATTGGCCTCAATGCGCTGGCGGCCGCCTGCGAAGCGGCGGAAACTGCGAGCGAGGGGCAAGACGTGCTGGCGCTCTGCCGACGTGCATCGCGCGCTCGGCGCGGCGCTGGCCGAACTCGAACGATTTGCCGCAGACGCGGCGTGAAGCGGTTAGGCTAGAACTCGGCGGCGATGGCCGCCGAAGTCTTCATCCAGCGCTTTGCCGTCGACAGCCGCCGACATCGACGAACTGGGCCACGTCAACAACACCGTCTATTTGCGCTGGGCGCAGGATATCGCCACCGCTCATTGGCGTGCGCGCGCATCGGCCCGACGCCGTCGAATGCATTCGTTTGGGTGGTGCTGCGCCACGAGGTCGATTATCGCACCGCGCTTGACGCTCGGCGACGAGGCCGAAGTGCGCACCTGGGTCGACGAGGCGCCGCGCGGGCCGGCCTGGGCGCGCTTCGTCGAAGTCTACAAGGCCGGCGCGGAAAAACCCGCCGTTCAAATCAAATCCAACTGGTGTCTGCTCGATGCCGCGACGCCGGCGCGTCAAGCGGGTGCCGCGCGGATATGGCGGCGCGGTTCTTCAGCTAAAATTGCGGGTGATCGGGATCGGGCTCGCTTGGCGGGCGCGCCGGCGAGCAGGTCGCGGATCTCGCCCATGCGTTCAAACGCCAGGAAAGCCAGCATGAAGAGCTCGCAGATGAAAGCGCCAATAGACGAGCGCGACCAATGCCAACCGCCGGTACGGCCAGCAATTGCATCGCGGCCAAGCCGATATTGCCGCCCGACAATCGCCAGCAGGGCCGTCGTCAAGGCGCCGACCACCGCGCGATGGCGATCGCCGCGAAGCCGACATAATAGACGATCTTCACCAGCACCGGGCCGATCAGCCGGTCAAAGCCCCAAATGCGCTGGAAAATCCTGTTCATTCCCCGCTCCCGAATCGCTCGCGCAATCGGATCAGAGGCTCGCTGCGCCGTCCACCGCGAGGGTGGCGCCGGCTGATCGCGCTGTCGTCTGAAAGCAGCAACCTAATAGGCGAAGCGGGTCCTGACTGGCGCTGCAGCGCACCAGCGGGATCGCGGACTTGTGGCGATGTGGTCAAGCGCGCCAATCTCGTCGCCGCTTCTCTCGATAAGCGCTGGCGAAATCGGGGTCGCGCCGCCACAGCGCCGATTCAACCGCGCCATTGATGACGGCGTTGACGCGGACTTTGTGCGCGGCGCCTTCCTTGGCGGCGACGCGGACCAATTGCAGCAGCGCATCGACCTTGGCGCTATGCGCGGCGAGGGCAAGACGATCGCGCCGCCTTGCATATTGGTCTTCATCAGCGGCGTCATCGCATTGGCCACGCCCAGCGTCGCGCGCGGGAGCTGGTCGGGCGAGCCGCTTTTCAGGCTCGACCCCGGCGACCGCCCAATCGAGGCGGCCATATTGTGTGCGGATGAAATCCTGTGCGCGCTTCCAGGCTGAGGCGTCCGCCGCGTCGAAGGCCAGGGTCGAGATGCGCTCGGGCGGCGAGGCCAGCGCATCGGCGGCGCCCGCCAATGCGGCCTCGTCGGCGTCGACCATGATCAGCCCGCCGCTGGCGTAGGTGGCGAGGCTGCGCGCGCACGCCGCGCCAATGCCGCTGGCGGCGCCGGTGACCAGGGCGACGGGGTTGAGGCGGGTGTGCATCGATCAGCCGTTAGGCCATGGCTTCGACCCTAATTCAACACGTCGCCTTGGCGGCGTCCGCGCGCTATATCGGGCGCTGATGACACGATTTGCGCTCCAGTTCGGCCAGACCCAGACCGGCCTCACCTATCTTGAGCGCATGAGCGCTTACGGCATCTGTCCGCGCGGCGAAGCCAACATCGCCATCGTGCAAATCGGCAAACGCGCGCCTTTCGAATACGATCTGCCCGGCGGCGGCGTCGAGGCCGACGAAGATGAGGCCGCCGCGCTGATGCGCGAATTCGGCGAGGAGACAGGGCTTACGGTCTGGCCCACGCGTGTGATCGGCCGCGCCGGCCAGTTCTGGATCAATAAGGGCGAGCCGCGAAACTCGCTGGCGACCTTTTATGAGGTGGAATTGTCGGCCGACGACAGTTCGCGCCGACCGAGCCCGACCACGCGCTTATTTGGATGGAGCCGAAGGAGGCGCTTCTGAAGTTGCGGCATGAGGCGCACTGCTGGGCGCTATTGCATTGGCTGCGTGGACGCCGCGGCGGTCCGCACTGAAGGCGTGGCTTCCTTCGTCCACGAGCTGAGCGATTTGCGGCAGCGGATTCAACTCGGCCAGACGCTCGAGCAAAGTCGCCTGACGGATATGGATCGGCGTCAATTCCGGAAGCTCGGCCAGATTTAAATTTCGCGCCAAGTGCAGCTGCGGCAGCGGCGCGATGTGGGGCGGCGTGATCTCAATCACGTCTTCGATCGACGGCGGCTCGACGGCGTCGGAGGGGACGCTCTCAAGCGGGCCGCCTACGCCGTCGGCGGTGACATGCAGCGCCTCTTGTTCGGGCGCTGGCGCAGGCAAGGTCGCAGGACCGGCGTTCACCCGCACGACGACCGCGCCCACCATCGCCGCGGCGGCGGCGAAACCGAGCGCCATCATCGCCTGGCGCGGCGGCGGCGCTTTGATTTCGCGCACGCGTGAGAACGGCCGCAAGCGCTCATTGAGCGCAAGCCAGGCCTTGCTGCCGCGCGTGCCGTTCCAGCCGACGAAATCGATCACCGGCGCGGCGCGCTTGATTTCAGGCCAGCCGGTTGCGTCGGCGATTTCAATGATGCGCCGGCGATCGAAGCGCTCGGCCCATTCGAACATGTAATGCGCGCCCGGCGCATTGGCGGACCAGATCAGAAGCGCGATCTCTCCGGATTTCGAGCGCGTGCGTGTATTGATCGAGCGAGTGGCGTCCGAAACTCACGTCGACGCGATGCTGCTCGGCCTCAAGCAGGCGCCGCAGCGTCTCGGCCGTTTTCACAGCGTCGCGCGCACAGACAATTCGGACGTCGACCATGGAGTGCCTTCACCGAGGGGGAGCTTGTCGTAGCAGTGCCATCTTTGCGCCGCCATCACGCGGCGCGCATTCACGCTGTGTATAAGTCGTCAATTTTGGAGCGCGTTTCTTCGGCGCCGCAACTTCGAACACTTGGCGAACCGTTTCGCGAGCACGTCGCCGAAGTCGGCGCAATTTCTTGCCTCAGGCGTTTCCGCGCTTGCGAAGTATTACGCGCGAGCAATCTTCATTTGTGGAGTCTGGCGAAAAGGCTCCATGCTCGCACGCGGCCCGGATAACCCATCCGGGGGATAGGGGAAGTCACACATGGATCCGACGATGATGGCCTATGTCGTGCAAGCGATCGGCGGCGCAGTGGGCGGAAACATACTTGGCGCATTGACGCGCGGCGGCGGCGGCCTGGTCGGGCGCTCCTTGATCGGCGCGATCGGCGGTTTGGCGGCGGGCTACGGCGCAAGCCATGTCGATGCGGTCGGCAACATCACCCAGATGTGGAGCGGACTGATCGCGGGCGAAAACGGCGTGCATCTGTCGAACCTCATCACCGGCGCTGTGGGTGGGGGCATTCTCGGTCTGATCGGCGGCCTGTTGATCCGGCCCCGCAACTAATCTCTCTTTAGAGATCGGACCAAAGCAGCGAGAGGAATTGCGGCGTCCGACCAAAGCGGGACGGGCGCATCGGAGGCTGTCAGGCGTGCGATCACCAGATCGCGCGAGGGCACAATATAGAGACGCTGGCCGGCTTCGCCTGCGGCCATGGCGAGATCGACCGGCGCCGGCGAGCGGGCGCGCCAGAGATCGCTATTGCACGATATCGGTTGCCGCGAGGGGGCGGCCAGCCAAAAGCCGAAACCGGCGCGCGGCTCGGCCGGCGATCCGCGCAACGCGTCGCCCAGAACATAAGCGTCGGCCAATTGTTCGGCGCGCCAGACCCCGTCCCGGCGAACGAACTCTCCCACCGAAGCCCAGCCGCGCGCCGTCGCAAAGACGCCAGTGTCGAAATGCGCGCGCGCCGTCGGCTCTGCGCGTCCAGCCGATCGGCGTGCAGCCGATCGCCATCAGCGTGCGCGCTGTGAGATAGATCGCCGGATCGGGATCGACGCCGGCCGATGCGAGTTTGCGGCGCGCGATTCGGTGAAGAGGACATAAGCCGCCGCGTCATCGACGAAACGGGCGCCCACCTGATCGGTCGGCGTGAGCGCAAGCGCAGTCGCCAAGTTTGGGCGCCGCCGTGCGCGAAAGCGAGCCCGCTGGTGCCGTTCAGCAGCGTGCGCGCGGTGATGACGCTCTTGACGGGCGTCGCCACCCCATTCGCCGAGCGTCAGCGCGGCGGGTTCGTCGAGCGCGAGGAGGCGATCCTGCACCAGTTGCGCCGCCAAGCAGCGGCGGCGAACGCGCGCGTGCCGGCGCCGAGCGGCCAACGGATATCGGCGCCGCCGGAGGGATAATCCTCGGCCAAGACGACGCCATTGCGCACAATGATGAGAGCCGCTCCGCCCCGCTCGGCGCTGAAGCGCGCCGCGGCCGCGAAACGGACCGATGACTTGCGCCCGCGCTCGGCGTCGCCGAGGACGCGGTGACCAGGCTGCAGGCAGCCGCCGACAAGAAGCAATGCGCGCCGATCCATGGGCCCTCGGGGTTCCAGAAATAGTCTCGGCAAACTCGCGGCGCCCCGCAAGCCAAGGGCCAAACGCGCGGAAGCGAATAATGGCTGCGTTAGCGAGCCCGCCTTGGCGCCCTATTTTGCCGCCGCGCTATTGGCGCCGATGTCCTGGACGGGGACGGTGACCTGGACGCGGCCAGCGCCGCGCTGGATCAGAAGCGCGACGCGGCCGCCGACGCCGACGCGATCGAGTGCGTTGGTGAGGTCGGCGAGACGGTGAACGGGCTGTCCTTGCGCCTGCACAATGACATCGCCCAGAACGCCGCGTCCGGGATCGGTTGGACGCAAGCCCGCGTGGGCGGCGGGCGAGTTGTCGGTGGTTTCCCACACCAGCACGCCATCGACGCCCAGGCGCGTGGCGATGGATTGATCGGCGGCGACGATGCCGATGCCTGCGACCGGAGCGCGGCCATCGCGGATCAGCGCCGGCACGATGCGCATCACCGTGTCGACGGGAATGGCGAAGCCGACGCCGGCATAGGCGCCGGATGGAGAATAGATCGCCGTGGTGACGCCGATGACGCGCCCGGCGCTGTCGAGCAAGGGGCCGCCGGAATTGCCGGGATTGATCGCCGCGTCGGTCTGAATGACGTCGGCGATTTCGCGTCCGCCATTGGTCGGCAATTGCCGACCGATGGCGCTGACGATGCCGGAGGTCAGCGTCTGGTCGAAGCCGAACGGATTGCCGATGGCGAATGTCGCTTGCCCGACTTGCAGATCGTGCGAGGTGCCGATGGCGAGCGGCGGGGCGTTGATCGGGCGCTGCAGGCGCAACACGGCCAGATCGTAGTTCGGCGCCGCGCCCACCAGAGTGGCGGGAATGTCATCATGGCCCCCGCCCGCGCGCACCACGATTTGGGCGGCGTCGGCGACGACGTGGTTGTTGGTGACGATGTGGCCCTCGCGGTCCCAGACAAAACCGGTGCCGGCGGCGACTTGTCCCTGAGTGAAGGCATCGCCGGGCGAGCCGCTGATCACCAACACCACCGAAGGTGAGGCGGAGCGGAAGATGGCGATGGTGGCCTGCTCGCTTTCGGCAAGCGTGCCGCGCGCGGCCACGACCTGGGGATTGACCGGCTCGCCGCGCGATTGCGTCTGGCCGCCTTGGTTGGGCCCAAGGTCGCATCCCGCGACCATGACCAGCGCCCCAATCAGCGCCCCGATAAGCGCGCGAGTCGGCGCAAAAACCCGGATTTTCATGCCCACAAACTCCAGCGGCGATCTAAGCATCCCGAGCCGGCGCGGCAACAGCGAGGCTGTCGCGACCGCGGCCGCCGGCTCTGCAAAGACCGGGGCCGCGGGGGTCCATCAAGGCGTCAAGGGGCGATCGGGCGCCGCTTTAGCGGCTCAGCTCCTTCATCGCGGCGTCAAGGCCCGCAATCGTCAGCGGGAACATGCGCTTTTCGCCGACGATCTCGCGCACCAGCTGGATCGAGGGCGTGTGGTCCCAGTGCGCGCGCGGGGTCGGGTTCAGCCAGACCAGGCGTTCGTAGATTTGCGTCACCCGCTGCAGCCAGAGCGCGCCGGCTTCCTCGTTCCAATGTTCGACCGAGCCGCCTGGATAAGTGATTTCGTAAGGGCTCATGGTCGCGTCGCCGACGAAGACGATGCGGTAATCGTGCGGGAATTTATGCAAGACATCCCAGGTCGGGGTCTTCTCGTCGTGACGGCGGCGATTGTCCTTCCACACGCTCTCATAAAGGCAATTGTGGAAATAGAAGAAATCCATGTGCTTGAATTCGGTGCGGGCGGCGGAGAAGAGCTCCTCGCAAAGCTTGATGTGTGAATCCATCGAGCCGCCAATATCGAAGAAGAGCAGCACCTTGATGGTGTTGCGCCGCTCGGGGCGCAGCACGATGTCGAGATAGCCCTGGCGGGCGCTTTCCTTGATCGTGTTGTCGAGATCGAGTTCTTCGCAAGCGCCGTCGCGCGCGAACTTGCGCAGGCGCCTGAGCGCGATCTTGATGTTGCGCACGCCCAGTTCGACGCTGTCGTCGAGGTTCTTGTATTCGCGGTTTTCCCACACCTTCACGGCGCGGCCCTGACGGGCGCCTTCACTGCCGATGCGCACGCCCTCGGGATTATACCCGCCCGAACCAAACGGCGAGGTTCCGCCCGTGCCGATCCATTTGCTCCCGCCTTCGTGGCGTTCCTTCTGTTCCTCAAGCCGCTGCTTCAGCGTCTGCATGAGCTTGTCCCAGCCGCCGAGCGCTTCGATCTGCGCTTTCTCTTCGTCGGTCAGGAATTTCTCGGTGAGCAGCCTTAGCCATTCGGCCGGGATGTCGGCGTTGACGGCCTCGCTGGTGTTTTCGACGCCCTTGAAGACGTGGCCGAAGACGCGGTCGAATTTGTCGAGATGGCGCTCGTCCTTCACCAAGGCGGCGCGCGAGAGATAATAGAAGTCCTGCACGTGGGGCGGGATGGCTTCCTTCTCCAGCGCCTCGATCAGCAGCAAGTATTCCTTGAGGCTGACCGGCACGCGCGCGGCGCGCAATTCGGTGAAGAAGCGCTGAAACATCTGCTCCAAGAGGATAGGCAGCCGCCAGGCCCCGCGCCAGCCGCTTCCGCGGCGTCAGAGATGGCCGCTGGCGATTTCGCCGAGCGCGCTTTGCCAAAGCGCGTGCGCGGCGACTTCACCCTGATGGGCCCCGCCGGCGTCGGCGGCGGGCGCGCTATAGCGCAGGACGTAGACCCAGCCTGAGATCATGGCGACGCTTAAGTGCGAATACATCTGCGCGTGGTCGCGCGCGCGGGTGATGAGGAAATCGGCCGAACGCGTGGCTGGCAGCCCAGGAAAGGCTTGCGCGACGGTCGGTGCGTAGTCGCGCGCGTCGGGCGATGCTTGCCGGATGGCGGCGACGGCGCCGTTGAACTGCTCCTCGAGAGTGGTGCGGAAGGAATAGCGCGTGGCGTAGAGGCGGATGGTGACCTCGCCGCTGGTCGACTCGCAGGCGACATCCTCGCCGCGCGCCGCGGTCGGGAAGATGACGACGCGATTGGCCCAATTGACGCGCATGCGGCAGGTGAGGCCGCTGCGCGTGTGGCGAACCACGATCTGGCTGTCGGAGGGCAGCGCCTCGAAGAGATCCGGCGCGTTGGCCGCGGCGATGAGGGCGGCGGCGCCGCCGCCCGGACCCTGCGCGCCCGGCGAAGTCCCAGGCGCGCCCGCTGACGCCGGAGAGGAGGCGCCCGCTGCGCCCGCCGCAGGGCCAGCTGCAGCGATCGATGACGCGCCGGGTGAAGAAGCCGGCGTTTGCTGCGCCAAGGCGGGCGCGGCGATCAATGCAAACGCAAAGACGCAGAAAAGCCGCCGCATGCGGTTCAAGTCCCTGACGCCCACCCGCCGGGGAACTTAATTGCAGACTTCGCCGCTGTCGACGCCCGCTTTCAGATCGTCAACTGGCAGGTCGCTCAACTCGTCCCGCCCCGCGCCTCGCGCCGGGCCAGGAAGGCCAGGCGCTCGAACAACATGACGTCGGCCTCGTTTTTCAACAGCGCGCCGGCGAGCGGGGGAATCAGTTTCGAGGGATCGCGGCTTCTTAGCGTTTCGGGGTCGACATCGTCGGTCATCAACAGCTTCAGCCAGTCGAGCAATTCGCTGGTGCTCGGTTTCTTCTTCAGGCCCGGCACTTTGCGCATGTCGTAAAAGATCTTCAGCGCTTCGTTGACCAGCCGCTGTTTGATGGCCGGGTAGTGGGCGTCGATGATCGCTTGCATCGTCGCTTCGTCGGGGAAGCGGATGTAATGGAAAAAGCAGCGGCGCAGAAACGCGTCCGGCAATTCCTTTTCGTTGTTGGAGGTGATCATCACGATCGGGCGCTCGCGGGCTTTGACCGTGCGATTGAGTTCGTAAACGTAGAATTCCATGCGATCGAGTTCTTGCAGGAGGTCGTTGGGAAACTCGATGTCGGCCTTGTCGATTTCGTCGATCAGCAGCACCGGGCGCTCGGCGCTATCGAAAGCGTCCCACATTTTGCCGCGCTTGATGTAGTTTTCGATGTCGGTGGCGCGCGGATCGCCGAGCTGGCTGTCGCGCAAGCGCATCACCGCATCGTACTCATAAAGGCCCTGCACGGCCTTGGTCGTCGACTTGATGTGCCACTCGATCAGCGGCGCCTTGATCGCCTTGGCGACCTCGATCGCCAGCATGGTCTTGCCCGTGCCCGGCTCGCCCTTGATCAAGAGCGGCCGCTCAAGCGCGATGGAGGCGTTGACGGCGACCTTCAGGTCTTCCGTAGCGACATAGTCCTTGGTGCCTTCAAAGCGCATCTTCGCTCCCGATATTTCGCCTCAGCAATAAAGCCCGCGCCGCGCCTGGCGCAAGCGCAGGCAATATCTCGTTAACCTAGAAGGCGGACGCTTGCCCCTCGCGTTTGACTCCCAGAAGCGGGAAGAGGGCTCATGCCTCTGAAGTTGTCGCTGCGGCCAGGCGAGAAATTCGTGGTCAATGGCGCTGTCGTCCAAAATGGCGACCGCCGCGCCGCTTTGGTGCTGCAGAACAAGGCCTCGGTGCTGCGTGAAAAGGACATCATGCAGCCCGACGAATCCGACACGCCGGCCAAGCGCGTCTATTTCCCGATCATGCTCATGTATCTCGATGAGCAGGGCCGGGATAAGGCCTATGCGGAATTCGCCTCGAGGCTGACCGAATTCATGGGCGCGGTTCGCGATGCGGCGATCCTGGCCGAATGCATCGGCGTTTCCAAAGAAGTAATGGCTGGGGAATACTACCGTGCGTTGATGCGCTGCCGGAAACTCATCGCTTATGAGGCCGAGCGCTTGGGACTGGGGCATGTCGATCAAAGCCTACCAGCGCGCGGCCACGCAGGCTGAAAATCCGCGCCAACTCGAGTACCGGGCGTTTGGGCAAGTCACCGCCGGGCTGGTGCGCGTCAAAGAGGGCGCGCCGGCCAAGACCGTGATCGCCGAGGCGCTCGACGCCAATCGCAGACTCTGGAACCTCTTGAGCGCCGATTGCGCGACGCCGGAAAACCAATTGCCGCCGCCGCTGCGCGCCCAGATCGTCTCCTTGGCGCTTTGGGTCTCGCGCTATTCCAGCGAAGTGCTGCGCGAGGGCGCCGATCTCGATCCGTTAATCGACGTCAATCGCACCATGATGGAAGGCCTCTCGGCGCGCTAAAGGACGCTCGGCAAAAATTGCCGAGCGACAAAATCCCACCGCAAAAAGTTCCGCCGCGGCCTTGTTCGAAACCCGGAATTAACCGTTGGCCCACGACAACAAGGGCAGCTTGTATCGTCGCTAACCGCAAAAAAGCGCTTGGGCGAGGATGCGTGCACGGAAGCAAAGGGCAAACGCTCAGCCGGCCAAAACGGCCGGATCACTTAAGTCCAGAAGGACCCTCATCACATGGCTAGCGTCAACACCAATTATGGCGCGCTCGTCGCGCTGCAAAGCCTCAACGCCACCCAAAAGCAACTCGCTCAAGTTCAAAATCACATCAACACCGGCCTCAAGGTCGCCTCGGCGAAGGACAACGGCGCCGTGTTCGCGATCGCTGAAGGCCAGCGCGCACGCGTTTCCTCGCTCGGCGCGGTCTCCGACGGCATCGACCGCGCGTCTTCGACCATCGACGTGGCGCTCTCGGCCGGGCAAGCGATCGGCGACATCTTAAAACAGCTGAAGTCGCAAGCAGTCGCGGCCGAAGCCACCGACCTCAGCCAAGATCAACGCGACGCGCTGCAAGCCAACTTCTCGGCTCTGCGCGCCCAGATCGACCAGATCGCCAACGCCGCGACCTTCAACGGCGCCAATCTGGTCAACGGCACCAACCTGACGGGTTCGGCCAATCAGTTCAGCGTGCTGACCAGCGACCAGGCGACGGCTGTCCCCTACACCTTGTCCGGCGCTGTCCTGGTTGGTTCACCAACCGCGGCGACGGACCTGGCGACAGCGACGGGTCTGACCTTCGCGGCGGGCGACGGCGTGCAATTCCAGATCGTCAACGGCTCGCAAACTACGACTTATAAGGTCGGGACAGCCGGCGCCGACACGATCCAAAACTTCTTGGACAACGTGGTGGCGCAAACCAATGGCGAAGTTTCGGCCACCTATGATGCGACGACCAAGCAGATCTCTTATAGCTCTTCGAAGGCCTATGACATCAAGTTCGTCGACAGCGCCGGCGCCGGCAAGACCGACACCGCCATGTTCGACAACGGCGCCACCACCACGGGCTCCACGCTTGCGGGCGGCTCGGCGGGCACCACCAGCCAATTGGCGGTCTCGGGCTTCGACTTCCGCGTCGGCGCTTCGGGCCAACCGCTGGCGACGCTCACCTCTTCGCTCGACATCTCGACGTCGGCGGGCGGTCTCGCCGCTTCCGACGCGATCGACACCGCGATCACCCAACTCAACAAAAACCTCGCCACCCTCGGCTCGCAGTCGAAGGCTCTCGACACCCAGAAGACCTTCCTGGGTCAGTTGAGCAATTCCATCACCAACGGCATCGGCAACCTCGTCGACGCCGATCTGGCCAAGGAATCGGCGCAACTCCAGGCTCTGCAAGTGAAGCAGCAGCTTGGCGCGCAAGCCTTGTCGATCGCCAACCAAGCGCCGGCGATCGTCTTGTCGTTCTTCAAATAAGGCAAAGGGAAGAAATGGCGGGGGGCGTTATCGCTCCCCGCCGCTTTCCGGCGGTGACCAATGGCGTCGCTCGATCCACTTGCAACTTCGCCTGAAACCCGCGCGGCCGAGCCGACGCGGGTTTTGGCCAATTCGCCTCAAGGTCCGGTGGCGCAAGCCGCCGCAAAGCTGCGCGCCGAACAAGAAACCCAACGCAAGAACGCGTTGCTGCCGGCCGATCTGAAGCTCCGTCTCGACGCCGACGCCGGCTGGTTTGTGCAGACTTTGATCGATCCGGTGTCGAGCGAGACCTTGCGCCGCTATCCGAGCGAGAGCCAACTGGCCTTCTCGCGCGCGGTCACGGCTTATCAGCGCGCACGGACCGAGTCCGTAAACAACAAGTAAATTTTCCACGTCGACATGCTACGCCGTTAACGTTTCGTTAACGCATTTACTGTTTCTTTACGGCTCGCGGCGAAGCGCGCCGCGCGCTCTTGAAAGCCACGAGTGCGCGTTTTCCGAAGGAGCAGGCTTTATGGTTTCTCACATCGTACCCGGCTCAAGCGCGGGCGCAAACGCGCTGGGCGTCGATCCCCGTCTGGGCCGCCGCCCGACCCCGGGTGGGACGATCAGTGAAGACAAGAGCGGCGCTCCTGACCGCGTCGAAATTAGCGGGCCGGCCGCGCTCGCAGCCGCGCGCGAAAGCGTGGCCAATAGTCTGGCCAGCGTCCAGCAGGCGCTCCAGCTGGCGCGCGATGGGCAAACCATGCTGCTGAAAGTGCAGGGCCTGAGCGGCGATGCAAATGCAAGCCAAGCCGATTTGAGCCAAACGCTCGGCGAATTCGCCTCGAGCTTCGAGGCCGCCGCCCAAAGCAATGCTCTGGTCAAGGGTCACGATATCAGCGTCAACGCCGACCCTGGCAGCCCACCGCTCGCCATTCGCGGCGCCGATCTCTCGCTTGGCGGCGACATTATCGGGCTCGCCAGCGACGCAAGCATCTCCGACACCGCCCTGTCGGGCGCGGCCCAAGACGGCCTCGATCGCTTGCAAGGGGTCATGGAGCAGCTGGGCGAGGCGAGCAGCGCCCTGCAAGCGCACCAGGGTTTCCTCGGCGCGGCGCAGAACGCCGTCAGCGGCGTCACCGATCTCAATGCCGATTCAGCGCGTTTGCTGGCGCTGCAGGTGCGCCAGGGCCTGGAAGCGGCGAGCGGACGCGCCATCGCCAATGTCGAGCCGCAAGCCGTGTTGGCGCTCTTCCGGGCTTAAAGGGTTGTAGCGTCCGCGCACGAGAGTTCGCGCATGAGAGCCCGCCGTCCGCCAGAGTCCACGCCCAGAGTCCGCGCGCCAGAGTCCGCGCGCCAGAGTCCGGGCGCCAGAGTCCGGGCGCCAGAGTCCGCGCGCAAGAGGTCCGCGCGCAAGGGTCCGCGCATGAGGGCCCGCGCTACGAGAGGCCGCGCATTAAAGTCCGCGCATTAAGTCCGCGAACTGGGCCGATATCGACAAGCTCGCCGGCATAATCGTCGTCGCGCATGCGCACCACGGCGCGCCGCACAATCCGGTAGACGACCACGCCCGCGGCGATGAGCGCGCCCAACAGCGCAAAACCGGCGACGGTCAGCGCGATCGCGAGGTCGCGGGTGATCTTGAGATCGCCGTGCGCGGCGGTGAGCAGGCGCCCATCGCGCGGCAGGCGCTTGGCGGCCGCCGCCGCGCGGTCGCGCGCGGCCTGCGCAATCAACAGCAAGCGCGGGAGATCGCGCAGCGTCTGGGCGTGCGCGAGAAGGGCGACCGCGCCGCTGCGCGAAGCGGCCTCGCTCATCGCCCCGATCTTATCGAGGGTGGCTTTCAGCGCCTCCAGGCGGCCATTGTCCAGCGCCACTGAAAAGGCCGGCGCCGAGATCGAAAAGACGCCGGCGTCGGCGCCCTCGGCGCGGGTCATCGCGGCGCGGCGGAAGTCGTCGACGCGCAGGGCTGAGTCGGTCAGCGCTTGCATCTGCAGGCCGAAATTCTGCGGATAATCGTCGCGGCGCGCCGCCGTCATCAGCACCGCCGCGCCCTCGGTCATGCGCGGCGTCAAGCCCCCGCCCAGCCCCAAGTGCAAGCCGGTGACGATGAGCTGCATCGGCTCGGAATCGGGATCGAGCATGATCGCGCGGGCGATGGTCTCGAAGTCGGCTTGCGAACCGAGCAGCGCTCCTGGATCGGTCACCACTTGCGGCGGCAGCGCCCCGCTGCTGCTGCGCGAAAGCAGCGGCACGGTCGATTCATAGCGCGCGCGCGTGCCGGGCGTCAGCAAATCGAGCGCGGCGCGCTCCACCTGCGCATCGCTCGACCCCGGCGGAGCGCGGCGATTGAGGTCGGCCAGATCCTGCGCCGTCAACATGCCCGGGGCGGAAAGCAGCATGCCGCGCGCGGCGGCGACATCGTGGGCCATCAGCTCGTTTGCGACCAGATCGTCCCATTGCTGCTGGCGATCGAACTCGAGCGGGATGAGGCTGGCGTTCAGCCGCTCAACCCGCGCGGCGATGGCTCGCGCGCCTTCGCGCGAGTAGGAGTAAACGTAGAGGTGGTCGCGGGTGATCAGCAGGAAGGCGATCGCGGTGGCCAAAGCGAGCACGACCAGGCAAACGTTGAACGCCAGCGCGCTCACGTGATGGGGGTGGTGGTCCTGAGGGCTCGTTTGCGAGCGCAGGATGTTCGCGTACTTCAATTCCTCCCCCGCGAATTGCGCATAAAAACCGTCGCGCGCGTTCTAGAGCAAGATGAATTACAGGAAAGGCGAAATCATCGCCGAAACAGGGTTGTGGCGAGGCTTAAGCCTTGCGGTCGAGGATCGCCGGGCGCGGCCCCGCCGGCGTGCATCGAGCGCGCCGTTGTCGGTGTAATTGCTCGGATGCGGCTGCGCTGGCGGGCGACTTCTTCGGCCATCGCTTGGACGAGGCCCTCGCTCACCAGCTTTACCGCATTGAGCGCGGTCTCGTGGCGAGCCAGCGCCGCGTTCAAAGCCAAGGTTCGCCTTTTAAGCGCATCGAGCAGGGGCTGCGGCGCGGTCTTGATGAGGTCGGGGTCGTGCTCGCACCCGCGCAAGCTCCAGCCTGTAGGCGTTGGCGAGCCGGTTCTTTTCCTCCGCTTGCGCGCCTTCCAGGAGCGGCGAGCGCGTCTCCATGAGTTCGGCCTCTTGGGTGACGAGGAGGCTCAGCCGCTCGGTGAGCAACATCAGTTGCTCGACCCGGTGGGCGGCGTCGTCAGCCAGGAGCGCCATCGTCGCGCTCCTCAGCATTTGGCGTTGCGCTCGACTGGTCTGCATGCCGTGAGTTCGCGCACGATCTGATCGGCGATGCCGATGCCGCCGGCGTGTTGGATGGCCTGCGCATATTGGTCGATCAGCATCGGCCGAAACATCTCTTCGCCGACGCCGCCGCCGCCTAAGCCGTCGGTGCTCAAGCCCTCAAACATCGGCGCCAGCATCTCGTTCAAGAACACGGCTTCGAATTCTTCGGCGGCGCGCCTTGCGCCATTGCTTTGAGCGCTGGCGTTGCCCGCGCCGGCGATCGAGCGGCAGCGGCGCGCCGTGCAGCGAACGCTCCGCCACCGGCGTCGGCGTTTGCGTTTGCAGAGGCAAAGGCGCGCCCCGGGCGATGGGGATGGCGGCGTCTGTCATCACATCACCTCGATGTCGGCTTGGATCGCGCCGGCGGTCTTCAGCGCTTGCAGGATCGAGATCATATCGCGCGGGCTGACGCCCAGCGCGTTCAAGCCGTTCACCAATTGCCGAAGCGGCACGCCGCCGGGCACCACGACAAGCCCGCCTTTGTCCTCATCGACGTGCACGCCGCTTTGCGGAACCACTTGCGTTGTTCCCTGGCTGAGCGGGGCGGGTTGGCTGACGAAGGGATCCTCGGTGACCGATATGGTCAGATTGCCTTGGGCGATGGCGACGGTGGAGACCCGCACATTGTCGCCCATGACGACGATGCCGGAGCTTTCATCGATGACGATGCGGGCGGGATTATCGACGGCGACTTCCAGGTTTTCGATCGAGCCGACCAGCGAAACCATGTCGCCGGAATAACCTTCCGGGCGATGCAGTTCGACCGTGCCGGGGCTCGAAGCGTGGGCAGCACCCGCCGCCGACGGAGGTGTTGATCGCGGCGGCGATGTGCTGTGCGGTGGTGAAATCCGGATTGCGCAGGGAGAGCCGCAAATCCTGGCGCTCGGCGATGTCGAAATTGATTTCGCGCTCGACCAGCGCCCCCGACGCAATGCGTCCGGCGGTCGGCACGCCGCGCGTCACCGATGATCCGGACGCGCCGGAGGCTGCGAAACCGCCGATCGCCAACGATCCTTGCGCGACGGCGTAGACCTGCTGGTCTGCGCCCATAAGCGGGGTCACCAGCAATTGCCCGCCCGCCAAACTGCGCGCATCGCCCATCGCCGACACCGTCACATCGATGCGCGACCCTTGGCTTGCGAACGGCGGCAGGTTCGCGGTCACCATCACCGCCGCGACGTTGCGGGTATTGAGATTGCCGTTGGTGGCGTTCACGCCCAGCCGTTCCAGCATCGCCGCCAGGCTTTGGCGCGTGAACGGCGCGTTGCGGAGGCTGTCGCCGGTGCCGGCGAGGCCGACGACGAGCCCGTAGCCGACGAGCTGGTTGTCACGCACGCCTTCGAAGTCGGCGATGTCCTTGATGCGCGGATTGGCCCAAGCGGGGGTTGCAGCAACGGGCGCGCCGATCGCGGCGACCGAGGCCACGGCGAGCAACGCCTGGCGCGCCGCGCGGGATAGCAGAACCCATGGGCTCGATACGCGTGCAGTTCGGTTAACGCTTAGTTCAAGGTCAAAACGTTAACGAGGTGGAAACGGGCGTTAGGCCATGAGTTCGCCTCCATGAAAGTCGAAAGCGGTCGCAGCATCGGCTCTGCGGGCGCGCCAAAACGGGCGGGAAACGCCGCCGCCCCGGGATTTTCGCCGGTCGGCGCTGATGCGGCGCCGCACGTGGCCGCCGCGTCCGGCGTCGGCAATGTGGCCGCGCTCGACACGATCCTCGCCTTGCAGGCCGAAGAGCCGCTGAGCCAGCGCCGCGCTCGCCAAGCCAAGCGTGGGCGCGCGGCGCTGGATGCGCTGGAGCGGCTGGAGGAAGGGCTCTTAAGCGGCCGCGCGCCAGCGGCGCTGCGGGCGGAGCTGGAACATTTGCAGCGGGGCGCGCAAGCCACGGGCGAACCAGGGTCTGGACGGGGTTCTTCGCGAGATCGACACGCGACTGGCGGTCGAGCTGGCCAAGCTCGACGCTCTGGCCGGAAACGCTCTGATGTTGCACCGCAACCCTATGACTTTAGAGGTGCTTTGGCGCCGTCCTTGCTCCATGGACGCCGCCGGGGGCCAACGTTATAAGGCGGCGCCTCGCGAGGGCGGTCGGAGCTTGTGAATGGCCACGGTCACGAAAGACTATCGTCCCAGTGAGAAAGAGCCGTTCATGAATGAGCGGCAGAAGGAGTACTTCCGCGCCAAGCTGCTCGCGTGGAAGGAAGAGATCCTGGAGGAATCGCGTTCGACCATCGCCTCGCTGCAACAGGACACTGTCGCTGAAGCCGACCTCGCCGACCGCGCCACCAGCGAAACCGACCGCGCCCTCGAGCTGCGCACGCGCGACCGCCAGCGCAAATTGATCGCCAAGATCGACGAGGCGCTGCGGCGCATCGAAGACGGCACTTACGGGTATTGCGAAGAGACCGGCGAACCGATCGCGCTCTCGCGCCTGGATGCACGGCCGATCGCAACGCTTTCGCTTGAGGCCCAAGAGCGCCACGAGCGCCGCGAACGCGTGCATCGCGACGACTGATCCCGCACTATCGCCGCCATGCTGAGCGACGCACTGCTTGCGTGGGCGCACTTCGTGCTCGCCTTTGTCATGGTGGGCGCGCTTGTGGCCGAGGCGTTCATTCTGCGTCTGCCGGTCGATGCGCGGGTGGCCCGCCTGCTCGCGCGCATCGATCTCTTTTACGGGGGCTCGGCGGGGCTTTTGATCTTGGCCGGCGTCGCGCGCGTGATCTGGGGCGCGAAAGGATGGGTCTATTATCAGGGCCAGCCCTTTTTTTGGGCGAAAATGGCGACCTTCGCGGTCGTCGGGCTCGCCTCGATTGCGCCCACCATGAGGTTCCTGCGCTGGCGCCGGGAGGCCGCCGCCAGTGTGACTTTTGTCGCCCCCGAGGCGGAGGTGAAGGGGATGCGCCGCTACGTCATGGGGGAGGTGCACGCCATCGCGCTCCTTCTCCTTTTCGCGGTGCTGATGGCGCGCGGTATCGGCTGGCCGGTCTGAAACTGCAAATCGCCGGAATGGGGCTTTGACTTCGGTGTTGTGTCATGCTGGTTACAGTCGACGAATTGTTGGTCCACACGAGGGGATATTGATGCGCGTCGCTTTGGCCATTGCCGCTGGTTTGTTGTGGGTGGGAGCGGCTTACGCGCAACCGGCCCAGAATACGGGTAATCCCGGCTCGATCATGCCGTCGACCAATGAGCCGACGCTCGGACAAACGCCGACGACGCCGGTCTCGCCCACCGACCAGGGCGCGCCCAACGCCAATCAGACGCCCGACACCAATCACCAGATCGTCTGCCACACCATGGAAAACGCCGGCAGCCGACTGCAGCGCCACGCCACGCGCGTCTGCAAGACCCGTGAGCAATGGGAAATCGAGCAGCACGAAAACGAAGAAATCCTGCGGCGCATGGGCACGACCCAGACCACGCGCGGCTAGGCGATCGGCCAAACCAAAGGACGACATCGCGGGACTCAATCACGGGGCTTAAGTCGCGGGACTTAAGTCACCAGGGCAAAATCGCGTCGGTGATGCGCTGGCCCCAGCTCGGGCGTTGCACGGCGCTGATCTGTCCTTGGCCGCCATAAGAGATGCGCGCTTCGGCGATCTGGGTGTGATTGATGGTGTTCTCGGCGCTGATATCCTCGGGACGGATGACGCCGCTGACCGTGAGCTGACGCATCTCCGCGTTGATGCGAACGTCTTGGCGCCCGGCGATGACCAGATTGCCGTTCGGCAGTCGGTCGACGACGACGGCGGCGACCGTCAGCCGAATTTTTTCTTTGCGATCGATGGCGCCGGCGCCGGTGGCCGCCGATTGCGAATTGGTGTCGACCATGTTCGCGGGATCGAAGCCGCCGGGCAGCACCCGGCCGAGCGCGCCTTCCAGGCCGAAGAAGTGGTTGACGCCGGCTTGCGTCGAGCCGGTGTGGGAGCGGTTCGATGAATTCGACAGCGAAGCGGAATCGTCGATTTCGATGTTGACGGTGAGGATGTCGCCGACGCGCGAAGCGCGTTGGTCGTTGAAGAAGCTGCGCGAGCCGGTGCGCCACAAGGAATTGGCGCGCGGCGTTTCGGAGGCGGAAATCGGCTGCGGCAGATTTTGGTGCTCGCCCCCGGTCAGGCCAACCGGGTTGGACACCGGCTCCAGCTGCGGCGGGGCGAGCGCATGGCGCGCGGCATTATAGGCCACGCCCGGCGCTGCGAGCGCGTCTTGCGCCATTTGTCCGCCGCCGACGCTGGCGCAGCCGGCGGCGCCAGCGGCGAGCGCGAGGAGGGCGAGAGAACGCATGATCTGCTCCTGGTTCAAGGCGATGCGCTGGCGGCGCCGGGGCCGGTGACGAGCCCAAGCACGACGCGATTGGATGACAAGTTCATCAGCCGCACGCTCTGGCCGATATGGGCGTCCTGCATCGCCTGCGTGCGCATGCTCAGCGTGACGCCGCCGGACTGATAGATGAGCATCACCGCGTCGCCGCGGCGGATCGCGGCCGCGTTCGGCGCGCTGGAGCTCGGCCAGCGGCGCCGAGCTGGCATGGCGGCTGGCATGGTGGCGGCTGGGCTCGGCCCAGCCGCGCCGCTCGCCGGCGGGCCAATCGTGGCGCGCGCGCCGGCGGGATGAATGACCGCCACCGCGTCGACGCCGGCGGGCGCCGTCCAATCGAAGCCCGCGGCGGAGGCGGCCGCCGCCAGCACGGCCATCGGCAAGGAGCCAACTTGCCCCGCCGCCGGCGCGGGCGCTGATCGGACGGCCTGAGAGCGCGCCCGTTCCTTGAAACGCATCGCCCAGCGTGACCATGGCGCCGCTGGCTTCGATGCGATTGCGCAACGTGATTGTGTCGGCTGCGGCCAGGCCGGCGCAGGCCACCCAACAAAAACAGGTCGCAATGCAAAACCAACGCAGCATGGAAGCGGCTCCCTCCTAAAAAGAGCCTTCAGCGTACCTGAGTTGTCGTTTGCAGCATTTCGTCGGCTGCGGTGATCACACGCGCGTTCATTTCGTAAGCGCGCTGAGCGACGATCAGCGATGAGATTTCTTCCACCGCGTTGACGTTCGAGAGTTCAAGAGAGCCTTGGATCAAAGTGCCGTAACCGGGCGAACCGGGCGTCGCCGTGTTGGGCGAGCCCGACGCCGGCGTCTCCAGAGAGAGATTGTCGCCGATCGCTTCCAAACCGGCGGGGTTGAGGAAGGTGGCGATTTCCAATTGGCCGAGCTGTTGGGGTGCGGTTTGTCCGGTCAACGTCGCTTCGACAATGCCGTCGCGTGAGATCTGAATGGCGGTGGCTTCTGGCGGCACCGTGATGGCGGGCTCGATCGGATAGCCGTCGGAGGTGACGATCTGGCCGTCGGCGTTCACCGCCAGATTGCCGGCGCGCGTGTAGGCGATCTGACCGGAGGGCATGGTGACTTGCAAATAGCCCCGCCCGTCAATGGCGAGGTCGTAGGCGTTGCCGGTTTGGCTCAAGCCGCCTTGTTCGGTGATGCGGCCGACCGCTGCGGTGCGCACGCCCGCGCCGAGTTGGATGCCGAGCGGCAGCACCGTTCCGTTCGACGAGGAGGTGGCGCCTGGCCGTTCGACGTTCTGATAGAGCATGTCCTCGAACTCGGCGCGCTGACGCTTGTAGCCGGTCGTGTTCATGTTCGCGATGTTGTGGGAAATGACGTCGACGTTGGTCTGCTGTGCCTGCATGCCGCTGGCGGCGATGGAGAGGGCGCGCATGGGACGGTTCCTTATGCTTGGCCGAGCGTTTGGATCGCCCGCTGCCGCAATGAGTCCGCATTGGCGACGAATTGCGCCGCGGATTGATAGGCGCGCGAAATCTCGATCAGTCGCGTGATCTCAATCACCGGCCGAACGTTCGACCCTTCGAGCGCGCCATGCCAAGACGACGCCGTCGAAGGGTTGCGACGCTTGACCGTGCGCGTCCCAAAGGTTGTCCCCGACCTTTGAGAGCGCGCCGGGCGCGGCGAACATCACCACGCCCAATCGACCGACTTCGGCGCCGGCCACGGTAATAGCGCCGTCACGACCGATCTGCGGGCTTTCGCCCGTGTCCGTCTCGATCGTGATCGGCGCTCCCCCCGAGTTCAGGACAGGGCGACCATCAGCGGTCACGAGCTGTCCTTCCCCCGATAGCTTGAACGCGCCATCGCGCGTGTACATGGTTTGCCCCTGCGGGCCCTGCACCATGAAGAAGCCGCCGCCCTCGATGGCGACGTCGAGCGGATTGCCGGTTGATGCGATCTCGCCTTGGCGCAAGTCGCGAGCCAGCCCGACATCGCGCACGAAGCGGATGTCGGTTGGGTCGGCGTCGGCGCTGGCGCCGGTGTTGTCGACCTCTTCGGTCAGCAATTCATCGGCCTTGAAGCCCGACGTATTGACGTTGGCGAGGTTGTTGGCGGCGACGTCCAAACGTCGTTGCAGAACGCGCTGCGTCTGCAGGCCGAGCATGAGCGCGTTATCCATCACTGGTTAACGATGCAAACGCCGGGCCAAGGGTTAATCGCTTGATATTGTTGGGGCGGACGCTCGCGGTTTGGTGAATGCGGGCGGAGATTTCTGCCGCCCGCCAGGCAAGTTTTGCCCACTTGCTACCAATCCTTAACCAGCGCCGCGTGACCAAGGCAGGAACCAAAAACGCGAGCGATTCCGTCATGCTGGGCAAAAAGAAGAAGAAGAAAGAGGAGGCCGAGGCGCCCGAAGCCGACGCCGACGCCGACGGCGGCGCGAAAACGCAGGACGCCGCCAACGAAAACGCCGAGGGCGCTGAAGGCGAGCCCCAGCCCAAGAAGAAGATGTCGGGCAAGAAGCTCGTGCTCTTCTTCATTCTGCCCGCCGTTCTGGTGCTTGGGCGGCGGCGGCGCGGCCGCCTATCTGTTGTTGTTCAACGGCGGTCAGCCCGAGCAGCCACGCCGACGCCGGCCACGGCAAGGAAAAAGCCGGCGATCACGGCGGCGAATCCACGCCCGGCCCCAACGGCACCACGATCACGCAGGGCGAGGGCGTGGTTTTCGTCACCATGCCGGAAATGCTGGTGAACATTAGCGGCCCCGACGGGCGCCCCGCGTTCCTGAAGCTGAAGCTCACCATCGAGGCGCCCAATTCCGAGGTCGTGCCAGCACGCTGACAACGCAGCTGCCGCGCGTAAGCGACGAATTCAACGGCTTCCTGCGCGAGTTGCGCACCGACGATTTGGCGGGATCGGCGGGCGCCTATCGTTTGCGCCTCGAATTGCTGCGCCGGGTCAATCTGGCGATCGCGCCGGCGCAGGCGAACGCAGTGCTGATCGAAGAGATGATGGTGCAATAGATGAGCGCCGAAGCGGCTGAGAGCGCCGCCGCCGAAAACGCCGAATGGAAGACGGAGAGCGAAGGCGCCTCCGAGGCGGTGAGCGATGCGGCCGCCGAACGCATCCTCAATCAGGACGAGATCGACAGCCTTCTGGGCTTCGGTCTCGGCGAGGAAGACGCAAGCGGCCGCACCGGCGTGCGCGCCATCATCAATTCGGCGCTGATTTCGTATGAGCGGCTGCCGATGCTGGAAATCGTCTTCGACCGCCTGGTGCGGCTGATGACGACGAGCCTGCGCAACTTCACCTCCGACAATGTCGAGGTCAGCCTCGACCAAATCAGCTCGATCCGCTTTGGCGATTATCTCAACTCGATCCCGCTGCCGGCGATCATCGCCGTCTTCCGCGCCGAGCAGCTCGACAATTTCGGTCTCGTCACCGTCGATTCCGGCCTCATCTATTCGGTCGTCGACGTGCTGCTCGGCGGGCGCCGCGGCGGCGCTGCGACGCGGGTCGAGGGCCGCCCTTACACCACCATCGAACGCGCCTTGGTGACGCGCATGATCGAAGTCGTGCTCGCCGACGCCAAGCAGGCGTTCGCGCCGCTGACCGAAGTCGACTTCCGCCTCGACCGCATCGAAACCAATCCGCGTTTCGCCGCCATCGCGCGCCCGCCGAACGCAGCCATCGTCGTCAAGCTCCGCATCGACATGGAGGATCGCGGCGGCCGGGTCGAGCTCTTGCTTCCCTACGCCACCCTCGAACCGATCCGCAAAATGCTGTTGCAGCAATTCATGGGCGAGAAGTTCGGGCGCGACAACATTTGGGAAGGCCACCTCGCCGGCGAATTGTGGGCGACCAAGCTCGAAGTGCGCGCCGTGCTCGACGAGCTGAAACAGCCGCTGCGCAACGTCCTCGATCTCAAAGTCGGCGACACGCTCATGCTCGACGCCGCGCCGGAAAGCGCGGTGAAGCTGAAATGCGGCGCCGTCGAACTCTCGCAAGGGCGGGTGGGCCGCATGGGCCACTCGCTCGCCGTGCGCATTGAGGCCGGCATCGCCCCGGCGACGCAACACGCGCTGATCAAGCTTGGAGGCCAACCATGAGCCCAATCACCCTCGCGCTCGAAAGCGTGCTCGCGATCATGCTGGGCGCGTGCCTGTTCTATTTCTGGCGCCTCGACCGCAAGCTGAACGCGCTCCGCACCGGTCAGGACGGCATCCGCGCCGCGGCAAGCGAATTGGTGCAGGCGACGACGCAAGCGGAAGCCGCCGTGCGCTCGCTCAAGCTCACCGCCGCCGAGGCCGGACGCGATCTGCAAGCGCGCATCAATGACGCCAGGGCGACGGCCGATCGCTTGGGCCTGGGCGCGGGCCGCATGCGCTCAAGCGGCGATCTGAGCGCTCGGACAAGACTCTGATGCGCGCCGGCGCAAAACCGAAGAAGCCGCCGCAAGGCGTGCGCTTGTTTCCGGCGGTGATGGCGACAAGCGCAGCGCTTCTGGGCCTGAAGGCCTTCACCATGGCCGAAAGCCTGGCCCAGACGGCGACGCCGGCGCAGAACCCGCCGGCCGCGGCGCAAGCGGCGAGCGCCCCGTCAACAGCGCCAAATCAAACCCCAAATCAAACGCAAGCAGCGCAGTCGGGGCCCCAATGCGACCCCACCATCGCCCAACTCTCCGGCCTTTCGCAGTCGGAGGTCGAAGTGCTGCAAGCGCTTAGCGCCCGGCGCCAGACGCTGGATCAGCGCGCCACCCAGATCGAAACCCAAGACGACATGATGGCGGCCGCGCAGCGGCGCATCGATGAGCGCCTGGCCGAATTGCATCAGCTCGAAACCACGGTGAACGGCCTCTTGGGTCAACTCGACCAGGCCCAAGAGCAGCGCTTGGCGGCGCTGGTCGACGTCTATCAGCGCATGCGCGCCAAGGACGCCGCCGCTGTTTTCAATGGCCTCGACGACACCGTGATGGTGCAGGTGGCGAGCCGCATGCGCCAGGCGAACTTCGCCGAAGTGATGGGCCGCATGCAGCCCGATCGCGCCCGCCATCTCACGCAATTGCTGGCCGATCGCGCCCGCCCGCCGACGAGCGGACAGCAATTGTTGACGAACGCGACCTCGGCGCCGGCGGCGCAACGCGCCGGGACAGGCGGCGGGTCATTGAACGCGCGCTTAACCGCGCCATGGCGAGGATGCTGGCACAGGCACGTAAGATGAAGTCGCTGCGCAAATCTCCGCTGGCGATCGCCGCCGCAGCGTTAGTCGCAAGCCCGCCGGTGGCGGCCGACCCGATTGCGCTGACCCCGCCGCACGTGGTCACGCCGCCGCCTGCGCCGGCCCGCCCGCCGGTCCAGAACGAGCGCGCCGCGGCTGCGCAAACGCCTCCACAAGCTTCGCCCGCTGCAATCGCGGCGAGCGGTCCGATCGATTTGCGCGGCCCTTCCAGTCCGCTGCCGCAGGATTTGTCGCCCACGCTTGTTTTGCCGCCGCCGCCGCCGCCGCCAGCGCCGCCGCCGCCTCCGCCTCCGCCAGCGCCGGTCGCGACCCAGGCCGCAGCGACGCCGCCGGCGGCGAGCGCGCCGCCGCGGCTTGCGCCAGCCGCGACTGCGACCGTCACCGCCGGCGTGCAGCCGCAATATACCCGCCTCGTCTTCCGCTTTGACGGCGCCGGCGCCGCGGTCACCCCGCAGCTCGCCAGCAACCGCCTTGATCTCAGATTTTCGCGCGCCGCCGATATCGATCTCTCGGATCTGCGCGCCGCGCCGCCGCATCTGATGCGCGACATTCGCCGCGTCAGCGCAGCCGGCGCGCCGCTGCGCTTGCAGATCGCTCTCGATCCCGGCGTGCAGCAGCGCCATTTCACCGACGGCGACCGCGTCGTCATCGATCTCTTGCCGGCGACCAGCGCCGAGGCGGCCGCCGGCGCGCCGACGCCGAACCGTCCCCCGGTCAGCGGCGTCGGGCGCGTGCAATTGGTCGAGGAAGCAAACGACACGCAGATCACCGTGACTTGGCCGGCGCCGGCGCGGGCGGCCGCCTTCCGCCGCGGCGAGGCGATCTGGATCTTGTTCGATGCGACAGGGCGCGTCGATCTCACCGGCGTCGCACGCGCCGGGCGCCGTCACCAGGACATGGAGATCGTCCGCGGCGAGAACGTCATCGGTTTGCGCATCCCCGCCCCGCCGGACATCCTGGTGTCGGCGCACGCCGATGAAAACGCCTGGACATTCACGCTCGGTTCGCGCGCGGCCGATAACGACGCCGCAGCGCTTGAACGCCAGATCTCAAGCGACGGCCGCGGCAGATTGATTGCGCATTTCGGGCGCGACGGCGCCGTGCGCTGGATCAACGATCCTGAAATTGGCGATCGCATCGGCGTCGCCCTATTCGGCGGTCCAGCCAAGGGCATCGGCATCCGCCGCGCGACGCTTGAGGCCGAATTGTTGCCGACCGCCCACGGCGCCGTGGTCGAGCCGCGCGCCGACGGCGTCACCGCAACGCTCGCCAATGGCGATCTCACCGTCACCCGCGGGGCCGGATTGGCGGTGCAGACGCCGGCGGCGCAAACCGCCGCGCAAGCGCAGCTGAGTGCGGCGCTCTTGCAATCGGAGATGACCAGTTCAGCGCCCGATCAGCCGGCGCCCGCACTCTCGCTGGCGCAAGTGCGCCGCCGTCTCGACGATCTTCAGCGCCGCGCCGCCGATGAAGGGGTGATGGCCGGGGCCCCGATTTCGGCGCGCATGGAATTGGCGCGCTTCCTGCTGCAGAACGATTTCGCCGCCGAGGCGCTGGGCGCGCTGCGCTTGGCCGCGGTCAATCAAGGCGACCTGGTCGAGATCGATCCCGACTACAGGCTGATGCGCGGCGAAGCGGCGGTGATGATGGGCCATTACGCCGACGCCGACGCCGATTTGAGCGCCTCGGCGCTCATGCAAAATCCGTCCGCCGCTTTGTGGCGCGGCTATGCGGCGGCGCAACGCCAGGATTGGATCACCGCCCGTCAACAATTGGAAGCCGGCGCCGGCGCATTGGAGGAGCTGCCGCCATCCTGGCGCTCACGCTTCCAGCTGGCGCTCGCGCGCGCCGCATTCGAACTCAACGACACCGCCGCCGCCCAAGCCGCGGAGAGCGCGGCGATGGGCCAAGCCGCCGAGCAGCAGACGCGTTTGCAGGCGCAGCTGATCCAGGCGCGCATCACCGCCGCGCAAGGCGACAATGCCAATGCGCTGCGGATGATGGATAATCTGGCGCGCGCACGCGACGAGCAGACGGCCGTGCAGGCGGCGCTCGAAGCCATTCGCATCCGCCGCGCCGCCGGGATCATGCGCGCGGTCGACGCTGTGGAGCCGCTGGAGGCGTTGCGCTTCCGCTGGCGCGGCGATTTGGTTGAACTGCAAACCGTCTCGATGCTCGGCGACGCCTATTCCGAGCTCGGCCGCTGGCGCGAAGCGCTCGCAACCATGCGCATCGCCGCTGACCGCTTCCCGAACGATCCGGCCGCGCGCCAATTGCGCGCCGACATGTCGACCTTGTTCGAACGGCTGTTTCTCGACGGTCAAGCCGATCAGATGCAGCCGATCGAGGCGCTCGGCCTCTTCTACGAGTTCGCCGACTTGACGCCGGTCGGGCCCAATGGCGACCGCATCGTCCGCTTGCTCGCGGGGCGGCTGGTCAATGTCGATCTGTTGGAGCAGGCCGCGCAATTGCTGCAGCACCAGGTCGATGAACGCCTGCAGGGCATGGGCAAGGCGCAAGTCGCCGCCGATCTCGCCGCGATCTATCTTATGGACCACAAGCCCGATCGGGCGCTGGTGGCCATCGACACCTCGCGACAGCCGAACATGCCGGCGATTCTGCTCGCCGATCGCCACATCCTCGAAGCGCGCGCTTTGCTCGATCTCGGCCGCCTCGATGCAGCCGTCGAACTGGTCGAGCGAGACCGCAGCGAAGACGCCCAGCGCGTGCGCGCCGAAGCCGCCTGGCGCGCGCGCGATTGGGATCGCGTAAGCGCGGAATTGCGCACCCTGCTGGCGATGCGCCAGGCCGCCGCGCCGCTCGACGAAGACGGCCGTCAGGAAGTGCTGCGCCTGGCTGTGGCGCTCACGCTCTCGGGCGACGACGACGCCGTGCGCGCTGTCTATCGCCAATATGCCGGCGACATGGCCCACACCGACGAGGCGGACGCTTTCGAAGTCATCGCCTCTGGCATTTCCGCCGACGGCGCGGCCATCCGCGATGTCGCTCGCGCCGTTGCGCGCACCGATCTGCTCGATCGTTTCATGCAGCGCATGCGCTCGGGGATGACAAGCCAAGCGAATGTGAGCGGCCAGCAAAGTCCCACAGCGCCGGCCCAACCCAATGCGCCGCCCAACGCGCCAACGCCCAATTCGCCAATGCCGGGCGCGCCGCCGCCAGCGCAGGCGCCGCTCGCCCCGTCACCGCCAAATTCACGGCCAAATTCACGGCCAACGCCGCAAGCGGGGACGTAAAATCCGCTTCCGGCGCCTTAGCGGGCGGTGGTGCTGGGCGCGGCCGAGTTCGGGGGATCCTGCGGCCGATAGATCGCCGGCCTGCCCGCCGCCATCGCATCGAGCTCGACCGGTTCTTGTCCATAGCGCTTGCGGCAAAGCGCCATGTGCGAGAGCACGCGTTCGGCATAGTCGCGGCTTTGTTCGCGCGGCATCGTCTCCAGCATCAGCAGCGGGTCGATATCGGCGGGCTGGGTGGCCAGCCATCGCGAGAGCCAGCCCGGCCCGCCATTATAGGAGGCGAACACGCGCGCCAGATCGCGGTCGCTGTGGAATTGATCCATCAGCCATTGCACGTAATCTTGGCCGAGGCTGAGATTGAGGTTGGGATCGGCGAGCGTGCCGGGCGAGCGCCGATAATTGACCGAGCCGTCCATGTCGCGCGCCGTCGACGGCAAGAGCTGCATCAAACCGCGCGCGTTCGACACGCTGACGGCCTTCGGATTGAAATAGCTCTCCTGGCGCACGATCGCATAGACGAGCGCGCGATCGAGGGCGAAGCCCCCCGATGGCTCAAACGTCGTGTTCGGGCAGAAGCCCGACGCCTCCGCCGGGCCGCCATATTCAGCCGCGCGCAATTGCGCGCTCGGCGCCTGCAGGGCGACGGCGAGCGCGAGGAAGGAATGATCGTCGTGCTGTTGCAGCGACCCGTGCAGGCGGCGCAACTCGCCCTCGACTTCGGAGAGCCGCCCAAGCTGGGCCAGCATCGTCGCGCGCCGCGCTTCCGGGTGCGCCTCGATGAACAGGCGCAACGCCGTTGCGTCGATGTCGGGCGGGGTAAAGTTGAGCGCACTGGCGCGACCCAGCTGCGCTTCGGCGAGTTGGCCGTAGAAGGTCCAAGGCCGAAGCGCCGCCGCCTCCAAATGTTGGCTGACGCCGCTGGCGTCGCCGGTCGCGAGCCGCGCGCGCGCGGCCCAATAATGGGCGCCGGCCGAAGCCCAGCCGCCGAAATACGGCCAAAGCGCTGCGGCCTCGAATTGACGGACCGCCTCGGCGTAATCGTGCGAACGATAAGCCATCAGCCCCAGCCACCACGCCGCTTGTCCCGAACGCGGACCGGAAAGCTGCTCCACCGCGATTGCGCGCGCGCCGGTGTCGTCGCCATTGCCGACGCGCTCGGCCAGATCGCTGATCTGGCCGCGTGCGAAGGCGCTGTCGCCGACGATTTCCGGCGGCGTGCCCGGCAGCGTGCGACGCATGAACGGATCCGGCGCCGGCGGCTCGGGGCCGACCGCGCGCCTATGCCGGCCGCGGCCGCGATGCGGCCGCGCCGCTTGCGCGCGTTCGTAGACGGCGTCGGCGACGGCCAGTTCTCCGTGTTGGGAAAGCCATTGCGTCAGAGCCCGGTAGTCGGCGTGATAGGCGGGCGAAGCCAGCATGCGCCCGCGCACGGTGTCGGCCAGCGTGTTGTCATCGACATGGGCGAGGGCGTTGGCGACGGCGCGCCAATTGTGCGCCTCGATGGCGTCGAACGCCTGACGATAGAGCGTTTCATCGTGTTCGGAGAGCGCCATCACCCGGGGCTGCGCGGTGGCGCCCACCGGCGCCGCCAAAGCGGCGACTGAGAGGGCGGCGAAGGCGGTGCGAAACGTCATCGTCCCCAAATCCTCAAATCTTAAAGGTGCTCGCCAAGCGCCACGCCAAGCTCCCTCAGCCAGGCTTCGGCGACAAGCAGGTCGCCCCAGGCCAGTCTTTTCTGCTGCGGCTGACGCAGGAGGTATGCCGGGTGAAGCATAACCATAGCGTTGACGGGGGCCGCCTGGCCCTCGCGGCTATAAAGCAGGCGCCGGCCGCGAAGCTTCATAACCCCGTCCTCGCGTTTGAGGATGGTGTCGGCGGCGGCCTTGCCCAGAAGCAGCAGGAGCTTCGGCTGCGTCAGTTCAATCAAGCGCTCCACAAACGGCAGACAGGCCACGATCTCGCCCTGCGTGGGGTCGCGATTGCCTGGAGGGCGCCAATAAATCGTATTGGAGATCAGCAAGTTAGTTTTACGCGTCAGCCCAATGTGGGCGAACATCCGGTCCAGCAGCTGGCCCGAACGGCCGACAAAAGGCCGACCCTGCTCGTCTTCTTCCTTGCCGGGCGCCTCTCCCAGAGCCAGCACCGGGGCGCCGATGACGCCATCGGCGAAGGCGGTGTGGCGCGCGGTCGCCTTCAGGGCGCAGCCATCGAAGTTCTCCACAGCCGCCTGAAGTTCCGCGACGCTCTGGGCGGCGCCGGCCAGGGCGCGGGCGGTTTCGACCGGGGCGTCGCGCCCGGGCGGCGGCCGTTTCAGCCGGACGGCGGCCTTGCCCGGCTCGCCAAGGGCGCGCGGCGCAGCCGGGCGGGATCCAGCGCCGCCGGGCCCGGCGGCGCGAACCGGGGCGCCGGCATAGACCGCCTCGGCCTCATCCATGTCGACCCCCGCCGCCCGCCAGAAGGCGAGCAGCGCGCGGGCCGCGTCGATTGAGACGATGCCTCCGTCCATCGCTCGCATCTTGGCGGGACTCGCACGATTTAACAAAGGCGTCCCACAGCCTTGCGCCGCTTCCGCGCAGCTTCGATAAGGCGCGGAAAAAGGCTGAGTTGTTGAAATGACCGAACCAAACGCGCGCGAAGCCATGGAATATGACGTCGTGGTCATCGGCGCGGGGCCAGCGGGCCTGTCGGCGGCGATCCGGCTGAAGCAATTGGCGGCCGAAAGCGGCGGCGATGTTTCGGTCGCGGTGCTGGAGAAAGGCGCCGAAGTCGGCGCCCACATCCTCTCCGGCGCCGTCATCGATCCGGTCAGCCTCAACGAACTCATCCCCGACTGGAAAGCAAAAGGGCGCGCCCCTCGACACCCCGGTCAGCGACGACCAATTCAAGATCCTGGGGCCGGCCGGGGCGGCGGCGTTGCCGATGTTTCTGATGCCGCCGCTTGTTCAACAATCACGGCAATTACATCGTCTCCTTGTCGAACCTGACCAAATGGCTGGCGAGCCAAGCCGAAGCTTTAGGCGTCGAGATTTATCCGGGCATGGCCGCGTCGGCGCCGGTCTATGACGACGCCGGCGCGCTCAAGGGCGTCGTCGCCGGCATTTTTGGCGTCGGCGCGCGATGGCCATCACAAGCCCGACTATCAGCCGGGCATGGAATTGCACGGCAAATACGTGTTGATCGCCGAGGGCGCGCGCGGGTCGCTGGCGAAAATCCTGCAAAAACGCTTTGATTTATGCGTCAATCGCGATCCGCAAAAATACGGCATCGGCATCAAGGAATTGTGGGAGGTCCCCGCCGCCCAGCACAAGCCGGGGCTGGTGTTGCATACGGTCGGCTGGCCGCTCGACGACAAAACCGGCGGCGGTTCGTTCATGTATCATTGGGGCGATCGGCTGGTCAGCGTCGGCTACGTCGTTCACCTCAATTACAAGAACCCTTACATTTCGCCGTTCGACGAATTCCAGCGCCACAAGCTGCATCCTGAAATCGCCCAATATATTGCGCGGCGGCAAACGCATCGCTTACGGCGCGCGCGCCATCACCGAAGGCGGTCTGCAATCGGTGCCGAAGCTCGCCTTTCCGGGCGGAGCGCTGATCGGTTGCGCGGCCGGCTTCGTCAACGTGCCGCGCATCAAGGGCAGCCACAATGCGATGAAGACCGGCATGTTGGCCGCTGAAGCCGCCTTCGCCGCCATCCGCGCGGGCCGTCAGCGCGACACGCTCGTCGCGTACGAGGAGGCCTATCGCGACAGCCGCGTCTACAAGGATCTCCACGGCGTGCGCAACGCCAAGCCGCTGCTCTCCAGGTTCGGCACGTTCTGGGGCGGCGTTGCAGGCATGTTCGACATGTGGACGACGACCTTATTGGCCGGCGTTTCAGTTCTTCGGAACGCTGAAGCACGGCAAGTCCGACGCCGCCGCCACCGAGCACGCCTCCAAGCACAAGCCGATCGCCTATCCTAAACCGGATGGCGTTCTCACTTTTGATAAGCCGTCTTCGGTCTATCTCTCCAACACCAATCACGAAGAGGATCAGCCGGTTCACCTGGTGTTGAAGGACCCATCGATCCCAATTCGGGTAAACTTACCCGAATACGCCGAACCGGCGACACGATATTGCCCAGCTGGCGTGTATGAAGTGCTGACCGATGAAGGAGGGTCCAATCCCAGGTTTCAGATCAATGCGCAAAACTGCGTTCACTGCAAAACCTGCGACATCAAGGACCCAAGTCAGAATATAGACTGGACGACGCCCGAAGGCGGCGGCGGGCCGAACTACGCCAATATGTGAGCCGCGTCCCGCGAAGGCGGGAGAAAGGACGAAACGATGCGTTGGGCGATTTTGACAGCCAGTGTCGCCGCACTTGGCTTTGTGGGCGTGGCGACGGCGGCGGGCGTTGAGAAGGCGAGCGCCCCGGCCTCGGCGAGCCCCGCGGCCCCGACCGAGCGCGATCCGGCCGCACTTCTGCGCGCGACGTCCCCGCCCAATCCGGCGCCCAATCGCAGCTACGCCGATCCTTCGGCTGCGCTGATGGCGGCCGATGTCGATTATCTCGTCCGGGAAGCGCGCCGCGAAATCGCACAAGGCGATCACACGCCGCTCTGGACGACGCTCGCCTTCGCAGACGATTTCGCATCCGATCGCCTCCCCGAAGCGCGCAGCCGATCTGGCCAATGCGCTCGGGCGGCGCTGCAGGGCGGCCTGGGCGATATGTTCGAGCCGTTCCTGCTGGCCGCCGAAGGCCACGTCGACCAAGCCGTGCAGCGGGTCGATTCCGGCGGCGACAACCTGCCGGCGCCGTTGCCGGCGGTGCAGAAGGGCCTGGTGCTTGAAGGCGCCGGGCGTCTGCAAGACGCCGCCGCCAATTACGCGGCGATGGTTGCGCATCTCGATTTGACGCCGCCGCCGACCGCTGAACCGGCGAACATGGACGAACTGCAGCGCGCCTTGAACGCCACGCGCGTGACCCACGCCCTCTATCGCGCCGCGCTGGTCAACCATCGCCTCGGCCGCACCGACGAGGCGCGCCGGCTTTACGGCATCGTCGCGCAATTTGCGCCGCGCTCGGCCGACGTTGAAGAAAACCTTCGCCGCCTGAACGCCGGCCAGCAGCCGCTCGAAGCCGCGCTCAATCTGAAGAGCGCGGCCGGCCGCTGGATGATCTTTCTCTCGGAATATCTGACCCAAGCCGAAAACCTGCAGCAAACGCTGTCGCAGCAGGATCCCACGACCGGGCTTACCTCGTCCTCGGGCGCAGCGCTCCTCCAGCTCGGCGTGCTGTTGTCGCCCGACGCCAACGATTGGCGGCTCTTCGCAGCCCAGCAATTGCAGGAGGCGGGCGGCCTCGACGGCGCCGAGCGCATCATCAATTTGATGCCGGCGACCAGCGTCTTTGCGCCGGACGCCGACATCATGCGCGCGTCGATCCAGGTGCGCCGTCATGACAACCAAGCCGCCAACGCCTCCGCCGATCGCGCCGCCGCCGCGGCCGGCTCGCGCTGGTCGATCGTCGCCGCCGCCGCCGACATCTACCGGCGCACCGGACGAACCGACCAATCCATCGCCTCATACACCCGCGCGCTGGCCATGGCGCAAGCGGCCAACGACCGCGCCGACATCTCTGGGCTTTCGCGCTTACGCCTATCGCTTCGCCGGCAATTATTCGGCCGCCACCACCGACATGCGCGCCGCCTATGCGCTCGACCAGAGCGTCGATACGCGGCTCCTCTATGTTTCGATCCTGATGGACGATCCGCAGGGATGGTCGGACGGCGTTCAAGTCGCGCGCGGGCTTTTCGCCGAGCAACCCGATTCCGTCATTCGCCTCAACACCTTGGGCTATGCGCTTATTCAGCATCCGGAAGGATTGGAGGAGGGCTATCGCCTGTTATGGCGGGGCTTCAATTACGGACAGACCGACTATGCCGTCGTCGATAGCTTGGCGTGGGCCTATTATCTCTACGGCCACTTCGACGAAGCGAAGGTTCTGGCCGAGCGCGCCAATGCGCTCTCGGTGCGCGATCCCAACGCCGAATTGCTCGATCATGTCGGCGACATCTATTGGCGCCTGCATCGCCAGAACGACGCGCGCGATGCATGGCGCCGCGCGCTCGACGCCCAACCCGACGCGCCGCGGCGCGCAATCGCTGCAGCAGAAGATCGCACACGGGCTGACCGCGCCGGCGCCGCAAACGCGGCCGCTGCCGCAGGTCAGTTTGCCTGACGGCCCGGCGCAGCGGCAAGATCTGTGAAGCTAGGGCGGGGGGTGATCGCATTGGCGGCAGGCGCAAGCCTCGCCGCCTGCGCCAATGTCGGGACCCAAAGCCCTCCCTCTAGCAACGCCTACGCCGATTTTCTGATTGGCCGCGTCGCCAACCTCACCGACGACTATGACGCCGCGTCCGAGCGCTACGCCGCAGCGCTTGCCGCGCGATCCGAGCAATCAAGACCTGGTCGACGGCGCGATCACCGCAGCGCTCGCGGCGGGCGACGCCGATCGCGCGCGCGCCGCGGCGCGCTACGGCCGCGGCGAAGAAACCCCGACCTTGGCGCATCTGGTGCGCGCCGCCGATGCGCTCGCCGCGCAACATTTCGCGCAAGCCGACGCCGAACTCGCCAGCGCAAACAGCGGCGCCGCCCAAGCCCTGATCGCGCGCGTCATGCGCGTCTGGGCGCGCGCGGGCGAGCGCAACGTTCAAGACATCGACGCCGATCTGCGGCCGTTGATGAGCATTCGCCCGTTTGGCGGGCTGCTTCCAATATCAGCAGGCGATGGCGCTCGATTATGTCGGGCGCAACAGCGAGGCGCTCGCCGCTTATCAAACCGCGGCCGGGCTTGGCCTGTGGCTGCCGCAAGCGATTTTGCGCAACGCCGACCTGCTTGCGCGCCAAGGCGAGCGCGACGCGGCGATGCGCTTGCTCGCAACCGGCGACAACCTCGCCAATCCCGCGCTCGCGGCGGGCGCCGAACGCTTGCGCGCAGGCCAGGGTGCGGCGCCCTCGCGTGCGGCGGCCTCGCCGCTCACGCCCGCGCGCGGCGCCGCGGCTGGGCTTTATGGGCTGGCGGCGATCTTTCTGCAGGAGCGCGACACCGCCAACGGTCTGGCGGCGCTGACGCTGGCGCTCATGCTCGATCCGGCCAATGACGATGCGCGTCTGGCGTTCGCGCAAGCGCAAGCGGATCTCGATCACGGCGAACTTGCGCGCCGCATGCTGCACCAAATCGACGCCCAATCCGTCTATGCGCCGGGCGCGCGCACCATGGAGGCCTGGACGCTGGTCGCCGAGAACCGCAACGACGACGCCATTGCGCTCGCGCGCACCGCCGCCGCCGATGGCGGCGGCGCCGCAAAACGCGCTTTGGCCGATATTTACCGCGCCACCCATCACGACGCCGAGGCGGAGGCGGTCTATAGCGAACTCATCGCAGCTCAACCCGACGATTGGCGTTTATGGTTCGCGCGCGGGGCGGCGCGGGTGCGCTTGAGCCGCGCGGCGGAGGGCGAAGCCGACATGAGCCGCGCCTTGCAGCTTTCGCCTAACCAGCCCGATGTGCTGAACTATCTCGGCTATTCCTGGATCGATCGCGGCGAGCACATGGCCGAAGGCCTCGCCATGATCCAGCGAGCGCTGGCGCTGCGGCCGGATTCAGCGGCGATCGTCGATAGTCTGGGCTGGGCCTATTACCGCATGCGCGATTATCCCCGCGCGCTGGAGCAATTGGAGCATGCGGTCGAATTGGACTCCGGCGACGCCACGCTCAACGATCATCTGGGCGATGTGTATTGGCGCCTCGGGCGGCGCATCGAAGCGCGTTTCCAATGGCGGCGCGCGCTCTCGCTGACGCCGGCCAGTCCCGCAACCATCCAGAATAAGCTCGCACACGGCCTGCCAGCCGAAGCCGAAGAACGCTCGGCGCGGCGATGAGCGTGCGCATCTTCGCACCGGCGAAGCTCAATCTCACGCTGCGACGTCGCCCGCCCGCGCGCGGACGGCATGCACCAGCTGCAAAGCGTCGTCGCCTTCGCCGACATCGGCGACATCATCGAAGCCGATGCAGGCGAAGGGCTCTCGCTGGCGATCAGCGGCCGGTTCGCCGGCGCCCTTTCCGGTTCCGTCGCCGAAGGCGATTTGCCAGAGGGCGATTTGACCAAAGGGCGATTTGGCCAGGGGCGATTTGGCCAGGGGCGATTTGGCCAGGGGCGATTTGGCCAGGGGCGATCAGGACAATCTGGTTTTGCGCGCCGCTCGCGCGCTGGCGCAAGCGGCCAATGTTCCCTTGAACGCCAAGCTCACGCTGGAAAAGCATCTTCCCGTCGCTTCCGGACTGGGCGGGGGCTCCTCCGACGCTGCTGCAACCTTGCGCGCGCTTGCAAGCCTTTGGGAGCTCAAACTCGGTGATGACGCCTTGCAGGCGGTGGCGCGCACCCTGGGCGCCGATGTTGCGGTTTGCCTTGGCGGCGCGCCAGCCTGGATGACCGGCTTGGGTGAGGAGTGGACGGCGATCAGCGCGCCCCCCTTCGCCGCGGTTCTGGTCAATCCCCTAAAGCAACTGTCGACCTCGCTCGTCTATCGCGAATTCGATCGGCTGAAACTCGGCGGCGATTTCGCCGCAGACGCCGCGCCTCGTTGGCGCAACCATGGTGAAGCCATCGCCAACATGGCCGCAGATGGAAACGCGCTCACCCCAGCGGCCCAATCCCTGCTTCCCGAGATTGCCGTCATGCTTGAGATATTGCGCACCGATGCGCGCGTCGATTATGCGGCCATGTCGGGCAGCGGCGCGACTTGCTTTGGCCTCGTCGGCGATCTCACAGCCGCCGAACAGCTCGCGGCCGATTTGCGCGCGGCGCATCCCAATTGGTGGATTGTGGAGACAGAACTGGGCGGCGCTTGACGTTCTTAGACTCCCGCGAGATAGCCCCGCTCCGCATTGCTAAAATTGGGGGGGAGCCCCGTTTTGTGGGTTGAATTGGGTATAGCGATGGCGATCGCTGCGCTCGTGAGCGCGGGCGCGTGCGCCATATTGGTGAGCCGCGGCCCGCTCGATCATCCCGACGTCGTCCGCAAAGCCCATCGCGCTCCGACCCCGACCAGCGGCGGTCTGGGCATCGCCGCGGGCTTTCTGACCGGCGGCGTCTCGCTACTCCTCATCTTTCCGGCGTGGCAGAGCGCGCTCGTCGCGCAAGGCGTTCCGCTCCTGGCCGCGATCGTGCTCTTCGCCTTTGCGTTTCTATTCCTGGGCTTCATCGACGATGCGACCCCGCTCAGCCCCCGCCTCAAGTTTCTGATCTTCACGCTCGCATCGTTTGCAGCGGCGTGGCGTGTCGGCGTCGTCAATCAAGTGCCGCTGGGCTGGGGCGATGCGCTTCATCTGCCGCTCTTCGTCGGCCTGATCGGCAGCGCGCTTTGGGTGTTCACACTGATCAACAGCGTCAATTTCATGGACGGCTCGAATGGCCTCGCCATGGGCTCGGCGGCGATCGGGCTCGCGAGCCTTGGGGTGATTGCTTGGGCGCTCGGCTTGCCGGCCGGAGTGGCGCTCTGTTTCTGCGCCGTCGGGGCGCTGATCGGTTTCTTGGTCTGGAATTTTCCCGGCGGGCGCCTCTTCGCCGGCGACGCCGGCGCGCTCTTCGTCGGCGCCGTGGCCGCCCTCGCTTCGCTCTACATTATCCGCCGCGCGCAACTCTCGCCCTTGGTGCCGCCAATCTTATTTTTCCCGCTCTTGGGGGACGCCTTGCTGACCTTGCTTTGGCGCCTGCGCCGGCGGCGCAGCCTGCTCGACGCGCACGCAGAGCACCTCTACCAGATCGCGCTCCGCGCCCACTGGAGCCATGCGCGCGTCGCGCTCGTTTATTGGCTTGCGATGACGATTTGCGGCGGCGTTGGCTTCGCGGCGGCGCTGGCGCCGCGCGTCTTTCCGGCGTCGATCGCGCTGGCCGCGCTTGCGCTAGCGTCGATTATCATTTCGATGATCGTGCGCGCTCATGCGGTGAAGCGCGGCATCGCCGAGATCTAATGACCGCGATCTAATAACCGCGCTCAATAACGAAGTCCGAGACCTCGCTCAGCGCTTCGGCGTAGGCGTTGGCCGGCAGCGTCGAGAGCGCCCGCTTGGCTTTTTCCGCATGCTCGCGCGCGGCCTTCAAAGTGAGCTCGATGGCGTTGTGCCGCTTGAGCAGCGCCAAGGCGCGATGAAAGTCGTCATCGGTGCGGCCTTCGCCGACGACGCGCCGCCAGAAGGCGCGCTCGGCCTCATCGCCCGCATCGCGTGCGAAGACCACCGGCAGGGTGACTTTGCCTTCCTTGAAATCGTCGCCGACATTCTTGCCCATCGCCGCCGACGCCCCGCCATAGTCGAGCGCGTCGTCCACCAGTTGGAACGCAAGCCCCAATTCCCGACCATAGGTCTCCAAAGCCGCGGCTTCCGCTCCTGGCCGCCCGGCGGCCACGGCGCCGGATTTAGCCGCCGCCGCAAACAGGGCGGCGGTCTTGGCGGCGACGATCTCCATGTAGCGCTCGCGCGTCGTCTCGGCGTCGTTGGCTGCCGCGAGCTGCATCACTTCGCCTTCGGCGATCACGCTTGCGGCGCGCGCCAGAATATCGAGCACCATCAGGTCGCCGGTCTCGACCATCAAATTGAACGAGCGCGCAAACAGGAAATCGCCGACAAGCACGCTGGAGGAATTGCCCCAGATCGTGTTGGCGCTCTCCCTGCCGCGCCGCATGGCGGACACGTCCACCACATCGTCGTGCAGGAGCGTGGCCGAATGAATGAATTCGACCGCCGCGGCGAGCTTGCGCGGTCCATCTCCGCCCCCGCCCAGGAGGCGCGCTGACGCGAGTGTGATCATGGGCCGGATGCGTTTGCCGCCGGCGTCAATCAGGTGCGCGGCCAGATTTGGGATGACCCCCACCGGGCTGGTCATGTGCTGATGAATGATGGCGTCGACAGCCGCCATATCCTCGGCGAGCAGGCTATTTAGCCGCTCAACCGCATTGGGCGCGGATCGTTTCGCTGTTTCGACCGCCGGTCCCAAGGCGCCTCCGCTTGCCTTCACGTAACGGGAAAACGATGCTGGGGCCAAGCGCGAGGGTCAAGCTATGTTGCCCCCCTCGCGCGAATGGGTCGCATCGGGCTTTATGGCGGCGCTTGAGATCACTGAAGACGGTCTACTCGGCGGGCGCATGCGCATCCGCCAGCCCGCGCGCGGCTATCGCGTGAACGTCGACACCATGCTGCTCGCGGCCGCGACCGAAGCGGGCGACGGCATGCGCTTGATGGAAGCGGGTTGCGGCGTCGGCGCCGCAATGATCGCCGTCGCCGTACGCAATGAGAACATTTCACTGCTCGGGGTCGAACGCGAGACGAACATCGCCGAGATCGCGAGGGAAAATGTCGCGTTGAACGCGATGACGCAACGCATCGAAATCGCAATAGGCGATGCGCTCGACAGACACGCGAACTACGGCGTCTTCGACGGCGTCTTCGTCAATCCGCCCTTCGACGCCGACGGCGAAGGCGCCGCCCCCGATCAAAACCGCATTCACGCCCTTATTACAGACGCTTCCGTTGACGCATGGATCGCCGCCTTAGCCAATCGTTTGAAGGGCGGCGCCGCACTCACGCTCATTCATCGCGCCGCCAAGCTCACGGAAATTCTGTCGGCGATCGGGGGACGCCTCGGCGGGCCGGAAATTATCCCCATCCGGCCAACCGCCAAGGAAGCGGCCAAGCGCGTCATCGTTCGGGCGCGGAAAGGGTCGCGGGCGCCGCTGCGATTGCTGCGCGGCCTTGATCTCCACGACGGCTCGGGGACCAAATACACCCCCGAAGCGGACGCCATTCTGAAGGGCCAAGCAGGGCTCAGCTGGGCTGATTGACTCTCGTCCCCGCCCACACCAGTTTCCGCGCCAACGGACCGGGCCGACGCGTTCGAGTCGCCCCCGCTCCGGCCAGACAAACGAACCCCGCGGGAGAGAGCGCCGAAGATGCGCCCCCGAAGGAGCAACCGCCCCGGAAACTCTCAGGGATCCGGACCGTGGGGGGATGAACACGCTGGAAAGCGCTTCGCCCAGGCCAAGGTGTGGGACGAGGCCGCCGAAGGAGTAAATCTCTCAGGCGCCAGGACAGCGGGGGCGCGCATGCACGTCCGCATGCCGCCCGCGCGAGACCTGGAAACAAACATGAATGAAGCCGAACCCAAGACGCTGCCGCTCGATGCGCTTTGGCGCGCGCGCACCTCGAAGTTCGCGAACTTCGCCGGCTACGACATGCCGATCCAATTCGAGGGGCTGATCGGCGAGCACAACTGGACCCGCGAGCACGCCGGCCTGTTCGACGTCAGCCACATGGGGCCGTGCTTCCTGGCGCTGCCGAAGGGACATGGCCTGGAAGGCGAGGCCGCGCACAAAAAGATCGCCGCCCAGATTGAGCGCCTGGTTCCGGCCGACATTCAGGGCCTCAAGCCCGGCCAGGTTCGCTACTCGACCTTGCTCAACGCCGAGGGCGGCATCCTCGACGATTTGATGATCGCGCGCCCTTCCGAGCCGGCGGCGGCGGGAGACCTCTATATTGTCGTCAACGCCGGGTGCAAAAACCAAGACTGGAAGCTGATCGAGGCCGCCACCGTCGGCGAGGCCAAATTGGTCCCCGCCGACGATCGCTGCCTCTTGGCGCTGCAGGGGCCCTCCGCCGCGCAAGTCGCCAGCATCGTCATCGCGCCGGAAATCGACGACATGAGCTTCATGACCGTGCGGCGCATCGAAACCCAGCGTTTCGGTCGCCTCACGATCACGCGCAGCGGCTATACCGGCGAAGACGGCTACGAAATTCTCGTCCGCGCCGAACACGGCAAGGATCTGGCCGACGCCATTCTTGCGCACGCCGAAGTCAAGCCGATTGGCTTGGGCGCGCGCGATTCGCTTCGGCTCGAAGCCGGCCTTTGCCTCTACGGACACGACCTCGATCCCACCACCTCGCCAATCGAAGCCGATCTCGCTTGGACCATTCAAAAGCGCCGCCGCCAAGCCGGCGATTTCCCCGGCGCCAAGCGCATCTTGCGCGAATACGAATTGGGCCCCTCGCGCAAGCGCGTCGGCATTCGCCCAAACGACCGCGCGCCGGCGCGCGAAGGCGTGGAGATTCACAAAGCCGGCAAACGGATCGGCGTTGTCACATCAGGCGGCTTCTCGCCGATCCTGAACGCGCCGATTTCGATGGGTTATGTCGACGCCGCCCACGCCGAACCGGGCTGCGTGGTTGAGCTTATGGTTCGCGGCGTGCCGCGCAGCGCCACCATCACGCCGTTGCCTTTCGTTCCGCACCGCTACGTCCGCCAAAAGACCAAAGCCCAATAGCAAACAGAATAAAGGGGAAGCCATGAGCAAGCGCTACACGAAGGATCACGAATGGGTGGAGCTTGACGGCGATGTCGCCACCATCGGCATTTCCCAATACGCCACCGAGCAATTGGGCGATGTCGTCTATGTCGAGCTTCCAGCCAAGGACGCCGAATTCGCCGCCCACGCGGATATGGCCGTGGTTGAAAGCGCCAAGGCGGCCTCGGACGTCTACGCGCCGGTGGCGGGCACAATCGTCGCCGTCAACGACGCGCTCTCCGGCCAACCCGATCTCGTCAATGGCTCGCCCGAAGGCGAGGGCTGGTTTGTGAAAATCAAGGTCGCGAACAAGGCCGATGTCGAGGCGCTGATGGATGGCGCCGCCTACGCCGACTACGTGAACGGGCTCTAATATTTTTCGTTGGGCGTCTTTCTCAAAGGTGGCTTGAGTAGAATGCGTTATCTTCCCCTCACCGACGCTGACCGCCGCGACATGCTGGACCTTATCGGCGTCAAGTCGGTTGACGCGCTTTACGCCGACGTCCCGAAGGCCGCCATTCTGAAGGATTTGATCGATCTGCCGAAAGCGCAGGGCGAACTCGAAGTGCATCGCCACATGCAGGCCCTGGCCGAGAAGAACACGCCCGCCGGCCGCACCGCGTTTTTTCTCGGCGCCGGCGCCTATCGCCATCACGTGCCGGCGACCGTCGATCACATCATCCAGCGCAGCGAGTTCTTGACGGCTTATACGCCCTATCAGCCAGAAATCGCCCAAGGCACGCTGCAGGCGCTTTACGAATTCCAAAGCCAAGTGGCGATGCTCTTGGACATGGAGGTGGCCAACGCATCGATGTATGACGGCTCCACCGCGACCGCCGAAGCGGCGATGATGGCCGCGCGCGTCACCAAGCGCAAAAAGATCGTCTTTTCGGGCGGCGTGCATCCCCACTACATCGCCACCGCGCGCACCGCTTGCGAAGCGCAGGGGCTGGAGATCGTGGCGCTGCCGCCAGCGATCGATGACGAAGCTCAAGTGACCAAGCATCTGAGCGGCGAGGTCGCCGCAATCATCGTCCAATCGCCGAACGTGTTCGGCGCCATCACCGATCTAAGAGCTATCGGCCAGGCCGCGCACGCAGCCGGGGCGCTGATGGTCGCGACCTTCACCGAAGCGGTCGCCTTCGGCGCCATCGAGCCTCCCGGGGCTTACGACGCAGACATCGTCTGCGGCGAAGGCCAATCGATCGGCAACGCGCTGAACTATGGCGGTCCTTATGTCGGCCTTTTCGCCTGCAAGGAAAAATATCTGCGGCAAATGCCTGGCCGCGTCGCCGGTGAAACCGTGGACGTCGATGGCGAGCGGGGCTTTGTCCTGACGCTGTCGACGCGCGAGCAGCACATCCGCCGCGAAAAGGCGACCTCGAACATCTGCACCAATTCCGGCCTCTGCCAGCTCGCCTGGACCGTTCACATGACGCTGTTGGGCGAAAAGGGCCTTCGCCAACTCGCCGCGCTCAATCACGAAAAGGCGACAGCGCTCGCCGATGCGCTGGCGAAAATCCCCGGCGTCGAAGTGCTGACCAAGCATTTCTTCAACGAGATCGCCGTCCGCGTCAGCGCCGACGCCAATTCCGTGATCGACAAGCTCGCCACCCAGGGGGTGATCGCCGGCGTCGCTATGAGCCGCCTCAATCCCCACGCCGGCATGGATGACGTGCTCATCGCCTGCGCCACCGAGATGAACACCGACAAGGACATCGCCGCCTTCGCCAAGGCTCTGAAGGAGGCGCTGGCATGAAAACCGAAACCGTTTCCGGCAATCGCGGCCTGCTGCAAGCAGAGGGTCTCATCTTTGAAACCGGCCACGCCACGGGCTACGGGCGTTGATTTGCCCGAGCCCTCAAACAGAAACGAGGGCGGCGCCGACAGACTGGGCGGGCTTAACCGCAAGGCGGCGCTCGATTTGCCGGGCCTCTCCGAACCGGAAACCATGCGCCATTTCGTGCGCCTCAGCCAAAAGAACTACGCCATCGATCTTGGCCTCTTCCCGCTCGGTTCGTGCACGATGAAGCACAATCCGCGCTTGAACGAGCGGGTGGCGCGCTTTGAAGGCTTCGCCGATCTGCATCCGCTGCAGCCAATGTCGACGGTGCAGGGCGCCATCGAGGTGATGGATCAGCTCGCGCATTGGCTCTGCACCATGACCGGCATGCCCGCAGTCGCGCTCTCGCCGAAGGCCGGCGCGCACGGTGAAATGTGCGGCATGCTGGCGATCAAAGCCGCGCTCGCAGCGCGCGGCGAAGGCGAGAAGCGCAAGCGCGTTTTGGTGCCCAGTTCCGCTCACGGCACCAATCCCGCCACCGCCGCGGCGGCCGGCTTCACCATCGATGAAATCGCCGGCCGCGACGATGGGCGCGTTCACATCGATGACGTCAAGGCCAAGCTCGGCCCCGACGTCGCCGCCATCATGATCACCAACCCAAACACGTGCGGGCTGTTTGAACGTGAAGTCATGGGCATCGCCGACGCCGTGCACGAAGCCGGCGGCTACTTCTATTGCGACGGCGCCAATTACAACGCCATCGTCGGACGCGTGCGTCCGGGCGATCTGGGCGTCGACGCCATGCATATCAATCTCCACAAGACCTTCTCGACGCCGCACGGCGGCGGCGGTCCCGGCGCCGGCCCGACCGTGCTTTCCGAGGCGCTGGCGCCCTTCGCGCCGACGCCGCACATCGTCAAAAGGAAGAAGGGCTACGAACTGCGCGAACATGGGGAAGGCACGCGCGCCTTCGGGCGCATGTGCGCATTTCACGGCCAGATGGGCATGTTCACGCGCGCGCTCACCTACATGCTGAGCCATGGCGGCGACGGCTTGCGTCAAGTCGCCGAAGACGCGGTTTTAAACGCCAACTATCTGTTGACGCGCCTCAAGCCGCACTTCAACGCGCCGTTCGGCGAAGGCCCGTGCATGCATGAGGCTTTGCTCGACCACACGCGCACCGAAGAGCAGGGCATCGAGACCAAGGATTTCGCCAAGGCGCTGCTCGACGAGGGCTATCACCCGTTCACCACTTACTTCCCGCTCGTCGTCCATGGGGCGATGCTGATCGAACCGACGGAAACCGAGCCGAAGCGCGAACTCGATCGCTTCGCCGAGGTGATGATCGCGCTCGCCAAGCGCGCCCAAGCCGGCGATGTCGAGTTTTTCAAGCAGGCGCCGAGGCTTGCGCCCACGCGCCGCCTGGACGAAACCCGCGCCGCCCGTCAACCCAAGCTTCGCTGGAAGCGCGGCGACAATGGCGGTCCCGAAAAGATCGCCGCGGAGTGACCATGAGCGCGTCCCGGCGCGTCGATCTAATCGGCATGCCCACCGACGTGCATTCGTCCTTCCTGCGAGGTCCCGCGAAGGCGCCGGCATTTATCCGAGCGGCGCTGTTCAGTCCGCACTCCAACAGCGCCAGCGAGCGCGGGCTCGAACTCGGCGCTGAAATCGATCTCAACGATTGCGGCGATCTTGCGCTGAGCGAATCTCCGGAAGACGACGCGCGCATCAGCGAGGCGGTGACGGCCTCGCTCAAAGCCGGGTCGACGCCGATTTCGCTCGGCGGCGATCATTCGATCACATTCCCAATTTTACGCGCGATCGAGGCGCGCTACGGCCCCGTCGAAATTCTTCACTTCGACGCCCATCCCGATCTTTACGACGAGCTCGACGGCGATCGCCGCTCGCACGCCTCTCCCTTCGCCCGGATCATGGAAGCGGGGCTCGCCCGCAAGCTCACCCAGGTCGGCATCCGCACCATGAACAAGCATCAACGCGAGCAAGCCGACCGCTTCGGCGTCACCGTCATCGCCATGGCCGAAATCGCGGCTTGGCTTCCGCGTTTCGAGAATGGGCTTTATATCAGCATCGACCTCGACGGCTTCGATCCAGCGCATGCGCCCGGCGTTTCGCACCACGAACCCGGCGGCCTGACGGCGCGCTACGTCATCGATGTGCTGCTTTCCCTCAACGTCCCGCTCCTCGGCGCCGATGTCGTCGAGCTCAATCCCGACCGCGACGTTAATGGCGTCACCGCCATGCTGGCGGCCAAGCTCGTAAAAGAGTTGGCGGCGCTCGCCTGCCGCTAAGTCTTTCCGCCTGGGCCTTAGGGCATGTCGCGCCCCGCATCGGCGGAAATCGAGATTTTTCCAGCAAGGGTCGCCCGCGAGCGCGCCGTCGACGGGCCTGCGCGCTTGACCTCGCTTCTCGGCTTCGTGACAAGGGGCGCGGGCTACGGGGGAAGGGGGCGTGGGTGGACGCCATTATCACTGATGTTGGCGCCTTCCTGGCCGTCATCCTGATCGACCTTGCGCTTTCGGCGGACAATGCCGTCGCGGTTGGCGTCGCCGCCGGCGTGTTGCCGCCGCCACAGCGCGGGCGGGCGATCTTCTGGGGCGTCGCCATCGCGCTTGTGCTGCGCATCGTCTTTGGCCTTGTCACCATCGAACTCTTGCGCGTTCGCGGCGTCATGATCGTCGGCGGCGTGCTGTTGCTTTGGGTTTCCTACCGCATGCTGCGCGATCTCAACGCCCACCATGCGGCGATCGATTTGGAGACGCCCCCTGGCGCTCTCGCTTCGGCGCGCAAGCCCAGTTTCGCGCGCGCCTTGTTCGCCATCATCGTCGCCAATATCGCCTTGTCGCTCGACAATGTGCTGGCTGTCGCGGGCGTCGCTCGCAACAGCCCCGCCATCATGGTGTTCGGGCTCGTGCTTTCGGTCTTGCTCATGGGTCTTGCCGCTCATGCGATCGCCGCAATCGTCCATAAGAACCGCTGGATCGGGTACCTTGGAGTTCTCGTAATTGTATTTGCTGCAGTGGTGATGATCTGGGACGATGCCAGCACGTTCGCGCCGGGACTGCCCGCGCCGCCGCCGTGGTTGGGGGGACATTAGTCCGGAATGGCGCCCGTCGCTGATATCGCGGTTCTGATCCAGGTTGTGCTGATCGATCTTGCGCTCGCGGCCGACAACGCCGTCGCCGTCGGCCTCGCCGCATCCGCGCTTCCCGCTGAACAGCGAAGACGGGCGATTTTCTGGGGTATTCTGGGCGCGCTTATTCTGCGCATCGCCTTTGCGCTCCTGACCGTGCAGCTGCTTCAGATCAGGGGCATCCTGCTGTTTGGCGGCCTGCTGCTCTTCTGGGTCGCCTGGCGCATGGCGCGCGATCTCAACAATCAGCACGAAGCTGAAGAAACCGGCAAACCGGTCGCCGCGCCCGCCGGCTTCGGCCGCGCGCTCTTCACCATCATCATCGCCGATGTTTCGATGTCGCTCGACAACGTGCTCGCGGTCGCCGGCGTGTCACGCCACAACCCGCTCGTCATGTCCATTGGGCTTGTGCTCTCGGTCGTGCTGATGGGCCTGGCCGCAAACTTGATCGCGCAGATCATTCAGAAATACCGCTGGGTCGCTTGGGTCGGCGTCATCGTCATCGTCCTCGCCGGCGCGCAAATGATCTGGGAGGACATGCATCGCTTCTTCCCCGATCAGATCCCGGCGCTGCCGCATCTGGCGCCCTTCAATCCGGCCGCCGCGCATTGAGCTCATCCAAGCGCGTCGCCGAGCTGTTCACGCAACAGCTTGCGCGGCGCCTCCTCGACTTCTCCCGCCGCGAGCGCGCCCAGTTGGAACGGCCCGTAGGCGACGCGGATAAGCCGGTTCACCTTCAGACCAAGCGCGTCGAGCACGCGGCGCACTTCGCGGTTCTTGCCTTCGCTCAGCGTCAAGGTGATCCAGATATTGGCGCCCTGGCTGCGCTCGAGCTTGGCTTCGATGCCGCGATAATTCACGCCGTCGATGCTGATCCCGTCTTGCAGCGCGTCGAGCTCGGCCTGGGTGATGCGGCCAAACGCGCGCGCGCGATAGCGTCTCGCCCAAGCGTTCGACGGCAGCTCCAGGCGGCGCGCCAACTCGCCGTCATTTGTAAGCAACAGCAATCCTTCCGAAGTGAGGTCGAGGCGCCCCACCGAGATCACCCGCGGCAAGTCGGCGGGCAGATGCTCGAACACGGTCGGACGCCCGGCCGGATCGCGATGCGTCGTCACCAGCCCAGCCGGCTTGTGGTAACGCCAGACCCGCGTCACCGGGGCGGCGCCGACAAGGCGGCCATCGACGGTGAGCTTGTCGCCGCGGGCGACCTTCACCGCCGGCGTGTCCAGGGTCTTGCCATTGAGTTTGACCCGGCCTTCGGCGATCAGCCGCTCCGCATCGCGCCGTGAACACACGCCCGCGCGCGCGAGCACCTTGGCAACGCGCTCGCCATCCGGGCTAAAAGGGGCGGGAGAGGGTTCATCCATGTTCGCGGTGATCTATCGTTGGCGCGTCATACCAGGGCTGGAAGCGCAATTCGAGGAGGGGTGGCGGGCCGGCACCGAACGCATCGCCGCCGAGTTCGGCGGCTGGGGTTCGCGCCTGCATCGCACCGATGACGGCGCCTTCATCGCCTATGCGCAATGGCCTGATAAAGTCACCTGGGAGAAGGCGATGGCGACCCGCATGCGCCATTCCGACGATGAGGCGCGCAAGAAATACCGCGACGCGATCGCGCCTGGCTCGTTTGAGACGCTTTTCGCCATGCCGGTGGTCGCCGATCTGCTGCGGCATCGTACCTCATGAGCGAGGAAGGCCACATGGCCCGTGCGCTCGCCCTTGCGGGCGCCGCCGCCGCGGCGGGTGAGGCGCCGATCGGCTGCGTCATCGTCGACGAAACCGGCGAAATCGTCGCCGAAGGGGCCAATGCGCCGATCGCCTCACACGATCCCACCGCCCATGCCGAAATCGTCGCCCTGCGCGCGCGCCGCTCGAAAGCTCGGCAATTATCGGCTGAAGCCCAATCTCACGCTCTACGTCACGCTCGAACCTTGCGCCATGTGCGCCGGCGCCATCGCCCACGCCCGCATCGCCCGGCTTGTCTATGGCGCCAAGGATCCAAAGGGCGGCGGCGTCGAACACGGGGCGCGCGTTTTCGATCAGCCGACGACGCATTGGAAGCCCAGCGTCGCCGGCGGCGTGCGCGCCGAAGAGGCGGCGACAATGCTCAGAGAGTTCTTTAAGGTCCGCCGCACTTCATGACCCTGGCGCCGACGCAAACGCTCTATTTCGAAGACATCCGCGTCGGCATGCGCGAGACCTATTGCAAGCTCGTCAAATCCTCCGACGTCGTCGGCTTCGCCGAGATCAGCGGCGACCGCAATCCGATCCATCTCTCCGAGCACTTCGCCGCCAAGACGCCGTTCGGCGGCCGCATTGCCCACGGGCTCTACACCGCAAGTCTCATTTCCGCAGTCATCGGCACGCGTTTGCCGGGCCCAGGCGCGATCTACATGTCGCAGACGCTGAAGTTTCTGGCCCCGGTGCGCATTGGCGACACCGTCGAGGCGAGCGTGGAGATCGTCGAACTGAGCGAGAAGGGGGCCCGCGCCAGGCTCGCCTGCCAGTGCAAGGTCGGCGAAACCATTGTCCTCGAAGGCGAAGCGATGGTGAAAATTCCAACGCGGCGAGCGCTCGGCTCACAGCCCCAGCAATAACGCCTTCGCGGCCGCCGCGTCGGCGGCGATCTGGCGCGCCAGCACTTCGGCGGTCTCGAACTTCGCTTCTTCGCGCAAGAAGGCGATCAGCTCCACTTCGATGGTCTGTCCGTAAAGGTCGGCGTCAAAATCGAAGATGTGCGCTTCCAATAATGGTTTGGGCAGCGTCCCGACGGTCGGATTGACGCCAACGCTCGCCACCCCGTCATAAGAGACCCCGTCGATCCTGACGCGCACGGCATAGACGCCGAGGCAGGGCTGCACGTAATCGCCGAGCGCCACGTTCGCTGTCGCAAAGCCCAAGCGGCGCCCGCGCGCAAAGCCTGGTTGCACCACCCCCTCGATCGCCCACGGCCGGCCGAGCAAAGCGGCAGCCTTGACCATCATGCCCTCGCCAATCGCCTCGCGAATGGCGGAGGAGGAAATCTTTGCGCCATCGCCCTCATGCTCGCCGCCGACAAGGGGCGCGATGGTCTCGACGCTGAACCCCAGTAGTGCGCCAAGCCGCTTCAAGCTCTCGGCATCGCCCATGCGCCCGCGCCCGAAACGGAAATCGGCGCCCACGCTCACATGCACGACGCCCAGCCGCTCGGCCAAGACGCGCCTTGCGAACTCCTCATCGGTCGCTTGCGAAAGCGCGCGGTCAAAACCGATTTCGTAGAATTGCGCCACGCCAAGCGCCGCCATCGCCCGCGCGCGCTGTCGGCTCGTTTGCAAACGAAAAGGCGGCGCCTCCGGTTGGAATACGCGCCGGGGATGGGGCTCGAACACCGCCGCGCCCAGCGCCACGCCGCGCGCCTCGGCGACGCCGCGCGCCGAGGCGATAACGGCTTGGTGACCCAGATGAACGCCATCGAAGTTGCCGAGCGCGATCGCGGCGCCGCGCGCGTTCATGTCTATTAACTCATCGGCCCCGTGACGCTGCATTCGTTCACAACACCTTACTGCTTTGCGGCGCAAACCGGGCCATCTCTTGCCAAAGCATGAGCGAACGGGATTTGCGCACGCCGGCGTTCATGCATGCTTAAAAGCTGTTTTACCGAAAATTCTGAGGTCTTTGCTATCGGTATCTGAGAAGAGAACACGGCGCAAATACCGCCGGTGACGTTTTGCTGCTGGGTCGTCGCACCCCGACCCAGCAGCGACACGCTCCCGACGAAAGCGCCGAAGGGTAGTGAAGGGAACGCCGATGACCGTGTCGAAGTCGATGCCGATTTTGATCGTCGATGACTACAACACCATGATCCGCATCCTGCGCAATCTGCTTCGCCAACTCGGCTTCTCCAATATCGACGAAGCCTCCGATGGGCGCACCGCTCTCCTGAAGATGAAGGCCAAGGAATATGCTCTGGTGATTTCCGACTGGGGCATGGAGCCGATGACCGGCGTCGAGCTCCTGCAGCAGGTGCGCGCCGATGACCGCATGCGCGCCACGCCCTTCCTGATGGTCGCCAATGACAATGACGGCAGTCTCGATGCGGCCGGCGAAGCCGGCGCATCCAGCTGCATCGTCAAGCCGTTCAACGCCCAAGCGCTGAAGACGAAGCTCGTCTCGGTCCTTGGCGCGTTCTGATCAGACCGCGGTCTGCCCGCCATCGATCACAAATGTCTGGCCGGTGGTGAAGGCGCCCGCCGGCGCCGCCAAGAACACGGCCATGCCGGCGATTTCGTCGGGTTCGCCGATGCGCCGCAATGGGGCGCGTTCGGTTGAGCGCTTCAGGATTTGCGGATTGTCCCAGAGCGCCTTGGCGAAATCGGTCTTGATCAGGCCCGGGGCGATGGTGTTGACCCGCACATTGTCGGGTCCGAACTCGGCCGCCAGATTGCGCGTCAGCTGCATGTCGGCGGCCTTGGAAATCGCATAGGCGCCCAGCACTTCGGTGCCGCGCAGGCCCCCAATCGAGGAAATGATGATGATCGAGCCGGATTTGCGCGCCCGCATCTCGGGCGCGGTCATCTGAATGAGCCAATGATTAGAGACGATATTATTTTGCAGGATCTTGTTGAATTGCTCATCGCTCATATCGGCCATCGGCCCGAAATAGGGATTGGACGCGGCGTTGCAGACGAGAATGTCGATGCGCCCAAACCGTTTGCGCGTCTCGTCGACGAGGTTCTGCAAGCGCCTCCTTGACGGCGATGTTGGCTGTGATCGTCACCGCACATTTGCGCCCGACGGCCGCCTCGATCTCGCTGACCGCCGCATCGCATGCATCGGCCTTGCGTGAAGAAACCACAACATTGGCGCCGTGTTCGGCCAAACGATGCGCGATCGCCTTGCCGATCCCGCGCGAGGAACCGGTGACAATGGCGGTTTTTCCGGACAGATCGAACAGATTGGCCATTGCACGCGCTCCTGCTAGGGGAGGTGAGATTAGGCGCGCGAGCGCATCGCGGTCCAGATTGACGTTGGAGAAGGCGGATGCTGCGTTGGCGTTTGGCGGCGTTTCTGGTTCTCGCGCTGGCGGCGTGCGGGCGCCAAGACCCGTTGGCGCGCGCGCGAGCCGATTGCGCCAATGATTCATTGCCGGCCAGCGGCCAAGCCAACGCCTGCAGGGCGCTCATCGACGCCGGCGATCTGAGCGGCGCCGACCGCGCCAACGCGCTGGCCGCAAGCGGGCGAGCCCAAGCGCGCGCCGGCGACACCCGCGCCGCACTCGAGGATTTCGCTTCAGCGCTGGCGATCGACGACGGCAACGCCGGGGCGCTTGAAGGGCGCGCCGAGATTTTGATCCGCAGCGGCCAATTGGATGCGGCCGCACCCTTGGTCCAGCGTTTGGTGGCGGCGGGCGGCGGCGCCAAGGCGCATTTGCTGGCGGGCGAGATCGCCGCTGGGCGCGGCGATTACAACGCCGCCATCGAAGCCTTCAGCGCCGTGCTGCAGCGCCAACCGCGCAACGCCGCAGCCATCGCCGGCCGCGCCCGGATGCGGGAAGCGCTCGGCGATGATCAAGGCGCCAAGGTCGATTTCGACGCCGCCATCGCCATCGATCCGCACCTCGCCGATGCGCTCGCCGGCCGCTGCTGGCTCGCCATCCAGCAAAACCGCGACCCCGCCCGTGACGGCCCAGCGCAAGAGGACGCCGAAGCCGCGGTCGCGGTCGCGCCGCGCGATTTCAACGCCCAAACCTGTCTCGGCATCCTGGCGCTGCGCGCCCATCAATGGCGCCAGGCGAAGGCCGCCTTTGATGTGGCGGTGGATCTGCGGCCAGGCGATCCGCTGGCGCTGTTCGGCCGCGGCGTCGCGCGCCGGCGCGGCGGCGATGGGGCGGGCCTCACCGACATGAACCAAGCCCGCGATTTCGACCACCATATCGGCGAGCGCTTCGATGGGCTGGGTGTCGCGACCTATTAGTTCAGCGCCGACATCACATAGCTGGCCGAGACATTCTCTGCGCCAAGGGCTTGCTCGATCTTGGCGATATCGAGACGCCCGTTCGTCCACAACGCCTCGCCATGCATGCCCGAGGCGATGAAGAGAAAGTCAAACCCCTGACCGTTGGCGCCCTTGATGTCGGTGCCGACGCCGTCGCCAATACAGAGAATGCGCGTTTTATCGATGCTGCGCCGGTCCAAAGCCGCAAGTTCGCGAAGAGCCAGCTCGTAGATGGGCGCGTAGGGCTTGCCGGCCATCACCACACGTCCGCCGAGCGCCTCATAATCGCGGGCGATGGCGCCGGCGCACCAGATCAGTTTGTCGCCATAACGCACGACGATGTCCGGGTTCGCCGACAGGAGCTCAAGGTCGCGCTGATGGGCGCGCTGCAACGTTTCAGCATAGTCCTGAGGCGTCTCGTCATCGCGGTTCAAGCCTGAAATCGCCACGAAGCGGGCTTCGTCCAAGCCCGATTGCGCCAAGCCCAAACCTTCCCAAAGGCTGTGGTCGTGCGCCGGGCCGATTTTGTACATCGGTCCCGGCGCGCGCGCGGCCAGTTCGGCGCGGATCGCATCGCCGGACGTGACGATCGCGTCCCAGGCCTGACGCGGCACGCCGATGCGTTCGAACTGCCCCGGGATCGGCCCGCGAGGCTTTGGAATATTGGTGAGCATGACGATGCGCTTGCCCGCCGCGCGAAAGCGGATGAGCGCATCGCAGGCGCCGGCGAACGCCGTGCGCCCATTATGGACGACCCCCCACACGTCGCAGAAGACCGCATCATAGGCGTCGGCGATCTCATCCAAAGAAGCGATTGATTTCACCGCGGCGCCTCCATCGCCGCAACGATTCGCGCGGCCGCCCGAGCGGCCTGTTCGGGCCCGTCATCGGGGCGCGAACGCAGCACCAAGTTCGCCTTGTCCCTTTGCGGGGCGACATGAGCTTCGTGCATCGGGCGCACACTTGCAAAGAATTGCGTCAGCACCGCGCGCGGCGCCCGCCCGCGGCTCTCCACATCGCGGATCATGCGTCGGCCCAGCCGCAAGGCCTCGTCGGCCTCCACGAAGACGGTGAAATCGAAGAGCCTCTGAAGCCTATCGTCGGCAAGCAGATGAATGCCTTCGACGATGAGCGCGCCCGCGGTCGCGATCGGTTCGATCTCGGCGCGCCGGCGATGGGTGGTGAGATCATAGATTGGCTTCTCGAACCCTTGACCGTTCTTGGCGAGCGCCAAATGCTCGTAGAGCAGCCTATGGTCTTTGGCCTCGGGCGTGTCGAAATTGTAGGTTGCGGCGTCGAAACCGGAAATGGTCGAGGCGCAGCGATAATAATCGTCTTCCGCGATCACCGCCGCGCCGCCTCCCAAAAGCTGCGCCAACACTTGAGCGATCGTCGTCTTGCCCGCGCCTGAGCCCCCCGTGATCGCGATAATGGGCCTCATGCGGCGTCGAATTTCTTCACCAGGGTTTTCGGCGCCTGTGTGCGCCATGCGCGCTCCAATCGTCCGCGCGCTTCCTTTTTCGTCAGCTTGCCCGGCCGCGCCAGCACCGCTGGATAGCCTTTATAATGGTCGGTGATGTAATAGATTTGCGGCGCCATCTCGATCAGGAAGTCTTGTTCCTCGACGCTCGCCAGCCGCAGCACGAACGCTTTTTCCTTCGGGTTCATGCCGGCCATGTACTTGCCGCGCACTTTCAGCGAGGGGCGGCCATAGGAGAGGCTCTCCTCCACTTCCGGCAGCGCCAGCGCGATGGCTGCGAACTCTTCCCACCTCATGCCCGCGTTCTAGCGCGCGGACCGCGGCTTACGCCACCCGTCCTTGCCGCAGCAGGAAGTCGCGCGGCGGGGCGGTTTCCTCCATCAGGCTTTCCTTGATCGCGCGCGGGGCCCCAAACAGGTGGCCCTGGCCATAGGGCACGTCGAGGTCGAGCACTTCGAGCACGGCGTCTTCGCCCTCGATGCGTTCGGCGATGATGTCGACGCCGTAGCGCTGGAACACGGCCGCGATATCGGCCGCGGCGATCTCGCGGGTGATCGCCGAACGAGGGCGGACGCCGCCGCGAACGATCTGGTCCACCAAGATGCGCGCCGGGATCTTCGCATAGCGCACGCCCGACCGCTCCAGATCCGGCAAATCGATTTCCGTTGTCGTCACTTTGTCGATCGAGAAGCGAAAGCCCAGGTCCACCAGCTTGGCCATCGCCCGGGCTTCCGTCGACGTGCGGTTCTCGTAGGCCGCCTGCGGGATTTCGAAGATCACGCTGCCGGCGAGATCGCGGTTCTCGCGCATGAAATCGACGAATTGCGGAAAGAAGTGCTCATCGGCCAAAGCCGCCGGCGAGAGGTTGCAGAAGATGCCGACGCGCCGATCCTGCTTCATCAGCTTGCGCACGATCTGCACGCAGCGAAAGAGCAGCACATTGTCGATCGTCGACATCAGGCCCGCTTGCTCCGCCGCCGGGATGAATTCCTGGGGCAGGATCAAACGGCCGCTCGCGTCCTTCAGGCGAGTGAAGCCTTCGTAGAACACGGTCTTGCGTTGCGGCAGCTGCACGATCGGCTGCAGATGCAGCTCAACCCGGTTCTCCAACAGCGCCTCGCGCACCAAGTCCATCGGCCCGCGCGTGATCGGATGCATCGGCGTGACGTTCGCCGCGCCCTGAATGCTCTGAATGCGCGCATCCATCGCCGCGCCAAGCTTGTCGACGATTTGGTCGATCAGCTTCAGTTCCGTGCTCGCGGTCGGCGCTTCGATTTGCGGCGCGGCCGGCGCGCCGAACGCGATCGCGGTCTCCAGCTGATCCAAGCGCGTCTGCATCGCCTCGATGTCGGCGGTCACTTCGCGGTGCGCGGAACGCAGACGCTCCATGTCGCCCTTGATGCGTTTTTCCGCCCCGCCGATGCGCCCCGCCGCAAAGCTTGCCGACAATCCCGCGTGCGTCACCGCGCAGGCCGAAAATAGGCCCAAACCCCCCATGAACGAGGCCGCCGCGTCTTGGCCGCCGATCTGGTTGAGCGCCAGGCCGACCGTCAGCGAGATCAGCGCGTAGCCGATATAGAGAAGCGCGTGCGTGAAGAACGGCATGGGACCTGTCCCGAATCTGAAGGTGACCATGTCACGCGGTCGCTCCTTGCCGGAGTCTTAAGCGCCCGGCAGAAATTGCCGCGTAGATCCGAAACGAAACCTGGCTCGAAACGATCAGCCGAACGCTTTGATGCGGGCTTCGATGCGCTCGCGCAACGCCGGCCATTCGCCCCGGATGACCGAGAAGTAAGCGTTGTCGCGCATGCTGCCGTTCGGCCTTTTCATCTGCGCGCGCATAATTCCTTCAAAGCTCGCGCCCAATTTGGCGAGCGCTGCGCGCGAGCGGGCGTTGAGCGCGTCGGTCTTGAATTCCACACGCTCGGCCCCGCACGCGAAGGCATGCTCGAGGAGCAAGAGCTTGGCGGCGGGATTGATGGCGCCGCCTTGCGCCTGCGGCGCATACCAGGTGCCGCCGATCTCGACGCCCTCATGCTCTGGACGGATGGTCAAGTAACAGGATTGCCCCACCAAGCGCCCATCCGGCGCGATCACCGCATGTGGAATCCAGCGTCCGGCGTCTTGCTCGCTGCGCAGCCAGTCGAACCAAGCGCTAAAACCGCGCTCTCGAACCGGGAACGGCATGTGCGCGAAGATCTCCAGGTTCGCTTCCGCCGCCGCCGCCAATCCCTGGCGGTGACGCTCCTCAAACGGCTCCAGCCGCACGTGCGTGTGCGTCAATACCCTAGCGGCAAGGTGCATGCGGATTGCCCCCGAAACGAGGGGGCTTTAGCGTGCTCGCTTTAGCCTCGCCAGCCGCCCGGAGATCAACATGTATTTCGAACATAGCGACAAGACGAAATCGTGGATCGACCGCGTCCAGCGTTTCATGGACGACCACATCATTCCGGCCGTGCCGACTTACGAGGCGCAGCAGAAGGAAGGCGGGCGCTGGAAAGTGATCCCGGTCGTGGAAGAGCTGAAGCGTAAGGCCAGGGCCCAGGGTCTGTGGAATTTCTTCATGCCGCCGTCGAGCGGGCATCCGAAAGTCGACGACAGCTTCGTGTTCGAAGGCGAGCAGCTCACCAATCTCGAATATGCGCCGCTGGCGGAGATCATGGGACGCGTCGGCTTCGCCTCCGAATGCTTCAATTGCTCGGCGCCCGACACCGGCAACATGGAGGTGCTCGAGCGTTACGGCGACGCCGCGCAAAAAGACAAATGGCTGCGTCCGCTGATGAACGGCGAAATCCGATCGGCGTTTTTGATGACCGAGCCGGCGGTCGCTTCCTCGGATGCGACCAACATCCAGTGCGAAATCAAGCGCGACGGCGGCGAGTACGTCATCAACGGGCGCAAATGGTGGTCTTCCGGCGCCGGCGATCCGCGCTGCAAGGTCGCGATCCTGATGGGCAAGACCAATCCGGAAAACCCCAAGCACAGCCAGCAAAGCCAGATCCTGGTGCCGCTCGACGCCAAGGGCGTGAACATTCTCCGCCCGCTGACCGTGTTCGGCTATGACGACGCCCCCCACGGCCACATGGAAATCGAACTGAAGAACGTCCGCGTGCCGGTCGAGAACCTACTGCTCGGCGAAGGCCGCGGATTCGAGATCGCGCAGGGCCGCCTCGGCCCAGGCCGCATCCACCATTGCATGCGCACGGTGGGCGCAGCCGAGATGGCGCTCGCCGCGCTCTGCAAGCGCATCACCACCCGCGTCGCCTTCGGCAAGACCATCGCCGAACATTCCGTGTGGGAGCAACGCATCGCCGAAGCGCGCGCCGACATCGAAATGTGCCGGCTCCTCTGCCTCAAGGCCGCCTACATGATGGACGTCGCCGGCAACAAGGTCGCCAAGAACGAGATCGCCATGATCAAGCTCGCCGCCCCGCGCATGGCGCTGCGCATCATCGATGACGCCATCCAGGCGCATGGCGGCGCCGGCGTCTGCCAAGACTTCGGCCTCGCCAAATCCTATGCCGGCATCCGCACCCTGCGCCTGGCCGACGGGCCCGATGAAGTGCACGCCCGTTCGATCGCGCTCAATGAGCTTGCGAAATATGGCTGGACCGGGCGGCGTCGGAAGGACGAGGGCGAAAGCCTTCCCGGCATGCGCTGATGCTGCAAGAAGGGCTGAGTTTTGCGCTCGTGGCCTGGTGCCTGAGCGCGCTGGCGCTCGCCTTCGGCGCCTGCCTTGGCTTGCGGGCTCTGCTGGCGCCGCTTTGGGCGCAGAAATTCGTGCGCCTTGAGCCCGACCAGCAGGGCGGCGGCTTCGCCGAGTTCCGCGCCACTTATGGAGGCGTATTTCTGGGTCTCCATGGCGCGGCCTTATACTTCGCACTCTCCTGGATTGTTTTCGGCGGCGCGCTGATCGGCGTGCTGGCGACGGGCGCCTGCGCTGTGATCGCCGCGGCCTGGGGAGGCGCCGCCCTCGGCCGCACCCTCTCGATGCTGCGCGACGGCGCCTATACGCGCTTCAATCTTCTCTCAGCCTTCGTGGAAGCCGTCATCGCCATCGTCATCGCTGCGCCTTGGCTTGTCTGGGGCGTCGGCGCCGGCGACTAGCGGCCCATGAACACCACCGCCGCGCCGGCGGCGATGAGGGCAAAGCCCACCAAATGATTCCAGCCCAACGGCTCCTTCAGCACCAGCCATGAAAAGCCGACGAACACCGCCAGCGTGACCACCTCCTGCATCGTCTTGAACTGCGCTGTGGAATAGACGGCCGCGCCGATGCGGTTCGCCGGCACGGCCAGGCAATATTCGACGAACGCAATCCCCCATGACGCCACGATCGCGATCAAGAGCGGCGTCGAGCGGAATTTCAAATGCCCGCACCACGCCGTCGTCATGAACACGTTGGAGACGATCAGCATGAGAATAGGGGCGACTTGCGGGGACGTTAGTGAAGGCATGCGCACTCGGCGAAGCAGCGATCTCACAATCCAGGCTCAGAAATCGTTGATGCTCATATCCGCGCGCCATGGCCAGGCATGGCGCCCCAGCCCGCAGCTGGCGGGATCGAAGACTTCACGCGTGAGCACGACCGTATTGGTCGGGGTTTCCTCGATCCGCACCTCGGCGACGCTGAACGGCATTTTGTCGCTCGCCACGAAGGCTGAAAGCTTCAACCAAAAGCACGCCGCTAAGGCCTCCGTCGTCGGATCGCCCTGGAAGGTCATGATCTGGGCGAGACGCTCCGGCTCACGCTCGCGGAAAAACTCCAGCAGCGGATCGGTTTCGCCCAGATGCAGCGCATGATCGACGTGGGCGTCGATCCATTCATGCCAGCGTTTCTTCACCCGTTCGAACGGCGCGGCCGAATTTGTCTCGCTGAAGCGAAATGGCGCCAGCGGATCGAGCCGCACGGTGACGAACTCATTGTGCCCATGCGGGATTGCGCATTTGGCGCCTTGTGTCGCCAGCAAGCGATGCGCCATCGCGTAGCGGCGGGTGAATTCCAGAGCAGCCATGACGTCCTCGGGCCTTCCCGCAAGACAGGCGGGCGCCGCCGCTGCCATAAGCGGGGGCTGCGGCGCGCGCAACAGCTTGAGGCGGGCTGGATGAGCCCCCACCCATCATCAGCGTCCTTAAAACCAGCCGCGCCAGCGGGCCGCCAGCAGCAGCGCCAAGGGCGCAAGGATCATCAGCAAGAACCCAACCCAGGGCCCCCACGGCTCGTGAAACCAGGTCATGCCGACGAAATTCATGCCGAAAATCGACGCGATCAGGGTCGGCGGCACGAAGGCGATGGTGGCCAGCGAGAGCGCTTTCAAAGTGTCCGATTGCGTGGAGCCGATCAGGCCCAGCGCTGCGTCCTGCAGATACGAAACGCGATTGAGCATGGTCTCGGCCAGCCGCTCCAGTTCGTCGACGTCGCGCTCCAACGCCGCCACCTTGCCCTCGTCGATGCCGTGCTTCTTGCAGACCGAATGGGTGTAAGCCAGCAGCCGCTGCAGACTGGACAGACTATCGGCTGAGAGCGCGATCAATGTGCCGATCCGTCCAAGCGATCTCAAGCTCTCGCGCAGATCCGGCGCCGGATCGCTTTCAAACACCGCTAGCGAGGCGGCGTGCGAGTGCTGCTGCGCCTCGCCCAGCAAATCCGCCAACCGCTCGGCTGCGCCTTCCAGCAACGCCAACAAGAAATCCGCGCCGGTCTTGGCCGACCCGATCCGCGCCGAGGCGCGGCCTTGGCCCACATCAAAGGCCCGCGGCCTGATCTGCCGCACGGTGACGAGTTTTTCTTTGACCAGGATGAACGTCACCGGCCCCGATACGAACAGGCCCTTCGTCGCGTCGCCCAAGCAGCGTCGCCGTCAAATAGAGTTCGCCGTCCTCTTCATAGAAGCGGGCCGATTCCTCCACCGCCGCGCGCTCGGCCGGCGTCGGCACATTGATGCCGAGAATGGCCTCGACCCGGTCTTCTTCCGCTGCGTCCGGCGATTCCAGGTCGAACCAAAGCGCGGTCGGATCATCCGGCGAGTCGGCGGGTGCGCCGCCCTTGGTGAGGATGCGAAGCATGGCGCGCGGTTTGCCACGCTCCGCCCGCGCGCGCCAGTCTCAGTCGGCGCGCACGGTCGTTCCGCGCGCCATCACATAGCGCACATGCTCCAGCGTGCTGACATCGCTCAGCGGATCGCCGTCGACGCCGACAATGTCGGCCGAATAGCCCGGCGCGATGCGCCCGATGGTGTCGTTGAGCTGCAAGTGGTCGGCGGCGGCGACGGTCGCCATCTGGATGGCTTCGAGCGGCGACAGGCCGGCGCCCGCCAGCAGCACGAATTCATGCGCGTTCATGCCGTGGGGCGAGACGCCGGTGTCGGTCCCGAACGCCATGCGCACATGGGCGGCGTGCGCGCGCCGCACCATGGCCTGCAGCGCCGGACCGACCATGAGCGCTTTCGCGGTTTGCGCCGGCGTCAGCGTGCCGCCGCGTTGGGCCAGTTGCGTCACCCACCAGCCGGCCATCATCGTCGGCACCAGATAGCGGTCGCCTTGATGGAAGAGGCGGAAGGATTCGGCGTCCGAATAGGTGCCGTGTTCGATGGAATCGACGCCGGCGCGCAGCGCCGCATTGATGCCGTCCACGCCGTGGGCATGCGCGGTGACGCGCCGTCCCATCGCATGCGCGGCCTCGACGATGGCGCGCAATTCCTCGGCGCTGAATTGCTGGCCGACGCCCGCGGCGGTGTTGGACAAAACCCCGCCGGTGGCCGTGATCTTGATGAGATCGGCGCCTGCCTGGATCTGGCGGCGCACCGAACGCCGACACGCGTCCGCGCCTGAACAAGCCGCCGGATTGCGCAGCGCATCGACGACGTCTGGGGCGTAGCCGTTGGCGTCGGCGTGGCCCCCGTCAGGGGTGACGATCCAGCCCGAGGCGATGATGCGCGGTCCAGGAAAGCGGTTTTCGGCGATGGCGCGGCGCAGGCCGAAGACCGCGTCGTTCGGTCCGCCGACATCGGCGACCGTCGTGAAGCCCGCCATCACCGTCTTGCGGGCGTTTTCAACGCCGCGCAGGGCGTTGTCGGTGATGGTGAGTTCGACGCCCTCCAGCAATTGGTTGGGGCCAAGCTCATCGGTCAGATGGACGTGACAATCGGCGAACCCCGGCAAGACGAAGCGATTGCTTTCATCCACCACGGTCGCGCCATCGCGCGTCACATAGCCAGCCTCGACGCCGACAATGCGCCCGTCGGCGCCGATGAGGATGGATTGCTGTGATAGCACGCGCCCGGTCGAGGGATCGGCGAGCAGGCGCCCGGCGTGGATCACCGTCGTCACTTGCGCCGCTGGCGCAGGCGGTTGCGCTTGCGGCGTCTGCGCCGAGCTCGAGGCGGCGAGCAAAACCGCAGCGCCGACGGCGCCGGCGAACGCAATTGCGCGATGCAGCATGATCCAAAGCCCCCAAACCAACCCGCGCGGCCGAGCATCACCGGCGCCGCCCGGCGCGTCAACTTAATACTCGCCCTTGGCTGCAATAACGAAGAGCCGGTGGAAGGGGAAATAGGTCAGCCCGTCGCTTTCCGGCGGGTAGGCGCGCTTTAAGCGCGCGCCGAGATTGGCCTCAAAGGCGGCGCGTTCCTGCGCGTCCAGACGCGCGAAATAGGGGCGCAGCGCACTGCCGGAAATCCATTTCAGCACCGCGTCCTCGCCGGCGAGAATGTGAAGATAGGCGCTCGACCACACATCGAGCTTGCCCGTCTTGCCAATGACGGGCGCAAGCGCTCGCGCATAGTCGTGGGCGCCCAAAAGCCGCGGCTGAAAAACCCCGGCGAGCTTTTGCGCCCACGGGCCCATCCTGCGCCGCCGCGCGCATTTCAACATGGCTGGGCTTGTCGAAATTTTGCGGAACTTGCAGCGCCAGCACACCCCCTCCCGCAAGCGCGTGAATGAGCCGGCGCGCCACGCGCCAACGGATCGGGGGCCCAATGCAGCGCCGCGTTTGTGTAGATCAAATCCGGCGCCTGGCGCGGGGTCCAGGTTTCGAAATCGCCGGCCTCGAAATCGGCGTTTATGGCCGCGGCTTTCGCTTGCCGCAGCATGGCTTCGTCGGCGTCGACGCCGAGGATCTCGGCGCCAGGATAGCGCGATGCGATCAGGGCCGTCGAATTGCCGGGCCCGCAGCCCAGATCGACGATGCGCCTTGGCGCGAGGAGCGGAACGCGAGCCAATAAATCCGCGGCCGCGCGCGTGCGCTCGCCGCCGAACTGCAGATAGATGTTGGGATCCCATTTGGGATGCTCAACCGCGCTCACGCAAGCCCAGCCTTCTGGGCGTAATGATAAGCGACGGCGGCGAGGGGCCGGATGCGTTGGATCATCTGCGTCGCATGCGCGCTCGCCGCGGTGCCGTCGCGCACCCGCCCGGCGATGCCCTGCAAAATGCCGGCGAGGCGAAATGCGTTATAGGAGAAATACCAATCGAGTTCAGGAATGCCGTCGCGTCCAGTCTCCGCGCAATAAAGCCCCACTACGTCCTCTAGCGTGGGAATGCCTAGCGATTTCAGATCAAGCTGCCCAAGTCCGGCGCGCCCGTCGTGCGGCATCACCCAGCTCATCAGATAATATGTGAAGTCCCCGAGCGGATCGCCCAGCGTCGACAATTCCCAATCCAGCACTGCGATCACGCGCGGCTCGGTCTCGTGCAGGATCAGATTGTCGAGCCGGTAATCGCCGTGCACGATCGAGGTGCGTTCGCCCGGCGGAATGGTTTTCGGCAGCCATTCGATCAGCCGGTTCATCTCATCGATGTTTTCGGTTTCGCTGAGCTTATATTGCTTCGACCAGCGATCGATCTGGCGAGCGAAATAGTTTCCAGCCTTGCCATAATCGCCAAGCCCGATCTTTTCGTAATCGGTCATGTGCAGCTTGGCCAAGGTCGCGATCTTGTTTTCATAGACCGCGCGCCGTTCGCCGCGATCGAGACCGGGCAGCTTGCCGTCCCACAAGACGCGGCCCTCGACCATGTCCATGACATAGAACATGGCGCCGATGACGCTGTCGTCGCGGCACAACGCATATTGCCGCGCCACCGGAAAGCCTGTCGGATAGAGCGCCGACATCACCTTAAACTCACGGTCCACCGCGTGCGCGCTCGGCAGCAACTTTCCCGACGGCTTCTTGCGCAGCACATATTTCTTCGTCGGCGTGACGAGTTGGTAAGTCGGGTTCGATTGCCCGCCCTTGAACTGATTGATTGTCAGCGGCCCGCGAAAGCCTTCGACATGGGCCTCCAGCCAACCCGTCAGCGCCGCTTCATCGAGCTTGTGGCGCTCCTCGACAGGCTTCACGCCCTTGAACTGCGCGTGGGGGTCGTCCTCGGTCATGGCAGCGTCACTTAGGGACGCCTCGCGCGAAAGCGCAAGCGGCTGTCACGGCGCGAAGCGGCTCATCGACGGCGCCAAGCAGGTTCTGGGACGCTCAAGCGGCTCAAGGCATAAGGGCTCAAGGCGTAAGGGCTGTTAGGCGCCAGCGCCCGCCAGGCGATGTCGCGGCGGCAGAAGCCGCCGGGCCAGTCGATCAGATCGACCGACATGTAAGCGCGCGCCACCGCATCCTTCAGCGTGTCGCCGATCGCGGTGACATTGAGCACGCGCCCGCCGGCGGCGCGCAGCAGGCCGTCGGCGTCGCGCTTGGTGCCGGCATGGAAAATCTCCACACCCTCGACATTGCGCGCGTCCTCAAGGCCGCGGATCACCGAACCGGTCAGCGGCTCTTCGGGATAGCCTTGCGCCGCCAAGACGACGGTCACGGCGGGCCGGGGATCCCATTGCAACGGCGCGGCCGTCAGCGCCCCTTGCGCGGCGGCCAGCAGCACCGGGGCCAGATCGCTTTTTAACCGCAGCATCAGCGTCTGACATTCCGGATCGCCAAAGCGCACGTTGAACTCGATCAGTTTCGGTCCATCCGCGCGTGATCATCAGTCCCGCAAACAACACCCCGACAAATGGACGGCCCTCCTGCTTCATCCCGCGCAGCGTCGGCGCAATGATGCGCTCCATCGTCGCGTCGCGCACTTTATCGGTGAAGATCGGCGCCGGGGAGTAGGCGCCCATGCCGCCCGTATTGGGGCCCTTGTCGCCGTCATAGGCGCGCTTGTGATCCTGCGCGGCGGTCAGCGGCAGCGCGGTTTCGCCATCGCAGAGCGCAAAGAAGCTCGCCTCCTCGCCGGGCAGAAAATCCTCGATGACGATGCGTTGTCCGGCGGTGCCGAATTTGCGCAGGAACAGGATTTCGTCGATCGCCGCATCGGCTTGCCGGCGGGTTTCGGCGATCACCACGCCTTTGCCCCCGGCCAGGCCGTCGGCCTTGATCACGAATGGCGGTTCGCGATCGCCCAGGAATGCTTTCGCGTGGATGGCGTCGTCGAAGACCTTGTAGTCCGCCGTCGGCACGCCGTTGCGAACGCAGAACTCCTTCATGAAGGCTTTCGAGGCTTCCAGTTCGGCCGCCGCCTTGCTCGGCCCGAAACATGGCACGCCCAATTGCGCCAACGCGTCGCTTAAGCCCGCGGCCGCCGCCGCTTCCGGACCGATCACCACAAGTCCGATTTGTTCGCGCGCCGCGAACGCGGCGATCTCGGAGGCGTTGTCGGCCTTGATCGGCACGCAGCGTCCAAGTTCTTCCAATCCCGGATTGCCCGGCGCCGAAATCAATTCTGAGACGAGCGGGCTCTGCTTCAGTTTCCAGCCCAGCGCATGTTCGCGCCCGCCCGAACCGACAACGAGAACTTTCATCGCCAGCCGCCTTCGCGCGAAGACAAGCGCGCGTCAAGCGTCAAGACTTTGCGTCCTTGGCCCAGCGTTTCACGATCTTGGCGGCTTCGGGATCGGCCTGGGCCGGCATGATCGACGGCGGCGCCGTCAATTCCAAGACGTTGCCGTTGGGATCCTCGAAATAGACTGAGCGGCGATCGCCGTGTTCTTCCTCCCAATGCGCGATCTTCGCCTTGGTCAGCTTCACCCGCCATAGATCGAGCGCGCCGGTCTCGGCCATGGCGATGTGGCGCACATCTTTCGGCAGTTTGCTTGGCGGGCCCTTTTTTCGCGCCCTTCAAATAGACGAGCGCGATCTGGCGCTGATCGCTGAGTGCGAAGATCATCATCAGCCAGCGATGGCCGCCCCAATCGTCGCCTTCATCGGCGTCGATCAGTTTCAGGCCCAAGAAGTCACGATAGAAGGCAAGGCTCTTCTTCACGTGCCAAATGGGAACCACAACGTGGTCGAGACGCAGCACTCGAGGGAATCCTCCGGCGGCGATTTTCCGCGTAAAATCCGGGCGCTTCAAGCTCAAGCTGGGGTTACGAGGCGATCAATCGAGGCCTGCGCCACCGGATGATATGTCGCTCGCGCAACGAGATAAACCCGTCGGGCGAAAGCGGGCCCCCAAGCGCCCTGCGCCATCAGCGCCCGATAGAGCGGCGAAATGTACTTCAGCCGACCCTGGCGGGTCAGCAGATCCCGCAGCGCCGGTTCAGCCGCGTGATAATCGTTTCGGATCGCGACCTTCAGCCAATCAAACAAAACGTCGTCGTTTCGAACTGCATTCAAATGCAAGGTGCGCTCAAGATCGTCCAATCGCGCCTGCGGCATCGTCGCCGGCAAGGTTTGCAAGAAACGCTGGCGCTCGAAGGTCCCCCACGAGGCCCATGGAATGGAGCTGGCGGGCGCGCCCGCAGCGAAGCCGTTCTGAACGCTGGCGACGCGATCGAACGCCGCCGCATGCGGCTCAACCGCGTTCGACGGCAAGCCTGGTTGATACACCCATTGGTCCAGCATCAGCCGCTCTTCCAACGCTTGATCGCCTTGCACGACCTGGGCGCGGAAATCCGTCAAGAAGCGCTCCGCGGTGATCGGTTGGAAGGCGTGCCGGTCGAAATACGAGCGCAGATAGCGCGTCGATCCGCGCACGCCCGATCACTCCCTCTATCGTGCGCAGGAAAAGCGCGCCCTTCGAATAATCGATCGCCGAGCTTCCGCCATTGGCGTCAAAATTGGCCAGCTTGTGCAAGCGCGTGGCGTCGGGCGCGAGCGTGCGCAGCGCGGTCTGGATTTGCGCCCACGCCAAAGTGTTGGCCATCGCGACTTGGTCGCCGCCGTAGAGCGCCTCCGAGATGCGTCCTTCGATGTAGGTGGTGAAGCCTTCGTTCATCCAGGAATCGGCCCACACCGCATTGGTGACCAGATTGCCTGACCACGAATGCGCGAGCTCATGGGTGATGACGTTCACCAGGCTCTTGTCGCCGGCGATGATCGTCGGTGTCGCAAACGTCAGCCGCGGATTTTCCATGCCGCCGAACGGAAACGACGGCGGCAGCACCAGCACATCGTAGCGGCCCCAGCGATAGGGGCCATAAAGCGTCTCGGCCGTCGCCACCATGCGCTCCATGTCGGAGAATTCCCGCGCGGCGGCGTCGACGATGCTGGGCTCCGACCACACGCCGGTTCTGGGCCCGGTCGAACGAAACGCCAGATCGCCGACCGCGAGCGCGATCAGATAGGGCGGAATTGGATGCTCCATGCGGAACCGGTAAGCGCGCGCGCCGCCTTCGGCTGCTTCACCGTCCGGCGTCAGCATTTGCGCGCTCATCACCACCTTGAGGTCGCCGGGCGCGATGATGCGCGCTTCGTAACTTTGCCGGATGCCGGGACTGTCCTGGGTCGGGATCCAAGTCCGCGTGAGGATGGCTTCGCCCTGGCTGAACAGATACGCCTTGCCGCTCGCCGTTTGCTGGGCGGTGAGCCATTGCAGCGCGCCGGCGGCGGGCGAGGTCTCATAGGCGATCGTCAGCGTGCGCACTTGCGGGGTGATGGCGATGGTGAGCGGGGCGCCGTGCTCGGGCTGGCTGGCGCCCAGCGTATGCGTCGTCGGCCCGTGCTCGGTTTGGACGGACTGAATTGTCAAGCCATCGCAATCGAGAACGATCTCATGCGCGCCGGGCGCGGCTTCGATCGTGAGCGTCGCTGTACCGCGCAGCACTTTGCGCGCGAAATCGGCGCGGAGATCGAGGGCGACATGGGTCACCCGCGCCACCTCCGGACGAGCATAAAGTCGGGGTCGGGAACTGGCGCGGGATAAGGCTCGGCCGCGTGCGGCGCCGCCATTGTGGCGCACGCTGCGCCGCCAGCGCAAAACAGGGGCGCGGCGAGCGCCGTCTGCAGCAAAGTCCGTCGTTTCAGCATGGATCGCCTCGAAGTGGAGGGGCGACCATTGGCGCGCACAATCGCCCAGGCAAGCGGCAACGATGCCGCGCTCCTCATATTTGCGTCCAACTCCAGCTGTGCGCCTCACGGAATTGGCGCTCAGGCGGCCAATCCCTTTCGAAGATGAGGCTCACCAATCGCGCCGGCGCCAGCTGTTGCGCCAGCCATAATGGCGGCCGCAATCGTGATAGCGATAGCAACGATGACGCCAGCGCCAGTCGTCAACGCGGTTGTAGCCGCGATGATAGCCAATCGTGACTGCACCGGTTCTAAAATAAATGCTTGCCCCGGAATGACGGTGGTGACGGTAGTAATCGTGCGCGTCCGCCGGCGATGACGTCACAAGCGCGCCCGTTCCCAGAGCGGCGGCGACGAGCATAGCTTTCAACATCTTTTTCATGGTCCTTCTCTCCACGACTCTAGAAGCCAGCGTTCGCTGGAACCCGGCTCGTAGAAAGACGCCCCGCTATGAGAGCCAACGACAAGGCATGGCGCGACGTTCCGGCGCACGCATGCATTTGGAACTCTTCAAGCCGCCGCGAACAGGCGCCATTCGTCGGGAACGCCCTTGAGCACGCGCGCGCCGCGATCGGTGAATGCAAGCCCCGACCCCGCCACCAAATCCCTCACCGTGCTTGAAGTGAGCACCTCCCCGGGCGCGGCCTCCGCCATGATGCGTGCGCCGATATGGACGGCTAATCCGCCGATATTGTCGCCCATCATTTCGCACTCGCCGATATGGACCCCGGCGCGCACTTCGAGGTTCAGCTCTTTCACCTGCTGTGCGATTTCAAGCGCGCAGCGCACCGCGCGCGCCGGGCCGTCAAACGTCGCCAGGAAGCCGTCGCCTGCGCTATTGGCCTCGCGCCCGCGATGGCGCGCCAGCGCCTTGCGCACGATCGCGTAATAGGCGTTCAAGAGGTTCCGCCAGCCTGCGTCGCCCATTTGCGCGGCGCGTTCGGTTGAGCCGGCGATGTCGACGAACAGCACCGTCGCCAACACCCGGTCAGCCGATTCAATCGGCGCCTCGCCGGTGATGAATTCCTGGATATCGGCGAGCACGACATCCATATCGTCCAACATCGCCGAGTGGCTGTTGCCGGGATATTCCTTGAAGATGGCGCCGGGAATGCGCGAGGCCATGTCGCGCGCCGCCCCGCAAATGGCGACCGGATCGCCGGTGCGGTTCATCACCATGGTCGGCGCCTTGATCGCGCTCAGGATCGGTCTGGTGTCGATGTCGGCGTTCATCGCCTCGTAGGCGCGCACCGCCGAAGGGCTCGCCGCCGCGCGCATATAGCGCAACACATTCTCGATCGTCGCCGGATCGGCGTCCGGTCCCAAACCGGCGCCGGGTCCGACCACATATTCAACCGTCGGCCAACCGTCATGGATCATGGCGAGCATGTGTTCATGCTCCTGGCGGGTTTGCCCCCAGGGATGATCGGGCGTGTTGAGCCACTTCGCCTGGGCCCCCCAGATGATCAGCGATTGGGTTCGCTCTGGATGCATCGCCGCAAACATCGAGGCCATCGAGCCGCCCTCGGAGCCGCCGAACAGATGCGCGCGCTCAACGCCGGCGGCGTCCATGACCGCGCGGATGTCGTCCGTGCGCTGCTCCAGCGTCGCCATTTTCGTCGGCCGGTCGGAGAGGCCGGTGCCGCGCTTGTCGAAGCGGATGAGGCGGCAGAATTTCGAGAACTTCTCGAAGAACATCGCTCGGCGCGGATTTTCCCAATCCATATCGAGGTGGGACATCGTCCCCGGGGCCCAGATCACGTCAGGCGGGCCTTCGCCCGTCATCTGATAGGCGATGCAAACATCGTCGCTATAGGCGTATCGGGTCTGGGGCGTTTTCATCGCCAGCTTCATAGCACACTGTCATTGCCCACTGGCGGCCCATGACGCCTAATCGGCCTTTGGCTTCAGCACGCCGGAGAAGGTGATGACCGCAAGGGCGGTCAGGATCGCGCCCAGGATGGCGTAGATCGCCTGCGCCCACCGCCACATCGCTGCGCCCTCGAACAGGCGCCAATCGCTGTTCGGCACCTCGATGCCCGGCGGCAGATTCCGCGTTGGCCGTTCGCCCCGGCGCGCAGCGGCTCTCTTGGCCAAGATCGATCACCGGCAACGCCACATCGATGGCGTAAAGCGCCGGTTCAACCGCGCCATTGCACGCCGTCCCATCGGGCCGCACCAGCGCGCCTTGCTCGTTCATGGCGAGCGCGCCGGCGATGCCGATGGCGATGAAGAGCGCCAGCGCCCGCACCATCGCGGATCGGCGCCAAGCCATAGCCGGCGATCAATGCCAAACAGCGAAGAGAGCGCCCAGGTCAGCGGCCCGGCCGGACGATGCAGCGTCTGCAAATCTTGCTGCGCCAGCAGAATGCGCCGCGCTTCGTCGCGCCGGCCGGCGCGCGCATAAACTTCCGCGGCGCGCGCGAACGGTTGCGGCGAGAAGCGATCGCCTTCGCTGCGTGCGCGCTTCAGCCAATGCAGCCGATCGCGCCAGCGTTCGCCCGGCGTTCTCGATGCGCTCATAGGCGAAGCCTTCAAGATCAAGCGCGGCGCCTTCGACGCCCCAGCCATTCTTCAGATCGTCGTCCAGCGTTGAGCAGCAGGCGCCGGAAAGATCGATGCGCGCATCCTGCCTGCATGACCAGCGCCCGCGCCTGCAGCGGCCCGTCGATCTTGGCGTCCGCAAGGTCAGCAGCGCGCCTTTTCGCCCATCCGGCCCGGCTCCGCGCAGCTCCAAATTCAGCCAGGTGAAAGCGCCCTCGATCTTGGCGCGATCGAACTTCGCGCCGCCCTCGATCACCGTCTTCTGGCCGTGCGGCGCATAGCCATCTTCATCGATCTTGATCGTCAGATTGCCGCCGACGCGCGCGTTCGGCGCGCGGATCGCCCAAGCGCCCGGATTGATGAAGCGCCCGCCGCCAAAGGCCAGATAGCCGTCGATGCGCGCATCTGCGAAAAACACCTCGCCCTTGACATTGGCGCCCTGCAGCAAGGCTGCGCCGCCAATGCTGATGCTCGGCGCATCAATGGCGCGGCCATACGTATTGGCGGCGGTGCGATGGGTGATCTCGGCGCCGCGCATATCCAGATTGCGCCCGATCCGCGCATTCTGCAGCGCAACTTGCCCCGACGTCTTGATCGCGTCCGCGTAGATCTGCCCGCCGACCTCGATGCTCGACAGCACCAGCGCGACGCCCAAATCGTTGCGGAACTGCGCCGCGCTCAGATCGATATCGCGCGCGATCCGGGCGCTGGCGAAGCGCACTTCGCCTTCGGCCTTGAACTTGCCGCGCAGGATCACCGCGCCGATCTCGGCGCCGTCGGCGTTCAAGCGCTTGGCCGCTGGCGCTATCGCTGCGATTGAGAAGCTGGGCGCCTTCGCCGCTCAGCGCGCCGCCGATGCGCGCATTGTTGAGCCAGACGCAGCCGAACGATTCAAAGCCGCCATCGATGAAGACGTTGCCGGCGATCTCGGCGCTCTGCAGCATCAGCGCGTCGTCTTCGCTCTCGACCGCGCGCGCGAACTTCGCGCCGCGCGCCAGCACGTCGCCATCGATGCGCACCCCGCGCAATTTCGCCGTCAGCGTCTCGTGACCCTGCACACCCAGCGGGGCGACGTCGCACAAATCCAGTTCGCCGCCGATCTCGGTTTCCACGGCGATAAGCCGCGCGAGCTTCGAACCGCGCAGCGAAAGCCGCGCCAGCCGCGCATGGCTCACATCCACCGTCTCGGGGATGTCGCACTCCACCAGCGCCAAGCGCCGGTAGGCCGACCGCCGCCGGCCCCTGAACAATCGGTAAGATCGAGCGCGCCTTCGATCCGCGCGCCGCTTGATGCGCACGCCCGGCGTGCGCACCGCCCAGCTTTCGTCCAGGCCCAGCATCAGCTTGCGCAGAAAGCCCGCCCGCACCGGCGGTTTGGCCCCGCCCGGGCCCGCCATCGGCGTGAAATCAGCGATTTCACCGGCGCGCGTGCGCTCCACCACGAAATGCTCGTGCGGCGAAAGATCGTTCGCGTCGAACGCCATAATGTCCCCCGGCCCCCACAGCCGAAACCGCCCGCTTATTAAGCATTCCCCGCACGCGGGCGCGAGTCGCCTTATATGAAACTGATGACAGACGCCGCGCCCCAGCCTGTCCTGCCGCCGCCGAACACCAACCTGCCCGAGCTTTCGGTCAGCGAGTTGGCGCAGGCGGTGAAGCGTGCGGTGGAGACCAATTTCGACCGCGTGCGTGTGCGCGGCGAGCTTGGGCCGGGTCATGATCGCCAAGTCCGGTCACATGTATGTGGACCTGAAGGACGCCAACGCCTCGCATCAATACGGTGATGTTTCGGCTCGACGTGCAGAAGCTGACGTTCAAGCCGGAAGAGGGGCTCGAAGTCGTCGCCGAAGGCCGGCTCTCAACCTTTCCCGGCCGTTCGCAATATCAACTCATCGCCGATCGCATGGCGCCGGCCGGGGTCGGAGCGCTGCTGGCGCAATTGGAAAAGCTGAAGGCGCGCTTGGCCGCCGAGGGCCTGTTTGCGCCGCAGCGCAAGAAGCCCATCCCTACCTGCCGCGCATCATCGGCGTCGTCACCTCGCCGACCGGCGCGGTCATCCGCGACATCCTGCATCGTCTCGGCGAACGTTTCCCGCGCCGCGTCATTGTCTGGCCGGTTCTGGTGCAAGGGCCGGACGCTCGCCGGCCAGGTCGCGCGAGCCATTCACGGCTTCAACGCCATCCAAGGCGCCAATCGTCCCGATGTCCTCATCGTCGCCCGCGGCGGCGGCTCGATCGAAGATCTCTGGGCCTTCAACGAAGAGGTGGTCGTGCGCGCCGCCGCCGAAAGCGAAATTCCGCTGATCAGCGCGGTCGGCCACGAAACCGATACGACTTTGATCGATTTCGCCTCCGATCTCCGCGCGCCCACCCCCACGGGCGCGGCCGAAAAAGCCGTGCCTGTGCGCGCCGAACTGATCGAGCGCCTCGAAGTGCTGCAAGGGCGTCTGAAGGGCGCTCTGGTGCGCGGCCTTGAAAGTCGCCGCGTCGAACTGCGCGCCGCCGCCAACAAGCTGCCGCGACTGGAGACGCTCTTCCAAATCCCGCAACAGCGTTTCGACCGCGCCGCCGAACGCCTCAACGCGGCGCTCGTGGCCAATACCCGCGCCGCGCAATCCAAACTCGATCGCGTGGCTGCGCGTTTGCGTCCCGAGGCGCTGCGTCAAGACATCTCCCGCCGCCGCGACCATCTCACGCGCACGACCGCACGCTTGGCGCCCGCGATCGCCCGCAATCTCGAAGCTCATCGCAAGCACTTGGACGCCAGCGCCCGCATGCTGGAATCGCTTTCGCATAAGAGCGTGCTCGCCCGCGGCTTCGTCATGGTCCATCGCCAAGACGGCGCGCTCGTCCGCGCCGCCAAGGATTTAAACGCCGGCGACGCCGTCGAACTCAGCTTCGCCGATGGCGACAAGCGCGCCGTCATCGATCCCGAAGACGTGCGCGAAGAGGCGAGCAGGGCCGAGCCCGCCAAGCCGCGCGGCAAGACCAAACCGCCGGGCGATCAAGGCAATCTGTTCTGAGGCTCGAGGGCGAGCGCGCGCCGTTTGCTCGCCTGCGCTTAAAGCCCGGCGTAACGCGCCTTCCGTTCCGTCAAACCCCTCGCCACTCACCCCCCGAAAGGTCTAGCTTCGCCTTCATGGCGCTGTTGAACGACAACGACTTGGCCGAGCGCATATTCGCGCACATCGCCAACCGCAGCACTGATCTCGGAACCGAGACCTGGCGCGAACCGGTGCGCAATTACACCGACCCCGAACGTCTGGGCGCCGAACTCGCGCTCATGCGTCGCACGCCCACCCCGTTTTGTCCGTCCGCATCCTTGCCGGAGCCGGGATCGTATCTGGCGCGCGACGCCGGCGGGCTTCCGGTCGTCGTAGTCCGCGGCGAGGACGGCCAAGTGCGCGCATTCCAGAACGTCTGTCGCCATCGCGGCATGCGCGTCGCCGCCGACACGGGCTGCGCTAAAGGTTTTGTCTGCGCCTATCACGGCTGGAGCTACGGCCTCGACGGCGCCCTTCGCTTCGTGCCGCACGAAGATGAAGGCTTTCCCGATCTCGACAAATCCGCATTGGGCCTAAAGCCGCTCTTCGCGCAAGAACACGCGGGGCTCGTCTTTGTCACGCAACAGGGAACGCCGGCGGCGTCAGCGCTCAGCGATATTCCCAACCTCATCGCCCCCGACCAGCGGGTTTATTCCAGCGGCGCGCGCGCCCAGCCGGCGAACTGGAAAGTCACGCTCGAAGGCTTCCTTGAGGGATATCATATCCGCACCACGCATCCGGAAAGCTTCCTGCCGTACGGCTTCGACAATCTCAATGTCGTCGAAACCTTCGGCCGCAACGCGCGCGTCATCTTCCCGTTCCAGCGCATCGAAAAACTGAAGGATGTGGCCCCCGCCGAGCGGCGCGTCACCGGCTACGCCACTTTTGTCTATCATCTCTTCCCGAATGCGCTCGTCATCGTGCTGTCGAACCACACCATATTGCTGGTGCTAGAGCCCAACGGCGTTGGCGAGACCAATGTCGTGGCTTACGCCATGACCAACGCCAAGCGCGGCGAGGAAGACCCGGTCGCGGCCGCCAAGCGGGACGCCGAATTCGTCTCCAACACCGGCGCCGGCGAAGATCGCGCCATGGTTTGCGCCATCCAACGGGGCCTCGGCGGCGACGCCAACGAGGCCTTCACCTTCGGCCGATTCGAAAGCGCCATTGTGCACCTGCACAAAAACCTGAATGCAGCGCTCGCCCGCGGCCAGTAGCGGGGTGGTTGGGCGCCCCGGGCGTGCTATGTCAGGGCGAACGGGAGCCCGATTCCATGCTCGAGCGCTTCATCGAGGATTGCATCGCCGCGCGCGCGGAGGGCGACGCCCAGGCCGCCGTCACCGCAGTGTTGGCGCGCCTGGTGTCCAATCCGAGCGCTGTCATCACCGCGCTCGGCGAACCGACCAAGGCCGAACTCCATGTCATCCACCGTTCGCCTTCGCTCACCATCTTCGCTGCGACCTGGACGCCGCGCATGAACGTGATGCCCCACAACCATCTCATGTGGGCTTCGATCGGCATCTACACGGGCCGCGAAGACAATATCCTCTGGAAACGCGCAGCGTGCGGCCGCATCGGCTCTTGCGGCGCCAAGGCGTTGTTCGAAAAAGAGGTTGTGGCGCTGCCCGCCGAGGCCATTCATTCCGTCACCAATCCGCTCAACCGCTTCACCGGCGGCATCCACATCTATGGCGGAGATTTCTTCGCCCGCCCGCGCAGTCAGTGGGACGCCGAAACACTCGAAGAAAAACCGTCCGACGGCGCTGTCATGAGCGCGTTTTTTGAGCGCGAGAACGAGCGCTATCGCGCAAGCCCGGTAAGCTAGAGCTCCGGCTTCACAATTCGGAACCAATTTTCTCTTAGGGTGTTAACGTCGGTTGCTTGCGCTCGCGATTACCGCCTTTCTCATGGACGGTGGGGAAACGGGCTGGGGAACGTCATGGCGGACGTACACTTTGTTTTTGTTCGTGAAGACATGCTGCGCGCGCAAGCGCTCGCCGCTTTGTTCGCCGCCGCCAATCACGATATTGGCGATGGTCCCATCGACAACGCCGCCCTCGAACTCTGCGGCGCGGGCGTCGTGCTCTGGTCGCGCTTTGCGATCTCGTCCAAACCCTTCCTGGCCGCGGCCCAACGCGTTCTCGATTCCGGCAAGGGCGTTGTCGCCAGTTTAGGCCAGCCGCCGCCGGCCTGGGTCGTCGGCCACGCGCCGATCTATGACCTTTCGCAATGGAACGGCGATCCCGATGACGAGGCGCTGGACCCGCTGTTCATGGCCGTCGATTATCGCGTCACCGCCAATCGCGACGATCTCGCCGGCGATCAACCGCTGGATGCGCATCTGGCCGGCTGGATCGCGGATCTGCCGATATCGCCCTCCGGCGTCGATGAACCGGCGCCGAAATCGCGCCGGCCCGAGAAATCCTGCCGCTCGAACAGCTGCGCCGGCAAAAGCGCGGCTAAGGCCCTGACGCGGGCGCGCCGCCAATATCGGCCGGACCCTGTCGGTTATCGGCGCCCGCGAGCGTCCGAGGCGGTGGAGCAATCGCTCCCGTTTCGCTAAGGTGGCCCCCATGAACAAGCACGATCCCGGCGGCCCGGAAGCCAAGATCCATTATGGCGACAACGAGGTCACCATTCTGAAACAGGGTCTCTACGTCCGCTGCGCCGTCAGCGGCGAGCGCATCCCGCTGGATGAATTGCGCTATTGGAACGTCGAATTGCAGGAAGCCTATCGCGGTCCCGAAGAAGCGACCAAACGCTGGCGCGAACTGAACGAGGGCAAAGCATGAGAGCGCTATTCGCGACGCTCGCTGCTGGCCGCCTGCGCGGCGGGCGAGGCGCCCGCGCAACCCGAGGCGCCAGCGACAACCACGAGCGTCCACCGCGTCCGCTTCCGCGCCTGCGTCCGCGCCATCGATGGCGCCGGCGCCGACTTCGCTGACGCTGCGCTGCGCCGGCGCCTTCACCCAAGGCGGCGTCGGGCTTTGCCGCACGCTGCCCGGAGCGCGCGATTTATGTCGATGGCGTCGAAAGCGGCGACGCGGATGGGCAAGGCTGGGCGGTGATCGGCTTTCACGCGCGATCACGGCGCTCGAAGGCCGCATCGAGGCGCGCAGCGGCGGCCACAGCGTCACGCAAGACGTCGCCGTCGCGCCGCGCACCTTCGACATCCAGCGCGTCGACGGCCTGCCGCAAGACACCGTGACGCCCACCGATCCGGCTTTGCTCGAACGCATCCGCCGCGAAGCCGCGCTGAAGGCGCAGGGCTTCACCAGCGTGGCCCCGCTCGAAGGCTGGCTCGAGGGTTTCATCATTCCCGTCGAGGGCGGCGTCGTCAGCGGCCACTGGGGCAATCAGCGCATCCTGAACGGCACGCCTTCAGCGCCGCATTTCGGTTACGATATCGCCGCACCCGTCGGCACGCCCATCCATGCGCCCGCCTCAGGCGTCGTCACGCTGGCCGAGCCCGACATGCATTATGAAGGAGGGCTCATCTTCATCGATCACGGCGAGGGGCTCATCACCATGTATCTGCACATGAGCCGCCTCGACGTGCATGTCGGCGATCATGTCACCCAGGGCCAAGTGATCGGCGCGGTCGGCGCGCGCGGCCGCGCCACCGGCCCGCATCTTTGCTGGCGGATGAAATGGCGCGATCGCCAGCTCGATCCAAGCTTGGGGCTGACGGCGCTGACGCAAGCCCGCACCCAGCTTGCGAGCTTGCGCAACTAGAGAAACTAGGCGAAACAGAACCGCCATCCCCGGCGTTGCGCCCTTATTCACCCAGAAGGGATGCGTCATGGCTTTGGAACAAGACCTGCTGAAAATTGAAAAGGGCTTCTGGACCGAAGGCGGCGACTATTATCGCGACCATGTCGCCGAGCAATGCCTGGTCGCGTTCGGCGACATGGCGGGCCTGCGTTCAAATGAGGAAATCGCCGACATGAATCCCGGCGCCGGCAATTGGACAAACGCCAAAATGCGGGAAAAGGGCCTCGTCGAACTCACCGACGACAGCGCCGTGCTGACCTATGAAGTCGAGGCCGCCAAAAAAGACGGCGCGCCGCACCACGCCTTGTGCTCAACCGGCTATGTGCGGCGCGGCGGCGAATGGAAGATGGCGTTCCACCAGCAGACGCCGCTGGCGACGCATTGAGAGCTACATCACGCCCGCTTCCCGCCAAGCCGATTTTGGCCAGCGGCGGTGAGCCCAGAACCATTGCTCCGGCGCTTCGCGCACGCGCGCTTCCATGAACTGGTTCACGCGCGTCACGCCGGCGAGGACGGCGCCATCGCCGCCGCGATCGTAATCGAGCGGAATCGGTTCGTAGGCGGTGGCGACAAATCTTTTTGCATCGATGCGCCGGCCGGTGATCGGGATCAGCGGCGCCTTGAAACGCAGCGCCAGCCGCACCGGCCCGTCGGCGGTCATGCATTCATGACCGAAGAACGGGATTGAGAGGCCGGCATTGTACTTCTGGTCGTTCATCAAAGCGACGCTGCGGCCCTTCATCAGCGACCGCAGCAGCCCCATGCCGCCTTCCTGGCCCTTCGCCGCCTGCAATTCCAGGCCGAATTTGCGCCGCGTCTCGACAATGTAATCGTCGATGATCGGATTGTTAGCGGGCCGATAGGTGAAGTGGCAGGTGCGGTCAATCTGGGCCAGGCAGAGCGAAGTGATCTCCCAGTTCGAGAAGTGCCCGCCGATGAACACAGCGCCTTTGCCGAGCGTGGCCTCCACCCGCTCGCGGCCCTTGAACTCGACATCGCCATTTTCATACTTGCGCAGGAACGCGTCCATGTTCGGAAACTCGCCCGACATGCGCCCGACTTCCCGCCATGCCGCGGTGCGCAAATCGCGATGCCATTTCTCGCTCTCGTTGGGAAAGCACATGCGGATGTTGCGCAGCGACGTCTTGTGAGCGCTCGTCAACGATCCGACCAAGGGCACGATCGCGGCGCCCAGTTTCGCCGCGTTCTCGACGCCGAGCAGGCGCAAGCCGCCCGCGAGCGCGTACCAGGCCCCGGCTTCGAGGCGAAAATAGAGATTGACCGGTTTTGATTTGGCCACGGCGCCTCTCACATGCGGGCGCGGATCGGCGCGAGCAAGCCCTCGAGCGCGGGCTCATCCTCGAAACGCGCCGTCACCGGCAAAACCGCAACGCGCCTGCGCCATTCCGGCGCCAGCCGGGCTGCGTCCTTCTCGGTGGTGATGAGCTGGGCCCCGCGTTCGTCGGCCAGACGGGTGAGAAAGGTTAGATTGTCCTCGCCATAGGGATGATGGTCGGGATAGGGCGCCATATCCTCCAATTCGACGCCGAGCGCTGTCAGCGTGTCGAAGAATTTCTCCGGCCGCGCCAGCCCGGCGAAGGCGACGTACTTGCCAGGCGCCGGCGCTGTCGCTTCAAGCCGCGCTTGCAGGACCGGTTTTGCAAAGCCGCGCAACCATCGCCGCTCGGTGTCGATGTCTTGGCCGCCGGGCGCGCGCAGCATCACGATTGCATCGGCGCGCGCCAGACCCTCCTCAAAACGTTCGCGCAAGGGCCCGGCTGGAAACACCTTGCCGTTGCCGACGCCGAACGCCGGATCGACGACGACGATCGACAAATCCTTCGCCAAAGTCGGATTTTGAAATCCATCATCCATGATGATTGCGTGCGCGCCATTGTTGGCGGCCGCCAAGGCGCCGGCGACGCGATCGCGCGAAATCCAGGCCGGCCCGTCCGCCGCATGCAGGAGCGGCTCGTCGCCGACTTCCGCGCGCGCTCATTTCCGGCGTGACGCGCAAGGGTCCCGGCGAGCGCCCGCCATAACCGCGCGACAATGTGTGCGCGGTGTCGCCGAGCTTGGCGCGAATGGCGCGCGTGATCGGCGTCTTGCCGCCGCCGCCAACGGTGAAATTGCCGACGCAAACAACCGGTATCGGCGCGTGACGCGGCATCGTCGTCTTGATCCGACGCGCACGCCGCCCAGGCGTAAATCCACGACACCGGCGCCAACAGCGCCCGCAGCATCAAGCACGTTGTCGCGTCCGCTGACGTCGGCCTTCCAGAACTCAGGCGGACGCATGCGCGGCATCCGAGCTGTCGTGGCGATCATGGCGGCCAATTGCGCCGCGGTCGCGTCGAACGCCTCAGCGCCTTGCGCGGCGAAGCTGCGCGCCGCTTCGATCTGGGTCTGGCGCGCCGAGGCGTCGCGCCAGAGCGATGCGATCGCTGTTGTCAGCGCCGGCGCATCGCTGACGCGCCGCGCGCCGCCAATGGCGAAGAGGGCGTCGAACACGTCCTGGAAACTCTCCACGTAAGGGCCGGTCACAATGGCGGCGCCGATCTTGGCGGGTTCAATCGGATTGTGCCCCTTCAGCGTCGGCAACAGGCTTCCCGCCACCAGCGCGACCGGGGCGATTGCGTAGAGGAGGCCAAGCTCGCCCAGCGTATCGGCGACATAAACCGGCGCATCGCCGATCGGCCGACCGAGGCTGCGCCGCGGCGCATTGCCGGCAAGCGACGAGACGCTGGCGCCGCGTTCGGGATGGCGCGGCGCCACGATCAGCAAGGCGTCCGGAGACTGGCTGCGCAATTGCTTGTGCGCGGCGAGCACGATTTCATCTTCGCCGGCATGCGTCGATGCTGCGAGCCAAACCGGGCGCGCGCCAATCTCCTTCGTCAGCGCCGCCAAAGCCGCCGGTTCCGCGCCAGGCGCGGGCGCGGCCAACTTCAGATTTCCCAGCGCCAGCGACCGGCGCATCGCGCAAGCGCTGCAGCGTCTCGGCGGTGCGCGCGTCGGCCGCCGAGATCCAGTCGAACGGCGAAAGCAATATGTTCGCCGCCGCCGGCCACGCCTGCCAACGCGACAGCGTGCTCGGGCTCATGCGCGCATTCACCAGCGCCAGCGGCAGGCCCGCCGCCTTCGCCTCCAAGATCAGGTTCGGCCACAACTCGCTTTCGACGAAGACCCCCGCATCGGGGCGCCAATGCGGCGAGAAATTTCAGCACCGCATCGCGCCGGTCCAGCGGCGCGTAAGCATGGATTGTCCGCGGCGGCGCGCGTTTGGCGGCGAGCTCGGCGGACGTCCGCGTGCCCGTCGTCAGCAAAAACGAAAGATCGCGAACGCCGCGCCGCCAAAGCTTCGATCAGGGCGGTCGCGACCCCGGACTCGCCCACACTTGCGGCGTGAAACCACATGAGCGCCCCGTGCGGGCGCGCCTGCGCGTACTCGCCAAAGCGCTCGCCCAATCGTGCGGCGTCTTCCTTGCCCGCGCGCGCCCGCGCCTCCAGCCACGGCCGCGCCAACGGCCCGAGCGCCGTAATCGTCGCCCGATAGAGCGTCAGTGCCGGTGAGAATGTCACAAAGCCGCCGCGAGCGGTTCGGCTTCGGGCGGAGGCTCATCGCGGCTGGGCGCCGGCTCGATCACCGGCACCCCGGCGATGCGATCGGCCTCCGCGCAAATCCGGTTCATGTCGGTTTCGAGCTGCAGCCGGATCGCCTCCATCGCCGCGGCGTCGGCGTCGGCCGGCACCGGAATGGCCTCGCCCCAAATCAGCGCTCCGCGCCCGAATGGCAGCGGCAGAATGAACTTGTCCCAACTGTCGAACACGATCCGGTTCGATGTCGACCAGGTGATCGGCACCAAAGCCGCGCCCGCGAGTTTCGCCAGCTGCACCGGCCCGCGCTTGGCGCGCATGCGCGGCCCGCGCGGCCCATCCGGGGTCATCCCCATGACGCCGCCGCCATCCAGGTGGCGCGCCATTTCGCGCATCGCCTCGAGCCCGCCCTTTTGCTGGCCCCGCTTGGCCGCCGAGCCGCGCACCACTTCGGCGCCCACGGTCCGCGACACCCAAGCCACCAACCCGCCCTCGCGCGAGCGCGAAATCAGGAATTTCGCCGGCTTCGCACCCGGCCCGAATTTCCAAAGCTTGTGAACCAGGGTGAAGCGCCCGTGCCAGATGCAGGCGAGGTGTTTGCCCTCGCCGTTGAAAAAGGCGTCCATCGCCGCCGGGTTGACCCGCCGCCAGCGCGTGGTGACGCCCACGAACAGCATGTAAAAGCCGATCGCGCGCCCGAGTATGAACTGGAAAACCGGGTTGCCGAGGAGGGATTTCAACATGGGTCTGCTGGTGCGCCCCGCTTTTCCCGGCGCCGGGACGCCCTTTATAGGGTGGGGGCGGCCCCTAGCGCTAGAAGCGGTCGCAATTGAGAGCATGCCCAAGGTCAATCCCATCCCCTCGTCGGAGTTCGACCTCGCCACCACTGGCGGGCGCCGGCGCGCGCAAAACGACTTGGTCTGGGCCGACCATGGCTTTCTTCGGGCCGCGTTCTCGAATTTCCATTGGATCGAGCCGGGCAAAATGGCGCGCGCCAACCAGCCGTCGCCGCAGCGACATCGACCGCTATGCGGCGCATGGGCGTCAAGACCATCCTCAATCTGCGCGGCAAAGGCCGACACCGGCTATTACGCCCTCGAAAAGGAAGCCTGCGAACGCAACGCCATGGTGCTGGTCGATCAGCGCATGCATTCGCGTCAGCCGCCAAGCCGCGAGCAAATTCGTCAGGCCAAGCATTTGTTCGAGTCGATCGAATATCCCGCGCTCATGCATTGCAAATCCGGCGCGGACCGCGCCGGCGCCATGGCCGTGCTCTACGCCCATTTCGCCATGGGTCTGCCGATCGCCGAGGCGATGCGAGCAACTCTCGTTCAAATACCTGCACGTGAAGCAGGGCAAGACCGGAATGATCGACTTCTTCTTCCAGACTTATCTCGACGAGACCAAGGACACGGAACGCCGTTCCTGCAATGGGTCGAGCAAGACTACGAGATGGAAGAAGGTGGTCGCCGCAATTCCATTCGCAATGGTGGGCGAACCTTTTGGTCGATCGCATTTTGCGCCGCGAATAGAAAAGCGGCGCTCTTGGGAGGCGCTCTTGGGAGGCGCTCTTGGGAGGCGCTCTTGGGAAAAGAGCGCCGCCCTTTAATCCGCCATGCGATTGCTGCGGTTTAGTACGCCTTGCCCTTTTCCGGATAGGCGGAAGTGTCATCGTCCTCGCCGATCACGACCTCAGGCGTGTTGCCATAATAGCGATTGCTGACGTTCGGATGGCCGAGATCGGCGACGGCGTTGTCGCTGGATTCGCCGATGCAGGCATGCACCGTGCCGTTCTCCTGCATGGTGCGCGGACCCGGTGCGATCGCCGCACACGAAACGCGAGGCGTTGTCGATGCGCCGCACCATGGTGTCGGCGCCGGCGGCGCTGTCGAGGTTCAAATCGCCATACGGCACGACGCGGGAGTTGAGTTGCGTCGTGCTGGGCGCGCTTGCTTGTTGTGCGAAGGCGGGAACAGCGGCGGCGAGCGAAACCGCGGCGACGACGCCGAGAGCGATGCGTGACATTGAAATCTCCGTCAACAAACCCGCCCCCTCGTCCACAAAAACTCGCGCGCCCGGGTGGGGTTCCGGGCGCGCGCTCAATGTCGGTTGTCGGCGGGCCGAAAAATCGCGCCGCTTAGAGATGGAACCTCGTCTATCTCAGCGCGCCGCTGAAATAATCCCGCAAGCATTCGTGCTGGCGCCACCATAACCGCATCGACATGCGGCCCTGGTTGGTGTCGACGCCGCAGGCGAGCGCGGGCGTCGCGGTCGAGATGAAAACGCATTGCAAACGCGTGGTTGGGATCAACTCGCACGCTCGCCGCCGGCGGGTATGGCTCATCGGCCGCCACGGCCATCGAGGCGAAGGCGAACGCGCCAGCGTCGCTATGGCCATCAAGGCTGAACGGTTCATGGGCGGAACACTCCACGATTTCGGGGTTAAACGTTTTCACGGGTCGCGCCGGCTTTAGCCAGCCGGTTTGGCCTCGCTCACGTGAAATTGTAGCCGGCTGAGGCGCGCATAGAGCCCGCCCTCGGCGATCAGGCTCTCGTGCCGGCCCGATTTCAACGATCCGACCTTGGTCGAACACCAGGATGCGATCGGCGTCGCGCACGGTGGCCAGACGATGCGCGATCACCAGCACCGTGCGTCCCTTCGCCAGCCGCTTCAAAGCCTCCTGCACCTTGGCTTCGCTTTCGGCGTCAAGCGCGCTGGTGGCTTCGTCCAGCAGCAGAATGGGCGCGTTGCGCAGGAACGCGCGCGCCAGCGCCACGCGCTGCCTTTCGCCGCCGGAAAGATTGCCGCCGCGATCGCCGACAATGGTGTCGTAGCCCTGCGGCAGCGCGGTGATGAAATCGTGCGCCGCCGCGTTGCGCGCCGCGTCTTCGATCTCGCGCGTGCGTCGCGCCTTCGCGCCCAAGCGCGATATTGGCGCGGATGGTGTCGTTGAAGAGCGCCGCATCCTGCGCCACCAGCGCCATGCTGGCGCGCAGCGACGCCAGCGTGACATCGCGCACGTCTTGCCCATCGATGCGCACGGCCCCGCCGCTCACATCATAGAGCCGCGGCATGAGATTGAAGATCGTGGATTTGCCCGCCCCGGAGGGCCCCACCAGCGCCACCGTCTCGCCCGGCTCGACGCTGAAGCTCACCCCCGCCAGCGCAGGCGTCTCTTCATACGAGAACGAAACATTCTCAAACGTCACTTCGCCGCGCGTGACGCGCATCGCCTTCGCGCCGCTCTTTTCCACGATCGTCACCGGCTCGTCGATCAGCTCGTAGACGCGATCGAGCGCTGAAGTCGCTTCATTCAAAATCGTGTTGAATTGACCCATCGCCCGCGCCGCCGGCGTCGCCGTCGCGAAAGCGCCGATAATGCCCATCAGGTCGCCGAAAGTCATTTGATGGGCGGTGATGCGCGCGCCCGGCGATCGCCAGCACAACCGCCAGCGCCAAGCCGCCGATGATCTCCAGCAGGGGCACGGGATGGGCGCGATTGCGCGCCAGCTTCATCTGCGCTTTGCGGCGCTCTTCGAAGGTCTTGCGCGAGCGCTCGGTCTCGTGCGCCTCCAGCCCATAGGTCTTGACGAAGCGCATCGCGCCGAAGGTCTCGGCCAACAATCCTGTCAGGACGCTCACCTGCAACTGCGCTGCGCGCGTTCGCCGGCGCGCGCTTTCGGCGATCAGTTGCATGGGCCAAGCCGCCAGCGCGAAGACGCCGAGCACCACCAGCGTCAGCACCCAGTCGAGATAGAACATGGTTCCAACCGCGCCCACGAGCGTCAGCGTATCGCGGATCGCGGTTTGCCCCCGCGCACCAGGCCTTCGCTCACGACATTGATGTCGTTGGTGAAGCGCGAAATGAGCCGGCCCGGCGCCTCGCGTCCGAAACGCGCGAAATCCACGCCCATGAGCTTTGCGAACATGGCGCCCTGCAGATCGCGCAGCACTTTGAGCGCGATGTCTTGCGACATCACCGCCTGCAGCCACATCGCCAGCGCCCGCACCGCGGTCGCCGCCACGGCGATGAAGGCCCAGAAATAGACCCCGTTCAAATCGCCGGCGTTGATCGCATCGGTCGCGAATTTGAGCACGCCCGCATAGGACACCGCCGCCAGCGCCACGATCGCCAGCACCGGCATGAGCAGGGCGATTTCGGTTTTGTAGTGGGAGACGTGCTCGCGCCAGAGGCGGGCGAACAATCGGCCGGTGCTCATGGGCCCATCACATCTCGTTCTCGGGATCTTCACCCGGATCGAGCAGGCGGTGGGCGTGGATGATGAAATAGCGCACGCGCGCATTGTCGACGGTGCGTTGGGCGGCGCCCTTCCAGGCGTCGTAGGCGGCTCGGTAGTTGGGATAGGCGCCGACAAAATCGATCGCCTGCAAGTTCGTCGAATTCGGCGCCGTCGAGCCGCTTCAGCTCGCCGCCGATGACAAGGTGCAGAAGTTGTCTTTGCTCGCTCATCTTGCGCTCGCTCATGCCTCTGCTTTCGTGCGCGGATCGGGAAAGTGCGACGTGCGCTCGATTAGCAAAGCGTGCAGACCTGCGCCAGAAGCGACAACCCCCGGCGCGCGCGGCTTGCGCAGATTGAACTCTAAAGGCTCGCCCCAGGTGTCGGTGACGACGCCGCCCGCGGCCGCAACGATCGCCGCGCCCGCGGCGATGTCCCAATAATGCTTCCAGCTGAACAGGATGGTGGCGTCGGCCAGCCCGGCCGCGACCGCGGCCATGCGATAGGCGATGGATTGGCGCTGTTCGATCTCTAGGGCCGGCCAGGGGCGCGGCCAACGCCAATCGGTGAAGCGCACCTTCGATCCGACCATGCGCGCGCCTTCCAAGAGCTTGCGCGCGCTCACATGCGCGCTCCGCCCGTTGAAGGTCGCGCCGGCGCCGCGCGCGCCAAGAAACATCTCGTCGGTGGCGGGATTGTAGATGGCGCCGGCGACGGCGTCGGCGCCTTCGGCGACGCCAATGCTGATTGTGTATTGCGGCTGGCGCTTGATCATGGCCGCGGTGCCGTCGATCGGATCGAGCATGAAAACGCGCGCCGCCCGCAAACGCGCCTCGGCATCGTCCGGCGTCTCTTCCGAAAGCCAGCCATAATCGGGCCGGGCGCCGCGCAATCTCTCGACCAGAAACGCATCGATGGCGAGGTCGACATTCGTCACCGGCCCCGCATCGCCCTTGTTGCGGATCTCCAGCGGCTTGGTCAGCAAATCGCGGGCGAGGGCGCCGGCTTCGCGCGCGGCGGCTTCCAAGAGAGCGAGATCAGACGCCGCCGATTGCAAGATCGTCCACGATGAGGCTGGGGATTTGCAGCGAACCGCGCGTGTCGAGTCGCTGTTGCAGCGCAGGCGCGCATAGATGTCGATGAGATTGCCCGCCACCGTCACTTCGCTGACCGGATAGGCGATCTCACCGTTCTCGAACCAATAGCCCGCCACGCCCACCGACCAATCGCCGGTGTTCATATTGAGGGCGGGCGAGAACATGTCGGTGACGAAGAGGCCCTTGCCGGCGTCGCGCATCGCCTGAGCGAGATCGTCGCGCGCCCGGCTTTACGAATAAGTTCGATGTGCCGATGCCCGGCGGGCCGCCATGGCCGGAGGTCGCATGCCCGTTCGGCTCTTGGCCAAGCTGGCGCGCCGAGGCCGAATTGTGCAGCCATGTCGTGATCACGCCGTCCTCGATCAGCGTCATCGGCTTTGACCGCGCCGCCTTCGCCATCGAAGGCGCGGCTTGCAAGCCCGCGCTTCACGAAAGGATCTTCGTGCACGCGGAAGCCTTCCGCGAACACGCGCTTGCCGAGCTTGTCCTTCAAGAACGACACCCCGCGCGCCACCGACGATCCCGAAATCGCGCCAAACACCGGCGAAATGATCCGCCCAGCGAGCCGGTTCTCGAAGATCACCGGCGCCTTGGCGCTCGCCAGCTTGCGCGCGCCCAAGCGGCGGACCGTGCGTTCTCCGGCCATGCGGCCGATTTCTTCCGGCGAGGGCAGGTCGGCGAAGAAGCGCTTGGTGCGATATTCGTAATCGCGCTCCATGTCGTCGCCGCGTTCGGCGATGGGCTGGGTCCCCAGGCTATAGGATGTGCCGGTCTCGGCGCCTTCGAAACCGGTGGAGGTCGCATAGATGAACCTCGACACTTCGCTCGACGCCCCGCCGCCGCCGGAATTGGCGACGCCGGGAATTTGCAGCGAGGCCGCCTCGCATATCCGAGCAAGCTCCAGCAATTGCTGCGGGCTCGGGCGCGCGGTGTCGGATTGATCGAGATCGGCGTGCTGGTCGCGCGCCAGGTGCTTTGTCTCCAAGAGCCCGCAATATTTGTCTTCCGGCGCTGCGCGCGCCATCGCCGCCACGCGCTCGGCCAGGGCTTTGAGGCCGGTGGCGGAAAGATCGGTGGAGGAAGCCGCCGCTTGCCGCTTGCCCAAAAACGCCCGCAGCGCCACCGAGCGGCCTTCCTCGCGCTCCATGCCTTCGAGTTCGCCCATCCGCACTTCAGCGGAAATGCTTTCGCGAGAGGCGATCGACGCTTCCGAAGCCTCCGCGCCCGCGGCTTTGGCGTAGTCGATCAGGGCCGCGAGCACGGCGTTAGAATCAGCATCGAAGGCCATGGCCCCTACATGGGCCCAAGGCCCACGCGCGGCAATCGGAGCGCCTACGGTAACTGACTACCCACCGAGCTGGTGGCTGACGCCTGCGTAAATGAGGGCGGCGCCGATGATCAGGTAGGCCAACCAGCTGAGCGCGGTGCCGAGCACGCGGGCCTGATTGAAGGCGCTCGTGTGCAGGCCCCACGCGTGCAGCACCCGCCCCAGCGTCAAAGAAATTCCGCCGCCGTGCAAAATCCAGATCGGCAGGGATTCAAAAAGCGAGAGCACGACGATGCCGATGAGGCCGGCGGGGATGTATTCGGCGGCGTTCGCATGCGCTCGGATCGTCCGGCTCATGGCCTCGTGGCCGCCGTCGCCCAACGTGATCTTGTGTCGCCGCCGCCCGCTGGTCACCAGATATGCGAGCACCAAAAGTAAGAGGATGTTCACGCCGCAATAGAGCGCGGCGATCTCCAGACGCAGCATAAAGCATTGCTCCCGCCGAAATCGGCCATTGACGCTAGCGTTTCGGCGGCATTCGCCCAAGTCATTTCAAGGAATTGTTTTCGTTTCAGAAACGTCGCGTTCACCGAGAGCTGGCATAAAGGTCGTCAACAAGATGCCTCGAAGGCAACGGGATGGGTGGTTTCGCAGACGCTAGTTTATGGGGCGTCGCTGGGGCGATGTTCGCGGTGGCCGCCGCCATGTGGATGGCGGCCGCCGCGATCGCCTTTTTCCGGCATTTGCGCGGCGCGGAGCTCGGCGAGATGGACGCCAGCTACAACGCCCTCGCCCCGCTCGTCGACCGCTAGACCGGTTACCAAAAATTCAAGACTTACCGCTCGCCGCCTGCCGCGGCTAAGATGGCGCTCAATTCTTGGAGACGCCGCATGCGCGTATTTTTGGCTTTGGTGTTCTCGGTTGCGGCGCTGGGCGCGTGTAAGCCGCCCGGGCAGAGCCAGCAAACCGCCGCCGCCCACGTCGATCCCCACGCGCTCGAGGTCGAGATCGGCCATTACGGGGCCATGCTGCATCAGACCGGCGAGCTCGCCGCCACCCAGGTTGGCGCCCCCGACGCCAGCGCCCAGGACGCCAAGGAGCTCGCCCGCGGCCTGCGCGAGGCGGTCTGGCAATACAACATCCAGCGTTCGCAACTTTGCGCTCGCAATCTCTACACCGAGACGACCTGCACCCCGCCCTATGAGCCGGTGTGGATTTCCGAGCCGCCGAACACGCGTCCCACCCCCGAGCAGCTGCGTCAGCGCAGCAGCGAAGTCGGCCAAGAGATCCAGCATTTCTGGGGCGTCATCTGCGAGGACGCGCGGCGGCGCACGCAAGACCAAGCGCAGCGCCGGACGATCTGCCCAAGCTAGCGCTTCAACCGCCACACCGCGGCGCGCTTCACTTCCGCGTCCTCGATCGCGCGGGTGACGGGAATATCGTAGGCCGCGATCCGCTCCAGCTTGTCGGCCGGCAGATAGGCGCGCCCGGGGTCGCCGATCAGCACCTCTTTGCCTTGGCGCTCGAGCGCGATCAGCCACTCAAGCACACGCAGCGCCAGATCGCGATCGTAGAAGAGGTCGCCGACCAGGATCAGCTCTTTGTCCGTCGCCGCCCCGACCGGATCGATATCGCTGGTCGCGATCGTCACATTATTGAGTTTGGCGTTGAGCCGCGCCGCCTCGATGGCGAAAGCGTCGATGTCGACCGCGAGCGCTGACGCCGCGCCCGCCTGCATCGCCGCGATCGCCGCCAATCCCGAGCCCGACGCGACATCGAGCACGTGCTTGGCGCAGGCGATTTCACGATGATCGAGCAGATAGCGCGCCAACGCTTGCCCGCCCGCCCAGGCGAACGCCCAGAACGGCGGCGGCAAACCGATTTCGCCCAGCTCCTCTTCCGTCAACCGCCACAACCCAACCGCGTCGTCGGCCAGGTAGAGCTTGATCTCGGGCACATGACTCGCCGCCAGCACGCGGGTGTTCTGGCGAATGAAGTCTGGAATGTCGGAGATCACGCCGGCGCAGCTTGCCGCAGAACTTCGCCATAGCTTCCGGCGATCCGCATGCGCGACCAATAGCCTTTCTGCATCAGCATGCGGTGCATGCGTTCGAGCCGGTAACACGGCACGTGCATGAAGACGTGATGCTCGCCGTGGAAATGCACCCAATAGGGGGCGATCAGCAGCCGCTCCAGCGGATTGGCGAGCGTCGTGCGCGCATGCGTGAAGGGATCGTCCTTGGTGTTCACCACTGCGTGCTCGGCGATGTTGCGCAGCCGCGTCACCAAGGGCAGCCAGGTCGCCATAGGCGCAATCCAGAGCGCCGGATAAGCCCACCAATATCCAGAGCCGATTGCGATCGCAAACAGCATCGCGTTCACGATCAGGAAATGCGTCGTTGCGGCGTTGACCACTTCGCCGTCTTTGCGACCGCCAAATAGCTGCGCGCGCCGCTGCTTTAAAAATGTCTGCCCGGTCAGATCGCGAACGATTTTGCGCATGAGCGAGGCGCGCGTGATCGGGAAGGGGGCTGAAAGCTCAAGATCGGGATCTTCCGGCTGCTCGGTGTATTTGTGGTGCTTCAAGTGATAGGCGCGATAGGATTGCAGGCGCCCGCCCACCGGCGCCGCGCACAACCACTCGCCAACCCAATCATTGACCTTCGCATTGGCGTGGAGCGCGCCATGGGCGGCGTCATGCATAAGGATCGCCAGCCCCAATTGGCGCGCGCCGATGACCATCACCGCGGCCACATAAGTGAGCGGGTTCGGCCAGACGATGAAGAGACCCGCCGCCGCCGCGATCACGCCCCACGCCGAGGCCGTCAGCATCAGCCCGCGCCAAGGCGAACGCGGCGAAAGCCGCGCCCATTCTGCGGCGGTGAAAATCTCTTTCGGATCGATGCGGGCGACCGCTGGCATGGCCGGCCTTATAGCACGAATCGCTGCTGCTAGGGCGAGAGCGGCAGGGCGCGTTTGAGCGCACGCTCGCCCAACGGCGCAAACTCCACGATGCGGCTGCGTCCCCGCCGCCGCGCCCAGCCGCGCTGGTAAATGCGCTCGAGGATCGCCGCGCCGAGCGCGCCGGCCAAATGATTGCGCCGCACGCTCCAATCGAGGCAGGCGCGGCAGAGCGGCCGCTTTCGGCCGCGAAGTTCCGCAACGTCGACGCCGAACAAGGCCAGTTTCTCAACGCCCAATTTGGTTGGCTGGAGCGCCTCGTCGTCGGCCTTGATCCACTTCGCCGCGATCATGCCGTCGAGCAGGCTCACGCCCAGATCGCCGGCCAGATGATCGTAACAGACGCGCGCGCGCCGCAGCGCCGGCTCCTTCGGTCCCGGCCGCACGCGCGCGGGCGCATTGCGCGCCGCCACGCCCATCAGGTTTTCCAACAGGTGCGCCACCTCGGCGTCGGCGAGCCGGTAATAATGATGCCGCCCTTGTTTTTCCACCGCCACCAGCCCCGCTTGGCTGAGGCGCGCCAGATGCGAGCTCGCCGTCTGCTTGGCGACGCCGGCCTCCAGCGCCAATTCGCTCGCCGTCAGCGCCGCGCCCCCCGCCAGCGCCGTCAACATATTGGCGCGGGCGGGATCGCCGATGGCGGCGGCGATCTGGGCGATGCTGGGGCCGTGTCTCATCCGCCGTGTCTCATCCGCCGTGTCTCATATAGTACGATCTTAATCGAACCATCCTGGGGGCGCAATTCTATAGGATCTGATTTTTGGAGGCGACATGATCACCTGCTTCATTCGCTACGAAATCGATCCGTTCAAACGCGACAAATTCGAACAATATGCGCGCAATTGGGGCCAAGCTATTCCCGCCAGCGGCGCTGATCTCATCGGCTATTATGCGCCCTACGAAGGGTCGCTCACCACCGCTTACGCCGTTTACAACATCGAAGATCTGGCCGCCTACGAAGCCTACCGCAAGCGACTGGCGGCGAGCGATGAGGGGCGCGCCAATTACGAGTTCGCCAAGCGCGAGCAATTCATTCGCCGCGAAGACCGCATCTTCTTGAAACTCGCGAGCGCCCCGCATGCGCCGCTGATGCGCCGATGAGGGAGGCGCCGATGCCGGAGACGGCCGAATTCGAGGATCTCATGGGGCCGCCGCGACTTCGCTTGCGTCGTCGCCGCAATCCGGGGCCGCCGGTTCTCTATATTCACGGCGCCACTTTCCCGTGCGCCCTTTCGGTCGCCTATCGCTTCGCCGACGGGCGCTCTTGGGAAGACGCGCTGGTTGCGGCCGGGTTTGAGGTCTGGGGCCTGGATTTCTCCGGCTATGGCGGTTCGGAATGGCCGGACGCGGGCTCGGCGCTGGGCCGCGCCGGGCATGCGACAGCCGAGATCGCGCGCGCAATTGCGTTCATCGCCGAGAAGACCCGCCGCCCTCGCATCAACATCGTCGCCCATTCCTGGGGAGCTATTCCCGCGGCGATGTTTTCGGCTTCCGCGCCGCAGGCGGTCGCAACTCTGACGCTCTTCGCCCCGATCCTGCAGCGCAACCAGATGGCGCCGGCGCCGGCGTCGGCGCCGGCATGGCGGCTGATCAGCATTGAAGACCAACGCCAGCGTTTCGAGCAGGATACGCCGGCGGGCGCGCCAAGCGTTCTGGCCGAGCCCGATTTGAAATTGTGGGGCCAAGCATGGCTGGCCACCGACAAAGCGGCGGCGAAGAGATCGCCGCCGGCTGTGGCCGTGCCGGGCGGACCCGCGCTTGACGTCGCCGCAATCTGGAGCGGGGAGCGCTGCTATGCTCCCGCGGCGATCGCCGCGCCGACTTTGGTTGTGCGCGGCGCCTGGGATAGCTTGTGCACGGACGCCGACGTCGCGCGCTTCATCGCCGCCTCGGGGCCGCAACCGCGCCTCGACAGGAGGCTGCCTGAGGGCGGCCACCTCATGCACCTCGAAACCGGCCGCCATCGCCTCTGGGGCGCGGTCAACGAATTCCTTCTCAAACACGGCGAGCCTCAGACATGATCGCAGTCATTTTCGAAGCGACCCCGGCGCCCGCGGCGCGGGAGGAATATTTGGCGCTCGCCTGCGCCTTGCGTCCGCTGCTCGATGACGTCGATGGTTTCATCTCCATTGAACGCTTCGAAAGCCTCTCCGAGCCCGGCAAGCTCCTGTCGCTCTCATTCTGGCGCGACGAGGAGGCGCTTTCGCGTTGGCGCTGCATGGAAGCGCACCGCGCCGCGCAAGCAAAGGGCCGCGCGCGCATCTTCGCCGATTATCGCCTGCGCGTGGCGGCGATCGTCCGCGACTATGGCAAAGGCGAGCGCGCGCAAGCGCCGGCGATTCCCGCGCGGTCATTGGATAGTCGTTGGCCATCGCTCTAGATTGCGCCCATGCCCGCGAGCGCCATCATCCTCCAATTCATCTTCTTTGCGGCCTATATCGCCGCCTGCACGTTCTGGCCGGCGGGAACCTGGAATTATCCCGCCGCCTGGGTGCTCATGAGCGAGATGCTGATCGGCGGCCTCGCCATCACGGTCTGGCTGGCGCGAGCCGATCCATCGCTCTTGCGCGAGCGCATGGGCTCGCCGCTGCAGCGTGGGCAGGAAGCATGGGACCGCGTGTTTTTGATTTTGCTGATGGCCGCCTTCACGGCCTGGCTTGCGTTCAGCGCTTGGGACGCATCCCAACAGGACTTCTTGGCCGTACCGGTGTGGTTGCAAGCGATCGGCGCGGTCGCAGTCGCCGCTTATATGTGGGGCGCCTGGCGCACCTTCCGCGAAAACAGTTTCGCCGCGCCGGTGGTGAAGCTGCAAGCGGGGCAGAAGACAATCGACACCGGCCCATACGCCATCGTGCGCCACCCAATGTACGCCTCCGCGCTCGCCCTGTTCATCGGCGTCCCGCTCCTGCTTGGCTCCTATTTGGGCCTGATCGGCTCGATTATCCTCATCCTCGCCGTCGCGTGGCGCGCCGTGAAAGAAGAGCGCATGCTTCGCGCATCTTTAAAAGGCTATGACGATTACATGAAGCGCGTGCGCTATCGCTTCGCGCCCGGCGTCTGGTGATCGTTACGCGGACGCTTGCTTCTTGGTCTTCGCCTTCTTGGCCGCCTGCTTCTTGTTGTTGTTGTTGTTGTTGGGCTTGACCGATTTCCTCGCCAGCGTCTTGGCGATGACCTTCTTGGCCGCCTTCTTCTTCGCTTTCTTCAGCGGCGAACGATCCGGCGTCAGCGTGTCGGCGATCCGCCACAGATGCCAGGCGGCGGCGCTCCGATAGGGCGCCCAGCGCTCGCCATAGGCGGCCAATTGCTTGGGTGTGAAGCGGCGTCCATAAAGCTTCTCTGCGCCCTTGCGCACGCCCAGATCATCGACCGGCAGCACATCCGGGCGCCCAAGCGTGAACATCAGATACATCTCCACCGTCCAGCGCCCGACGCCTCGCGCGGCGGTCAGCCGCTCGATGATCTCCTCGTCGCTCAGCTTTAAGAGCGCCTTGGCTTCCGGGATCACGCCGTCGAGGCGCTTTTGAGAAATGTCGCGAAGCGCGGCGATCTTCTGGCGCGAAAGCCCGGCTGAGCGCAGGGTCGCATCGCTCGCGGCCAGAATATCTTCCGGATCGGGGTGCTCCTTGCCTTCAAACAGCGCAAGCAGGCGGCCGTGAATGGTCGCCGCCGCTTTGCCGGAGAGCTGCTGGAAGGTCACCGCGCGAACCAGGACGCGGAAAGGATCGCGCGTTCGCTCGAAGCTGGTCGGATAGCGCTCGTGCTTGGCCACGACGCTGGCGAAACGCTTGCAGAGTTTCGCCAGCTCGGTTTCGGCTTCAGCCATTATTGGCCCCCAATTCCGGCCGCAACAATTCCGCCAGCGGCTTAAGCGCCATCGCCGCAACGATCGCCAAACCTATCCACCCATTCATCTTGAACGCCGCCAGCGCGCTTGCGGGATTGTTGTCGTCGATCGCGCGCATCATCGGCCGGACCATCAGCACGCCGACCGCGCCGATGAACAGAAAAGTCGGCCAGCTCGCGCCTGCGAGCACCGCCGCACTCATCCAGCCGCTGAGCGCCAGCACATAAAAGAGACTGGTGAAGATCCGCCAGCGTTTGCCGAACAGGCGCGCGGTTGACTTCACCCCGATCAGCGCATCGTCCTCGCGGTCCTGCAGCGCGTAAATGGTGTCATAGCCGATCGTCCAAAAGATGCAGCCGGCATAGAGCGCCAGCGATTCCAGCGGCAGCGCGCCGAAGGGCGATGTCGTCGCCGCCCCGCCAACCAGCGCCCCCCACGAAAACACCAGTCCAAGCCAGGCTTGCGGCCACCAAGTGATGCGCTTCATCAGCGGATAGAGCGCCACCAGCGGCAGCGCCGCCAACGCCACCAGCTGCGCCAAACGCGGAAACACCGAAAGCGCAACCAGGCCGATCAAGCACTGCGCGATCAGCCAAATCCACGCCGCCTTCGCCGACACCGCCCCCGACGGCAGCGGCCGGGCGCGCGTGCGTTCGACTTTCGCATCGATGTTTCGGTCCAGGAGGTCGTTATAGGTGCAGCCCGCGCCGCGCATGGCGATGGCGCCCAAGAGAAACGCCGCCGCATAGGTCACATCCTCCGGCCTGAATCCGCCCCAGGTGCGCGCCACCGCCAGCCCCATCCAGCACGGCAGCGCCAGCAATTGCCAGCCGATCGGCCGATCCAGCCGCGACAGCTGCGCGTACGGCTTCCACGGCGTCCGGCAGCCGCTCGGTCCAGTGTTGCCTCAGCGCATCGGCGGGTTTGGAAGTCGCCACGCCAGAGAAATGCGCAAGGCTTTCTCTTTACGCAAGCCGCGACGCGGCGTATTTCACCCGTCCTTTCCAGACTGGAGCAACGGACTCATGGCTGTCACCACGTCATAAATTCACGGCGTTCGCGAACGGACGTCGGTTGAGCCGAAGCAGGCGTAGGCCGCTTCCACTCAAAATCCCCAAAAGCGCCGATACCAGCGCGAGGGGTCTCCGTTTCGCCGAGCCGTGGTGGTGGTCAGTCCCGTTCCGCTTCCAGCTTCTCGTTCCCATTTCCGCTTCAACGCAACGCCGCTCCCCCTTGGGTTTTGTGGGGCGCGCAAGTTTGGTGCTCCCATGAGCGATAGTTCAATCGACGCATTGGAATTCGACGACAATGACGAGACCAGGCCGCTCAAGGCCTCGGTGCGGGAAATCTCCGACTACGTCATCGCTCGCTGGATGTCCCAGCCGCATTATCTGGCGGCCTTTATCGGGCTCTATCTGATCGCGGTGGGCTGCGATTTGGCGCTGCCGGTGGTTTCGGGCGAAATGGTCGAGGCATTGACGGCCGGCCCTGAGGCGGGTCATGCGGCGGGTCATGCGGCGGGTCGTGCGGCGGGGCATGCGGCGGCGCATGCGGCGGTGTGGTCGACCTATTACGTCTTCGCCGCGGTCGCCTTCGGCTTTTACTTCTTCCGCAACACCTCGGTCAGGTTCTGGATTCCGCTGGCGGCGCGCAACATGCGCAACATAGTCGACGACGGCTTCAAGGACGTGCAGCGCTTCAGTTCCGATTGGCACGCCGACAATTTCGCCGGCGCCACGGTTCGCCGCGTCTCGCGCGCCATGAACGCTTACGACACCATCTCCGACACCATCGTGTGGTCGATCTTGCCGGCTTCGATCGTGCTTTCCGGCATCACCATCATGACCGCTCTACGCTGGCCGATGATCGGCGCCTTTGTCGGCGTCTCGATCCTCATTCTGCTCGCCATCAATTGGTGGACCTGGGTCTATTATCTGAAGCAGGATTTCTCGGTCACCAACGTCGCCGACACCAGGATCGGCGCAGCCTTGGCCGACGCTGTCGGGGCCAACGCCAGCGTCAAATCCTTCGGCGCCGAGAAGCGCGAAGAGCAGCGGCTGTTCGACATCGTCGAAGACTGGCGCGGCAAGGCGCTCAAGCTTTGGTACAAGGCGACCAATTCCTGGATTTGGCAGAACCTGACGCTGTTTGCGCTGCAGGCCGGGCTTTTGGGCTTGGTCGTGCGTGAATGGATGGCGGGGACCGCCAGCCCAGGCGATGCGGCCTTCGCGATCACCTCCTTTTTCCTGATGTCGGGCTATCTGCGCACATTGGGCGAGAGCATCCGCGTGCTTCAAAAGGGCATCGCCGACATTTCCGATGTCGTCGCCTACTCCAAGCAGGCGGCCGACATCGTCGACGAACCCAGCGCCAGGGACTTCAAAGCGGGCCAAGGCGCGGTCGCGTTTCAGAACGTCAGCTTCCGCTACAAGAGCCAGGCCGAGCCGATCTATCGCGATTTCTCGCTGCAGATCGCGCCGGGCGAAACCGTGGCGCTGGTCGGCCCCACCGGCTCGGGCAAGTCGACCTTCGTGAAACTCGTGCAGCGTCTCTACGACGTCAACGAGGGCGCCATCCGCATCGATGGTCAGGACGTGCGCGAGGTCACGCAAGCCAGCCTCCGGCGCGCCATCGCGCTGGTGCCGCAGGATCCGGCGCTGTTCCACCGCTCGCTGCGGGAAAACATCGCTTACGCCAACCCCGATGCGTCCATGGAGGAGATCATCTTCGCGGCCAAGCGCGCGCGTGCGCACGACTTCATCATGAGGCTTCCGAAGGGCTACGAGACCGAAGTCGGCGAGCGCGGCGTCAAGCTCTCCGGCGGCGAACGCCAGCGGGTTGCGTTGGCGCGCGCTTTCCTCGCCGACGCGCCGATCCTCATCCTCGACGAGGCGACATCCTCGCTCGACGTGGAGACCGAGCGCCAGGTGCAAGCGGCGATGGCCGAGCTCAAGCAGGGGCGCACGACCATTGTCATCGCCCACCGGCTGAGCACCGTCCGCGAAGCCGATCGCATCCTGGTGTTCAACCGCGGCCGCATCGTCGAGCAGGGCAAGCACGCCGAACTGATCAGCGCCTCTGGCCTCTATGCGCGGCTCAACGCCATGAGCCGAGGCGACTTCATCGCCGAAGCTGCGGCGTAAAACTCAAGGCTGCTGCGGAGCGGCCGGCGCCGAAGCCATTTGCGGCTTCGGCGCATACGCCCGCACGCGCCCGGCCATATCATCGATGAAACGCCTGCGCTCGCGTTTGTAGCGCATGCGTTCGCTCAGGCGATCCCACAAACCGCACGCGCCCCAGAACACAGGATAACAGAGAAACGCAAACATCACCGCCAGAAAGCCCGACATCACCGCGCCCTGTTCGTGACGAACGATGTAGTGGCTCACCAGATAGAAGATGATGGCGACGCCGAGCGCCAGGACGAATGCTTTTGATAGCGGCCCGAAGAACGGCTTGTGGCCGAGATAGCTTGCAAGCCCAGGTTCGAACGGATCGTGCTCGCCGCTGGAGAGATTGAACAGGATGAGGTTCACCGGCTCCTTGGCGCGTCTAAGCTTGCCGCGCACGATCGCCACCGTTTGCGTTTCGCGCACGCCCAGCTCGGTGTCGTCGAAATCGTACTTCTCCTCCTTGCCGTCGGCGTGGCGCACAAAAAGGCGCATGCGGTTGGTGATGCGTCCAGCATCGTCGGTTGGGCGTCGTCCGTTCGGCGACTCGATCACCATGGTTTCCGAAGTGAGCTGCACCTCAATCACGTCGCCGGCTTGGATGGTGAAGGTTTGGCCCATGTCGCCCTCCGCAAAGCGCTCGAAAGGAACGCCGACCGCCGCAGCCGGTCAAGTCTTATGCTTGCGCATGCGCCCAACCCTTGGCAGCAAGAACCCATGGGCGCCCCGCGCATCCTGATTGATCAACGCCTTAGCGAAGGCGTCACCATCGCGCTCGACGAAGCCCAGAGCCGTCATCTGGGCGCCGTCTTGCGTCGCGGCGCCGGCGATCGCGTGCGCCTCTTCAACGCCCGCGACGGCGAATGGCGCGCCCTGATCACCGATATCTCCAAACGCGGCGTGAAAGTGAGCGTGGAGAATTTCATCCGTTCCCCAAGAGCGGCGCCCGATCTCGATCTTCTGTTCGCGCCGGTGAAGCGTCACGCCACCGATCTCATCGTCGAGAAGGCGACCGAGCTCGGCGTTCGCCGCATCCGCCCGGTCATCACCCAACGCACGATCGCCGAGACCGTACGCCTCGACCGGCTAGAGGCGATCGCACGCGAGGCCGCCGAACAGACCGAACGCTTCGAGGCGCCGGAAATCTGCGAACCGCTCTCGCTTGCAAGGGCGTTCGATGGCTGGGACCCCGCGCGCGCGCTCATCTACGCCGATGAAGTCGACGCCGACGAAGCTGGGCCATCGGGGCCCAGGCGGCGAGCGCTGCTTGGCCAAGCCATCGCGCATTTGAAATCCGACAGGCTGGCGCTTCTCATCGGTCCCGAAGGCGGGTTCACGAGCGAGGAGCGAAACCTGCTCTACGCGCTCGCCTTCGTTAATCCTGTTTCGCTCGGCCCGCGCGTCCTGCGCGCGGATACCGCGGCGATCGCGGCGCTCGCCCTGATCCAGGCGCTCTGGGGCGACTGGCGCCAAGCGTAACGACTTGCGGGTCGGCGGCGAAGACGCCACATGGCGTGCAAATAAGCGCACGCGCGAGGGAGGGCGGCTCATGGCCGGCACGAAGGAAAAAGCGCCCCCGCTTGAGGGCTTTCGCGATCTTGTCGCGCATTTCGAGAAGGGCCCCAAGCCCGATCGCGCCAGCTGGCGCATCGGCACCGAGCACGAGAAGTTCGCCTTCTATCACGACACGCTGGAGCCGGTTCCTTATGAAGGCGAACGCGGCATCGGCGCGCTCCTGAACACGCTCGCCGACAAATATGGCTGGGAGCGCATTTATGAGGGCGACAACGTCATCGCTTTGAAACAGGGCCTGGCGTCGATCACGCTGGAGCCCGGCGGCCAGTTCGAACTCTCCGGCGCGCCGCTCGAACACTTGCATCAAACCTGCGCCGAAACCGGTTCGCACCTTTCGCAGCTCCGCGACGTCTGCGGCCCCATGGGCATCGCTTTTCTAGGCGTCGGCTTCTCGCCGCTCTGGTCGCTCGAAGAAACCCCGATCATGCCCAAGGGCCGCTACCAGATCATGCGCGCCTATATGCGCAAGGTCGGCCGGCTCGGCCGCCAGATGATGTTTCGCTCCTGCACGGTGCAGACCAATCTCGATTTCGCGTCTGAATCCGACATGGTCAAAAAATTCCGCGTCGGCCTCGCGCTTGCAGCCGATCGCGACGGCGCTGTTTGCGGCGTCGCCCGTTCGCCGAAGGCCGCACCAACGGCTTCCTCTCCTATCGCGGCCATATCTGGACCGACACCGATCCCGACCGCACCGGCATGTTGCCGTTCGTGTTCGAAGACGGCATGGGCTTTGAACGCTACGCCGAATACGCGCTCGATGTGCCGATGTACTTCGTCTATCGCGACGGCAAATATATCGACGCCTCCGGCCAAAGCTTCCGCGCCTTCATGGACGCCAAACTGCCGGCGCTGCCAGGCGAGCGCCCCACCGAAAAAGACTGGGAAGATCACCTCACCACGATTTTTCCGGAAGTGCGCTTGAAGACCTATCTGGAAATGCGCGGCGCAGATTCCGGCCCATGGTCGCGCCTTTGCGCGCTGCCGGCGTTCTGGGCCGGCATTCTCTACGATGACGCCGCGCTCGACGCCGCCTGGAGCCTGGTCAAGAACTGGACGATGGAGGATCGCGAGTCTTTGCGGCGCGCGGTGCCGCCGCTTGGGCCTGAAAGCGCCGATCCGCGGCAACACCGCCCAAAACGTCGCCCAAGCGGCGCTGGCGATTGCGCGCCAAGGCCTGAAGTCCCGCGCCCGCGCCGACAATGCCGGCGAAGACGAAACCCATTTCCTCGCCGAACTCGACGATATCGCCGCCAGCGGCGTCACTCCCGCTGAGCGCCTGCTCGAACGCTACCGCACTGAGTGGGGCGGCGACGTCCGCCGCGTCTTCGAGGCGTGCGCTTACTAAAAATCTGAACGCCTTTTGTCGGCTCAGCGCCTGCAGCTGCGTCCTTGGACAGACGATTGGACAGACAAGGAGAAGCGTCCCCATGCCCAAAGTCACGCCTTGCATCTGGACCGACAGCTGGATCGAAGAGGCCGCCAATCTCTATGTGTCGATCTTCAAGGACGCCAAGATCCTGGAGAAATCGCATTACGGAGAGGGCGGCCCGCAGCCGAAGGGCGCTGTCCTCACCCTCATCCTGGAGATCCAAGGCCAGCGGCTGATGATGCTGAACGGGGGGCCCCATTACAAACTCTCGCCGGCCTTCTCGCTCGCGGTCGCCACCGAAGACCAAGCCGAGACCGATTATTACTGGAGCGCGCTTCTGGAAGGCGGCGGCGAGCCCAGCCAATGCGGCTGGCTGACCGACCGCTACGGCCTCTCCTGGCAGATCGTTCCCAAGCAATTGCCGAAGCTCCTGGGCGACCCCGATCGCGCCCGAGCGCAGCGTGCGCTCACCGCCATGCTGCAGATGCAAAAGATAGAAATCGCGGCGTTGGAGAAAGCGGCGGCGGGCTAACGCCTGCGGGCGCTGCACTCCTGAGAACACACCTGCGCGCGAAAGGCGCCTGCGAGGCGCTCACGTGATTGCAGCGGCTTGCTGGAGACGCAATGTTGAGGGGCGATGCCTTCGCTCGAACACCCGCTTTACACCGCGCGTCTGCGGCTTGAACCGGTCACGCCCGAACTCGCCGAAGCCGCGCGGGTCGGCAGCCACGCGTTTGCGGAGGTTATCGGCGCTGAGGCGCCGCCGGATTGGTGTGCGGCGAGCCTTGGCCTGGTCGCGCGCTCCATCTCCGACGCCTGGGGGCCGACGCCCGCTCCCACGCGCGCCATCGCCATTCATCTCGATGAGGGCGCGGTGATCGGCGATGTCCGCTTCGAACCATCGCTGCGGGCGGCGCGCGAATATGAAATCGGCTACGGCGTCGCGCGCTCGCGCCGTCGCCGGGGCTACGCCACCGAAGCGACGGGCGCGGTGATCGATTGGCTCTTCGACGAAGCCGGCGCTGAAACCATTGTCGCCGGCTGCGACAGGCGCAATTTGGCGTCCGTGCGCACGCTGCGCCGTCTGGGTTTCTGGCTCGATTCCACGCCCAACCAAACCTTCTGGTGGGTGATCTCGCCTGAACTCCGCCGCGAGATGCGCGAGGCCCTCTTCTAAAGCTTGGCCCGCCGCGCGTTCGCGCCGCTTGAGCCACCATGACGGTTCCCTTTGGCGCCCACCGAAAAGGGCGCCTCGCTTCATAGGCGCTCGCTTACCCCGTCCCGAGATGATCGTGCGCGACGCTTCGCAGCCGCGAAAGGCGACGGGCGCTTGCGTGAACGCGCCGTCATGGGCAAGGGTGGGCCCAAGGCGGGACAAAAATAAAGGGAGTTCAGGGGGAAATGGCGACAACCGACACGGCGGGGGGCGAACGACAATTGTTCGGCCACCCCCGCGGGCTAACCTTCCTTTTCACCACCGAGATGTGGGAGCGCTTCTCGTATTACGGGATGCGCGCGATCTTGGTGCTTTATCTCACCAAGTATTTGTTGCTGTCGCCGCACGACGAAACCATCTGGGGTTACCACGCCGTCAAGGGCTTTTTTGAAGCCCTGACCGGCAGCCACCTCGATGCGCAGCCGTTCTCGTCGCTCATCTACGGCACTTATACCGGACTGGTTTATTTCACCCCGATCATCGGCGGCTGGCTCGCCGACCAGGTGTTTGGCCAGCGCAAAATGGTGATCGCCGGCGCCGTCATCATGGCCGCTGGCGAATTCACGCTCATGCTGGATCAGGCCGTGTTCTTGGGCTTGCTGTTGCTCATTATCGGCAATGGCTGCTTTAAGCCCAACATCTCCACCCAGGTTGGCGCGCTCTATAAGCCCGGCGATAGCCGCATCGACCGCGCCTATTCGATCTTTTACGTCGGCATCAATGTCGGCGCGTTCTTCTCACCGCTGGTTTGCGGAACGCTTGGCGAGAATGTCGGCTGGCATTACGGCTTCTTGGCTGCGGGCGTGGGCATGGTCATCGGGTTGGTCATCTACCTGTTCGCCATCCGCACCTTGCCGCCTGACAATCTCGCGCGCCGCACCGCCGCCAAGTCGGAAAAGAAGGGCCTGACTGGCGAGGATTGGAGGGCCGTGGTCGCGCTCATCGCGCTTTGCATTCCGGCGATCTTTTTCTGGGCGACCTATGAGCAACAGGGCAACACGCTCGCCCTGTTCGCCGACACCAATACCGACCGCAGGCTGATCCCGGGTCTGATCAACTGGCAAATTCCGGTCACCTGGTTTCAGGCTTTCAATCCGTTCATGATCTTCGCCTTCACGCCGTTCATCGTGGCGCTTTGGGGCGCGCAGGCGAAAGCGGGGAAGGAAGCCTCCACCGTCACCAAGATGGCGATGGGCTGCATCATGGTCGCGATTTCCTATTTGGTTCTCGCCGGCGCGGTCTATGTGACGCCGCCGGGGACGCAGGCGAGCTGGCTCTGGCTGTTTGCGTTCTTCGTCTTCATCACGCTGGGCGAACTCTATGTGTCGCCGGTCGGCCTTTCGCTGTTTGCGCGCGTCGCGCCGATTCAGGTCGCCTCGGTGATGATGGGCGCCTGGCTGGCGACAAGCTTCCTCGGCAATTTCCTCGCCGGCTACATCGGCAGCTATTGGGAGCGCATGCCGCACACAAACTTCTTCCTCTTGTGCGCGGCGATCATCGCCATAGCCGGCGTCGTGGTCTGGTTCTTCAACGCCCCGCTGAAGCCGATCCTTGATGCCTCCAAATCCGAGCCGATGAAGGCTGCACCGGACTTGGGCCAATAGCGAACAGGTTGATTGCAAAGACTATTTTCATAAGTCTCGGGCGCGGTTGGGTTTTTCCAGCCGCCCCCGAGGCGTATCAAGAAAATGTTCTCCCCAAGCGGCTCTGAAGCGTTGCACGGGGGCGCCTTTCCGTGCGTTCTAGAGGTCGGGACCAGGGGGGCCGACCCCCAGTCGCCGGACCACCTCAATCGGGCGCCCAGGCGCCTTATTCAGGGGCGGGTCCGGCCCCGATCGAAGCTTAAGTGTAATTCACGACCGCCCACCGGCGGCCGCGTAGGAGGTGCTGATGTCACGGCCGAGAACGACCCGCTCCAAAAAGAAGCCGCTAGAGGCTTTGGGGCGGCCGGAGGTCAGCGACCTCCTGCTCGGCTGGAAATCCGACGACACCGGGCGCGGGCCGATGGGCTTTGGCGAACCCCGGCTCGCCGAACCCGCCATCGTCGGCGAAGTCCCCATGCTTTACGGCGAAGACCGCCATTTGGTCACCATCGCCCCCACCGGCGCCGGCAAGGGCCGCGGCGTCATTATCCCCAACCTGTTGCGTTTCGAAGGCTCGGTCATCGTCATCGATCCGAAGGGGGAGACCTGGCACGTCACCGCCCGGCGGCGCCGGGAGATGGGCCAGGAGGTGCGCCTGCTCGACCCCTTCGGCGCGGTCTCCAAGAAAACCGACAGCCTCAACCCGTTCGACCTGTTTGATCGGCCAGGGGCGCTTCTCGACGCCGACGCCGAAATGCTCGCTTCGCTGCTGGCCGGCGATGTCGGCTTCCACAAGGAGCCGTTCTGGGACAATTGGGGCCGCTCGCTGATGGCCGGCGTCATCGCGGCGGTCGCCGAAACCGCGCCCAAGAGCGAACGCCACTTCGGCAAGGTGCGCGAAATTCTGATGAGCGACGACGCGGTCTACAATCTGGCCGCGCTGATCGAAAACCACGACCAGCTTAACCGGCTCTCGAAGCAGAACATCTCGAGCTTCTTGCCGATCACGGAGCAGACGCGTTCGGGCATTCTCTCGACAGCGCAGTCCTATCTTAAGGTCGTCAATTCGAACTCAGCTTTGCGTTCGCTCTCGAAATCGACGATCTCGCTCGAATCCGTGCGCAAGGGCGATCCGATGACGATCTATATCGTCATCCCGCCGGACAAACTGGAAAGCCACGGCGCGCTGCTGCGTTTGTGGGTCGGCGCGCTCATGCTCACGGTGATGGGCCGCAAGCGCCGTCCCAAGCGTTCGACGCTGTTTCTGCTCGATGAATGCGCCCAGCTCGGCGAGTTCGGGCCGTTGCGCCAATCGATGACTTTGTTGCGCGGTTACGGTCTGCAAGTGTGGCCGTTCTTCCAGGATCTGTCGCAGCTGCAGCGCCTCTATCCGAAGGACTGGCGCACTATTTTCAACAATGCCGGGGTCTTCCAGCTGTTCGGCGTCGCCAACCATTTGATGGCCAAGGAATCGAGCGATCTGATCGGCGATGTCGACGCCGACCTTCTGCGCAACATGCCGAAGAACCGCCAGATCATCGCCATTTCCAACGAGAAGGCGATGAGCGCGCGCATCCCGGATTATCTCAATGACGCGCCGTTTCAGAGCCATTGGGATCCCAACCCCATGTTCGATCCCAGATCCCGGCCCGTCGCGGCGAAAGGCTCGCGCGCGCTGATCTCGCTCTTGTTTGGCGGCCGCCGGCTTGAAAGGGCGGCGCGGGCGCGCGCGCCGGAAGCGTCTAGAACGAGCCTGAGACGGTGAACACCAGCCACGGCGCGGGATCGAAGTGGCGCACACGATATTGGATGCTCGAGAGCGGGTCATTGCGGTTGCCGCTCAAGGGATCGCCGAAGAATTGCCGCGTGCGCCGGATCGCCGGGTTGAAAATATCGTTGGCTTGCAGGCGGAATTTCAAGCCGGGGATGAAGGTCGATTCCGCGAAGGCGGTGATGTAGGGGCCTTCCTCGGAATTGTCGACCTCGTTGTGGCGCAACACCGTTTGCTCGGAATATTTTTCAAACAGCACGCCCCAGGAAAAATGGTTGGCCGCCTGGTCCTGACGCCATTCGCCGGTGACATAGACATCCGAGCGTCCGGAAACGCCGCGCACCACATGGGTGACCGGATCGATGACGTGGGTGTCCCAGAGCGTTGCGTCAAACGTCAGCTTCGAATTCGGCAACAGGAAATTGGTGGGAATGGTCGTGTGCGTGGTCAAGCTCCACGCATCGCCCGCGCCGATATTGCCGGGACCATCGAAGTGAACGTCCGGATCGCCGGGGTTTTGTCCATGGGCGATGATTTCGACTTGATCTGTCGCGTCCGTGATCCAATGCCGCGTCAGCGCAAACGTCGTGGTCACGCCGCCCGGCAAATTGAGGTCGCCGCCGAACTCCACCCGCCAATCGGTCTCCGGCCGCAAGTTTTTATTGCCGCCGGTGATCAGGCCGTCCGCCGGCGCCGGCCGCGCCGCGAAGTCGTCGAAATTGAGCTGGCTCGACATCGCGATAGCCCCGCAGCCGCAGCTGATTGCCGCCGCCAAGAGTGCGCGTCACCTGGATTGACGGTTTGAAATAAGACAGGCGCACCACCTGATCGTAATCGCCAGTGAAGGTTAGGGTCGAAAACTCATTGGCTGCGCGCGCCTCGACCGACCAGCGATCGTTGGGCCGCCAGGTGTAGGAGGCGAACACCTCGGCGCGCTTTTCCTCAACCGTCACGTTGCCGTTTCCGACTGGAACGACATCAGGTCCAGACCCGGTGTCGGCGGTGAAATCGACGCTGGCGTCAAGCGTGTTGAGCGCGCCCTCGGCGCCGAACTCGAGATGGTTTCGGGGCCCGAAATCGCGCGCCAATGCGGCCCGCAAAATGCTTTCGCCGGCATTGCGATGCTGGTGCAGCACGTCGAGTTCCGTGAGCGCTTGGCCGCCATCCAAGCTGAGGTCCATCTCGTGGTTGTTGTAATAGCGGCGGGTCACCAGGCTCACCAGTGAAAGCGACCAGGGCCCGAAATCGCGATCGTAATTGGCGCCGATTTCGAAGCTCCACTGCCGCTCAGTGTACTCTTGATTGAAAATCCCCTGCAGCGGGCCGCCCTGGAAAACGAAATCGTTCAGTCTGAGCCCGGAATGGTAACGCCACACATCGAATTGCCCGGTCGTGCTGAGCCGCCCGCCCCAAACCGGCATTGCGAAATTGCCGTTGAGGGTGGCTTCGCGAAATTCTTGCGGCAGCGGCGTATCGATAAAATCCGTAAGCGTTCCATCGGGAAGGGCGTAATAACGGCGTCCAGGCAGCGAGCGGTCGTTGCTGTAGATCGAAGCGCCGAGGCCGTATTCGACCGCGCCGGTGCGTCCGCTCCAGGACACATTGCCTTGCGGACTGGTGTGATTGGTCTGTTCGAAGCCCGCGCCCCAAACGCCGCTGCCCGCGTTTGGCGTGCGCACCACGTTGACGAGCACGGATTGGCCCGACGCGTCGCCGGCCACAGCCGCGCCGCGCAGCACTTCGATGCGCAGGACCTGGCCCGCTGGAATGTTCTGCAGGATCGTCTGCACCGATTGGCTCTTGGCCACCGGCCGTTCGCCATCGATCAACAAATTGCCGACCGCGCCCGAAAAGCCGCGCCGGTCTTCGCCGCCATTGAGTGAGAAGCCCGGGGTCTGGTTGACCATGTCGAGCGCGTTTTGCGGATTGAACTGGGTGAAGAATGCAGCGTCATAGGAGACGCGGTCGCCGGTATTGGCGGGCGCCGTCGTGGTTTGGGTCTGGGTGGCTGGCGTCTGCGCGTAGGCGACGCCGGTCAGCGCCAGCGCCGACACCATCATGCGTCCCAGCATTTCCCCTCCCGTGACTCACACGCCGCGGCTCTTGTTCGGATGGCGATTACGTGTGTAATTAAACCCTGAAGATGGCGGTTGGCGGGGTCAAGCCGCCGATCCTGCGGCCCGCATTGGTTTGCGACGAAGCGGCCCGCACACACGACCATCTCAATTCCCCAGGCTTGCTCCGGCGACTGTCCCACTTGTCCACTTGTTTCTCACTTCGGCGCGCCGTGCTTGCGTACGAAACGCCGCTCGCAACGCCTCGCGAGCGGCTCGCAAATCTTCAATGCGCAAAGGCTTTTTCGAGGCGCGTGGGCGCGCAGATGCGATGAGACGCCGGCGACCCGCGATAAGCGCAAGAGCGCTCGCTACATTTCACGGGGGCCGGCTTTGCGCGATGCAAACAAAAACGCCGCCGGGCGTTTGCGGCCTGGCGGCGTTCTCGTTTGTCGCAGACGGGAGCCTAGCGCCGCTTAGCGGCCTTCTTGGCTTTCTTCGCCGTCTTCGCCTTTTTTGCTTTCTTCGCCATAGTCTCAACCTCCCCAGACAGTGGGACGCTAAAGCTTCTGCGTCGATTCTCGAATTTGTAAATGCGCGATGCGAATTACATGCCCCCGACCGTCAGCCCGCTGATGTAAAGAGTCGGCTGTCCGACCCCGACCGGCACGCTCTGCCCGGCCTTGCCGCAGGTGCCCACGCCCTCGTCGAGTTTGAGATCGTCGCCGACCATTTTCACCCGCGTCAGCGCGCTTGGACCATCGCCGATAAGCGTCGCCCCCTTAATCGGCGCCTGGATCGTTCCGTTCTCGACCAAATACGCTTCAGTGCATTGGAAGACGAACTTGCCCGAGGTGATGTCGACTTGGCCGCCGCCAAAATTGACGGCGTAGACGCCGCGCTTCAGCGACGAGAGAATCTCCGCCGGGGTCGTGCTCGCCGGCCGTCATAAAGGTGTTAGTCATTCTGGGCATTGGGCGATGGGCGTAGCTTTCACGCCGTCCGTTGCCGGTGGCGGCGACCCCCGACAGGCGCGCGTTCATGCGGTCCTGCAGATAGCCTTTGAGGATGCCGTCCTCGATCAGCACCGTGCGCTGGGTCGGCGTGCCCTCGTCGTCGATGGTGAGCGAGCCGCGTCTATTCTCGAGGGTGCCGTCATCGACGACGGTGACCCCGGGCGCGGCCACGCGTTCGCCGATCATGCCGGAAAACGCCGACGCGCCCTTGCGATTGAAATCGCCCTCAAGGCCGTGACCGACGGCTTCGTGCAGCAGCACGCCCGGCCAGCCTGGCCCAAGCACCACATCCATTTCGCCCGCCGGCGCGGGCACCGCATCGAGGTTGACCAGGGCGATGCGCAACGCCTCGTCGGCGAGCGCTTTCCAACGATCCGGGGCGATGAAGACTTCGTAGGGCTCGCGGCCGCCGGCGCCGGCCGAGCCGCTTTCGCGGCGCCCGTCGCGTTCGACCGTCACCGAGACGTTGATCCGCACCAGCGGCCGATGATCGGTGAGCTTGGCCCCGTCGGGGCGCAGGATCGTGAGCCCGCGCCGGGCCCCCGAGAGCGACGCCGCGACCTGCACGACGCGGGGATCGCGGGCGCGGCAATAGGCGTCGATCTCAGCCAGGAGCGAGGTCTTGTCGGTGAACGAGGGCGCCTCGATCGGATCGAAATCGCCATAGAGCCGGCGGTTCACCCGCGCCGGGCTCGCATCGAGCACGCCGCGCATGTCCCATCTTCACCGCCGCCGCCGCTTCCGCGGCGCGCGCCACCGCGTCGGTCTCCAGAACGCTGGCGTGACCGTAGCCGGCGCGCTCGCCGGAAACGACGCGCAGGCCAAAGCCTTGGGTGGCGTCAAAGGAAGCGGACTTCAGCCGGCCATCGTCCCAGGTGAAGCTCTCGGTGCGGCTGTCCTCGACGAACAATTCGCCGTCGTCTGCGCCTTTGGCGGCGTCGGCGAGGATGGAGAGGGCGGCGTCCCAATCCATCTCGGCGGCGGTTTCGGGGATATCGGTCAGGCCCTCGGCCATGGCGTCTCCTTTGAAGCCCGACAGATATAGGCGCCGAGTCGGGTCAGAGGGGGGCCCTGCAGCCGATAAATGCCAGCGCCAAATGATCGCCGGTTACGGGTTGGTGTGCTGCTCGCCCAGAACCGCGGCCAGATGCTCGCGCCTGCCGCGGACAAAACGCGCCAGCTCCTGGTCGGCGGGCGCCCATTGCGGACGGATCTGCAGGGCGGTCGAATAATCCTCAAAGGCGCCGCGGAGATCGCCGAGAGCTTCCCGTGCGGCGCCTCTATTGTAATACGCCTTCTCCGGCTCCCTGACGCCCAACGACAGCGCCTGGGTGATCTCGGCGACCGCCGGCGCCGGCTGATGGATCATGACCAGAGCGGCGCCGCGATTGAGGTGCGCCTCGGCGTTGCGCGGCTCCAGGGCGAGCACGGCGTCGAATGCGGCGATGGCGCTGTCGCCTTCGCGCCGGCGCAGATGGATGACGCCAAGCGCCATGTTGATCTGGACGGCGTTGTCGTGGGTCAGGCGCGGGTAGGTGAGCGCTCTGGTGCAGGCGCTGATCACTGTGTCGGTGGTGTTGCCCAGCGAAAAAAGCGCCGAACATTGGCGCACATGCGCATCGTTGCCGACGACTGTCATCGCGCTCGCTTCGGCGTTGGGGTCCTGCGCGCGAGCCGCTGGCGTAAAGAGCAGAAATCCCGCGACAAGCGCGCCCGCGAGGATGCGTCTTGGAAGCCAAGCGCGGCTCATGCTAGCACCCCACCTGAAGTGACATTTTGGTCAGGCGCGGTCGAAATGCCGCGCCCGGCGACTATAGGCTCGGCGTTTCCGCCGCGCCATACCGCTGCTGATTCTCGAGATGGAGGCGTTGGGCTGTGAAGCGAGGGGCTTTGATCGCCGCAATTGCGGGCGCGGCTGCGTTGCTCACAGGCGGCGGCGCATTTGCGACAGAGAATGAGAGACTTGGCCAGCCGACGCCGGGAGCGATCGACTTTCAGCCGCCTGCGACCAGCATCATGCAGGAAATCCGTGATTTCCACGGTTTTCTTTTGCCGATCATCGTCGTCGATCTCGGTGTTCGTGCTGGCGCTCTTGTTGTGGGTGGTGATCCGTTACAATCGCCGCGCCAATCCGACGCCGCGCAAGTTCACCCACAACATGCTCGTCGAAGTGATCTGGACGATAGTGCCGGTCTTGATCCTGGTCGCGATCGCGTGGCGCTCGTTTCCGCTGCTCTTCCGCCAAGAGCGCATTCCGCCGAGCGCCGAAATCACCCTCAAGGTCACCGGCAATCAATGGTTTTGGCAGTATGAGTATCCCGATCAGCACGTTTCGCTGACTTCGATCCTGCATGCCGGAAGCCGATGTTCGCGCCTGGAACGCCGCAGCACCCCAATCCAAGCGAGCAGCGGACATATCTGCTCGCGACAAACAACCCCGATCGTGGTGCCGGTTGACACCACCGTGCGCGTGCTCGATCACCTCCAACGACGTGATCCACGCCTGGTCGGTGCCGGCGTTCGGCGTGAAGTCGGACGCCATCCAGGGCCGCGTCAACGACACCTGGTTTCGCATTGAGTTGCGTTTGGTCGGCCCCGGCGAGCACGTCTTTTACGGCGAGTGCGACCAGCTTTGCGGCAAGGACCACGCCTTCATGCCGATCGAAGTGCGCGCCGTATCGCGCGACGAGTTCAACCGCTGGCTGGTCTCGCAGGGCGGCCAGATGGCGTTCGGCCAGGCCGCCGCGACCCCGGCCGCGGCGACGACGACGGGTGCGCCACCCACCACCACGCAAACGACGCCTGCGCCGGCTTCAGGGCCAGCCCAGGCGTCGCACACGCGCTAGGGGCGCGGCCCCCGTGTCGGCGTCCTCAGCGAACCTGAAAGCGCGCCAGTTCGGTGCGCGGCGCAGCCCAGCTTGGGCTGAGTTCGGCGGCGTGGCGGTAGTCCTCGTAGGCCGAGCGGTTGGCGCCGAGGTCCTCGTTGGCGGTCGCCCGGTAGAAATAGGCCCGCGCGGCGTCGTCCTGGCTAAGGGCGTTTTGCAAGTCGATGGCCTCGTTGGCGTCGTTCAAGGCCAGGCGGCTCTCGTGACGCCGCAAGTGAAGCACCGAGCGATTTACGTAGGTGACGGCTCGGACCTGGCGCGACAGGAAGTCGTCGGTGAGCGCCAAAGTGCACTTGTCGATGGCGTCGCCGTCTTGGCGGCGCTGGGTGACGGCGATGTAGCAGTCGTTGGCGGGGCTCACCCCGACAATGACGGTGCGCCGCGCATGCGCCATGGCGCCAGGGGTCGCGAGCAGCGCCATCGTCAGAGCCAGGGACGCGCACGTTTTTTGTGTCATTCGCATCTGGGTTCTACCTCCCGGGCGAAAGGCTATGGACGCGCCGATGGCGCCACAATTCACGTGTCCGAGAGGCTTATCGCTTTGCGACGAACAGCCTCCGGCGCGCCGACACGAAACCGTGATAGGAACGCTGGACGTTTTAGCCGCGCAACGCGCGCTGGGCGAAGCCTCCGGCGAAAGCCATACCCGAACGCAGCGCAACGCGGTGAGCCGCGGCCAGATGGAGTACGGAGCCAAGCCATGACGCACGAGCACGCCGCCGCTCACGCCGATCACGACCACCGCCCGAGCATCTGGAACCCGGCGCGTTGGCTGTTCTCCACCAACCACAAGGACATCGGCACGATGTACCTTGTGTTCGCGATCATCGCCGGCCTGGTCGGCGGCATCGCTCTCCGGCATCATCCGCGCCGAACTCGCTGCATCCGGGCATGCAGATCGTCAACCACATATCCCGTGGATCCGCGACTCTCGACGCCGCCAAGCACATCTACGACGTCGACCGTGACCTATCACGGCCTGATCATGATCTTCTTCATGGTCATGCCGGCGATGATCGGCGGCTTCGGCAATTGGTTCGTGCCGCTGATGATCGGCGCGCCGGACATGGCGTTCCCGCGCATGAACAACATTTCGTTCTGGCTGCTGCCGGTGTCGTTCACGCTGGCTGATCGATTTCGTTCATTCGTGCCGGGCGCCGGGCGAGCACACGGGCTTCGGCGGCGGCTGGACGCTCTATCCGCCGCTCTCGACCAATGGGGTGCAGGGACGGCCTATCACGACGGTCCGGCGATGGACTTCCTGATCCTGTCGCTGCACATCGCCGGCGCCTCCTCGATCCTCGGCGCCATCAATTTCATCACCACCATCTTCAACATGCGCGCGCCCGGCATGACGCTGCACCGCATGCCGCTGTTCGTGTGGTCGGTGCTGGTGACGGCGTGGCTGCTTGGTTCTGGCGCTGCCGGTGCTCGCCGGCGCGCTGACCATGCTGCTGACCGACCGCAATTTCGGCACCAAGTTCTTCAATCCCGGCCGGCGGCGGCGATCCGGTCATGTACCAGCACTTGTTCTGGTTCTTCGGTCACCCGGAAGTCTACATCCTCATCCTGCCGGGCTTCGGCATGGTCTCGCAGATCGTCTCGACGTTCTCGCGCAAGCCGGTGTTCGGCTATCTCGGCATGGCCTACGCCATGGTCGTCGATCGGCTTCATCGGCTTCATGGTGTGGGCCCACCACATGTACACGGTCGGCATGGGCCTCGATCTTGAAGGCCTATTTCATCGCTGCGACGATGGTCATCGCGGTGCCGACGGGCATCAAGATCTTCTCCTGGATCGCCACGATGTGGGGCGGCTCGATCGACTTCAAAGTGCCGATGCTGTGGGCGATCGGCTTCATCTTCCTGTTCACGGTCGGCGGCGTCACCGGCGTCGTGCTGGCCAATGCCGGCGTCGATATCGCGCTGCACGACACCTATTACGTCGTCGCGCACTTCCACTACGTGCTGTCGCTGGGCGCCGTGTTCGCGATCTTCGGCGGCTTCTACTATTGGATTCCGAAGATGAGCGGCTACCGATACAACGGCTTCCTCGGCGGCCTGCACTTCTGGATCATGTTCATCGGCGTCAACATCATCTTCTTCCCGCAGCACTTCCTCGGCCTGCAGGGCATGCCGCGCCGCTACGTCGACTACCCGGTGCAATTCGCGCAGTGGAACTACGTCTCGTCGGTCGGTTACGCGATCACCGCGGCTGGCGTGCTCGTCTTCATGGTGATGTTGGTCGAGATGTTCGTGGTGCGCCGCAAAGCCGGCGCCAATCCCTGGGGCGAGGGCGCGACCACGCTGGAATGGACTTTGTCATCGCCGCCGCCATTCCACCAATTCAACGAACTGCCGGTGATCAAGCCGGAAGCGCATCATTGAGAGGCTGACCGATAAGACACGTGGTTGACGTTGGTTACACTCATGCGCGTCCAGCGACTGCGTCGGACTATTTCGCGCTGCTAAAACCGCGCGTGATGTCGCTTGTCGTGTTCACGGCGCTGGTGGGCTATGTCTGCGCGCCGGGGATCAACGATCCGGTCCTAGGCTTCGCCGCCATTCTCTCGATCGCCATCGCCGCCGGCGCCGCCGGCGCGCTCAACATGTGGTACGACGCCGACATCGATGCGGTGATGACGCGCACGCGCGCCCGCCCGATACCGTCGGGCCGCATCGACCGCGAAGAAGCCTTGATGCTGGGGCTGGTGCTCTCGGGCCTCTCGGTGCTGACCATGCTCTTGGCGGCGGGAATGCTGGCGGCGGCGCTGCTGGCCTTCACCATCTTCTTCTACGCCGTCGTCTACACGATGTGGCTGAAGCGCTCGACGCCGCAGAACATCGTCATCGGCGGGCTCGCCGGCGCGCTGCCGCCGGCGATCGCCTGGGCGGCGAAGACCGGCTCGCTCGCGCTCGATCCGATCCTGCTTGTGGCCATCATCTTCTATGTGGACGCCGCCGCATTTCTGGGCGCTGTCGCTCTTGACAGAAAGACGACTACGCCGCCGCCAAAGTGCCGATGCTGCCGGTGACGAGCGGGGTGAAATCCACGCGCCTCCACATCTTCGCCTATACGCTTGGCTGCTCGCCCCGCTGGGCGTCGCGCCGGTGCTGACCGGCCTGGGCGGGGTCTTCTATGCGGCGCGTCTCCATCGTCGGCGGCGGCGCCTTCATCCTGCTGGCGCTGCGCGTCCTGCGCTCGCAGGCGGGCGATGCGGCGGCGCCGCCGATAAGCCGGCGCGCGCGCTCTTCGGCTTTTCGATCCTCTACCTCTTTCGCGCTGTTCGCGGCGCTCATGGTCGATCACGGGTTGGGGCGATGAACGACGAGATCATCCTCACCGCCCGAACAAGTGCGCGCGCGCAATCGGCGCAACCTGGTGATCGCCTTGTCGGTCGCGGCGTTCGTGATCCTCGTCTTCTTCGTGACGCATGGCGCGCATGCACGCCAATTCTGTCGCCGGCGCGGTCGCCGCCATGAGCGCGCGAGCAGCAAAAGCGCGATCCGCGCCGCACACACGTGGCGCGCACCGCCGCACTTGCGATCGGCGCTGTCGTCGCCATGACGGCGATGTCGTTTGCGGCCGTGCCGCTCTATCGCGCCTTCTGCCAGGCCACCGGCTATGGCGGCACGACCCAAGTCGCGCGCGCCGCGCCGTCGCGGGTGTCTGGCGCAAACGTGCGACGTGCGCTTCGACACCAATGTCGCCACCGACCTGCCGATAACGTTCACGCCGAAGCAGCCTTCCGAAACGCTGCAATCGGCGAAACCGGGCTGGCGTTCTTCCATGTGTCGCAACAATTCCAACGCACAGCGTCACCGCGCGCGCGACCTACAACGTCACGCCCACATGTCGGCGGGCCAGTATTTCAACAAGCTCGAATGCTTCTGCTTCCAGGACCGCGTCTATCGGCGCCGGGCAGGAAGCGGACCTGCCGGTGGTCTATTTCGTGCGATCCGGATTTCGCCCGCGATCCGGAAACCGCGCGGCCTCGATACGCTCACGCTTTCCTACACGTACTTCCGCTCGGTGAACGCCGGGCCAACGGGCTGAGAATTTGGCAATTCGCCGGCGGCTTTTGTAGAAGCGGCGGCGTTCGCGATGCGAATGCCGAAGAGGGCTGCAATGGCGCACGGCGAAGTCAAACACGACTACCACTTGGTCAACCCAAGTCCGTGGCCGGTTGTCGGCTCCATCGGCGCGCTGTTCTCGACCGTTGGCGCGGTCATTCTGATGCACGGCATCCCGCACGAGGAGGACAATTTCTTCCTCGGCAAGGGTCATTGGCCGCTCTTCACCATCGGCGCGGTCATCCTCGTCTTCACCTGCATCGGCTGGTGGCTGGACGTGATCAAGGAAAGCCGCGCCGGCGATCACACGCCGGTCGTCGATATCGGCCTGCGCTACGGCATGATCCTCTTCATCGCCTCGGAAGTGATGTTCTTCGTCGCCTGGTTCTGGATCTTCTTCGAACTGGCGATCTACCACTATCACCGCGCCGCCTGGGTCGGTGCCGACCTGGGACGCCGCGCCAAACCGCGGCGTGGGCGCATTGGCCGCCGCCGCACGTCGAGAACTTCGATCCGTTCCATCTGCCGCTGATGAACACGCTCATCCTGTTGCTCTCGGGCACCACGGTGACGTGGGCTCACCACGCGCTGCAGCAGAACAATCGCCGCGGCGCCACGCTTCGGCTTGGTGCTGACCGTGCTGCTCGGCATGTGCTTCACCTACATCCAATTCGGCGTCGAATATCCGGAAGCGGGCTTCGCCTTCGGCAATATCGGCGGCATCACCACCGCGAACGTCTATGGCGCGTCCTTCTTCATGGCGACGGGCTTCCACGGCGCGCACGTGATCATCGGCACCATCTTCCTGGCGGTATGCTTGCTGCGTCTGTTGGCCGGCGCAGTTCACGCCGACCAAGCATTTCGGGCTCGAGGCCGCGGCCTGGTACTGGCACTTCGTTGACGTGGTGTGGCTCTTCCTCTTCACCTTCGTCTACGTGACGCCATACCTGACGATGCAAGGCCATTGACGGACGCGCCTTCGCCTTGGGTCGCGGGTTTGCGCTCGCGCTGTCCGCAATGCGGGAAGGGGCCGGTGTTTGCGAGCTATCTGCGATTGCGCGATCAATTGCCCGGTGTGCGGCGCGGATTTTCGCGTCGCTGATGCCGGCGATGGGCCGGCCGTCTTCGTGATCCTGATCGTCGGCGCCATCGTGACGCCGCTGCTGTTTCATTCTGCAGTTTGGGTTGCATCTGCCGGACTGGCTTTCACTGACCCTGACACTGGCTCGCCGCGATTGCGCTTTGCCTTGCGCTCTTGCCGCCGTTCAAGGCGACGTTGTTTGCGCTGCAATGGAAGCACAAGGCGCGCGAAGCCACCCATGCAGACCTCGAATGATCCGTTTCCGTCCTCTCCCGCTGATGACGGTGTTGACGTTTGCGGCCTTGGTCGCGCTTGTCGTGCTGGGCCGCTGGCAGTGGGACAAATACGTCTTGAAGAGCCGCGCCGCGCACGAACCGGTGGCGCAGATGACCATCTCCGGCTACCAGCCGGTTCTGGACGGCATTCAATTCGTCTTCGGCGTGCGGCCCGACACCCACGAGGAAGGCTGGCGCGTCTTCGCCCCGGTGCAGTACGGCGCCACCACCGTCTTCGTGGACGCCGATTTCATCACCCAGGTGCAGGCGCCGCGCGCCAGCGAGGTGCGTTTTCCCGCGGCGCTGCGAACGGGCGCGCCGATCATCGGGGCGTCGATCCGGCCGGAGCCGCCGGGGCCGTTCGCGCCGGCGCCGCAGCCGCTGCGGCGCGCCTGGCCGGTGGCCGATCTCGCCGCCATGGGACGAAACGCGGGGCTGAGCAACGTCGCCGATTATTATATCGCCGGCGCCTATGTCGGCGCCGATGGCCGCGCCACCCGCAATCCGTTTGCGCTTGCGCGCGGCGCCGACACCATGCCGCCGGCGCGCCATCTGGGCTATGCGCTCACCTGGTATGGGCTCGCCGGCGTGCTGATTGTGATTTATTTCGCCTATCACGCCAGTTCTGGACGTCTGCGCTTGCGTCCGCCGCGCCCGCAGCAAGACTGAAGCCCCGTGAGCGACCTCGAACTTGTCCGTCTGCCCAATGGCGTGCGCCTAGCGCTCGATCCGATGCCGGGGCTGGGCAGCGCCGCCATCGGCGTCTGGCAGCGCGTCGGCGCCCGCTGGGAGACGCCGGAGCAGAATGGCGTCGCCCATCTCTTCGAGCACATGGCCTTCAAGGGCGCAGGCGGGCGCGATGCGCGCCAGTTCGCCGAAGCGATCGAGAATGTCGGCGGCATCGTCAACGCCGCCACCGGCTACGAGCGCACCGCTTATTATGCGCGCGTTGTCGGCGAGCACGCCCCGTTCGCGCTCGACTTGATCGCCGACATCCTGTTTGCGCCGCATTGGTCGCCTGAGGATCTGGAGAAGGAAAAGGGCGTCGTCGCCCAGGAGCGCGGCGAGGCCTTCGACGTGCCCGACGACCGCGTTTTCGAACTTCACCAAGGCGCTCTCTATGCCGGCCAACCGCTGGGACGGCCAATTCTAGGCGATGAAGCGACGCTTGCGCAGGTGAGCGTGGCGACGCTCGAAAACTTCCGCGACGCACATCTTTCGCCAGAGCGCGTCATCGTCGCCATCGCCGGCGCGCTTCGACCGCGCCGCGGTGCTTGACGCCGTCGAAAAGCGCTTCGGCCCGCTCCCGCGCAAGCCGAGCCAACAGCGCGAGGGCGCTCGCGCACAACCCGGCCGCGCCCGCGAAACCCGCAAGCTGGAGCAGGCGCATCTGGTGTTGTCATGGCCCGCGCCAAGCTCTGCAAGCGACGCCATCTACGCTGCGCGCTTGCTGGGGGAGATCTTCGGCGGCGGCATGTCTTCGCGGCTCTTCCAAGAAGTGCGTGAAACCCGCGGGCTGGTCTATGCGATCGATTGCTTCGTCGAAACCTTCGAAGACGATGGTCGTCTGCTTGTCTACGCAGGGCTGTTCGGCCGCCAACGCCAAAGCCGTCGCCGAAATCGTGCGCGAACAATTGGCGCCTGTTGGCGAGCAACGGCCCCACCGCCGACGAACTCAAACGCGCCAAGACCATAGCCAGCGCGCAAACGCTTATGGGCGCGGAGGCGCCCTCGGCGCGGGCCGAGGCGCGGGCCGCCCAAGTTCTGCTGCGCGACCGGCTTGCGCCATTTGATGAATTGCGCGCCAGAATTGAGCGTGTGAGCCCAGAAGAGGTGCAAGCCATCGCCGCCGCCGCGCTCGTGGGGCCGGTGTGCGCGGCCACCATCGGACCGAAGGCGGGGCATGCCGCGCTCGACGCGTTCCACGGCTCGGCGTAAGACTAGCGGCCATGGCTTTGATGCGCAAAGACAGCGAAGGCTCGCGCCGCGTCGATGGCGAGGGCGTCTATCTGCGCCAGCCCGAGCCGCGCGATTATCAAGATTGGGCCGAGATCCGCGAATCCAGCCGCGCATTCCTGACGCCCTGGGAGCCGACCTGGGCGATCGATGAAACCTCGCGCGGTTCATACCGCTATAAGCTTCGCCGCTATGTTGAAGACGCGCGCGATGATCGCGCGCATGCGCTTTTCGTGTTTCGCGAAGGCGATGATGCGCTGGTCGGCGGCGTGACGCTCTCGAACGTTCGCCGCGGCGTCGCGCAGACCGCATCGCTGGGCTATTGGGCTGGCGAACGCTACGCCGGGCAGGGCTACACCACCGCCGCAGTGCGCGCTGCCGTGCGCTACGCCTTCGATGATCTTGATCTGCATCGCGTCGAAGCCGCGTGCCAGCCTGACAACATCGCGTCGCGCCGGGTGCTTGGAAAAAGCCGGCTTCACCCATGAAGGCGCGGCCAAAGCCTATCTTAAGATCAACGGCCAGTGGCGAGACCATTTGCTGTTCGGCATCATCAACGAATTGCGCGCCTAGAGCGCGTCAAGGCCCACATCCAAGCGCCGGCGCTGAGTGCGTCAGCGCGCCGATGCTGATGACGTCGACGCCGGTTTCGGCCACCGCGAAGACGTTCTCGATGGTGATGCCGCCGGAGGCCTCGAGCAGCGTCTGCCCCTTCGCTAGCTTCACGGCGGCGCGCAGATCGGTCAGCGAGAAATTGTCCAAGAGGATCGCGCTCGGCAGCAGCGGCAGCGCTTGCTTCAGCTGATCGAGCGTATCGACTTCGATCTCGATGCAGGTGAGATGCGCGGCCGCCGCGCGCGCGCGCTCGAGCGCGTTGGCCACCGAGCCGGCCGCGGCGATGTGATTGTCCTTGATCAGCATCGCGTCATCGAGGCCGTAGCGATGGGCGCCGCCGCCGCCCAAGCGCACCGCGCGCTTCTCCAGAGCGCGCAGGCCCGGCGTCGTCTTGCGCGTGCAGGCGATGATCACGCCCATGCCGTCGACGGCGTCGACGATACTGGCGCGTGAGCGTCGCGATGCCGCGAGAGGCGGCCCATGAAGTTCAGCATGGTGCGCTCGGCGATCAGCACCGAATGCGCCGAGCCCTTGATCTCGGCGATCACTTCGCCCGCCTTCACCGCGTTCGCCGTCGCCTGCGGCGACGCCGAACTCGATCTCGGAATCGATCATCCAAGCCGAGAGCGTCGCCGCATCGAGGCCCGCCACCACGCCCGCCTCGCGCGCACGCAGCGCCCAGCGGCCTTGCGTTCGGGATCGATCAGCGCGTCGGTCGTCACATCGCCGGCGACGCCCAGGTCCTCCTGCAGCGCCAGTTTGACGATTGGCTCCAGCACCACGTCAGGCAGCGGCGGCGGCGAATGCGCCTTTTTCGGGTGAGGAAAGTCCGGATCGGGTCGCGGGCATTGGGATAGTCGCTCCTGAAATGGGCGCCGCGGCTTTCGGTGCGGGCGAGCGCGGCGGAAACGATGAAGCGCGCCGCAACCAGCGGCGAAGCGAGCGCCGCCTTCTTCGCAGAGCGCGTCGATGCGGTCGAGCGCGGTGGTTAAGCCCGCGCCGTCGCGCACGACGCCGGCGTGGGTCTGCATGAGCTGGCGCAATTGTCGATGTGCCGCCGGCGCCAGCGTCGGCCGGCGCGCTCGCGGGCGCGGCGCGGAGGGCTTGAACGGTCTCGGCGTCGCGCAAGCGGTCCGCCACGCGATGAGCGAACACGACCGCTTCCAGAAGTGAGTTCGACGCGAGCCGGTTGGCGCCGTGCGCGCCAGTCGAGGCGCATTCGCCGACCGCCGAAAGCCCGCGACAGCTGGTGCGCCCCCCAGACATCGGTGACGATGCCGCCCATGTGATAATGCGCCGCCGGCGCGATCGGGATGAGGCGCGGTGCGCGGATCGAGCCCCGCCGCCATGCAGGCGGCGAACACGGTGGGAAATGCACTTGGGAAATGCGCGCCGATGGCTTCGCGCGCATCGAGGAAGGCGCCGCGTGCCGTGCGCGCGCTCGAGATGGATGGCGCGCGCCACCACGTCGCGCGCGGCGCAGATCCGACGACGAATGCTTGCGCCCTCGCCGTTGACGATGTGTGCGCCTTCGCCGCGCAACGCTTCGCTCGCCAGCGGCGCGGGGTCGCGCCCGACATCGATGGCGGTGGGATGGAATTGCACGAACTCCGGATCGGCGATGAGCGCGCCGAGCCGCGCGGCCATCGCGAGGCCGTGGCCCACTGCGCTCGGGCGGATTGGTGGTGACCGCGATAGAGGCCGCCGACGCCGCCGGTGGCGAGCACGATCTCGCCGGCCTTCAGCCGCGTTTCCTCCCGCCCGCGTTCGCCCAGCACCCCGCAAGCTGCGCCGTTGCCGTCCTGCAGCAGCGCCACCGCCCGCGCATTTTCGATGATTTCGATATGCGGCGCGGCGCGCGCGGCGGCGATCAGCGCATCCATGATCGCCTTGCCGGCGAGATCGCCGGACACGCGCACGACGCGCGGGCGCGAATGGGCGGCTTCCAGGCTTTGCGCCAGTTTGCCGTCGCTGCGTGCGGTCGAACGGCACGCCAAGCGCGATCAAATCCATCACCCGCGCGGGACCTTCCTCGGCGATCAAGCGGGCGATGACGGGATCGACCAGGCCGGCGCCGGCGGCGATCGTGTCTTGCGCGTGCAGCGCCGGATTGTCCTCCGGCGCCAGGGCCGCGGCAAGCCCGCCTTGCGCCCACGCCGAGGAGGCGCCCGCGCCAAGCGGCGCTTGGCACAGCACGATGGCGCGGCGCGGCGCAAGCTTCAGCGCCAGGAACAGTCCTGCAAGCCCGCCTCCGACAATCAAGACCGCATCGCGCGCGTTCATGCGCGCGCTCGACTTAACGCAGACGATTGAAGGTCGTGCTGCCGTTGGACGCCGAACTCAGCGCGCCCACCAATTGATCGGCGTTCTCGCCCGGCTGCAGGATAAAAGAGTTGGGCTGATAATTTTGCAGCGGATCGGCCATCTCGCAGGTGATGGCGAGTTGACCGTTGGCGCCGTCGCCGGTGCAGTTTTCGTGCGCCACCAGCATGTGCGTCATCCCGCTTTCGCGCTGGGTGATGGTTTCTTGCGCGAGCAGGCGGATGTCGTAGCGATTGGGGTGCGCGGAGGGCGTAATCACCGCGACGCCGCTCATCGCCACGCCGTAATCGTCGTTGCCGTAATCCTCGCTCTGGAAACCCCAGGTGCCCGCATACGAGCCCGGCGCGGCCGCCGGATGGGTCTGAGCGTAGGCGGGCGCGGCCAGACGCCGCCGCCATCATCACTAGCAAAAACTTCCGCATCGCCGCTCGCCCTCATTGTCGCCGCCGGACCGCGGCCGGCGGGAAATCTGAGCGGCGGGGGAAAGGGCGTCAACGCTGCAACGCTGCGATCAGACCAATTCCACCGCGACCGGCTGCCGCCCCGTCTCGAAGGCGCGCGGCTTTTCCTTGGGCAGCGCCAGCATGCGGTCGATCGCGTGCTTGGCGCGGAGGCGCACGTCCTCGGCGATTAGGACTTCGTGCTTCATGTCCTTCAGCGCGTCGTAGATGCTCTCGAGCGTGATGCGCTTCATGTGCGGGCAGAGGTTGCACGGGCGGATGAACTCGACGTCGGGCGCGGCGGCGGCGACATTGTCGCTCATCGAGCACTCGGTAAGCAGCACCACCTTGGCCGGATGCTTCTCCTCCACATAGTCTGGCAGCGCCGCCGTCGAGCCGGCGAAGTCGGCCGCCTCCATGACATCGGGCGGGCATTCCGGGTGCGCCAGCACGATGACGCCCGGATAGGCGGCGCGCAGTTCGGCGACGTCTTCGGCGCGTGAAGCGTTCGTGCACCTCGCAGCGGCCGTGCCAGGCGATGATCTTGATGTCGGTCTGGCGCGGCGACGTTGCTGGCGAGAAATTCGTCGGGGAGCAGGATGACGCGATCGGTGTTCCATTCGCGCGCCGCCCATTCGACCACGCTGGACGGCGTTGGAGGAGGTGCAGCAGACGTCGCTCTCGGCCTTCACCTCGGCCGTGGTGTTCACATAGGTGACGACCGGCACGCCCGGGAAGTTCTGCTTGATCAGCCGCACGTCGGCGCCGGTGATCGAGGCCGCCAGCGAGCAGCCGGCGCGCAGATCGGGGATCAGCACGGTCTTGTCCGGGGACAGGATCTTCGAGGTTTCGGCCATGAAGTGCACGCCGGCCTGGACGATGATCGCCGCGTCGGTTTGGGCGGCCTCGCGGGCCAGGCGCGAGGCAGTCGCCGCGGAAGTCGCCGACGCAGCGGAAGATCTCGCTGCGTCATGTAGTTGTGCGCCAGGATGACCGCGTTCTTGGCGCGCTTCATGTCGTTGATCGCCGCGATCAGCGGCGCATAGGCGCGCCATTCGATCGCGCGTCACGACGTGCTTCACCTTCTCGTAGAGGGCGTCGGTCTTGGGCTTCACTTCAGGGGTGTAGCCCAGCCCGCGCGCCGCGGCGGCGTTGAGCGAGCCCCAGGCGCCGGTGAGGGCGCGCGGATCGCAGCCGCCTTCCGCGCCGGTCAAGGGAGCGTCGATGATGCGGGCCATGGGCGCGGGGCCTCCTAGAGCGCCCGAGACGGGCGACTTATACTCCGTTGGAGCATATATAGGGCGAAAAACTTGGCGGAGAAGACCCTCCGCCGCCCCTTATGCTTCAAATGAGCATAACCAGGGAGAAGTTAGCCTGTGGAGATTATCGAGGCAAGCGCGTTTCAGAGCGCGAAGAGAACCTCGGTGCGAAGTCCAAGCGGGGTTGAGCGGTGGATCATCTGCGCCTGCAGTTGGCGCGCCAGGCGCCGCATGGTTTTGAACCCGAGGCCGCCGTCGCGGGCGGGATCGAACCCCTCGGGCAGGCCCACTCCGTCATCTTCGACCGCAAGCACGCCATCGTCGCCGATTTTGCGGAAACTCAAGGTGATCTCGCCGGCGACGCCGGTTGGATGGGCATGCCTCAAGGCGTTGATGATCGCCTCGTTGGTCAGCATGCCGAGCGTCATTAAGCGGCGACCATCCACCGGCAGATTGTCCGCCAACTCATAGGCGAGGCTGACCGCTTTGCGGGCGGCGGCCGTGCGGACGGCGGCCTCGCCGATGCTGCGCAGATAGGCGCCGGAATTCGAGAAACTCGTTTTCCGGCGATGTCGCCAGCAAACGATGCAATTGGCTGATCGCGTCGATCCGGGCGGCCGCCACGTCGAGCGCGCTCTTGGCGTCGGCGCCGGTGACGACGGGGCGTCTTCCCCAAATCCTTCGCCTGGGCGCCCAGCAACGAGGCGACCAGCATCAGACTATTGGCGATGCGATGGTCGGCCTCAGCCGTCGTGTCACTTTGAAGGGTTAAAGCTGTCATAGTCATCGTGTGATATCCGGACGCGTCATCTTTAGGGAGCACTGACAAGTGCTGCAGTGATGACAAGTCTACGGCTGAATAATGTCGAATTCAAATCGCACTCACTACATGACGTAAGACTGTACCTCAGCAAATTCGGCAAAAGACGGCGGCACGCTCTCATTAGAAAAATGAGTAAAATGCGTTTGAACCGCATTGTCATGGAACTGCGGATTTGGCGCAGCGTTATTCGCCGCGGTTAGGTGGTTTTGCGACAAGGGAAATGAGCCCATGCGTCCGACCCGTGGAGAGCGATTGCAGATCATGCTCACGGAAGAAGAGCTGAAGGCGCTCGACGACTGGCGCTTCCAAAAGCACATGCCCAGCCGCGCGGCCGCCATTCGCGAATTGTTGAAGCGCGGTCTCGCCGCCGAGGGTTTCGATATCGCCGACTTCCGAAATAAGTCGAAAGAGTTCGGCGTCACCGGAACCTTGCCCGATCATGACGCCGCTGGCAGGCAAGACGGCGACATGCAAGACGATGAGATGGAAATCGAGAACGGCAAGGGCCGCCGTTTCGAGGCGCAAGACGAGACCGACGCCTCCAGCTGAGGATCCTTATCCCCGCGCAACCGGCCAGATGCTAGAGCCCAACGCGAGCGTCCTTGAGCGGGGGGTGCATGAAGGGGGTTTGCATGAAGCTCAGATCTCAGTTTGCGGTTGCCGCGAGCGCGGTTGCGCTCGCGGCTTGCGCGACGACGCCGACGCGTCCGACCCAGCCCACGCATCCAATCCAGCCGGCCGCGACCTTCGGCCTGCAAAGCGCGCAATTCTCCGATCTTCCCGATTGGACCAGCGTCGATCTCGCCCCCGCGCTCGCCGCCTTCAAACGCAGCTGCGCCGGGCGCGCGGCCGCAACCCCCGACACCAGCATCGCCAATGGCGCCCGTTATGGCGGCGCCGTCGGCGAGTGGGCGCCCGCGTGCAACGCCGCACAAGCGTTCAGCCCGGCGGCGAGCGCGCCTTCTTCGAAGCCAACTTCACGCCCTATTTCGTGCAAGGCGCAGGCGAAGCGCGGCTTACGGCGTATTTCGAGCCGGTGGTGCAGGCGCGCCGACAGCCCGACGCCTATTATTCTGAGCCCTGCTGCGCCGCCCCGGCGACATGGTCACGATCGATGTCGCCGCCTTCGCCGACGCCTATGACGACGACACGCTGCGCGGCGCGCCGCGCCGTCTCACCGGCCAACTCGTCGCGCAATCGCGTCGCGCCTTATCCCGCGCGCCAGAACATTGCGCCGGCGCCTGGCCAAGCGTTCGCCTACGCGCAGCCGGTCGATGTCTACAATCTGCAAGTCCAAGGCTCGGGCCGCCTGGCGTTTCCCGATGGCGCGCAGGAGCGCGCGAACTTCTCGGCCCAGAACGGCTATCGCTGGCATTCAGCGCTCGGCGCGCTGCGCGACTCTGGCCAACTGCAAGGCGGCGCGACCTGGCCGAACTTCAAATCCTGGAGCGAAGCGCAAGGTCCCGCCGCCACGCGCGCGGCGCTCAACGCCGATCCCTCCTACGTGTTCTTCGATGAAGCGCCGATCGACGATCCCAATGCCGGGCCGCGCGGCGCTGCGGGCGTTTCGCTGACGCCGCTCGGCTCGCTCGCGGTCGATCCCGCCTACCATCCTTACGGCGCGCTCATCTTCGTAGACGGCGTCTACAACAATGCGCCGTTTCGGCATTTGTTGGTGGCGCAAGACACAGGCGGCGCCATCCGGCGCGGACCGCTGCGCGGGGATGTGTTCATGGGGCTTGGCGACGCCGCCGGTCAGGCCGCGCAAACCATGAACGCGCCGGCGCGCTGGTGGACGCTACTGCCACGCGGCGTTCCGATTTCCTGATCGTTCAGATACTGTTCATCTAAGCTAGCGCAACTTTCCAGTTCGGCGGAGTGGGCTTTTGCGAGCAAGGATTGGGCGGTGATCCGAAGCGTCGCTTTGACGGCATTTGGCGCGCTCGCATTGGCGGGCTGCGCTTCCATTGATTACGAGCCGGTGGCGACGCCGGCCGCCTCGCCAGCTCCACCGCCGGCGCCTGCGCCTACGGCGGCGCAGTGTTGACCCGGCCATTTACATGAACGCGCCGCGCGCGCCGCTGATGAGCCAGCTTTTCGTTTGCTCAACCAGCGCCTCCAATATCGGCCCGATCAGCGAGACGCGCGCCTCGCTCGCCTATACGCCCTACATCGCCACCGCCGCCGGCGCGCTCCTGCGCGATCCGACCGAAGGGGCGTGTCTCTCCTCGGGCTTCGGTTGGCGCAATCGCGGCGAGAGCGGCGGCAATCACACCGGCATCGATCTCGCCAACGCCAATGGCGGCTTCATTTTCGCGGCCGCCGACGGGGTTGTCGAATATACTGGCTGGGAAGGCGGCTACGGCATCGTCATCCAGCTCGATCATGGGCGCGGCGTGCACACGCTTTATGGGCATTTGAGCGACGTGAACCCGGCGCTCAGCCAAGGCTCGTTCGTGCGCGGCGGCGTAGCGATCGCGCCGCATGGGCATGACCGGCGACGCCACCGGCATCCACCTGCATTACGAAGTCACCATCGATGGCCTGAAGGTCGATCCGTTAAATTACGGCGCCGGCCAAGTGACGCAGGTGAACCAGAGCCACAATTCCCCGATCGACGTTTCGCCGCAGCCGCGGCCGGCGGCGCCGGTCGAGATCAGTCATAAGCCGGACGCAGGCGCGCCCGACGCCAGCGTGATCGAAACGCCCAATCCGTCAGTATCCAGTCCGTCACCGTCAAGTCCGCCTGCGGCGGCGCTCCCGGCGCCGCCGCAGCCTCCGGCGAGCGAGCCGTTGCAGGTGAGCCCCGACGGCGACGGCTGGACGCCGGGAAAGTCGCGTTAGGCGTCTTGCTTTGCTGCGCGCCTTGCGCGCCTCGCGCTCGGCTTTGGCGCGATCCAGTCGATCTTGCGTTTGCGCCGCTGCGGTCACGCATTGCTCATGCAGAGCATCGAGCTCCTTGTCGGTCAGTTTCTCGATGCCGATGAACTGGTTTTCGGCATCCGAGGCGCGGATGAGTTCGTCGAGCTTGGTCTGCAGCGCCAGACCGTCGCGGTTTTGCGAGTTCTGGATTAGAAACACCATCAGAAAGGTGATGATCGTCGTCCCGGTGTTGATCACCAGCTGCCAGTTTTCCGAGAAATGAAACAGCGGCCCGCTCGCGGCCCATAACAGCACCGCCAAGACGCACAACAGGAACGCGTAAGGGGTCCCGGTTGCGCGGGCGATGGCGGTGGCGAATTCGGCAAAACGTTTGTGCATGGTGCTTGAGGCCAAACGCCTCAACCATCGCGCCGAACGAAAGTTCCGTTTCAGTCGCCGCGCGGCGCGGGCACGTGGACGCCGCCCACCGGCCGCTCCGCCAACGCCTCCCGCCGCGCGCGAAAAAGCTCGGCGGGGCGCCCGCCAGCGCTGGTGTCGAATTCGCCGGTGCCCTCGACCAAGCCGGTGCGGTCGAGCAGGCGGCGGAAGTTTTGTTTGTGCAGCTCAAGACCGGCGATGCATTCGACGAGGCGCTGCAGGCTCAAGAGCGTGAAACGCTCGGGCGCCAGTTCGAACACGACGGGCCGGTATTTGATCTTGGCGCGCAGGCGGCCAATGGCGGTGGCGAGGATGCGCCGATGGTCTGAAATCATCGGCTCGCCGAGCCCCGCGGTTGCGGCGATCGCCGGCGGCGCTTTGCCTTCGAAGCGGGCGCGATCGCGCGCGGTTTCCGCCAACAGGCCCGCTTCGTAGAGCAATTCATAGCGGTCGAGCGCGCGTTCCTCGTTCCAGATCGCGCCCTCGAGCGCAAACGCCAGACGCGCGCGCGCTCGGCGCGCCGCGCCGTCATGGCTGGAAGCGGCGCGCGGCGATCCAGGGCTGCAGTTTAGGCGCGATGATCGCGTCGATCACGGCCGGCCGGCCTTCGCGCCAATCCTCCCATGGGAAAAAATCGTACCAGGAGCGCCACCGCGCGCCGTGGCCATCGAGCGCCGCGCGCGAGGGCGTCAACGCCAGATACGAAATCGAGATCACGCGATCGGGGCTGTCGCCCTTGATGTCGGCGAGCGGGGCTTCGCGGCCGCGATCGCCGAATGTGTAGAGCTGCTCGACATAGCCGATGTCGAAGCCGGTCTGCTGCTTCACCCAGCCGCGCAGCGAAAGCTCAAGCGTGCGGTCGCCGGCTGGGTCGAACGCGCCGAACGGCAAGCCGGGCGAGGCGTTGGCCGCTTCGCGCGTCACCACGACGTAAGGCGCCTCCTCGGTCACCGCGACGATCACCGCCGACAAACCGATGACGACGCGGGCGCCGCTCATGCGCCCGATCCGAAATCGGCGCGCAGCGCAAATGGCTGCGCCTCGCCGATGTCGTGCCAATTGTGGCCCTCGCCGATGTCCTCGATGGCCCGGCTCATCGCCCCGCGCCGGCCAAGCTCTGCGTCGGCGAGGGCCACAAAACGGCGGTTTGGCCAAGCCGAGGGCGATGCGCGCCGGAGCGCCATCGCGATCTCGTGTTCGTCAACCCCGGGATTGTGCAGGCAGGCGGTGATGTAGGCGGTTGCGGTCGAGCGCGATATGCCAGCGTAGCAATGGATGAGGATCGGCGTGTCGCGCCGCCAGCCCGCCGCGAAATCGAGGATGCGGCGCATGCGCCGATCGCAGCAGGCGTCCATGCCTGGGGCTTCTTCATTGATGTCGTGGACGCCGATGCAAAGGTGGCGGTCGTCGCCATAGCCCTCGAGTGTCGGGAACCTTGAGGCCGGGTCGAGCAGGCTGATCACGCGCGAGGGCTTCTTGTCGCGCGCGATTTCCGGCGCGCGCGAGAGGGGGCAAACAATAATCGACATCAAAAAGGCCCCCCGAGCTTACGCCGGATCGAGCAACGACCGGAAGCGCTTCAGGAACGCTTCCTCCACATCGCAGGTCGCCATCGGGCGCAACCGCAGCCGGATCGTCCGCGGCGGGGCGCCGAAAAACCGCTTGGCTTCGCCCTCAGTGAAGCCGGCGAGCTCGACGGCTTCGAAATAGGCGCAGATCAGGTCCGCCCGCTTGATCAGGCCCTTCACCGCCGGCGTGGGATGGGCGGAAAGCCCAAACCGCATGTGAATGGCTGCTTCGAGCTTGGCTTCGAACGCCTTGTAGTCGAGCCCAAGCGCGGCCTTGAATGGGCTGATCATGTCGCCGATGACATATTCCGGCGCGTCGTGCAGCAGCGCCGTCAGCCTTTTGCACTTGTCCCAGTCGGGGGCGAGTTTGCGGCAAATCTCCTCGACCAGCAGCGAATGTTGCGCCACCGAAAATGCGTGCGCGCCGAGCGTCTGGCCGTTCCAGCGCGCCACCCGCGCCAGGCCGTGCGCGATATCTTCGATCTCGATGTCGAGCGGCGAGGGGTCCAAGAGGTCGAGCCGGCGGCCAGACAGCATGCGCTGCCAAGCGCGGGGCGCGGCGGGCTTGAGGGTCGGGGCGCGAGTCACGGGGTCAAGACTATGGCCGCCGCGCCGCGAGGGTCGAGCAAGTTCGCTGTCGGCGCGGGGTTTGCCTTTACGACGGGCGCTTGGGTCGGCCATATGGGCGCTTGGGGGACCCCAGGAGGACAACATGACGGCAGCGGCTTTGCGCGCACTTTTGGCTTCGGCTGTTCTCGCCTGCGGCGCCTGCACGACAATGGCCCCGGCCCCGACGCCGACGCCGACGGCGGCTGCGCCAGCCGGCCCCTCGCCGCGTCCGGAATGCGCGCCCGCGCACGTGACCATTTACTTCACCGATGAAGTGCAAAGCGCCCAGCCCGTGGCGATGCCGCTGCTCAACGATCTGATGAACCTCGTGCATGCGTGCGAGGCCGCCGGCGGCAGCTTGCGCTCCCTCACCATCGATGCGGCCGCCGATCCCGGCCAAAGCGCCGCCGACGCCGGCGCGCAAGTGCATCGCCGCCAGGACCGCATCCGCACCGCCCTGATCGGGCTGGGCGCGCCGGCGGACAAAATTCACAATGGCCATGTTGAACAGACCGGGCCGGAAGCGGTGATGGGACGCCGCGCCGAGGTCAGCGCCGAACTCTACTGACCGCCCGAAAACGGCGCATCCTGCAAACGTCCCGGCTCAAGCGTCCTTCCTGGGCGTCTCAGCTTGGGGAACTGCACGCGATAGGCGCATGCGCCTCGAACGCCGGCTGCTTTTTCTGCTAAAACATCCCACATAGAGGTCGGCGGGGAAGCGCGCTCGTAGCGGCTCGCATTATAAGCCGCCGGAGGAACAGGTGATGTTTTTCTGGTTTCTCGTCGCTGTTGCGATCGTGGTTGGGTTGACGCTTCTGGGCGCCTTCATCACCCGCCGCGCACCCGGAACGCAGTGGCAGGACCACGAAGACCGTCCGATCGGCCCCTGGGGCGATCACCACTAGGGGGGCGCTTCCCCACTAGCGGGCGCTTCCCCACTAGGCCACGAGCGGCCATCACCCCTTAAGCGCAATTCGCCCACGTCGCCACGAGGGGCCGCCGCCAGGCGGCGTTTCACCGCTCACCGGCGAGCGCCGTTGCACGCGGAGCCGCTGGGAGTTCGCCCAAACTCGTCCACTTTCGCTTGCGCGCCGCGCCTCCATGCGCCTTAGTTGGCGCTAAGGGCATGGACAGAAAGTCAAATCCGACGCGCGGTCCCGCGCGACGCTGACGCCATCGCGCGGCTTTCGGCGCAGGCCGCGCCGAAGAGAACGCGATGACGGTGCTCGACGCCGAGCGCATCCGTCAGAGCGGCTTCGGACAAAACGCCATGTTCGAGGTCTGGGTGGCGCAGGAGCGCGCCAACGCCCCGCTCGGTCGCGCACGCCATCATCACCAAGGGATATGATATTCGCCGCGCTTGCCCGAGCATGGTCCTGTGCGATCTCTATGTCGTGCCCGAGCACCGCCGCGGCGGCTTGGCGCGGCGGATGATGTCGGAGGTCGCCCGCCGCGCCCGCCAGTTGGGCGTGCGCGAACTTGCGATCACCACCGGCGTCAAGAACGAAGTGGCGCAGCGTTTCTTCGCCGCCGTCGGCGCCAAGCCGCAACAAGCCGCCGTGTTCATGATGTCGGCTGACGGCATCGAGTGGCTCGCCGCCGAAAGTTTATAGACTTCGAGAGACGCGCCAGTCGGCGCGGGGACGAAAAGGGGGACCGAAGATGTTCGCAAGACCGCTGTTGAAGGCCGCGGCGCATGGCTCGCCATCGTCGCCTTCGCGGCCTGTCGCCACGTCGGCGCCATCCGGCGCACACGCCCCTGCGAGCGCTGCTGCGCCGCGCAAGCGCGGCGACGGTGGCCGAAGCGCAGTCGAATTCGTCGCCAACGCCGAGCGCGACCTCGCCGCCCGGTCCGAGTACGAAAGCCATATCGGCTGGGTCTATTCGACTTATATCAATCACGACACCGAATGGCTCTCGCAGCGCGCCGACAGCGAAGGCACGCAGAATGCGCGTGCGGCTGCCAGCCAAGCGGCGCGCTACCAGAACCTGCAATTGCCGCCGGATTTGCGCCGCAAGATCGATCTGCTCGCGCCTGTCGCTGACGCTGCCGGCGCCGCAACGCGCCGGTGCCGCCGACGAACTGGCGCAAGTCAACTCGCACATGGCCTCGCTCTATTCGACCAGCCGCGTCGAATTTCGCAGGCCAACAACGCACGCTCGATCAGCTCGAAGAGCTGCTGGTCAGCGAACGCAATCCCGCCCGCACGCAGGAAATGTGGACCAAGTGGCACAACATCGCCCGACCGATGGCGCAGGATTATGCGCGCATGGTCGCAATCGCCAATGAGGGCGCGCGCGATCTCGGCTATCCGAATGTCGGCGATTATTGGCTTTCCAACTACGACATGCCGCCGGATCAGATGGAGCATGAAGTCGAGCGTCTATGGGGCCAGATGCAGCCGTTCTACGAGCAATTGCATTGCTACGTCCGCTCACGTCTCAACGCCCGCTACGGCGACGCCGTCCAGCCCGCGACCGGACCGATCCGCGCCGACCTGTTTGGGAAATATGTGGGCGCAAGAATGGGGCAACATCGCCGACATCGTCGGCCCGCTCCACACCCGGGGGCTACAATTTGACGACGCTGCTGCAACAGCAGCATTACGACGCTATTCGCATGGCCCGCACCGGCGAGCGCTTCTACACCTCGCTTGGCCTTGCGCCCTTGCCCGACACCTTCTGGCAGCGCTCGATGTTGGTGCGTCCGCGCGACCGCGATGTCGTTTGCCATGCTTCAGCCTGGGATATCGACGCTGCGTGACGATTTGCGCGTGAAGATGTGCATGGCGATCAACGCCGACGATTTCCAAACCATCCATCATGAAATGGGCCACAATTATTATCAGCGTGCTTATCATGAACCAGCCGTATCTGTTCCAAGACGGCGCTCATGACGGCTTTCACGAAGCCATCGGCGATTTCATCGCGCTGAACACAACCCCCGATTATCTGGCGCAAATCGGCATTCTGCGCCGCAATCAAATCCCGCCGGCCTCCGCGGATATCTCGCTGCTCATGCGCCAAGCGCTCGACAAGATCGCCTTCCTGCCGTTCGCGATCAGCGTCGATCAGTGGCGTTGGCGCGTCTTCCGCGGGCAAATCCAGCCGGCCGATTACAATACCTCGTGGTGGACGATCCGCCAGCATTACCAGGGCATTACGCCGCCCGGAGGGCCGCGGCCGGCTGATGCGTTCGATCCGGGCGCGAAATACCATGTCGCCAACAACGTGCCTTATCTGCGCTATTTCCTGGCGCGGGTGCTGCAATTCCAGTTCTACGAAGCGGCATGCCGCCAAGCCGGCTGGCGAGGCGCGCTCAACCGCTGCACCATTTACGGCAATCAGGACGTGGGCCGACGCTTCAACGCGATGCTGGAGATGGGCCGCTCGCATCCTTGGCCGGACGCGCTCGAAGCCTTCACCGGCACGCGGCAAATGGACGGCTCATCGATGGTGCATTACTTCCAGCCGCTGATGACTTGGCTTGAAACCCAAAACCGCGGCCATCAATGCGGCTGGGATGGAATGAACTAAGTCTTGCAGACGGCGATTGGAGACGCCGCTCTCTCTCAAAGCGGCGTTTTCCGTCTCATGCCGCCTTCTGAACGAAGACGGTGCCGGCGGAGTATCCCGCGCCGAAGGAGCAAATGAGGCCGCGGTCGCCAGTTTTTAAATCGCTGGAATGCTCATGGAAGGCGATGATCGAGCCGGCCCCGGCGGTGTTGCCGTATTCGTCAAGCACGGTGGGACTTTCGTCTTCGCTGGCTTCGTGCCCCAAAACCCGTTCGGCGATCAGCCGGTTCATGTTGGAGTTGGCTTGATGCAGCCAGAGCCGGCGCATGTCCGACGGTTTCAGACCCAGTTCGGCCATGTGCTGCAGGATCATATCCGAGACCAGCGGCACCACTTCCTTGAACACCTTGCGGCCCTGTTGGGTGATCAATTTGTCCGGCTTGCCGATGCCGGAGGGGTCGCCGCGATTGAGGAAGCCGAAATTGTTGCGGATATTGTTGGAGAACCGGGTGATCAGCTTTGTGCCGAGGATCGCCCACGATCCGGCCGGCGCCATCTCGGCTTTCTCCACCAGCACTGCGACGGCGGCGTCGCCAAAAATGAAGTGGGTTTCGCGATCGCGGAAATTGAGGTGGCCGGTGCACAATTCCGGGTTCACCACCAAGGCTGAGCGCGCATGCCCCGCGCGCACCATGTCGTAGGCGTTCTGGATCGCAAACGTCGCCGACGAGCAGGCGACGTTCATGTCATAGGCGAAGCCGTTGGCGCCCAGCGCGCTCTGAATCTCGATGCCCACCGCCGGATAAGGCCGCTGCAGGCTTGAGCACGAACAAATCACCGCGTCGACATCGCTGGCGTCGCGTCCAGCGCGCTCGAGCGCCTGCTTGGCTGCAATCACCGCGACTTCGGCTTGGACGGAAAGCTGATCGTTGGGCCGCTCCGGGATGTTGGGCGCCATGCGATCGACATCGAGAGAGCCGTTCTTCTCAAGCACGTAGCGGCTCTTAATGCCGGAGGCTTTCTCGATGAACTCAACGCTCGACTGCAGCAGCGCCTGGACTTCGCCGGCGGCGATTTGCGCGGCGTTCTCGGCGTTAAAGCGCTCGACGTACGCATTGTACGAGGCGACGAGCTCGGCATTGGTTATTTTTTCCGGCGGGTGATAGAGGCCGGTCGCGGAAATGACGACGGTCAAGGCTTCGTCCCAGTCCTTTTTTGTCCCAGTCCTTTTTCGTGTGATCGGCGCTTAAACCCGGGGGGAGAGGGCGTCAATCCAAGGCCCTGATCAGGTGCTGGCCAGGTGCTGCGCTTAGCCCTCTTCGCGCGACGGCAAGATGAGCCAATCGGGCGGATCGAGGCGAATTTCGCGGCCATCAGCGCTCAGGGGGCGCCATTTTCGGAAGCCTCGATTGCACGATCGAGACGCACGAGCGCGATGGCGCGCCCCGCCGACGCCAGTCCGCACCGCGCCGATTTCGGCCTCGCCGGCTTTGATCGCCGTCCCGTAAGCCGGCGCTGCGCCTGCAAAAACGATTCTGCAAAATTTCTTTCGCGTCGTTGCGCGCCGTTTCATGCGGCTCACATTCTCCTGACCGACAAAGCAGCCTTTGTGGAAATCGACGCCGTTCAATTCCTCGAGCAGCGCTTCGCCGCGCGAAGACTTCTTCGGGTTGCGCGTCGCGCGCCAAATCCGGAACGCCGGCGGCGATGCGCTTGGCGTCGAAGACGCTTTCGCCATCAGGCGAGGAAGCCGCCTCCTGGCGCGGGGCCAGGCGTCGATAACCCAATTCATCGCCGCCGCGGCGCGGATCGGGCGCTGCGCCCGCAAACGCGCTTTCGCTCCAGACCACCGCCAGCGTTTCGCTCGCATCGGCGATGCTCACCTGGGCGCGCAATTTGTACATGCTGAGGCGGGCTCAGCAGATCGGCGCCGCGATCAGCGCTCGGCTTCGAGCACGACGTCCTCGGCGCGCGGCCAGAGCATCATGTCGGCGATGACTTTGCCTTGCGCGACTGAGCAGGGCGCCATAGCGCGGGACGTCGAATTGCGGATTTGGGCGTTGAGGTTCTGCGTCAGCAGATTGTTGAGAAAGGGTACGGCGTCCGGTCCGGAAACGCGGATCAGAGCGCGGTCGAGACGGAACAATTGAGCCATGGCGCTCACTTGGGCTGCCCGCGCGCTCCCGCAAGCGCGGCGTTGACTTGGCATTTACGTTTCTGCCGCCTATGGCGCCCAGGTGGCCTCGATCCTTTTTCTCGCCCCGGCCGATCTCGGCGAAGCGGTTCTCGCAACCGGCGCCTTGGCGCATGTCGTCTCCAAGGACGCCGCCGTTACGGTGGTCGGCGACGCCGGAAGCGCTGGCCTTGTTCCGCAGCCGCGCCGGGCTTGGCGAAATCATCGTCGCCGACGCCGGCATCGCATCCTCGGGCGCGCTTTGGCTGAAGCTCGCCGCCACGCCCTTCGATGTCGCCATCGATGGCCGCGACGGCCTCATTGGCCGCATCACCGCGCGACAACGCTTTGCGCTGCAGCCGAGCGCTATGGTCCAGCATCGGACCGAAGCGTGGGCGCAGGCGCTCGCTGCAAACGCAGCTTGGCGCCGGTGCTTTGGCTCGACGAGCCCGCGCGCAAACGGGCGGCGACGATCGCCGCGGACGCAAATGCGCTGCTGGTGCTGGCGCCCGGCGGCGCTGCAGCTGCAAAAGAAGTGGCCGACGGAGCGCTTCGCCGCCGTTGCGCGCCGTCTTCACGACGGCCGTTGGCGAACGCGCGGGTGATCGTCTTGGGCGTCGGCCGCGCGCGATGGCGAAACCGCGAGCGCGATTGCAGCCAGTCTGGACGCCGATGGGGTGGCCAGTCTTGATCTCGGTTGCGGCGTCGATCTGCTCGCCGCCGCCGCGCTCATGGAGCGCGCCACGCTCTGCATCGGCAACGATAACGCGCTCACCCATATCGCCGCCGCGGCGGGCGCGCCGACGCTGACTATTTTCGGGCCCACGGACGAGCGCGTCCGCGCCCCTTACGGTCCGCGCACGCGCACCATACGCGGGCGCAGCTTCGCCGAGGTTTCGGCGCTGGACGGCGGCGGCGCGATGGAGGATGTCAGCATCGACGCGGTGGAAGCGGCGGCGCTAGAGCTTTTGCATGCGGGAGGTTTGCGTTGAGCGGGTTCGACCTCATCATTCGCGGCGGCATCGTCGTCAATCACGCCGGCGAAGGCTTGAGCGATATCGGCGTCAGCGGCGGGCGCATCGCCGCGATCGGCGATCTCTCACGCGCCTCGGCCGATCAGACGGTGGCGGCAAAGGGGCTGCACGTCCTGCCGGGCGTCATCGACACCCAGGTGCATTTCCGTGAGCCGGGCGGCGAACACAAGGAAGATCTCGAAACCGGCACCCGCGCCGCGGCGCTGGGCGGCGTCACGGCGGTGTTCGAAATGCCCAACACCGCCCCGCCGACGACGAGCCTCGATGCGCTGAACGACAAGCTGAAGCGCGCCAAGGGTCGCGCTCACGTCGATCACGCCTTCTACGTCGGCGCCACGCACGAGAACGCCGATCAGCTCGGCGAGCTGGAGCGCGCGCCTGGCTGCTGCGGCGTCAAGACGTTCATGGGCTCATCGACTGGCACGCTGCTTGTCGGCGACGACGAAGGGCTCGACCGCATCCTGAAGAACATCCGCCGCCGCGGCGCTTTCCACGCCGAGGACGAGGCGCGCTTGAACGAGCGCAAGAAGCTCGCGCGCGAAGGCGATTGGACCAGCCACCCGGAAGTCCGCGACGACAGGTGGCGCTGATAGCGGTGAAACGTTTGGTTGGGCTGGCGCGCGAAATACGGCAAGCGCGTGCACGTGCTGCACGTTTCCTCGGCGATCGAGATGGAGTTTCTGGCGACCGCCAAGGATGTCGCCACCGTCGAGACCACGCCGCAATTTCTGACCTTCGCAGGCCCCCAGATTTACCAGCGGCTGAAGGGCTTCGCGCAGATGAATCCGCCGATCCGCTATGCGCCCCGATTGCGCCTCGCTCTGGTCGTTTGGGATTTCGCAGGGCGTCGTCGACGTCATCGGCACCGATCACGCCCCCCACACCCGCGCCGAGAAGGAAGCAGCCTTATCCGAAGTCGCCCTCGGGCATGCCCGGCGTGCAAACCTTGGTGCCGGTGATGCTGACGCATGTGGCCGATGGGCGGCTATCGCTCGCGCGCCTGGTCGATCTCTTAAGCCACGGCCCCAATCGCATTTTCGGCATCGCCAACAAGGGCCGCATCGCGCTGGGTTACGACGCCGATTTCACCCTTGTCGATCTCAAGGCGCGCCGCACCATCAAGCAATGCCGATCAAGCCACGCGCGCCGGCTGGACGCCGTTTGACGGCTTTGAAGCCAAAGGCTGGCCGATGGCGACCATCATCCGCGGCGCCGTGGTCATGGCCGACGGCCAAATCGCAGCGCCGGCGAGCGGGGTCAGCCGATGCAATTTCTGGAGACGCTGCAGCCGGTTTAAGCCAACGCCGCCCGATATGGGCCCGCATCCGCTTCGGTAAAGCAGCAGAACACCAGCTTTTGCACACTTGGCGCCTTGACCAGCGCTTCTTCGCAGGCGGCGATCGCGATGGCGCAGGCGAAGTCGCGCGGCCAGCCGAAATTGCCGGTGCCGAGACAGGGAAAGGCGAGCGAGGCGAATTGGCGCGAGCCCGCCATCACGATCGAGGATGTGTAGCAGCGCGCGAGCGCGGCGACCTTGGCGCCCTTCTCGCCGGGGGCGGTCCACACCGGTGCGGCCGTGTGAATGATGAAACGCGACGGCAGCTTGAAGCCGGGCGTGATGACCGCGCCCCCTTCCGGAATCGCCGGCAAAGTCGCGGTCAACAGCGTAAGCTCGTCACCGGCGGCGGCGCGTAGCGCGCCGTCGACGCCGCTGCCGGGCAAGAGACGCGTATTGGCGGCGTTCACCACAGCGTCGAGCGCCAGCGTCTCGATGCGGGCCACTTGGATTTCGAACGGTGCGGACGGCGATGCTGACATGAGGCGTTGGCGCATGATTACGCATTTTCTCAGCCTTTGTCGCGACGGGTTTGGCGCTTGCGCCCCGTTTGAAGACAGGCCCGCTTAACGGCTGAGCCCGCGTCCGCGCGACCCTCCCGGCGCGAACGCGCAAGCGGCCCGGCTCCGGCTGGGCCGCTCTTTTTTCGCCGCGATATTGGCCCCATGATGGGCGGGCCATGGCGCAGCCGATGCAAGTCTGGGAAAGCCGCGGTTTGAGCGCCGGCGAAATCGCGCTCGGGCGCGAAATCTTCGCCGACGCGATCGATTGGGCGGCGGTGCGCGTGCTGCAGCTGCCGCCGCTGCCGTTCGGCGCGATGGTGCCGTTGGGGCGCACCATCGTCTTCGGCCGCTGGCGGGCGGTGCGGGACTTCGCCGCCGCGTCGCTTAACGAGCAGGGCTGGTTCGTCCACGAACTCGCTCATGTGTGGCAAGCGGCGCGCGGCGAGGTGCTGGGTTTGTCGAAGCTCGCCGCGCTCGGCAAGCAAGCTTACGTCTATAAGCCGCGCGCGGGGGCCAAGCTTGCGAACTACAATATTGAGAGCCAAGCCGAGATCGCGCGCCATGTGTTCTTGGCGCGCGCCGGCGAGAAAGGCCCGCTCGCCGCCCGACGCGGCGTGGCTGGAGGACATCTGGGCCAAGCGTTAGCGCTCCAGCGCGCCGACGATTTCGACGTGCGGGCTCCAGCGGAATTGATCGACGGGCGTGACCCGGGTGAGCGAGAAGCCGTGGTCGACGAGCACTTTCACATCGCGCGCGAAGGTGGGCGCATCACACGAGACGTAGGCCACGCGCCGGATCGGGGCGCGGGCGATCTGTTCGGCTTGCAGACGGGCGCCGGAACGTGGCGGGTCGATGATGGCGGCGTCGAACTTCTTCATTTCGAGGCTGGAAAGGGGCGTGCGCAGCAGATCGCGCCGCAGAGTGGTGACTTGCTTTAAGGCCCCGCCCGCATCATCGGCCGCGCGCTTGAGCGCGGCCAGCATGGCGGCGTCGCTTTCGACCGCCAGCACCTCGGCCCGCTGCGCCGCCCGCAACGCGAATGTGCCGACGCCGGAGAAAAGATCGATCACCCGCGCCGACGCGCCGATGGCCTCAAGCGCCAGGCGTGCGAGCGCCGCTTCCCCTTGCGCCGTCGGCTGCAGGAACGCCCCTGGCGGCGCCAGCACAATGGCGCGGCCCATGCGCAGAAGCGGCTTGGCGCGCTCGACGATGAGTTCGCCGTCGATGGATAGGCGCGCCAGGCCAAGCGCATCGCTGACGGCGCTGAGCTTCTCTAAGTCGGCGCGCTCGGGGCGTGCGCGCCCGGCGCCTTTGATCGAGACATCGACGCCCGCCTCGGTCAGCAAACATTGCAGCGTGATCTCCCCGCGCGGCGGCAGCGCAAGCTCTGCAAGCGGGGCGAGCTTGAGCGCGGTCGCCTGCAGCTTCTCCGCCAGCACCGGGCATTGCGTGATCGGCGTCAGCCGCGCGCCGCCGCGCTCGATAAAGCCGATGCGCACGCGTCCGCTTTCTCGAGCGGCGTGAAAGGCGGCGCGGCGGCGGCCTTCGCCCCAGGCGCTGATGGTGTCGTCCACGGCGGCGCCGCCCAAGCCGCGCTTGGCGAGCGCTTCGATCACCAGAGCGCGTTTCCAGGCCAGGTATTCTGCTTCGCGCCAGTGCTGCAGCTGGCACCCGCCGCAGGCCCCGAAGTGGCGCACGCGGCGGCTTGCCGCGCTGGGCTGGTTTTCAAAAATTCCACGATCTCGGCGCGCTCGCCGCGAATGCGCGCGCGCACTTGCTCGCCGGGTAATGAAAAAGCCGCATAGATCGGCCCCTTCGCGCCCTGCGCCAATCCGTCGCCGCGGGCGCCGACGGCCACGATTTCAAGCGTTTGCTCGCTTGGAACGGCATCCGCTGGAGGCGGCGCGCCCGCCATGGGGCGGCCGCGAGCAGGTCGATGGAGGCGCTTCATGCGTTGTTCAGGTTGAGTTTGCTCTTGTGAGCGACCGACAGACAGGAGCCAGTCATGCGAGGTCAAGTTCTCATCGCCGTTTCGGCGTTATCGCTGGCGGCCTTCGCTCAGCCTGCGCAGGCTCAGCAATACCGCAGCTACCAGGATGGCTACGCCACCCAAGCGCCGGACTGCCGGCAAAGTCACGCCAATCGCGCCCTTGGCGGCGCCGCCATTGGCGGGGTCGCCGGCGCCGTCGCCGGCAACAATATCGCCGGACGCGGCCACCGCGGCGACGGCTCGCTGCTCGGCGCGGTCGTGGGCGCCGTGGTTGGCGGCGCCATCGGCAATTCCACCGCAAATCAGCAGCCGCAATGCCAAGGCGACGTCTCGGGCAATTATGATCGCTATTACGGCCAAGGGCAGCCGCCTTATGACGACGGCAAGTACGCGGACAATCGCGACGGCGACGGCTATGGCGACGATAACGGCTACCGCGATGACAACGGCTATCGCGATGGCAATGGCTATGGCGATGACGGCGCCGATCTCAACGGCGGCCCCGATGATGAGGGCGGCAAATAGCGCCTGAAAATACTTATTCCTTTACCCCCCTTGAACAACTCGCCCCGGCGCCCGACGCCGGGGCGTTTTTATGCGCGGGCGAAATGGGCGAGCCTTTCCAGATTGCCGTCCCGACCGCGGATGGGCGAGTCGATCGCCGCCCGCAAATGAAAGCCCTGAAGGCCGCCAAGCTCGCCCAGGGCGCGCTCGGCGGCTTGGCGCGCGCTCGCCTCATCGAGCACTGCGTTGCGGTGCGGCCCGGCTTCAAATTGCGGCTTGATCAGCACAATGAGATCGGCGGCGGGCGCCGCCAGCGACAGCGGCGCGGCGAGCGCCTTCGCCGCGCCGATAAAGCTTACATCGCATACGATCAGCGACGGCGATTGGGCGATGTGGGCGCGTGTGAGCGCGCGCGCATCCTGCTTTTCGAGACTGACGACGCGCGTCTCATGGCGCAGCGACGCGTGCAATTGGCCAAGTCCGACATCGATTGCGTAGACAAGCGCGGCGCCGCGGCTGAGCAAGACCTGGGTGAAGCCGCCAGTCGATGCGCCGATGTCGAGACAGATCCGCCCGGCGGCGTCGACGCCGAAGGCGTCGAGCGCATGCGCGAGCTTGACGCCTCCGCGCGACACCCAAGGGTGAGGCGCGATCACTTCCAGCGCGGCGTCTTCGGCGATCAGATCCGACGGCTTGGCGACCAACACGCCGTCGGCTTTCACGCCGCCGGCCTCGATCGCCGCGCGCGCCTTGGCGCGGCTTTCCACCAGGGCGCGCGAAACCAGAGCCAGGTCGGCGCGAATGCGCGTCATCGGGAAAGTCTGGTGGCGCGCCGCTGCCCTTAAGGCAAGACAATCCGCTTGCGGGCCACGTGGGCAGCTGGGCAAAGTGGCGGCGTTTGATGGAGGAAATCGCATGACCGATGTGCTCGGTGATCTCGATGCGACTGCTATCGCCGAACGCATTCGCGCCAAGGATTTCACCGCCCAGGAGGCCGTCGAGGCCGCGATCGAGCGCATCGAGCGGCTCAATCCGCAACTGAATTTCCTGGCCACCGAAGCTTTCGATTACGGGCGCAAGCAGGCGGAGCGGGCCGACATGAGCGCGCCGTTCGCCGGGGCGCCGACGCTGATCAAGGATCTGTTGCCGCTGGCCGGCCTGCCCACCAAGTTCGGTTGCCGAGCCTTGGCCAATTTCCAGCTTCCCGATCAATCGCCTTACGCCGATGCGCTGCTCGCCTCGGGTGTTATTCCGCTCGGCAAATCGACGACGCCGGAATTTGGTCTGACCGCCACCACCGAGCCCTTGCTGGGCGGCCCGACACGCAATCCGTGGGACCTCGAGAAGTCGTGCGGGGGCTCTTCCGGGGGCGCAGCCGCCGCGGTCGCCTCGGGCGCCGTGCCGATCGCGCATGCAAGCGATGGCGGCGGTTCGATCCGCATCCCGGCTTCGTGCAATGGCCTGGTCGGCCTCAAGGTTTCGCGCCATCGCACCATCGATGCGCGCCCGCTTGAAGTTGGCGTCGTCTTGTCGGTCAACGGCTGCGTCAGTCGCAGCGTGCGCGACACCGCCGCTTGGCTCGCCGCCACCGAGCAGCGCGGCGCCGGCGCGCAATTGGCGCCGGTCGGCATGGTCGCCGGGCCAAGCCCGCAGCGCCTGCGCATTGGCTTCAGCATTCCCGATTTGCGCGGCCGCGATCCCGACGCCGATGTGGCCGAGGCGACCGAAGACGCAGCCACGCTTTGCCGCGACCTCGGCCACAGCGTGCGCCAGTTCAAACCCCCGTTCGACGGCGATGCGCTCGCCGGCGCCTTCACCATGGCGTGGGCGGCGATCGCCAAAGAAGCGACCAAGGCGTTGCGCGAAGCAAGCGGCGCGGTTCCGCTCGATGCACTGCTTGAGCCGATGACGATCGCGCTCGTCAATGTCAGCCTCAACGCAGCGCCCGATGCGCTCGAGCGTGCGGTCGCGGTCCTGCGCGGGGTGGAGGAGGCTTACGCGGCGCTGTTCAACGACATCGATGTGCTGTTGACGCCGGTGCTGGCGTCGACGCCGCCATTGATCGGCGAAATGGGTCCGGCCAAGGGCATGGACGCGTTCGCCCGCGCCGAGCGCTATGTCGGCTACACGCCGCTCCAGAATGTCACGGGCGCGCCGGCGATCAGCCTGCCGCTGGCCTTGTCGTCCCGGAACGGCATGCCGATCGGCGCTCATTTCGCCGCGGCAAAGGGTCAGGAGCGGCGCCTGCTTGAATTGGCTTACGAATTGGAACAAGCGAAGCCATGGAGCAGCCGGAAACCGGCGGTGAACGCAGGCTGAAAATATGCGCCATACGCACGCCCTCATTCGGGGCTACCCGCGCGGCATGGTTCGTCACGCACTGTTCGCGCTCGCGACGGGCGCCGCGTTGGCTGCGCCCGCTTTCGCGCAACCTCAGTCCCAGCCCCATCCCCAGCCGCAAACCCAGCCGCAAACCCAGTCGCAAACCCAGTCGCAGCCGCAAGTGCAGCAGGGCGGCGACGATTGGTATCGCCAGCAGCTGACCCAACTGGCCGAAGTGCTGGGGGGCTCGCACTATTTGCGCATCGTCTGCCAGGGCCGCGGCGACCAGCGCTGGCGCACCTACATGCAAGGCGTCATCCAGCGCGAGCCGCAATATAACGACCAGCTGATCGCCGCCTTCAATCGCGGTTATCGCGATCAGGAAGCGCGTTTTCCGACCTGCGATGAGACCACGCGTCAGATGGAGGCTGAGCTGCGCGCGCGCGGGCTCCGCATCTCGCAAGGCCTCGGCGCTCATCACACGGAGCGCTAATGGCTGACGAGGGGGCGGCGCCGTTCTGGAAGGCCAAGACGCTGGCCGAAATGAGCGAAGCGGAATGGGAAAGCTTGTGCGACGGCTGCGGCAAATGCTGTCTTGTCGGGCTGGAGGATGAAGACAGCGGCGAGATCTATCTGACCGATGTCGCCTGCAAATTGTTCGACGCCGGCGCTTGCCGCTGTTCGGATTACGCCAATCGCCAGAAGCGCGTGCACGATTGCGTGAAATTGACGCCGGAGAATGTGGGGGAGCTGAACTGGCTGCCAAAGACCTGCGCCTACCGGCTTGTGCATCAACAGCGCGATTTGTTTTGGTGGCATCCCCTCGTTTCCGGCGATCCCGACACGGTGCATCAGGCCAATGTGTCGGTGCGCGGGAAGACGCGGCCCGAAGGCCGCTTGAAAATCCCCGGCCTTATGAAGCGCATCAAGACCTGGCCGGAGCCGAAACCCGCCCCGGACAAGAGCGCGCCTCGACGTCGGCGCGCCAAGCGCTAAACTCGCCTCCTTATGTCTCTTCGTCGCGACATCGGCCGGGCTCGCTACGCCGCCGCACAGGGCGCGCGCGTGGCCTGGTATATGAGCCAGTATTTGCTGGCGCGCCGAATCTCTGGGCCGTTCAACCGTCCCGGCGAGCCAAAGTTCAAGCCGCAAGCGCAGGCCGGCGATCCGACCCGCATTCGCGCGGCGTTTCTCGAACTCTTCGCCAAGGATCGCGCCAATATCGAAGCCGGCCTTTATCCCGCGCCCGACGACATCTCGGTGACGCGCGCGCTTTCGGCGTTGCGCAATTCGGCGCGCTTCTTCCGCGACCTCCCCAACGTCGATGCGCGGCGCTTGCAGCGCGACGGCGTCGAGGTGCGCGAGGCCGTGCGCGCCTTGGGCGAGGGCCGCTACCCGTCCTATTATCTGCAGAACTTCCACTATCAAAGCGGCGGCTGGCTGACCGAAGCAAGCGCCAAGCTCTACGACACCCAGGTCGAAATTCTGTTTGGCGGCGCCGCCGATGCGATGCGCCGCATTGCGCTAGGCTCGCTCGCGCGCGGGATCAAAGGCGGCGACCAACGCTCAAAGCGGCTCATCGACGTTGGCTGCGGCAACGGCCATTTCCTGCGCCAAGTGATGATGGCGTTTCCGCGCATGCCGGCGAGCGGGCTCGATCTCTCACCCGCTTACGCCGCCGAAGCGCGCGAGCGGCTGGCGCCGTGGCGCCAGATCGAGATCGTGCAAGGCGCGATCGAACAGGCGCCGTTCGAGGATGCAAGCTTCGATGCGGCGACCTGCGTTTATCTTTTCCACGAATTGCCGCCGCGCGTGCGCCGCGACGCTGTGCGCGAGATAGCGCGGCTATTGAAGCCTGGCGGGGTGTTTATCCTGGCCGATTCCATCCAAACCGGCGATGCGCCCGACCTCGACCGCATGCTGGAATATTTCCCGGTCGGTTTCCATGAACCCTACTTCAACTCGTATCTCGGGGAGGATTTTGAAGCGCTGTGCGGCGAGCTGGGCCTTGGAGCCGAGCAAACCGAACTCGCTTTCCTCACCAAGGTGATGCGGTTTCGCAAACGCTGAGGCGCGCGCATCGGCGCGCAAAAGTGAAGGCGCGCAAAGTGAAGGCGCGCAAAGTGAAGGCGCGCAAAGTGAACGGGCAAAGTGAAGGCGTGAAGCCGAGGAGCAAAGCGCGGCGGCGCGCTTTAGCCTTGAGTGTCGGCGGGCGTCGCCGGCTCGGCGTCTTTGCTGGGCTCGTTGCGCTCAATCTGCGAGGTCGCCTGCTGAATATCGCTCTCGATCGCATCGAAGCGCTGATCGGCGGCCTGGCTCTGGGCGGCGAGGGCCTGATCGTCTGAGGTTTGCGGCGCCGCGTGGAGCGGGCGCGGGCGCGGGCGCAGTCGGGATAAGCGAAACGCCGGCTGCAGAAGCGCCGTCCAGATCTTCCATCACCGGGGTGACAGCGCTTGTGCTTGCGCTCACCTCGGCGCTCGCCAGCTCGACGCGCTGGGGCGGGGCGATGGTCCAATTGCGGCTAACATCGTCGAAATATTGTTGCGGCGTCGCTCCGGCGTAGGTCGCATGCGCGTCGCCGCCGGCGCCGATCTGCCAGCCGCTTGTGAGCATGGTGTCGAAACCGAGGGCGCCGCCGATGAGGATCGCGCTCACCGCGGTCACGCCTAAGACGCGCTCTCGAAGGACAGGATTGTGTTCCAGCATGATCATTGACCTGTTGGTTGATCAACAAGCGCCCGCCTGCGCGAGTTCCCAAAATCGCTGCGGGGCGCCACGTCTGATGCGTTGCCGGGCCCGGTGCGGGGGTCTTAAGCTAGGTAGCGGAGGGGGACATGCCGAAGAATTCGGACGCAATCGCTATCGTGACGGTGCACGGCACCGGCGACACCGCGCCGGGGCCGGACGGCGAGAAGTGGTTCCAGCGCGGCTCGCCGTTCAGCCAGAGACTAAAGCGCGATCTCTCCCTCCAGGGCGTCGAGGCCGAGATCGTCCCGCATCTTTGGTCGGGGGCCAACAGCGCCTTTGAGCGTGAGCGCGCCGCCAACCGTCTGGCGGCGCTCATTCGCCGGCTGCGCTCGCGCTATGCGGGCGTCCACATCATCGGCCACAGCCATGGCGGCAATGTCGGCAACGACGCCGCGGTGTTGCTCAAATGGGGTTTGCGCCGGCATCAGAAGCACGAGCGGTTTGATAGCCTGATCACGGTGGGCACGCCCTTCTTCGACGTGCGCACGGGATTGATCCAAGCCATCGCCGGCGTGCTTTTCCTGGTGATCGCCTGGGGCAGCGCAATCGCATTTCCAATCACGCTCTTGGTCTCGCTCGCTTCGATCTTGACCGGCGATCCCCAACAGCGCGGCGCGTTCTTGGCGCTCTGGCTGATCTACGCGGCGATCATTGGGCCCTGCGTGCTGTTCATGCTGAACCTGTCGCGGCAAGGGATCCGGCGGATCTTGCGTCCGCGACGCGGCGGGCGAACCAAGACCCAAATTTTCTCCATCTGGCACGACAATGACGAAGCGATATCGTTCTTGCAGCGGGTGGAGGAATTGCCGCTGGAGGCGTTCCCGCGCGGCTCGCTCTTCCGCAGTTCGCGCGCGGCGGCGATCAGCCTTGGCGTGCTCTCGGTGATCGCCATCGCGCTGATCAACCCGCTCGCCTACGCGTTTCGATGGGCGGACTTCCTCAATTTCGAAGCCTCCGCGGTCGAGCACTCGCCGGTCAGCAATTTGATCGCGCTCACCTTCCTCGGGCTCTTGGTCGCGCCGGCGATTTTCCTCGGCTTCTACCTTGTCTACCGCGTCCTTGTCGGGGGCGCCCAGGAGGTGGGCGCCCGCGGCTCGCTCAACCGCTTCGTCGTCAATGTCGTGCGCGGCATCGCTTACGGGCGCGACGGCGACCAGATCCTTTGCAACATTTCACCCCAATCGCACACCCACGGCACCCAAGAGCACAAGATCACCGGCGAATGCGCCGTGCGCATGCAAGCCGGCGCTCACGATGCGGCGGGCCGGCTGATCGACAAATATCGCTGGGCGTTGTTCAGCGTCGGCGGCGGCCCCAGCGCTTCGCTGACTTCGCTGACCACCGACGCGATGACTTGGGACAGTCTGATCCACACCACCTATTTCGAACAGGCGGAAGTCGCCGATGCGATCGCCGCTTATATCGCCGCCAAGGTGAAGCATCAGGAGTTTGTCGCCGCGGGCCCGCCGCGGCGACGCCGCCGAACGCGAGCGAACCGGCGCCGACAGCGCCGCTCGCCGCGCCCGCGCCCTCCGGCGATGCATGAGGCCCGCCTAACGCCCGGTTTGAGCGCGATGCCGAGCTTGGCGTCGGCGAGCACGCACGCCATCATCGCCTCGGCCACCGGCGCGCCGCGGATGCCGACGCACGGATCGTGGCGGCCCTTGGTGCTGATCTCGGCGTTGGCGCCGTTGCGGTCGATGGTGCGGCGCGGCGTCAGGATCGATGAGGTCGGCTTGATCGCCAGGCGCGCCACGATCGGCTGGCCGGTGGAGATGCCGCCGAGCACGCCGCCGGCGCGGTTGGTGAGGAAGACGCGGCTTGCCGTCAGCCCCGGCGCGCATTTCGTCGCTATTCTCGACGCCGGTGAGCGAGGCCGCTTCAAAGCCCGCGCCGATCTCGACGCCTTTGGCTGCGTTGATCCCCATCATGGCCCCGGCGATCTCGGCGTCGAGCTTGCCGTAGACGGGCGAGCCCCAGCCGGCCGGCGCGCCGGTCGCCTCCACTTCGATCACCGCGCCCAAGGAATTGCCGTCCTTGCGCGTCTGGTCGAGCAACGCCTCCCACGCTTTGGCCGCATCCGCGTCAGGCGACCAGAACGGATTGTTCTCGACCTCGTCCCAATTCCACTTCGCCCGATCGATGGCGATCTTGCCGATCTGCACCAGCGCCGAGCGAATCTTGATGTCATCGCCCAACACCAGCCTGGCGACCGCCCCCGCCGCCACGCGCGCGGCGGTCTCGCGCGCGGAGGAGCGCCCCCCGCCCCGATAATCGCGCAAGCCATATTTGGCGTCATAGGTGTAGTCGGCGTGGCCGGGACGGTAGAGATCGCGGATGTCGGCGTAATCCCTCTCGCGCTGATCGAGGTTTTCGATGAGCAGCGAAATTGGCGCGCCGGTCGTAACCTGCTGCACGCTTCTTTCATCGCTGAAGACCCCGGAGAGGATCTTCACCGCGTCCGGTTCGCGCCTTTGGGTGACGAAACGCGATTGCCCGGGTCTGCGCCGGTCGAGCCAGCGCTGGATGTCGCTTTCAGTGAGCGCAATCCCCGGCGGGCAGCCGTCGACGACACAGCCGATCGCCGGACCGTGGCTTTCGCCCCAGGTGGTGACGCGGAAGAGGTGGCCGAACGTGTTGTGAGACATGCCAACGCCTCACTGGCATAGGCGCATCGGTCCTGCAATTCAGTTGGCCGCCTTCAGCATCATGGGATGGCGGCGCTGCGCCTCCCACTTGGCTTGGTTCACCCCGGCGACCAAGAGCCAGAGGCCGAGCAAGACGCCGCCCGGGGCCATCAAGAAGAGCATGATCGGGCTCGCATAATGCGGGGCCAGCACGCCCGTGAACGTCCGGGCCGCAAAGTCCACCGACAATCATCGGCGCGCCAAGCCAATTTGGCAGATAGCCGCTTTGCACCATCAGCCAGCCGCGAACGATCCAGCCGAGGCCCTAGAAGACGAGGAACAGGCCCGCGCCGTAAGAAAACAAGTTCATCGACAAAAGCGTCAGTGCGGCGATCTGGTCGGGCGTGAAGGTCGTCAAATACCCCGCCTCGCTGGTCAGCAGGTGCGGCAGGGCGAAGTAGAAGAGCTCGCAATAAGGCGTAGGTGACGGTGCTGATGACGCCGAAGAACGCCGCAAGCAGCGCCAGCCCCCGGCTGACCGGGGAAAGCAGAACGTAGAAGATGAGGGCGATGGTGATGTCGCATGCCGCTTCGACCAGATAGGCCGCGAAGCTCAACCGAAAAAGCGGCTCCTGGGATTTGAGGGCGGCGACGGTCGCCGCCGGCGTCGTCGCCATGAATGAGGAGGCCCGGGACATAACCCTCGCCGAAGCCGCCGGCGACAATCGACACCAATAAGAGCAGCCCGCCGACGCGCGCATAGGTTTGCACGGGCCCGGCGCTCGCCCTGGCGCTCGTCGCTGGCAGTCATTGCATCTCCGAGCTCAGATTGGCCCCAAGCTTAGAGGGCGGAAGCGGCGCCGCTATGATCCTGGCGTGCAAAAACCTGACCTGAGGCTACAAGGGAAACGCCAAAGCTTCGGTTTTCCGCAAAGGAGTTGCTGTGTCAGGCGACGATCTCATTCCGCCCTCGCCCAAATACGAGTCCGGCGCGCGCCGCCGCCGGACGATGCGGCGCTGTTTGCCGAGAATGAGCCGTTTGCTCTGTTCGAACGCTGGTTCAAGGACGCCAAGGGCAAGGAGCCAGCGATCCCAACGCCATGGCGCTATCGACCGCCGATGCGTCAGGCGCGCCCGACGTGCGCATGGTGCTCTTGAAGGGCTCGATGCGCGCGGGCTTTGTCTTCTACTCCAACGCCGAAAGCGCCAAGGGCCGCCAGCTTGCGGAAAATCCGCGCGCGGCGCTGGTGTTCTATTGGAAGAGCCTGAAACGCCAGGTGCGCGTGCGCGGGCTGATCGAGCCGGTCAGCGACGCCGAGGCCGACGCCTATTTCCAAAGCCGCGACCGCGGCGCGCGCATTGGGCGCATGGGCGAGCGCGCAGTCGCGCCCGCTTGAAGATCGCTTGAGCCTTGAGAAGCGCATCGCCGAATACGCCGCCAAGTTTGGCTTGGGCGAGGTGCCGCGGCCGGATTATTGGCGCGGCTGGCGGCTCGCGCCGCTCTCGATTGAATTCTGGCGCGATCGGCCGTTCCGATTGCATGACCGCTTGGTGTTCGAACGCGCCGACGCCAACGCCGCCTGGTCCAAACGCCGTCTCTATCCGTAAGCCATCTGTTGGCGTTTCAAAGCGCGGTGCTACCATCGCGGCGTGAAGCCCCGCTGAGAGGGCTTTGGGAGGCAGTTCGATGCTAGGGCTGATGCAGGAATGGCCGCTGACCGTCGACAAGGTGATCGATCACGCCAAGGCCAATTTCCCGCGCCGCGAAGTGGTGACCCGCAGCACTGACGGGCCCGATCACGTCCAGCAATTACGCTGACGATCTGGGAAAACGCCAAGCGGGCGACCAATGCGTTGAAGGCGGCGCGGCGTCGAGCTCGGCGATCGGGTGGCGACGCTCGCCTGGACCACCGACCGGCACATGGAAGTCTGGTACGGCGCCATGAACATGGGCGCGGTGCTGCATACGGTGAACCCGCGGCTGTTCCCCGAGCAGATCGCCTGGATCATCAATCACGCCGAAGACAAGGTTCTCTTCTTCGACATCGACCTTCCTGCGCATCGTCGAAGGCATCGCCCCGAAACTGACCAGCGTGAAGCAATACGTGCTGTTGAGCGGCGATCCCAAGCAAAGCAAATTGCCGGGCGTCGTCGGCTACGCAGCAATTCCTGGCCGGCCAATCGACGCGAGGCGTCCTGGGGCGGTTTCGACGAGCACACCGCCGCCGGCCTTTGCTACACGTCGGGCACGACCGGCGATCCCAAGGGCGTGCTCTACTCGCACCGCTCCAACATCCTGCACGCCATGATGGCCAACCAGACCGACGGCTTCGGCTGCGGCGGCGCCGACACGGTTTTGCCGATCGCGCCGATGTTTCACGCCAATGCCTGGGCGATCGCGTTCGTGGCGCCGATGTGCGGCGCCAAGCTGGTGATGCCGGGCGCCAAGCTCGACGGCGCCATCATCTACGAACTCATGGAAAGCGAGCAGGTCACCTTCAGCTGCGCGGTGCCGACCGTGCAGATCATGCTGCTGAATTACATGCGCGAGAACAAGCTGAGGCTCTCGACGTTGAAGCGCGTTGCGGTCGGCGGCTCGGCGATTCCAGAGGCGGTGTTGCGCGCCTACGAGGAAGATTACGGCGTCGAGGTCATCCACGCCTGGGGCATGACCGAGATGAGCCCGATCGGCACCTTCGGCAAACTGCATCCCGATCATGCCAAGCTCGATCACGAAGGCCGCATCAAGGCCAAGCTGAAGCAAGGCCGGGCGCCGTTCGGCGTCGAGCTGAAAATCACCGACGACGAAGGCAAGCTGAAGCCGCACAACGGCAAGGAATTCGGCCGGCTCATGGTGCGCGGACCGGCGGTGGCGCGCGCCTATTTCAAGAACGCCGGCGCCAAGAACGAGAAGGGCGAGTGCCTGGCAGCCCTGCGGCTTCTTCGACACCGGCGATGTCGCCACCATCGACGAACTGGGCGTCATGCAGATCACCGACCGCGCCAAGGACGTGATCAAGTCCGGCGGCGAATGGATTTCCTCGATCGAAATCGAAAACATCGCCATCGGCGCCGATGGCGTGGCGGTTGCGGCCGTTATCGGGCGTCTATCACCCGAAATGGGACGAACGTCCGCTGCTGATCGTCGAGCCCAAGCCCGGCGCTTCGCCGACGCGCGAACAGATGCTCGCCGCCTTGCAGGGCCGCATCGCCAAATGGTGGATGCCAGACGATGTGGTGTTCGTGGAGAAGATTCCGCTGGGCGCCACCGGCAAGATCAACAAGCTGGCGCTGCGCGAAATGTTCAGGGACTACAAATTGCCGACGGCGCAAGCGGCGGAATAAAGCTTCGGGGACGCTCGCCATGATTCTTCGCGCTGCAGTCGCCATTCGCGCGGCCTTGATCCGCGCGGCCCTGATCATCGTGATCTCAACATGGGCGTTCGTCGGCGCGCCGGCGGCTGCGCAAACGCCGTCGCCGAATTTCGTGCGCGTGCACGCCGATGTCATCGCCATCACCCACGTCACCTTGATTGACGGCGTCGGCGGGCCCGCGCGCAGGGATCAGACCGTGCTCATCGCTCATGGCCGCATCGCCGGCGTCGCCCGCCGTCTCGCCATCCCGTCCGGCGCGACCCTGATCGACGGCGGCGGCAAGACGCTCATCCCCGGCATGGTCGGCATGCATGAACACCTGTTCGCGCCGGCGCCGGCGCCCGGGGCGCTGGTCGGACAAGAGCAATTCCTCACCGCGCCGCTTCTCTATCTGGCCAGCGGCGTCACCACCGCGCGCACCACCGGCAGCATGGACCCTTATGGCGATCTAGGCGTCAAACGCGAGATCGAAGCCGGCCGCGCAATCGGTCCCGACCTCGATCTCTCGACGCCCTATCTCGACGGCTCGCCGCCTTCGCTCCCGCAGCTTTATCCGCTGCGCGACGCCGACGATGCGCGCGAGACCATTCGCTTTTGGCGCGCGCGCGGCTTCACCTCGGTGAAGGCGTACGCCAACATCACGCCCGACGAGCTTGCGGCGGCGATCGACGAAACCCATCGCCTCGGCATGCGCATCACCGGCCATTTGTGCTCCGTCGGCTACGAGCAGGCCGTCGCCTTCGGCATCGACAATCTGGAGCATGGGCCGTTCGTCTCTCCCGACGGCGATCTCGATCCGCGCCGCGAGAACGGCATGTGCCGTTCGCCGACGGGCGTCGGGCAAGGCGCCATCGGTCGCGACATCGTGCCGACCGTCGCGCCCGACAGCGCAGAGCTCAGGCATTTGATCCAAGTGCTGGTCAACCATCGCGTGGCGATCACCTCGACGCTCGCCGTCGTCGAAGGCGGCTCCGATCTGGATCTCACCCACAATCCGCGCTTGCGCGCATTGTTGGCGCCGGCGGCGTGGGAAAACATCAACCGCGCCCGCGAGGCCGAGCGCGCCCGCGACGAGCTCATCCGCATGCGCCTGCAAAAAGAGATGGCGTTCGAGCGCGCCCTGGTCGCCGCCGGCGGGGTGCTCATGGTCGGTTGCGATCCGACCGGCGACGCCCACACAATCGCCGGGCTTGGCGATCAGCGCAATATCGAACTGCTGGCGCAAGCCGGCTTCACCATTCCGCAAATCATCCGCTTCGCCGCTTTCAACGGCGCCGTCTTCGAAGGCCGCGAGCGCGACATCGGCAGCGTCGAAGTCGGCAAGCGCGCCGACCTGGTGCTGCTCAACGGCGACCTGATGGCCGATGTCAATGTCATTGAGCGCCCCGAAATCGTCTTCAAGAACGGCGTCGGCTACGATTCCGAGGCGATCTATTCCAGCATCGCCGGCCAAGTCGGCCTGCACTGACGCTGGTGAGCGAGCCGTCCCAACAGTCGAGCTGGATCGGCGCGCGTCCCGGCGCCGCGCAGATCTTCGCCTTGATGTATTGCGGCGTCGTCGGGCTGATGATCCCCGGCTTGCAGCCGCTGCTGCTGGGCGCCTTGGCCGAGGAAGGGCGTTTGCGGGCCAGCCAACTCGGCGTCGTCGCCACCGCCGAGCTGCTCGCCATGGGGCTGACGGCGGGCTTCGCCGGCAGCTTCTTAAAAGCCGCGCGGCTCAAGCTCATCGCCATCGTCGCGCTCGCCGCGCTCGCCGCCATCGATGTGGCGACGAGGTTTGCTTCCGGCGACGCCTTGATGCTGGTGCGCGCGCTCGCCGGCGTGCCGAGCGGCGTGCTGGTCTGGATCACCATCGCCTTCATCGCGCGCACGCCGACGCCCGAACGCTGGGCGGGCGCCTATGTGACGGCGCAAACGCTCTGCCAGTTCGCCGCGGTCGCCGCCGCGACCGCCCTGATGGCGCCGGGTTTCAGCGCCGATGCCGGCTTTGCCGCGCTTGGCGGTCTCTGCGCGGCGAGCATCGCGGCGGCGCTCCTCTTGCCGAATGCGCTGGCGCCCTTGCCGGAAGCCGCGACAGCGGGTTTGCCGAGCAGCCGCGGCTGGGCGGCGCTGGCGGCGTCGTTCTTATTCCTGGCGGTCAGTAGCGGCGTCTGGGTCTATATCGAGCAGCTGTCGCATCAGGCCCATCACCCGCCGGCGATCGCCGGCCAGGCCGTGTCGGTGTCGCTGGCCTTGCAAGTCGCCGGCGGCGTTGCGGCGACGGTGCTTGCTGGACGCATCCGCTGGCTCTGGGCGCTCGTCTTGTGCGCGTTGGCTGATCTCGCCATTTTCGCGGGCTTTGCCGCGTTGAGCGCGCCGCTGGCGTTCATTGCGCTGACCGGGGCGCTCGGTTTCGCCTGGCTGTTTGCGATCCCGTTCCTGGTGCCGATGACGATCGAGGCCGATCCCACGCGCCGCGCGGCTCTGCTGATTGGCGGCGCCCAGCTCATCGGCGGCAGTCTGGGACCGCTCTTTGCGTCGTTTTTCGTCACCGACGCCGATGCGCGCGGCGCCCTCGTCTTCGCGTCCGTGTCTGTGATCGCGGCCGGCGCCATTGTGCTTGGCCTGCACGCCACGCGTCCACGCTAGACGCCCGGGCGTCCGCTTCATACCATCCGCGCGGCAAAGGGGTTTGAGTTCATGTTTGTTGCTGCTGTGCTGGCGCTGAGCTTGCAGGCGAGCGCCGCGGTCGCCGCGGTTGCGCCGCCTTCGCATTGGCCGACCAACGAGGCCGATTTCATCGCTCACAATGTGCGCTTCGCCAGCGGCGAGACGCTGGGCGAGGTCCGCATCCATTACGCGACGCTCGGGGCGGCGCATCGCAACGCCCATGGCGACATCGATAACGCCGTCATGCTCTTGCACGGCACTGGCGGGACCGGCCGTCAATTCCTGCAGCCGCAGTTCGCCGACCAACTCTTCGGCCCGGCCAGCCGCTCGATATTCAGCGCTATTGGATCATCATGCCCGACAATATCGGGCACGGACGCTCGTCGAAACCGTCCGACGGCCTGCGCATGCATTTCCCGCGGTACGACTATGACGACATGGTGGCGCTGCAGCACCGTCTGATCTCGGAAGCCCTGCACGTGCGGCGCTTGCGGCTGATCCTCGGCACCTCGATGGGCTGCATGCATGCGTTCGTCTGGGGCGAGACCTATCCCAGATGACGCGGCCGCTTTGATGCCGCTCGCCTGCGAGCCGGTCGAGATCGCCGGCCTAAACCGGATGTGGCGGCAAATGGTGATTGACGGCATCGAAAACGATCCGGCTTGGAACGGCGGCGATTACGCCGCGCAGCCGCAGCAGGGCTTGCGCACCGCCGCTTCCGTACTTGTCATCGCCGGCGCCGCGCCCTTGAACTATCAGGCCCAATACCCAACCCGCGACGCGGCGATCTCCGAGGAGCGCCGTCGCGTCGCGGCCAGCATGAGCCTCATCGACGCAAACGATGCGATCTATCAGTTCAATTCATCGCGGAATTATAACCCTGGCCCAATCTCGAGCGCATCACCGCGCCGATGATGTGGATCAATTCCGCCGACGATTTCATCAATCCGCGTAATTTCGACTATCCCGGAGCGCGCCATTCCGCGCATGGCCAACGCACGCTTTCGCCTGATCGCGGAAACCCCCGACACGCATGGCCACGGCGCCCACACTTGGGCTGTGAACTGGAAGCAGGATCTGATCGAGCTATTGGCCCGCAGCGGCGGCTGAGGGGTCGTAGGACGAGACGTGATTGAGCGCAATCAGCCAGCGGCCGTTGATCTTGCGCATGAGGCGTGTGTTGACGCCTTCCTGCGGGTGGACGGCGCGTTCGAGATGGTAATGGCTGACGAGCATCGCCGCGTCCGGCGCCAATTGCTCGATGCTGATGTCGTAGAAATGAAGAACGCCGCGCCGTTCCGGCGAGCCGTAATCGCGGAGGTAATGGTCAAGCGTCCCCTGCCAGCCATCCTGGATGCGCCCGCCTGAGACAAACACCACTCCGGGGTTTTCGAACGCGCTCATATAGCCGCGAAAATCGCCGCGGTTCCAGGCGGCTTCCATAGCCGCGACCAGCGCGCGGATGTCGCGCTCATCTTGGCTCATCGCCGTTTGCGCGATGGTTTGCGCGGAGGCGGTTTGGGCGGCGGGCGCCTGCAGCGCGAGCGCTCCGAAAACCAATACGCCGGCCAGCAGCACTCTCGCCAACATGCGCTCCCTTACGAACTGAAAGTGTAAGCGCTCGCCAAGCCAGGCTGGCCCTCGCACTTGACCCGGCCGATCTCGACCAGCCGGATCATGATGCGCGAGCACGGAATGGGCGGCCGCCGGATAAAGGCGCGGATCGACGTCGGCGTAGATGACCGGCACCATGTCTTTGATCCGCGATTGGCCCGCTCGCAGCCGTTCGAGGATCTGCGCTTCCCGATCCATGCGATGAGCGCGGTAGGCCTCGATGAAGGCGCCCACCTCCCTCACCGGCGGGCCGTGCGTGGGCCAGAGCGTGGCAAAATTTCGCGCCTGCACTTTGTCGAGGCTGGCGAGATAAGCCTCCATGTCGCCGTCGGGCGGACTGACCACTGTCGTCGACCAGCCCATGATGTGGTCGCCGGTGAAGAGCGCGTTCTCCTCGCCAGCGCCAGGCACATGTGATCTGAGGTGTGGCCGGGCGTGAACACGGCCTCAAGCGTCCAGCCGGCGGCCCTGAACACATCGCCGTCGCCGACCGCGATATCCGGTTTGAAGCCGAGATCGTCGCCGGCCTCCGCCACGAAATCGTCGTCCGACCAGTTTCGCGGCGATGCCGCTCGCATAGATCTTCGCGCCGGTCGCCGCCGCGAGCGGCCGCGCCGCGGGCGAATGATCGAGATGGCGATGGGTCACGAAGATGTGGCTGACGCGCTCGCCGGCGAGCGCGCGCTGCAACGCTGCAATATGGGTCGGATCGTCCGGCCCGGGATCGATCACCGCAACCTCGCCGCGCCCGACAATGTAGACGCCGGTGCCGCGAAACGTGAACGGCCCCGGATTGTTCGCCACCACCCGGCGGATAAGCGGGCTTACCTGTTGGGGCTCGCCGTATTCGAACGTCATGTCGCGAACGAACGGGATTTTCGCCGCCATCAGGCCTCCTGCGCTCAATGCGTAGGCGCGAAACGCTTCCGCCAAGCAGGCGCGTCGCCTTCATTTTGTCGGCGAGCGGCAATGCGATCGGCGGACCCATGTCGGTCTTGTTGGCGTCGACGATATAGAGCCTGCCGTCGGCGCGGTGGCGCAGCGCGTCGATCGCGCCCCAGTCCAAGCCCATCTCGCGCGAGAAGGCGGCGATGCGCTGCATTTCCTCCGCTGAGAACACCTCGACCGGCATCCGCAAGCGCACTTCCGTATTGGTGTTTTGAAACCGCTTCGCCAGCGGCCTGCGCTTGATGAACACGCATGCCGGGACGCCGTTGACGGTGCAGGTGCGCAGATCGTCGACCATGCCCAGATCGGCGCCGCGATTGTCGATCAAGCGCTGATAGGCCCGCCCCGGCAGGCGATGGGCGGGGCACTGGATGACGTGCCCGTCGTGCGCGCCGTTAATCTCGGATTTCTCGACCGCCAGCCCCGCGTGCTGGGTCGGATCGAGCGCCAGGGGATAGCCGAAGGCCGTCTCGAACGCCGCTGCAATGCGCGTTTTTGATACATCCGGGCAGGCGAAATTAATCAAGCGCGCGCCGCGCTTCAGTTTCAGCGGCGCCTTGTTGGATGTGATGGTGGCGTCCTCGAAGTGCATCACCACGTCGGCGGTCGAGGTGTCGTTGCACAACTGTCCGCCGGCGATCCGCGACACCGCCCACACCAGATACCACGGCCGCGCGCGCTCCGGCGTGAAGGCGATGGTGAAGGGCGCGCCGATCGGCTCGGCCGTGCGCGCCGCGAAAAAATAACGAAACCACGCCGTCGTCTCGGCGATCACCGATGGTGAATAGGGCACGCGCGCGCCCGTCTTGCGCACGGTGAGGCTAGTTAATCCGAAGCGGAAATCGCGAAGCCAGACCGGGCCCGGTGGTCTGGAAGGCGCGTTCGTCAACGCTCATGAACGCACCCGCGGCCCAGCGCTTGCTTCAGGGGCGGTCATGAAGACCGCTATCGCCGCCGCTGCGTTTACCTTCGATCGCGTGCGCACTGTGTTGCTCGCCCTCTCGTTCATCATCTTCATCAAGTGCGGCTTGGTTCTGACCGCGCTTGCCTTGGCCCGCTAGCGCTTCGGCGCCAGGCACTCCAGCGCATCGCGCATACCGGCTCAAATCGTAACCTGCCTTCGCCGCCGCATCGATGATTTCATCCGGAGTCGCAGCGCCCGAAAGCGCTTGCGCCATGCCCCAGGCCGCCGTTGAACGTGCGCCGCTGCGGCAAAAGGCGAGGATCGGCCCGCTCGCTTGCTCCATCACCAGCACCGTTTCGGCCACAACCGCCGGCGGCGGCGGACCGCTGGAAGGGCAGCGCCCGATAAGTCGAGCCAGCTGATTGGGCTGCCGCAACGAGTGCGGCCTCGCTTGGCTGACCCGGCTCTTCGTTTTCTGGCCGGTTCTTGATGATGGTCTTGAAACCCTCCTCCGCGGCGCGCTGCGATGTCCGCAAGCGTGAGTTGGGTCGCGACCGCGAAATCCGGGGAGAGGCGTCGAAACTCGGCCATGCGGACGCCACGTTGACACGGCTTTGCTGGGAAGCAAGGTTTGCGCGGCGCTTGCGCGCAGGCGAAGTCAGGGCGTCCGAATGCTTACGCTAACCGTCCGGCGCCTCCTTCTGTCGATCCCGACAATTCTCGCGATTATCGCCGCTTCGTTTTTTCTGATGCACGCGGCGCCCGGCGGCCCGTTCGCGCGCGAGCGCCAGGTGCCGCCGGCCATCGAGCAGCGGCTTGGAGGCGCATTTCGGTCTGAACAGGCCGGTGATCGAGCAGCTGATCGATTATGTCGGGCGGCCTGTTGCGCGGCGACCTTGGCCCTCGATGATCTATCAGGACAAGACCGTCCTCGACATTATCGCCGAAGGCGCGCCGACCAGCGCCGTACTTGGGCCTGTCGTCGCTGATCCTGGCGCTGTTGGTCGGCGGCGGTCTCGGGACCATGGCGGCGCTGCGGCAGAACAAGTCTCAGGATCATCTCGTCATGGCGATTGCGGTGGTCGGGCGTGTGTCTGCCGCCATTGGTGGTGGGGCCGCTCGCGCAAATGTTGTTTGGCGTCGATCTGCACATCCTGCCGACCACCGGCCTCTACCGTGACGAGTTCGGCCTTGTCTATCTGATCCTGCCGGTGCTGACGCTCTCGCTGCCGATGATCGCGGTGATTTCGCGGCTGATGCGCGCCAGCATGATCGAGGCGCTGCGCTCCAACGCCATCCGCACCGCGCGCGCCAAGGGCTTGCCCGAACGCACTGGTGCTGTTGCGCCATGCGCTGCCGATCGCGCTTTTGCCGATCGTCTCCTATGCGGGGCCCGCGCTCGCCGGCGTGATGGCCGGTTCGTTCGTGATCGAGACCGTCTATCAGCTGCCGGGCATCGGCAAGCAATTGGTGCTGGCCGCCGGTCAGCGCGACTACACTTTGGTGATGGGCGTGGTGCTGGTTTATTCGGTGCTGATCATTCTCGCCAATCTGGCCGCCGATCTCCTCTATCGCGTACTCGATCCCAGGACGCGCACGACATGAGCGATCTTCTTCTCGACGATGTCGAACCCCCGCGGGCCGTGCGCGGCCGCTCGCTTTGGGAGGATGCGCGCCGGCGGCTTGATGCGCAATCCCGAGCGCAGTGGTCAGCCTCTATGTGGTGGCGATCCTGGTCCTGATCGCGATTTTCGGGCCGATGCTGTGGGTGCACCCGATCGACGCCATCTACCGCGATCGCGTCGCTATCGGCCCGACCTTGGCGCATCTGCATCTGCTCGGCACCGATACGGAGGGCCGCGATCTCGTCGCCCGCACCATGTTCGGCCTGCGCATCTCGCTTCTGGTCGGCGTCGCCGCCACGGTGGTGGCGCTCACCATCGGCGTGACCTATGGCGCCGTCGCCGGCTTCTTCGGCGGCGTCGTCGACGAAGTCATGATGCGCATCGTCGATGTGCTTTATTCGATCCCATTCATTTTCTTCGTCATCGTGCTGATGACGGTGATCGACACACCCGATCCGTTCGTCAAGCTGATGCTCATCTTCATGGCCATCGGCGCGGTCGAATGGCTGACCATGGCGCGCATCGTGCGGGGGCAGACCATCGCGCTTGCGCAACAAGGAATTCGTCGAGGCGGCGCGCGCGGCGGGGGCGAGGCCGATGGAGATCGTCTTCCGTCACATCGTGCCGAACGTGCTGGGGCCGGTGGTGGTGTTTGCGACGCTCAACGTGCCGGTGATTATTCTCTCGGAGAGCTTCCTCTCCTTCATTGGTCTTGGCGTGCAGGAGCCGCTGACATCCTCGGGGCGGCTTATTTCAGACGGCTCGGGCCAGATGATCAACGCGCCATGGATGCTGGTCACGCCGGCGCTGGTGATGCTGATCACGCTGCTTGCGCTCAATTTCCTGGGCGACGGCCTGCGCGACGCGCTCGACCCGAAGGATCGGTGAGGGTTTAGGCGACGCGGCGCACGCGGATGGCTGGACCGCCCGCTTGCACGTGCATCAGGAAGCTTCCCATCATGGCGCGCCGGATGCGCACCTCGCCGCCATTGCGGGCGTTATGCGGGTTCTCGTCGTCGATCTGCTCCCATTGCTGACCGTTATCGAGGGTGAAGGTGGCGTGGCCGCTGCGGTCTTGAGCGACGCGGGTGATGTGAGCGGCGATCTCGGCGATGTCTTCGGCTTGTATGCGTGAGTGGCTGCCCAAGCCGGCGAAGAGATTGCCGAGGCTCGGCAGCGAGAAACCGAACGCCTCGCGGTTCACCCGCTCGGCTTGCTGGCGGTCCACCGCCACCACATCACCGCGTCTTTGCGCCTCCTGCAGGCGTCCCACCGCGTGATCGTAGCACTCAAGCCGCTGGTGCTCGTCGCCGACCTGCGCGCAATTATAGACCTCATCGAGCACGGCGGGATTGTCCGGCGATCGTTGCGGCGCCGATGTTTGCGCCGCCGCCGGCAAAGCCAAAGCAGCGATCAAGAGACCTGCGAAAACAAGGCGCATTTCGGTATCTCCCACCCGTCCCCGGATCATCCTAGACTGGTCATTACGACTTTGTCAGCCCGATGCCGCAGGAGCTTTGAGCCTTATGAGCGCCAAATGGACGGATCGCCGGACGCTGCTCGCGGCGGGGGCGGGGTTGGCCATCGCGCCGACGCTCGCGGGATGCGCGAATTCCCACATTATCGGCTTGGACAAGGCGGCCCGATCGCTCGACATCTGCAATCAGGGCGAGCCGATTTCGCTTGATCCCCACAAGTGCAACAGCTCCTGGGAAAACAACATTATCGGCAACATGTTCGTGGGTCTGCTCACCGAGGACCAACACTCGCATCCGATCCCGGGCATGGCTCAACGCTGGGAAACCAGCGAGGACGGCCTGACCTGGACGTTTTTCCTGCGCCCGGCGCAATGGTCGGACGGCAATCCGTGCAATGCGCACGATTTCGAGTTCGCATTCCGGCGCATCCTCGATCCCGCCAACCTCGCCGTCTACGCCTCCTTCCTTTATGCGATCAAGAACGCCGAGGCGGTCAATAATGGGCGCATGCACCCAAACCAGGTCGGCGTGTTGGCGCTCGACGATCTGACGCTGGAGATCCGGCTCGAACATCCAGCGCCGTACCTGCCGCAACTGCTGAAGCATTACACCTCGTTTCCGGTGCCGAAGCATTTGGTGCGCCGCTACGGCAATGATTGGATCAAGCCCGAGCACATCGCCGTCAACGGCGCCTTCACATTGAGGCGCTGGTGGTCGAATTATATCGTCCACCTCGAGCGCAACCCGCATTTCTTCGATGCGCCCAATGTCGTCTTTCAAAACCTCTATTTCTATCCAAGCAGCGATGTGAACGCCTCCGCCCGCAAGGTGATGAGCGGCGAGGCGGGGTGGGCGACGCGTTTTGCATCAAACCAGTTTCGCGAGCTGCGGCGGGCGCTGCCGGGCTATCCGCGCGTGGCGCCCTTCCTTGTGTGCAATTATTTCGCGTTCAACGTCACCCGCCCGCCGTTCAACGACAAGCGCGTCTGCCAAGCGCTTTCCATGGCTTACGATCGGGATTTCGTCGCCGCGCAAATCTATGGCACCGGCGAACGGCCGGCTTATTCGATCGTGCCGCCGGGCATCGCCGACTATCCGGGCACGGCGCGCTATGTCTGGGCCAATTTGTCGATGGCCGATCGGCGCACCGAGGCGCATGCCTTGCTGAGCGCTGCCGGCTTTGGGCCCAATAATCCCTTGCGCTTCGAAGTCGCCCACCGCGCCACCAGCGACAATCCGCGCGTGGCGGTGGTGGCGCAGGCCAATTGGCGCGCGATCGCGCCCTGGGTGATTGTGGATCTGCATCCGTTCGAAGCGCAGGTGCATTACGCCAATCTGCAGGCGCGCAATTTCCAGGTCGGCGATTCGGCCTGGGTCGCCGATTTCAACGATGCGCGAAACTTCCTCTACCTGCTTGAGACGCGTTCAGGCCAACAAAACAATCCCGGTTACTCCAACCCGGAATACGATCGTCTGGTGCTCGCCTCCGACTTCGAACCCAATGCCGGCATTCGCGCGCAATTGATGACGCAAGCCGAACAGATTGCGCTCAATGACGCGCCCTTCTGCATGAGCGTGTTCATCAATTCGACCAATCTCGTCCATCCCGACCTCACCGGCTACGCCGACAATCTGGAGGATATTCACCGCGCCCGTTGGTTCGGGATCAAGAACGGCTAGCTTTAAAGCCCGCTGGCGATGGCGCTGCGCGCCAGTTCGTCGGCGCGGTTGTTCATGACGTCGTCGGCGTGGCCCTTGACCCATTTCCACTCGACATCGTGGCGCTCGCGCGCGGCGTCGAGCCGCTTCCACAAATCGTCGTTCTTCACCGGCTTCTTGTCGGCGGTTTTCCAGCCGTTCTGCTTCCAGCCGTAAATCCACTTGGTGACGCCGTCCATCACGTATTTGCTGTCGGTATGCAGCTTCACGCGCGAGGGCCGCTTCAGCGTCTCCAGCGCAACGATCGCCGCCATCAGCTCCATGCGATTATTGGTGGTCGCCGCTTCGCCGCCCGAGAGCTCTTTTTCGGTGTCGCCATAGCGCAAGACCGCGCCCCAGCCGCCAGGCCCCGGATTGCCGCTGCACGCGCCATCGGTCCAGATGTCGACGGCCTTGGTCATGGCGCACTGCTAGCGGGATTCGCGATCGAAACCACGCGCCGCTGTTCATCGATGCGCACGATGTGATCGGCTCTGAGGCCTCCATCCATCATGCTGCGGGTGATGCGCTCGTAATGGAGAATGAAGCGGTCGATCCAACTTTCCTCCTCCGGGCTCAGCGCTCGCCCGCGCAACGCCGCCTCCTGCTGGCCGCGCCAGCGGCGAACGATGTCCCAATTCGGCGCCCGCAAATAAATGATGGCGTCGAAACTATCGAACCAATCGGCGTAGGTGGTGGTGAGAAATTCCCCTTGCTTGGCGCGCCACACCCCGTCGACGTCCTCTGCCTCGACCGCGTTAAGCGGAGGGCCGGGCGGCGGCGGCAGCGCGCCAAGGCACCAAGCGTCAACCAGGATCGCCTCGGGTCGTCCGCGCGCAATTGGCCACTCGCGCTTCGGCCTCATCACGTCCTTGATCTTGTCGAAGCGCGGCAATGGCGTCTCGGTGTCGGGCGCGAGCGGCCCCAAGCGCATCTATCGTGGCCCGCGCCAGCGCAATGTCATGGGTGCCCGGCGGCCCGCGCGTGACGAACAAGGGGTGCGTGCGCGCGGCCAACTCAGCGCGCTTGGCGTGGTCGAAGTAAACGTCGTCGATGGAGAATTGGACAAAGCGCGGCCGGTTGGCCGCTTCCAGCAGCTGACAGAGGCTCGTCTTTCCCGACCCTTGCGCGCCGGACACGCCGATCAGCGCCGGCCGCTCCGGATTTCGCGCGCGCTGCTTTTGGATGGTTGCGTAAAGGAGGTCGGGGAGAGGCGAGGCCGGCAAGGGTCAACCCGGCGTCGCTTGGCGGCCGCGCCCGCTCCGGCGGATGGGGCCCACGAGAGTGGGCGTCCACAACCGAATGCGCAGGTTTGCGCCGTCGCCTGGGCTTCGCATCAGCCTCACTCGCAGAGCACGCGCGGCAGTTTGAACTCCACGTCTTCCTCAGTCACCCGCACCTCTTCCAGCGTCGCTTCAAAGCGTGCGCCAATGGCGGCGACGAGATCCTCCACCAGGTCTTCCGGGGCGCTTGCGCCGGCGGTCACGCCGACGGCGCGCACGCCCTCAAACCAGGTCCAGTCCACCTCCTCGGCGGCGCCGACCAGGCGCGCATCCTTGGCGCCGGCTCGCCTGGCCACCTCCACCAGGCGCACCGAATTGGATGATTTCGGCGAGCCGATCACCAGCACGAGATCGGCGCGCGCGCCCATCGCCTTCACCGCGTCCTGGCGGTTGGTGGTGGCGTAGCAGATGTCTTCCTTGTGCGGCGCGGCTATCGCTGGAAAGCGCCGCTGCAGCGCTGCGACGATTTCTGCGGTGTCGTCGACGGAAAGCGTCGTTTGCGTCACGAAGGCGAGCTTGGCGGGATCGCGCGGGGTGAAGGCGCCGGCGTCGGCGACGGTCTCGATCAGGGTGATGGCGCCTGGCGGCAATTGCCCCATGGTGCCGATCACTTCGGGGTGGTCGGCGTGTCCGATCAGCACGATCTCGCGCCCGGCGCTGAAATGGCGCTCGGCTTCGACGTGCACCTTGGAGACAAGCGGGCAGGTGGCGTCGACGAAGATCATCTGTCGGCGGCGCGCCGCCGCCGGCACCGATTTCGGCACGCCGTGGGCGGAGAAGATCACCGGGCGGTCGTCGGGGCAGTCGTCCAATTCCTCGACGAACACCGCGCCCAGCGCTTCCAGGCGCTCCACCACGTGGCGGTTATGGACGATCTCGTGTCGCACAAAGACCGGCTCGCCCCACTTCTCGATGGCGCCCTCGACGATCTGGATGGCCCGGTCGACGCCGGCGCAGAAACCCCGCGGCGAAGCCAACAGGATTGAAATGGGGCGTTTTTCTGGCGCTGGCATCGGGTCTCAGGCGAACTCTTCGCGCGGGCGCCGGGGCTTGTTGCGGGCCGCTTGAGGGGAAGCTATCACGGCCCGACGCCGATTGCCTCGGGGCGGGGTGAGACATAAAGCGGCCAATGCCGCAGGCCCAAGGCGCGAGAGGTTCGAATGAAGCTTCCTGTCGTCGCTATGCTTGTTGGCGCGGTCGCGCTCTCGGCTTGCACCACCGGCCGAGGCCGCACCGTGGAGCTTCCAGGCGGCGTGCTGCCCGATCAAGACGCCCAGCACCGTCCGCCCAACGCTTTCGATCGCATGCTTGGCATCGACCAGCGCCCCAATGTCGGCCCCTGCCCGCTGATGGGGGTGTTGTACGACAATTCGCGGCTGGTGCAGTTCGCTCAACCCAACGCCCAGCGTTACGCCAACATCGCCTTCACCGGCGAGATGGACGGCGTGCAGGGGCTTTGCCGCTATGTCGACGCCGATCCGATCACCATGAACATGGATATCACCATGCAATTCGGGCGCGGCCCGGCCGCGGCCGGCGCCGAGCGCAAGACCTATCGTTATTGGGTCGCGGTGACGCGGCGCGGCCGCGCCCCCATCGCCAAGCAATATTTCGATGTCGACGTGCGCTTCCCGCATGGCCAGGACGTGGTCTCGCACACCGAACACATCAGTCGCATCGTCATCCCGCGCGCCAACGCCGATATCTCGGGTGAGAATTTCGAAATCCTGGTCGGCTTTGAACTGACGCCGGACCAGTTGCAGTTCAATCGCGACGGACGCCGTTTCCGCATCGACGCGGCCTCGCATTCGCCGCAAGCGCCGTCGCCGGCGCCCGCGCACCCGAACTGAGGCCAGGCTCCCGCTTGACGAGGCCCGCAGGCGCGGCCAAGTCCGGCGGGCGATGAAGGATCTCGCCACCGCCCTGACCGAAGCCAACGCTGCGGTCTTCACCGCCTGCGGGCTTGCAGCGCGCCATGCCGAAGTGCGTCGCTCGGACCGCCCCGACCTAGGCGAATTTCAATGCAATGGCGCGCTCGCGGCGGCGAAGTCGGCCGGCAAGAAGCCGCCCGACATCGCCCTTGCGGCGGCGGCGGCCTGGACCGCGACCGACCTCGCCGACAAACCGACAATAGCCGGCCCGGGCTTTCTCAATTTCACCATCACTTTCGCGGCGCTCACCAGACGCGCGCAAACGATCGCCGACGACCCTCGCGCCGGCGCTTTCCAGGTCGACTTGAAGCGCCGCGTCGTCATCGATTATGGCGGTCCCAACGTCGCCAAGGGCATGCATGTCGGCCATTTGCGCGCCTCGATCATCGGCGAAAGCGTCAAGCGCATCTATCGTTTCTGCGGCGACCAGGTGTGGGGCGATGCGCATTTCGGCGACTGGGGCTTTCAGATGGGCCTTGTCATCACCGCGCTCGAAGAGGAACTCGGCGGCTTCGCCGACAAGGACAAGGTCAGCGCGCGGTTGACGACATTGACGCTCGATCAGCTCGAAACCATCTATCCCGCCGCCGCCCAGCGCATCAAAACCGACACCGAATTCCTCAACCGCGCGCGCAAGGCCACCGCAGCGCTGCAGGACGGCGCTGAACCGCACCGCACCATTTGGAAAGCCATGCACGACGTCTCGATGGCGGCGCAGAAGCGCGATTTCCATGCCTTGGGCGTCGATTTCGATCTTTGGCTGGGCGAAAGCGACGCCGATCCGCTGATCCCGGACATGGTCAAGGATCTCGACGCCAAGGGATTGCTCGAGGAGGACCAGGGCGCGCGCATCCTGCGCGTTGCAAACCCCGGCGAGACGAAGAAGAAGAAGCTCGACGATGGCGCGGTGATCGAAGTCGAAAGCCCCGATCCGCTGCTGGTGGTGTCGTCCGAAGGCTCGGCCATGTATGGCACCACCGATCTCGCCACCATCGTCATGCGCATGCGCGATCAGCACCCCGACTTAATGCTTTACGTTGTCGACCAGCGCCAAGCCGATCATTTCGAGCAGGTCTATCGCGCCGCTGCGAAGGCCGGCTACGCCGGGCGCGAGGCGTTGGAGCATGTCGGCTTCGGCACCATGAACGGGCCCGACGGCAAGCCGTTCAAGACCCGCGCCGGGGGCGTGTTGAAGCTGGGGGACTTGATCGGGCAGGCCGAAGAGAAGGCGCGCGCGCGTCTGCGCGAAGCCGATATCGGCGTCAATTTCGCAAGCGCGGAATTCGAAGACATCGCCCACAAAGTGGCGATCGCGGCGATCAAGTTCGCCGACCTCACCAACTTTCGCGGCACCTCCTACGTCTTCGACCTCGATCGCTTCATGAGTTTCGAAGGCAAGACCGGCCCCTATCTCCTCTATCAGGCCGTGCGCATCAAAAGCATTGTGCGCCGCGCCGACGCCGAGGGCGTGAGCGCCGGGAAGATCATCGTCGCCCACGACGCCGAGCGCGCCCTGACGCTGGCGCTCGACGGCTTCGAGGCGAACTTGCGCGCCGCTTACGAGAAGAAGGCGCCGCACTTCCTGGCCGAGCACGCTTATGGGCTGGCGCAGGCCTTTTCCGGCTTCTATTCGCATTGCCCAATTCTGCAGTCGGAAGGCGAGGTCCGAGCCTCGCGCCTGTCGCTGGCGAAAGCTGCGTTAAAGCAGCTGGAGCTGACGCTCGACCTGCTGGGCATCGCCGTGCCGGAACGCATGTAGGGCGCGCGCATGGTGAGGCGCGCATGGTGAGGCGGAGGGAGGCGCATGGCTGGCGCCCTAGTGGCGCGCGCGTGGCGGGCGCGCGTGTTGGGGGCGCTTAAGTCGGGCCAGCGTCGTTCAGGCGTTCGCCAGCTTGTGCGAATTCTCTTCGATCCAGTCCACGATCCAGTCCATCAGCGCAAAGCCGATCCCCACCTCCTCGCTCGCCCGCCAAGGCTAAAGAGATCGCCGGCTTCAGGCCAAGCGACTCCCGTTGCCGGAGGACTCCGGAGGACTAAGGGGTCTTGGCGTGCGCGGGCGGCGAAGATAACCTGGCCTGCGGGGGAGTTCCAATGTTTGCACACGGTCTACTCGCGCCGATCGTCGCGCTCGCGGCGTGGTCGCTCATCATGCTGATCTGGCTTTACGCCACGCGCATTCCGGCGATGCAGCGCGCCGGCATCAAGCCGGGGCAGATCAGCAACGACCCCGCCGCCCCATCAAAGTTGCCCGCATGGGCGCGCAACGTGGCCGACAACTACAACCATTTGATGGAGCAGCCGACGATCTTCTACGCCACCTGCTTTGCGCTGCAGCTCCTCGGGATCACCGACCAGAACACCGTCCTCTTGGCCTGGGTCTATGTCGCCCTGCGGCTCATCCATTCGCTGGTCCAGGCCACGGTGAACATCATCCTCGTCCGCTTCAGCATCTTCGTGGCCGCGAGCGTGGTGTTGGGCTTCTTGATTTATCGCGCCGCAGTGGGCGCTGGGCTCATTCAGTTCGGCTTCTAGCGCGACGCAGTCCCGTCGCCGTTCATCTGCGCGACCCAGTCGCGCATCAGCGCAATTGCGCGCGCATCGACGCGCTGGCGGCCCAGCTCCGGCATCATTTCGCCGGGATCGGTCGAGGTCATGCGATAGATGAGGATCGATTGCTCGGGATGGCCGGGGGCGATGTCGAACGCGAACGTCGAGGCGCCGCGTCCGGCCGCCACCGGCCGCTTGCGCACGCCCCATTGCACAGGCGTCGTGTCGTTATAACGCAAGTCGAGACCCGACGTATGCGCCGCCCCTTCGGGATTGTGACAATGGGCGCAATTCACTTGCAGATAGGCGCGCGCCCGGTCCGCCAGCGTCCCGCTTGCGGGATCGTAAGCGTCGGCCAAGCGCGGCGCGTCCGCCGGCGCGCGATCGAGCATGCCCGCCGCCAGCCAGTGGGCGAGTTGGTTCTCGGCGCCGTTCCCATAATCGAACCGGCGATTGAGATTGCTTGCGGTCGGCCCGATCGGCGCGATCGCGCCGGCGCGATCATGGCAGCCTTTGCACTGATTGACGTTTGGGACGGCCCAATCGAAGGCCGCCGGGCTTGCGTCTGCATCGGTGAATGCGATCGGGATGCTCGCCCCGATCGGCGACAGCTCGGCTTGGGTCTGCGCTTGGTTCCAGACGTAGGGGTAGGCGACCCAGCCATTGGGACGGCGGATCAAGAGCCGCGTCTCCAGGAAGCGCAGGTTTTCCGTCGGGCGGCGCATGTCGGCGGCGAAGGCGAAGGTCTTGATCAGCACCGCCCCGACCGGCAGCTCGAAGACGCCATCGTCGCGATAGGCGGCTTGGCGCTGCGGCGGCAGATAGAGGTAGCGGAATTTGAGCGCGCCGTCGGAATAGAGCGGCGTGTTGAGATCGTAAGGGGTCACGCCCGCATTCGGCCGCCGCGCGCCGGCGTCCTGGAAGAAATGGTAGGCCGAAAGCAAGTGCGGGGGATCAGCGGCGGCGATCGCGCGCGCATCGACGCCCGGCGGCGCAAGCGCCGCCGCGCTCCCGGCAAGAGCGACCGCCGCCGCCAACAACGCGCCGAGGCTGCGCATCAGTGACGCAAACGCACGGGGGCCGGCTCGTCGAATGTCTGCAGCGGCGGAAACGCGGTGCTGGGGGCGCCTTCGGTGAGCGGCGTTCCCGAGGCCGGCAGGCCCATCGACAAGAACGTGCCGATGCCGCCGCGCGAGGAGCGATTGTCGCGCATGACGATCCGCACGTTCTCCACATGCGGCACCCCGCCCGCGGCATAGGCGGTGACGCCATCCCAAAGCACGTCGGGCAGCGCCAGGCCGCTGCGCGCCAGCGCGGCGATGTCGCCAGAGGGCGCAAAGCCGGTATTTCCGAAGCGATTGTTGCGGATCATGACATTGCGCGGCAGCGGGTTGTAGATGGGATCCTCGAACGTGGTCCAATAGGATGTCACGATGATATTGGCGGTGCCGTTGTCGCCGATATCATTGTCGAACACGACCACGTCGCGGTTGGCCATGACGATCAGCCCGGTGCCCGCCGGCACGCCGCCGACAATGGCGCCGGGGGCGGCGAAGTTCGGCGTGTTGTTGCCCTCGATCCGATTGTGAAACACCCTGACGGCGTGGCCGCCATGCTGGGGCAGGTCCGGCAAGTCGAACACCAAGACGCCCCCGGTATTGCGCCGCGCCGTGTTGTTGAAGACATCGGCATTGAAGCAATTCTCGATTTCGATGCCAGCCACATTGTTCTCGGCGATATTGTCGCGAACGATAATGTTGCGGGACTGGCCGACATAAATGCCGGCGTCCGAGGCGCCCCGCACGATCGATTGCTCGACCAGCACGTCCGAGCAATTCACCGGATAGAGGCCGTAGGCGCCGTTGTGGCTGTCAGGTCCGCGCGTCCATTCCACCCGCATGGCGTGGAAGGTGACGCCCTCGCAGTCCCGCGCCTTGATCGCATCGCCCTTGGCGTCCTCGACGGCGAAGTCGCGCAGCGTGACCCCGTTGGAGGTCACCAGCAGGCCTTCCGCGCCGCGCCGCTGCCCCAAGAATGAAAGCACCGTGCGGTCTTGGCCCGCGCCGCGCACGGTGACGCGGTCGACATCGAGCGAAAGCCCTTGGGTCAGATCGTAGCGGCCGCGGCCAATCGAAATAGTGTCGCCGGGGTGGGCGCCGATCATGGCGGCCTCCAGCTGCTGCTCAGCGCCCGGCCCAGGCCGGATATCCCACGTGCGCGCCTCAGCGGCGCCAGCCAACAGCATGCTCGCCGCCAGCGCGGCATAGACAAATCTCATCGCAACACTCCCGCCCGGAGGCGCCGAACTTTGCGCCATGGGCGCGGCGTGTAAAGCCGGCCATGGGCCCGGTTAAGGGAAGGTTAGCGGCGCTCGCGGGTGAACCGCGCGGCAAGTCCGACAAGATCGCGCACCAGGCCCGGATTGCGGGCGGCGATGGCGCCGGCGACCAGCGTCACCGCCAAAGTCACAAGCGGGCGATCGCGCACCGCATCGCCCAGCAATTCTACCGGCAAAGCGTGGGCCAAGTCGCTCCCGGCCGCTTGCGCTTCGCGCTCGCGCTTGCGGGCCCGGAAAGTGGCGAAAAGGGCGATCAGCGCCACGATCAAGGCGGCGACCAACGCCACGATGGCGGAGGCGCCGGCCGCCCCGACCCGCGGCTCGATCAGCGCATATAAAGAGAAGCCCGCCGCAAACACGGCCATCACCGCCGCGCCGCTCGCCGCCGCGATGGCGACAATCCGTGAAACCGCCCGGTCGAACATTAGCGGCGGCTGCCGATGAGGAGGCCGATAATGACCCCCGCGCCGAGCGCGGTCGCAGCCACCGCCACCGGCCGTTCGCGCCATTGGCGTTTCAGATAACGATGCGCTTCATCCAGCCCGTCCTCGACGGCGGCCTGCGCGCGCTCGAACGCTTCCTCGGCGCGGTCGCGCACGTCATCGGCGATTTCTTCAGCCCGGCTTTTGTCCTTGGCCATGACCATTCTGTCTCCTGGGGTGTTTGAAAGCTTAGATCAGATCGATGTGGCGCGCCCCGCCAGAAGCGCCAACGGCGAATCCTTGGTTTAAGGAGCGCGCGACGACCAGGAATGTTCCCGATCGCGGCTGTTTCAAGCCGCCTTCGCCATCGCGCGCGCGGCGTCGATGATCCGGAGCGTCTCGCCCCAAAGGCCAAGACCGGCGATTTCCGCAGTTGCAAAGAAGCCGGCGTCGCAGGCGTCGTCGCCCGCCTTCGGTTCGCCGGAGGTCCACAACGCCGCATAATCGATGAGAACATAATGCGCCCATGGGCTCGCAAGCTCCGGCGCCGCCCGAGACGACATCAGCCCATCGACCACATCGATGAGGCCAATGAGCCGCGCATCGCAGCCGGTCTCTTCCTTGAGTTCGCGCAGTGCGGCGTCGGCGGCGCGTTCGCCCCATTCGATGCGTCCGCCCGGCAGCGACCATTGGCCTTGCAGCGGCGGCGCGCCGCGCCGAACCAAGAGCACATCATCGCCGCGCAAGCAGACGACGCCTGCGGCCGCGATCGGGAAGCGTGAAGGCGCGGGATCGTTCATGCCGGACGCAAGGCTTCCCAGACGATGAAGGCGCCGATGAGGATGAAGCCCGCGCCCGCCGCAAGCTTCAGCCACGGGCCGTAGAAGAGCCCGTGCAGGAGCGATCCCGCCAGTGTCGCAAGCGCCGTCGAGGTCACCAGCGCGGCGGAAGAAGCAAGAAAAACCAGCCACTTCGGCCGATCCCCCTCGCCGGCGAAGAGGGCGGTGGCGAGCTGCGTCTTGTCGCCCAATTCAGCGAGGAAGACGGAAGCGAAGATGGTGAGGAAGGCTGTCCACATGCGTCCCAGGGCTAGTCCTCGCGCACGCCGCGCTCAACGCCAAAAACAAAAGTGCGCGGCACTGTCGCGCCGCGCACCCTGATGGGCTTTCGCCCTGATTAGTTAGAGCGCTCTTGGTGGAGCGCTCGATGGCCGACTACCGGCGCTTCGCCTTCTTGGCCATCTTACGCGGCGCCTTTTTGGCTGCCTTCTTGCGCCCGCCCTTTTTGGCTTTCTTGGCGACTTTCTTTGCTTTCTTAGCCATGCCCTGGCTCCTCTATAGTCACGGCAGTGAGCCGCAGTACGTCTTCATACTGACATGTGCAAGCACAAACGCACTCGAAAACATTTCGCGCGATGAATTTGCAACACGCGCACACTGAGCGAAGTGCGCGCGCATTGCAAGCGATGCGAAACGATTCGCTCCATCGACAATCAGATGAGAACGCGCGGGTTCATCACGTTGTTGGGGTCGAGCGCGCGCTTCACCGCACGCATCAACGCGATCGACTCGCCATCCTTGTAGCGGAGGAGATCGTCCTTGCGCGCGACGCCGATGCCGTGTTCGGCCGAGATCGATCCCTGTAATTGGGCGGCGACCTTATAGACCGTTTGGGTTAGCGCCGCGGCGGGGAAGCCTTCGCCATCGGCGCCTTCGCCTTGCATCACCGTGTAGTGGAAGTTGCCGTCGCCCATGTGGCCGAACGCGACGATGCGCGCCCCCGGGCAGGCGCGCTCCACCGCCGCATTGGCGATATCGAGGAAGGCCGGCGTCTGCGAGACGGGCACGCTGACGTCGTGATTGACTTGCGCGCCCTCAGGGCGATGACCGGCCGAAATGTCCTCGCGGATTCGCCAAAAAGCCCTTGCCTGGCTTGCATTTTCAGCAATCAGCACCTCGCCGCAGACGTCTGCCTCCACAGCCCCGGCGAAGGCGTTTTCGATGGCGTCGCGGAAGCCGATTTCGCTTGCCGCTTCGAACTCGATCAGGGCCATCATCGCCGCGCCCGGCATCGGATCGCGGCGCTCGGCGAGGTTCTTCACCACAAGATCGACCGAGAGCCGGTTCATGATCTCGAACGCCGCCACCGCGCCGGTGGCGGCTTTGAGCCGATGCAGGAGGTCAAGCGCATGACCCGCATCCGCCACCGCGGCCAGCGCCACCAGACGCGCGCGCGGCCGGGGGAAGAGCTTGAGGCTGGCCGCCGTCACCAACCCCAACGTTCCCTCCGCGCCAATGAAAAGCTGCTTGAGGTCGTAGCCGGTGTTGTCCTTCCGCAGCGCCTTGAGGCCGCCCAGCACGCGACCATCGGCGAGCACCACTTCGAGCCCGAGCACGAGGTCGCGCATCATGCCGTAGCGCAGCACATGCACGCCGCCCGCATTGGTCGAGACCAGTCCCCCAATCGTGGCCGAGCCCTCGCTTGCGAGGCTCAAGGGGAAGAGCCGGTCGCAATCGGCCGCGGCCTGCTGCACGTTCGCCAGCACGACCCCGGCCTCGGCGATCAGGGAGTTGTTGGCCGCATCGATAGAACGAATGCGGTTCATCCGCTTCATCGACACCAGCACTTCGCCTTCTGGGATCTGTCCGCCGACGAGACCTGTATTGCCGCCTTGCGGCGTGATCGGTGCGCCGGCTTGGGCGCAAAGACGCACGATCGCAGCCGCCTCGTCTGTGCTCGCCGGCATCGCCAGGAACGGGGTTTGGCCGACATACGCGCCGCGCCATTCGGTCAAATAGGGGGCGAGATCGGCGGCGTCGGTGGCGTAGCCTTTCGGCCCAAGGCGCGCCGCGAGGCGTTCGTAAAGTTCGGTCATGAAAGTGAAATTAGCGCGGCGCGGCGGCGCGGGCGAGCCGGTCGCGAATGGCTTCGCCCAATCCATGGGCAGGAATCGGCGCAACCGCGATGACCGCAACGCCGGTGGCGTCAAGCGCGCGTAAATGCGCATAGAGGTTTGCCGCCGCCTCCACCATGTCGCCGGAGGCCGAGAGCGTAAGCCCGTTCGATGGCGCGGCCGCGGCAAACGCCAAATAGGCTTCTCCCGAGCGGGGCGCTTCGGCGTCAAGCCGCAGGCGTGCGCGCGGCGCATAATGACTTGCCAGCATGCCGGGCGCCGAAATCGTCCCACGAGCCTGCGCGAGCGGGCCGGTCACAGCCTCGATCTCCGCGCGCGTGATCGCGCCCGCACGCAGCTGGGTGGCGTCGCCCACATCATCGACCGACACAATTGTCGATTCCAATCCGATCGGCGATGGGCCCGCATCGAGCACGGCGCTGACCGCCGCGCCCAGCTCCTCGGCCGCGTGCGCGGCGGTGGTGGCGCTTAAGCGCCCGGAGCGATTGGCGCTGGGCGCGGCGATTGGAGCGCCAAACGCCTGCAACAGCGCACGCGCGGTGGGATGCGAAGGCGCGCGCAGCGCAATCGTCGTCAGTCCCGCGCACGCAAGTTCGGCCACCGAACTCTCCGCACGCCGCGGCGCGACAATGGAAAGCGGTCCCGGCCAGAAGCGCTCGGCCAGGGCGCGCGCCTTTGCATGCAAAAGCGCCTCGCGTTCGGCGTCCGCCAACCCCGTCACATGCACGATCAGCGGATTGAACTGCGGGCGGCCTTTCGCGGCATAGAGGCGCGCCACCGCCTCGGCGTTTGTCGCATCGCAGCCAACGCCATAGACGGTCTCGGTCGGGAAAATGACGAGCCGGCCCGCTCGCAGCTCCCCAGCCGCGCGCGCGATCTCGCTCATGGCGCTCGGTTGGCGTCGACGCGCACGGTGATGGTGACGGTCTGCGAGATCATGTCGTTGGCGTCGCTATGGACGCCGATGTCGAAATCGCGCCGATTGATAGCGACGTGTCCCGACATGGAGGCGTGATCGCCATCGATGGTGAGCGTGAAGGGCAGCGTCACCGGTTGGGCGTGGCCCTTGATCGTCAACTGGCCCGCCGCTTCATAGCCTGAACCGCTGCGCCGGATGGCGGTGGTGCGGAACTCCGCCGTCGGGTGCCCGGTCGCATCGAACCACTCCGCCGTCGGCAGGCCGCGGTCGTGAATGTCGACGCCGTCATGAGCCGATGCGACTTGGATCACCACCACCGCCGAGGAATGCGCCAGATCGTTGGGATCAAAGCGAATGTCGGCGCGCCATTGTCCAAAGCGGCCATTGAACGTGGTGTCGCCGTTTTCAGGGTCCTGATAGACGAAGCTAAATCCAATCGAACTCGCGGCATTGTTCACCCGCCAGTTCACGACGCCGCCGGTTGTCGCCGCCGGCGGCGTAACGTGGGTGGTCGCGGTCGTGGTTGCCGTTGGGGTCGCGGCTGAAGTCGTCGCCGGCGCCGTCGTGGTTGAAGCGGTTGTTGTGTTGGCGGCGACGGGTTCGCTCACCGACGGCTCGACGGTCTGGAACGTCGAGGCGGCGCTCGCGGCGCTCGCGCCCACCGGCAGCGTGAACACAGTATAGAGCGCCAAGAGCGCCATCAGCGCGGTAATGCTGAGGCCAAATCCCAAAGTCGCCAGGCGCGCGCCGTCGTGAGGGTGGCCGGCTTTCGCAAAAGGCGCGGCCAGACCCGGCGCCATATGCGCCATCACCTCGTCGCGGTCGAAGAATTGATGCTTGAGCGCTGCAAGCACATGCAGCGCCGCCAGCGCCAACATCGTCCAACCCAGCGCCCAGTGCACCTTCAGCGATGTGAACGCCGCCGTGGCGCGCACATCGTCATCGGCGCGCGAGAGACCGAACAAATCCGGCACATGGAAAAGGCCGAAATAGCGGGTAGGCACCACCAGCGGGTGATCGGTGTGCACTGACCAGCCCGCCGACACATAAAGCCAGCCGGTCAAGCGGCAGCGCCAGCATCAGCGCATAGAAGAGGAAGTGCGTCGCCCGCGCCGTGCGCTTCTCCCAGGTCGGCATATGCGCGGGCAGCGGCGGCTGCGCGTGCGTCAGCCGCCAACCGATGCGAATCAGGCTCAGAGCCAGCACCGTCAAGCCAATCGACTTGTGCAGCTGGAAAGCGCGGAACACGCCTTCGCTCACCTCGTTGGCCTCGGCGCGGCCATGCATCCAAAGCCCGAGCGGGATGTTGAACAGGATCGCGAACGCAATCGCCCAATGCAGGACGATCGCGACGGCGGTGTAGCGCTGGTTGGTTTCGGCCATGGGTTCGTGCTCGTCTTGGAAGCCTAGCCCTCGCGGCGGATGTTTCAACGCCGCTCGCTCAGCTGTGCGTAAACTCGGTCTCGATGACGATCTGCACGTCATTGCCGGCGAAGGCCGTCCATTGGCCGACGCCCCATTGGCTGCGATCGATGACGCCATGCGCCGAGAAGCCGACCGCGACGGCGCCGCCGCGGACGATATCGTTCTTGGCCGCCGTCAAAGGTGACATCGAGCACGGCCGGATGGGTTTGACCGTTCATGGTGAGATCGCCCGTCACCCGCGCCGTATTTTGGCCGGTGCGCTCGATCGAGGTGGAATTGAAGGTGATCTGCTGATTCGTCTGCGCGCCGATGGCCGCGCCGATGGAGCGGTCGAAGCCGCGTTCGCCGGCGGTGTTGGTCAGATCCGGTATTGACGCTGGTCGCATCGACGCTGGCGGTCAGATGCGATTGCGCCAGGTTGGCGGGATTGAGTTCAAGCGTCGCGTCTTTGGTGTCGAAGCGGGCCGTGAACCACGAAAGGCCCTCATGCCGAATGCGGAAGAGCACGCTCGTGTGGCGCGGGTCGATCCGATAGGCGCCGGCCGGCAGGTCGATAGCTGGTGAAATTCTGCGGCGTTTGCGCTTGGGTTTGGGTTGGCGCTGTCGGCTGTTGGCCCGCAAATGGCGAGGGGGTGTCGGGCGCGCCCTGCGCGCTCACGCAGGCGGCCGCGGTCAAACTCAAAGCAATGATCCAGGCGCGCATGCAAACGATCTCCGGCTCGTCCCCGTTCGTCCCCATGCGCGATCTAGCAACGGCTGCACGGAGCCGCCATGCTAGCGGCGAAAAGGTCGCGGGATCGTGATCTCTGTTCTGGGTGGCGTAGGAGGCGGCGGCCATGGGTTATCGCGCACCGGTTGGCGATATGCGCTTCGCGCTCGAAGCCTGCAAGCCGACCTCTGGTCGCTCAAGTCGCGCTTCAGCGATATCGACCCCGATCTTGCTGGAAGCGATCCTCGATGGGGCGGGGTCGCTCGCCGCCGAAACGCTCGCGCCGATCAACCGCAGCGGCGATCGCGGCGGCGTGACGCTGCAGTGATGGCGTGGTCACCGCCGCGCCCGGATTCAAGGAAGCCTATGCCGCGTTCAGAGACGCAGGTTGGCAGGGCCTGACCGCCGACCCCGCCTATGGCGGCCAGGGTCTGCCCCGCGCCGTCGCGCTCGCAGTGTTTGAGACCATTCACGCCGCCAATATGAGCTTTGCCTGCTGCCGATGTTGACGCTCGGCGGCCATCGAAGCGATCGAACAGCACGGCGCGCCCGATCAGAAGCAGCTGTACCTCGCCAAACTCATCTCCGGCGAATGGACCGGGACGATGAATTTGACCGAGCCGCAAGCCGGCTCCGATCTCGGCGCGCTCACCACCAAGGCTGTCGCGCAAGCCGACGGCTCATACGCCATCACCGGCCAGAAAATTTTCATCACTTGGGGCGAGCACGATCTCGCTCGAGAACATCATCCACCTCGTGCTCGCCCGCATCGAAGGCGCGCCCGGCGGCTCGAAGGGCATTTCGATGTTCATCGTGCCCAAAATTCGCGACGAGGAGGCTAGCCGCAACGCCGTGCGCTGCATTGGCGTTGAAGAAAAGATGGGCATCCACGCCTCGCCCACCTGCACGATGGCCTATGAAGGCGCAACCGGCTGGCTGATCGGCGAGGAGAACCGCGGTCTCGCCGCCATGTTCACGATGATGAACGCCGCGCGGCTCAATGTCGGCGTGCAAGGCGTGGCCGATCGCCGAAGCCGCCTACCAGAAGGCGCTGGCTTATGCGCGCTGAGCGCAAGCAGGGCGGCGCGCCTCATCATTCACCATCCGGACGTGCGCCGCATGCTGACGACGATGCGCGCCAAGATCCAGGCCGGGCGCGCCATCTGCTACGCCGCAGCCGTCGCCGCCGATAGCGGCGACAAGGCGCGCGAAGATTTGCTCACCCCCATCGCCAAGGCCTGGTGCACCGATCTCGGCGTCGAAGCCGCCAGCCTCGGCGTGCAAGTGCATGGCGGCATGGGTTTCGTCGAAGAGGGCGGCGCCGCGCAATTCTATCGCGACGCCCGCATCGCCCCGATCTATGAAGGCGCCAACGGCATCCAGGCCATCGATCTCTACGGCCGCAAACTGCTGAGCGATCGCGGCGAGGCCATGGGCGCGTTCATCAACGATGCGCGCGAGGCCGGCGCAGCTCTCGAACAAGACCCGCGGCGCCCGCCTCGTCATCGCCGCCGACGCGCTCGAGGAAGCGACGAAATACATGCTGAGCGCCGCGCGCGAAGACGCGCTCGCCGGCGCTTCGGAATATCTTGGCGTTGGCTGGCGACGTCGCCGGCGGCCTATACCTCGCGCGCGGCCTCGCCGCGCGCCCGGCCAAGCGGCGATGACCAAGGCGATGATCGACGATCAAACCGCGCTCTTCGCCTATTACTCCGAGACCGTCCTTGCTCGCGCCCATGCGCGCGTCCCCGCTATTCAAATCGGCTTGGCGGCGCTCGCCCCCGAAGGAGCATGAGGCACGCGGGGCTCTAAGCGAGCGCGCGCCAGGCTTGACCTAAGGCGAGCGCGCATTTCCGGATTTGGCGTTGCCGCCAAGCCCGTCTAGTCTTGGCGTCGATGTCCATGGACGGCCTCGAAGACGAAGTCACCGCCGATCGGCCCGGCGCGGCCCACGCTTGTCTATCCGCTCGGCGAGCCTCCGCTCGCCGGCGAAGCGCGAGAGATCGCGCCGGGCGTGCGTTGGGTCCGCATGCCGCTGCCGTTTGCGCTCAAATGGATCAATCTCTGGCTCCTCGAAGACGGCGACGGCTGGACCGTGGTCGACACCGGCGTCGCCATGGAGCAATCGCGCGAACATTGGCGCTCGATCTTCGAGGCGACGCTCGAGGGCGGGCGCGTCAGCGCGCGTGATCTGCACGCACATGCACCCCGACCATATGGGTCTGGCCGGCTGGATCTGCCGCAAGTACGGCGCCGAGCTGTCGATGAGCCGCCTCGAATACATAACCGGGCGCATGCTTGTCGCCGACACCGGTCGCGAAGCGCCCGAGGAGGGCGTGAAATTCTATCGCGCCGCCGGCTGGGACGAAGATGCGCTCAATTCCTACAGGGTCCGATTCGGGGGCTTCGGCAAAGCCGTTTCGCGCATGCCGGACGCCTATCATCGCATCGAAGACGGCGCAAGTGATCGAGATCGGCGGCCGCCCTTGGCGCGTGGTCACCGGCAACGGCCATTCACCTGAGCATGTCTGCCTCTGGCAGGAAGACCTGAAGCTCTTCATCTCCGGCGACCAAGTGCTGCCGCGCATCTCTTCCAATGTCTCGGTCTTCCCAACCGAGCCGGAGGGCGATCCGCTCGCCGACTGGATCAATTCCTGCCGCAAATTGGGCGCCGCCATCCCCGCTGAGGCGCTCACTTTGCCCTCGCACAACGAACCGTTCGAAGGCCTGCACGATCGGCTCAACAATCTGATCGAAGGCCACGAGAAGGCGCTCAACCGCATTATGAGCCGCTTGCGCCAAGAACCGCGCCGGGCCGTCGATCTCTTCGGCGCGCTCTTTGCCCGCAAAATCGGCCCCGACCTCATCGGCATGGCCACCGGCGAGGCGATCGCCCACGCCAATTGCTTGATCGGCCGCGGCCTCGCCAAACGCTCAGTCGATGGTGAGGGGATTGTCCGCTATGAACCAGCTTGACGCCCCCAATCCCGAACGGCGCTCCAATAATGCGATGCTTTGCTTCGGCATTGGCCTCGGCCTGTTGGCGCTGAGCTGGCTTTTCGGCGTCGGCGCGGTGTTCACAGCCGCGCTTTCAGGGGGACTAGCCGGCGTCGCCATGGGACTTGTCGGCGCCCTCGTGCTGATGCTGGCGGCGTGTTCGGGCGCGACGTTGATGCTGATTGGCGTCATTTGGATTGTCATCCGCGTCGTGTCCGATCAAACCGGCGATGAAAGCCGCCAACGCTACAAGGATGTGCAGCGATGATCCTGTCGACCACCTTCGATGTGCCGGGACGCACGATTGCGCAAAACCTGGGCGTTGCGCGCGGCAATGTCGTGCGCGGCCGCTCCCTCGGGCGCAATATCGTCGCCAGCTTCCGCATGTTGGTCGGCGGCGAAATTCACGAATACACCAAGCTGATGGCCGAAAGCCGCGAACAGGCGCTCGATCGGCTCGATCGAGCATGCTCAATCTCTGGGCGCCGACGCCGTGATCGGATTGCGCTTCGATGCGACCGAGGCCGGCGCGCAAACGCCGGCGACGGAAGTCCTGGCTTACGGGACCGCCGTCAAACTCGCCTGAGCCGCTGTTGAACGGCGCGGCGTGGACCAGCCGCCACGCGGCCAACGCCACCATCCCGGCCGACAAATCGAACATCGCGCCAAACGCCAGCACGAAGAGCGCGTGATGGGTCAGCATGTGGACGCTGGGGCCGACCGCGACTTCGCCGAGGCGCCAATCGGCGGCGCGCCGCAAAAGCCAATCCGCCACCGCAACCAGCGCAACCGAGCCGGCGAAGAGAGGAACCCAGACCGGCACGTGCGGCAGATCGAGCGGCAAGCCGGCGATCACGTGGGGCGATGTGAACGCCACCAGCGCCAGTCCAAAGGCGGGCGTCATCCAGCCATGCGCCAACGAACGCCATGTCGCTTGCCGGGGCCGCCCGCATGCGAGCGCCAGCCGCCGCGCTTCAGCGAGGCTCCAGCGCACATCATTCTGCAGGCGCCAAACGAACAGAACCCCAACCGCGCCGGCGAGACCCGCGAAGGCGCCGACCACGCAGGCGGCCAGCACCGGACCTGCAAACAGCGAGAGATCAAAACGCGGCGCGTAATCGGGGCGCATCAAAGCGCGGGTCGCAAGGCAGGCCAGAACAAGAAGCGCAGCCGGGGGGAAACTAAGGCGCAGGGCGCCGGCCGCGAACGCCGCCGCCAGGGCGATCAGGGCATGGGAGACCGCGACTCGCTGCGAGCCATCGCCGTTTGCTTCTCGGGGGATTTTCCCGTCCATGGCTCTGTCATGAGCCGAACGTCGTGAAATCGCGGTAAACGCCTGGATAACCAAGCGTTTACCACGATAAACAGGGTCTTACGGGTGCGGCGGCAAAGCGGCGCCATGGCTATAGTCGCGGTGGTGCGCAAATTCCTGCTGTTGCTGCGCTGATTGTTGTTGCTGATGTTGTTCGGCGGCCTGCTGGGCGGCTTGTTGCGCCGCCGCGTGCGCGGCGTCTTGCTGCTCGGCCGTCGCCTGCCATGTCGCATCGTTGGAATTACTCAAGGAATGGAAGAGCGACTCATACGTCGCCGTCGCGTCCGGTCCGCCATAGGTCCAGCACAGGGCGATGAGGTCGAGCCCGCCCGGGCGATGCGACAGCGCCGCCAAAACCGGCCGTTCCGCTCCACCCAAGCTCGCGCGCTGCAGCGGCCAGAAGGTCGACGTATCCACCGACTGGCTGGTCACTGAGGCATTATGTTGCGGAAACATCGGCGTGACCGAATTGGCCAGGGTTTGCCAGTCGGCCGCGGTCATCGGCTCGGTCAAAGCGTGGATGCGATTGGCTTGCGCAGCCGCCGTGCCGGGGTTCTGCGCGGTCATCACATAGCATTCGTTGTTGGCGTTGCCGGTGAGCACGATTGTTACTGGATTGGCGCGCCTCACCTCACTCACCCATCCTGACGGCGCGTTGAAGCTCACGCGACCGGCCGGGTCGTTCCAGGGGCCCGCCACGGCGAGGCCCGCAACACTCAATCCAACACCGACGATGGCGGCAAACGTTAGCGCGCGCATGAGGCGGCTCCTCCACGAAGATCAACAGCCCTCGGGTCGGGAATCTCGCCGCGAAAAAGGCGCCGTCAAGGCCCTTGAACGTCGCGGCGGTGGTGAAACCGCCCCGAAAGCGACCTAAAGTGCGGAAAATCCGGGAGGACGCCCATGGGCCTGCGCGGCAAGACTCTTGTTCATCACCGGCGCCAGCCGCGGCATTGGCCTGGCCATCGGTCTCCGCGCCGCCCGCGACGGCGCCAATATTGTGATCGCAGCCAAGACCGCCGAACCGCACAAGAAGCTGCCCGGCACCATCTACACGGCCGCCGAAGAGGTCGAGAAGGCCGGCGGCCAGGCGCTGCCGATCGTCGTCGATGTGCGCGAGCCGGAGAGCGTGAAGGCCGCCGTCGACGCCGCCGTCGAACGTTTCGGCGGCATCGACATTTGCGTCAACAACGCCTCAGCGATCCAGCTCACCGGCACGCTCGCCACCGATATCCGCCGCTACGACCTGATGAACCAGGTCAACGCCCGCGGCACGTTCGTGACCTCGCGCACCTGCTTGCCGCATCTGCTGCAAGGCGTCCAATCCGCACGTGCTGATGCTGTCGCCGCCGCTCGACATGAGCCCGCGCTGGTTTGCGCGGCCACGTCGCCTACACGATGGCGAAGTACGGCATGAGCATGTGCGTGCTCGGCATGGCCGAGGAGTTCAAGGACGAGGGCATCGCGTTCAACGCGCTCTGGCCGCGCACGGGCATCGCCACTGCGGCGATCGAATTCGCGCTGACCGGCGAAGAGGGCATGAAGCATTGCCGCACGACCGACATCATCGCCGACGCCGCCTACGCCATCTTCAACAAGCCGGCGCGCCAATGCACCGGCAATTTCTTCATCGACGACGTGCTGCTCTACGCGGAAGGCGAGCGCGATTTCGACAAGTACCGCGTCGATCCGACCAAGCCGCTGATGCCGGATTTCTTCGTGCCGGAAAACACGCCGCTCCCGCCCGGCGTCAGCTTGAGCGCAAAGGCCTAAAAGCGCGCGGCCCGACGCCAGGGCGACTTCCCCGCGCCGCGCACTCAAAGCCAGGCCGCGGGCGTGTTCGGCGCTGGCGGCGCTTAAGCGACGTCAACGCTGCTCGCCCCGTTGCGGCGTCAGGAACAAGATGTGGAGGTCCTCGCGCGGGGTATAATTGCTGCGGTTGAGTTCAAATCGGGTGTCGCTGGTGGGCCGGATATCCGGGGCGCACAGGCTCACCAGGTTTTGCGGCGCGCCTTTGTCCACAGTCAGGTGAAAGCGCAAAATCGGGCCCGCCCAGTTCGCCCCGGTGCGCAGCACGTAGGCGAGGCGTCGTTCCTGCACACGTTCGGCGCCGCCATAACGCTCAGCGGTTCGCTGCGCGGCGCGTTCAAACGCCTCATCGACGCAATACTGCGCCACCAGCGCCCGGCGATTGGCGTCCGTGCGCGGGATCGACCCAATCAGCAGCAAACTCTCCACCGAGCCGCCGACGATCGGGGCGTAAAGCTGTTCGACGGTGATGTCGCGTCCGGCGGGAAACGTCTGCATGCGGGAATAAGTGGTCGAAAGCGACCACAGCGCCCGATATTGCGGCGCTTGGTTTTTGTCGCCTCCGTTCAGATCCTCGATCAGATGCGCGCGCAACAGGGCGTTGCGGGTCGCCGCGTTCATCGCCGCCGCCGCAGCGTCGAAATGCGGATCGATGGGCGACAGCGGCAGGCCCGCCGCGCGTACGCGCGCGGTCACGTCAGCGCCGTGGAGCCGTGCGCGCTGGTCGACCAACATTGCGATCGGGCGCCCGTCGACGCGGGTTTGGAAGCGGACGAAATTGGGATCGCCGCTATCGGGAATGGCGACCGGCTCATAATAATAATCCGGCGCGATGTCGGGCAACGGAAACGCCACCAACGTCGTCACGTCGCGACGGGTTCGATTGTGGAACACATAGCGGATGCGCACTTGATCCATCGACAGGTAGAGATCTTCCGAGAGCATCTGGATCGCATCGGTGCGCGCAAAACGCAGGCCGCCGATGGCGAGTTCGGCCTCGCTGTCGTCGGCGAAAGCGCCCGGCGCGAGCCACAAACCCGCACAAGCGGCCAGGCCCAATAGCGCTCTTCTCATCTAAGTCCTCCCCGATCCCCATGCGATCATCCCGCCTCGCGCCCGCTCCGGCTAGGGCAATTTGTTGACAATCGCCGGCGATGATCCGCGGCATGGCGCGAGGGAGCATGGAACGAGGGGGCATGGAACGAGGCGTCATGATCGTGAAATTCGCCGCCCTGATGGCGATGGCCGCCTGCGCGGGCCCCGCATGGGCGGACGACTTCGTCCCCAGCCGCCCCGGCAACACCGAGAGCCCGATCTCGGTTCCTAGCGGGCGCTGGCAGATCGAAACCGAGATCGCCGGCGCTTCGCTCGGTCATGGCGGCGATCGCTCATGGGGCGCGTTGCAAACCGACATCCGCTATGGACTGGCCTCCGGCTGGGATGCTGAAGCCATCATCTCTCCTTATGTCGGCGAAGACAGTGGCGGCGATCGCAGCGAGGGCTTCGGCGACACCACGCTGCGCGTGCGACATACGTTCAGCGGCCAAAACGGGGACGGCCCCGCCTTTGCGCTTATCGGCTTCGTCACCTTGCCCACCGGAACCAACGGCCAAAGCGACGGCGCCGTAGAAGGCGGGCTCATCGCCACCGGAGCGTTCTCGCTCAGCAGCGCCGATAGCGTCACCGTGACCGCCGGGGCCGCCGCCATGAGCGTTGGCGGCGCCGTACACATCAGACGTTTTCGGGGGCGCAAATCTCACCCATCAATTCAGCGACGCGCTCTCGGCTTATCTCGAACTCTTCGCCGATGGCGAGGGCGCCGAGACCGCGGCCACGTTCGATATTGGCGGCGCTTATCTCTCCGACCCGCATACGCAATGGGATGCCGGCGTCGATCTGGGCGTCACCCACGCTGCAGACAACGCCCGCCTCTTCCTGGGCTGGGCGCATTTGTTTTGAAGCTCCGCCGATAAGCGATCCGCCTCGCCGATCGCCTCCCTAGACCGCTGTTGAGACCGCTGTTGAGACCGCTCTGGCGCAAATCCGCCCATCATTGCGCTGGCCAAAGGCGGGAAGGCCCGCGTCAAGGACCCAACCAGCGCGCTCTTGAGCGCGGCGATGATCGGCGCGGTGCCTGCTGGTGATTGCAGCGCTCCGGCTTCTTCCTATTCAGCTGCCAATTGCGCAAGGCGATGCCGCCGAAGGCGGTGGTTGTCGTGCATGCGCTGGCCGCGGCGCTGGGGGTCGTCTGCCTGATCGCCAACGCGATGGGCATGGCTTGAGCTGTCAAACGCGCCGCCGCGATGATCAGCGCTTGGCGCTTGGGTTGAATTAAGCAGCTTTTGCAGCGCCTCGAGCCGATCGGCCTCGCGCGTGGGTTTGTCCCAGCGAATGCGGGAGATGCGCGGGAAGCGCATGGCGACGCCGGATTTGTGCCGGGTCGAACGTTGCAGGCCCTCGAACGCGACTTCCAGCACCAGCCCCGCATCCTTTGTATGCGTCACCTCGCGCACCGGTCCGAAGCGGTTGCTGGTGTTGTTGCGCACGAAGCGATCGAGCTCGGCCAGTTCTTCATCGGTGAAGCCGAAATAGGCTTTGCCGACCGGCGTCAGGTGTTCGTCATCGCCATCGCCGGTCCAAACCCCAAACGTGTAATCGGAATAGAACGAACTCCTTTTCCCATGCCCGCGCTGGGCGTACATGAGCACCGCGTCGATCACCATTGGATCGCGTTTCCACTTGAACCAATAGCCCTTCGGCCGTCCGGCCAGATAGGGCGCATCGCGCTTCTTGATCATCACGCCTTCGACCGCATCGGCGTCGAGCCCAGCGCCGGCGCTGGCCGGATCGGCGCGCGCCGCCGTCAGCGCTTCCCATGTCTTGAAGGCGATCAGCGGCGAAAGATCGATCGGCGCCAGCGGGTGGGCGGCGACGAAGGCTTCCAGTTTCGCGCGGCGCTCTTCGAAGCGTGAGCGCGCGCAGATCCTCGTCGTCAAGCGAAATGAAATCGTAGACGCGCATGAACGCGGGATAATCCGCCATCATCTTGGCGGTGACCGTCTTGCGGTTCAGCCGCTGCTGCAGCGTGTTGAAATCCTGCACCCGGGCGCCCTTCTTCACCAATAGCTCGCCATCCAGCACTGCGTCGAAATCGAACCCAGCCGTCAAATCTGGAAACGCGCCGGAAATATCCTCGCCCGTGCGCGAGAACAGCCGCGTCAGGCGGGCGCCGTTCGGATCGGTCCCGGCCGCGGCCTGCACGCGAATGCCGTCCCATTTCCATTCCGCCGCGAAATCATTGGGATCGAGCGCCTCGAATTCCAGCGGCTCGATCGCGTGCGCCAGCATTACCGGATGGTAGCGGACCGCGGTGTTGACGCGCGGCGCCTCGCCTTCGCCCTCAAGCCAGGCGAACAAAGCCAGATAGGGCGGCTGGTCGGCGTGCCACACATCCTCGATCTCGTCGGCCTCGCGCCCTCCCAATCGCGCCAGCGCTGTGCGCGCCAAGCGCGCCGAAACGCCGATCCGCAACGCCCCGGTGATCAGCTTGATCAGCGCCCAGCGCCCGTTCTCATCCAGCCGGTCAAGCCAATCGGCCAATCGCGCCGGCAAATCCTCCTTCGCCGTCGTCGCCAGCCCCTCGACCACATCGCTCAGCGACAATTCGCGCATTCGCCCGCGCTATGGCGCGGCTCCCACAAAAGCGCCACCGTCTCGGCGAGATCGCCGACATAATCGTAGGACAAATGCAGCAAGCGTCGGATCGAAGCGCTCTTGCGCCAGATTGCGGATGAGCGAGGGCTTGGCGTTCTTGAACGAGAGCGATGCAGTCATCGCCGCCAGCGCCCAGCCGCGATCGGGGTCGGCGGTGTCGCGGAAATACGCCTCCAGCAAAGCCAGCTTGCCCAAGCGGCTGCGTTCATAGGCCAAGCGATCGAGGAGCGCGGCGAAGCGGTTCATGGCGCCGCCATCGGCGGCTCTTCTTCATCGCCATAGCCGACCAGATGCAGAGCCTTCGCTTCCAGGCCTTGGCCGCGACACCAATGCGCCAGCGCCTCGGCTTCGCCGTGGGTGATCCAGATCTCGCCCGCCTCGGTTTCCAAAATGGTGCGTGTCAAATCGGTCCAATCGGCGTGATCGGAAATGACCAAGCGGCAGCTCCACCAATTGCTGCCGCGCCCGGGCGCGAATGCGCATCCAGCCCGAGGCGAACGAATTCACCGGATCGGGAAAGCGCCTGCGCCCACGGCGTCTGCAGCGCTGCAGGCGGGCAGAGCACGATGTGGCCGGCGTAAGTGCTCTTCGGCGCCGTCGTCACATGCCGCACCTCGCCCAGATCGACGCCGAATTTCTGATAAAGCCGGGTCAGCTCCATCAGCGCGCCGTGCACGAAGATCGGCTTGTCCCAGCCGCACTGCCGCAGCAAGGCCATCAGCCGCTGCGCTTTGCCCAACGCATAGGCGCCGACCAGATGCGTGCGCTCGCCGAAACAGCGCCGCCGAACTCATCAGCTTGCGCACCTCCGCTTCCGCGGAGGGATGCTTGAAGACCGGCAGCGCGAACGTCGCCTCCGAGATGAAGACGTCGCACTTGATCACTTCAAAAGGCGGGCAGGTCGGGTCGGCTTGGCGCTTATAGTCGCCGCTCACCACAATACGCAGGCCATCGCACTCCACCGCCGCTTGCGCCGAGCCCAGCACGTGCCCGGCCGAATGCAACGAAAAGCTCACGTCATTGAGCGCGAGCTTTTCGCCGTAGCGCAATTCCTGCTTCGAGCCGCAAAAGCCATCGCCATAGCGCGCGCCCATGATCGCCAGCGTCTCCGGCGTCGCCAGCACGCGTCCGTGTCCGGCGCGCGCATGATCGGAATGCCCATGCGTGATCAGCGCCCGGGCCACCGGGCGCGTCGGATCGATGTAGAGTTCCGCCTTCGGGCAATAGAGGCCCTCCGGCTTGGGACAGAGCAGGGCGCTGGGCTGCATGCCCGTAAAGATAAGGTCAAATGGCGGCCCCGCAGAGGCCGCCTGGCGCTCGTTTCAGCCAACTCGCGGGGCCTCCCGCTTCTGCGCCGCCTCTCTCCCGCGTCTCTGGCGCGTCTCTGGCGCGTCTCTGGCGGTTCTCTGGCGCGTCTCCGGCGCGTCTCTGGCGCCTCTCTGGCGCACCTCTCTCGGTCATCAAGGGCGCTTTCGCGCCTGACCGCGCTTTCGCGTGTCGTTTTCGCCCGCGCCCCATGCGTCTTTGGCGACGAGGGCTGGCGCAATCGCATTCCTGTCCTTATGTCCGCCCCTTCCCGCAGCAACGCACCAGAGCCCGCGTGTCGATCATTTCCATCAAAGGCGTCGCCAAGACATATGCGTCTGGGTTCGAGGCGCTGAAGCCCATCGATCTTGAGATCGAGAAGGGCGAGATCTTCGCCCTTTTGGGGCCGAACGGCGCCGGCAAGACCACCCTCATCAACATCATCTGCGGCATCGTCAATAAATCCAGCGGCGCCATCATTATCGACGGCGAGGACAACGCCGCGGCTTACAAATCCGTGCGCCGCAAAGTCGGCCTCGTTCCCCAAGAGCTGCACACCGACGCTTTCGAGCGGGTCATCGACACGGTGAGCTTTTCTCGCGGACTGTTCGGCTATCCGTCGAACCCCGCTTATATCGAAAAGGTGCTGCGCGATCTTTCGCTCTGGGACAAGCGCAACGAGAAGATCATGGCGCTCTCCGGGGGCATGAAGCGGCGGGTGATGATCGCCAAGGCGTTGTCGCACGAACCGAAGATCCTCTTCCTCGACGAACCCACCGCCGGCGTCGACGTCGAACTCCGCCGCGACATGTGGCAGATGGTGCGCGGTCTGCGCGAGAACGGCGTCACCATCATCCTCACCACGCATTATATCGAAGAAGCCGAGGAAATGGCCGACCGTGTCGGCGTCATCAACAAAGGCCAGCTCATTTTGGTCGAGGAGAAGACCGCGCTGATGCGCAAACTCGGCAAGAAGCAGCTGACGCTTGAATTGCAGACCCCGCTCGAGAAGGTGCCGGCGGGCCTCAACGGCTACACCTTGGATCTCTGCGCCGGGGGCTATCAGCTGGTCTATTCGTTCGACGCCCAAGCCAGCGAAACCGGAATTCCCAGCCTGCTGCGCCGGCTCAATGAATTGGGCGTCGACTTCAAAGACCTCCACACCGAGCAATCATCGCTCGAAGACATCTTCGTCAGCCTCGTGAGCGAGAGATGAACATCTACGCCGTCCAGGCCATTTTCCGCTTCGAAATGGCGCGTTGGTTTCGCACCTTGGGGCAGAGCCTGTTCTCGCCGGTGCTCTCCACCTCGCTCTATTTCATCGTCTTCGGATCGGCGATCGGCTCGCGCATGGTGGCGGTCGATGGCGTGAGCTACGGCGCCTTCATCGTGCCGGGCCTGATCATGCTCTCGATCCTGACCGAGAGCGTCTCCAACGCCTCGTTCGGCATCTACATGCCGAAATGGGCAGGGACCATCTACGAATTGCTCTCCGCGCCGGTGTCGCCGTTCGAGGCCGTCACCGGCTATGTCGGCGCCGCCGCGACCAAGTCCGTGATTATCGGCCTCGTCATTTTGGCCACGGCGCGCTTGTTTGTGCCGTTCACCATCCTGCATCCGTTGGCGATGCTGCTCTTTTTGGTGCTGACCGCGCTCTCGTTCTGTCTGTTCGGCTTCATCCTCGGCGTGTTGGCCGACGGTTTCGAGAAGCTGCAGATCGTGCCGATGCTGATCCTAACGCCGCTGACCTTTCTTGGCGGCACGTTCTACTCGCTGCGAATGCTGCCGCAGCTCTGGCAGAAAATCACGCTTTTCAATCCGGTTGTCTACCTGATCAGCGGCTTCCGCTGGGCGTTCTACGGCATCTCCGACATCAACATCAACATCAGCATCGCCGCCATTTGCGGCTTCCTCGCGCTCTGCCTCAGCATCGTCTACTGGATCTTCTCGACCGGCTATCGCCTCAAGAATTGAAGCGAAGCGAGCGGGCGCCCACCGCTTTGCGCCCAACGCTTAGCGCCCGTTCGGGTGGCCCGCGATCCACGCCTCCGCGGCCGGGAAACGCGTGCGCACCGTTTCGGCCCGGAGACGGATGGCCGCTTTGGCGCCTTCGACTTCGAGCCGGGCGCCGGCTGGGAAGTTCGCCGCGAAACGATCGAGTTCGGCCGCCATCGCCGGATCGGCGCTGTTGGCGGCGATCTCGGTTGGAAATTGCAGACGCAAGCCCGCTTCCAGAATGTTTTCGATCGCCTGACGGTGCGCCACCAGAAAATCCCAGGCCATGCGCGGATGGTTGGCCGCGATCGCGCGGATCACCTGCGGGCGCAGCGGGCGGGGAATATCGTTTGCGAGCGTTAGGTTCAGCACTTGCTGGGCCAGGGCATTGTCATTCACCTGGCCGACTGCGCCCCACAGCCGCCGCTGCTCGACGAAATCCGTCGCCGCCTTCGCCTGCGAAATCAGCGCCGCGAGCTGCGCCGGCGTTGCATTATAAGCGTACACATCAAAGGCTGCGTCGCGCACCGAGCCCGGCAACGCGCTTGGGCTTCGACGCGACGCTTCAACCCGGCGCCGGGCTTCGGCGATCACATCGGCATCGCCCAACTCGCCCAAGGCGGTCACCAGCTTGGCGCGCAGCAGCGAGTCATTCGGATTTTCGCCATTGCGCGGCGTCCAGCCCACGCGCTGGAAGAACGGCGCCAGCACCGCGCGCCCATAATTGCGCACCGCCGCTTCCGAAGGCCGACCGCGGGCGTAATCGAGCAACGAGGTCATCGAATCGGCGGTGTCCATCGCCACCACCGGGTCGATGTTGGCCGGCAGCGACGAAACCAGCCGCAGATAGTTCGAAAACGGGGCGTCACCGCTGCGCCCGAAGGCCCAATAGTCGAGCAAGAGGCCAAGCTGATCGTCGGCGTCGAGCGTAGCGAAGGCGGCGGTTAGCGCATCGAAATTGCGCTGATCGTAGAGCACCCGGAAGAACGCCGTCTGCCCGGCATTGATGAGATAGGCCGCGCAGCCCGGCCCCACATTGATGGCGGCGGACGCGCGGCCCGGCATCACCGTGCGCACGGTTTGGCCGTTCAGCCGCCGCGCCACGATCGGGATCGACCACAATTGCTGAGTACGCGCCGTGTCATCAAGCGCAAACCGACGCTGCGTCAGCGAGACCTGAGCCTCGGACGACCCATTCGCGCACGCCGCGGAGGCGGCGCGCACCACGGGATATCCGGACTGCTCGGTGAAATCGTGCGCGATCTGAAGCACGGGCTGACCCGACGCCGCTTGCACAGCGCTCCACAGATCCGACGACACCGTGTTGCCAAGCCGGTGCGCGCTCAGATAATTGCGCACGCCGGTGCGGAAGGCGTCCTCGCCGACATAGGCCTCGATCATGCGAATGACGGCGAGGCCTTTGTCATAGGTGATGTCGTCGAACGCCAGATTGGCTTGATCGATGGTGTTGACAGTTTGCACAACCGGGTGCGTTCCGGCGCGCGCATCCTGCACCATCACCTTTGCTGCGCCGTCATTGCGCGCGCGCCGCCACGGCGACCACTCCGGATGCAAGTGCTCGGTCGCCTTCGACGCCATCCAGGAAGCGAACCCTTCGTTCAGCCAAAGATCGTTCCACCAATTCATGGTGACGAGGTCGCCGAACCATTGGTGGGCGATTTCATGCGCCACCGAATCGAACACGAATTGGCGATCAGCTTCGCTGGATAGGTTTTCGTCGAGCAGCAGATATTGGTCGAAATAGAGGATGGCGCCCCAATTCTCCATCGCAGCGAAGCCGCCGCCTTCGCCGGGAGCGCCGATCATGTCGAGCTTCGGCAGCGGGTAGGGGATGCCGAAGTAATCGCGATAATAGTGCAACACGTCCGCGGCCGCGCGCAACGCGTAGCGGCCGCGTTCGCTTTGCCCGCGCCGGGTGACGACGCCGACTTCGATGCCGTCGACATTGGTGGTGATGCGATCGAATTCGCCCACGCCCACGAACACCAGATAGCTCGCCATCGGCGGGCTATCGGCGAAATGCGTTCGGGTGGCGCCGCCCGGCAAGCGCTCGGTGCGGGTCGCCACCATGTTCGACACCGCGTTCTGTCCGGCCGGGGCCGTCACTGTCAGCGCAAACACCGCGCGCCGATTGGGCTGGTCCCACATCGGGGCGAGCCGGCGCGCATCGGCCGGTTCGAACTGCGTGATCAAGATATGCTTTTCGCGTCCGTGATCGGTATAGGTCGTGCGGAAGAGGCCGAAGGCGCCGTCTTGGATCTTGCCGGAGTAGACGATGTGGATTGAATGGCGACCCGCCGGCAGCGCCGAGCGCGGCGTCAGCGTCATCTGCTGACGCTCGCTATTCATCTGAACCTGCGCCCGCGCGCCATCGATCGAAGCGCTCTGCACCTGGATGTCGGCCGCGTTCATCGTGATCGAAGGCGCAGCCTCGGTTGCGACGACCGTGATCGTCTCTTCGCCCGCGAAGGCGCCCGCCGCATCGTTCGGCGTGATCGAGATTTCGTAACGCTGCGGGACCGGCCCGCCGACGATCCATTCCCGGTGCGAGGCGTCCTCGTTCGTCGTCGTCGCCGCGCGGGTGCACGAAGCGCCGGCTGAGAGGGCGGCCACGGCCAGGATCAAAAGCAGAGGATGGCGCAGCGACATGGAGATAGCCTCGAATGTAACGACCACGCGGCCTAGGTGAGGGCGGCGGGGTTCGGCAACCCTTTTGCGGCGGTCAGGCCGCGCGACACGGTGAAACGGCTGCAACATCGACGAATTAAGCCGGCTTCCCTTGCGGCGGTTCCTTTGGCTCGGCGGCGCAATGGGCTAGATCAGCCCGATAAAGCGAGTGCAAATGAGCGATATCAAAATCGAACGCAATGGCGGCGTCCTCGAAATCCGTTTCAACCGCCCGGCCAAAAAGAACGCCATCACCAACGCCATGTACGGCGAGATGGCCGACGCGTTGGAAGCGGGCGGCGCGGACGCCGATACGCGCGCCGTTCTTTTCACCGCCGAGGGCGATTTCTTCACGGCGGGCAATGACCTCGTCGACTTCGCCGCGCAATCTTCCGGCGCGTTCGAAGGCCCGCGTCATGTCGGCCGTTTCCTGGAGCGCATGATCGAGGCGCAAAAGCCTGTCGTCGCCGCCGTGCAAGGCCATAGCGTCGGCGTCGGCGTCACCATGCTCCTGCATTGCGATCTGGTTTACATCGCCGAAGCCGCCAAGCTCACCACCCCGTTCATCGATCTCGGGCTAGTGCCGGAAAACGCCTCGAGCTTGACGCTCGTCGAGCGCCTCGGTCACGCCCGCGCCTTCGCCATGCTGGGCTTAGGCGAACCGCTCCTCGGCCGCGACGCCGTCGCTTACGGGGTCGCCAATCGAGCGCTCGTCGCCAGCGAGGTCGAGGCCGCCGCCCGCGCCGCCGCCCAGGCGCTGGCCAAGAAGCCGGCGGAATCGCTTCGCCTCACCAAAAACCTCATGCGCAATCGCGAACGCCTGATGTTGCGAATGCAGGAAGAAGGCGACCTCTTCGCCGAGCGCCTCAAATCGCCGGAGGCCCGAGCTGCATTCGCCGCGTTTCTGGGCCGTCATTAGCCCGCGGCGCTCAAGCCGTGCGTATCTCGCCTGGCGCTTTCTTGTTTGGCGCTTTCTTGCCTGGCTTTGAGCGGCGCTTGAGGCGGCGCCGGAATTCTCGCACCGGTTCGGAGCGTTTGAACTCGCCATAAATCGACGCCAAGCGCATCGGCGAGGCGTAGAGTTCAAAGCGCCCCACCAATTCGGCGCCCGGGGTCGGACATTTGGTGATGGAGATGGCGTCCCGCATGGAGGCGGGCGCGGCCGCAAGCGGCGCTTGCACAGCCGTCTGCACGACGAGATTTTGCGCCGCGTCATCGAGGTTCAAACCGAGTTCGAGCCGCGCGACGCGCGGCTTGAGCTGGTGCAATCGGTGCAGAGACCGGTAGCTCGCGTCGGCGATGCCGGGCGTCATCAGCGCGTGCCCGATGCGTGCAGGATCGTGGAAATAGGCCAGCGGATTGCCAAGATCGCTTTTCGGCAAGACGCGCGAATAAAAGGTCGGTCCAAGCCCCCAAAGCAATTTCATTTCCGCCTGCGCCGCTGACGCGGCCGTGTCGATTGTGATCGTCGTTCGCGCCGCCAACAGATAAAGCGCCGCCCACGCCAAGACGCCGCCGCCGCCGATCGCCGCCAACCAGAGCATCGTGTCCAACATCGCCCCCCGCGCCGTTTGGCTTGCAAAATGTCAGCTTTGGGCGCCTCGCGCCAGCGTCGTTCCAGCGTCGTTCGAGCGTCGTTCGAGCGCCCCGGCGGCGCCCTCGCTGCTCGTGCCCAGGGTCACAGCAATAAGGCGAAGGCCCGCTTACCTTCTTCTCATCGAAGCAATGGCGCTTCGATATCGAGGAGCCAGGACCATGACACGCACCGCCAAATTCTACAGTTTAGCCCTCGCCGCTCTGGTGTTTGCGCCGATCGCGTACGCGATGCTTCACCAGGCTGCTGGAATCGTCGCTTGAGCCGAGCACGAAGGATTGAAGCCGATGACTAAGATTTACGCGCTACTCGCCGCCGCCGCGATCTTCGTTCCAGTCGCCATGAGCGTGATGAGTTCAAGCCGCCCACATCGTAGCGTAAGCTCCCCGCTACGTTTGGTGCGGTCAGTAAAGGGGCCTGGAGGTCAAAAAGCCTCCAGGCCTCCTTCATGAGACGAACATTATTGCAGATTGGCGCGAGATGAGACGGCGGCGTTTGCAAAAGCCATGAGCTCCGCTCCAGACCACGCTTCAGGCAACGTTGCCGACGCCGCAAGCCGGCATTGGCGGCCGCATGGGCTCGCGCTACATGCCAAGCATGCTGATCTACACGCATCCGTCCATGCTCGATCACGCCCCGCCTCGCACGCACCCAGAGCGCCCCGAGCGGCTGAGGGCGGTGCTCGACGGCATCGCCCACATCGACGCCGAGCGCCGCGAGGCGCCGCTGGCGTCGCGTGACGCGATCGCGCGCGTACATCCGCTTCGTTACATTGACGCGCTCGAAGACGCCTTCGCCGAAACCGGCGGCGACACCATCGTGCAACTCGATCCCGACACCTATGTCTCGGCCGCTTCGCGCCAAGCGGCCTATCGCGCCGCCGGCGCGGCGGTAGCCGCCGTCGACGCGGTGCTCGCCGGCGAGGACGACATGGCCTTCTGCGCGGTTCGCCCGCCTGGCCATCACGCCGAACCCGAAGCGCCGATGGGATTTTGCATTTTCAACAACGTCGCCATCGCCGCGCTGCACGCGCTTGACGGCCACGCACTCAAGCGCGTCGCAATCGTCGACTTCGATGTCCACCACGGCAACGGCACCCAAACGATCGCCGAAAAAGACAGCCGCGTCATGTTCTGCTCCACTCACCAAGCGCCGCTTTATCCCGGCACTGGCCTGGAGAGCGAACGCGGGCGCGGCGGTAATGTCGTCAACGCGCCGCTTGCCGCCGGCGCCGGCGGCGCTGACTGGCGCGCTGCGATGCAATCCAAGATCCTTCCCGCGCTCGACGCCTTCGGCCCCGAACTTCTCTTGGTTTCCGCCGGCTTCGACGCCCACCGCGACGACCCGCTCGCCCAAATGGAGCTGGACGATGAGGATTTCGCCTGGGCGGGGCGGACCTTGCGGCAAGTTTCATTGCGCCACTGCAAGGGCAAACTTGTCTCGACTCTGGAGGGCGGATACGACTTGCCCGCGCTCGCCAGATCGGCTGCGGCTTATTTGGGTGCGCTCCAGCGTGCTTGAGACCCTCTCAAGGGGAGGGGGCGTCTTCAAGCGCGGAAGGGTCAGAATGACGACGACCATGGCGCCCAGTGAGACGCTAGATCGCCGTTCGGCCGCGAAAATCGGCACGATCGTGATCACGCGACATGGCGAGCCGCATGCCGACCGGACGGTTCGCATCGATCACCGCGCCTATCGCGACTGGTGGGCTGAATACGATCGCAGCCAACTGCATCCGGATGAAAAAGCGCCGGAAACGCTGTTGCAGCTGGCGGCCAAGAGCGATGTGATTTTCGCCTCGACGCTGCCGCGCGCCATGCACACCGCGGCCATGTTGGCGGGCGGACGGCAAGTCATTACCGACCCGGTGTTCATCGAAGCGCCGCTGCCGCCGCCGCCGATTTGGGGCAGACGCCGGCCCAACGAGTGGGGCGTCTGGGCTCGCGTCGCCTGGTGGATGGGCCGTCATGACGGTCAGGAAAGCCGTCGCGACGCCGAGATTCGCGCCGAAGCCGCGGTCGCCACCCTGGCCGCCCAAGCGCTGCGCGGCCACAATGTGCTCTTGTGCGCCCATGGCTGGTTTAACCGGATGATGCGCCCGGTGCTGCGAAAACAGGGTTGGCGGGAGGTCGAGGACGGCGGCGACGCCTATTGGTCGTTCCGCCGCTACGAGAAGATAATGAGATGAACGGAGGCGCCGAACCCAGCCTCGTCCATTGTCGTACGGGCCTGAAACCCATATTTTCTCGGCAATGAGCCAGGAAAGCCGCGATCCGTCACAGCTGAGCTTCGAAGATTCCTTGTCGGAATTGGAGAAAATCGTATCGCATCTAGAGCGCGGCGACGTTCCATTAGCCGACTCGATTCGGATCTATAAGCGCGGCGCGGCCTTGAAGGCTCGCTGCGAAAGCCAGCTCAAGGACGCGCAGCTGGAAGTCGACCAAATCGTGATGGGCCCGGAGGGCCCGCGCGTCGAGCCCGCGAAGCTCGGACAATAAGCGAGGGGGAAGAGAAACGCCGATGGCCGATGACCCGCAAGCCAACGCCAGATTGCCGATCATCTCCTTTGAGGACTTCCTCAAGGTGGACATTCGCCTGGGCACCATCGTCGACGTGAAGATTTTCGAGGAAGCCAAGAAGGCCGCCTATCAGCTCTGGATCGATTTCGGCGATCCGCTGGGGGTCAAGAAGTCGAGCGCGCAGGTCGTGCAGAACTATGACATCGGCGAGCTGCTCGGGCGTCGCGTCGCCGCGGTGGTGAATTTCGAGCCAAAGCAGATCGGCAAGTTCATGAGCGAAGTGCTCTGCCTCGGCTTCCCGGATCGCAACGGCAACGTCGTGCTGCTCAATGTCGACCGTCCCGCAACGACCGGGGGCCGCCTCTACTAGCATACGGGGAACCAATTCAGCGCTCGTCGCGTTCATATCGCGAAAGCGTTTCTGACCCACGGCCATCACGACAAACGTCGGAAGCGGATCGATAAAAAAGATGCGGCCTCGTTTCTCGCGAGGCCGCTTTTTATTCTGAGCTTGCGCGAGGGCCTCGTCGGCCCCCGACGACTATGGCGTGGTTGTCGGCTCTGGCGACGGCGCCGGGGCTTGGCCCGGCGGCGTCAGCGGCGCTGGACCTCCAGTCGGCGCCGTTGTCGCCGGCGCCGGCGCCGGCGTCGTTGTCGTCGTCGTGGTGGTCGCCGTCGCGCCGGGAGGAACCAGATCCGGGTTCGCGGCTGTCGTCGTCGCCGTCGTCGTCGCCGTCGCGGGCGCGCCATTGGCGGCGTTGGCCTGCAATTCGGCGATGCGTCCGCGCGCGGCGAGCGCGTGCTGACTATCGGGGAAATCGCGCAAGAACCCTTGCAGCGCCTCCACCGTATCGGTGTCGCTCGCCGCCTCGTAGCTGCGCTCTTCCAACTCGCTGAGCGCATTTTGCGCCTGTTGCCGCATCGGTCCCGATTGCGCGGCGATGAATGCGCGCAGGGCGCTCGGATCGTTGCGATCGATCGATTCCCACGCCGCCGAGGCTGCGTGCGCGTTCTGTTGTTGCGACCACCAGAAATAGCCCCCGCCTCCGCCAACGGCGAGAACCAGGACGGCGACGATCACCATCATCATGCCGCCGCCCTTCTTTTCGCGCTCCGGCTCGGGCGCGTAGTCGCGCGACGGCGGGACCGGACGCGGGCTCGCCGCACGCGGGGTCGGCGCAACGGCGGCGCGCGCCGGCGTCGGCGGCGCTTGCCTCTGCGGCGCCGGAGCGGCGGCGCGGCGCGGCGCTGTTTGCGCGGCCGCGGCGCCGGTGTTGGCCACATTGCCTGGATCAACGCGGCCGGGCTGGAAGAAGCCGTTGTCCGTGCGCGGCGCCGGCGGCGGCAGCGGGGCCACGCCCGCGCGCTCGGTCACCAGCTTCGCCAACTCGCGCCAGCCGGGGAAATCGTCTTCGCCGCGCCAGCCGGTCAGATTGGCGGCCTTGTCGGCGCGAAACGCGTCGGGGAGCGGCGTATTCTGCATCAGCGCGTGCACCAGTTTCGACTTGCCGCGCACGAATCCGACATCGTCGAGCATGGCCGCGTCGGCGGCCGAGCGCGGCGACCATAGCGCCACCGCCGCCTGCGCCGACTTCGCCGCCTCACGCAAATCCTCGCCCTGTTTTTCGAGCACCACCGTCAGTCTGGCCTGGCGCAGCTTTTCGGCCAGCGCCCGCGCCGGCAGCGTGTCATCCGCGGCATGAATGATCACCACCGTTGGCATGCAATTTCCCTCACGTTCTCAAACAGAAGCGCGGCCGTGCGTCGTTCGGAGCGCGCACCGCCTCCGCCCTCGGCTGAAAGCCCGTTCCCCCATTGTGCCCTCAAAGCCGGGGTGTTGGGAAGTCCACAGGCGCCGGCGAAAATCGCCCCACTGCAGGCGCGGGCGAGGAGCCGGTATGCACGCGATGCCGCCTCTGCTAACGCAAGCGCCCGATGTCGCAAGTGTTGGCCGCGCGCCTGAAGGAAGTCGCTGAGAGGGTCAATGTCGCCCTCGATGCGCTATTGCCGCGGGCTGATGGGCCCGAAGCGCGCCTGATGAACGCGCTGCGTTATTCCGCGCTCGATGGCGGCAAGCGTCTGCGGCCGTTCTTCACGCTCGAGGTCGGCCGCATGTTCGACGCCGACGAAACCGCGCTCATGCGCGGCGCCGTCGCCATCGAGTGCGTGCACACCTATTCGCTGATCCACGACGACCTGCCGTGCATGGACGATGACGATCTGCGCCGCGGCCGGCCGACGCTGCATCGCGAGTTCGGCGAAGCCATAGCGCTGCTCGCCGGCGATGCTCTGCTGACCTTCGCGTTCGAAATTCTCGCCGACCCCGCAACCCACCGCGACCCGCAGATGCGCTGCCTGCTGGTGTCGGGTTTGGCGCGGGCGGCGGGACCGCTTGGCATGGTTGCGGGTCAAGCCGCCGACATGGAAGGCGAGCACATTGGCTCCGACCTCATTGCGGTGACGCGCATGAACCGCCTAAAGACCGGCGCGCTCATCAATTTTTCCGTCGACGCGGGGGCGCTGATCGGCTGCGCATCCGATGCCGAGAAAGTTTCGCTCTCGCGCTACGCACACGATGTCGGCCTGGCGTTCCAGATGGTCGACGATCTCCTCGACGCCGAGGGCGTCGTTCGCGACACCGGCAAGGCCGTGCACAAGGACAGCGCCCGCGGCAAGGTCAATTTCGTCACCGTGCTAGGCCTTGAGGCCACGCGCGAACGCGTCGGCATGCTCGCCGCCCAAGCCAAGCGCCACCTTGCAACCTTCGGTCCACGCGCGCGCATGCTCATCGACGCCGTCGATTTCGTCGTCGAGCGCCGATACTGAAGCCGCTGTGCGGGAAGGGGGACAAAGGCTGAAACCGAAGCATCCAACAGCGACCAAAACTTCAACAATCTGATCGCCGTCAGCATCGCCTTCCTGGCGACCTTCATGGCGCTGAGCGCCATCAAGAGCGGCAATCTGGACAAAGCCATCGCCCAGACCCAGGCCGAGCGGATCGACAACTGGGCCTGGTATCAGGCCGTGCGCGTCCGCCAGGACATGGGCTTATACCAGCTCGCCAACTTGCAGCGCCTCGAGCGCACCACGCGCGACGGGGCCGAACGCGCCCGCCTGGCCGGCGAGATCAGCGCGCAGACCGCCGAGATCGCGCATGTGCCAGGCGCGCAAGGACGAGGTGCAGGGCTTGGCGCGGCGCGCCGAAAGCGATCTCGCTTCGATGCAGGCCTTCGGCGATCAGTTCGATCTTTCCGATGCGCTCTTGGCGATCGCCACCGCCTTACTCGCCATCTGCGCGCTGGCGCGTGTGCGCTGGCTGTTTGGGTTTTCGCTGCTCCCGGCCGCCGCCGGCGTCATCGTCGGCGTCATGGCCATGGCGCGGATCGCGCTCTCGCTTGGGCCGCTCTCGGCGTGGCTGGGCTGAGAATTTTCGCGATGCAGCCTTGTCTTGGTCTCATCGCCGGTCTTGGACGCCGGTCTTGGACGCCGGTCTTGGACGCCGGTCTTGGACGCCGGTCTTGGGCGCCGGTCTTGGGCGCCGGTCTTGGACGCCGGTCTTGGACGCCGGTGTTGGATGCCGGTGTTGGATGCCGGTTTGGGATGCCGGTTTGGGATGCCGGTTTGGGATGCCGGTTTGGGGCGCCATCCGCGCAACGCCCCTGCGCCTCCTGGCCGCACGGAAACTTGAGAGAAAACCGCACACGAGGTGCGGGTGAGGCGTCGCTTTGGGCTGCGAAGGTCGCTAGCTTAAAGCGGAAGGCCACATTCGAGGCGACATGGCTCCGCAAACACCATTGCTCGATCAAGTGAAGCTGCCAGCCGATCTGCGCAAGCTCGCCCCAGATCAGCTCCGCCAAGTCGCCGACGAATTGCGCGCCGAGATGATCAGCGCCGTCAGTCAAACCGGCGGCCACTTGGGCGCCGGCCTCGGCGTCGTCGAACTGACGACGGCGCTACATTATGTCTTCGACACCCCACGCGACATCCTGATCTGGGACGTCGGCCACCAAGCCTATCCCCATAAGATACTCACCGGCCGCCGCGACCGCATCCGCACGCTGCGCCAAGGCGGCGGGCTTTCCGGTTTCACCAAGCGCAGCGAAAGCGAATACGATCCGTTCGGCGCCGCGCATGCGGCCACCTCCATCTCCGCGGCGCTCGGCTTCGCCGTCGCCCGCGACAAGCGCGGCGACGACAATCACGTCATGGCGGTGATCGGCGACGGTTCGATGTCGGCGGGCATGGCCTATGAAGCCATGAACAACGCCGCCGAGACCACCAAGCGACTTATCGTCGTCTTGAACGATAACGACATGTCGATCGCCCCGCCTGTCGGCGGCATGTCGAGCTATCTCGCGCGCTTGGCGGCCACACGCACCTATCGCCGTGTGCGCAAGGCGGCGAAGTCCGTCGCCTCAGCGCTCGGCGAAACCATCCATGACGTCGCCAAAAAGGCCGAGGAGTACGCCCGCACCCTGGTCACCGGCGGCACCTTCTTCGAAGAGCTCGGCTTCCATTATCTCGGCCCCTTCGACGGCCACGACGTCGACACCTTGCGGCGCGTCCTCGCCAGCGCCAAAGAATACGACGATCGTCCGGTGCTCGTCCATGTTGTCACTAAGAAGGGCAAGGGCTACGCGCCGGCTGAAAACGCCGCCGACAAGTATCACGGTGTCGCCAAGTTCAACGTCGTCACCGGCGAACAAGCCAAAGGCGCATCCGCGCCGAGCTACACCAAAGTCTTCGCGCAAGCGCTGATCCGGGAGGCCGAGAAGGACGAGAAGATCGTCGCCATCACCGCGGCCATGCCGTCGGGCACCGGCCTTGATCTCTTCGGCGCCCAATTCCCCGAGCGCACCTTCGACGTCGGCATCGCCGAACAACACGCCGTCACCTTCGCCGCCGGTCTCGCCGCCGACGGCATGAAGCCGTTCGCCGCCATCTATTCCACTTTCCTGCAGCGCGGCTACGACCAAGTCGTGCACGATGTCGCCATCCAGCGTTTGCCGGTGCGCTTTGCGATGGACCGCGCCGGCCTGGTCGGCGCCGATGGCGCAACCCATGCCGGCTCGTTCGACGTCGGCTATCTCGGTCAGCTGCCTGGCTTTGTCGTCATGGCCGCCGCCGACGGCAACGAACTCAGCCGCATGGTCGCCACCTGCGCTGCGATCGACGACCGCCCCAGCGCCGTGCGCTATCCGCGCGGCGACGCCGATGGCGCCATGCAGGACGATGCGGCGACGCCGCTCGAGATCGGCAAGGGGCGCATCCTGCGCGAAGGCGCGTCGGTGGCGCTGTTGAATTTCGGCGCCCGCATGTCGGAAGCCGGCAAGGCCGCCGACAAGCTCGCCGCCATGGGCCTTTCAACCACGCTCGCCGATGCGCGCTTCGCCAAACCCCTCGATGAAGACCTGATCCGCCGTCTCGCCCGCGAGCACGAAGTTCTCATCACCATCGAGGAGGGGGCCCAAGGCGGCTTCGGCGCCTTTGTGCTGCACTTCCTCTCGCGCGACGGCCAGCTTGACCGCGGCTTGAAGGTCCGCACGCTCACGCTGCCCGATATCTTCCAGGACCATGACAAGCCGGAAGCCATGTACGCCGCCGCCGGCCTCGACGCCGACGCCATCGCCAACGCCGCGCTCCTGGCGCTGGGCCACGGCGTCAACGAAGTGCGCGCTTAACAGTGAAGGTCGGGTCGGCGTCAGCGCCGCGCGCGTGACGTTCGACACCTGACAGCTGACACCTGACACAAGCGAGCTTTTGTGCAATCTTTGACCATCCTCGACGACGGAGACTGTCCGATGGCCAAAGGTCAGATGCGTTCCAACAAAGAGAAGCGCAAACCCAAGCAGAACAAGGACGACAAGAAAAAGAAATAGCCTCGCCCCTCGCTGATTAAAGGTGAGCTGGGCAAGAACGCGCGGGTGCGGCCTCGGCGGATGGGCCTACGGGCCAAAACGCCCAGGCCCCTAAAGTGGGTTATTGGGGCAGGGCGATTGGTTGCGCGCCGCTAAAGGTTAAGGCCGCTCCTTGGCCCAGCGCTTCCCCTTCAACGGCTTGAGCTTTGCATGCCCGCGTTCTAGCTCAGTGACGAAGCGGAGCGTGTTTCGTGCAAATTAAGCTTGAGACCCAGCGCGGCGAGGCGGTTCACACCGCCGAAACGGCCTTCGAGGCCGATCCGCCCGACGTCGTGGTCTGGAACGGGCGCACTTTTCGCCTGCTTCGGACCGATGGCGTCTGGGATCATAAGAAGCACGTTTACCGTGAAGCCACCGTCCACGATCTGGGCGGGGCGCCCCAAGCTGAGGCGCCGGGTGCGGCGGCGCCCGCCGGCGAAACAGCGTTAAGCGCCAAGAAGCCGAAGAGCGATCGTCAGCTCAACGCCGTCTTGACCCGCGAGCAGGCCGAACTCCTGAGAAGGGTGAAAGCGCGCGGGGCGTTCACCTCGCCCAAGGCCGCCGTCATCGCCGGCCTGGAGGCGCTCGACGAAAAGCACGCCATGTCGAATGACGCGCTTCTCAAACTGCTCGCCGAACGGCTCGACACCACCCATTAGACGACGCCGGCGGGGCCTTAAGCCTTTCCAAAGCGCCTTTGTCCACAGCGTCCAAAAAAACAAGAGCCCGCGTCAATGACGCGGGCTTCCAGTTTGGCGATTGGCGGCAAAGGCCCCGCCAGTCTGGTTCGATCGTCTAATGGCGCGAGCCGTTATTGTTCGGATTGCCGTCGGTGTCGCGGCGGATGGTGTTGCCGGTGTCGTGCACGACGTCCTGGGCGCGATTGCCCGCATGCTCAAGCGCGTGCTGGTGCGATCGGCGACTTGCGTCGCCGCATGGTCGATCGAGGCGCCGACTTGCTGGGCGCTCCAGTCGTTCTTGATCCAGGCATAGGTGAAGATCGCGATCACCGCGATCAGCGCGACCACCGTGAACGCATTGTTGCCGGCGCCGACGCCGCCATGACCGCCGCCGAGGCCAAACAACACCGAAACAACGAAGAGGGCGACGAACACCCAAAATAGCACCACCGCGATGCCGGTGAAGGTGGTCGCAATGCCGCCGAATCCGAACACCGCCGCGGCGATAGCGGCCACGAAGAAAATGATTGCCCAGCCAAGCATGGCGGAACTCCTTGCGAGAATGACGGCGGTAAAACGCCTGACGCGCGAGCTGAGTTCCGTTAAATCATCGAAGTCGCGCCGATTAGATCGGCATGCGCATGAATTTCTTGATAGGCGGAAATGACTTGGTCGCGCACGGCGATCACCGTTTGCAGCTGCGTCTCGGCCGCCGAGATGGCGGTCACCACATCGACGATGTCCGATTGCCCCGCCGCCACCGAAAGCGCGCTGTGTTCCGCCGTCGACGCGCTCGCGCTCGCCTGACGGATCGCCTCTTGCACCAGGCCGCCGAAATCAACCTCGCCGCCGGCGCTGGCCGCACTTGAATTCTGCGTTGCACGCGCCGCCTGCTGATAGGCGCGCGCGGCTGAAAGCGGATCGATCGCCATTGTCTTACTTCCTCAAAAGATCGAGTGCGCGATTGGTCATCGACCGCGCGCGCATCGATCATGTTCAAATTGGCCTCGTAGGCGCGGCTCGCATCGCGCATGTCCATCATCTCGATGAGCGGATCGACATTGGGCAGGCGGACATAGCCATCGGGGCCCGCGGCCGGATGCGTCGGATTATATTCCTGGCGAAACGCGCTCATGTCGAAAGTCGCGCCCTTGACCGCCACGCCCTGCGCCCCCGACGTCAGCGTCGTGCTCTCCAGCAGCGGGATGCGCCGCCTGAACGGCTCACCATTGGGTCCGTCCGCTGTCGAATTGGCGTTGGCGACGTTTTCGGCGGCGATGCGCATGCGCGTGGTCTGCGCCCGCATGCCCGAGGCGGCGGCGGAAATGGCGGCTTGAATATCGGTCATGCGCTATCTTCCCGGCGCCCGCGCGGCCATGCGCAAGAGATCGAGGCCCTTTTGATAGAGCGCTATGGCTGTCTCGAACTGCATGCGCGTCTCCGCGGCCTTGGCCATTTGATCTTCGAGCACGACCGCATTGCCGTCGATCGTGGTCTCGCTGTCGTCGTGGGTGGTGATGTTGGCGCCCGCCGCGCCCGAGGCGCCGCCCGGCGACATATGCTGGGGCGAGGTGCGCGTCATCTGCAGCCCCGAGGCCTGCGCGCCGGCCGATGCGAGCGCGCGTTCGAACGCCGAGGTGTCGAGATCCCGCGGCCGGTATCCGGGCGTGGAGGCGTTGGCGATGTTCTCGGAGATCAGCCGCTGGCGCTCGCTCAGCTGGTTGAGCCGGGTGCGGAGGAGGCCGAAGAATTGCGTCTGCGATAGGTCCATTTACGCCCGACTCAACGCCCTGCAAATTTTGCCCAGTCGAGCAGCGTATGGTTAAGCAGGACTTAACTCGCGCCCGTAACGTTAACTTCTGATTCACCAAACCGGCCGAGGCCAAGGGCTGTTCTCCAGAACGGAGCTGCCAGCTTGGACTTGCTGACTTGGGTGCGCGCGTTGTTCGCGCTGCTCGCCACACTCGCCCTCATCGGATTGGTCGCCTACGGGGCGCGGCGGCTCAACATGCTGCAAGGCGTGGTGAAGCCGGCCCGCCGACTCAAGATAACCGAAAGCCTGATGATCGATCCGCGCCGCAGACTGGTGGTGGTGCGCTTCGATGAGCGCGAACACTTGCTGTTGCTGTCGCCCGCCGGCGATCGCGCCATCAGCGAGGTCGCGGTGAAGAACGAGCCGGGGGAGCCTCAACAGTGAAGCGCGCCATCCTGATTGCGCTGTTTGCCTCGCTGATCGTCTTCGGCGCCCACGATGCGTGGGCCCAAAACGCTCCGCAAGGCGATCCGACCCTCAACATCAATCTGGGCTCCGGCGACGGCCTGACCGCGCGCGTGCTGCAACTTGCGGCCCTGATCACCGTGCTGTCGCTTGCGCCCTCGATCCTGATCATGACCACGAGCTTCGTGCGCATCGTCGTGGTGCTGTCGCTGCTTGCGCACCGCCATCGGTCTGCAGCAGGCGCCGCCGAACGTGGTGATCGTGTCGCTGTCGCTCTTCCTCACCGCCTTCGTCATGGAGCCGGTCTGGAACCAGGCCTACGACGCCGGCATCGGTCCGGTCATGCGCAATGAAATGCCGCTGGATGAAGCGTTTCCGCGCATCGTCGAGCCGCTGAAGCGGTTCATGGGGGCTCAGACCCGCGAGGACGATCTGCGCCTGTTCATGGACATGGCCCACCTCAATCCGCGCCCGCAAAGCATCGTCGACACCCCGCTGCGCGTGCTGGCGCCAGCCTTCATGGTGTCGGAGCTCAGGCGATGCGTTCGAGATCGGCTTTATGCTGTTCATCCCGTTCCTGATCATCGACCTGGTGGTCTCGTCGCTGTTAATGGCGATGGGGATGATGATGATGCCGCCGGTGACCGTCAGCTTGCCGTTCAAGCTCATCTTCTTCGTGCTGGTGGACGGCTGGAGGCTGGTGGCGGGGCAGCTGATAGCAAGCTTCGCCGCCGCCGGCGGGGTTCCCGCCGCACTAGCTTTACGGCGGCGCTGTTAGCGCTCGATGCCGAGATCGGCCATGAGCAGGGCTTTGAAATCGTCCTTGCGGACGAAAAGCCGGCCCCAAGCCGCGGCAATTGATCTCAAGAGCGACATCGATTTGTCCCCTGGCCCTCACGCGCTTCTACGCAGCTGACCCGCCTTATGGTTCCAAGCATCACCTGAACCAAAGATGAGGACGATTCGGGGAAATGGATGCTTCATTGCTGAAAGACAGTCACACTGTGTCTCGCTGAGCACGATTTCGCCGTATCACGGGCGCGCGTTCGCGCGTTGCCGAAGCGTAAGCAGCTCATCGCTCGCGAGGAAACCCGCCATTAACCACGAACAGCTCCTTAGCGGCCGTGCAGTCGGCAGAAATTGCCGGCCGTCGAAAAGCCAAGGAGCGGCGATGAGCGGCGCTGAAGTGCTCGATCTGGGACGCAACGCCATCTGGGTGACCGTGCTTGTGGCCGCCGGCCCGATGCTGGTGGGCTTGGTCGTCGGCCTCGTCGTCTCGCTGCTGCAGACCCTGACTCAGATCCAGGAGCAGACCCTGGTCTTCGTGCCGAAGATCCTCTCGATCTTCCTCGCCATCCTGCTCTTCCTGCCGATCATGGGCGGGCTTCTCGGCGGCTTCATGCGCCACATCTTCGAGCAGATCGCGCGGACCTGAGAAAGCGCCGCGGGCATGAACCTCACGCTCTATGGCGTCGACATCTGGGGCACGGCGATGGTGTTCGCCCGCGTCGGCGCGATGATCATGCTGCTGCCCGGTTTCGGCGAGCCGTCGATCCCCGCGCGCGTGCGTCTGGCGTTCGCGCTGGCTTTGCCGATGGCGATCGCGCCGGGCTTGGCGGGGCATATCCCCGCGCCCGCCGACACCGCCTTTGGCATGGGCGGCCAGATTGGGTTGGAGACCGCTGATCGGCCTCATTCTCGGCGGCGCGGCGCGCATGCTGATGAGTCGCATTGGCGACGCGCAGGGCAAATCGCCGGCACTGAGATCGGCATCGCCTTCGCCCAGATCACCGACCCCACCATCAACCAATCCGGCGCAATCATCTCGGTGTTTCTGAGCGTGATGGGCGTGGCGCTCATTTTCGCGACCGGGCTTGACCACATGTTTCTGCAGGGCGTCGTGGGATCCTACGATCTGCATCGCGCCGGTTCGCGCGCGCTCCGGTGGGCGACGCCGCACAGCTCGCGCTCGACACCGCCTCGACCTCGTTTCGCGTCGGCTTCCAGATCGCCATGCCGGTGATTGGCGGCCGGGCATGATCTTCCGCGTCGGTTCGGCCGTGCTGGCGCGGCTCATTCCCCAGATCCAGGTGTTTTTCGTTGTGCTGCCGCTGCAGGTGATGGGCGGGTTTGCGGTGTTTGCGCTGGGATTGTCGGCCGGCATGCTGATGTGGCTGGACAGCCTGCAATCCTATTCGACTTGGTTAAGGTAGGCGCGCTCGATGGCCGCTGACGACGACGAGCGCACAGAAGAGCCAACACAGCGAAAGCTGCAACAGGCGCGCGAGAAGGGCGACATCATCTATTCCGCCGGAAGTCGGCACGGCGCTGTCGCTGTTGGCCGCCACCGGCATTGTCGCCTTCATGTCCGGGCCGATCCTCACGCCAGACCGCGCACGGCTTCATCGCCTTCCTGGCGATGCCGGAGCAGTTCTCGACCGACGGCGAGGCGCTGCGCGCCATCGCGCATGATGATCTTGGTGAAGGTGGGCGGCATCTTCAGCTTGGCCGGCATGGCGCTGGCCGGCGCCGCCCTGGCGTCGCGCTATTTGCAGGATCAGCCGACCTTCACCGCCGAACGGCTATCGCCCAAGCTCGACAAGCTCAGCCCCGTGGAGGGCTTCAAACGCGTCTTCGGCAAGGCCGCGTTCGCGCAATTCAGCAAGTCGCTGATCAAGCTTTGCGTTGTCGGCGCATGCCTGGTCTCGGCGCTTTGGCCGCACGACGCTTCGCTTGAGCGCATTTCGCTGATGGATCCCTCGGCTTTACTGCCCTTCGTGCAGTGAGCGGGCGGTGTCGCTGATGATCTCGCTGGTCAGCGCAGCGGCGATTATCGCCGCTGTCGATTACGTGTTCACGCGCCAGTCCTACATGAACAAGCTCAAGATGAGCCGGCGCGAGATCAAGGAAGAGATGCGCCAGAGCGAGGGCGATCCGCATCGTCAAAGGGAAGCTCCGCCAAATCCGCATCGAGCGCTCGCGCAAGCGCATGTTGGCGGCGGTGCCGCAGGCGAGCGTCATCATCACCAACCCGACCCACTACGCCATCGCGCTGCGATACGAGCAGGGCGAAACGCCCGCGCCGATGTGCTTGGCGAAGGGCGTCGATGCGGTGGCGCAACGGATTCGCGACGTCGCCGAGGAGCACAACATTCCGATTGTGGAAAATCCACCGCTGGCGCGGGCGCTGTTTGCGACAGCCGACCTCGATCAGCCAATTCCGCGGGAACATTACGAAGCGGTCGCGAAGGTCATCGGCTTTGTCATGCGCGCCGCGCGCCGCCGCCAAAGGCCGGGGCGTCCACAGCGTAGAATCTGTAAAGAGATGACCATGGCGGACGGATTGCAGAGCGGGCTTCGTGCCCCCGGTCCCGAATCGGGGTCAAAGGGAAGCGGGATGACGGACGAGCGCAGACACTCCCCCGCGCAGCGGCGGGCGGCTCGACCCGATGCAAGTTGCATTTTGGGCGGCGGTTGCGCTTGGCGTCGCGGCGGCGGGCGTCGCCATCACTTCGGGGCCGTCGACCGGGCAAGCGGGCGCCATCCTGCTCTTGCTCGTCGTTGCTAGCGGCATGGTGCTGTTCTTGTGGATGTCGCGCGGCGCCGGCAGGCGCTTCGGGCCGTTCCCGGAGCGCGGCGCCATCGCGGCGGCGGCGTTTTCAGTCCGGCCGCACCGATTTCGCGATGATCGATGCGCTCGATGAAGCGGCGCTGATCACCGACAAGTCGTTGTCGCCGATCTGTCGCCAACGCCGCCTACATCAAGGTCATTGCGAAAGCGCCGGCATGCTGGGTGAGAGCGATCGTCCGCCGGTGATGAGCCGCCTGTTCGGCGCCGACCCGATGCTGTCGGCGCCGATGTTCCGCCTGTCGAAGGCGGCGGGCGCGGGCCAAGCGCGGCGCGAGGAATTGCCGGCGACGGGCGTGCATCTCACAAGGCACGCCGCCCGTGCGCTACGAAGCCAGCGTCGGGCCGATGGCGGGCGGGCACGTGCTGTGGCGCTTGCGAGAACTCGGCGCCGGCGAAGGCGAAGAGAGCGCGCACGACGCACGCAATCTGTTCTTGGACGATGCGCCGGTTGGATTCTTCGCCGCCCGCGCCGATGGCGCGATCATCTACATGAACCGCGCGCTGCGCTCGGTGCTGGGCGTGGGCGATGATCCCGCGCAGCTGCGGCTGAAGGATATCGTGCGCGAAGATCCCGCGCGCCTGTTGCGGCGGGATCGGCGCGGCTTTGGGCCGACGCGGGCGCGGCTGACGCTGCGCGGTCGCGACGGCATCGAGACGCAGGCGTCCTCGCTTACATTCTGGCCGTCGGGCGATGGCGACGGCGCGGCGCGGACCTTGGTGTTCTTCTCCGAAGCGGAAGATCCCGAAGCGGCGCCGGCGCGCGATGCGGCGCGGAGGCGGTGGCGACCGATGGCGTCTTCTCGCAGGCGCCGTTTGGCGCGGCCGTGCTCGATTGCACCGATCCGGCCGCGGCGGCGCTGCTCGATTCCAACGCGGCGCTGATGGAAATGACGCAAGGCCGCGCCACGCCTGGCGCGCCGTTCGCGGACTTGTTCGACGCGTCGGAAGGCCCGAATGCGTTGGCGCAGCGGCTGCGCAGGCATCGTCAACGAGCCGGCGGAGCTGATGCTGGCGACGCAGCCGCCGACGGCCGCGCACGTGCATTTCGCGCGCGGCGCCGACGGGCGCGGCCTCGCTTACGTGCTGAACGTCTCCCAGCAGCGCGAACTGGAAACGCGCCTCGCGCAGTCGGAGAAGATGCGCGAGATCGGCGAACTGGCCGCCGGCGTCGCGCACGACTTCAACAATTTGCTCACCGTGGTGATGCAGACCTGCTCGTACCTGCTGCGCCGCCATCCGGTGGGCGACGCCGATTATCCGATGCTGCGCGAGATTTCCGACCACGCCACGACGGCGAAGGAATTGTCGGAAATGCTGCGCGCCTATGCGCGCCAGCAGACGTTTGCGCGCGAAGTGTTCGAAGTCGGCGATTTCATCGGCGCGCGCCAGGAGCTGATCCGGCGCGTCATGGGCGATGCGATCAAATTCGAAATCCGCCACGGCCGCGATCTGCCGTTCGTGAAGGTGGACAAGACCCAGCTTGAGCGCGTGATCGTCAATCTCGCCACCAATGCGCGCGATGCGATGATACCGGCGGGCGGCAAAATGCCGAAGGATGGGCGCCTGACCATCCGCACGTCGCGGGTGACGGCCGAAGATGCGCGCGCCTGGGGGCACAACCCGATCGAGGACGGCGCTTACACGTTGATCGAAGTGGAAGACACCGGCTCGGGCATCAAGCCGGAGCACGCGGCGAAAGATTTTCCGCCCGTATCACTCAACCAAGGAAGCCGGCAAAGGCACCGGGCTTGGCCTCGCCACCAGCTATGGCATCATCAAGCAATCCGGCGGCTACATCTTCTTCGACACCAAGCTCGGGCGCGGCACCACCTTCCGGATCTTCCTGCCGGCCTACGAGCCGACCTCGGAAGAGCTCAACGAAATCGCCGAGAAGGAGCGGGCGCTGCTGACGCCGCCGATCGAAGGACGTCGCCGGGCCGCGGCAAGATCCTGTTCGTCGAAGACCAAACCGCGGTGCGCCGCTCGATCGTGCGCAATCTAAAAGAGTGCGGCTATGAGGTGGAGGAGGCGGAGAACGGCGAAGACGCGCTCGAAGTGATGAAGCCAAGCCAGGCGCGCTTCGACATCATCATCTCCGACGTCTCGATGCCGATCATGACCGGCCCTGAGATGCTGAAGGAAGCCGGCGCCGAGATGATCGGCGCCGCCAAAGTGCTCTTCCTCTCGGGCTACGCGCCGGAAAGCTTCTCCCGCATGCTCGAGGAATATCCGGTGCATTATATGTCAAAGCCCGTGACGATGGAGCAGCTGGTCGGGCGGGTGAAGGAATTGCTGGCGGCTTGAAGCGCAGCGCCGGCCGGCTGCAAGTCTTCAGCGCTCACTTCAAACGCTTGCGCGCCCGGCTTTGGCGAGACGCTTCGCAATAAGGCGATGGGCGCGCCATAGCTCGCTCGCCGCCAAATCCATTCGATCGGACCGAAATGGAAGAAGCGCAGCCACAGAGCGGCGAGCGCGCATTGGCCGGCGAAGATGGCGATCGCCAGCATCGTCCCGGCGATGAGACCGACCTGGCCGCGCGCGCTTGCGGGTTTGGCTTGCATGCCCGGCCTTTAAGCAAGCTGCTTGCATGTCCCGGCGAGGCTGACGGCGATGAACGCCCCGCTGGCGCGCCGGTCAAGCGAGGCGTTTTCAGCGCCCGGCTTGATCAAGGCCTGCGAATTCCTCGTCGCTCAACTCGATCGCCGCGGCGAGCATGTTTTCCTCCAAATGCCTCACCTTGCCGGTGCCGGGGATGGGCAGCATCACCGGGCTGCGCTTCAAGAGCCAAGCCAGCGCGATCTGGCTGTGGGCGGCGCGCTTGGCCTGCGCGATGGCGGCGACCGCCGACCAAAGGCGCGTCAGTTCGCCGGCGGCGAGCGGATACCAGGGGATGAAGCCGATGGCGTGCTGCTCGCAATAGTTCAGCGCATCCTCGCTTTGGCGATTGGCGAGGTTGTAGAGGTTCTGCACGGTTGCGACCGGGAAGACGCGGCGCGCCGCTTCGATCTGCGCGACGGAGACTTCGCTCAAGCCCGCATGGGCGATGAGGCCCTCGTCGAGCATTTGCTTGACGGCGCCGAATTGTTCGTCGGCCGGGCACTTTGCTGTCGATGCGATGCAGCTGCCAGAGCGCGATCTGTTCGAGGCCAAGCCGCTTTAAGCTGTCTTTCGCATCGCCGATCAGTTTTTCCGGACGCCCGTCTTGACCCCATTGGTCGGGACCGGCGCGGGTCAGTCCGCCTTTGGTGGCGATCAGGAGACCGTCATAGGGATGAAGCGCTTCCCGGATCAGATCTTCAGAAACATGGGGGCCGTATGACCAGGCGGTGTCGATGAAATTGACGCCGAGCTCGGGCGCGCGCTTCAGGGTGGCGAGCGCTTCATTGCGATCCTTCGGCGGTCCCCAAATGCCGCGACCGGTGACGCGCATGGCGCCGAAGCCTAGACGGTTCACTTCGATCGCGCCGGCGAGTTTGAACTGGCCGGAGCGCGCCGCGAGTGCGGCGTCGAGCGCTGTTGTGGGCATGGGTGTTGGTCCGAGAAAGCGCATCAGCGCGCCGGTGAGCGGCGATATGGGCTTGCCTCGGCAAGGCGGCAAGCGGCGAGGCCGCCGCGCCATCGCTGCGGCTTATGCGTCCGGCGCCAGTCCGGCCAGAACCGCGCGCGGAACCGCAATGAACCCGGCATCAGCCATGCGCACGACGAATTCCAGAGTGGGCGGCGCAACCGCGATCGCCTGCGCCATGAAATGGCGCGCGCCGGGAAAGTCGCCCGACGCCATGAGCGCCAGCGCATAGCGGCGGAGAACGGTTCGCGCGGGAAAGCCTGAAGCGCCGCTTCGAGCTCCGCGCGCGCGCCAGCTATGTCGCCGGATTGGATGCGCGCCCTCGCCCATGGCGCGGCTCGGCGAAGGCTTGCGAAGCGACAGCGCCGACCTCGAGCCAAGCCGTCAGCCGGCCTGGCCCGCAAAGAAGCGCAACTGAACCGCAAGGCCAAGCTCGCCGGTGTTCGGGTCGCGGCCAATGATGGAGCAGGTCATGGGGGTAAGCCTGGCTCCTCTCCAAAGCCCCGCATCCGGCGCCAGGCCAGAAAGCCGCGCCTCGCTCGGGAAAACAGGCTGTTCTGACCCATGGCGCAAAAGCGCTGGATTTGGGCAAAATCTGCCCGTCGCCGCCTGTCGCAAAGCAATTGTTTCCCGCATTGCGCCCCGATATTGCGCCAATCGCACCCCTCGCTATTTTGCCGGCCAACACCAAGAGGGGCCGCTTTCTCAACAACGCGCCTCGGGAGCAAACGTCCGCCATGAAAACAACTCGCCGTCTGGTCGTCGCCGGCCTCGGTTCAACCATGCTCGTCCCGATCGTGGCGGGTGAGGCGTTGGGACAAAACCAGAGCGCCGCCGATCGCGCCTTCGCGACGCTCGCGCACCGCTACCTCGATCAAGCCATGCGGCTCTCGCCGGTGTCGGCGACGCAGATCGGCGATCACCGCTTCGATGCGCAATTGGACGATGTCAGCGCCGCCGGCCGCGGCGCTGGCCTGCGCTTTGCGCATCAGACCCTCGATGCGCTCAACCGGATCGACAAGACGCAGCTTTCGCGCGCCAACCAGGTCGACGCCGCGCTGCTTTCGAACGCGCTGCGCTCGCAGATCTGGTCGACGGAGACGGTCGAGGATTGGGCTTGGAATCCGCTCGGCTATCAGAGCGTCGCCGGCGGGGCGCTCTATAATCTGATGGCGCGCGATTTCGCCCCGATGCCGCAGCGTCTGGAGGCGGCGACGCGGCGCATGGAGCTTATGCCCGGCCTGTTGCGCCAAACCCGCGAGGCCTTGCAGCCCGCACGCGTGCCTGCGCCGCACGCGCAAACCTATTCGCGCCAGAACGGCGGTCTAAAGAGCATCATCGGCGACATGATCGACCCGCGTGAAGGGTGCAGCTCAGCGGTGCCGAAACGGGCGCGGCTCGACGCGGCCATCGCCACCTACAATGCAGCGATCGACGAACACCAAGCCTGGATCGACCGCACCCTGGTTCCGGCCGCGCAAGCCGATTTCCGCGCCGGGGCCGAACGCTTCGATCGGCAGCTGCAGTTCACGCTGCAGTCGAGCCTGACGCGCGCCGAGATCCGGACCCGCGCCGAAGCGGCGGTGGTGCAGGTGCGTTCGCAAATGTACGACGTGGCCAAGCAGGCGCTGGCGGGCCGCGCGCGATGCGCCAGCCGACGCCTGACAATCCGAGCCCCGATCAGCAGCAGGCCGTCATCCGCGCCGCCATCGATCTCGCCGCCGCGCAGCGCCCGGCGCGCCATGACGTCGTGCAGTTCGCCACCCAGTGCGTGGAGAATGCGCGCGGCTTCGTGCAGAGCCATGATCTCATCACCTTGCCGCCGGGGCCGGTGCGGGTCATCGAGATGCCGGAGTTCGCGCGCGGCGTCGCGGTGGCTTATTGCGACAGCCCCGGCCCGCTCGATAGAAACTTTGACGACGTTTTATGCGGTTTCGCCGATCCCGGACGATTGGACCGACGAGCAGGTGACTTCGTTCCTGCGCGAATACAATACGCGCGGCATCCAGGACATCGGCGTGCACGAAGCCATGCCCGGCCATTACGTGCAGCTCTTCCACTCCAACTCCTACCCCTCAGTGCTGCGCGCGGTTCTGGGTTCCGGCTCGTTCATCGAAGGCTGGGCGGTTTACGCCGAGAACATGATGGTGGCGGAAGGGCTTCAAGGCCGACGACCCGCTCTACAAGCTGACCCAGCTCAAGGTGCTGCTGCGCACCATCACCAACTCGATCATCGACCAAGCCATCCATTGCGACGGCATGACCCAAGAGCAGATGATGCGCCTGCTGACGCAGACCGCATTCCAGGAGGAGCGCGAAGCCGCCGGCAAATGGCGCCGCGCGCAGCTTTCCGTGACCCAGCTCTCGACCTATTTCGTGGGCTATTCCGAACACATGGAAACGCGCGACGCCTACCAGCAACGCCACGGGGCCGATTTCAACCTCAAGGCCTATCATGACAGCGTTCTGGCCTACGGTTCGCCGCCCATGCGCTATGCGCGCGCGCTCTGTTGATGGACGAACCGATCCAATGAACCCAAAATCAAACGCAGCTTACGATGGGCACGAAGAAGTCGTGTTCGTCGGCGATGAGGCTTTAGGCTACAAAGGCGTCATCGCCATCCACTCGACGGCTCTGGGTCCCGCCGCGGGCGGGTGCCGCATCTGGACCTATGAGCGCGACGAGGACGCGCTGACCGACGTGCTGCGGCTTTCGCGCGGCATGACCTATAAGAACGCCATGGCCGAGCTGCCGCTCGGCGGCGGCAAGGCCGTCCTCTACAAAATGGGCGCCGACCGCAGCGCCTGCTTTGAGGCGTTCGGACGCGATGTCGAAAATCTTCACGGCCGCTACATCACGGCCGAGGATGTCGGCGCCACCGTCAACGACATGAAGATCGATTGCGCGCAGCACCTCGTATGTGACCGGGATCCCGAAGGAGGAAGGCCGCGCCGGCGGCGATCCTTCGCCCTGGACCGCGCTCGGCGTTCATCTTCTCGATCAAGAGCCTGCTCGGGGGCTCGCTGCGGGCGCGCACGATCGCGGTGCAGGGCGTGGGCGCGGTCGGCCGGCATCTTTGCAAGTTGCTCGCCGAGGAGGGCGCCAAACTGGTGATCAGCGACGTCAACGCAGTCAACCTCGCGCGCATCGAACCGCTCGGCGCCGAAATCGCGCCGGTTGATCAGATCCATGCGGTGAAGGCCGACCTCTTCGCCCCGTGCGCGCTCGGCGCCGGGCTGAGCGCCAAGACCATTCCCGAACTGGGCGCAAAAATCGTCTGCGGCGCGGCCAACAACCAGCTCGCCGCCGAAGCCGACGGCGCCCGCCTTGTCGCTGCGGGAATCACCTATGCGCCGGATTACGTCGTCAACGCCGGCGGCATCGTTATGGTGTCGTGCGAATATTTGGGCGAACCGGCGCAAGCGGTGGACGCCAAGGTGCGGGCGATCGCGCCGCGCGTCATGGCGGTCGTTGAGGAAGGCCGCCGCGAAGGCGTCTCGCCGCATCTTGTGTCCGACCGGCTTGTGCGCGCAAAGATCGCCGCGGCGAGGACATAAATGGATCAGGCGTCGGGACCGCGCAGAAGCAATGCATTGAGCCTGCACGTGCCCGTCCCGCGCGCGCGGCCCGGCGACAAGCCGGATTTCAGCGGCTGGAGTTTTCCCGATCCGGGCGCGACGCCCAAGCCGGACATCGACGCCGCCGCGTTCGACCTGCGCGATTACGCTTATGGCTTGATCCGCGTGCTCGACATGGAGGGCAACGCGTTGGGGCCTTGGGCGCCGCATCTGTCGCCCGACACGCTGAGGCTCGCGCTCAACTGCATGCTGCTGACGCGCGCCTTCGATGAGCGCATGCATCGCGCCCAGCGTCAGGGCAAGACCTCGTTCTACATGCAGAGCCTCGGCGAAGAGGCGATCTCGGTGGCCGCGGCCATGGCGCTCAGCCCCGACGACATGTGCTTTCCGAGCTATCGCCAGCAAGGCTTGTTGATCGCGCGCGAATATCCGCTCGTCGACATGATGCACCAGATCTATTCGAACGCACGCGACCCGCTGAAGGGCCGCCAGCTGCCGATCATGTATTCGTCGAAGCAGGCCGGCTTCTTCACCATCTCCGGCAATCTGGCGACGCAGTTGCCGCAAGCCGTCGGCTGGGCGATGGCGTCGGCCTATGCCGGCGACGTGCGCATCGCCGCGGCCTGGGTCGGCGACGGCGCGACCGCGGAAGGCGATTTCCACGCGGCGCTGACCTTCGCTGCGGTCTATCGCGCGCCGGTGATCATCAACGTCGTCAACAATCAGTGGGCGATCTCGATCGTTCCAAGGCATCGCCGGCGGCGAGAACACCACCTTCGCCGCGCGCGGCATCGGCTATGGCGTGCCGCCGCTGCGCGTCGACGGCAACGACTTCCTCGCCGTCTACGCGGTGACGCAATGGGCGGCCGAACGCGCGCGCGCCAATCTGGGCCCGACGCTGATCGAGCACTTCACCTATCGCGGCGGGCCGCACTCGACCTAGCGACGATCCCTCGCGCTATCGCCCGGCTGACGAAGTAGCTGCTGGCCGCTCGGCGATCCGATCGAGCGCTTGAAGCAGCATCTGATCTCGCTCGGCGAATGGAGCGAAGAGCAGCACACGCGCCGCGCAGGAAGAAGCCGCCGAGACCGTGCGCGCGGCCGGCCGCGAGGCGGAGAAGATCGGCACGCTCGGCGGACGGCGCGCATCCGCGCTCGTCCATGTTCGACGATGTCTACAAGGAAATGCCGTGGCACCTGCGCCAACAGCGCGACGAGAACGGGGACCTAGAGCCATGGCCACGATGACCATGATCCAGGCGCTGAACTCGGCGCTCGACAATGCGATGGAGCGCGATCCCAACGTGCTGACCTTCGGCGAGGACGTCGGCTATTTCGGCGGCGTTTTCAGAGTCACCGAACACCTGCAGAAGAAGTACGGCGCCAAACGCTGCTTCGACGCGCCGATCAGCGAAGGCGGCATCGCCGGCGTCGCCATCGGCATGGCCGTCTACGGCTTGCGGCCGGTGATCGAGATCCAGTTCGCCGATTACATGTATCCCGCCTACGACCAGCTGGTCAGCGAAGCCGCGCAGATCCGCTATCGCTCGGCCGGCGATTTCACCGTGCCGCTGACCGTGCGCATGCCCTATGGCGGCGGCATTTTCGGCGGCCAGACGCATAGCCAAAGCCCGGAAGCCTTGTTCACCCATGTCGCCGGCTTGAAGACGGTGATCCCGTCGACGCCGTATGACGCCAAGGGCTTGCTGATCTCGGCGATCGAAGACGACGATCCGGTGATCTTCCTCGAGCCGAAGCGCATCTATAACGGCCCGTTCGACGGCCGCCGCGATCGGCCCGTGCGTGCCCTGGTCGAAGCACGCGGCGAGCGAGGTGCCGGAGGGGCACTACACGATCCCGCTCGGCAAGGCCGCGATCGTGCGCGAAGGCGGCGACTGCACCATCCTCGCCTACGGCACGATGGTGCACGTGGCGCTGGCCGCGGCGGAAGAAAGCGGCATCGATGCGGAAGTGATCGATCTGCGCACATTGGTGCCGGTCGACATCGAGACGATCGTGCAGTCGGTCGACAAAACCGGCCGCTGCGTGATCGTGCACGAGGCCACGCGCACATCCGGCTATGGCGGCGAACTCTCGGCGCTGGTGCAGGAGCATTGCTTCTATCAGCTGGAAGCGCCGATCGAGCGCGTGACCGGCTATGACACGCCCTATCCGCATGCCCTGGAGTGGGAGTATTTTCCAACGCCGCCGCGCCTGATCAAGGCGATGCGCCGCGTGATGGAGGCCTGACGGTTCATGGGCCAATTCGTTTTCAAATTGCCGGATGTCGGCGAAGGCACCGCGGAAGCCGAGATCGTCGCCTGGCACGTGCGTCCGGCGACGTGATCAAGGAGGACGCGCCGCTCGTCGACGTGATGACGGATAAGGCGACGGTGGAAATGACCTCGCCGGTCGCCGGCAAGGTGATCGCGATCCACGGCGAGCCGGGCGAGATGGCGCCCGGTCGGCGGGCCCATCGCTGTGTTTGAAGTGGATGGCGCGGGCGAAGCGCCGGCCGCGCCCCCAAAACAAGAAGCGCCGAAACAACAAGCGCCGAAACAAGCAGCGACGCCGGCGCCGGCTGCGGCCGCAAGATCGAAGGCGCCGCCCAACAAGGGTCCGCGGCAGGCCGCCGTCCCGGCCGATGGCGGCGAGCCGCCCCAAGCCAAGCCCCGCATCAAGGCGCCTCAGGGGCGGTGTGGAGCGAAGCCGAAACGCAAGCGGCGATGGGGCGGGAAGCCGAAGTCGCAAGCGGTCGCAAAACCCGCGCCGCGCCAAGCAGCGGTGCGCGAATGGAGCAAGGCGCAAGCCTCGCCCGCCGTGCGCGCGCGCGCGCAGAAATTCGGCATCGATCTGGGCCAAGTCCGCGGCACCGGCCCCGACGGCCGCATCACCCACGAAGACTTGGACAAGGTCCTCGTCCCCGTCGCCGGCGCGCGGCGCACCTCGGCTTTGGCCGAGAAAAACGGCATCGAGCCGGTGAAGGTGATCGGGCTTCGCCGCAAGATCGCCGAGAAGATGCAGGACGCCAAGCGCCGCATTCCCGCATTTCGCCTACGTCGAAGAAGCGGATCTGACTGAGCTCGAAGAATTGCGCGCGCATCTGAACGCGACCAAGCGCGCCGATCAGCCGAAGCTGACGTGCTGCCGTTCCTGATGCGGGCGCTGGTGCTTTCGCTGCCGGACTTCCCGCAGATCAATGCGCGCTTCGATGACGATCACGGCGTCGTCTATCGCCACGAGAATGTCGATATCGGCATCGCGACGCAGACCGATAACGGCCTGATCGTGCCGGTCGTGCGTCACGCCGAAGCGCTCGATGTTTGGGACAGCGCCGCTGAAGTCTCGCGCCTGGCCGCCGCCGTGCGGGCGAACACGGCGACGAAAGAGGAGCTGTCCGGCTCGACCATCACCATCACCTCGCTGGGCGCGCTGGGCGGCATTGTGACGACGCCGGTGATCAATCACCCGGAAGTCGCGATCATCGGCGTCAACAAGCTGGTCGAGCGGCCGGTGGTGAAGAACGGCCAGATCGTCGTGCGCAAGATGATGAATCTGAGTTCGTCCTTCGATCACCGCGTGGTCGACGGCTACGACGCCGCGGCTTTCATCCAGCGCGTAAAGGGCATGCTGGAGCACCCAGCCGCGCTTTTTATCGAGCGCTGAGCCGAGGCTGACAAAACGTCGCTCCGGCTCGCCAAGCGCCATCGGCTTGGGCTCGAACGGCGCGAGCCTTGAAAGCGCCTCAAGCCGCCTCCGCCTCGAACCGTTCAAGCCGGGTCGCGATCGCGCGCGCTTCGGCGAGGTCGCGCCCGGTGATGCTGTCGAGCGCCGAGCGGGCGAGGGAGGATTTCGCCAGCCGAGGACCAAGCGAACGCTGCGTCCACCAGAGAATCGGGATGAGCGCCAGCCCCACCGCGATGTTGCTGGCGATGAACAGCGGCATGAACGGCGAGGCCCGATAAAGATCGACGCCCAACACGCCCCAAAACAGCACAATCACGAAGGGGATCCACCACAGCACTTGTCCCGTCAGGAAGGCCCACTGAAAAACCCGCGCCCGCTCAGCTTGCAGGCCGGCGAGCCGCTTTTGGATTTCGAGGACCGGAGCGCTGAAATCGACATCAAGGAGACGCGCGCGTTCAGCGATGGTGATCGCGCCCATGGCGATGGTCCAAATGTCCAAGAAAAGCGCGGGAATGAAAAATTCCCAGCGTCCCCAATTCGCCGCCAGGAAAGCGCCGAAGCCGATGACGAAGGCCAAATAGAACAAGAACTCTATCACGTTGAGGAGGTGATGGCGGCGCAATTTCTCCAACCGCTTTTCGACCAGCATGTCGCGCAAGAGCGCCTTTTGCAGCCGCAGCGATTGCAGCAGCGCCTGATCGCGCTTGGCCCATTCGGCTTTCAGATCGTCTAAGTCCATAGCCTTACTCCTTCGCCTGGCTCTGCAGCCTGGCTTTGATGCGGTTGAGGCGGGTGGCGACATTGCCGGGCTGGTTCCGAGCAAGTCGGCGATCTCGGAATGGTCGAAGCCTTCGAGATAGAACAGCACCAGCGCGCGGCTCATCTCATCGAGGCCATCGATCAGCGCGCGCAGACGGCGCGCTTGGTCGGTGTCGGCGTCGAACGCCTCATCGGCCACGTCGAAGGCGAGGTCCAAGGGCAGCGTGTCCTTGCCGATTCGCGGGCGTCGGCTCTTTCCAGTATTTCTGAATCGGATTCCAGCCCTCGCTCAGCCCTTCTTCATAGGCGTTGCCGTTCTGCGAAATGATGGCGGTGATTCGCTCAGGATGCGCCAATGCGAGGCGGAATCCAACCGGCGCCCCGTAGTCGAAGACGTAGATCGAGTATTGGCCGAGACCGAGGGTCTGGGTGAAGCGATCAATCACCTTTGCTAGGTTCTCAAACGTGTAGCGAAACTGCTTGCGGTCGGGCGAATCGGAAAACCCGAACCCAGCAGATCAGGCGCCACTAGGTAGAAGCGATCGGACAGCAGCGGAATCAGGTTGCGAAACATATGCGACGATGTGGGGAAGCCATGCAGCAGCAGGAGGGTTGGATTATTTTTCGAGCCTGCCTCGCGATAGAAAATTTTCAATCCGTCTACATCGGCGTGGCGGTAGGTTGTCATGGGACACTCCTTTGAGACTTGGTTGCCGAGACCGGGACTTCGGGATTTGAACCGTTCTCGTACTCTCCCTCATCAGATTTACTAACCGATGAAAAGTTACATTACAGGTGTTATAATTCGGGCGTTGGAATAGAACAATGGCGAAGGCTAAGGTGCCTCGGACTTCCGATTGGCACGAGGGATTTCTCTTTGTCGGCAACCACCCGGCCCTGGATTTCTTGAATACCCGTCCCATTCAGGACGAAAGCCCGCTGGAACTGCTGCCGGATTTCGACGCCGTCCTGCGCTGGTTTCAAGCGGCACGACAAATCAGCTCCCGTCAGACTGAGGCGCTTAGGGAGCGCTGGGGTGGATCAGCGCGCGCCGGGAGTTTCACGGCCGCAATGCTGGATTTCCGCGAGAAGTTGAGGAAGGAGATGCTCTGGTGGGAACAGACCAGCAACCTGCATCGTGGCATGATCGACGAACTGAATGCCATGCTGGGCCGTCATCCTATGCTGACCCGGCTTAAACGAGACGCAAGAGGTGCAAGAAGTGAGCTCTGGTTTGATCCCGGTCATCCTGAAGACCTGTTTGCGCCACTCGCACACAGTGCGGCAACGTTGTTTGCCAGCGGCAACTCGAGCCGGGTTCGCACCTGCGGAAATTGCGTGCTGCACTTCCTGGACACCAGCAAGAAGGGCACGCGGCGCTGGTGCAGCATGCAATTGTGCGGAAACCGATTGAAGGTTGCTGCCTATGC
>CAWJYY010000018.1:0-73861 GCA_963847165.1 uncultured Pseudomonadota bacterium
CCTCGTACCAGGCGTCGAGATCGGTTTCCGGCTCGGATTCTTCTTCGGCGACGACGACGACGCCAAGCGGCGTCGAGCGCCAAGCGATGATCGCCGGCTCCAGGCCGCCGGCGAGCGCCTCCTTCGGCTTCACCCATGAGAGTTCCGTCGAGCCGCCGCCAATGTCCACAATCATGGCGAAGTCGCGATCCGGCTCGAGCAAGCTGGCGCAACCGAGCACGGAGAGGCGCGCTTCCTCTTCTGCAGTGATGACTTCGAACGAAAGACCGAGATCGCTGCGCACACGGTTGAGAAACATCTGACCGTTCTTGGCGACACGGCAGGCTTGTGTCGCAACACAGCCGATGGCGACGGGCTGGCGCGCTTCGATGCGCTGCGCGCACGCCGCGAGCGCTTGATAGGCGCGCGCCATGGCGGCTTCGCTTAAGCGGCCAGTATATGAAAGGCCTTCGCCCAAACGCACGATGCGCGAAAAGCCGTCGACAACGCGCAAGCCGCCGTCTTCGCTCTTCGCCGCCACCAGCAAGCGGCAATTATTGGTGCCCAAATCGAGCGCCGCGTAGAGCGGCGCCCGCGCTCGCGGGCCGGACTTGCCGCCGCTGCGCGGCGGGCGCCCATCCGTAACCATTTTAAATCGTCCCATGCGAAACGGACGCGCCGCTCCGCAAAATTGCTTATTCGGGGCGAAACTACCCGGTTTTCGCCACGAACGCACCCGCGTTCACCCCGGATTCATGCAGCTTCCCCCGCGGCCGCGGCCCATGCGCCACACAAATTCGTGTGGCCGGCGCGGGCATGGCTCCATCCGTTGTTTCGCGCGTTATCCTTTCCTACCTTACCAGGGCGAGAGATTTCGGAGGTCGTTTAAGGAGGAGAAGATGCAAACCGCTAAATTCTCCATCGGACAAGTGGTCCGCCATAAGCTCTTCCCGTTCCGGGGCGTGATCTTCGACGTCGACCCTGAATTCTCCAACACGGAGGAATGGTTGACGGCGATCCCCGAGCCGATCCGCCCTCGCCGGGATCAGCCGTTCTACCATTTGTTCGCTGAGAACTCAGACAGCCATTATGTGGCGTACGTGTCGGAGCAGAACCTCGCGGAGGATGAAACCGGCGAACCCGTCGATCACCCCCAAATCGAGCTTCTCTTCGATGAGGCCGATGACGGCAGCTATAGATTGCGGCCCGAAAGCCTCAACTAAGCAACCAACATTTGCGATCTCGAGGCTCGCGCCGGTGGCGACACCGGCGCGATTCTCGTTAAGCGCGCTGGAAGCGATAGAAATCGCCGCCGAGCCCCATGATCTGCGTCAGCGCATCGAGCGCGGCGCGGGTTTCATCGACGAGATCGGGATCGCGCAAATCCTCGGGCGCGATTTCTTCACGGTAGTTCTGCGCAATCCAGCTTGAGAGTCGGTTGGAAAGCGTGTCGTCGAGGAAAAAACCTTGCCCCGCCGCAGCGCGCTCTTTTGGCGTCATCACGATGCGCAGGCGCAGACACGCGGGCCCGCCGCCATTGCGCATGCTTTCGCGCACATCCACGTATTCGACGTGGCCGATTGGCGCGCCCGCAGCCTTGGTGAGCTCTTGGGCCAACCCCGCGGTCTTGTTATTCTCGCGGACCTCGCGCGGGGCGATCAGGGTGAGCGCTTTATCGCCGGGAAGGCGCAAGAGCTGCCCGTTGAAAAGATAGGACGAAACCGCGTCCTCCAGCGACACGTCCGCCGCCTTCACTTCCACGAACACCGGTTCGAACAAGCCCTTGGCCTTGCGGCGGATCTCGCCGTAGAGCCCGTCACGATCGGCGAAGGCTTGCTCGTGGTGGAAGAGGACGGTGTCGTGGGCGACGGCGACGACATCATTGTGAAACGCCCCCGCTTCGATCGCTTGCGGCGCTTGCAGCGCAAAGATCGTGCGGTTCGGATCGAGGCGATGGGCGCGCGCAATCGAGCCGCTGGCTTCCAGCGTTTGCCGCGCCGGGAAGCCGGGGCGCACTTCCCCGGCGCGCCGGCCATAGACAAAAATCTCAACGCCTTGGGCGCCGGGCTCAGCGCAAAGGCGCATGTGGTTTGCCGCTCCCTCGTCGGAGAGCGCCTCGTTGGCGGGAAGCGCGGCGTGCACGGCGAAATGCTTTGCATCGCCCAGCAGGCGATGGAGCGCCCGCTCCGTCGTCGGCGCTTCGAGCGAGCGGTGCAACATGGTTTGCAGATTGGCCGCGGTCGCATGCAGGCGAGCGTCGCCGGCATCGGCGCTTGGCGAAATCGTGGCGGCGTTGGCCGCCCACATGGACGACGCCGCGCAAGCCGCGCGGGCGATGTAGGGGGAGCTTTCCCAGGCTTGTGCGAAGACTGCGCGATCGTCGCCGGAGAGACTGAGCGCGCCGCGCAGCCAGCCGATGGCGGGGCGTTCCTGCGGCGGCAAGACCCCTTGCGACAAGCCCAGAGCGCGCAGGCAATTCATTTTCGCCAATCCTTGAAGCGCCGCCTCGCGCGGGCGTGAAACGGCGTCCTTGTTGCGCGCGGAGGCGAGATTGCCTTCCGAAAGGCCGGCGTAATTGTGCGTTGGCCCCACTAGGCCGTCAAAATTGATCTCCTCGCCTTGACCGCTCATGCCGGCAAACCGGGCGCTGCGATCGGCGCCGCCTTCTCGGCGGCCTGCGTCGAGACCGGATAGGCGACATAGTCCGCCGCATAATAGGCGCTTGGACGCAGCGAGCCGGAGAGCCCAGGTCCGCCGAACGGCAGCGTGCTGGAAGCGCCGGTGGTCGGTCGATTCCAATTGAGCACGCCGACAAGCAATTCGTTTCTGGCCCGCGCCCACAGAGCTCGCGTCATCGCTGATCAAGCCGCCGGCGAGGCCAAAGCGGGTGGCGTTGGCGAGATCGATCGCGTGGTCGAAATCCTTGGCGCGATAGACCTGCAGGACCGGGACCGAACAATTCCTCGTCCGGCGGCGTCAGGCCGGTCACATCGACAATGCCTGGCGAGACGACCGCGCCGTCGCGCTTCACCGCCAGCAGCACCTTGCCGCCGAGCGCGCTCAGGCCGGCTTGAAATTTCACCGCGCGTTCGGCCGCGACCGCATTCACCAGCGGACCCATGAACGGTTCCGGCGTTTGCGTCGCTGGACCGACGGCGATTTTCTGCGCCAACGCGACGAGGGCCGCAACGATTGCGTCGCCCTCCGCGCCTTCGGGCACGATCAGGCGGCGCGCGCATGAGCAGCGCTGCCCGCTGGTGGCGAAGGCGGAATGCACGATCAGATTGGCGGCGGCGTTGGCGTCGACCGGCGGCCAAACGATCAGCGGATTGTTGCCGCCTAGTTCGAGCGCGAGCAGCACGTCGGGCCGGCCGGCGAACTTGCGGTGGATGAGCGAGCCGGTTTGCGCCGACCCGGTGAAAAGGACGCCGTTCAAGCCTTGCACATCAAGCAAGGCGGCGCCGGTCTCATGGCCGCCTTGCAACAGCGCCAGCACGCCGTTGGGCAAACCGGCTTCCTCCCACGCCTCGACCATCAGCGCGCCGACGCCGGGCGTGAATTCGCTCGGCTTGAACAGCACGCAATTGCCGGCCAACAGCGCCGGCGTAATGTGGCCGTTGGGCAAGTGGCCGGGGAAATTGAACGGGCCGAACACGGCCAGCACGCCGTGGGGATGATGCGAAAGCGCGGTGACGCCAAAGCCATTCTTCTCTTCCATGGCGCCGGCGCGCTCGGCTTGCGCGCGGATCGAAATCTCGACCTTGGAGATCATCGCCTGCACTTCGCCGCGCGCGTCCCACAACGCTTTGCCCATTTCACGGCTGATGGTGCGGGCGATATCGTCGGCGCGCTTCTCGATCGCTTGTGCGAACGCGCGCGCGAGTGCGACGCGCTCTTCGACGGGGCGCTTGGCCCAAGCCGAAAACGCCAGCCGCGCGGCGGCCATGGCTTCGGCGACGTCGTCGGACGTCGCCGCCCGGCCTTCCCAGACGGTGTCGCCGGTGGCCGGATCGTGCGAGGCGAAGCGCTCGCCCTCGCCCTTGCGCCATTGACCGTCGATGAACAATTCAGACCGCATTGTCGACCCAGACCAAAGCTTCATCGCCCGCCTTCAGCTTGAGCGCGTTCAGCGTTTCGGCGCCGACCCGGGCAAGCCCCTTGGAAAGGCTCGCACGCGCGGGCACGCAGCGGAAAGCATTGATATGGGGAGTGGCGATCAAGGCGCGAGAGCCGGCCTCGCCCGCCGACGCGAGTTCCAGCTTCGCCGGTTTGGATTCCCTTAAGGTGCGGATCTGATCGCGCCGGGCGCTGACCAGCGGGCCAGCGTCGAAGATGTCGACGACGTTGGAGAAGCTGAAGCCCTCCCATTCCAGCAATTTGCGCGCGCCCTCGCCGTCTTTGTGGCACTTGCCGATGACCTCGCGCGCTTCTTTCGCCAAGCAGGTCGACATAGATCGGATGCTGCGGCGTCAGATCGAGGATGAATTGGTTGTCGGTGGTGGCGCTGAGCGCATCGGCCTGCGAGAAATCCATGCGAAAGAAATGCCGGCCGACGGCTTCCCAGAACGGCGAGACGCCCTCGCTCGACACCACCCCGCGCAGTTCCGATACGACCTGCTCGTGGAAGCGCTTCGGCGTTGTCGCCATCAGCATGTAGCGGCTCTGCGCCAGCGCCCGCCCGACGCCCGCCGCGCGATGTTCTGGACGCACGAAAAGCGAGCCGACCTCGGTGCAGCCGGTGAAATCGTTGACGCCGATCAGCACCTGCATATCGAACCGGCGGTTCACAGCGGCCGATGATTGCGCCTCGGTGATGAGACGGAAATTGAAGAATGGCGGGGTTTCGCCGATCGTCGCTTTAATCGCGCAGCACCCCGCGAGCTCGCCGCTGGCGATATGCTCCAGGGCGATGAAATAGCGTTCGCCGCCGGCGCTCGCCGCCGGCGAGGAAAAACTCGCTTGCGAGAGCTCAAGGCGCGCAGCCATCGACGCGTCGTCGAGCATCAGGCTGGTGAAGCCAGCGCCGGCGATCTCGCGCAATTGCTTGAAGCCCGCGAGATCTTCGGGGCCAGCCGCGCGCATCACGTAAAGCGGGGCGCTCATGAACGCAGGCTCGCAATATCGAAGAGACCGCGCTCAATGCCGGCGAGCAGCAGCAAGGAAAGCTTAGCGCGCTCGCTAAAGCTCGCGATCAGCGCAAATTCCTGATCGGAATGGATGTCGCCGCCGCAAGGGCCGAGCGTGTCGATATTGGGGCAGCCGGCCGCGGCGAGATTGTTTCCCTCACAGACCCCGCCCGAGGGGCGGAAGCTGAGATCAAGACCGAGCGCGGCCCCGGCCGCGCGCGTCCAGCCGATCATGGTCGCCTGCCTCGGCGTGATCGGTTTTGGCGGACGGGTGAGGCCGCCATGGAGACGGGCGCTGACGCCCTCGCGTTTGCCCGCCGCTTCGGCGATACGCGCGATTTCGGCCTGCGCGAAGGCGGCGCTGGTCATGTCGGGGACGCGCAGATTGAAGCGCAAGACCGCGCGATCGGGCACGACATTGACCGGACCGCCGCCATCGATGGCGCCGACATTGACGGTCACGCCGTCGCCGCCGCCGCCGTTAAGCGAATTGAGCGCGAGCGCGGTCTCGGCGGCGGCGATGACGGCGTTGCGCCCTTCGGCGAAGGCGCGCCCGACATGCGCGGAGCGGCCGCTGAAACTGAGGCTATAATTGCCGGAGCCCTTGCGCGCATCGACGAGCGCGCCGTCCGCCATCGCCGGCTCATAGGTCATGCCGACATGGGCGCGCTTGCCGAGGTCGGCGAGGAGCGGTGCGCTGCCGGGCGAGCCGATCTCCTCATCGGGGCTCATCAGCACTTCGTAGCCGACGCGCTTTTCGCCGGGCAATCGCTCGAAGGCCTCGAGCGCCGCTAGCATGAGCGAGAGCCCGCCCTTCATGTCGGCGGCGCCGGGTCCGCGCAATCTCCCGCCCTCGCGCCATGGCTGCTGAAAGCCGTGCGACGCCGGAAAGACGGTGTCGTAATGACCGGTGAGCGCGATTTTGATAGGCGCGTTGGGGCGAACGATGAGGCGCACCGCCGGCGCGTGCGCGACATCGACGATGGCGCCGTCGGCGCGCACCTCTTGGCTATTGGACAAGGCTTCGAGCCTTACCTCGCCCGGCAGCGCCGCGAACGCATCCGCCAACGGGCCGCGCATGCGCTCCAGGCCGGCTGCTTCCCGCGATCCGGAATTGATCGCGCGACCATGCTTCGGTGCGCGCGACCATCGCCTCACCCTCCGCATCGAGGCGTTCAAGCAATGGCTCAATGCCGGCGCCCCAGTCAGAGCGCGCCGGCGTCCGGATTTGATCGGCCGACATGAGACGTGGTCGTAGCCGCGCCGCGCGCGCGGTGTCGAGGGGTCTCCAATGCAAACGGGCCCGGCTTTTGGCCGGGCCCGTCGCTTTAGAGTGTGGCTGCTTCTCTTATTGGAAGCTGATGGTGACCGCTGTGCGCCGGTTGAGCGGCTCGCGGACCCCGTCGCGGGTCGGACGGGCGAGGTCGCTTTCGCCACGCGCCTGCGTCTGGATCGAGCCGGCGGCGATGCCGCGCGCCACCAGGGCGTCGCGCACCACCGAAGCCCGACGTTCCGACAGACCCATATTGTACTGGGCCGAGCCGGAGGTGTCGGTGTGGCCGACAACCAGCACGCTCGAGACGTTGCACTCGCGTGCGTGCGCCACGGCTTGGTCGATCGTTTCCAGAGCCGCTTGGTTGAGGTTCGAGCGATCCCACTCGAAGTACACAACGAAGTCCGACGTCGGGCACGCAACAGGCGGCGGCGGCGGCGGCGGCGGCGGAGGCGGAGGCGGGGGTGGCGGCGGCGGCGGTGGCGGCGGCGCCGCAAACTCATAGCGCAGACCAACCGTCACGCCTTGATTGATGTAATCGCCCGAGGCGTCGAACGGGCCGATTGAGCCGCTAATATTGGTGACGCGGAAATAGCGATAGCCGATGTCCAACGTGGCTTGATCGTTCAGCGCAATGCCGATGCCGGCCAAGCCTTGCCAGGCAAAGCCCTGATCCTCATCGTGGCCGAAGCCATCGACGCCCACGCGCACGCGTCCCTCGCCGGCGCCGACGCCGAGGTAGGGACGGAAGGTGCCGCCGCGGTTGAAGTCATAGAAGATGTTGGCCATCAGACCCCAGGCGATGGTGTCGCCGCTGAAGTCGGTTTCGTCGATGTTTTGGCCCCACTGGTTCTTGCGATAGGACAGTTCCGCTTCAAGCCGGAAGCCATTGTCCCAGGTATAGCCGACGCCAGCGTCCGCAATGAACCCATTGTCGAGATCGATGCTGCCAGGGTTGCCTTCCAGCGAGCCGTTAATGCTCTGGCCGACGTCCGCGCGGACGTACCAGCCTTCCGTCGCCTGCGCGGCGCCGGCAGATCCGGCCATCAACGCCGCAAGCGCCAACGTCCGCTTCAATCCAAATTTCATGGCGGTCCCCTTACTGACAACGGCCCCAAGATCAGCCGTTTTGTCTGATCGGCAACATCTTTAGCCTGTTCGGCGACCCTAGTTAACCACCTTTTCGCCCGATTTTCTGGAGTGTTGCGCGAAAGGCGCCCTCGGAACCGGAACGAAATCGACATTTCAAACGCAAACGGGCCCGGCTTTTGGCCGGGCCCGTCGCTTTAGAGTGTGGCTGCTTCTCTTATTGGAAGCTGATGGTGACCGCTGTGCGCCGGTTGAGCGGCTCGCGGACCCCGTCGCGGGTCGGACGGGCGAGGTCGCTTTCGCCACGCGCCTGCGTCTGGATCGAGCCGGCGGCGATGCCGCGCGCCACCAGGGCGTCGCGCACCACCGAAGCCCGACGTTCCGACAGACCCATATTGTACTGGGCCGAGCCGGAGGTGTCGGTGTGGCCGACAACCAGCACGCTCGAGACGTTGCACTCGCGTGCGTGCGCCACGGCTTGGTCGATCGTTTCCAGAGCCGCTTGGTTGAGGTTCGAGCGATCCCACTCGAAGTACACAACAAAGTCCGACGTCGGGCACGCAACAGGCGGCGGCGGCGGCGGCGGCGGCGGAGGCGGCGGCGGGGGTGGCGGCGGCGGCGGCGGCGGCGGCGCCGCAAACTCATAGCGCAGACCAATCGTCACGCCTTGGCTTGTATAAGAGTCATCGATGACATCGTTCACGTGGAAATAGCGATAGCCGATGTCCAACGTGGCTTGATCATTCAGCGCGATGCCGACGCCGGCCATGCCTTGATAGGCGAAGCCGTTCTCGGTCCGACGGCCAATGCCATCGTATTGCTGGCGCACTTGACCGCCGCCGGCGCCGACGCCGAGGTAGGGACGGAAAGTGCCGCTGCGATTGAAGTCATAGAAGATGTTGGCCATCAGACCCCAAGCGATGGTCTGGCCGGTCTGCTGTCTGATGAATTGCCAGTTATTGTCGCGGTAAGACAGCTCGGCTTCGAGGCGGAAGCCGCTATCCCAAGTATAGCCGGCGCCAGCGTCTGCAATGAATCCGTTGTCGTAATTGCGATCCTGAAGCTGGGTGTTGAAGCTCTGGCCGACGTCGGCACGGACGTACCAGCCTTCGGTGGCGTTCGCGACGCCAGCTGCTCCGCTCATCAGCGCGGCGAGCGCCAACGTTCCTTTCAATCCAAGCCTCATCGCGATCCCCTTGCTGATACGGCCGAAAGACGGGCCGTTTCCCGTATCGTCGCCTATTATTGCTACCCCAGTCCGGGGCCGTCGCAACCCCGTCGCGGCCTAATTTTTGTGAGTGTTGCGCGAAAGGCAGCCGCCGAGATTATTGGTGCGGTAACGCCAGAATTGTTGCGGTTACGTAAGAAAAGTGAGGGCCGCTCCGGCGTCCGGGCGGCCCTCGTCCCCTCATCGCCCCTGCGCGCGTCTACGGTTCGTCGCCGAACCGCCCCCCGCGAAAGGCGAGCCAGACTAAGACACAAGGACGCCGGTTCGCCGAGCGCGAACAACCGCGAAAGGCGCCCATTTCAAGGCATTGTTGCCACAGCGTCACAGAACGGAACCGCCGACCGCGCGCTGGGGTTGGCCCCCTGAAGCCGATTTTTCTGAGGAGATACCAATGGCCTCGAAACGCAACAACCCCAAGATCCCTATGCGCCCCCGCCCATGTACCACGACCGTTCTGGCCGGATTGTGAGAATCGGGCTGCTTGCGGTGCTGCTGGCCGCGCTTGGGCGTCGGCTATTTCGCATGGTCGGCCGGCAGACTCCGCAGCAGACCGCCGCGCTAACCGCCTCCGGCCCAACAGCAGCAATTGGCCGAGGCCGGCTATCGCGCTCAGCCCGAACAGATACCGCAAGCGCAGCCGGCCGCCCCGACGACGCAAACAGCAGCGCCCGCCCCGAACACGGCGTTCGCCGGCCGCGCGGTCCTCGCGTTCTCGGTCATCGGCCGAATCAAGCCGCCCGCCCGTGAACGAAGCGCCGAGCCCGCCAGCGCCTAGTCCGCCGGCGACCACGACCCCGCAAATGCCGGATGCGGCGCCGCCGGTCCAAGGCTGATCGCCAAGCCCTGAGGGCGACAAAGTGAGCCCGGCGGGACTCGAACCCGCGACCCCCTGATTAAAAGTCAGATGCTCTACCAACTGAGCTACGGGCTCTAACGAAGCAGCCGCAGTTAAGTGACAAAGCGCCGTCGCGCAACCCGCGTCGGCGCTATCGGAGCGCGGCGTCCGCGGTGGCGATCACGCCAGCGGCCGCCGCCGACCAGCCCGCGCGCAGCTGTTCGCGAACGCTGGCTTGCATCCGCGGCGACCAGCGCGCGCGTGTCTTGGCGGCCGGCGCCTCCTCCAGCGATTTGATCAGACCCGCGCCAAGCGCGGCCAGTTTGGCTGCGCCAAGCGCGGTGACTTCCTGAAACTCCGGGCAAGCGACGTCGACTTCGCAAATGTCGGCGAGAAATTGCATCGCCCACGAATTGCCGGTCATGCCGCCGTCGATCAGCAGCGATTGCACGAAGGCCCCGTCGGCCTTGAGCGCGTCAAGCAGATCGCGCGGTTTGGTAGGCGACGGCTTCAAGGCCGGCGCGCACGACATGCGCGGAGGTGGAATCGCGCGTGAGTCCGACGATGGCGCCGCGCGCGTCAGCGCGCCATTGCGGCGCGCCGAGACCCGCGAAGGCAGGCACCAGATAGACGCCGCCATTGTCCTGGCAGCGACGATGCAATGGCTTCGGATTCGAGCGACGCTTTGATCAATTTCAGCCCATCGCGCAGCCATTGCATCGTCGCCCCGGCCGAGAAGATCGAACCTTCAAGCGCATAGGCGAGCGATTGCTTGGTCTCGTAGCCGACGGTTGCAAGCAGGCGGTTCGCCGAATGCGGCGCGCGCTCGCCCATATTCATCACCAGGAATGTGCCGGTGCCGTAGGTGGCCTTGGCCATGCCGGGCCTGAGGCAGGCGTGGCCGACCAGCGCGGCTTGCTGATCGCCGGCCATGCCGGTGATCGGAATGGCGCGTCCGAAATGGGCCGCGTCGCTTTCGCCGAAATGGGCGTCGCACTTGGCGATGCTGGGCAAAAGCGCGCGCGGCACTTTGAAGAGCGCGCACATTTCATCGCTCCACTCGCGCTTGGCGATGTCGAAGACAAGCGTGCGCGCGGCGTTGGTGACGTCCGAGACATGCGAGCCGCCCTTGGTGAGACGCCAGACCAGGAAGGTCTCAATCGTGCCGAAGGCAAGCTCACCGGCTTCGCCGCGTTTGCGCAACACCGGATCGCGATCGAGGATCCAGGCGATCTTGGTGGCGGAGAAATAGGGATCGAGCAAAAGACCGGTCGTCCTTTGCACCGCCTCCTGCTTGCCGGCGGCGGCCAGCGCGTCGGTGGTCGCCGCGGTGCGGCGGTCCTGCCAAACAATGGCCCGGTGAACGGGCGCGCCGGTCTTGCGGTCCCACACAAGCGTGGTTTCTCTCTGGTTGGTGATGCCGATGGCGGCGATGTGGACGGCGCCGCCCACTTTCTCGATCACATCACAGCAGACCTTGAGGGTTGCGCTCCAGATCTCCTCGGGGTCGTGTTCAACCCAGCCGGGCTGGGGAAAATGCTGGGTGAGTTCGATTTGGCTGGCGGCGCGGGCGGTGAAAGCGAGATCGAAGGCGACGGCGCGCGTTGAGGTCGTGCCCTGATCGATGGCGAGAATGAACTGGCTCATGGCCCGCGCACATAAGAGCCGCGCCGCGCCCCGGTCAACCCAAGCTTGGACCAGGCCCTGGCGCCGACGCCGGCCTCCGCCCGAGCGCAAGCGATGAAGGCGACAGCCGAGCGAGCTAGCGGCAGAGTTTTTGTCTCGCCTCGTCGTACTCGCGCTTCAGACGGGCGATAAGATCGGCGGTCGGCGTCACCTCATGCACGGCGCCGACGCCCTGGCCCGCGCCCCAAATGTCCTTCCAGGCCTTCGCCTTCGATGAGCCGCCGGCGAAATTCATCTTGCTCGGATCGCTCATCGGCAGGTTGTCTGGATCGAGGCCGGCGCCGCTGATCGATCCCTTGAGATAATTGCCGAGCACGCCGGTGAAGAGGTTGGAATAGACGATGTCGCCGGCGGCGGATGTCGACGATCATCTGCTTATAAGCCTCGGGCGCGTTCGCTTCGGTCGTGGCGATGAAAGCCGAGCCCATATAAGCGAGATCAGCGCCCATGGCTTGCGCGGCGAGGATGCCTTTGCCGGTCGCGATGGCGCCGGAGAGCAGCAGCGGCCCATCGAAGAATTCGCGGATCTCGTGGATGAAGGCGATGGGTGAAAGCGATCCCGCATGACCGCCAGCCCCCGCCGCCACCGCGATCAGCCCGTCAGCGCCCTTCTCCAGCGCCTTCTTGGCGAAGTTGATGTTGATGACGTCGTGCAGGACGATGCCGCCATAGGAATGGATCGCTTCGTTTACTTCCGGGCGGGCGCCGAGCGAGGTGATCACGATCGGCGCCTTGTGCTTGACGCAGGCGGCGACGTCGGCGTCGAGCCGCTCATTGGTCTTGTGCACGATCTGGTTGACGGCATAGGGCGCGGCGGGCGACTCGGGGTGCGCCTCGTCATAGGCGGCCAATTCATCCTTGATCCGGTACAGCCAATCGTCCAGCAGCGTTTGCGGGCGCGCATTGAGTGCGGGAAAACCGCCGACAATGCCGCCCTTGCACTGGGCGATCACCAGTTCGGGGTTGGCGATAATGAATTGCGGGGCGCCGACGACCGGCAGGCGCAGCTTGTCGAATAAAGGCGGCAGAGCCATCATCGTCTCCCAAAGTTGCGCAAAGGCCTAGCTTCTGGCCAAAAGCGCGTCGACGCTGCCATCGCGTCAATCGGAGTGAATTTTGTCAGAGGTCTTGTCCTTGGGCGAGCCGGCGGATGAAGCGCAATGGCGCGCGCTGGTGGAGCAAGGGCTGAAGGGCGCGCCGTGGGCGCGCCTTGTCGGCAAGACCGCCGATGAGATCGCGATCGCGCCGTTGTATCGCGAAACCGACATCGCCACGGCGACCGACATCTCCGGCTTTCCGGGGGCCGCGCCGTTCGTGCGCGGCGACGCCGCCGGCGCGTGGATGATCCGGCAAGCCTACGAGCATCCCGATCCAGGCCAAACCAATGCGGAGATCCTGGCCGACTTGGCCGGCGGGGTCGGCGGGCTTGAGTTGGTGATCGATCCCGCGGGCCGACAAGGGCTTGCCGTGCGCACCGCGCACGATCTCGATGTTGCGCTTTCGGGCGTCATTCTTGAAGCAGCGCCTGTCTCGCTCGACGCCGGGCCGCACGCGGACGCCTTGTCCCACATGCTGGTCGACAAACTGAAGGGCGCGTCCGGACGCGGCGTCGCCTTCAATCTCGACCCGCTGGGCGTGTTGATGCGCACCGGCGAGTTCAATCGCAACGCCCTCGCCGACACAGCCCAACGGGCGGCCTCTCTTTATGAGGCCGCGCCGGAAGCAGGCGCCATTCGCGTCGATGCGCGAGCGGTCTGCGAAGCGGGCGGCGCCGAAGCGCAAGAAATCGCCGCGGCGCTGGCGTGCGGCATTGAGTATCTCAGAAGCCTCGCTTTGAGCGTCGATGCATCCGCTTCGATTATCCGATTTGCCGTTTCGGTGGGCCCAGATGTGCTCGTCGAGGCGGCGAAATTGCGCGCGCTGCGCCTCTGCTGGGCGCGGGTGCTGGAGGCGTCGGGCGCGTCGCCGCAAGCGCGGGGCGCCCACATCCACGCCTTCACGCAGCGGCGGATGATGACGCGTTACGACGCCTGGACCAACATTTTGCGCGTCACGACGGCGACATTTGCGGCCGCTATTGGCGGAGCCGATGCGATCACCACCCACCCATTCACGGATGCGCTGGGCTTGCCCACGGGATTTGCGCGCCGCCTCGCGCGCAACACCCAAAACGTGCTGCTGGAGGAATGCGCCCTGGGACACGTCGCCGACCCGGCCGGCGGCGCCTGGTTCGTTGAGCAGATGACGCGCGATCTCGCCGCCTCCGCCTGGGAGCTGATGCAACGCATCGAAGCGCGGGGCGGAATTGTCTCGGCGCTCAAGGCGGGCCTGTTACAGGACCTGGTCGCCGCCACCCGCGCCACCCGCCAGCAAGCGATCGCTGCTCGGCGTGAGACCATCACCGGCGTGACGGACTATCCGCTGCTCGATGCGAAACCGCCTGAAGTCGCGCTCACGCGCACCGCGCCCGAGCAGGCGCGCGGCGAAGTGGAAGCTCTTGCGGCGATCCGCTGGGCCGAGCCGTTCGAGACGTTGCGCCAGCGCGCCGAGGCCAGCGCGCCGCGCCCGGCCATATTCTTCGCCAATATGGCGAGCCTCCCCGAATTCGGCGCCCGTGCGCAGTTCGCCCGCAATCTTTTCGCCGCCGGCGGGGTTTCCAGCATCGGCCCCGAGCAAGCGCACGCCAATATGGAGGCTTTGATCGACGCCTTCCGTGAAACCGGCGCCCGCGTGGCCGTCATCACCGGCGCGGATGCGCACTATTTCGACAACGCCGAAAACGCAGCCCAGCGTCTGAAGGCGAGCGGCGCGCATTGGGTCGTGATCGCAGGCAAGCCAGACGCCAGCGAAGCGAAATTGCGCGCCGCCGGCGTCGACCAATTCGTGTTTGCGGGCCAGGATGCGCTTGCGGCGCTGACAACGCTTCATCGCGCGCTGGGGATCGGCGCTTGAACCGGCTTTGGATCGCCGGCGCCATTGCGGGCGCAGCATTGCTGGCGATCGCCGCGCCCATTGCGCTGGGAGCGTGGAACCCGCTTACCCAAAACTACACCCAAGGCGTGGACGTGTCGGCCCATCAGGGGCGCATCGATTGGGATGCGCTGGCGCGCGCCGACGTGCGCTTCGCCTATATCAAGGCGACGGAAGGCGCGACGTTCGTCGACCCGCGCTTTGGCGCCAATTGGCGCGACGCCGGACGCGCGGGCGTCCGGCGCGGCGCCTATCATCGCTTTACACTCTGCCGCTCGGCCGCCGCGCAGGCGGCGAACTTCCTGCGCATCGTCCCACGCGCAGGCGACGCCTTGCCGCCGGCGGTGGATGTCGAGAACTTTGAGGACTGCGCCTCGCCCAATGCGGCGGCTGAGATCGAGCAATTTCTGAACACGATCGAGGCCCGTTACGGCGCCCGGCCCATTCTCTATGTGACGCGGCAATTCCACGACGCCCATGAGCGCGACTTCCCGCGTGAACGCTTCTGGATCCGAAGCTTATATGCGCCGCCGGCGTTCCGGCGCGGCGATTGGGTGATCTGGCAGCATCACAATCACGCGCAACGCCCGGGCATCGAGGCGCCGGTGGATCTTGACGCCTTTCGCGGTGATGAGGCGGCCCTGGTTCGGTTTGCCCGCCAGCGGGAGCCCGCCACATGACCAGCGACGAATTCCGCACTGCTGTGTGCGTGCTCGATGAGGGGCGGGGCGCGCACAACATCTACGACATCGAGGACGCCGGCGCCGCCATCGGGCCGGTGAAACGAGCCTATTGGCGAATATCCATGCTGGTCTGGGTGGGCGCAGGCATTCCGTTATCGGCGCTCTTCACCTTCGCGCATGCGCCCACATTCGTGGCGACAGCTGCGGCGATGATGCTGCCGGCGCCGCTTTTTTCGGCGCGCGCATTTCGAGACGAATTCATGCCTGTGCGCGGATTGCGGTCGGACAAGATTTTGCGAGCGGCGATGAAATGAGCGCGCCCGATTTCACCAAACTCGCGCTTTCCGCCGAACTTGCGACGCGTTGGCCGTCGCCCGGCGAGCCGTGGCTCACGCCTGAAGGCATCGCGGTGAAGACCGCCTATACGGCGAGCGATCGCGCCGGGTTGGATTTCATCGACGGTTGGCCTGGCCTCGCGCCGTTCGGGCGTGGACCTTATCCCACCATGTATGTGCAACAGCCCTGGACGATCCGCCAATACGCAGGATTTTCCACCGCCGAAGATTCCAACGCCTTCTACCGGCGCAATCTGGCGCACGGGCAGAAGGGCCTTTCCATCGCCTTCGATCTGGCCACGCACCGAGGTTACGATTCCGACCATCCCCGCGTCGTCGGCGATGTCGGCATGGCCGGCGTGGCGATCGATTCGATCCTCGACATGCGCACCTTATTCGCCGGCATTCCGCTCGATCAGATGAGCGTGTCGATGACGATGAACGGCGCGGTGTTGCCGATCATGGCGCTCTATATCGTCGCCGGCGAAGAGCAGAACGTGGCGCACGCCAAGCTCTCCGGGACGATCCAGAACGACATCCTCAAGGAATTCATGGTTCGCAACACCTTCATCTATCCGCCCAAGCCCTCAATGCGGATCGTCTCGGACATCTTCGCCTACACCGCCGCCGAGATGCCGAAGTTCAACTCCATCTCGATCAGCGGTTATCACATGCAGGAAGCCGGCGCGACGGCCGACCTCGAGCTTGGCTACACGCTCGCCGACGGCGTCGAATATATGCGCGCCGGGATCGCCGGCGGATTGGACGTCGACGCGTTCGCACCGCGGCTTTCGTTCTTCTGGGCGATCGGCATGAACCCGTTCATGGAAATCGCCAAATTGCGCGCTGCGCGGTTATTGTGGTCGAAACTGACGGCGCAGTTCAAGCCGAAGGACGACAAATCGCGGGCGCTGCGCACGCATTGCCAGACCAGCGGTTGGTCGCTGACCGCCCAGGACGTCTACAACAACGCAGTGCGCACCTGCGTCGAGGCCATGGCCGCCGCATACGGCGGCGCCCAATCGCTGCACACCAACTCGCTTGACGAGGCGCTGGCGCTGCCGACAGATTTTTCCGCCCGCATCGCCCGCAACACGCAAATCCTTCTCCAGAATGAAGCCGGCGTCAGACGCCCCGCCGATCCCTGGGGCGGCTCGTATTATCTCGAACGCCTCACCGCCGATCTCGCAGCGAGGGCGTGGACGCATATCGAAGAGGTCGAGAAACTCGGCGGCATGGCGCAAGCGATCGATCAAGGCCTGCCCAAGGCGCGCATCGAGGAAGCCGCCGCGCGCACCCAAGCGCGCATCGACACCGGACATCAGACTATCGTCGGCGTGAACAAGTATCAGCTCACCGAGCAGGAAGACGTGCCGGTGCTGAAAGTCGACAACGCCAAGGTGCGCGCCATGCAATTGGAGAAGCTGACGCGGCTCAAGGCCGATCGCCGAGCGCGAGACGTCGCCGCGGCGCTGGAAGCGCTGGAGGCCGGCGCGCGCGCGAAAGGCAATTTGCTTGAACTCGCCGTGAAAGCCGCTCGCGCCAAGGCCACTGTCGGCGAAATGTCGTCGGCGCTGGAGCGGGCGTTCGCCCGCCACCAGCCGCCGATCCGGCTCGTCACGGGCGTGTTCGCGCGCGAAGCCGGCGACGATGCGCGCATCGAGCGAGCGCGCCGCAGCGTGGCCGCTTTCGAGGAAGCCGAAGGCAAGCGGCCGAAAATTCTCGTCGCCAAGATGGGACAAGACGGACACGACCGCGGACAGAAAGTGGTTGCGAGCGCCTTCTCCGACCTTGGCTTCGACGTCGAGATTGGGCCGCTGTTTGCAACCCCCGAGGAGGTCGCCGAGCAGGCGATCGCGAAAGGCGTGCACGTAGTCGGAGTATCGTCGCTGGCGGCGGGACATTTGACGCTGACGCCGGCGCTGCGCGCGGCGCTTGAGAAGCGCGGCGGCGGCGACATCATGATCGTCGTCGGCGGCGTCATTCCGCCGGAGGACGTCGAGACGCTGAAACAGATGGGCGCGGCGGCGGTCTATCCGCCCGGCGGCGTCATCGCCGATATCGCCCAAGATCTGCTAAGCGCGCTCAATCAAAAACTCGGCTACGCGCAACCGCCGCGCAAGGCATGAGCTCGCTCGCCGAGGCGAAAGCGGCGCTCAAGCGCGTTTTCGGCCATGACGATTTCCGCGGCCTGCAGGCCGACGTCATCGGCGAAGTGCTCCACGGTCGTGATGTCATGGCGGTGCTGCCGACCGGCGGCGGCAAGAGCTTCTGCTACCAGATTCCGGCTCTCATCGCTGCCCGGCATGGCGGTGGTGGTTTCGCCGCTGATTGCGCTGATGGCCGATCAGGTCACAGCCCTGCGCGCGGCGGGCGTGGCGGCGGCGCGATTGGACTCGACAATGGCGCCGGATCGAGCGGCGCGAATGCATCTCGAGCCGCGCGCGAAGGCAAGCTCGATCTGCTCTATGTCTCGCCGGAAGGGTTGTTCGCACGGGGCTTTCTGGATTTCTTGAGACAATGTCCGATCGCGCTCATCGCCATCGACGAGGCCCATTGCGTCAGCCAATGGGGTCACGATTTCCGCCCGGATTATCGCGCGCTTGGCCGCTTGGCCGAGCTCTTTCCCCAGACCCCGCGTCTGGCGGTGACGGCGACAGCGGATTTAAAGACCCAGGCCGACATTCGCGCGCAATTGCGCCTCGAGAACGCGCGCGTGTTCGTCGCTTCCTTCGACCGGCCAAACTTGGTGCTCGCCGCCGAGCGCAAGGGCGCGCGCCCGCAAAACCGCTTATCCGAACTGGTGGCCGCGCGGCGAGGGCAATCCGGCATCATCTATGCGGCGACGCGCGATCACGTCGACGCCATCGCCTCAGCTTTGCAGGGCGCGGGCGCGCCGGCGCTGGCCTATCACGCCGGATTGGAAGCCGCCGTCCGCGCCGAGCGCCAGCAACGCTTCCAAGAAGACGACGATGTGGTGATGGTGGCCACCGTCGCGTTCGGCATGGGCGTCGACAAGCCCGACGTGCGCTACGTCATCCACGCCGATTCGCCGAAATCGATCGAAGCCTATTGGCAGGAAGTTGGCCGCGCCGGACGCGATGGCCAGACGGCGGAAGGCTTGGCCATCTACAGCGCCAGCGATTTGCGGCGCGCCTTGATGTTCGCCAATCAATCCAACGCCAGCGAACAAGTGCGCGCCGTGCAGGTGAAGAAGGCGCGCCAACTCTTCGCTTTCCTCGATGGTCTTGGGTGTCGCCGCGCCGGCGTCAGGCGCTATTTCGGCGAGGATAATGTCGAACCATGCGGGGTTTGCGACATCTGCACCGATCCCCCGGCGTCGATAGACGCAAGCGAGCTTGCCGCGAAAGCGATCTCGGCCGTGCTGCGCATGGAGGAGCGCTTTGGGCGCGGGCGGGTTATCGATCACTTGCTCGGCAAGCCGCCGCGTGATGGGCTCGACGAACACTACGCCTCACGCAGCACCTATGGGATCGGCGCGGAGACCTCGGAGCCGATGTGGCGGCGGCTGATCGAGCATTTGCTGTTCGAGGGCGTGTTGGCGGAGGATGAAGGCGAGCGACCGACGCTGCATGTCGGCGACGATGCGGCCGTGCGTGCGATTTTCCGCAAGGATACCCAAGTGCGCGTGCGCGAGGACGCGCCCCGCGTCCGGCGTTCGAAGCAAGATCGCAGCGCCAGCCGCAACGCCAGGCGCGGCGCGCCGTCTGGATTTGCGGGCGAAGACGCCAAGCTGTTCGAGGCGCTGAGGGCCTGGCGCCGCGAGACCGCCTCAGCCGCGGGTTTAGCCCCTTATGTCATCTTTCACGATGCGACGCTGGCGGCGATTGTCGCGGCCAAGCCCGTCGATCTGGCGGCGCTCGGCTGCGTCTCCGGCGTCGGCGAGACCAAACTCAAGCGCCACGGAAAACAGGTGTTGGAGATCGTGCGCGCTAAGGCTTGAGCGTTTCCAGCATGGCGATCCATTGCTCGGCGCGCTTGTCCCAGGTCAAATGCTCGCGTGCATAAGCCAGGCGCGCGTCGCGCTGCTCGCCGGCCGCGGCTGGATTGGTCAGGGTTTCGCGCACGCATTGGACGACCAAAGCGGAGAATTGGTTGATCAGATCGCTATTGTCGCGCGGCAGTTTCATGAGGCGCGCGAAACCGGCGCTGGTTTCCGGGATCGCGCCGAACGCGGTTGAGACCACCTCGGTCCCTGTCGCCAGCGCCTCCATGACGCCGATGCACGAGGTCTCGGGGAAGACCGAGGGATAAGTGAGCGCCGCCGCCCCCTGCAGCGCTTTCGCCAGCACGCTCTGGGCGACCGAGCCTTCGTAGTGCACGAAAGGCAAGGCCCGCGCGACTTCGTAGAGGTAACGGTGCGGGTCATGCTCCTCCGGCTTGCGATAGACGGCGAGGCTGGAAAACACCCGCAACTCGGCCTTGGGCAGAGCCCGACGAATGGTTGGAAACGCCAGCAAGAGCGGCCCGAGGCCGCGATAAGGCGTGCTGGAATAGATGAAGGTGGGCGCCGCGCCGGTTTCGAACCATGGCCGCGGCGGGGTTTCGAGGAACGAGGGGCCGACGGCGTTGCGCAGGATGGTGACTTGCTCGGGGCGCACGCTGAAAGCGTTGACGAAAGCTTGCCGCTGCCATTCGCTGACAAGCACGATGCGGGCCCAAGCGGGGTGCGAAGCGCGATCGCGGAGCCCGGCGATGGCGTCCTGGTCCGGCGCGTGGTGCGCCCAGAGCACGAGCGGCTTGCGCACGCCAAACTGGTCGCGATAGCGCGCGACATCGGCGTGCGACACGATGACGACGACATCGGCTTGGTTCAGAAAATCCGCCCCCAAATGGTCGGCGCCGACAAAGCGCACGCCGCCAACGTCATGGGGCTCTCGCGCGCCATTGAGCACGCTCACGCTCACCCCGCGCGCCGCCAGCGCCGCGCTCAGATAACAGACGCCGGATTGGGTGCCGCCGAGCGGTTCGCGCAACGGCGTGTCGCAATCATAGTCGAGCAATGTTGGGTCGACGAACGTCACTCGCATGAGGCGCTCTCGTAACGCTTCGGTCGGGAAAAGCTAGGCGCGTGCGCCTTCCCCTTGACCGCGCGCGGCGTGCACGCCGAATTGCGCGAGTTCGCCGGCCTGCTCAACCCATTCTTCTTCGCCGATACGCCCGCGCAGGCGGAGAAATTTGTCGACCCAGGCGACATTCGCGGGCGTCCACGCCGCGATCTGATCGAAATGATAGATCCCAAGCGAATAGAGCGTGGATTGCTGCAGCGGGCTGACGCCATCGATAAGCGTGAAGTCGTCGGGCGCCCCGGCCGTCGCGGCCGGCAGCGATGGCGGACGCTCTTCTGCGCCGGCGGGGACGAGCGGCGGCGGCGCGGGCGTCTCCGCTGCGGCGCCATTGGCGTGTGCGACCGGCTCGATCGGCCGGCCCGACGCTCCTTGTTCGAGGTGGCGCACGCGCGATTCCAAATAACGGGCGCGCCATCTCCAGCGATCGGGATCGGCTCGGCGCCTGGGAGGGCGCTTCGATCGGCGCCGCGGCGACAGCCGGCTTGACCGCCTTTTGCTGCAAGAGCGCCGCGCGGCGTTCGAGATAGAGCATGCGCCAGCGCAGCGCCATGTCGACATCGGCGTTCGCCGCGAACGGCGAACCTTCAGGCGTCGCCGTCACCGCCTGCTCGCGGCGACGAAGCTCTTGCTCAAGGAATTGGGCGCGAGCCTCCGCGTCGCGTAGCCGCCACTCCAGCGTAGGCGCGCTGGTTTGGGCGGACGCCGCCGCGGCGCGCCCCTCGAGGAATTTCACCCGTTGCTCGAAATAACGCAGACGCCACATTTGCAGCGCGTTCGTCTCCTCCTCCGGCGGTTCGACGGGCGCCGGCAGCAGCGGCTCGATGTGGGCGTCAATCGTCTGCGCCGCTTGCGCCTGTGGCAGGGCCGCCTGCTCGCGCAGGCGCGCCAACTCAGCGCTATCCACATCGTGGCGATCGGCGCGACGCTGATATTCAGCAACTTCCCCGGCAAGCTCGGCGGCGCGCGAACGCGCTTGCTCCAATGCCCGCTCCAGCTCGGCGATGCGGCCGTCGCGGATGCTGGCCAGGCTGCGGGCGGTATCGGCGTCGCTGACGATTGCGGTCTGCGGCGTCGCCTCGCCGGCGGCGAGTTGCGCCAGGTCGCGCACCAGCTTGTCGCGTTCGCGCCGCTGGGCGACTTGCGCGGGCGCGCCGCGCTCCGCGGCGAAGGCCCAGCCGGCCAAGGCGGCGAACGCCGCCGCGAGGAGAAGCCAAGGCGCAAGCGCTCCGATGAGGTACATCATGACGTCACCCGCTCACATTGAACTCGATGCGACGATTGGCGGCCTGACCGGCCGGCGTCGCATTATCGGCGCGCGGCCGATCCGGGCCGTAGCCGCGCGCGACCAGACGGTCGCGCGCCACGCCCTGTTGGGCCAGATAGCCCGCCACCGCATCGGCTCGCGCCTGCGACAATTGCATATTCATGTCGTGGGCGCCGTTATTGTCGGTGTGACCGGCCACTTCGATCGCGAAGCGGTCGCAGCGCAAGGCCACCGAGACCAGCGCATCGAGCAGGCGCCTGCTTGAGGGGTCGATGGTCGCCGAGCCGCTCGGAAAATTGATGACATTGCGCTCCATCACGCGCTGAAACGCGTGCGTGCAAGTCTCGGCGTCGCCATTGGCGAGATTGAGGCCCTGCAATTCGGGATGATTGATGTCGAGCCCGTCAATGGTCACGTCCAGGCGGACGCGGAACGGCGGCGGGATATCGGCGACCAAACCATGCAGGGCGTCGACGCCCTGCTGAGTGCCATCGCCGATGAAGGCGACTTGATCGTCCACGATACGCGCTTCGCCGGCGCCGAGGCGGGAAAGGCCCTCGACGGCAATCTGCGCAACTTCCCCGAAATGCGATGACGGCGCGCCGCCGGCGACATGCATGTTGTCGACGATCATGGCGTTCTGAAACGAACGATGCGCTTCGCCGATGAGCACGGAGCGAACGCCCTGGGTGGGAGCGGCGCCCGCCAGCACGACGCGCGGGCCATCGCGTTTAATGCTCCAGTCATAGGGGCGGTCGAAGACGCCCACGGTGACGCCGGCGGCGTCGACGCTGGTGACGCCCCCAGCCCATGGCCCGCCGGGTCCGGCCGCGCCCAGCGCCGCCGCGCGCGCCACGTCGATATCGCGTGGGTCCTCGACAATGCCGCGCAGCACCGCGCGCTGGCCTTGCATCTCGATGTCCAAGCCCGGTTCGCCGGCCATGGTGAGCGCGGTGGCGATGCGGTCCTCAAGCGCATTCGGGACCCGCCAGAAGGCGGCGCCGTTCGGCGCCAGCATGCCGAGGAGCGCGGCTACAATTGCTCCGCCCGCGCCGATCCATAGCAATAACGGACGGCGCGCTCCTGAATCGAAGAACGCGTTGCTCATGGCGCCTTGCTCATGGCGCCCGGGCGCGGCGCACTTGTGCGTCGCTCAGTGCGGCGCGAAGCGTCGAGATGTGTTGGTCTTCGGCCCGACGCCGGCGCGCGTCGCTCCAAATGAAGATGCGCCAGCCGATGGCGAAGCCCAGGAGCGTCGCCGCGGCAAACAACACCACTTCGGACAAGAATAGGCCGATCATTTTTCTCGCGCCGCGCGCACCCCTGACCGCTTTAACGCCCTTCTAATGCCGGGCGAACTAAGCGAAAACCCGAAACACCTCGGCGGGGGAGCCCGCGAACCGCGATCCTCATGGCCCATCAGATCACCAGCGCCTCCAATCCGCAGATCAAGACGCTCAAGGCGTCTGCACGCCAAGAAAGGCCGCGCCGAAACCGGCCTGTTTCTGGCGGAGGGCGCGCGGCTTGCGCTCGAGGCCGCGGAACTTGGCGTCTGGCCGGAAATTTTAGTCTACTCCGCGCCCGCCCTGCAGCGACCGCATGTGCGCAGCCTCATCGACGAGGCGCTAGCCCGGCGGCTGCGCGTGATCGAGACGAGCGAGGGCGTGCTCGCGCAGATCAGCAAGCGCGATAATCCACAGACGGTGATCGGCGCCTACGCGCAGCGTCTGTCGCCGCTGGCCGCGATCGACGGCGACACCATCGTCGCGCTCGAGGGCGTGCGCGATCCAGGCAACCTCGGGACCATTCTGCGCACGGCCGACGCAACCGGCGCCGCCGGCGTCGTGCTCTTGGGCGAGAGCTGCGATCCGTTTTCGGTGGAGGCGGTGCGCGCAAGCATGGGTTCGATTTTCGCCATCGCCATAGCGCGCGCCTCTTTCGAGGACTTGCTTGCTTTCAAGCGGACGCGCGGCGCGCAGATGATCGGCGCCTCGCTCAAAGGCGGCGTCTTTGACGCCGATGCGCCGGCTCCAAAGCGTGCGATCGTGCTGATGGGAAACGAGCAGTCCGGTTTGCCCGCCGATATGGAGAATGGCTGCGATGTTTTGGTGAAATTGCCGATGCGCGGGCGCGCGGACAGTTTGAATTTGGCGGCGGCGACGGCGGTCATGCTCTACGATCTCTGGCGGAGGCGAGGCTATGACGGCGCGCGCGCCTAAGATTTTGATCGCCGATGACTGGCGAGACTATCGTCTGCTGGATTCGGGCGACGGCGGCAAACTGGAGCAAGTCGGCCCCTATCGCTTCGTGCGGCCCGAACCGCAGGCCTTATGGTCGCCGGCGCGCACCGCCTCAGAGTGGGACGCGGCCGATGCGATCTTTGCGCCATCGGCGGCCGACGACGATAGCGGCCGCTGGCGCTTCAATCGCGAGCTGGCGCCAAGCTGGCCGATGCAATGGAGCGATCTGAAGTTCATCGCCCGTCCGACGCCGTTCCGGCACTTGGCGTTCTTTCCCGAGCATTCCGTGCATTGGCGCTTCGCACGCGAGCGCCTCAGCGCCCATCGCGGCGGACAGCCCGAAGTGCTGAACCTATTCGGCTATACCGGCCTCGCCTCGTTGGCCTGCGCTTCAGTTGGCGCCAAAGTCACGCATGTGGACGCCTCGAAGAAGGCGATCGGCTTCGCCAAGGACAATCAGAGCGCGGCGGGATTGACGCAAGCGCCGATCCGCTGGATCTGCGACGATGCGCTAAGCTTCGCCAAACGCGAGATACGGCGCGGACGCCGCTATGACGGGATCATCCTCGATCCGCCGAAGTTCGGGCGCGGTCCCGAAGGCGAGACCTGGCGGCTGGAGGACAATTTGCTCGAGCTTTTCGATGCTTGTCAGACGCTGCTGCGCGCCGACCCCGCCACGCGCGCCACGGCGCAAGGTTTTTTCATCGCCACTATCTATGCGGTGCGGCTCTCCTATTTGGCGTTGGCGCAAACCGCGGCGCAAGCGTTCGAAGGCGCCGGCGGGGAGTGGGAGGTCGGCGAAATGGCGCTGCGCGCATGAGGGGCGCGATCTGGTGCTGCCGACGGCGATCTTCGCGCGCTGGCGCGGCTAATGGAAGTTGCGGCCCTTCGGCATCACTTTCGCCGCGCCGCTTACATCAAGATCGATGCGCACATTGCGGGGGTGGCGGTGACGGGCGTCTTCATATTGGCCGCTGCGGCGGGGCTCATCGGTGGGGCCTGAGGGATCGATCTCTTCGCCGGTTGTGGAGAGTTTGGCGAGCATCGGCGTAAAATCATGCACCCGCTCGGCGATCACATGGATGACGCCGCTTTCGCTTTGCACCGGCCCATCCACCGCCACCAAGCGGCCGCCAAGCACTTGCGCACGATAGTGTTCGAAGAGCTTCGGCCATACGACGATATTGGCGATGCCGGTTTCATCCTCCAACGTCATGAAGATGACGCCCGACGCCGTGCCGGGACGCTGACGGACAAGGACGAGGCCGGCGACACGCACGCGCTCGCCGTTGCGGATCTGCGTAAGCGTTTGCGAGGTGATGCAGCGGCGCTCACGCAGCTCCTCTCGCACAAGCGCCACGGGATGGGTCTTTAACGAGAGGCGAACCGTTCGATAATCCTCCACCACGTGCTCGCCCAGCGCCATGGCCGGCAAATCCGCATCCGCTTCGCAGGCGCGATCTTCTCGGCTTTCAAACAGCGGCAAATCTTCACGCCCGCCGACGCGGTTCAAGCTCCGCGCCGCCCAGAGGGCGTCGCGGCGATCGAGACCGAGCGAACGAAAGCCATCCAGATCGGCTAGACATTCGATCTCGCTTGGGCTCAAGCCGCTGCGCAGCCACACATCGCGCACCGAGTCATAACCGGCGCCGCGATTGGCGACGAGTTGGAGCATGCGCTCTTCCCTCAGCCCCTGCGCTTGCCGGAACCCCAAGCGAAGCGCATGCGTCGATTTCACATCCCCATGCATTTCCCCGTGTCGCTTATGCAGCCGCCGCGACGCTTCGGGACCCGGCTCCAACATATTGTCCCAGGATCGAGGCGTTCACATCGATTGGCCGCACTTCGACGCCGTGATCGATCGCATCGCGCACGATCTGCGCCGGCGCATAGAACCCCATGGGCTGAGCGTTCAGAAGCGCCGCCGCGAAGACGTCCGGATAATAGCATTTAAGCCAAGACGATACGTAAACCAGAATAGCAAAACTCGCTGCGTGGCTTTCCGGGAAACCGTATTCCCCGAAACCTTCGATTTGCGCAAAGGACGCTTCGGCGAAATCCCGCCGATAGCCGTTGGCGATCATGCCATTGATGAACTTCTCCTTCAGCGCGCCGATCGTGCCGACACGTTTGAAAGTCGCCATCGCGCGGCGAAGCTTGTCGGCTTCCGGGGGCGTGAAGCCCGCCGCCACAATCGCGATCTGCATGGCCTGTTCTTGAAACAGGGGCACGCCCAGCGTTCGTTTCAACACTTCCCAGAGTTCTGGCTTCGGCGCCTGGGCTTTTTCCAGACCTTGGCGCCGTTTCAAATAGGGATGCACCATGCCGCCCTGAATGGGCCCAGGCCGCACGATCGCCACTTCAATGACGAGATCGTAGAAATCCTTGGGCCGCAAACCGCGGCAGCATCGACATCTGCGCCCGGCTCTCGATCTGAAACACGCCGATGGAATTCGGCGCGGTGCAGCATCTTGTAGACGCGCTCATCGTCGGTCCGGGAGGTGAGCGTAATAAGCGGTTCGCCGGAATAATGCTTTTCGTGAAGATCGAACGCCTTTTGAGGCACGTCAGCATGCCCAGGCCCAGAAGATCGACCTTGAGAATCCCCAAGATCTTCGAGATCGTCCTTATTCCACTCAACCACAGTGCGATCTTCCATCGCTGCGTTTTGCACAGGGACGACGTCGTGCAATTTCTCTCGCGTAATGACAAAACCGCCGACATGCTGCGAAAGATGGCGAGGAAAACCTTGCAGCTGGTTGGCGAGCGCGACGCATTGCATCAGCTTTTTGTCGTGAACGTCGAGGCCCTGCTCCTGCAAATCTTTCTCTTCGACGCCGCTCGACCACCAATGCAGCGCCTTGGCCAAACTTGAGATCTGGTCTTCGGAATAGCCAAACGTCTTTGCGACTTCGCGGATTGCGCTGCGTCCGCGATAACAAATCAGCGTCGCGGCAAGACCGGCGCGGTCACGGCCATACTTTTGATAGACGTATTGGATAACCTCTTCGCGCCGCTCATGTTCGAAATCGACATCGATATCCGGCGGCTCGTCGCGTTCTTCCGAGACGAAGCGATCGAACAGCAATTGGTTCTTCGCGGGGTCGACCGAAGTGACCTCCAGACAATAACAAATTGTGGAATTCGCCGCAGAACCGCGCCCTTGGCACAGGATCGGCTTGACTTGGTTTGCCGTCTTTGTCGAAGCCGCGAGCGCGCGAACCGGACGATGTCGGCGACGGTCAAGAAATACGGCGCATAACGCATGCGCCCGACAATTTCCAATTCGCGCGTGAGCGAAACGGAGACCTTTTCCGGAATCCCTTCGGGATAACGTTGCTTGGCGCCTTCCCACGCCAGATGCTCGAGCGCTTCTTGCGGATCGGAAAAGCCTTCCGCCGACTTCTTCGGGATATTCATAACGAAGCTCCTCCATCGAGAACGTCACGCCGTCAAGGAAACGCAGGCTCTCCGCCACCGCTTCCGGCGCGTCGCGGTAGATGCGTGTGATTTCCTGCGGCGGTTTGAGTTGACGTTCGGCGTTTTTGGCCAGCAGATTCGGCCGCCTCGTTCAACTTCTTCTTTTCGCGAATGCAGGTGACGACATCGAGCAAAGGCCGGCGATCGCCGTGATGCAGCAGCGGTTCGGTCGTTGCGAGCAAACGCGCCCCGGTTTGCCGGGCCAATGTCTGCAAGTTGACGTAATGCGGCGGCGATCTTCGCCATTGTACTGGAAAGGCGCGGCAAGCCACGCCTCGCCTGCGGCCTGCTTGATCCCCTGGAGATAAGCGCGCCAAAAATGCCGGCGCATCGCCCAGATCGAAGGACGGGATCAGGATCGTCTGCAGTCCTTGCGGCATGGGCGAGATAATCTGCAAAATCGAGCCAACATTCGCCTTTCGGCGCGCGGCGATTGCCGATGGTGAGAAGCCGCGTGAGGTTGGCGTACGCAGCGCGATCCTTGGGATAAACGACCAGGTCGGGCGTGCGTCGCGGAAACACCAGACGCGCGCCCACGATCATGCGGCAGTTTCCGCTCCTTCGCTTTCACATGCGCGCGCACCACGCCGGCGAGCGTGTTGCGGTCGGCGATGCCGATGCCGGCGAGCCCAAGCGTTTGCGCCTGCTCCACCATTTCTTCCGGGTGCGAGCCGCTTCTCAGGAACGAGAAGTTCGTGGTGACGCAGAGTTCGGCGAAGCTCATGCGAAGAGCCCGTGCACGAACCAGCGCGGCGGTTCGTCGGTTTCGCCATAGAGGCCTTCGCGATAGAGCCAGTAGCGACGGCCGTCCTTGTCTTCGACGCGATAATAATCACGCGTCAACTCATCGCCCATCCAATCGCCGCTGATGCGTTCTGGACCTTCGGCGCGGGCGACTTCACGCAGCACGCGCCGCCAGCGGAAACGGATGGGCGGGCCATCGGGCACAGTGGCGAGCGCTTCGATCGGTTGCGGACGCGCAAACAGCGTGAGCGGACGGCGCATGACGCCGTCGCGCGGCGGCTTGTGTTTGGTTTCGATGTTTTTGTCATTGAGCGCCGGGCGCCAGCCGGCGGCGCGTTCGGGATTGTGCACTTCAACGAGCTTGGGTCGCAGCACGCGGCGTGGCGCCGAGGCGCGCACTCAAGACATCGACGATGGCGTTGATCTGTTCGGCGCTGGCGGCGGCTTGTTCGACATTGACCAAGGCGGGCGTGACTTCGCCGAGGCTTTCAAGCTGGACGATGTCGAGACGCGCCGCTTCGATGCCGAATTCGGCATTCAGGTTTTCAGCGGCGAGACTGAGCTTTTCGCGGAAGAGCCGGAGCAAGGCTTTGACCGAACGCTCTGGGCGGCTGACGCCGATCTCGATGATGCGGTCACGGCCATCGACGCCGAAGAGATGAAGCCCGCGCGACGGGCGCCGGCGCCGCGAGCATCAAGTTTTTCCACGACATCTTCGCAAAGATGTTCCGTGGCGATGAGCATGGTCTCGACGCTGAACAACGGCTCAAGAAAACGCCGCAGCGCGAACACGGGCGGCGCTGGACGACGCGGCGTCAGCGCTTCGGTGGCGAGCCCCAGGGCTTGATCGAGACGCAGCATGGCGTGTTCGCCGGCGCGGGCGGCGAACGGCGCGCGCGGCTTATCGAACAACAAGGCCGATGCTTTTGAGGCCAACGCGTTTGAGGAGCGAGGCCGCTTCTTTCTGCAGCCGCAGCGCTTCGACCGGCAACGGCGCCAGCGTTTCCTTGAGATCGTCGCCGGCGATGACTGCGCGTGCTGTAGCGGGCGAGCGCCCATGCGGCGCCTGGCGTTGGAGCGATGGCGGCGCGGGCGGCGAAGCCTTGGGCGTGCAAGCGCGCGACGATCTGATCGCGGAGAGCGCGTTCGCCTCCGAACAGATGCGCACAACCGGTGATGTCGAGAAACAGACCATCGGGGGGATCAAGCGCAACGATGGGCGTAAAGCGTTCGCACCAGGCGGCGATATTATCGAGCGTGCGCGCGTCTTCGTCAGGATCGGCTTCGACGGCGGCGAGCTTGGGATGAATGGCGCGCGCATCCGCAAGCGACATGGCGAGCCGCAAGCCAAGCGCAGATGCGCGCGCGTCGAGGCCGGTCACCAGGAAGGCGCCGGTTTCCTTGGTGTAGACCGCAAGGGCGCGCCCCTCAGGCGCCTGCCCGGATCTGATCAGCCGATCGGTGTTCAGGCGCGGCAGATAGATCGCAAGCCATACGCTTAGCATTTTTGACGCGCTTGCGGGGCGAAAACCGGCTCCGATTTTTCCTGGAAGCGCTCTTCCAGGCGGACGGCGTCGGCGTTCCAATCGAGAATAAAGCGGGCGCCGGCTGGGCCTGCGCGCGAGCGCAGCAATTCGAGTGCAAACGACGGCTGACCCATTTCATCACCTTGGCCATTGCTCTGCGCATAATCGACGCGCCAACGCGTCCATGCGGCGCTGGCTTCGGCGAGCGGGCGCACGAGCAGGCAGCGCGAGCAATTGCGTTCCGCGAAGAGAAGCAGGCGGCGCGTAGCTTTGAGATCAAGCGGTTTGCCCGACCGCTGAGGGTGCAGATCACGACACCGCCGCGCGCGCCCAAGCCTTGCTCGGCGGCCCACAGCGCCTCTTCACGTTTCTGCGCGCGGACGACGATGAGTTTTGGCCGGGTCGAGCCCGTATTGGCTGAGCCCCACCGGGTATGGCGCGCCGTCTTCGGCCAAGACGCCTTCTTCGCCTACCCAGATGAGACCGGCCGTTGCGCCCCAGTTCGCCGCAAGCGCCAGGGCGAAGCCGGCCGCGGCCGGCTCCGCGCCCGGTGCGCAGGGGCAGAATTCGTGCAGCGGCTGGGTGGCCATCCGCTCAAACAAACCTTTGAATTCAAAGGCCTGCTGCGTGACCAAAAGGGAGGCTGGACGCGGACTCATGTTCTCTATATGTTCTATCGCCTTGAGTCCCTTTATTCAAGGCCCGGAATGCACGCTTACGCCCTCTTTGACACCGCCATCGGCCGCTGCGGCATCGCCTGGGGCGCCAAAGGCGTGATCGGCGTCCAGCTGCCCGAACGCAGCGACAGCGGCCTGCGCACGCGTCTCCTTCGCCATTGCCCGACCGCGGAAGAAACCGAGCCGCCGAAACCGCTCGCTCGCGCTATCGAAGACATCGTCGCCTTGTTGCGCGGCGAAAAGAAAAGCCTGCGCGCCATTCAGCTCGACATGAGCCGGGTCAACGCCTTCTGCGTGCGCGTTTACGAAACGGCGCGCGCCATTCCCCCCGGCGCCACGCGCACTTATGGCGACATCGCCCGCGCCATTGGCGACCCCGACGGGGCGCGCGCCGTCGGTCAAGCGTTGGGGCGCAATCCGTTCGCGATCGTCGTACCGTGCCATCGCGTTGTCGGCGCCAATGACAAGCTTGTGGGTTTCTCCGCCAATGGCGGCGTTCGCACCAAACTCAAGATGCTGAAAATCGAGGGCTGGCGCGAAAACGAGCCGAGCTTGTTCGAGGAGCTGGCCTAACACCGCCAAGCTGGCACGTAATTCCCTGGCCGCCACGTCGAGGGAAACGTCGGTTCGCGCGTCAGGTGCGGCGCCTGTCTTGCAGCCGCCACCCCAAGAACAGCTTCAAGAACGGCTTCAAGGAACCGCGCAATGTCTGAGACCATGCAAACCGCTCGCCGCACCGTGTCGCAACCGATGACCATGCTGAAAGCGGTCGCCGGCATGTCTGGCGTGCGCCCGGTCGACGCCCCCGCAAACGAACCGAAAGCGATCCCCGCGCGCTCGGCCCCGACCGTGATTTCGGCAAGCGCCGAAATGCGAGGCTCGATCACCACGGCCGACAGCGTTGAGATCCGCGGCTCGATTGAGGGCGACGTCCGCGCCGCCTCGATCACGGTTTGCCAGGGCGGCAGGGTCAAAGGCGATCTCACCGCTGATATCGTCATCGTTCAGGGCAAGGCCGAAGGCCGCATCCAGGCCCAAGACGTGCGGCTCGCCGCCGGCGCCAACGTAAGCGGCGAAATCGTGCATGGCTCGCTCGGCATCGACACCGCCGCCGAGTTCGAAGGCACGATCAAGCGCATCGCCGCGGTTGTCGCCGCCGCCTAAAGGCCACGCCGCCGCTAAGGCGGAGCTCGCGCAATCACCGGTCGAACCCCCGCTCGGCTTGGCGTCCTGAGCTTAGCTTATGACGCCGCAGGCGATGCGCGCGCCGCCGCCGCCCAGCGGCGCAGGCGTGTCGCTATAATTGTCGCCGCCGGCGTGAATGACGAGTGCGCGCCCGCGCAACTCATCAATGGAATGCAAGCGCGGTGCGATCAGAACTTGCGACGCCGAGCCGTCGGCCTCGACATGCAGCACCGGCAGATCGCCCAGATGACCTGCGCCATTGGGCCCTTCGTGATGGCCGGTATTGGCCGGATCGAAATGCCCGCCGGCGCCGCCGGCGGCGGTCATTTGACCTGCAGCGTTCGCCGCCGCCGCGCACGACCCCGCGCCGTGCAGATGAAAGCCGTGGTCGCCGGGCGGCAATCCATGCAGATGCATCGCCAACGCCACGCCTGCGGCGCCGTTGCGAAGCGTAATATCGCCAATTGAGGCGCCTGCGCCGCTGGCGGTGACGAGCGTCATCGGCACAATCGTCGCTGCTGCGGACGCCGAAGTCGGCACCGCCGTCGTGCAGCTTGCAGCCATGAGGAGTGTCGCCGACGCAAGCGAGGCGTAGAATTGATGGGTCATCGCGAAACTCCTTGAAAAACCTCCCGCCGCTCGGCGTGGTCTTAGCCCCGAGGCCACGCGCCGGCAAACTTTTGCGATGAGCGCTCTTTAATGGCCGGAGGGCGCGGGCGCAGCAATGGGCGCGGGCGCAGCGACGGTCGCGGCCAAAGCGTGGATCGCTGTCCGCGCCGCCTGATCGCCCTTCATGCTTTCGGCGGCGTTCGCCGCCACCAGCGCGCCATTGCCGGTTTCAGGGAACAGGCAAACCAGCGCATACCAGTTTCCATCGGAGCCGGAATGCGTCAGCGCCGGTCCCTGCAAATTCATCGGCTGCGGCGCCAAACCCCAGCCCAACGCCCAGCCGGTTCCGTTGCCGGCGACGTATTGGGGCGTGTGGAGGAAGCGATAGGTCTGGGCGCCCAATAGCCGGCCGCGGCCGCGAGGCCCAGCCAAATGGTCGATACAGAAGCGCGACCAATCGGGCATGCTCATGCGCATGCCGCCGGCTGGATTGATGACGGGCGGGTTCACATCCTGCGGCCGATCGGCCACGCGCCCGTCGACATGGCCATGCGGTTCGCCGGGCCCACCCATTTGCACGAAGCTCACCGAACCCATGCCGAGCGGGGCGAAGACTTGGCGCACGATCAAGGCTTCAAACGCCTGATTGGTCGCGCGCTCGGCGCAGACGCCGGCGATGATCGGCCCGGTGTTGGAATAATGGGAGGTCTCGCGCGCGGGGCCGATCGGGGGATCGGCCAAGCACGCGGCGATGTAGCGAAGCCGCTGGGCGGGCGGCGCGGCGCGGTCGGCGTAGAACGATTGAAAGATTTGAAGATCGACGATGTTCTCGGGCAGGCCGGCGCGATGGGAGAGCAAGTCGGGCAATGTCACATCCCGATATTGCGCCCGCATGCCCGGCGCGAGTTCGGGCAGCATGTGCGACAACGGCCTCTCCCAGGAGAGTGCGCCGGCCTCAACAAGGCGCGCGATCAAGGTCGCCGTCATCGCCTTGCCGTCTGAACCGAGATGCCAGCGATCGCCGGCGGCGATGGGGTCATCGGCGTTGATCACGCGCACGCCCGCCACGCGTTCGGGCTCGGCGTGAAAGCCGCGGATGGTGATCGCCGCGATGCCGGGGGTTGTTGTGCCCGCAAGCGCGGCGGTAAGCGCCGCAGCGGGCGCGCCCGGCGCGAGCGCCTGCGGCGTCGTGCAAGCGGCGAGCATGGGCGAGGCAGCGCCCCAGGCCAAAGCTTTGGCGATTTCGCGCCGGTTACGCACGGGGCGCTAGCGCCCAGTCGGCAAATCTTTGAAGGCGACGCCTTTGTCGACGCGCACGTCCTGGGGCAGGCCGAGGACGCGTTCGGCGATGATGTTCTTCAAGATTTCATCGGTGCCGCCGGCGATGCGCAAGCCCGGCGCGAACATATAGCTTTGGTGGAAGGCGCCATCGAGCGGCGCGAATTCGGCGTCATTGATAACGCCGTAATGGTCGAGCGCTTCGATTGCGGTGTTGGCGATATCCATCATCTGGTTGGCGTTGATGACTTTGCCGATGGAGCTTTCAGGGCCCGGGGTCTGGCCCTTCGACAACGCCGTCATGGTTCGGAACTTGGCGAGCTTGTAGCCTTCAGCGCGCACGATCCAATCGGCGAGCTTCATGCGGAAGGCTTCATCCTTGATCAGCGCGCCCCCGCCGGTCGGCGAATTGATGTTCTTTGCGAATTCGAAGATCTCCCGATAGTCGGGGCCGTAGGAGCCGCCGACCGCCAGGCGCTCGTTCATCAGCGTCACCAACGCGACGCCCCAGCCTTGGCCCACTTCGCCAAGGCGGTTCTTGTCGGGAATGCGCACGTCCGTGAAATAGACTTCGTTGAAGTCGCGCCCGCCGGACATTTGATGGATCGGCCGCGCCTCCACGCCCTTGGCCTTCATGTCGACGATGAACATGGTGAGGCCTTTGTGCTTTTCCGCGTCCGGGTTTGTGCGCGTGAGCAGGATGCCGAAATCGGAGAAGTGCGCGCCCGTGGTCCAGACCTTCTGGCCGTTGACGATCCAATCGTCGCCGTCTTTCACCGCGCTGCGTCTTCGAGGCGGCGACATCAGAGCCCGCGCCCGGTTCGGAAAAAAGCTGGCACCAGATTTCCTCCCCGCGCAACGCTTTGGCGACGTAACGATCCTTGGTCGCTTCATCGGAAAATGCGATCACCGTCGGCACGCACATGCCAAGGCCGATCGCGAAGACGCCGGCGGGGGCGTCGAACTTCGCTTCCTCCTGGTTGAAGATCACCGAGAAGATCGGCGCCAGCCCGCGTCCGCCTTGTTCTTTCGCCCAGGTGATGCCGGCGAAACCGGCTTCGGCTTTGCGTCTTCTGATAGGCCTTGGCCGCCAACATGTACTCAACCGGATTGAGCGACCGGTTCATGCGGTCATTCTCGGCAGCCTTGGGCTTGCAGTTCGCTTCCAGAAACGCGCGCGCTTCGCTGCGGAACTTGGCTTCTTCGGGCGTGTCGTTGAAATCCATTTTCGTCACTCCTCACGCCGCGTTTCGTTGTTCGAGCCGCCGCACCAGCTTTTCTTTCCACACCGCGGGCGCGCCCGCTTGCACGGCCAGCAATTTGGCGCGGCGGAAGAAGAGGTGACAGTCGACGTCCCAGGTGAAGCCCATGCCGCCGTGCGTTTGGATGTTCTCCTTGGCGCACAGATAATAGGCCTCGCTGGCGGCCGCGCGCGACGCGGCGGCGGCGAACGGAAGTTCGGCGGCCTCGGTGGAAAGCGCCCAGGCGCCGTAATAGGCGTTCGAGCGCGCCACTTCGATCGCCACATACATGTCGGCGAGCTTGTGCTTGATCGCCTGGAACGAACCGATCTGGCGCGAGAAGGCGTAACGGTTCTTGGCGTAGTCGATCGCCATCTCCAGGCACGCCTGCGAACCGCCAATTTGCTCAAACGCGAGCAGCACAGCGGCGCGATCGAGCACCGCCTCGGCAAGCTCCCAACCTTGTCCGGCTACGCCAAGGCGCTCGCCCTTGGCGTTGTTGAATTCGAGCCTGGCGTGTCCGCGCGTCGGATCGAGGGTTTTCAAGGTCGTGCGCGTCACGCGCGCTCTGGTTGAGGTCCACCAACACCAGCGACAGTCCAGCCCCTTCTTTGGCGACAACGACAGCGTGGCTGGCGCAATCGCCATCGGTCACCGGGATTTTGACGCCATTGAGCGTCCCGCCTTCGAATTTGACTTGGATGGAGGACTGGCTGGGCGCGCCCGGCCCTTCCGAGACCGCAAAGCAGCCGATTACCTCACCGGCGGCGAGATTGGGCAGGAGCGCTTGCTTCTGGGCCTCGGCCCCGGCGAGCATCAGCGCTTCGGCAAAGAAATAGACGGTCGACGAAAACGGAATGGGCGCCACCGCGCGACCCAATTCCTCGGCCAGCACGCAGAGCTCCAGCCGGCCCAGGCCCAAGCCGCCATAATCCTCCGGTATCGCCGCGCCCAGCCAGCCAAGGTCAGCGACGCCGCGCCATAAGGTCCGGTCGTAGGAGACGTTGGCGTCGTCGAGCACGCTTCGCGTGACTTTGACGCCAGCTTTCTCGGAAAGGAATTTCCGCGCCTGATCCTTCAAGCTTTTCTGGTCGTCGGAAAAATCGAAGTTCAAGGGCGCCTCCTCCGGTCTCGCCGGGCTTCTTGGTTGCCCAGACCTTAACGCGCGCGCCGCGAACCCTGAAAGAGTGTCTTGGCGTCAATCTTTGTTCACGAAGGCTCAAGGGGCGCAGGTGTAGCCTCGGCTCCGATTGGGCGGAGCATTCCATGGCTAAGGCTGTCTTCCATAAGGGCCAGCGCGTCTTCGTAAAGCCCGTGGGCACGTGGGCGGGGATCGAGAGCGTCAACCCGCAATGGGTCAAGGGCGTCGAGGAACCGCTGCGCGTCACCTACGATGTGGGGCTTGGACGCGACTTCCAAGCCCATGAACTGGCCGCCGAAGAACAGGCGCCGGCGAAGCCCGACCTCATCGAAATTGAAAACTGGCGCGTGCTGCGTGCGGTAAACCGTCTCTCCGCCGACGCCCGCGATCCGCGCCATCCCAATCCCGGCACTTTCCCGGTGGTGGTGACTGATGAGAAAGACTGGGGCGGCTGGCGGGTGCCGATGGCCGAATATGACCGCGACCCGGCGCGCATCGAGCACCAAGCGCGGCTGATCGCCAACGCGCTGCGCCTCATGCGCGTTGCGCGCGAGCTCATCGAGTTCGCACAAGATCATCCCCATGAGACGCCGGGCCAACTCTCCGATCTCGCGCGTCAGGCCGAGATGCTGATGTCGGCGATCTACCACCAGCCGATGCTCAAAACCGACGCAAGCGCCGCGGCGGCTGAATAACGCGCATTGATTTTCGCCTAAGCGCGGCTCATGTCAGCCTCGACGGAGGCCTGAATGCGTGATGCCGAAAATGTGACTGTCCGCCTCGCGGACTATCAGCCTGCGGCCTACACGATCGACGAGATCGCGCTTGTCTTCTCGCTTGACCCGGATGCGACTTTGGTGGCGGCGCGCAGTCACGTGCAACGCCGCGGCGAGGCCGTCGCGCCGCTGGTGCTGGACGGCAAGCGGCTCGAGCTGCAAAGCGTCTCCATTGATGGCGAAGCGCTCGACCCAGCCGCCTATAGCGTCGATCCCGAAAAGCTCACCATTCATGCGCCGCCGGCCGATTTCCGCCTCGACATCGTCACCCGCATCGGCCCCGCGGCGAACACAGCGCTTGAAGGCCTTTACATGTCTGTCGGGCCGCTTCTGCACGCAGTGCGAAGCGGAAGGTTTCCGCGCCATCACCTACTTCCTCGATCGCCCCGACGTGCTGGCGCGCTACGCGGTGCGGATCGAAGCGGACAAGGAAAAATATCCGACGCTGCTTTCGAACGGCAATTTGACGGAAACCGGCGAGATGGAGGGCGGGCGCCACTACGCCATCTGGGTCGATCCGCACCCGAAGCCCTCTTATCTGTTTGCGCTCTGCGCGGGCAAATACGAATCCATCCATGACCAATTCATCACCAAGAGCGGCCGCAAAGTGGCGCTGGGCATCTATGTCGATCCAGGCGACGCCGAACGCGCGCGCTACGCCATGGATGCGCTCAAGCGCGCCATGAAGTGGGACGAAGACGCCTTCCAGCGCGAGTACGACCTGGATCTGTTCAACATCGTGGCTGTCCGCGACTTCAATTTCGGCGCGATGGAGAACAAGGGCCTCAACATTTTCAACTCAGTCGCTGATCCTTGCTGACGCCGCGACGGCCACCGACGCCGATTTCGAAGCGATCGAGGCGGTGGTCGGCCATGAATATTTCCACAATTGGACGGGCAATCGCATCACCTGCCGCGATTGGTTCCAGCTCTGCTTGAAGGAAGGGCTGACGGTTTATCGCGAGCAGGAATTCTGCGCCGATCAGCGCTCACGCGCGGTGCAGCGGATCAAGGACGTAAAGCGGCTGCGCGCGCGCCAGTTCGGCGAAGACGCCGGTCCGCTCGCGCATCCGGTGCGGCCGTCGAGCTATCAGAAGATCGACAATTTCTACACCGCGACGGTCTACGAAAAGGGCGGCGAAGTGATCCGCATGCTGAAGCGGATCATCGGCGAAGACGCTTTCGCGCGCGGCATGCAGCTTTATTTCGAACGCCGCGACGGCACCGCCTCCACGGTGGAGGATTTCATCGCCTGCTTCGCTGAGACGTCGGGGCGCGACTTGACGCAATTCATGCGCTGGTATGAGCAAGCCGGCACGCCCGTCGGTGAAATCGCGCGGCGATTACGACGCCTCAGACAGGCGCGTATCGAACTGACCGTCTCCCAGCACATCGCGCCCACGCCGGGCCAGCCGACGAAAGCGCCGGCGTCGATTCCGTTGTGGGTTTCCTTCATCGCCAAGGACGGGGCGCGCATCGCCGCGAAACTCGAAGGCGACACGATTTCGCGGATCGAGCATCACCTCGTCTTGGACGCCGTTGAGCGCACGTTTCGCTTCGTTGACGTGATGGAGGCAGCCCATTCCGGCGCTGCTGCAGGGCTTCAGCGCGCCGGTTAGCCTCGATGACGGCCTCGCCGTCGAGGAGCGGCTTGCGCAAATGGCGCACGCCCCCGATCCCTTCACGCGTTGGGAGGCGGGCCAGGCGATTGCACGCGAGATCATGCTTTCCGGCGCCAGCGCCCATGCGCCCGCGCTAGCGACAGCGCTCGGCCGCGAACTCGATCGCGCCCAGGAGGATCCAGCGTTCGCCGCACTCGCCTTGCGGCTGCCGGATCTCAACGAATTGATTCTTGGCCGCGCCGTCGCCCGATCCGGAAAAACTTTATGCCGCTCGTGAGGGCCTGCGCAAAACCATAGCAAGCGCCCACCGCGCACGCTTGGAGGCGATCGCCAGCGCCAAGGGCGAACAGCCCTTCTCGCCGAGCGCCGACGCCGCCGGGCGCCGGGCGCTCAAGAGCGCGGCGCTCGACCTGCTCGCCTCGCTCGGACCCGAGGAGGCGAAAGTGTTCAGCGGCGCCTTCCAAAACGCCGCCAGCATGACCGAAGCGGCCGCCGCCCTCGACGCGCTCGGCCAATCCAACAGCGACGCCTTCGATGAAGCGCTTGAGCAATTCTACCAACGCTGGCGCGAGAACCCGCTGGTGATCGACAAATGGTTTGCGGTGCAAGCGGCGTCGCCGCGCGGCGATGCGCTCGCCCGCGTCGTCAAGCTGCGCCAGCATTCCGACTTCAATATCCGCAATCCCAATCGCGTGCGCGCGCTCGCTGCCTCGTTTGCGATGCGCAATCCGCGCGCCTTCCACGCCGCCGACGGATCTGGGTATAAGTTTCTGGCGGATTTGGCCCAGGCGATCGATCCGCTCAATCCGGCGCTTGCGGCGCGCCTGTTGACTCCGTTTGAAATCTTGGAGACGATTCGATTCGCAACGGCAACAACGCGCGCAAGCGGCGCTGGAAGGGCTGAAGGCCTCGCCGCAGCTCTCGAAAAACACTCGAGAAGTCGTCGAACGCACGCTCGCCTGACGCATTTTGGGCACGCGGCGAGGCGTCTGTCGAAACCCTCCCTGCATGGCTCGACAGGGGCTTTAAGCAATCGTTACCATTTACCCTTGTCAGAAGCGTCACACGGCGATTCGGGGCGGCCGGGGAAACGTCTCTTTGTCGAATGCCACCACCCACGAGGTAGGCGTCGTTACGCCCACCGACAAATCAAGCCGGCCATTCATGACATTGGTGGCGGTGTTCACGCTCGCCTTCATTGTCGCCATCGGTTTGCAGATCAAAGCCCATCACGACGCGGCGGTGGGCGCGATCGTCGACCAGCAAGCCGCCGCGACCGCGCTGGTGGCGGAACGCGTGAACAGCAACATGGCGCTGGCGCTCGGCGCAAGCAGCGCCGCCGCGCATGGTCTGAGCAACGCGATCGCTGACGCAAACACGCTCGCTGACGCCGCCTCGCGCGGCGGTCCCGCCAGCGCCGCCGCCGTTCTCAACGGGCGTGACATCCAAGCCATCACCGATTCCGCGCAGGCCTCGCTGATCGCCAACGCGGTGCGGCAAGCCGGCGCCGCGCGCGTGTGGGTCGGCGCTCCCGACATGGGGCGACTGGCGACTGCGCCGGTGATTGTCCGCCGCGCCGGCGACATGACCATCGTGTCCGTGCTCGACCCGCGTCAATTGCTTCCGCAAATTGATCCCAGCGCCCGCGTCTTGATCGCCTCCGACGCAGGCACCCTGCTCTACGCGTCGCCTGGGCTGATCAGCGCCGGCGCCCGCAGCCAACAACAATTGGTGACGGCGACCAATGGCTCCACAGGCGCCATCGTGACGGATGGCGCCGGCCAATCATGGGCGGCGGCGCAAGCGCTCACAGCGGTTGGCGGACTGCACATCGTGGTGGCGACGGCCGCGCCCTCGCCGGCCGCGCTTTGGTTTGCAGCGCTCACCCGCTTTGCCTTGGTGGCGGCCGCGCCGCTCGCGGCGATGGGCGTGCTCTACATGCTGATGCGCCAGAACGCACAGCGTGCGCGCTTGGCGGAAGCGGAGGCGCAGCGCGTTGAAACCCACTTCCGCATCGCCGCCGACGGCGCCAAGGTCGGCGTGCTCGAATGGCGCCCCGCAAGCGATGAGATCCAGCTGTCCGAGCAAGCGGGCCGACTCCTGGGCGCCGCCAACGACACGCTGCCGCTCCGCAATCTCTTGGCTTTGGTGATCAACGAAGACCGGTTTGCGGTGGAAGAGGAGTTCCGGCGCGCCAAGCAATCGGGTCTTCTCGACGCGCGCTTCCGGGTGAACCGCGGCAACGCGCTCGGCTGGATCGAGATGCGCGGCGCCTCGGTTGAGGACGCCAGCGGCCGCGCCGAAACCCGCCTCTTCGGCACCGTCACCGACGCCACCCAGCACCACGAAGCCGAAGCGCGGGTCTCGCGCCTGGAGCGACAGCTGCGCGCGGCGATCGAGAATTTCTCGGGCCCCTTCGCCCTCTGGGATTCGCGCCGGCGGTTGCTGCTTTGGAACCAGAGTTTCGCCACGACCTTCAAACTCGGGCCAGAGGTGTTGCGGCCACGCGTCTCCTACGAAGCGATCGCGGCTGCGTCCGCGGCCAACATCCGGCGAGAAAAGCACGAAGCCTCGAGCCCCGATGTGCGCATCATTGAATTGAACTCGGGCGAGTGGCTGCATATCGTCGAACGCCGCGCCGCCGACGGCGGCATCATCACCGTGGGCGTCGACATTACGCCGCTAAAGCGCAAGGAGGAGGAACTGGCGCGCAACGAACGCCGGCTCTCCGATGCGCTGAGCCGGGCCGAAAGCCAGGAATACAGGATCAAGGCGCTGGCGCGCGAGGCGCATGAAGAGCGCCAGAAGGCCGAAGAAGCCAGCCGCGCCAAGAGCACCTTCCTGGCCAATATGAGCCACGAACTTCGCACCCCGCTCAATGCAGTGATCGGCTTCTCCGAAATCATGGCGCGCGAATTGTTCGGCGCTCTCGGCAACGAGCAATACAAGCAGTACTCACAGGACATATTCGACAGCGGCAACCACCTGCTCGATCTGATCAACGACATTTTGGACATGGCCAAGATCGAGGCTGGCAAGCTGACGCTGGCCCCGCGTCCGCTCGATCCGATGGTGGCGATCGATCAGGCCATGCGGCTGACCAGACGCAAGGCGGAGGAAAAAGGCCTCTCCATCGTCATGGACGCCGAGGACCTGCCGGAGATCGAAGCCGACCATCGCGCGATAAAGCAGATCCTACTCAACCTGCTCTCGAACGCGGTGAAGTTCACCGACAAGGGCGCCATCATGGTGCATGGCCGCGCCGGCGCCGATAGCCTGACCCTGCGCGTCATCGACACCGGCTGCGGCATCCCGCCCGAGCACTTGCCGCGCCTGGCGCGCCCGTTCGAGCAAGTCGAGCAAGAACTGACGCGCAACAATTCAGGCACCGGCCTGGGACTGGCGCTCACCAAGTCGCTGGCTGAAATGCACGGCGGCAAACTCGCCATTCAAAGCGAAGTGGGCCGCGGCACAATCGTCACCGTAACCCTGCCGCGAACCTTCGGCGGACGCCGCGAGCCGGAAGCCACCGCCGCCGAGTAATTTCATGGCGCAGCGCCTTGGCGCTCGAGGCGGCGCTCGCGGATACGCTCTGTGATGACCTGGCGCATGCTTTGTCGCGGCGTTGCGTTTGCAGACTGATCTTCATCGCCCGTCGGTTGGATGGCGCTTTGCCGTTGCATCGCCCGGCGCGCGGGTCCGGCGTTTCGTAGCGCGGCGATCGCGCGCTGGCGCTCGTCTGGGGTCATCGCCGCGAAGGCGTCGATCATATTGTTGTGGAAGGCGGCCAGCGCGGCGGCGTCGGCCTCCCTCACACGGGCAAAGGCCGCGCGCACGCGCCCTGCGTCAAATGGCTCGGCGGCGGCCGCATCAAAAGCATCGCGTCGCGCTTGCGCGGCTTGTTGGCGCAAGGCGCGGGTCTCCACCCAGGTGCGCGCGAGTTCGTCACGAACCTTCGCCCGCGCGGTTTGCGGAAGCGCGGCCATCAGCACCCGAGGGCTGGGCAGCTGGCCCGCCGCGGCGGGTCGTTCCAGGCGAACCCCCGAGGCGTAGGCGCCGACAAATGCGCCGAGGACCAAGAGGTTGATGGCCACGGACGCCAACAAAAGCGTCCGCCAAGGAAAAGTCCCCTCGCTCATCCTGGATCTCCAGCGTCAATGATCGCCGGCGGCGCCTCGAAGGCGGCGGCGAAATATTCATCCTGATCCGCCGCCGGCGCCGCCAATGCACCCCCGCCATAACCGATAATGACGCCAAGCAAAGCGCAGGCGGCGAGCGCCCAGCCCGCAGGCGCCAGGTTTGGCGCCCGCTTCAGCGCCCGCGGCGCAACGGTTAGTATGCGCGCGCTCAGCGCCGCGCTGGGCGGGACTTGCGCGCGGGCCCGATCCAGCTTCGCATCGAGCGCCCGCGCAGCGTCCAGCAATGGCGCGGCCGCCTCGGAATTGTCGCGCGCGAAAGCCAAGCCGGCGGCGCGCTCGTGGCTCGGCCAGCGCTCGAAATCGGCGCCGTAGGCGTTCAGCAAATATTCGAACCGTGTCCGGTCCATGGTCCTTCCTTCCTCACCCGCGCGACGCGCCGTCGCCGTCGTCGATCAAATCTTGAGCCACATCGGCCAAGGCGGCCTTCATCGCCCGCCGCCCGCGCGCGAGCAGCGATTCTAAGGCTTCAACGCTGATCTCAAGCGCTTCCGCCGCGGCGATGTTGGTCAGGTCCTGAAAATGCACCAGGGCGATGGCCGCGCGCTGGCGCTCGGGCAGGGCCGCCAAGGCGCGATGGACACTGGCCGCGCGCTGCTGAGCAAGCCATGCCTGGCTCGCCAGGGGGGCCGGATCGGCGATGCTCATGCCGGCGTCGGGGCTGGCCTTCTCGCGGCGCCGGCGCATCCTGTCATAGCAAAGATTGAGCGCCACCCGGTGCATCCAGGTTTCGAACTTGGCCGCCCCTGGCCGCCAGCGCGGCGCCTCGCGCCAGACCCGCAGAAACACTTCCTGGGCGACGTCTTCGGCTTCGGCGCCGTCGTTCAACATGCGGCGCGCGAGACCGACCATCCTGGGCAGATGTTTGCGCACCAGCGCTTCAGCGGCGCGGACATCGCCCGCACCCGCCCGCCGGACGATTTCGGCGTCCGGATCGATCATCAGCCCAGAACCCTCCCGTCGCCGAGCGCGCGCCGCACACGTCCCTGGTCAGTTCGAACGCGCCGCGCCAGAGGTTCCGTCGCCGGGCGCCCCGATTGACCGCACAAAGGCGGAGCGGACTTCATTTTGGACTTCACGCAAACGGCCCTCCAGCGCTTCGAAATCCGATGCCGGGCCCAGCTGCGCCAGCCGCGCCTTGAGCGGCGGCGGCCAGGTCTCCGGTTCGACGCTGCCGCCGACGCTGATGCGAAGCGTCTGGTTTAAATCGCTAAACAGCGTAAAGGCGCTCAACAGTGCAGCGCCGGTTTCGCCATCGAGGGCGCCGCCCTTGACCAAATTGCCGAGAGCGGCGCCGGTGTTTTGCGCAAGCAAGGCGCCATCGGCGCCGACCAATTGCAGCCCCTGGGCGATGAACTCGACATCGACAAAGCCGCCGGCCGCGAGCTTCAAATCCCAGATGCTGCGCGCGGCGCGTTCGCGCCCGATCAGGCCGCGCATGTCGGCGACATCGCGCAATGTCTTATCGCGGTCGCGCGCGCGCGCGATGGCGGCGCGAGCGATCTCGCTCACGCGCGCGCCGAGTTCGGCGTCCCCGGCCACGGGGCGCAGGCGCGTGAGCGCGAGCAATTCCCAAGTCCAGGCCTCTTCCGCATAATAACGTTCAAACGAGGAGAGGCGCACCGCCACTGGCCCCTTCGAACCGGATGGCCGCAATTTGGTGTCCACTTCGTAGAGCGCGCCTTCTTCCGTCGGCGCCGAGAGCGCGGTGATGAGACGCTGGGTCAGGCGGGTGTAGAAATCGCCGGCCGCGGCGGCCTCGGGCGGGGCGTCATAGACGAGCATCAGGTCAAGGTCGGACCCTTCCGAGAGCTCACGGCCGCCGAATTTTCCGAGCGCCAGAACGCAATAGGTCCCGGCGTGCTCGCCCATGGCGCGCTCGGTCTCGGCGAGCGCCGCGGCCGCCATCGAGGTCACGCACGCCTCGGCGAGATCGGCGTGCGCGGCCCCCGCCTCCTCGGCGCTCGCCAGACCATCGAGAAGCTGAACGTCGATGCGAAACGCTTCCTCGCGCTGAAATCTCCGAGCCGCGTTCAGCTGCGCTTCAAAACCCGCCTCGCCCTCCAGCCGGGCTCGCAATTCTTCACTTCTGCCGCCCGGTCGGTCGCTGCTGATCGGCCCCGCAAACCGCGGCTCGATGAGAGAATCGAGCAAGACCGGGCGCATCGAGAGCGCCTCCGCCAGGCGCGGCGCAACCGACAGCACCCGCGCCAAGAGATCGAGCAATTGCGGGCGGGCGTCGAGAAGCGCCAGCACTTGCACGCCAGCTGAAAGGCCGGCGAAGAATGAGGCGAAACGCGCGAAGGCGTGATCGGGATCACCCGCATTCGACAAGGCGCGCAGCAATTTCGGCGTCAACCGCGTCAAGAGTTCGCGCGCACGCTCCGAGCGCATGGCGCGGATACGCCCGTGATGCCAGCCGCGAATGGTCTGGCTGACCATGGCGGGATTGGAAAATCCGAGTTTTCCGATCGTCGTCAGGGTGTCGGGATTGTCGTCGACGCCGGTGAAGCTGAGGCTCCCCAGCGGATCGGCTAGGCTGTGGCCGCGCCCGAACAATTGCTGGTCGATGTCGGCGATGACGCCCCGCCATGCAATCACCGCGGCGTCCAAGGCGGCAAGCGATTCAAACCCGGCCAAGGCCGCCACCCGCGCCCGGGTCTCGGGATCGCCGGGCAAACGGTGGGTCTGGTTATCCTCCAGCATCTGAATGCGATGCTCGATCTCGCGGAAGAACACATAAGCCTGGCTCAAGGCGTCGCGGGCCTTGGCCTCGATGGCGCCGGCTTTCGCCAAGGCATCCAAAGCCGCGAGCGTTTGCGGCTGGCGCAGATCGCGGTTGCGGCCGCCGAGAATGAGCTGCTGGGTCTGAGCGAAGAGTTCGATGTCGCGAATGCCGCCGCGACCGAGCTTCACGTCAAACACCGGATCGCCGAGCTCGGCGCTTTTGTGGGCCGACAGAATTTGGCGCTTGATCGAATGCACATCCTCGACGGCGGCGAAATCGAGATGCTTGCGCCAGATGAATGGCTGCAGCGTCTCCAAGAAAGCGCGCCCGGCCTCCAGATCTCCCGCGGCCGCACGCGCCTTGATGAAGGCGGCGCGCTCCCAGTTCTGGCCGAGGTTCTGGTAATAGAGCTCGGCTGAGGTCATCGACACGGCGACGGGCGTTGAGCCGGGATCGGGGCGCAAACGCAGATCGGTGCGGAAGACATATCCCTCCGCGGTCACTTCCTCGAGCACGCGCGCAAGCGGCGCAACCAGGCGCACCGCGGCGACGCGCGGCTCGCGCGCGCCGGCGGCGGCCAGCCGCCCGGCGTCGAAAAAGGCCGAGAAATCGATGTCGCTTGAATAGTTCAACTCGCGCGCGCCCATTTTGCCCATGGCGATGAGGGCAAAACCGGGGACCGGATCGTCGGCTGCTTGGTTCAAGACCATGTCGCCGCGAGCGGCGATCTCACGCGCCGCCACCGCCAGAGCCGCGCGCAGGGCGAGATCGGCGAAGTCGGTCAAGGCGCCGGTGACGCGCGCCAGCGGCCAAGCGCGCGACAGATCGCCGATGGCGGTCGCCAAGTGCACGGCGTCCTTGGCCCGGCGCAGCGCCTTCATCGCCGCTTCGATGGGAGGCGGATCGCTCACGATCGCGCCCGCTTCTTCGAGCGCTCCAGCAATGAGGCGATTGGGCCATTCCGCGTCGATCGCCTCGAGTAGATCCCCGCGCCGCTCGATCAGCCGCTTGAGGTAGGGCGCGTTTTCGATTTGAGCCGCGGCCGCGCTTTCCCACGGCGTGCCGCGAAACGGCGCCGGGGCGGCGCCTTTCGCCCGCGCCGCTTTTATCGCGCTCACCGCGCCAGCTCCAGCGATGGGATCACCAAGGCCGCGCACAAGCCCTTGCCGTCCTCGCCGATGCCGTCCCTCAGATGCAAGCCGCCCCGGTGCAGTCGCGCCACCGCCGCAACCAAGCTCAAGCCCAGCCCGGCGCCGGGCGTGGTGCGCGCGCCCTCCAGGCGCACGAAGCGTTCGACAACTCGGTCACGCTCAGCGCTCGCCACGCCTGGGCCGTCGTCCAGCACGTCGATCTCCACGCGTCCGTCCGGCCGCTGCACGGCCCGCACCTCCACGCGTCCACCGGAGGGTGTATACTTCAGCGCGTTCTCAACAAGGTTGGAGACCGCCTGGGTAAAGAGCCCTTGATCGCCGCGGACGGCCAAACTCTCATCGATGTGGGCGCTGAAGCTCAGCCCCTGCTCCTCGGCCGCCGGTTCGTAGAACTCCACCAGTTCGCGCAGAATGCCGGTGACATTGACGCGCTCGAGGCGCCAATTGTTCGCAGCCTCGACGCGTGCGAGCTTGAGGATGGCCGCAAACATCTCGAGCAGTCGATCGGCTTCCTCCACCGCTTTGCGCAGCGCCTCGCGGTCGGCTTCCGAGTTCGCCGGCGCTTCCAGCGCGGTCTCCAATTTGTGCCGGAACCGGGTAAGCGGTGAGCGGAGATCGTGTGCAATCGCATCGCCCGCAGTACGCGTCGTTTGCATCAGCGCTTCGATGCGGTCGAGCATGCCGTTCATGGCTTGGGCGAGTTCATCGAATTCATCGCCGATGCCCAAGACCGGCGCGCGGCGAGTGAGATCGCCGCCCATCACTTCACGCGCGGTGCCCGCCAGCACCTCGGCGCGCCGCGCCGCCTGCCAGGCCGCCAACAGCCCGCTGATCACCGAAAGCGCAAGGCCCAGGATGGCGACGGTCCATAGCGCACGCGTCACGCGGCCGGCGATAAAGGCTGTGTCGCCGAGATCGCGCGCCACCAGCAGGATCGGTCCGCTGAGCAAGCGCCCGACGCGTCCGCGCGCGCGCACGTGGGTGGGACCGCCGTCGCCAGTATTGCGGTCGAAGCTGAAATCGACGCGCTGCGGGCTGCCGCCGGGGATCGAGGGCAATGTCGGCAGATCGCCGGCGATCACGTGGCCGCTGCTTTCGGCCAGAATATAAAGCATCGGCCCCGGCCGCGCCGCGCGCTCGACGACTTCCTGGTTCAGCCGACGGATGCCGCCTTCGGCGTAGGAGCGCTCGAGCGAGGCGTATTCCTGATCCGCCAGCACATCGGAATCGCGGATGAGCTGGCCCGCCGTTTCAAAATAGACGTAGAGCAGAAGCGCGACGACGAAACCCAGCACGACACCGGCTTGGACGAGGCCAAGCCGGAACGTCGTTGTCTTTAATAGTGCGCTGAGGTCAGGCCTCATCCCTCCAGACGATAGCCCGAGCCTCTGACCGTGTGCAGCAGAGATTGCGGGAAATCGCGGTCGATCTTGGAGCGAAGACGCGAAATGTGCACGTCGATCACGTTCGTTTGCGGGTCGAAATGATAATCCCACACGTTCTCGAGCAGCATCTTGCGCGTCACCGTCTGACCGGCGTGGCGCATGAGGTACTCAAGCAGGCGGAATTCCCGCGGCTGCAGGTCGAGCTTCTTGCCGCTGCGTTTCACCGTGCGCGCCAGCAAATCCATTTCCAGATCGCCCACCGAGAGCCGCGTCTGCGGCTCGCGGTCGCGCCCGTTCCACAGCGCCCGCACGCGCGCGAGCAGTTCGCGCGTCGAGAACGGCTTTCCAAGATAGTCGTTGGCGCCGGCGTTGAGCCCTTCGACGCGATGGTCCTCATCGTGCAGCGCCGACAGAATCAAGACCGGCGTCGAAACGCCCTGATCCCTGCAGCTCGCGCACGACCGACACGCCGAGCTTCTTAGGCAGCATCCGGTCGAGCACGATGACGTCGTAGCCGCCATTGATCGCCATGGATTGGCCGAGTTCGCCGTCCCCCGCCACATCCACCGAATGATCGTCGGCGGCCAACGACGCCTTCAGGCTTTCAGCCATGTCGGCGTCGTCTTCCACCAGCAGAACCCGCATTGCTTTCATCCCACTAACCCTGTCCGACGTCGGCGGCGACGAAGCGTCGTCCACCGCGTCCGTACACCTGCATCAGCAACGGACGGCCGGCGCGGCGAGCTTGTTCCGCCGCGGCCGTCAATTCCTGCGCAGTGCGCACCGTACGCCCACCCGCCTGAAGGATAACATCGCCAACCGTGACGCCTTTGTCGAGCAGGCCGCTCGATTGCGACATCGCGGTGATGACGACGCCGGATTCGTTGACGTTGAGTTGGAATTGGGTTCGCTCGGCAGGCGTAATCGGCCGAACCGTGACGCCAAGGGCGCCTTGTACGACATTCGGCTGCTGCGGGGTGACATTTTGGTTGTTGTTATTGGAGCCGTCAGCGCTCGCCAGCTGCTGTTCGGTGGGCCGTTCGCGCGGCTGGATCTGCACGGTGCGGCGTTGGCCGTTGCGCAGCAATTCGATGCGCGAGCTCTGGCCGATCGGGGTGCCCCCGACGCGTTGGGTGAGGTCGCGGCTGTCCTCGATCGGCTGGCCGTTGAAGGTGAGGATCACATCGCCCTGTTGGATGCCGGCGCGCGCCGCCGGGCCGTCCGGCACCACCGCGCCGACGAGGGCGCCGTGGGTGTTCTGGAGGCCGACGCTGTGGGCGATGTCCTCATCGAGTTGCTGGATCGAGACGCCGATCCAACCGCGAGTGACCCGGCCGCTGCGCAGCAATTGCTGCACCACGCGGCTGGCGACGTTGGAGGGAATGGCGAAGCCGATGCCGACGCTGCCGCCGGTCGGGGAATAGATGGCGCTGTTGACGCCGATGACGTTGCCCGCGAGATCGAAGGTCGGCCCGCCCGAATTGCCGCGATTGATCGGCGCGTCGATCTGCATGTAGTCGACATAGGCCGAAGAGCCCGCGTCGCGGCGTCCCATCGCCGAGACGATGCCAGCCGTGGCGGTGCCGTCGAGGCCGAACGGATTGCCGACCGCAACGACCCAATCGCCGACGCGCACATGCGTGGCATCATCGAACGTCACGTACGGGAAATGGCCGCCGCCGCGCACGCGAATGACGGCGAGGTCGGTCAACTCATCGGAGCCGATGATGTCGGCTGGACGATCCTGCCCGTCGCTGGTGTGGATGGTGATCTCTTCGGCGCCGTCGATGACGTGATGATTGGTCACGATGGTGCCGTTGCCGTCGATGAAGAAGCCGGAGCCGAGCGCAACCGGCGCGGGTTGCGGCCGTCCCGGCTGGCCGCGGAAAAATTGCTCGAAGCCGGGCGGAAGCCCTTCAAGCGAGGGACCTTGCGCGGCGTCGGGACGCTGGCGCACCGAGATCGACACAACCGCGGGGCGGACGTGTTCGATCAGGTTGGCGAAGCTCATCGGCGCCCCGCCTGGAGGGGCCACGGGCGCGGGTTGAATTTCCTGGGCGTGCGCTGGGCGCGACATCAGCGCCGGGGCGGCCGCAAAGCCGGCGAAAAGCGCCATGGCGGATGCGCCCGCAATCAGCGTGCGGCGAAGAAACGATGCAGAGCTGGCGTCAGACATGAATACCCTCGGGAGGAACGTTTGTTGGTATGAGGCTGGTCCCGCAGCCGGTCTACAAGCCTCATCATAGCTTGCCTTTTGGCCGCGTAAGAGCGGTTTTAGGCGAAGTTGCGACTGATCTGGGCAGAACTCGACGGCTTTTTTGGGATGGAGCAGCTCGTCAGCCGCCATTTGCCGCATGGCTGACGCAGCCCGTCGCTTCAGCGTTCACCCTGTTCGGGCGTGAGCGCGGGTGCGTCTCGGCGCCGGCGCAAACCCGCCGCCGCGGCGAGGCCCACCGCCGTCAGCAGCAAGGGTGAAGCCCACAGCAACCATGTGCGCGCATCGAAGGGCGGCCGGAAAAGGACAAAGTCGCCATAGCGTTGGCGGAAGAAGGCGCGGATCTGGTCGTCGCTGTCGCCGGCGGCGATGCGTTCGCGGACCAGCACGCGCATGTCGGCGGCGATGTCGGCGGTCGATTGCGCGATGGGCTCGTTTTGGCACTGAACGCAGCGGATTTCCATTTCAAGCGCGTTGGCGCGCGCCTCTTGGCCCGGATCGCCAAGAACGGCGGGCGCCGCCAGCGCCACAAGAACGGCGATGAGGGTCATGGCGCGCGCCGGCGCCGCTGCGCCAGCGCGATGAGGCTCAACAAGCCTCCGATCGCCATCAGCAGCGCGCCGCCGAAAATGAATTGCACCGCCGGATTGTGGTAGAGCCGCACGCCCCAGGCTGCAGCGCCCCGCACCGGTTCGCCGAGGGCCACATAGAGATCGCCGTCAAGGCCGCTCAATATGCCGACCTCACTGGTCGCCATCGGCGAGGTGTCATAGAGGCGCCGTTCCGCCGAGACCGGGGCGATATCGCCATCGTGATCGACCCGGAAGCGCGCCCGCGTGGCCTCGTAGTTCGGTCCATCGACGCCGTCGATGTCGAGAAGGGTGATGCGCCGACCGGCAAAGTCGATGCTTTGCCCGGGCGCCAGCGCCACCGCGCGTTCGGAACGGAACGCGGTTTCGGAAATAGCGCCGATGGTCAGCACCCCGGCCCCAAGATGGGCGAGGCTCATCGACCACACGGCGATCGGCAAGACCGCGATCTTCGTGAGCGTGCGTCCCTCGCCGCGACTGATGCGGGTCCAGAGATAGACAAGCCCGCCCATGATCAGCCACACGCCGATCGCCAGGCCCGCCGCCGGGGCTGCGCGCCAACCCGTCGCCAGCAGCGCCGCGATCAGCGTCGCCGCGCCGATCACGATCGCCGGCGCCAGACGCTTGAGCGCGGCGCCGAGGTCGCCGATGCGCCAGGTGAGCATCGGTCCCAGCGGCAACAAAACGAACAAGAGCCCAAGCAAAGGCGCAACCGTCGCGTTGAAGAAGGGCGGCCCCACCGAGATCAAACCCCCGCCAACCGCCTCGACGATGAGAGGATAGAGCGTGCCGATCAGCACCACTCCTGCGACGATGGCCAAGCCAAAATTATTCCAAACCAGCAAGCTCTCGCGACTGATGGCGGCAAAGCCGGCCGGCTGCTTCAGTTTCGACGCGCGCCAGCCATAGAGGCCAAAACCCACGCCCAGCGCCAAACCGAGTAAAACCAAAACCGCGATGCCGCGCCTGGGATCGACCGCGAAGGCGTGCACCGATGTCAGCACCCCCGAGCGCACCAGAAAGGTGCCCAAGAGCGCAAAGCCGAAGCCCATGATCGCCAGCAGGATGGTCCAGCTCGCCAGCGATCCGCGCCGCTCGGTGACGATGGCCGAGTGCACGAGGGCGCAAGCGGCGAGCCAGGGCATGAAGCTCGCATTCTCGACCGGATCCCAGAACCACCAGCCGCCCCAGCCCAATTCGTAATAGGCCCAATACGAACCGAGCGCGATGCCGAGGGTGAGGCAGGTCCAAGCCGCCAGCGTCCACGGCCGCAGGGCCTTGGCCCAGGCTTGATCGGCGCGGCCTTCGATCAGCGCCGCGAGCGCCAGCGAAAACGGGACGCTTAAGCCGACATAGCCCAGATAGAGCATGGGCGGGTGGGCCGCGAGCGCGGGGTCTTGCAGCAGCGGATTGAGCCCCGCGCCTTGCATCGGCGCAGGATCAAGCCGCGCAAACGGGTTGGAGAGAAAGAGCGTGTAGGCGATCGCGCCCGCCGTCACCAAACCCTGCACGCCGACAGCCTTCGACCATACTGGCGGGTTCTGTCGGCCGCGGGCGCTGGCCAAGATCGCGCCGAACACCGCCGACACCAGGCACCATAATAGCATCGAGCCTTCGTGGTTTCCCCAGGCGCCGGCGATCTTGTAGATGAGCGGCTTATCGGTGTGCGAATTGTTGGCGACGACGGCGACGGAAAAATCCGAACGCACATAAACGAGGATCAAACATACAAAGGCGATCAGGCACGCCGCGGCCGTGCACTGGGCGATCGCCTTCAACGCGGCTAAACGCGACGGGCTCTCGAAGCCGGCGAGCCCAAGCCCGCCCTGCGCCAAGCTGATCGCCAAGGTGAGGCAAAGCGCAAAGGCGCCGATCTCGGGGATCACTGCGGCCCCTTCCACTCGCCACGCCGGCGCAGCGCTTCGACGACCTCGCGCGGCATATAGCGTTCGTCGTGCTTGGCCAGCACGCGCTCGGCGATGAAGGGCTGACCCGGCGCCCACTCGCCTTCGGCGACGACGCCTTGGCCTTCGCGGAAAAGGTCGGGAAGAATGCCGTCATAACGCACGTCCACCGCCACACCGCCGTCGGTGACCTGAAACGAGGTGACGCCATTGTTGTCGCGATGGACGGTGCCGGCGACGACCAGGCCGCCTAGACGAATGCGCTGTCCGGCATGGGCCTTCTGCGCCAGCTCGGAGGGCGCCACGAAATAGACGATGGACTCGCGCAGACCCGCAAACGTCAGCGCCGCCGCCAGCACCAGCACCGCGCCCGCGGCGCTGATCATCATCAATCGCTGATCCCGTCGCCGCACCACGCGCTCCTATTGCATCGCTTCGCCAGCGCTCATCCGCCGCGCCATCTCAAGGCGCGGATCGTCTGGCGTCATGCGAACATAGGCCTCGCCCCAGAAGCGGCGCGCCTCGGCGGCGTTGTTGTTCTGCATCGCCGCCATCGCTTGATAGATCCAAGGCGCGGGATCGTTGGTCGACGCCGCGACCCGCTGAAATTGCGCCAGCGCCTCGGGCGTCACCCGTCCGCCGGCGACGCGCACCATGGCGCGCCCAAGCCCCATCATCGTTTCGGTCGAACTCGGATCGCGCCGCAAAGCCGCATCGAACTGGCGCGCGGCTTCCTCGGCGCGGTCGAGTGAGAGCAGAATTTCGCCGGCGAAAAGATGCGGCCGCCCATCGCGCGGATTGTCCAGAGCGGCGCGGTCGAGAACGGCCAGCGTCTCCTCGGGCGTATAGGTGGCTGGATCGCGATGGCGCAGCGCTTGCAGCCGCGCGCCGATTGGCGCGTCCGGCAATTCCGGCTTTCCGACAATGAGGTAGGCTGTTAGCGCCGCAAGCGCCACCGCCCCGCAAACCAACAGAGCCGGTTTGGCGCTCGGCGAACCGCCGCCGGCAAGGCGATAGGCGCGCAGCGTCCAACCCGCCGCCGACGCCGTCAACAAAGCCGCGACCGCCAGAACGATGATGGAATTCGCCACGCCTGTTCCCTAGCCCGCTTCGGCGCGCGGTGAAATCCGCGCCTTCGCCGCAGCCCCAGGCTTTCAGTCTGTCGCGGGGAGCAATAAACGCGCGCGCAGGCCGCCCAATTGCGCACGCTCAAAAAGCAGCCGGCCGCCGTATAAATCTGCAGTCTCTTTGAGAATGGAGAGCCCAAGGCCCTGACCGGGGGCGGCTTCATCGAGGCGCGAACCACGCGCCATGGCTCGCTCAATGTCAGCTTCCGAAAGCCCCGGACCATCGTCCTCGACGACGATCTCGAAGAGGCCATTGCTCTGGAACGAGGGCAAGACGCGCACGATCACCGTGCTCTTTCCGTACTTGCAGGCGTTGTCGAGCAAGTTGGCGACCATTTCGAGCAGGTCTTCGCGCTCGCCGCGGAAAGTCACGTCGGCTTCGGCCTCGATCGAAATATCGATGGCTTTCAGATGATCGTATTTCTGCTCCATCATGAAAACCAGGTCTTGGAGGTTTTGCAGCACCGGCGTGCGGTAGGCGATGGTCACAGCCTGCGGACCCGCCCGAGCTTCCGCGCGCGCGGCCACGCGCGCACGGCGCAACTGGCGCTCCACCAGGCCCTCCATCTCTTCGATGGATTGCTCGATGACGATGTCGTCGGCGCTGGCCGATGCGGCGGATGCGGCGGCGTTCTTCAAGACCGCGATCGGGGTCTTGAGCGCATGTGCGAGATTGCCGACATGGCGGCGGGCGCGCTCGACGACTTCACGATTATGATCGACGAGCGCGTTGAGTTCTTGCGTCACCGGCTGCAATTCCGCCGGATACTCGCCAACCAGGCGTTCGGCTTGGCCGCGCCGCACATCGGCGATATCGCGCTGCAATTGCCGCAACGGCTCCAGACCGATGCGCACCTGCAGCACCGTCACCGCCGCCACCATCAAAGTGCAGAATGCGACAAAGGCGGCGAAGGCCAGTCCCACCAAATTGGCGGCCGGCGCGATGATCGCCTGCGGCGCAACCCCGACGACGAAGAGAAAACGACCCTGCAAGTGCGGAATCTGTTCGACCCGAACGATGGCGCGCAGGGGAGCGCGATCGGGCCCTTCAATATCGACAAATTGCGGTCCGCGCGGGGCGTTCGCCGCGGTGAGCCGGCGCTGTAGCTCTGGATCGAGCCGGATCGTGGTGTCAAACAGCGATGGCGAAATCACCTGCACGTCGAGGCGCCCGTCGGGTTCGTGAATGCGAGCGATCTGAAAATAGCGTCCGCTCAATGGCTGCGAGTAGCGCGGATCGTAGGGCACGTCCTGGAGCGCCAGCTCGCCGGCGAGCCCGGGCCCGGCATTGCCGATGAGATTGTCGGCGACGCTTTGAATCTCGGGATCGATCAGCAAGGTCAATAGCTGGCGATTGAACTGGGCGTGGGCGATCCAACCGACAGCGATGAGGCCGCTGACGCTGACAAGAGCAACGGTCAAGAGCCGCGCCGCGAGCGAGCGCGCGATCAGACGCCGGAAGCGATGGAAGACGCCCTCGCCAGCTTCGCTCACTGCATCGCCGCGGGGTCGATCAGGCGATAGCCGAGACCCTTCTCGGTGATGATGCGATCCGAGCCGATCTTGCGGCGCAGGATGCCGATGAAGACCTCGATGGTGTTGGAATCGCGCTCGTGGTCCTGGCTGTAGATCTTCTCGGTCAGCTCCGAACGCGAGACAATGCGTCCGGCGTGATGCATCAGATAGTCGAGCACCTTGTACTGATAGGCGGTGAGCTTCACCGGCGCGCCGTTGACCGTCACTTGGCCGGTGGCGGAATTGAGCTGCAGATCGCCGACTTCCAGAGTTGACGATTGGTGGTCGGTCTGGCGGCGCACATTGGCGCGCACCCGCGCCAACAATTCGCCCATATGGAACGGCTTGGTGACGTAATCGTTGGCGCCCAGATCGAGGCCTTCGACCTTTTCGCTCCAGCGATCGCGCGCCGACAGGATCAGCACCGGCATGGTGCGCCCTTCCTTGCGCCAATATTTCAGAACCGAGAGGCCGTCGATTTTGGGCAAGCCAAGGTCAAGGATGGCCAAGTCGTAGGGCTCGGTCTCGCCCAGGAATTGGCCGTCCTCGCCATTGTCGGCGGTGTCGACGGTGTAGCCGGCGTCGCCCAGGGCGGCGGCCAGCTGCTCACGCAGGTTCTTATCGTCCTCAACCACCAGAACCCGCATCTTGTGCTTCCCTAGCGTATCTGTCCGCTTTCGGCGTCGACCGCGATGTCGCGAACGTCATTGTTCGGCATCCGCCAACGCAGCACATAAAATGGCCGCTCGCCGTCCTCAAGGCGAGCGCTAATGAGGTCGCCGCCAAAGCGCGCGCGCAGCATGCCGACGATTTCGCGCAGAGAACGAATGTCTTGGTGACGGTTCCCGCGATCGCCGTCGCCACCCCGCTCGCCGCGCTGTTCGAAAGCCCAATTGGGCTGCATGAAGCCCTCGCGATGGCGGCCGCCCTTATCCGCCAGGGCCGGTGCGGCGCTGGTCGCAAGCACAGCGGCCGCGAGAAAGAGGGAACGAACCCACATGGCAGTCAAGGCTTTAGGCCCCTGGCCGTGAATACGCCCTGAATGTAACCGGTGCTTCGGGGTTAACCAGCCGGACGCGGCGGCGTGTGGTCGCGCTTTGACCACTTTTTGACGAATTTCTTGAGGTCTTCGTCAGGTGTTTCCGGCAACACCACGCGCAAGTGCACCAGCTGATCGCCCTGCGCGGCCACGCCTTTGCCTTTGAGACGAAGGGTTTTTCCGGTGTTTGCTCCGGCGGGAATGGTGAGCGCCACCGGCCCGCCTGGCGTTGGCACCTGGATACGCGCGCCCTCCACCGCCTCCGGCAGCGAGATGTTCAAATCCATATGCACGTCCTGGCCCTCGCGCCGGAAGAAAGCGTGCGGCCGGACGTTGAGCTCGACCAAGGCGTCCCCGGCGGGCCCGCCCTGAACCCCTGGACCGCCTTGGTTCTTCAGCCGCAGCACCTGGCCGCTTTCGACGCCGGCGGGAATGGCGACATCGAGCGTGCGTCCTTCGGCTAGTGAAATACGACGCTTGGCGCCGTTCACGGCGTCGAGAAAATCGATGTCCAGGGTGAAGCGGATGTCGCGCCCGCGCATGCGCGAATAGCCGCGTCCGCCGCCGACACCTGAACCAAAAAGATCCGAGAAGATGTCGCCAAGATCGAACGCGTCGCCCGAATAGGCGCCGCTCGCGCCGGGTCCAGCGCCGGCGCCGGCGTGCTGACGCGAGTTGCGCGGCCGCGAATTGAACGCCATGCGCTCATTGCCGTCGGCGTCGATCTCGCCGCGGTCGAAGCGGCCCTTAGTGGTGGGTTCGGAGAGCAGATTGAACGCCGCGGTCGCACGCTTGAAGCGCTCTTCGGCTTGCTTGTCGCCGGGGCGAACGTCGGGATGCAGTTCCTTGGCGAGCTTGCGGTACGCGCGACGAATCTCGTCGGCGGTAGCGGTTCGGCTGACGCCGAGGGCGGCATAGGGATCCCAACTCAAGGTGTCTGACAGCACTCCAGCCTCTTGGAGATTGGCAGCAACCGCGCGCGAAGCCAAATGCTGGAATCACGGAGCACCGCCACCAAGGGCTATAAGGTGAAGGTTAACTCCGTGTTCAACCCTGGCGTCCCGCCAGGAATCCAATTGCGCGACTCGGACATGCAACGACGATGGGCGCGGCGGTGGATATCCACGCTCGATCGGCGCCAGCGCACCGGCGTGGACACCGTAACGCTCGCCAGCGGCCACAATGTCGGGTTGGCAAGCCTCGGTTCCTGAAAAGCCGCGCTTGGCCCACCGGTCCGAACCCGACCCCGAAACATTGCCGATCCGATCGCCGCCCAAGGCGTTGGGCGAAACCCGGTTTGCACGGGACCCGGTTTGCACGAGAAAAGCATAAGCGACGAAATCGATCGTGCGCGATCGGGCAAGGAACGGCTGGCGTGAGCTGCGAACCGCATCGCCGAGCGTCCGTCGAGCGCGAAACGATTCACCCGGCGCCAATGCCGCGCCAAAGCCATTCATGGCCGGCAGGCGCCATTCATCGTCAGCGGAGGCCGCGGGCGGCGCCCGCTCTCGCCTCGGCTTCGCGGCGCCTCAGATGACGGTGCGCCAGACCACGGCGCGCCAGAGCGAAATCGCCTCCGGCCTCGCTCGGCGTCGCCCATCTTTTAGCGCCCGGCGCTTCGATCGGGCGGCGATTTCTGCAGTACGGCGGCGCGCGAACTGCTTTTTCGACCGCGTCAGGATCATGGCTTGGCGCCGGAACGCTCCGATTGGCGTTGATGAAATCGCGGGAAACCCGGGGGCGCGGAGGGCCGAAGAGTGTCGCATACGAGCCCCGCCAATCTTCCCAATTCCCCTGGTCAGAATTCAGCCATACCTCTATTGGACACGACGCTTCGGAGACCTCCTTGAACGACGAACCGCAGCCCGACCCTCGCCGCATCGATTGGGCGAAGCTGCGGGCGTCTGCCGCGCAGCAGCATATCGCCGAATTGCTAGACCGCCGCCGCTGGACCTGGCGGCGGATCAGCAGCGTCGTCGCAGGCGCGGTTCTGCTTGTGGTCGTTTCGCTTTGGCTTTGGATCTATTGGGGTCTGCCGCAAGTCCCGAACGCGGATGCGCTTTGGGCGTTCAATCGTCAGCAATCGACCATGTTCCTGGACCGGAGCGGCCAGGTGCTCGGCGTGCGCGGACCGTATTATGGACAGCGCGTGCATCTCGCCGATCTGCCCGCTTACGTCCCGCAGGCCTTTATCGCCATCGAAGACCGCCGGTTCTACGAGCATGAAGGCGTGGATCGCATGGCGATCCTACGCGCCATCCTCGCAAACCTTCGCGCCGGCGAAACCGTGCAGGGCGCCTCAACCATCTCACAGCAACTCGCGCGCAACCTTTTTCTGACGCCTGAACAATCGATCAACCGCAAGCTCCGCGAAATGGTGCTCGCCTCGCGCATCGAGCGGCGACTGACCAAGGATGAAATTCTGGAGCTCTATCTCAATCGGGTTTATCTGGGTGATCAGGCCTTCGGCGTCGACGCCGCCGCGCGCCGCTTCTTCGGCCATCCCGCCGCCCGGCTGACATTGGCGGAAGCGGCCATGCTGGCGGGCTTGCCGAAAGCGCCCTCGCGCTCGGCCCCGACGGAGAGCCTCGAGCGCGCCACGGCGCGCCAGCATGTCGTGCTCGACGCCATGGTCGAAGCCGGCTTCATCACCGCAGCGCAACGCGATCGCGCGCGGGCTCAGGAAATACATGTTGTGCAGCGTCCGCCGGTGGAGCGCAGTTTGGGTTACGCCTTCGACCTCGCGGTGACGCAAGCGCGCGCCGCGGTGGGCGATGCGGTGCCCGATCTCATCGTTCACACCACCATTGACAGCAATGTGCAGCAGGCGGCCGCGCGCGCCATCCGCACGCGCCTCGGCAACCGCGCATTCGGGCGCCGGCCGCTGCAAGCTTCATTCATGGCGATGGATCGCGATGGGGGCATTCGCGGCTTGATCGGCGGCACCGATTACGGCGCCTCGCAGTTCGATCGCGTCACCCAGGCGCGCCGCCAACCCGGCTCGGCGTTCAAGATTTTCGTTTACACCGCCGCGCTCGAAAACGGGCTCGATACCGAAGACGTGCGCTACGACGAGCCCGTCGTCATCAATGGCTGGCGACCGCACAATTATGACGACGGCTATCGCGGCGCGATGACCCTGCGCACCGCCTTTGCGCTTTCGGTGAACACCGTGGCCGCCGAAGTCGCCTCCGAAATCGGCCCGCAGCGCGTTTCCGACGTCGCGCGCCGGCTCGGCATCTCCACCATGCCGGCGCAGGGCCAGTTCGTGCCGCCGTCGATCGCGCTCGGCTCGATCGAGGTGACGCTCTGGGACATGACCACGGCGGTGGCCACCTACATGAATGATGGCGACCGCGTCGACCCCCACATCGTCGATTCAGTCACCAACGCCGCGGGCCAAGTGCTGTACCAGCGTCCGCCTTACACTGGCCCGCGCGTGCTCGATGAAGACATCGTGCGGCGAATGACCAGCATGATGGGGGCGGTGGTGTTGCGCGGCACCGGCACCGGCGCAGCGCTTGGCGACCGCGACGTCGCAGGCAAGACCGGCACCAGTTCCGATTGGCGTGACGCCTGGTTCATCGGTTACACGGCCGACTTCACCGCCGGCGTCTGGGTCGGGCACGACGATTTCAGCTCAATGGGCCGCACCACGGGCGGCACCATTCCAGCTCAAGTCTGGGCCGACACCATGCGGGTCGCGCATCGCGGCGTGCCGCCGCATCCCCTGCCGGGCATCGAACAGCCCGTCGCTTCGCCGCGCGAAGTCGAAATGTCGGGCTTCTTCGACGATCTCGCCAACGCCTTCGGCCTCGGCGACAACAACAACAAGCCTGACGAAGGCGACGGCCCCAACAATTGAGTTAGGCCATGGCGGCGCCGGTTCTCGTTCAAGCCAAAGGCCTGCGTCTCTCGCTGGGGTCCGCGCCTCTGTTCGAGGAGGCGGAATTCACCCTGCACAAAGGCGAGCGCACCGCCTTGGTCGGCGCCAATGGCGCGGGCAAATCGACCTTGCTCAACATGCTCGCCGGAGCGCTCGCGCCCGACGAGGGCGCCATCGCTTACGCTTCGGCGGCGTCGGTGGCGCTTGCGCCGCAGGACCAAGACCTATCGGGCTTCGCAAACTTGCGCGATTTTGCGATGTCGCGGTCGGCGCCGGCCAGCCGCGCCAGCGAGGCGCGCGCGCATGAGGCGGAGGCGACGCTCGAGCTCTTTGGCCTCGATCCTGATCGGCCGACGCGGGGGCTTTCCGGGGGCGAGGTGCGGCGCGCCTCGCTGGCGCGGGCGTTGGCGGCCGATGCGGACTTGCTGTTGTTGGACGAGCCCACCAATCATCTCGACATCGCCGCCATCGAAATGCTTGAGGGTCTCATCGCAAAATTGCGCGGCGCCTGTCTCATCATCAGCCATGACCGCCGTTTTCTCGAGCGGGTTTCGACATCGATTTTGTGGCTTCGGCAGCGGCGTTTGTTAAAGCTTGCGCGCGGCTTTGCGGCGTTCGACGATTGGGCCGACGGCGTCGAACAGGAAGAAGCGCGCACGCTGGCGCGGTTGGAAACCCAGCTCAAAGCCGAGGAGCACTGGCTGCGCCGCGGCGTCACCGCCCGCCGCTCGCGCAATGAAGGTCGGCGGCGGCGTTTGATCGCCATGCGCGCTGAGCGGCGCCAGCGCCAAGCTTTGGCGAACGCGCCGGGGGCGGCGCTGCAGGCGGCGCGGGGCGCGGAATCCGGACGGCTGGTGATCGACGCTCGGGCGGTCTCGAAGAGCTATGGGGCGGCGCCCCTGATCAAGGATTTTTCGCTGCGCGTCATGCGCGGCGATCGGGTCGGCATTGTCGGCGCCAATGGCGCGGGCAAAACCACTTTGCTCGAAATTCTGCTAAAGCAGCGCGACCCCGATGCCGGCGCGGTCCGGCTGGGTGAGAACCTCACCATCGCCTATGTCGATCAGAGGCGCTCCATCCTCGAACCCAACGACACATTGTGGGAGGCGCTCGCGCCGCAGGGCGGCGACGCTGTGATGGTGCGCGGTCAGCCTCGCCACGTTGCGGCCTATGCCGGCGATTTTCTGTTCAGCCCGGCGCAATTGCGCCAGCCGGTCGCGGCGCTCTCCGGCGGCGAACGCAATCGGCTCGCGCTGGCGGTGGCGTTGACGAAGCCGGCGAACCTGCTTGTGCTCGACGAGCCGACAAACGATCTCGACATGGATACGCTCGATGCGCTCGAGGACATGCTCGCCGCTTATGACGGCACCGTGCTCCTGGTCAGCCACGATCGCGCTTTCCTCGATGGCGTCGCCACTCAGATCGTCGCCCCCCTGGGCGGCGGGCGCTGGGTGGAATCGGCAGGCGGCTGGGCCGATTTCGAGCGCGCGTTTCCGAGGGCGATCTCGCCGAGCCCGGCGGCGGCGCCCGCCGCCTCGCCTTCGCCAGCGCGCGAACGCGACGCGGCGCGAAGCGCCAAGCTGTCGTTTAAACACGAACGGCGCGCCGCTGAACTCATGGCCTTATTGCCGCGTGTGAATGAAGAGATTGCGGCTCTGGAACATAAATTGTCCGACACCGGGGCCTTTGAACGCGATCCGCGGGAGTTTGAAGTCGCAGCCCAGCGCCTAACCGCAGCACGCGCCGAACATGACGCCGCCGAAACGGAATGGCTGGAAATCGAACTGCTGCGCGAACGCCTCGCCAAGCAAAGCTGAATTTCCAAACTTAAATCCTTTGTTAACCGCAATCGGGCGACAGGCGATGCATGCGCCTGATTGCCAGTGTTGTGATCCTCGCGGCCATTTCCGCCAACGCGGCCCAAGCCAGCGCTTCCGGCGCCTACGCCACGCCCGCCGCGCCAAGCGCCAGCGACTGCATCAAACTTTGCCAGGACGACAGCCTCTGCGTGGGCTGGACATATGAAGCCGGCGCCTGCGGCTTGTGGGCGAGCGCGCCGAAAGAGCCGCCTTCGCATTTCACGCTGAGCGACCATGCGCCGGCGTTTGCACGACAAATGGAAGCGCCGCCCGAGCCGGGCGCACGGCCAGAGCCTGCGAGCCCGGCGTCGTCAACCGCGGCCGCGGCGCTGCTCGGCGGCGTTGATCGCGGCGAGGACATCCGCCCGCGTTTGGGCGGCGACTGAAGCAGCCAGGTAAGATTTGTTTACGCTCGCTCCTTAGCGTCCGATTGTTTCAGGGAGGGCCCGAGTTCGGCCATGTCCAATTCAAGGTTCGCGAAACTGGTCGACCTGGCGCGCACCTCCGATAGCGCGCAACGTCGCGAGTTGTTGCGGGAAGTCACCGATCTCTTCTTCGAAACCAGCGGCCAACGCAACGCGCGTGAGAACGCCCTGTTTCGACGACGTGCTGCAACTTGTCGCCGCGGAAATGCAGGAAGGCGTGCTCGCCGAACTCGCGGAACTGTTCGCCGACGCCGCCGACGCCCCGGTGGGCCTGATGCGCGATTTGGCCAACCATTCGTTTGAAGTAGCGCGCCCGGTGCTGCAGCGCAGCCGCGCGCTCGACGACCAGGCGCTTGTGCAGATCGTCAACTATCAGAGCCAGAACCACATCAAGGCCGTCGCCCAACGTCATGATCGTGAGCGAGGCGGTGTCCGACGCCATCGTTCGCTTCGGCGACGACACCGCGCTCGACGCTCTCATCCGCAACGACGGCGCCAAGCTTTCGCGCCTCAGTCTGGAAACCGCCGTCGATCGCGCCCGCCGCAACGCGTTCGCTGCACGAGGCCGTCGTCGCCGCGCAGCGACCTGCCGCTCGACCTGCTCAACGAAATGTATTTCGTGGTGGAGGCGCGCCTGCGCGATCAGATCCTGCAGCGCAACGCAAGCGTCGACCTGAAGACCCTCGACGCCGCGCTCGCCAAGGCGCGCGAACGCATTCGCCAGAATGTCGGCGATATGAGCACCGAAGCCAAGAAGGCGATGGCTTTCATCCAATCCAAGAAAAAGAGCGGCGAACTCAATGCGCGCCTGCTGGTCTCGCTCTATCGCGAAGCCAAACAGCTGCATTTTCTTTACGGGCTCGCCGAAATCACCGGCGTCGACAACGACACCGTCGCCGACTTGCTGAAACGTCAGGATGTCGACGGCGCTCGCGATGATCTGCCGCGCCGCCAATGTCGAGCGTCCGCTGTTTGTAACGCTTGCCGTGCTCGCCTGCGGCGGCGATGACGCGATGGAGAAGGCCGAAGAGTTCGGCCGCATGTACAACGCCGTGCCGATCGAGGCCGCCCAGCGCGCGGTGCGCTTTTTCAAGGTGCGCAAGGGCGCCGAGCGCGAAGCGGCTTAGCGCTCCTTTATGTCGCTGAATCTGATGTTCGGATTCTTGTCCTGAACGTAACCGATCTCCCAGGCGCTCTTGCCGAGAAAAACCGGCGCGCCGTCGACGTCCAGCGCCATTTGTGACGCTTGATTTCTCGATGAACGCCTCGAGATCGGCGCGTGCGTCGGCGCTGACCCAGCGCGCGGCTTGATAGGGCGATTGCTCGAAGATCACTTCGAGTCCGTATTCGGCCTTCATGCGTTCATCGAGCACGTCGAACTGCAGTTCGCCGACCGCGCCGACCACCAAGTCCGCGCCAATCACCGGCTTAAACACCTGGGTCACGCCCTCTTCGCCCAAGCGACTCCAACGCTTTGCGCAAATGTTTCTGTTTCAACGGATCGCGCACGCGCACGCGCTTCAGGATTTCCGGCGCGAAGTTCGGGATGCCGCGGAAAAGCACGTCGCCGCTCTGCGGAAAGGGAGTCGCCGACGCGCAAGCCGCCATGGCTTGGAATGCCGATCACGTCGCCCGGAAAGGCTTCATCGGCAATCTCGCGCTCTTGGGCCATGAACATCATCGGATTGTGCACATTGAGCGACTTGCCGGCGGCGGTCTTCAGCGTCATGCCGCGCCGGAAGCGGCCGGAGCAGACGCGGAAGAAGCCGACGCGATCGCGGTGCTTGGGATCCATGTTGGCCTGGATCTTGAAGACAAAGCCCGTCACTTCATCGCGCGACGGGCGCCACATCGGCCTCCTGGCCTTTAATGTTGGCATGCTGCGCCCGCGGCGCCGGCGCGTGGGCGGCGAGGCCTTCCAGCAATTCCAGAATGCCGAAGCGGCGGAGCGCCGAGCCGAAATAAACCGGGGTCAAATGACCCTCGCGGAACGATTGCAGATTGAACTTCGGCAGGCCTTCGCGCGCCAATTCAGCGGTCTCTTGCAATTCGGCGCGCACCTCGTCGCTGACGCCGGCGAGGAAATCGCCGTCGCCGCGCTGCTGCCGCTCCAAGCTGGCAAAGCCCTGTTCGCCGGCTTCCAAACGGCGGAACGGCACGAACTCTTCGGCTTCCAGATCGAGCATGCCGGCGAAGCGCTGGCCTGACGCCGCCGGCCAGTACATCGGCGCGGTGTCCATCGCGAGCTTTGAATGGATCTCATCGAGCAGCGCGAACGGATCGAGCGCTTCGCGGTCCATCTTGTTGATGAAGGTGGTGATCGGGATATCGCGCAAGACGGCAGACTTCGAAGAGCTTTAGCGTCTGCGGTTCGATCCCCTTGGCGGCGTCAAGCACCATGATCGCCGAATCCGCCGCCGTCAGCGTGCGGTAGGTGTCTTCGGAAAAATCCTCGTGGCCTGGGCGTGTCGAGCAAATTGAACACCAGGCCTCGATGCTCGAACATCATCACCGAGGAGGAGACCGAGATGCCGCGCTCGCGCTCGATCTTCATCCAGTCCGATCGCGTGCGCCGCGCCTCACCGCGCGCGGCTACCGCGCCCGCCAAGTGAATGGCGCCGCCGGCCAGCAACAGCGATTCAGTCAATGTCGTCTTGCCGGCGTCGGGATGGGAGATGATCGCGAAGGTGCGCCGCCGCTCAGCTTGCGCTGCGGCCGAGTTGGCGGGGGCGGCCTCGGTGGCGGGGTCGTGGGGCATGGTCAAATTTTCTGCGAAGCGGCGCATTTAGGCCCCCGCCGCGCCGGCGGCAACCCAACGCTTACGCAGGGCGGCTATCGATCGGCTCGTCCAAGAAATTTCGCCCGTGCTTGTCTTCGATCTCGACCACCCAAAGGTCGGGATCGGTTTCGGCGCGTTTGGCCGCGTAGGCGTCGACTTGCCGCTCGCCATCCCCAAGCGAGCCGGCCGAGAGGTCAAGCCAGATGCGGTCGCCCTCGCCGGCGCGCGCCGGCGCATAGAGCCGGGCCCGGCCGTCCATCGTCGCCACTTTCACCAGCACGGCGCCGCCATCAGGATCGCCCTTGCGCGCCACGGCCGCAAACGCCCCGGCCACCGCCGCGCGGCGGATCAAGGCGCTCACCCAAAACTCTGTCTTCAGTTCGATCACGCATCGTTCCGTTTAGAAGAATGCAACTAACATATCTTAACGCTTCGCGCTCCGATGCGCGTTTTCCTTGTAATCGCCGCGATGGCGCTGGCTGCGCCGGCCAGCGCCGAGCCCCCGGATGCGCGCGCCTCCTACGTGGAGCGGCGCGGCATGCTTGAACTGGACGGCCAATGCCGCCTCTTCGCCGCCAATATCCACGCCGCCTTGCAGGCGACAGCCGCGCAAGCGCGCGGCGCGCTGCTGCGCGGGGGCTGGTCGATCGCGCAAGTGCAAAACCTGAGCAAACCGTCGTCGCCGCCGCACCGCCCGCAGTTGCCAGGATCCGCGCACGCTCTCGGGCGCGGCGAGCGCGCGGACCGCGTCGGCCGCCTGGATCAACGCCAACGCCCAGACGTTCCCAGGTTGGACGCGCGCCTGGTACGCGCGCCGCGCGCCTAGCCCCGAAGGCTGGCGTCTGAGACAAGCGATCAACGCCCCGCTCGCCGCCAGCTTTGGCGTGCGCCTCAATGGCGGCCGGGAACAACTCACGCTCACCATCGCCGCGCCGGCTCGTTGCTTCGGCGAGCCTCGTCATGCGCGACGCCATGCGGACAAACCCCGTCGACATCGCCTTGCCGCAGCGCATCGCCTACGGCCTCGGCGCCGGCGCCCCATCACCGGCGACCTCGACCCAATTCATATCAATTTCGGCGCGCACCGAACGCAGCGCCACGGGCGGCCAGCAAATGGCGTTCGTGTTCGCCGACAGCGCCTTTCGCAATCTGCTTGGGCTCGATCCACGCGAGAGCGTCGAAATTCATTTCCCGGGTGCGTCGCAAGTCCTGCTTGTCGATGTCGGCGACGTCGCCGTGGCGCGCGCCTTCCTGGCTATTCAGTAGCCAGCACGGCAAGGTCACGCGCACGATTGCGCCGCCGCCCGGTGCATCGTCGAAACTCAATCGGCCGCCATGCAAGGCTGCAAGCGCGCGCACCAGCGACAGCCCCAGCCCCGCGCCCTCCACGCCCAGTCCGCTTTCGCCGCGCTCATAGGCTTGACCCAGCGCGTCTTTTTCGGCGCCGAAATGCCCGGCCCATTGTCGATTGTTTCGATGACGAGGTCGAACCTGGAACGATCGATTGGTTGGTTTTGGTGAGGCAGGTTTGATGATTCTTATATTTGGAGGAATTGTCTTGTACGTCTGGACCGCCTTTGCCGAAGTATTCGACACAGTGATTGCATCCTCTCCGATTGCGTAGAATGTCTTGCAATTCCAAAAGGCAGCACCGTAGACGTGTTCGTTTAAGTCAATGGTGTAACAATTCCATCTATATCCCGCAGATCCAGACGCGACACCTAAGGATGAATCTAGGAAAAAGGAAAGGAATAGATACGGATCCCCAACTCCCTCACTTGAGAGGGTAATTCACTTTCATCTCAATGAATGAACTTCCCGATATTGATGTTGGTGTTTGAGAGGAAGGGGTTTGCTTCGGTGCAATCTTCTCATTCTCATTCTGATCCTTATACAATCAGCATCCATCTGAAACACAACAACCCCCAACCTCCACCTGCGGGATGGGTAGCGGGGTAAGGGTGAAAAAACGAGTTGGTGGGGGATGATACCTCCTGGGTGATTCTGACTTGAGTCTCCTTCTGATAAGCCAATTTGGTCTTCAACACCTCCATCGTCGTTTTCACATTCTCTTCATTAGTAGGTAACCCCACACCCAACTCCCCCGACGTCTCCATCACATCCATACTCAACACAATCATATTTTCCTCCCTTCCTTTTCCCGCCGTCCCCGCCGCCACGACCGTCTTTGTCTCCTGTGCAGCAGTTTCTTCGTTGTTCCTACCGATGGTAATGTCGGGGTCATGGATATTTTTGTGGGTGAGTTTTCTGAGATTGGGGGGTGAAACAGTGCGGGCTGTGAGAGGGGTATGGATGGGTGTTGTATCAGATTTTGGTGGGCTGAAGGAGGTTGAAAGAATGTCTTTGGAGTCAAAGTTTTGGAGTAACTACCAATCAGTACACTTTTGCAAAGAACTGGGGTTTGTGGGCAGATAGTGGGAGTGTCCGAAGTCAGTGCGGGGGTGGGAATTGGGAGGAGGGTGGGAGGTACCTTCTTCTCTTTAGTGGTTGCTGTTGTATAGGGGTCTTGGGAGGATGGGTCTTTGAGTTAAATGGTCGTGTTACATTCACTGTTTTTTTGTCTCAGAAGACGATGTCGCCCGTGGTGGGGAAGAGGAAGTTGCGGATTGCGATTTTGAGCCACGATGTCTATTCGTTTTGTTTCTCGATGGAGTGCTTCTTAATTGGGTACATGTATATGATGGTCTGGGGGGAGGACTGTTTGAAGGGGACGATGAGGTAGAAGCTTCAACTTTTGCTGGCTTGAATGCTGATATCGTGACACAAGAGCACCAACATTCATTTCATGCTCGATGTGACGCCAGTGTTCCGAAATTCGGGGTCTGCATGGATTTTCGTTGGGTCGGACTGGAGATAAAGTATTTTAGGGAACCTGGTGGACTGACTATGCTGGGTTTGGAGACTCTGGGCCCGACTAAATTACGTATCAGGGAAGGTCTCTGCTACGACCTGAGCAGCGGACTGTCCGTAGACCGACCTTCGATGGTCCGTTAGCGGGTCTCCGATCCCTGCGACGCGCAGCCATCGCCCGGTAGACGGCTATTTTCTGTGTCTAGTGAGTCGGACTTTGCACATTCCTCTGAACTCTACAATCGGCGCGGGTCTTTATATGACAGAGTCCCGGTGTTGCGGTCGACAAAATATTTTCTGCCACCCGAGTCACGCGCATCTCCCATTCAGTTGGGAGTGCGTATGGGCCGGTTGGCGGGTTCAGAAAGGCTAATCCAGGAGACTGCATTATTTGGGGATACAGACGCAGCTCTTCTCGCTCCGACAGCGGCGCGAAAGGCCCGGTGGAGAAACGAAGGAGGACCATTCCACCGACTCTGTCACCGAGCGATATGAGTGGTATCTCAGCGAATTTGCATTCAGTCGGAGAAAGGCTGGATTCGTACTTTCTCCGTCGAGTTGAAGACCGAAGATATTCTTTAACCGGCAGTTACCTCTTCCCTAGTATCATCTTGTTACGCTTCAAACCATGTCGTCTATCCCCGATTTTGACGGAAATTTCATTATCCAGCGAGAGTATCCTATCATCAGAACCGAAAATTTGAAAGTATTTGCAGATCAATAGCCTGGCCCCATGTTGCACTTGTTGTGCTTGGCATTGCCGTTGTGTACCCAATCCGGTTACTATCGACCTCTAAAACCACATATAGGTCTGGAGGCCCTAAATGATCAAACAAGTCAAAAGTAGAATGTTACGGGTGGTGATATCGTAAGGGCCTCTAATCGCACACGGGACATCAAAAGCTGAGATTACTTCTCATTAGACTTGTATCAACAGGATCCGGGAGGTACCAGTAACACGTACCGAAGAAATAACTTTCGGACTCATGGAGCTTAAAGGTGTTTCAGTACTTGGAGTAGCCGGCGTCGCACAATCCTTCTATAGGTTAAGCAAGAGTGACTGCAGAGTCACTGACCTTCTGAACGCTCTCCGCGTTGACCAAAGCCAAAGAGCCTTTCCATGCTTCATCCAGATTCTTCGCAGACGCAACAGCCTGTACAGCTTGATCAGAGTCAATGCTGAATATATCGTACAAATGTTGCAGCGGATGGCCGATCGGGGGGACTGAGGTCCAGCATTGCGTAGATGAGGGTCCTCAGCGCCTGTTTAGGAGTACTTTCGATCTCTTGGGTGTTTTGACCCAGATGGAGAGCGGAAGGTAATTCTGGAGCTTCTCCGGAAAGTGCGTAACTAAGGACCGATATATCTCCAGAGAAAGCTTTTCTGTGAAACGTGAGTTCAAAAAATATGCAACCCATAGCCCAGATGTCAACTTGACGAGTGTAAGTCAATTTCTCACCCTTGACGAGCTCCGGTGCGCGATAACTTGCTGTGCCTCTTGCTGAAATCGTTGTGAGGGCTTTTCGGCTTGTTCCCTCTGCGGAGATCCCAAAGTCTGCAATTTTCCACACTTCATTTCGAGATGAATAGAGAACTATTGCCTCAGACTATTGCACTAAGTGGGGATGAACTATTACTCGGTTTTAAATCTCTGTGGACCTCTTTTTGCTCGTGTATGAACGAAACACCATCCGCGATTTCTCTCATGATGGCCCAGAAATGCCGTAGTCTTGAATGCCAATCGATGAAGAACGGATCACACGAACCCCATATATCCTCGGCATGGTCTTTCAAGTTGAAATTACACAGCTCCATGTCGAAAAAATAGTATGGCGAATTAAGGAGCACTCCATGTCGTAACACTTCGATAATATGTCTATGCGAACCAGGGGTGCAAAGTTTCGTGACTGCCCGGATTTCGTTTTGTACATCACTCACTGTACCGATTCGAACCAGTTTCCTAGCAAAAACCTAAATGGCAACCGTCAAATGGACGATTCTTTCATGCAACACAATACCTCTGAAGTAATACTATTCCGTAGCTAAGTACGTTCAGCCAAAGTTTGAGAACGAAGCTAACCTGGTGGACATCTCCATACGCGCCAGCATCAATCATTCGCTGATGTGATAGTTCAAGATCACCGCCAACAGTCCAGGCGAAGTTGTGTGCGTCCATGTCGCAATGTTGCTACGCTGTCCTTTCCGACCCTCAGACTGCTCAAGCAAAATCCTTCAGCTTGAAGTCGAAATGTTTCGAAACCAATGGTTGCGATACAGACCAGGGGGGAAGAAATTCCGAGAAGAAATCCGACTTCCGGAACCGGCCCATTTAAATAAATTTTTGAAATTTAATAGTGAGCCACCCGAGGCTGTGAAGAAGACAAAGAATCCATTGTGAGTCACGAAATCCAATATAATCTAATCTTCATTTTCATTAGTGTAATATTACTATCAAGTATTACTCTCAGACTCTAAAATTGTGTTGATTTGCTACGTTTAAGCAATAGTATATTAGCTAATAGCTTCTCTCCTTATAAACTTGTATCTCTCTCACTTTTCTATTGTCAGTCTTTCAAGAACCCTTGAAAATCATCTACAAATCTTTAATCTTATTTATTGCTTTCCTAAGTAAATGGCTATAACTCACTTCTCTAATCTAACTTTGCACTAATTTGTCAAGTGAGATTAATACATATAGTTTATATATCGTTATTTTTAAGTTACCAAGTCTCTTTGCAGAACTAGTACTACCTTCACAAAATACCTAAATACAATCAGAACTTCTTTCTCCCCCAAAATCACCTTCGACCCTACTTCCCAAAGGCAATGAATCCGTTGCAACACTCATTAAAGAAGCTCTGGCCGATGTAACCGCAGATGACTCAACACTAACAGGCATATGCATAGCAGAATTAACGACAGGATTAGGAACTTGTCGTCGGAAGTGTGGATCTACAATAATCCCGTGAAGAGGGGAGGATTTCGTAATTCCCATTGTGGAGCATGAAGATAGAGCCGTGGTGTATGTGTTACGGAATGAGGAGATGGAGGGAAACTATAATGATGATATTGTGTCATTCTGAGATCGTTTCGAAGGAAAGCGAATTCTGGTAATTGTGGTGGTGGTGTTTGTTGTGATGGTGTTTGAGAATGGATCGGATGTGTCGACATCATTGAGGGTTGACGACTGAGGAAGGAAAGACGGAATTTCGAGGGGAGAACAGGTGTAAGTTTACTCGTTGGAAAACCACATCGCCGAGACATCTTACTCTCAACATTCTTTTGAGGAATTGAACAGGGAAGTCGTGGACCACGAGCGAATGTCAACGCAAATGGATGTCTTTCTTTTATCGCACACCAAAAGTCCCTCAAAATCAGTTCGTTCAAACTTAGTGATATACCCCTTTGTAATTTCCACCAAGAAGAAAATTGTTCCGAAAGTGGCACGAGCAGTATCAGCTGTAATATTTCTCCAAAAACTTAATGGGAACAGTTCAAGTGCCATTAACGAACACGTATCTGACGTATTCCCAACTCGTTGTACACAATCCATCCATTTAGCAAACGCTTCTCCAGAATTCGGAAGATTATAAATAGATTTCTGAAATAAAAGTGAATTGACGGAAATCTATATCAACAATCGTAAAAAGGAGGTAGTACGAATATGGCCACGAATAAAGTAAGGGTAAGAGAAATAAGCATACGGCAATTCAATTTACATAATTCCCATATGAATTTTCCTCTATCTTTGAGATTTTGTGAAAGGGGTCCTCTTGGATTAATGAAACCTGTATTGATACTGAGTATTGTACGTCGAGAGGAACGGGATATGGGGGTTGAGATGTTGTATAATTCGAATCGACTTTGACGCAGGGCACGAGCGAAGGGAGTTTGTGAATTGAATGTAGCATTTGAGCTTGTAGTAATTTCACTTTGAGGTCCAACAGCTTCGACAGTGATATCGGTAATTTCGGTTTGTGCTCCGAAATGATTAGGGATATTTTCAAATGTGTCTGAAATAGGAGATTCATCTGTTTCCTCAGTATCTTGTCCATTACCAGAATTAAACGCTTTCCTCACAGCCTAACAGTCACCTTTCCCAAATTAAAGATGGATATACCTCCTCAATTTCAATTAGTGTCCATATCTGGAGTACAGAGGCAATCGAGATGTATACCAATAATGGAATCCAGAGTATTTCTTTGCCCTTCGCGAGTGTTGGACCACAATAATGTGACGTGACATAACCGATTTGTCCACATGCTATTGCGACCGTTGCGAATACGAAGGGAATTCCCCACGCAATGAGATTATTGATGAGAACATCATGTTGAAGATAAAATATACTCGACTTTCGAATTTGAAGAAAAACATACGCAATTCGAAGTCCTCCCCACAATACCTACATTAGCCCCTCCAAAAGTTGATAAAAGGTGATACAACAGCATGAGTAGAAAAGACAAATAGAAATCCTACCATTAACGCGTTGATAGATATTACCGACCTTGCGCGGCACAGAGGTGATTCGTTTCTGTTGCTCGAGTAATTGAGTTATGACATAAAACATTCGTTGGAGAAGCAATAAGTGTAATGAATCCAGGAATATGCCAAATGACAAGAGCAATTGCGGTTCCCATGACATAACGACTCCGAAGTCTAAATTTCGGACAACGATATAAAATTCCAATCCAAAGTACACAATACATTGTTACCAAAATCAAAGAAACAAGATTAACAATATCCAAAACTTTGAAAAAACGAATATATTGTGGAAAAAATGTATCTACCAAATGTCAACGCGAGACGCGGGGGAAGAAATACCTTGTGGAGGACATGGAACACAACAAGGAGGAAGACAGAATGAAAGTGCGTCAAACCCCGTCATTGTTCCTGGACCAATGGAGATAGGAAGAAGTGGTCCTCCGCATTGCGTTGTCGTTATGTCGCTGGAGATGTTAATTGCCATCCTCAGGAGACGCGACGATCTCCTTCTGGCAATAAATTTCGTATTCCCGCTGTTTCCTCTCCGCCAGTTTTAACACGACGATAATACTGCCCAAATTATTCGGATTGAGAGATTTGTTAGGGAACAATATTCAGCAGCACGAGATGATGGTGGTTTGAAATATATAAGGCGGGAAGTCGTCAATTGAAAAAGTGAACGAAGTTGGAGAACGGGGAATTCATTTTGCAGATCCGCACATGGCGCGGAGGATTTTCGCTCTTATCCACCAATATTTGTTGATACTAAAACGTGCAGATCCGAAGTTTCGGAGATTATATTACGAAAATCTGCGTTGTCTAAATAGGATGAAGAGTGCGAAAACGCCCGCGATTTTCCTTTTTAGAAGTTAAATTTTATATTTTGGAGGGATCGTCAGTGGGGCCTGGTGGCGCAAAACCCATTGCGTCCTTCCTTAGAAGAACCCGTCGGCGACATATACTTTTTATTTGAATTTGTCATAAGGGAATATAAGTTTCCTAAAGAGATAGGGCGTCTCGTCACGAACTTCATAAACGCTGGACATACTATATGTTCAGCTCATGGTTTTTCGAGTCACGAAATTTCTCTGGATTTTGCCAGCAGCAATATCATCCGTGCGAATCAGAAGTCGTTGCCATAATTATTTAAAGTTTGAGCGACGATCGTGGGAAAATGGGCCGCTCTGTTGTTTCAACAAACCTTGCATATGCAAATGGCGCATCATTAAAATGATCAATATAAACTGCAATTACGATGCAAAGTTATATTAGAGTTCTGTCTAAGGCTCTTCTAGAATTCCTTAAAGAGCGATCCGTAATTGCAGTCTGTAATGCACCTCCGACCGTGCGCACCTGCATGCTAGCACCATTGCATAAATTTTGGCTATTAAAACGTTCTTCCCTAAGACAGATGCGGTATAGGTTTTCCTAAATTCGTGCCGCGGGTGCGTTTTTAGTTTCCCTCGCGGTCGCCCCCGGCGACTCTTCTTCAATTATTTCGTGAGCGGAAGTAAAACGTCAAATTAATGCTAAAAGCCTGAAACATTAAATGAAGCGCTTTTCATTAGGAGAAGGAGCGGCTCTATTTGCCGCCGAAAATTAGATGCATAGGCGCTATTTCGCAAATAATA
>CAWJYY010000019.1:0-132047 GCA_963847165.1 uncultured Pseudomonadota bacterium
TCGCGGTAGGGACGGCCATTACTGGCCGCCCCCCGCACAGATCCGTGCATGCGCAATTCACGCACACGGCTCCTACCTTGAGTGTCTGACGGCGAAGCGAAGCTCGGCCACGGATGAAGGATGCGTGGTTGAGGGAGCCATTCGTTTGAAGTCTCCAGATTCGTTCCCATCCAAAGTGATCCTTTTGACTGCGCCTGCGAAGTGTGCGCAGCCAGAGGCGCACGATGTGGAGACGAAAGGCGCCGAGCGACGGTAGATTTGTCGGCACGGCGTGGTAGGCGAAGAATCCCTGACGATCTGCCTGAGCCACTGCCCTTGTTCGGGGATGGGCCAGTGCATGCGCTGTTGGAGCTCTTCCTTGATCGCTTGGAGCTTGGCCCGCATGCGGTCGCGTCGCGTCTTCCTGTGGAGCAGGAATTTGCCGCGACGACTTCGACCGCAGATGAAGGTGAAGCCCAAGAAATTGAAGGTTTCCGGTTTACCCAAGCCGCGTCGAGCACGTTTGTCCGCCGCATGGCGGCCAAACTCGATGAGGCGGGTTTTCTCCGGATGGAGCGCCAAAGCGTACTCCTCCAGTCGCTGCCGCATCGCCTCCCAGAAGCGCCGGGCGTCGATCTCGTGCTCGAAGCCGACGATGATGTCGTCAGCGTAGCGCACAATGATCATGTCGCCGGTGGCTTCGCGCCGTCGCCAGCGTTCGGCCCAGAGATCGAAGACGTAGTGCAGGTAGACGTTGGCAAGCAGCGGCGAAATCACCGATCCCTGTCCCGTCCCCGTCTCACTGACCGTAATGATCCCATTCTCCAGAAAGCCCGCCCGCAACCATTTCTGGATCAGGCGGATGATGCGCTTGTCGCCGATCCGATGTTCGACAAAGCGGATCAGCCATTCCTGGCTGACCGTGTCAAAGAATGATCGGATGTCGGTGTCCAAGATGAAGTTCACTCTTCGGCTCGTGATCCCCACCACCAATGCGTCCAGCGCATCGTGCTGGCCGCGTTTGGTCGAATCCATAGCTGAAGCCGAGAAATTCTTCCTCGTAGATCGCGTTCAACGCGGCAGCAGTCGCTTTCTGGATGATCTTGTCTTCCAGGGCGGCGACTGCGAGCGGGCGCTGTTTCCCATCGGCCTTCGGGATGTACCGTCGCCGTGAGGGTTGTGCGCGATAGGCTCCGCGGTGGACCCGGTCGTGCAGGGCCGCGAGCTTCGGCTCGAGCTCTGTCTCGTAGTCCACCCAGGTCACGCCATCTGCTCCAGGGGCGGCGTCGCGCTTTAGCGCGAAGAACGCTTCTCGGAGCAGATCGATGTTGACGTGGTGCAAGAGCGTTGTGAACTTCTCCTTCTTCCTTTGTTTTGCTGCTTGCCGTACGCGGTCGAGCGCCTGTGACACGCGCACCCGGCTCTGAGTTCGGAGCGTGCTTTGCTCTTCCGCATTCCTCTTGGTTTCCGTCCTTGGCTCCACCGGCTCCGCTGCCGGTCTCCCGGCTTTGTTCGTCGGCTTCATCGCTACTACGACGGAATCAGACTTCTCACGGCCGTGCATCATCGGCTTCGGCTCCTCGCCTTCCCGATGCGGACCGAGGGCGATGCGTTCTGACATCGCCTGCGGTCAGCCGTGAGATCTCCCAGTTCCTGTACAAGGAGCGTCTTCGCATGCCAGGGTCGACGACCACGCCGGGCCGGGCAGGCGCTCGCAGTCACGCGCCCATTCGTGTTGCCTTCCGCTTCCCGCAAAGCGTCGGCGCCCGGGATCAGACGATTTTCGCGGCTCAATGCCTGGCCTACGATCTCCCCTGCCGACGCTTCGCCGACGTGCTCGCGCACGCCCACGCACGGCTCGGGGCCGATGTGGTTTGCTACTCCTTCATCGTCGAGGACTTGCACCTCTTACTCCTTGCCAGTCTCCTGGCGCACGCGGGACTTCGCCGATCCCAGACATCACATAGGCGACGACGGCGGCTGGGCGCGGTCGTGTTGAACTATCTGATTTCCGACTTCGGGCATTTGGAGCTCCCGCGCAGCCAGCTCCCTACTGCATCGCTTAGTCTCTGTTAAAGCCTTCGCTTCATTCATCTCGTGGTCGGCGGCACTGACCAATGACTGAAGGTCTGCTCCAGGCGCGCGCCCGTCCAGACGCCCGACCCAGTACAACTCAGCCTGTTGGCCTCCAACTCTCAGGACTGGGTTTTCGGAATGGATCAAGCGCAAGCTGACGACGAGGCACCGAACGTCCGCCGCAACATCTTCAGTGGGCTGCTGGCCTTGAGCACTCGTTGCGATGGCCACCAGCATGGCCGCTGACACAATAATAGACTTAATCATCAAGAGCCCTCGGGTCGGACCAACTGACTAAGATAGTAACGTCATCGTCGGGTGCGAAACCCCAGCGACTGCAATGGGCCAGACCCTGCCCTTCTGCGCCCTTCTGTCGGTCCGTCGGGACTGTCTGCTTTTAGGGTAGTCCAGACATCGCCAATCGGCTCAAATGAGTGCGGGAGCGACCGACCCACCCCCTCATCCAGCAGAAAACCGGACGGCCCGTGCGGTTCGAGATCACGGAGACGACGCGCTCCCGCTGAATGTTAGCCTGGGACGTCGCCACATGCGAACGACCGTCTCTTCACTAGTCGTGTCTTCGGTTCTCCGCATCTGTCGACGCGCCAGCCCAACGCATCCGCTGCGGAGACAGCCTACCTCTCCCTGACGGTCACGGAACGAGACGTCTTGCGTCGATTTGAGTGTGATGTCCTCGCATCAGGGGCGACAAAATGCAACTGAACACCAGAACAATTTCAATCTGTTGGGAATGTTCGCGGAAATTCCGGAAGCGCTGACGCACCTAACACTCTGACGTTTCAGCAGATTTTGCGCGGCGTCCGCGAGTTCACGCAGGCGGCACCATCACCCCACTTGCGGCGTCGAGTTCACCGACGAGGATGAGCCGGGCGTAAAGCTTCGCACGACGAAGAAGCGTTAGACCGTATCGGCGCCGTCGCACCTTTTGCGTGCACTGCAATGTCGGGCGTCCAATCGTGTCTGAGCACCCTCGCATTTCGGACTTCTGACACGCACGCAATCAGGCGGCATATCGCGCCGTAAGCGGTCACTTTGCTTATCCCAAGACAGAGGACGTCCGTTGATGCAGCGCAAGCCAGGCACTGCCGTTCGTGCGAGAACAGCACGAGGGTGCGGCCCCCGTCTTGTAGGCCGAAAACGAAAGGACAGCGCTATGAGCGAAGATTACGCTCAGATCGCAAACGACGTCATCACCGGCATAGGTCTCTTGCGGCATGCCGCCCCGAACCCGATGAAGGCGAATGCGCGCAATGACGGTACAGGATTTGCCACGATGTCAGGAAAGCCGATACTTGAATACCGCGTGAAAGCACATCGCATCGACGCGCATCGCAGCACGGCGGATACGAAGGAAGCGTCGATCGTGCTCGACACCGATCTCGCTGGGCGTACCGACGCCTTCAACCCGGCCGAACTTCTCCTCGCCGCAATAGCCGCGTGCATGATCAAGGGCGCCGAGCGCGTGGCGCCGATGCTGAAGTTCGATCTGCGCGGCATGGAAGTACGCCTTCACGGCGTCCGCCAGGATACGCCGCCGAAAATTGTCTCGATCGATTACGAGATCATCGTCGACACTTCGGAATCCGAGCAGCGCATCGATCTCCTGCACAAGAATATCCGCAAATACGGAACGGTCTCGAACACGATTGCGGAGGCCACCCGCCTCGAAGGCATAATACGCAGAGCGGCGCCATGAGCGATACTGAGTCAACTATCCCACTTCCGTTGGACGCCGGTCGCGATGCCGCCAAGCATTTCAACCGCGAGTGCTTCTGCGTGACGCTCGATGACAAAATGTTGAGCGACGCGCTCCGGGTCAAATCCGCCGATCCGGCATTCTACACGCACCTGATTGAGACGCGCCCCCATCTCCTTTCTCATGCGCCGGTCTTTCTGCCCAAGGTGGATGGTGAGGCTATGCACGCGATCGTCCAGGCCGTCGAAACCGCAACCGATTTGCCTGGATATCGCGAAGCGGCAATGACCTGGGCGCCCGCTATCGCTCAAGCCGATCACGGTCCGCGCGGTGCGTTCATGGGCTATGATTTCCACCTCGGCGACGACGGGCCAAAACTTATCGAGGTCAATACAAACGCGGGTGGCGCGTTCCTGAACGCTTTCTTGGCGCACGCCCAAATTGCATGCTGTGCCGAAGTCGAACAGGCTCTGGCGCGGTCAACGCTCGAAGCATTTGATACCTCCGTGATGGCTATGTTCGACGCTGAATGGCGCCGCCAAGGCCGCCGCGATCCTCTGCGGCGCATCGCGATCGTCGATGACGCACCAGAGGACCAATATCTCTTCCCAGAGTTTGTTCTCGCCAAGCGCTTCTTCGAACGCCATGGCGTTGGGGCCGTGATCGCCGATGCGAGCGCCTTACGCTATGAGTGCAACCTGCTCCAGGAAGGCGGAGAGCCGATTGATCTTGTCTATAATCGCTTGGTCGATTTCGCACTGGAAGAGAAACGACACGAGGCGATTTGCGCTGCTTATGTCGACAGCGCTGTCGTACTGACCCCAAACCCCCGCAATCACGCCCTCTTCGCCGACAAGCGCAATCTGATCCTGCTCTCCGACCAGGGGGCGCTTAAGACCTGGGGACTCGAAGCGAGCCACATTGCAGCGCTTTCCGGCCTGCCGCGCGCCGTCCGCGTTACAAGCAAGAACGCCGAGGCGTTGTGGAGCGGACGTAAGAATTTCTTTTTCAAACCGGCAACCGGTCACGGCGGCAAAGCCGTCTATCGCGGCGACAAGCTCACAAAGGGGGTTTGGGCCGCAATTTTGGCAAGCGATTACATCGCGCAAGAATTGGCGCCCCCGAGCGAGCGCACCATCGAACTCGATGGCAAGCGCGCCCAACGGAGGCTTGACGTGCGGCTCTACACCTATGGCGGGGAGACGATTTTGGCCGCCGCCCGCCTCTACCAGGGGCAGACCACGAATTTCCGGACGCCAGGCGGCGGGTTTGCTCCGGTCTTCTTCATCTAGTGTTTTGTCACGTCCGCACGCGGCGCAGTGACGGCCTTGATGGCTCATCACTTTGGGCGGCACTCGATCACGACAGCCCCCGCGCCGATAGGCCATTCGCTGCACCTTCACCAAGCGACCGCTTTGGGCCAGGCCCTGCCCAAGCGTCGATTTTCCGCATGTCTGAGTTCAGCGCCGTCAGCGGCTCGATCTCGCCCAGTGTAGCCGTCCCACAATCCATCAAGGTCAACTGACCGCCCTATGCAAATCCCTTAGCACCTCAGGCCAATGCGAATTTGCGTTCTCTTCCGCGGGCGCAAAAAGTGCATCCCACACCAGATCATCCCGATTTTCGTCGTCCGAGACTGCGATGCGCCAAGTTGCGCCGCCATCTTCGGAAACCAAGCGCGGCAGTAACGGCGGCCGCGTCGATCGCAGTGCGTGCTCTGCTTCCATGAGACGACAACGCGTCACCGGCAAATGGGTTGTTCAGGAATCGTAGAATGTGCAGTGGCCATGCCTGCGCCATCTGCGCGCAGGGAACACCGTGAGGGCTGCCAGTCCCTAGAGTTGAGAACCAGAGTCGCCGCGATCTATTGTTGTCGGCGTAGGTCACGAGTGTCTGAAGGGGCCAGCGCCCGCCCCAGCATCATATTTGCGTCAGTCTGATTTGAGCTGCCAACCGGCCCTTCGCGCCCGCACACCGTTTGCGGCAGGACCTCGCCGACAACGGTCATAGCGGTCTCGAAAATAGTGCTGGACAAAATATGGTGGAACCACCATATTGCGTCATGCCGACTAAGCCCGTGGAATGGATGGGGTCGAGCCTCAGAGACTTGCGCGCCCTTCCGGAGGAGGTCCGCGAAACCATGGGGTTTGCAATCTACCTGGCCCAGACGGGCGGCAAGCACGTTTCGGCCAAACCGTTGCAGGGATTTGGCGGCGCAGGCGTCTTGGAAATCGTGGAGGACCACGATGGCGACACCTTTCGGGCTGTCTACACAGTTCGATTGGCCAGCGCCGTCTATGTTCTGCATGTCTTTCAGAAGAAATCGAAGCCAGGGGTCAAAACCCCGAAAGCCGATCTGGATTTGATAAGGCAAAGACTAAGGGCTGCTGAGGAGCGCCACAAACGGCAAGGAAAGAGCGAGCCATGACCAAAGTCACCAGCAAGCGCAGAAGCGGCAATGTTTTCGCCGACCTTCAGATCGCCAACGCCGAAACACACCTGCTCAAGGCGCAGCTTGTCGCTCGCGTGCAAAATGTGATCCGCTCCAAGAAACTTACTCAAGGCAAGGCAGCGGAGCTCATCGGAGTTAGCCAACCTGATGTGTCTCGAATGCTTCGTGGCCAGTTCCGAGATTTTTCCGTGGAACGTCTCGTGCTCGTTCTCACTCGGCTGGGCTGTGCCGTCGACATCGTCGTGAAGCCAACAAACAAGCGGGCTTTTGCGCCAATTCATCTCGACGCAGAGACCGTTTGATCCAAAATTCGGAGGTCAGATTTGACCAGCTCGATCCGGCAGAAATCGACGTAGTCGGACGTTCGCGGCAGTCGTTTTAGACTACTGTAATGTCCGCCGCCGTAAGCGCAGGATGACCCGTCAGCGTGGCGATCAGGACTTTGGCGTGGGCGCCTGTGCCCTCGCTGTCGGAATAGAGCTGGCCGGTGGCGGTGCTGTAGAGGACACAATCGTCGGCGTCGTGCCCCGCGCCGGTGGCGCGCCCATGATGCTGCCGCTATAGTGCTACATTTCCAGGAGGCCAAGAAACCCATGGTCAAAACCGCTCTGTTACCCAGCCTTGCCGTACTCGTTCTTGTGATCGCCAGCTGCGGACAGCCCACTGGAGAGACACCAAACAGCAATACAAATGCGAATTCATCGACGGCGAATTCCGCGCCGGGGCCGGCGGCGTCCGCAAGTACGGCGTCCAACCTACCCGGGGAATGCCAAGCTCTTCTGGCCGCGCTCCAAACATGCTCGGATCATCTGACCGCCGCGAATTCTCCTGTCGCTGCTCAATTCCGCTCCGCTTTGCAACAGACCCGCGAGACATTGCCTGCGGCGGTGAGCGATCCCACACTCCCAGCGCATTGCGCAGAATCGCTAAGGAGCCAGCAAGCTACGGCGCGTGAATTGCATTGTTAATGCCGGCGGATCGCGAGCATCCCAAGGACAATCGTCCGCCTCATCGCTAGTAGTGTAACACAACCAGTGACCGGGTCGGGCCAGCGTATGGCGAATTGGGAAATTCCGTGAGCGGCGTGGCCGCCGCAATCAAGTCGTTGGCAATGTTGCATCGGCGAAGGCGCGCCATCGCCGAAGTCACTCAGTCGTCAGTTTCGCATTTTCTTCGACAAGGTTGAAGTGCTGCCGCGTAACGCAGTCAAGCGCCGCCAATGGCGCCCAATCGCAGAACGGCCTGCTCGCACAAGCTCGACCGCTTGCCACACGCTTCAGCCCCGGAGCGGCCCGACCACCTTCGTGAGGTTCTAGGCGCGAAGAGCTATTGGTTCGAGCGTGAGCGGTCTCATCGCCTCCAAGAGTGATGCCTACCGACAGTCCGGAAATGGGATGGTCCGGCTGCCTCCCCCGGGCGGGGTAGCCTGAAATCCGGCTATCCAGCCTCCATTGACAGGAGGAGCTCATGACCAAGTCAACATTTTCCTCGATCGGCATCGATGGGGCAAAGAAGTTTTTCACATAGTCGGCTTCGACGATGCCGGCGCCATCGCATTGCGCAAGAAATTCGGCGATCGGCTTTTGCCTACGCACGGCTCGGGGCCGATGTGGTTTGCCACTCCTTCATCGTCGAGGACTTGTACCTCTTCCTCCTTGCCAGTCTCCTGGCGCACGCGGGAAGTCGCCGAAAGCGGGCATTCCCAAAAAACACAAGGCGCGGATTGCTCCGCGCCTTTCAGCTTTGGCTTCGCGTGGACCGCCGCGTTGTGAGGGCGCCGGTCAACGCCGAGTGCTCAGCGCCTCAACCGATGGGCACCAGGCGGCAGCGGCTGGGGATTGAGCATCACTGCAACGCCTGGGGCGACACGCACCGGTCCCGCCAAGACACCATGTCCCGGTGGAATTGGTTGCGGGTTCAGCATGACAGCGTCGTTGTGAAGTCTTGTTGCGCCAATCGTGGCGGCCTGCGCGGAAGCCCACATTCCCATGACGACGGCGACGGTGATGAGAAGCGATTTCATAGAACCTCTCCATCCGGCGCTCGGCGCGCCGGTGAAAAAGAGGGAAACACGCAGCATCTGAATCCGGGCTGACGTTCGCGATCATGACGCTGAATTTACCTGACCATAACGGCGGCGACGAGAGCAAGCGACAACTGAGGGCGACGGCAGACCATGCAACGAGCCTATGCCAGAAACGAGCGATTGAGCCCTATTCTTAGAGTCTGGTTTCAGCCGCCAACCCACCCTTCGCGCCCGCACACTATTCGCGGCGGGTCTTCGCCGAGAGGCGACATTCGCCTGAACGCAACGCCGCCCCGAAGGTGCCCCCTCGGGGCGGGCTTTCTGCTGGTCGGTTTCTCAAATCAACGGCCGGCGAGGATCACGCTCAGGATTACGCCCGTTGCGATGCCGACGAGGAGAACGTCGCCACGATTGCCACGCACATAGTGATATCCGCGCGGCGGAGCACGCAGATGTTCGCGGCGAAAATCTACCGTGCGAAACTGCGTCCGGTAAAAGCTCGGCAGCTGATCTCCGCGCCGCCACGCTTGATAGCCAGGTTGGAAACCGGCACGGCCGACATAAGCCGACGGCGGCGGACCGTAGTTCCAGCGGCCATTGTAGGTGTAGCCGTTGTCGCGCGTGGCGTCCCAACGTTGATCCTGGCGGTTATTTTGGCGCTGGTTGTCGCCACGGTGGTTGTCGTTGCCACGATTGTCGTTCCGGCCAACATGGTCATTGCGGGATGGGGAATCCGCATATGCAGCTGTAGTGGCGAACGGTGCGGTGAGAGTGAGCGCGGCCAGGACCGCGGCAGTGATGCGCTTGTTCATGACACTTGCTCCTGCGACGAACGGGGCTTTGCCAAATGCCAAGCTTGTTCGTTGCAGCAAGACTCTGCTTCGGCGTTTGAACTGAAACTGAACGAGAAGCGCTCTCGCAGAGCTATCTGGCGCCAAGATGTGTCGACCGCCCGCATCGCCAAAGCTCGGCACAGATTTCGTCGCCTCTCAACCTACGCCGTCCAGCTCGGACACCTCGATTGGGCCGCCCCGCGACGTCCTGCCTCCCTCGCCGAAGGTCCTCGTCGCTACAAAGCTGCCGTTCGGACCGCCACGCCGGTCATCGCGCAGATGACAGACGCCGGGATGTGACGACCGGAACGTCGGCATCCGCTATCCTTAGTGTCTGCCAGCGGTTCTGAGAGCTATGCGCTGAGCGTATGCGTTGGATATGGAGCTGCCAATGACCGACGTGGACCAGCCCTCCCCTAGGCCCGATTTCCCGGACGACGGAGTTCAGCCAACATTCGGTCGTACGCGTCTGCACACCTTCCGCGGCTCGATCTCGTCGAAAAACGTCGTTCGTGATAGTGGCGCGGCAGAGGCGACACCCTGCTCTTACCAGTTTTCTTTGAAGGGCCGGGCCTCAATCTCGAATGACCACGCCGAGCGAGGCTGCTCGGTCAGATGAAACGCAGTGTCGGCCAAGTCGTCAGGCGCAATGAAGAAGTCATCGGGCTTGTCCTTCATCATGGCTCGCGTACGAGGCAGGTCGACTACACCGTCGACGATAATCAGACACACGTGGATGTTCTGCGGCCAAACGTGACGCGCCATCAACTCGGCGAGGCTCCTCTGCGCGGCCTTCGCAGGCGCAAACCCCGCTGTGCGGGCCACACCCCGACGGGAAGATGTGGCGCCGATGACAACGATATTGCCCCCGCCTGTGTCACGCATGGACGGAATAACTTTCTTGGCCGTGAGCAGCAGTCCAAGCGCATTTACGCGAAACGCACCCTCGAAAGCCGCGGGGTCGATGTCTTCGACTGTTCCCCACACGCCCGAACCCGCGTTGTAGACGAGCGTATGCACCGGACCCATCTCACGTGCGATCGTTTCAAAGACAGCCGCCACAGAGGCGGTGTCCGTTGCATCGCAACTATATGCGCGAGCATCGGCTAAGCTGGCGGCCAACGGTCCGCTCGTCTCGGTCGTCCGCGCGAGCAAAGCCACCGCGTAGCCCTCCTTAGAGAAGCGACGGCCTAAGGCAGCGCCATTCCCTGGCCCTACGCCAACGACGACGCAGACCTTCTTCGCTGTCATGGCTCTCCTCCGCGGGTGATCAGAATCGCTTTCGGGGCATGCCTGCAAGTGTCTGGGTCGCTCCAATTGCGCCGTCAAAGTCAACAAGCAACGGGCCTGACACTCGCCGAAAGGAGACCTTCGCGTCTCTAAGCGGCGAGCGGCAGTGGCGCCCGAAGCAGACACTCAACTCCGCTTGACTCAAACCGCAGATCGACGGCCCCTGAAAAAGCCGTCGAGAGGTTCAGTGTGATAAGCGATGACCCAAAACCTTTTCGCGTCGGCGGCGTGACCACTGGTCCGCCGCGCTCACGCCATGAGAAGTTCAGTTCACCATTCTGACTGGTCCAAGCGATTTCGACCTTGCCGTCGTCAACAAATAACGCGCCGTACTTCGCCGCATTAGTGGCAAGCTCATGCAGCGCCAAGGTCAGTGCGTGCGCTTGACGCCCGCTCAGCGCTACATCCGGACCAGAGATCGTCACGCGCTCGGGGCTTGATATATGCGCCGCCAAGGCGAGTTTCGCGACATCCAGAAGCATCGCCGGTTCTGTCTCAGCGTCGATCAACACCGCTTGCGCGGCCGCGAGAGCGCTCAGCCTTGCATTGAAATCCTCAACGCATTTCGCGTCGGCATCGCGAAAGGTCTTGCGCGCAATCGCCTGCACGACGGCAATGAGATTTCCGATGCGATGCTTGAGCTCTTGCGAAACCAGTTCGCGCCGAATGCTTGTACCCTCAGCCAGTGCAAGCGCTGCTCGGAGCCCAGCATTTTCGGCCACCAAGTCGATCAAATGCTCTGGTTCAAGCTGTGCTAGTTCGAGCGGCTTGGCGGTCGAAAATCTTAAAACAGTCAAATTGGGGCCCGGTCGGATCGGTCCAGGGACAAGAGCGAGCATCCCACAATGCCGACGCCCAAGCCATACCACACCGCTCAGCCGACAGCTATTGACCCCATAGCGGAACGTGGGTTGAGGATTTGGCTCTGTCAGATACCGCACACATTCCCAAGCCGACACGGCCCACAATCCCAGAATGTACGAGATCGAATACATGTTCGACGGAACGCGCGTCGCATCCTTCCGGCATCCCGGGCCCGCGGATGCCGCGCGCGAATTCGCCGAGGACGCCATTCGAAGGCATCACGCGGAGTACGCTCGCATCATCGAGCGCAAAACCAAGACCGTCGAAGAGTGGCCATGCCAACAGTCAGGCGAACATCCGCATACAATTTGAATGACGGCTAAGTGAGCAAGCGCCCTCGCTGCGATTTTGCCCAATTTCTCAGTCTCTCAAGAACCGCCCCGCTCTTTCTCGGACGGTTTGTCGCCGATTGTGGTCATAGTGCTCGCGGTGACGCCGGTCACGATGCCCGGAAGGCGCCACACCTCTAGTGGTTGCGTGTCAGGCGCCGGACAGACCCCGCAGCGCTGACTGTGTATAACTTCCCGATGTACGATATTGAGTACATCCTCGGTGGCGTGCGCGTCGCGGGTTACCAGTACTCCGGTTCCCAGGCCTCTGTGCGCAAGATTGCGGAAGATGGCGTCAGGCGCCACCAAGCGGACCACGCCCGCATCCTCGACCTGATCACCGAACGCGCCGAGACTTGGCCGCGACCAAACTAGCTTGTGGACGTAGTCTGATAGCCGACTGAACGAGGCCGATTGCGGTCCTTTGCTTGTTTGCAGCGCGTATCGAGAAGGATGGCAAATAGCCTGTCAGCCGCAAGGGCCGCTTTGGCGCCCTCGACGCCATCCGCTTCCCACGTCGTGGGCAATTTCTCGCCAGTCCGAGCAAATTCCCGCGTCCGCCAATTTACAGGCGCGAGCAACGAGAACCTCGAAGGCTAGAGCGCGCCGAACCTCACCCCTCTTTGCTTTTAGGAGCATTCACTTCGCCGCCGCGTTTAGCTGCGACGATCTCTTGCAACTGCCGTCTGATGCTGCGTCCTGAAAGCTGAAATTCCCAATCGATATAGCCTTCGGCTTTCAGTCGCTTTCTTATCTGCTCCACCGTCACAAGCTCTGAATCTCGCGCAAGCTCAAAGGCTCGCTCGACGGTGCCGGGGCACCGTTTCTGCTCACCCACCGACAAGCGCGCTCGCGATGATGAAGATGACCGCCACGGCGCAAATCACCGCATAGACGATGAAGGCGCGTGGGTAGGCCGTGGTTGCGCGCGGATCGGTCCGGTCGCCCAAAACGCGAGGCATGGGAACCCTCATTCGTTGTTCCGTATTGTGAATAAAAATGGGTATTCCCCTGTGTCAACTTAGAAAATCGTAGGTCTGAAAACGGACAGTCGGGCAAATTTTGCGCGCCCTCAAATCCCGCTCCAGCAGGAGCCGTACAATTGGCGCGAGGAGTGCCAGTTGTCATTCAAACTTCCGCCGCGCGCGGCCCCGTACGTCGCGTTTTGCGTTTTTTTCTGCGCGATCCTGGCGCTTGCGGCGGTGATCTGGCTCAGCCCCCAGCAGGGAGCGGCACAGCCCTAGCGCATTTCTTGTGAGCGGCGCGCTTCCGGTGACTGAATACGCGCTCGCACACCAAGACCACAAGATTCTCGCCGTTTTCTGCCAATTGCGGTCTGGTTTCGAGCCGTGGGAATCTCGCGACGGTCCTTCACTGTCACTCCGCACGCAAGCAATCCCACGCGACGCCATAGGATTGCAGACGCCGCTGATGGCCCTCGCGACGATAGCCGACACTCGCGTCGCAGCGCCCAATCCGCTAACGGTCAGGCAGGATTTCGCAGAGCGGTTGCGGGGGCACTCAGTGCGTGGGCGGCAATCCTGGCGCTACCGAAAGGCGAAGCTCACCCAATAGCCCACCCAAAGAGCGAGGATCGGGATAAGCACGAAGAGCATGTAGCGCATCAAGGCAGGCTGACGAGGCTGACGCATGCGAAGTCCCCGGTGGCGGGAGCGCTACGCGTCTCTCAGGCGGCGGCGCCAGACATGCCGACGATATCCACAGCTTAGTACGAAATCGGACAAGGGCTAGCCCTCGCCTATTTCTAAGAATCCAACATCAGCGCTGCAAATGGCCCATACCCCGCCTCCGCTGAAGGCGCCGCCGGGTACCCGCGGGGCGGCGCGCAGTAACCGGAACTTTAGCGCGTCCCCCAAACGCGGGAAGGCATCGATGCTGTGCGATCTGGCGCGACGACTGCGCCCAATGAGTGCGACGAGCACGCGGGCTACGTCATGGGCTGGGTTGAAGGCCGCATGAACCAGAGCCCAAGCCGATAAGCGTCATTGCGGCGTGCGTTGCGTCCGCAGGAGTGGCGACACCGCTGCGTCTAGCTGATCTGAACTCAATGGCGCGTTCGGCGTGGGCGCCAGTACGGCGCGCACGATTCCGGCTGCATCGACAACAATGGTCTGGGGCAGCTCCGTCAGCGCGCCCAGCCCATTTGCACTGGTTTGTCGGGCGATAAGCGTCGGGTAGGCGAGATCGTGCATGGCGCGGCGCACGTCACCCTCGTCGTGAGGACGATCCGCACTGACGCCGATGAGCACAACCCCCTCGCCGCGGCGCCTCAGATAGAAGGCATTTAGGGTTGGCATTTCAGCTCGACACGGCGGACACCACGTCGCCCAAATATTTATGATCACGACGTGGCCGCGAAGGGTTGCGAGATCAAAGGCATTGCCATCGAGCGTCTCGCCCGCCAACGCTGGCGCAGGACCGCCCAATCTGGGTGAAGCCGCCGCTGTAGCCGCGCCGAGCATGAGCATCGTTGCGAACGCGATAACGCGCGTGGAGAGCGGCCATCTCAACATAACAGCCTCAAAAATTTCGGCTCAGTCTAATCTTGAATAGCTCGGGCGCGACAAGCTGGTTGCCGTTCACATGTTCGTAGATCGGAAACTCGACATCAGCGTAGAGTTTCCACTCATCGGTATCGAACTCAATGCCGGGAGACAGGAGCAGGCGTGAGTAGCCGCTGTCGCCGGGATTGGCCTCGCTACCTGCATCGCGCGCTCGCGCCGATGCGATGAGCTGCAAGACCGGGGCAATTCTAACGCTGCCCTGACGCATCTCGATGCCATTGTAGTAAATCCCGAATGCGCCGTCGAACTCCTGGCCGGGTCGGTAATCGCCTTGATACGCGATAGGCCGATCCCACAAGCCCTGTACGAAGTAGGAGAAATGTCCGGAGCTGCACAGATTTCCCTGGTGATAGGCGCCGAGCAAAAGATCGGTGCTGCCGCTGCCGATCGCGGTGTCGCGATCAAAACCCGCGACGTGGAAAGGACCGGTGGGGAATTTGACGCCGAACATCACGCCGGAGGACATATCCGGCGAAAAGCCCGAATAGACGCCCATCAATCGAATGTCGCCCAGCGCGGTCTGGTCGAATGTACCGATCTCCGTTGTCGCCTCGTCTTCGGTGCGAAACCGGCGCCGCCAGAAGGGCGCTTCCGCCATGACGCCCCAACTGCGGTTGAACATGTATTGCCCGCCCGCCGTGAAGAAATTGGTGCGTATTTCCTTGTCTGCATTGTCGCCTGCTGGGGCGCGCGAAGCGCCGCTCCAATTGCGATTTTGATCGGAGAAATCGTACTCCAAGTAAGCTGTGCCACCGGCCCCGCCCGGTCGAAACGAACCAGCGCCGACCTCGAAGACGCCGCAGCCGCAGGCGCAAGCCCATGATGTTCCCGGCACGAACGCCAAAGCGAAGGATACGGTGATGAGAGCCTTCGGAAGAGCGCGCAACGCGCCTGAAGTGCGCAGTCTGGCGGTCATGGCGTTCCAATTGTTTGGCGGTGCAGCTTCGTCACCCGCCCATTTGGCACGCCTTCCCATACCGCGAATTGTGGCAGGCTGTCGCGACCGCGACCGTCGCAAGCCGGAAAAGCGAATGGCGGTTTAGGGCCCACGACCCGCCTGGGGGTCAGTTTTTCGAGAGTTTGGGTTCAGCCATCAACCAGTCGTGCGCGCCTGCACGCGGTCAGCGACCGTCGCTTAGCCGGGAGCAGCGTCGGTTCGACCAAACCGCGCTTGCAAAATCACGTCCGTTCGGTCGGGTATGGTGGACGCTTGCGTCGAACCGATCCCTTGGCGCTCTCGCAAGAGACAACGCCCATGTCGAGATTGGGCCAGCCGCTGCCTTAGCCTCGATTTTCCAGTTGTCGGAGTTCAGCCGCGGATCGGTCGTTCGCGTCTGCACATGGCGACCGGCTCGATCTCGCCGAACGTAGACACTCGCGTGATGTCGATCACAGAATCCATGATTTCTCCACCTCGCCTGCAAGACTCCCCGACGGTTTTCCCCAAAAAAAAGTCTGACGGAACACCAACCCACAACCAGGAGAGGCTGCAATGAGGCAATCGTGTTTGCAGACCCCAGTCGCAGAAGGCACGTGGCCGGGAAATAGTCTTCACGGCCAAGGCGGCTAAGCCGCCAGCGTTACAGCCAAGCCGTCCCTCGATGCCCGGCTTGATCCATATTCGGGAGACTCGTAAATATGTTCAGATCGCCGCGTTTGAAGCAGCTTGTCACAGCGCTGTTGCTAAGTTTCTTTGGAGCCGTATGCGCCGATACTGCGCGTGCAGAAGCTGTCACGATTCCGCTGCAGTCCTACGTCGATGGACTCTACACGGTCCAGCTCACCGTCAACGGGCAAACCGGCACTTTTTTGTTCGACACCGGCGAAGGCTTGAGTGTCCTCTCGCCCGATTTTGCGACGCGCGTGCATTGTGAGCCGTGGGGCCAGATCACCGCCTTCCGGTTTTCCGGGGACCGCCTTGATGCGCCGCATTGCGATCAGCTGACGTTTCAGAACGGAGCATCAAACTTTGCAGCACCGGTGGCCGGCGTGATCGACATTATGGGCATGATCGGCGCCAATGCGCCGCATGTCGACGGCGCCATTGGCCTCGATATCTTCGCTGGTCTCACGATTTCAATCATTCCACGCCGAGCCATCATCGTCGAGACGCCCAATAGTCTCCGCCAACGCATCGTTCATGCGCGCGAACTGCCGGTGCGCATCGTGCGCGATGCGCAGGGCGCCTCGCTCACTATCGACGGCGCCGTCACCACGCCCAAGGGCACGGCCTGGATGGAGTTGGATACCGGCAACAGCAGCGGCAACCTCGTGGGCAACCACATTGCACCGCTGGTCGGCCTTCCGGTCAACCAGTCGTCGACGCCAGCGCAAGGGCGTCTCACGCTCGCGAACGGCATCGCTGTCGAGGGCGGATTCCGCACCGGGAATTACATCATGGACGGCAATATCGGCGCCGCATTCCTGAACAATTGGGTGCTGACGTTCGACTTGCGCGAAGGGCGAGCCTGGCTATCGTCGCCCGACGCCGAGCGCGTGCACTAAAGCCACGTGCGCGTCTCATCGCGAAAGCGGTCCTCTCGCGAGGGCCGTTCTTGCCTTGAGGTGGGCGCGCGCCAGCGTCACCGTTCGGAATGGGCAAACATCAGTCCGCCCCGACTTGTTTGCGGCTTGGCAAGAATCTGTGCGCACCGAGGCCGGACCAGCCAATCCGTCCTCGGGCACCCGTTCACCCGAATCGTGAACGGTGGCTTTGGGCCAGGCCCCGTCCACAAGACGATTTTCCGCATGTCGCGGTTCAGCCGTCGATCCGCCCTTCGCGCCTGCACACCGCGCGAGCTGTAGTTCGCCGGTTACGGTCATCTCCCAGCGCGTCGCTTTGAGCGAATACGCGCCATATCTGCGACTTCGCCGAACGCGACCCACGCGCGAGCGCCAGTGGCGGGCGCCGCCGCGGCGTATACGTGGATACCGCGTGACCACTCTTGTTGATTGCCCTTGAGCCGGAGATAGATTGCGAGGTCGCTTGGGTGAAGCCAGTCGGGTCGCCGCGGGCAAGACGAACGCCATTGGATTAGCTCTGAGGAGGTGTTCATGCGCACACCACTTGGCTTCCTTGCACTCGTTGCATTCCTATCGATCACCACGAGCGCGAGCACCGCTGAAGAGTATCGCACTCGCTCGATGCGGTTCGTGCCGACGCAGCTGAACTTTGCGACCCCGCACGCGCCGCTGACGCTGCGGCCAACTGTCGTCGGCAATCTCGTGTGCACCTCCAACGCCGCAAACGATTGCATGGTCGCCAACATGCCGCTGCTTTCGCAGGTGGATCCTCGTCTCAAGGCGCCGCTTGTGGCCTACGCGCTGCGCTACGTCGTCACCACCGGTCCGAACCGAGGCAAGGTCATTTGGTCGGAGCCACAATTCGGCATTGGCCCCACGCCCTATTCGGCGGTCGAGTTCGCACAGAGCATCATGAACTACGGCTGCTACATCACGTCACTGACAAGTCTCGAGGTCGCGGCGGCCGCCAATCAGCCCCACAGTCCGACCGGGCGCGCGCTCACCTTCTCGCAGATCGGTGCGAACACCTTGGTGACCGGCGATGCGGCCGTTAACCGGCTTGAATGGCAATACAGGCGCTGGGCGGACAAACTGCAGCCGAACCTGGCGCATCCGAACCAGCCGTCCAGTCCAGACTTTTTGGAGATCCAGGAATTCGCACACGACTATCCGGCGGGCGCGATGACGTTTCAGGACATTTCCAATGCCGCCAGCGTATCCAGCAACGCCATGATTGCAGGCATGCGCGCCGGCACGATGTACCTCATCGCATTCCAGCGCGACCGCGTCGCCATCGCGCCCAGCGCCGACGGCCGAGTGCACCTATCGCTAGCCGAGAATTCGCATCACAAGGTCGCGGTCAGCGGTTTCCAGCCCGGCGCCTATCCCTTGCTGATCAACGACGTCGGCAACGGCCAACGCTATCGCATTCGCGTGACAACCGATCCTCGGAGCATTTCGTTCAGCACCAGCGTCAACGGACAAACCGAAGCAATTCCAGCAAACCAGATTGAAGTCGATCCCCCGGGCGCGCGGCTCTATCTGGTTTACGAGGGCGCCGAGGGCGTCAACATCACGAATGGCGGGCAAGTGTTCGTGATCGAGGATATCCAAGCTCTGACAGTTCCCACGGGACGAGCCATGGCGCCGCCGACGGTTTTGACGCGCGCGCCCATTCAAGTGCGTCCAACTCCGCCAATCACGCCGCCAGTAATCAGGCCTCGCCCGTCAGGAAAGAGACACCCCTTGCGGCCAACTCGAATGACCGATCGCCGCAATCCGCGACTGGCTGAGTCGCTCGATTCCAGCCGCCGGTCATGTTGCGCTAGCTAAGTCCCGATCTCGCGGCGGTCTCAACGGATCGACGCAACACACTCGCTTAATCGCTCTGCCGGGGTGTGGAAGTCCAGGGTTTTCCGCGGTCGTTCGTTGAGGCGCCGGGCGATTCTGTTGAGGTGGGCTTGCGAATGCGGCGCCAAATCGGTCTTCTTCGGAAAATACTGGCGCAGCAGCCTGTTGGTGTTTTCGTTTGAGCCACGCTGCCAGGGGCTTTGCGGATCACAGAAATAGACCGCAATGTCGGTTTCCATGGTGAAGCGCCGATGATCGGCGAGTTCTTTGCCGCGGTCCCAAGTCAGCGATTTGTAGAGTTCATCTGGAAGTTTATGAGCCTGCTTGATCAGGGCGTTGACGACAGTCTCGGTATTTTTGTTCGGGATCTTGGCCAGCATGAGATAGCGTGAGTGTCGTTCGACCAGGGTGACGATGAAGCTATTCTTCGATCCGCATAAGAGATCGCCTTCCCAGTGACCCGGGACGGCGCGGTCCTCGACCGACGCCGGCCGCTGGCTGATCGAAACAATGTCTGGAAGTTGGCCCTGCCGCTTACCCTTCATCGTCGCGTGTCGCGAGCGGCGCATCGGGCGTTGTGAGCGCAGATGCTCAATCAGCTGTTTTTTCAACACGCCGCGGGCCTGCACATAAAGGCTCCGATAGATGGTCTCGTGCGACACTTGGCGAGCCTCGTTCCTGGCATTCTTCCACTTCAGCCAGCCTGCGATCTGGCTCGAGGAGACCACTCCAAGGCGAGCTTTGCGCCAACAGCTTGCCGCAACCAAGCGTACCGCGCCAACTTGCATGGCTTTGGGCGTAGCGCAGATTGCCAGGCGCGTTTGTCGGCCTTCGCCGCCCGATACGGCCTGGGTCCGCCGTTGCGCGCGATCTCGCGACTGATCGTCGAGGGTGAACGGCTGAGCGCTTGCGCCATCGAGCGAAGCGATCGCCCAGCGACCAGGCCGCGCGAAATCTCCTCGCGCTCCGCAAGGGTCAAGGCCAAGCGGGATCGTCGCCGCGGCTGCGGTCGAATGCCCCCGGTCGGGGCCAGAACCTGGAAAATCGAGGAATGGCCTTGACGTGAGCCAGCAGGCTTGTCTCAGTTGAGCCGCTAATCGGCCTTTCGCGCTTGCATACCAAGACCGGCAGAAACTCGCCGAAACGCAACATTTGGCAGGGCGGAAGTTACACCGGCCTACCGGTCGGCGACAAAATCTTCGACCTCACTCAAGAAGCGAAGCCAAGACGGCTCGTGCTCAAGAATGAGATGGTTCTTGCTGTCTAAAGGCACGAGGCGCGCGCCAGCGATATGGGCGGCCAAGTAACGGGCTTCTGAAAAGGGTATCAGAATCTCGTCGACCGCGTGCAGGATGATCGTCGGAACCTCTATCTGCAACAACAAATGTTCCACGTCGACATGGGCCGAGCAATCTCGCGATCGCATTGCGTTCTCAGGCGACATCGAAACTCGCGAAAGCTCGTCGAACCAGCGGAATTGCTCACTGGTTCCCTCCGGCATGAACAGAGCGCCAAAGACTTGACGAAATGCGCCGTGCGGTTTGCCCCAGCCGATGCGCACCATATCTTGGAGAAGGTGGAAAGTTTCTTCACCGCCCGGGTCCCTGCGCCTCAGCGCCCCGCGCGCATAGCCGCCATAAAGGATTAGATGGCTCACGCGCTCGGGATGGCGCGCCGCATAGGCGATCGCGATCGCAACGCCTTGAGAAGTGCCAAGCAGCGCGAACTTCTCAGGCGCCGCTTGATCGACGACACATTCAAGGTCGCTGACCCATTTGTCGAACGAGATGTCGTCAACGTCCCAGTCGGACAGCCCGCACCCTCGAGGATCGTATCTGATGAGGCGGTGGCGTTTGCTTAGACCGACCCACCAATGCCGCCAAACAGGGCTTTGAACGTCGAATTCGAGGTGGGTCAGCCAATTGCCAGCCTTCACAAGCGTCAGCCCCGCGCCGGACTCCGCATAAGCGATCGCGACACCGTCCGGGGTCCTGCAAAACTTGATGTCCTGCTTGAAATCGTCGGCGTCCGCAGAGTCGGTTCCCCGAAAGGCCAGCGTCGGCTTGTATCGGCCCTTCGGCAACTCGATAAAAACCGGATCGTCCTTGCCATCGCCCCCATAGTATTCAAACAGCTTGCTGCGAAGGCGGCCGATCTCGACGCGCACGATTGAATCGGTGGCGGCGTCGAAATGGGCATCCCGGCCAAGCACGTCGATGGCTATGCGCGATTGATTGAGCTGGCCCGCAACGCCCTGCAGTTCGGCATCGACGAGGTATGCCAGGAGGGGCGCCATGCGCCCTGCGTTTGCGAATATCGGCGAGCCGCTCATCCGAGCGATCTGCGCGCGTACTGCTCCGACCTCGGCGTCGCTCCAAGCCATCCCGGTCCCCCTCGCCCTACAGAAGACTCCTAGGCGCAATGAAAGGTGACTTACCCGCAGCTACTTACCGGCGGCGCGCCCAATCGACAATTCTCCAGTCTGACAACCCATCCCAGAGGAGGACACCATGACTCTCGCCGTCGCATCCGACCAAAACCGCTACGCTAAGAGCGTCGCCGCCTCAAAGCGCGTGTACTGGACCATCGATGAGCATGCCATACGCGGCCGCAGGCTTGACCCCAAGGACACGTTTCTACCGGCCTCGCTATCGAAGATAGCCGAACTCGATTTCCTTACCAAGGACGAGAAGCGATTCATGAGCCAGGTGCAGGGCCGCACCTATGCCAATATTTTCGGCCTCGTGGAACGCTTTATCAACGCCAAGATTCTCGAGGTCACCACAGATCATTGGCTCGGCGACCAAGACGCGCTCGAGGCCCTGGTTCGTTTCTCCAACGAGGAGATCAAACATCAAGAGCTGTTTCGTCGGGTCGAGGCGTTGTGCGCGGAGGTCTTGCCAACCGGCTATCGCTTCCTGCCCGACCCCAATGAGGTGGCCAAGGCGGTCTTGAGCAAATCGACCTGGTCCGTGCTTGCGCTCACGTGCTTCATCGAGATTTTTGTCCTCTCACACTATCAGCAGAGCATCGACGGCGAAGGAAGCCTGTCGCCGCTCTTCAAGGACGTGTTCTTGTATCACGCACGCGACGAGGCCCAGCACATCATCGCCGACGAGCTTGAATGGAAGCGCGTCCACGATGCGATGAGCCCTGCGGAAATCGACGCCGCGGTCAATGACTTCATTGCGCTGGTCGCCGCCGTTGATGGCATCCTGCAGATGCAGGCCGCCGCCGATGTCAAATATTTCTGCTCTGCCATGAATGGCGGCCTCTTCGAGGAGAATTTGGCGCGCCTAAACGCGGGCGTGCTCGCCGCCTACCGCTGGCAGTACATTGCCTCCGGCGTCGGCGTGCCGAGGTTCCAAGAGCAGCTCCGCGGCAAAATCACGCCGCAGCAATTTGAACGCATCACAACCGCGCTCGGCCCGATCATGGCCGCCGCCTAGAAGGCCGCCGCCTGCCAGACCCGTACGAGACTCGCATCAGAGGACGCGGTCTCCCGTACGGGTTCGGTTCTAAACAGCCAGCCAAACACCTCGCGATAGTAAAGCTTTAGTGTCCGTTTGGGGCCAGCCTTCGCCTTATCGACTATTTTCAGAGCGTCCGGATCGGTCCGCGATTTCAACCGGTCGAGGCAACACTTTAGTCTTTTTGGTCAGACTGGAGTGAAGCCGATGAAATATCGACGCCGCATCTACTATCCAGCCGCGCAACGGGATCTGATGTGGGATCGATGGCGGCGCGGGGACTCAATGCACGAGATTGGCCGCTTGCGTGGGCGCCATGACGGCATGGCCTTCATCGACCTGGGCGACCAGTTCCTGGCGTTGCAGACCGGTCGAACGCAGCCTCGCGACGATGGTCGCCACGTCGGCCTTGTCGTGGATAACAAGGAGGCGGCGCGCAAGGCGCTCTCCGATGGGGGCGTTGCGACCGAGCCTGGACCGTTTCTCGATTTCTTCGACCCTTGGGGCAACAGGATTGAAATCGTCGGTTACGACAACATCCAATTCACGAAGGCGGCGAATGTGCTTCGCGGCATGGGGCTCACCCACCTTAAGAAGACCGATGGCGCAATCGCCGAGCTTACGGAAAAGGGAATGGCGCCCGACTGAGGTCAGCCGTGACTTGCGAGGATTATCCGAGGTCTGTGTTGAGGCCCCAGCCAGTCATGAGCGGCTGCCCTCCATAGGAGGCCCGTTTTTGAAGCGGGCGTTGCTGCAGCATCGTTCGTCTGCCAGCATCTACGTCAGAAACCGGCCACGTGCGGTGAGTGGCGGGCGGATGGGGTGCGCTGAAATCCCGTTACTCGACGTCAGGTGCGGGGGGTGAAGGGGCGGCTGTCTCCTCGTTTCAAGGTGCTGCGAAATCTCAGCCGCTGCGACAATTCCCCCAAAGAAGAGCACGCCAAAACCAAGCAATACTCGCGGATCGAGCAAGAATTGAAGAATGCTTTCCACATGAATCTCGCTAGAAGCGCGTAGAGTGAACAATCAACCTAGCACAGAGGTCACCTCGAAGGCCCACCTCAGCGCTGCTTCTCTTTGGTTGCGGCGCAGCGGCGAACTGACGCCGGCGTTCTTGCGTCGCTTTGTAAGGTCGAGGGAGATTGGACTTAGCCTGTTTGCAGGCGTGATCGGCGTGGTAGCCGCGGGCTTTGTCGCGGTGATGAGCACGTTGGCAAGCTTGGCGCACCAAGTGTTTTTCAATCTGCAGCCCGGCAGTCGATTGAGCGACATCCCGCAGTTTGACAATCCGATTGTGCCAATGGCGGGGGGACTTCTCTTGTGCGCCATGACCTGGCTTGGCGCACGCGTAGGCCGCACCAATGTCGTTGACCCGATCGAAGCCAACGCCTTGCGCGGCGGGAAGATGTCATTTCGAGACAGCCTGCTGCTCGCTATCCAGACACTAGTCTCCAACGGATTTGGCGCCTCGGTCGGGATGGAAGCCGGCTACACGCAGATCGGGTCGGGCGGCGCTTCGCGGATGGGGGCGTGGATGCGTCTGCGGCGTGAAGACATGCGCGTTGTTGTGGCGTGCGGCGCCGCCGGGGCCATAGCCGCTGCGTTCAATGGGCCTTTGACGGGCGCCTTCTACGCGTTCGAGCTGGTGCTTGCGCAATATGCTGTCGGCTATGTCGCGCCGATCATGACCGCCTCAATCGCCGCCACTTTGGCCATGCATGTATTTGGCGGAGCGCCGTTCGCTCTGTCGGTCAACACCGCACGCGTCGTCACCGCGAGCGACATTCCTTGGTTCATGTTGCTTGGCATTGTCTGCGCAGTCATCGGCATTTTGTGGATGCGCGCGCTGCCCTTGGCGGAACGATTGCTTTCGTTGACCAAGGCTCCGCGATTGGTCCATCCCATTATTGGCGGTCTCATTGTTGGCGAGATGGCGACCTTGAGCCCGCAAATTCTTTCGGGGGGACACGGCGCTCTGGAATATAGTCTCGTCTTCAACATGACGATGACAGCCGTGTTGTCCCTTGCACTGCTGAAAATCGCCGCCTCAACCATTTCGCTGGGCGCTGGCTTTCGAGGCGGTCTATTCTTTTCCTCGTTGCTGGTCGGCGCCCTGGTTGGTCGCGCTCTCGCCATGGCGATCACCGCGGGCGAGCCTGGCGTGTCGTTGGATATGACATCGTTCTCCCTTGTCGGCATGGGCGCGCTTGGCGCGGCCATCATCGGCACGCCGCTCACAATGTCATTCCTCGTGCTGGAGACGACCTCCGACTATGGACTGACCGTCGCCGTCCTTGCCGCCTCGATCACCAGCAGCCTCATCGTGCGAGAGTTGTTCGGGTATTCCTTCTCCACGTGGCGCTTCCATCTTCGCGGCGAGATCGTTCGCAGCGCCCGCGACATCGGCTGGGCGCGGGAGTTCACCGTGGAAAAGCTCATGCGAACCGATCCACCCACCGCCGCTGCTGACATCACCATCGGCGCATTCGAGGCCCGGTTCCCGCTAGGCGCGCGTCAGCGGGTGGCCTTGATCGACAGCGCAGGTCGCTTTCAGGGCATTGTGGTCGTCGCCGAGGCTCATAGAGCCGGTCTTGATCCGAACGCGCCGGTTCTTTCGCTTGCGCGCACATCGGAGACGGCACTTCTCCCGCACATGTCGATCAAAGAGGCAATGCGGGTCTTCGATGAAACCGAGAGCGATACGCTGGCGGTCATAGACAAACGGGAGAGCCGAAAACTGGTCGGCATGCTCAAGGAAAGCTACGCTACGCGTCGCTACTCCGAAGAAATGGAGAAGGCCCAACACATTGGGATATGATGCGCTCTCGGGCCGATATTCCTGCCGTTGCAAACGACCTGCCAATGTCCGCATCGGCCAACGAGCGAGTTCGGAGCGACTTTCGAATGGGCGTCCGAGCGCGAGGCCGTGGCCCTCCCGCGCGAAGTTACGCCCTGTGGCGCGCACACGCCGAAGGGCGGATGTCGGCGAAATCCGATCACCTGGGGGAGCCTCGTACCGTGTCCTTAAATCGCGTTCAGCGGCAGCTTCAGGTAGCGCACGCCATTGACTTCGGGGGGAGGCAACTCGCCCGCCTGAATATTCACCTGGATCGACGGCAGGATAAGCGCCGGCATCTCTAGCGTCTTGTCGCGCGCTTCGCGCATGGCGACGAACGCGTCTTCGGTCACGCCGTTCGCCAGATGCACGTTCATGGTGCGCTCCTCATCTATCGTGGTCTGCCACTTATATTGGTCGCGCCCTGGCGCCTTGTAGTCGTGACAAAGGAAAACGCGGGTGCCGCCCGGCAGCACCAGCAGCTTGTGGATCGAGCGATACAAGAGGCGCGCGTCGCCACCCGGAAAGTCGGCGCGCGCGGTGCCGTAGTCGGGCATGAACATGGTGTCGCCAACGAACACGGCGTCGCCGATCAGATAGCTCACGCACGCCGGCGTGTGGCCGGGCGTGTGCATCACTTTGATCGTCAGTTCGCCGAGCGCCAGCCGGTCGCCGTCTTTCAAGAGGAGGTCGAACTCGCGCCCTTCGCCACTCACGTCTGAAAGATTGAAAACCTTCTTGAAGACCCCTTGCACGGTTTTGATGTGCTCGCCGATCGCTACGGGCGCCTTTGTCCTGCTTTTGAGGAAAGGCGCGGCCGAAAGGTGATCGGCGTGCGCGTGGGTCTCAAGGACATAGTCGATGACCACGCCTTCCCTGTGGGCGGTGTCAAGGATGGACTGCGCCGACCGTTCCCCGGTGCGGCCAGATTTCGGGTCAAAATCGAGCACGCTGTCGATGATCGCGCCGTACCGTGTCGCCGGATCCCATACGAGATAGCTGACGGTGAATGTCGCTTCGTCAAAAAAAGCGCGGACTTGCGGATTGCCCATACTCGTTCTCCCTGTTCTTTATATTAGGTCTTGCTCAATTAGTGTCCATTGATATATTGACGCAGTAATGAGCGATCTTCCCCTTGAACAATTCGCGGCCAAGGCTGGCGAAGCGGCCCGCCTCCTCAAGGCGCTAAGCCACGAGGCGCGGCTGATGGTGCTGTGCCAGCTGGTTGAGGGCGAACACTCGGCCGGCGCGCTGCAGGAACTGTCCGGACTTTCGCAGTCTGCGCTTTCGCAGCACTTGGCGCGCCTGCGGGAAGAAGGCTTGGTCGAAACGAGGCGCGAGGCGCAGACGATCTATTACCGTCTCGCCGATCCAAACGTAGCCCGCGTTCTGGAAACGCTCGCTGCAATTTATTGCCCAAAAAGGAAAATCCGCAGATGAGCGACCTCCGAGCCATCGACGCGCCAACGGCGAAACACATGCTTGATCGCGGCGAGGCCGTATTGATCGACATCCGGGAAACCGATGAACAAGCCCGTGAGCACATTCTTGGCGCGCGGCTCGCCCCGCTTTCGGCGATCGATACGCATGACTTCGACCGCGATCATGACAAGACGGCCGTATTTCATTGCAGGCCTGGCATGCGCACACAGACTAATGCGGCCAAGCTTTTGAGCAAGGGCTTCGCCGAGGCGTATTGTCTAGAAGGCGGCATCGAAGGCTGGAAGGCCGCGGGCTTTCCTTTGCATGCCAACCGCAAGGCGCCGCTCGAAATCACGCGTCAGGTGCAGATCACGGCAGGCTCGCTGGTCCTCATCGGCATAGTGCTGGGCTGGTTTGTGAGTCCTGCCTTCTTTGCGGTTTCCGCCATTGTTGGCGCGGGCCTGACGTTCGCCGGCGCGACCGGCTGGTGCGGCATGGCGCTCCTGCTGAAAGCGATACCCTGGAATCGGACTCGCGCGCTGGCGTGAACCTGCCTGATATCCTCGCGGTTCTGAGCGGCGGCGCCGTGGGGTTGGTGCTCGCACTGATTGGCGGCGGTGGGTCAATCTTGGCCACGCCAGCCTTGCTCTACATCGTTGGTGTCGCGAGTCCGCACGTGGCGATCGGCACCAGCGCAATGGCGGTATCAGTAAACGCGTTCGCCAACCTCATCGGCCACGCCCGACGCGGCAACGTGAAGTGGCCGTGCGCCGTCGCCTTCGCCGCCGCTGGCGTGATCGGCGCCGCGTTGGGTGCGGCAATCGGCAAACTCATGGATGCTGCGGTCTTACTGCCGCTGTTCGCCCTCGTGATGGTCGCGGTCGGCGTGAGTATGCTGAGACGGCGCACCAATGAAGGCGACGCCGAAGTGCGCCTGTCTTTACAGAATGCGCCCAAGATCCTGGCTGCGGGCTTGGTCGTTGGCGCCCTTTCCGGTTTCTTCGGCATCGGCGGCGGCTTCTTGGTCGTGCCGGGGCTTATCGCCTCAAGCGGCATGACCATGCTGCACGCGGTCGGCTCCTCGCTATTCTCGGTCGGCGCATTTGGCGCCACGACAGCAGCGAGCTACGCCCTGGACGGCCTGATCGATTGGCGCATCGCCGCGCTCTTCGTCTCGGGCGGCGTCGCAGGCGGACTTCTCGGCGCAGCACTCTCCTCCCGGCTCGCTCGCTACAAGGGCGTCCTCACGCGCGTGTTCGCCGTCGTGACCTTCGCCGTCGCCGCCTACGTGCTCTGGAGGAGTTTCGGCGCCGCCTGAGCCATGAATCGATCCGGAGGCCACGAGGGATCGGAGCGTCTGCAAAGGGGCCAAGCTCCACCCTATTACCGATTTTGCGAGTGTCTGGATCCGGCCCAGCACGAGCCGTTCGCGCCTGCACACCGTGAGCGGTTAGCCATCCGCCGAGCGCCGTCTTGCGAAGGCCTGCCGATCGAGGCCTCTGGGACAAGGAGTAGTCTAAGAGCGGGCTCTTAGACTGATCGTTATTCTGGGCCGACATTATGGACATCATTCTCGGCAAGGAGCGTCGGCGGTGGTCGCTTGAGGAGAAGCGGGCGATCGTGGCCGAGACGTTTGAGCCTGGCGCAGTGATCCTGGAGATTTGCCGCCGCCGTCAGGTTGCTTCAGGCCAGCTTCACACTTGGCGGAAGCAATATCGCGAGGAGCTGGGATTTCCGGCGCCGCAGACAGGCGCAATCGCGCCGGTTGGGCGCTTCATGCCCTTGGCGATGATCGGTGGTGCAGCACCGCCAGCCGCGCCAAGTGATCCAGCTCCGATGATCGAGATTGATTTCAGCGGCGCCGCCCGGGTGTGGATCACCGGCGCTGCGTCCACCGACCTGGTTGGCGTCGTGCTCAAAGCGCTCGCCCGGAAATGATCTCGTTTCCGGCCGGCACGAAGATTTGGCTAGCGCTGGGGCGCACCGACATGCGCCGCGGCATGGACGGACTTGCGCTGCAGATCCAGGAGACGCTGAAAATGGATCCGCACAGCGGCCATCTGTTCGTGTTTCGGGGCAAACGCGGCGACCTGTTAAAGGCCATTTGGCATGACGGTCAGGGCGCGTGTCTATTCGCCAAGCGTTTGGAGAAAGGCCGCTTTCAATGGCCGAATGCGACCGAGGGCAGCCACATGATCACGCCCGCTCAGCTATCAATGTTGCTCGAAGCGCTGGACTGGAGAGCGCCGCGCGAGACTTGGCGGCCAAACGCGGCTGGATAGTGCGGCCGATTGAATCAGACTGCACGCGGGGGCGCCTCAAGCGCCGCCGAATCTGGTCTAATTGGCATCGTGACGAGCGCGCCGCTTCCCGACGACATCGAGACGCTGAAGCGGATGCTGCATGAGCGCGATATTGCGATTGCGCAGCGCGATGTTGAGCTCGATGCCGCGGTGCGCGAGTTGCGTGGCGCGGAAGCGAAGGCCGCACGCGCCACGGCGGCAGTCTCTGGCGCCTACGCGCTGGTCGAGCATCTGAGGCTGGAGATCAAACGGCTCAACCGTGAAAAATTTGGCCCGACCTCCGAGCGCACCAAGCGGCTGATCAACCAGATGGAATTTCAGCTTGAAGAGCTCGAAGCTGACTTGGCCGAAGATGAGATCGCAGCTGAAAAAGCCGAAGCCGCCGCCGGGGTCGCCATCGTGCCGGCGCATACGCGCAGAAAGCCGGTGCGCAAACCGTTTCCCGCGCACTTGCCGCGCGAGCGCTGCGTCGTGCCTGGGCCGACATCGTGCCAATGCTGTGGCTCGGATAAGCTCGCCAAGCTCGGGGAGGACGTCACCGAGACGATGGAAGCGATCCCGCGCAAGCTCTGGGTGCGTCAGACCGTGCGCGAGAAATTCTCCTGCCGGGCCTGCGAGAAGATCTCCCAGGCGCCGGCGCCCTTCCACGTCATTGCCCGGGGCCATGTCGGCGCCAGCGTGTTGGCGATGATCCTCTATGACAAATACGTGCTGCATCAGCCCTTAAATCGGCAGAGCGCTGAATTTGAGCGCGAAGGCGTCGAGCTCAGGTCCTCAACGCTCGGCGATCACGTTGGATCGGCGGTGGCGGTGCTGCGCCCACTGTTTGATCGGATCGAGCTTCATGTCTTCGCCGCTGAGCGCCTGCATGGGGATGACACCACCGTGCCGCTCATGGCCAAGGGCAAGACCATCACCGCGCGTTTGTGGAATTATGTTCGAGACGACCAGCCGTTTGGCGGGACTGATCCCCCAGCGGCGGTGTTCTATTTTTCGCGCGACCGCCGCGGCGATCATCCCCAGCGCCACCTCGCGACCTATAGCGGGATTTTCCAAGCCGACGCCTATTCGGGCTACAACGAGCTTTACAAACCCAGGCGTCAGCCCGGTGCGATCATTGAGGCCGCGTGCTGGGCCCACGGGCGGCGCAAATTCTTCGTGCTGGCCGACATCGCCGCCGCGGCGCGCGATCCGAAGCTGACGATCTCGCCAGTCGCGCTCGAAGCGGTCAAACAGATCGATGCGATTTTTGACGTCGAACGCGAAATCAATGGCGCGACCCCGGACATCCGCCGCGCCGTCCGCCAGGAGCGGGTCAAGCCTCTGGTGGAAGAGCTCCACACCTGGATGAAACAGCAGCGATCTCGCGTGTCGGCCAAGTCGCACATCGGCAAGGCGCTCAATTACATGCTCAAGCGCTGGGACGCGTTTGCACGCTTTCTCGATGATGGGCGGATCTGTCTCAGTAACAACGCCGCCGAGCGGGCAATTCGCGCCGTAGCCCTGGGCAGAAAAGCATGGCTCTTCGCCGGCTCCGAGCGCGGCGGCGAGCGCGCAGCGGTGGTGTACTCGCTCATCTACACCTGCAAACTCAATGACGTTGACCCATCGGCCTGGCTCATCGACGTCTTGGCGCGCATCGCTGAGCATCCAATGCATCGGCTCGATGAATTGCTGCCGTGGAATTGGAAACCGCTCACAGCCAGTATTCCACAAGCCGCCTGATCATGGCCGCGATCAGCGCCGTCTTCACCATCGCCCGCGCAGCCGAGATGCTTGGCGAGGACGAAAATTGGCTCTGGGACGTCGCCGCCGGCATGGATACTTATGACGGCTGTCTTTGGATCTATGACGCCAACGACAAACAGACGACGGCCTTCACCGAGGACGGTCTGGACAACCTCAAAGAGCTCATCGAATTCTACAAGGCCAATCCAAAAGCCTTGCAGCGCTTCCATTCATTGTAGGGACGCTCTGGTTCGGCGTTTTCCAATGTCGCCGTGGCCTTCCGGTTTCGCCGAAAACCGTGATTCGGCTCACCGACTACCTCATGCCGAGCCACATTGCGTAACCGTACAGGCCCAGCACAATGAGGGTCGGGGAAGCAACGAGCAGAAGACGGAACTCTCGGTTCGCGTTCGCCCAGAAGACCGCAATGAGCGCTGCGGCCCAAGCCACGATAAGAGCGATGACTATTACATTTGTCTCGGAGAAGTGACTGGACGGGTATGACATCCTGAGCACGAACACGAACAAGAACGACAGGTAGGCGTCGGCCGCCAAGAGGCCGATGATCGCAATGAGGGTGCCCAGTCGTCCGAGCATCCGCGACGCTCCTAGTGTGCAGCTGATCATATTCGACCCAGTGTGGCGGAACCTCGCCGCAAGCGCGCAGCGCAGCTCGCACATTCGCTGATCGCAGTCTGTAGTCTGTCACGATAGTGATGCCGATTTGCCTCAAGGCTGCCGTCGCGAGGCGGGCCGTCGTATGCCGGAGCTTGAATCACTCACATCTCAATGACAGGATTTACAAACGCGGCGGGGGCTTGCCGCGAGATGTCACGGAAGGGGTTCCGTACATCGCGGCGAGGTCCCGTTAGGGGCTTCGCCGCTTTAGCATCCGAATCCTGATTGAGCCCGGCGCGACGCCAGTCTTGTCTAGTTTTGTCCTCGCCCGCCTACGTATGCCGCGTGAGGTGACGTGCCGACGCCGAGTACGTTAAAGTGCACAGAGCGACTGCGCCGCGCGCATGCACTAGCGACAGCACAAACGCGATAGTCCGATTTGGGTCAGCGCCCGCCCAAGCATCCTATTTGATCCGTCTGATTTCAGCCGCCAGTGGCCCTTAGCGCCCGCACATGGGTCACGGCGGGACAGCCGAAATCCGTCGTTCGCGCGGAAAGCGCTAATGTCCGGTCATTCCGCCGGGCCGCGAGCGCAAGACCTTGAAGCGGCTGAAACCTAAGTCCTGGAGCCGCGAGAGGTCAAAGTCGACCATGCCACGCGCCTCGCGCTCCTTCAGCGTTTGGGAACACTGCTGTTCACCTGCGCCGGTCTTGTTGATCTTGGACATCGCAACATAGCAAATCTTCGACGGGCATGTGAGGGCGCAGCCAGCATTTGCAAACAGTGTTATTCGCTCCTTGTTTGGCACGCCTTTCAGAAAGTTATGGTCTTCGTTGAGCTCCATCGGCAGCACGACAGTATCGTATATGTCGAGCGCCTTGCCGATCTTGCCGTAACTCTTGAGATTCTTTATGACGCTCGCTTCGATGCGATATTTTGGGAAGTCGCGCCTGATCCAAAGCGCCAAATTATCATTGGTGACAATCGTTGCATTGCCGCTGCGGTGGTATCTCTCCAAGAATGGCGCACTCGCTTCGTATTCAGCCGGCTCCACAAAATGGTTGGTCAGCGGGAGTCTCTAGGCCGACCCCGGTGTACTCAAGCGAGGCGACATCGGGTGGCGAGAGTTCAGGTTGAACAAAGACGCGACCGCCATAGAGCGGACTCGCCTCGACAAAACCAAACACGCTATCGATCTGCGCAATGGGAATATCAGCAAAACTCCGGGCCAGGAAGGCCAGAATGGGCACCGGCTCAGGCTTACCTCGCGCTGATATTGTGAAGCGCATAGCTGTCACGAGCCACGGCCCGCCCCCCTTTGATGTTACATGGTCAGAGGCTTAGCTCCGGCGTGTTGATTTCAATCAATCCGCCCAACCAGCGGGGTCGCCCCGCGGCGGCAACGTGTAGGGATCAGTGATCAGTGGTCTGTCGGCTGTTTGCATTGGGCCAACCAAGTCGAGAAACGTTTTTTTCAGGCGCCAACGCAATCCGCCAGCGTGGGCGGCATCGGAGAGGTTTGGCTTTGCCACGGGCCCCTCAGCCGAGCGGCACTGGGCGCTGGCGCACCCATTTCGACAGCACCCACTTCTCGCCTTTCGTCACTGCCTTGCCCGCGTGCCAAGACAGCCTCTCGCCCTCGCCTAATGGTGAGAGATGTCCAGAAGATAAGGGCATCGCCGACGTTTCCCTTGAAACGCCAGTCGAGCAGCGGAAACTCGGTCTCGCCGCCTTCATAGTCTTCGTTCAGGTACACGAGAGCAGTGGCGATGCGTTGGCCGATGGTCTGCAGTTCGCGCGCGAAGATCGGCTCTTTCTACTCAAGGGGCGTGATGAAATCGAAGTGCGGCTTATATTCCTCGCCGCGCTGATAATTCAGGATGTTCGTCGCCTTTTGATTGGCGACCGGAATGTTGATGGCTGCCGCAATGCGGAGGTTTGCAAGCTGCATGACCAAATCGGGCTGTAGCGGGTTTGATCCAGCGACCGAGTTTGTTCGGCTTACATGCATCGCGAAGGCGCCCCCCTTCTCTCGATCTTGAACCGGAGCGCGGATTAGTTTTTTCGCAGGTGCAATTATTCCGGCGATGATGGGCGGGTCGCAGTTGCCGGTGGCGTGACGGCGTGTCCATCGAGATGTTGCGTCAGCGAAGGCTCGAAGTCCTCGAAAACGTTCATTGGGGATTTTCTTCTTGATCGGCTGCAGGAAGGCGAAAACCGCGCGACGGTTTCCACGCCAATGCCGACAGAATGCATACCCGGCATTTCATCGTCCATTCGTCCCCTGCTTTTGCGCTCTATCGATCTCTACTTGCTTCCGCACCCTTAGGCGGAGACGCCACAAACTCGCCCGGGGTCCAATACGCGCGCCCCCATAGGCGTCGGATTGTTATGCGGAGTGATATCGATGAGCGGACAAACAACGCGCAGGTCGCTGATGGTGCAAGCCGCGGCCCTTGGCGCCGCCCTCGCCTTCGGTCGGAGCTGTGCGCACGCCGCCGGCGCGCCCCGCACGGAAAGGCGGGACCTCTACCCGCAGGGCGTGGCCTCCGGCGATCCCGCACCGGACAGCGTGATCCTGTGGGCGCGCCGCGCCCCGGATGCTGGCGCAACTGCGCACCGGCTAATGGTGGAAGTCGCGAGCGACGACGCATTCGCGCACATCGTCGCGCGTGGCGACGTGGAGGTGAGCCCCGCCACCGATTGGACTTGCCGTTTCCTAGCCGCAGGTCTTAGGCCCTCGCGCGAGTATTGGTACCGTTTCGTCGATGAGGCGGGAAATATGAGCCGCGTCGGCCGCACGCTCACCGCGCCCGCCTCAAGCGATGATCGGCCGGTGCGTTTCGCCTTCGTGAGCTGTCAGGATGTCAGCAACAGTGCGCTTAATGCTTACAGACGCATGATCTACGAGGATGTGCGGCGGCCGCGCGCAGAACAGTTGAGCTTCGTGCTGCATCTTGGGGACTTCATCTACGAGATCGTGAAATATCCTGAAGACGCGCCAAATGGCCTCGACCGCGGCCGGCGGCTTCGCGACATTATCCGCTACCCCCACGGCGAAAAGCTGCATAACTTCCACTTCCCAACGGATCTCGGCGATTATCGCACAGCCTATCGCAGCGTTCTCACCGATCCGGATCTGCAGGATGCGCGCGCGCGTTGGCCCTTCGTGCCTGTGTGGGACAATCATGAATTCTCATGGGAAGGCTACCAGAGCCAGCAGAAACTGTTCAACGATCCGCCTCGTCCGGCCCAGACGCTGAAGGTTGCAGCCAGCCAAGCCTGGTACGAGTACCAACCAGCGCGGGTGATCAAGCAAGGGGCGGCGGGCGACGCGTTCGAGGCGCCGGCCGTCGTCAACACGCCGCTCACGGATTTGGATGCGCGCGGCGTCGGCCAAGAGGCCAACAATCTCACGGCCATTCACGCGCTGCGAATCTATCGCGCCTTCCGGTTCGGCAAGAACGTCGACATGGTCTTGACCGACAATCGTTCGTACATGTCGGCGCCCATCAACGATTCAACCGTCCCTTCGTTCGACTTTGGCGGCAACACGCAGGAAGTGAACGACATCCTAGATCAAGGGCGCGCGTACGCTGGCGGTTCGCCACCGACAAAAATTCGCGTCGGGGACCACGAGGTCGACAACCCGCAACGCGAGGCGCCTCCGCAATCCTATCTCGGCATCGAACAAATGGCTTGGTTCAAAGAGCGCCTGCGCGCTGCGCGCGCGCCTTGGAAAATCTGGGGCCATTCCTTCGGCACGCTCGCCCAGCGCACGGATGCGCAAAACCTCCCAACCGAATTCGCCCATCTTTGGCCAAGCACCGAGTATTGCTACCTTGAGCGCCGCCATACGATTGAACATGCCGAAATATTTGGCATGGTGCGCGCTGAAGGCATCACCGGTTTCGCCATCGTCGCCGGCGACAAGCACTCCTTCTGGGCAGGTTATCCGAGCGAGAATTTGCCGCCGCATCCCTTCGAGCCCGTGGGAGTCGAATTCATCGGCGGCTCAGTCTCGCAGGCGGGATTGGCGGAGGTGCTGGAGCGGGCGCCGCGCAATGACCCAACGCGGCCATTCTCTGTGCATGACCGGCCCGATGGCTCCATGCAATGCGCGTTCGATACGACTATTCTTCACGGCGTGCGCGCGGCGCTGGCGCTTCGCGACACCGACGACCCGGCCCGCGCACGCGCCGCGCGTAATCCGGATGTCTCGCCGCACCTCACGTTCATAGACTGGGCCGGACACGGCTACACCACAGTGCGCGCCTCGCCGCACGAGCTGGAAACCGAGTTCGTGTGCATTCCGCGCCCACTCGAACGCGCCGGGACCGAAGACGGCGGTCCGCTTCGCTACCGCGTCGTGCATCGCGTCGCTCTCTGGGCGCCTGGCGAGCGCCCACAGATGCAGCCCGAAATCGTTGAAGGAGACGCCGGGCTTTCAATCTGAAGCTGTGGCTATCGCATCGCGAAAAAATCCGCCAACCGCGCGAGAGCAGGCAATCTCCCTTTTGGGCCAGCAAGCGCACGAAAGCCGATTTGTCAGATGTCGGTGTTGCGCCCATCAATCGGCCCTTCGCGCATGAACACAGTTCCTCGACTCGCTCTCGCCGTGAGCGGACCTAAAAGAAGGCGGCCGGATACTCCTCGACTGAGAGCCCCTGCCCTAACATCGGGTTTCGGATGTTGGAGTTAAGCCGCAAGGGGAATTGGCGCCTGCTCAGCATACGCGGGTGATTCTCGCCGATGACTGGCGCTCCCCAGCGGCTGAGAGCCAGCTCTGCCCACAATGTTGAGCCTGCGAATTTCAGAGCGCCCTCTTTCAACAGGCGTCGTACTCTGTAGTGCGCGCACCCTTGGGGCGAGCGGGTGTCCGAACAGCGCAAACTGACGACGATTATGGCGGTAGACGTCGCAGGCTATTCCGCCGCGGCCGAGGTTGACGATCGCGGCGCGGCGGAGGCGGTGGCGCGCGTGCGCGCGACTATCGACGAAGCCATCGCACCAAACAACGGCCGCATCTTCAACACGGCCGGCGACGGCTTCATGATCGAGCTGCCTGCGGCGTCGTCGGGCGTCGCCGCCGCGCAAGCGCTGCTCACACTGGTGCGCGAGCGCGCACTTGCCCGCCTTCGCATCGGCGTCCACTTGGGCGACGTCATGGCCGCTCCCAATGGCGACCTGCTTGGGCACGGGATCAATGTCGCTGCGCGCCTCATGCAGATGGCCGGGCCTAACGCCGCAGTTGTCAGTCAGGCCGTGCAGACACAATTGCGCCAAGCCGCCGCGGTTCAGCTGCGCCCGCCGGGACGTGTGCAATTCGACAAGATGAGCGAACGCGTCGAGGTCTTCGCAATTGCCGACAAGGACACGCGCTTCTCCCGGATCGCATGGCGGCGCAGTCGCGCCCCTTATCGGGCTCCCTGGCGCGGTCGCTCTTGCAATTGCAGGCTTCTTCGTCTGGCGCGCGATGCGGCCGCCAGAAACGCCGCGCCTCGCCGTGCTGCGCTTCGCCAATCTCGGCGACACAGAACCCTACTTCTCCGAGGGCGTCGCCGACGAACTGATCTCCGAAGTATCGCACGATCGGCTTTCTCGCTGACGCTGGGCGTTGGGACGCCGCCGCCGCGCTGATCGACCGCTGGGGACCGCCCGAACGCAGCACCATCTTCACGCTCTTCCGCATGCAATGGGCGCCGCTGCGGCGCGCGCCACAGTTCTGGGCGCTCATGCAACGCGAAGGCTTGCTTCAATACTGGCGTGAAAGCGGCCACTGGCCGGACTTCTGCATCCACGAACCGGTGTGCGACCATTACAGAAAGTCCTGACACCGGTTAGGCTAGGATCATTCCGCGCTTATTGGCCAGCTCGGCGTACGCGGAGAGCGGCCTGTCAGGAGTGAAGAAGAGTTCGCGCTCGACGCCGAGGCCAAGGCGGCCTCTTATCGATGAGATCTCCGAGATGCGAACCGAGCCTAATTCGGGAAAACCTAGCCCCAGGTCGCAAAGACCAAACGCAATATCGGGATCGTCGGGGTCGAGCTCGGTCAGGAGCCACGTGCAAGCTGCGTCTGGCGTGAAGAGTTTGACGACGGGATACGGATCGATGTCTTCGCCCGCGGCGCTGCGTCGCCCGTGCTCGAGCATGCGTTCGCGGTGTTCGGGTGTTATGAGATCGTGCGCCATTGGCGACACTTCGGTGGGCGCGATCTGATCGGTCAATTGGCCTGATCGTGCCTATTGACCTTTGCAATTGCGTGGCGAACCGACACGCGCGCAACAAACGCAAAGCGGCGGCGGAGCGAGCGAGACGGCGAAGACGTAGACGACTTTTCCCGCCATCGCGCTTAGATCGCCGACTGCAAGGTTTCGTCGAACTCTGTGCGTTGATGACAAGGACCGCCCAAACCAGCGCAGCGATCCGCAGCATGCATCCGACGGCATCGCGAATTTGGGGAGTTTCGAACAACATTGCGCACAGATGAGAGGCGCGCGCATGAGTTTTCCATACATGTCGCAATATTGGCGGCTATGCCGTTTGCGCCGGCAAGACGAAGTCGCGCAATGTTTGCTGCGTCGCCTTAGCGCTCTAGATAGGCAGCCGTCGCCATCCCGCCCGCGGTGCAGACGCCAATCACGGCCTTGTGGGCGTTGCGGCGGCGCAATTCCATCAAAGTTGAACCCAGATAGCGAATGCCGCTCATGCCGTAAGGGTGCCCAAGCGCAATGGCGCCGCCATTGACGTTGGTCTTCTCCCAAGGCGTTTCGAGTTCGCGCTGATTATAGAGCGTGGTGACCGCGTACGCTTCGTGCAGCTCCCAGAGATCGATATCCGCTTTGTTAAGCGCGTGACGCGCCATCAGTTTGCGGATCGCCGGCGCAATGGCGATGCTCATCTCTTCCGGCGCCACGGCGCCCAATTGCATGCCACGGAAGAAGCCGAGGATCGGCAAGCCGCGTTGCGATGCGAGATCGGCGTCCATCATGACGACGGCGGCGGCCCCGTCGGAGAGTTGCGATGCGTTGCCGGCAGTGGTCGCGCCGCCTTCATAGACGGGCTTGAGCTTGGCCAGGCCTTCGAGCGTCGTGTCGGGCCGCGGTCCCTCATCGTGATCGAGCGTGACGTCGACCATTTTGCTTTCGTTGGTCGCCTTGTCCGTGACCTTCATCTGTGTCGGGAACGGGACAATCTCTTCGGCGTACTTGCCCGCTTTGCGGGCCGCTTCCACGCGCGCTTGGCTGGCGACGACATATTCATCCAGCGCCTCGCGGCTGAAGCCGAATTTCCGCGCAACAAGATCGGCGGTCTGGTTCATCGTCCACCAGACGGCGGGCATTTTGGTTTGCAGCGGCTCGTAAAAGAAACCGTTGAAGTTCAGATTGAACTGCACAAGCGAAATGCTCTCGACGCCGCCGGCGATCATCACTTTGGACTTGCCGGTGGCGATTTTGTTGGCGGCGAAGGACGCCGCGCTGAGGCCCGAGCCGCAATAGCGGTTGATGGTGACGCCCGGCACGCCGACGCCGAAGCCCGCAAACAGAGCCGCATTGCGCGCGACATTGTGGCCAGTCGCGCCCTCTGGAAGCCCGCAGCCGATAATAACGTCTTCCACCTCGCCTGCGTCGATCCCGGCCCGCTTCACGGCTTCCTTCAGCACGTGCGAGGCCATGGGTATGCCGTGGGTCTGGTTGAGCGCGCCGCGCGTGGCCTTGGCGATGCCGGTGCGGCAATAGGAAACGACCGCGACGTCCTTCATGGGCCTACCTCGTTGTGGTGAGCCTCACATAAGCCTTTCTCAGGCCCAGCGCGAGCGGGCCTTCGCTGAAAGATCGACCGGCGCAATGGGGCCCCGGGTTGCAGCAGTTCCCGCGCCCGGGCGCGCATAACTGACGCGATCGAAATGATGCGCGATCTCGGCGGGGATGAAGCGCGTGCGCGCGGCGAAAACGTTGCGGTCGCCGTTCTTGGTTTGCTGGGTGACGTAGAAACGCTGCGGCACGACGATGTGCAGATTGTCCTTCGCGCGCGTCATCGCGACATAGAGCAAGCGGCGCTCCTCTTCGAGTTCAGCCGTGGAGCCGGTCCCAAGATCGCTCGGGATGCAGCCGTCGACGGCGTTCAACACGAAGACGTTCTTCCACTCCTGCCCTTTCGCCGAGTGGATCGTGGAAAGGATGACGAAATCATCGTCGCGATGGGGCGCCCCGCTCTCGTCGCTCGTAGCGTTGGGCGGATCGAGCGTGAGATCGGTCAGGAAACTCTCGCGCGACAGATAATTGCCGCCGATGCGCACGAGCGTGGCGATGTCGGCCGAGCGCACGCGCGCGTCGTCGTACTTGGTTTCCAGCACCGGCCCATACCATTGGCTCGCGCGCTCCAGTTCCGCCGGCCAATCGCCGCCGCTGCGCATGGCGTTGACGACATCGCGGAGGCCATCCCACGCCTCCGCTCCCTCGCGCGGGGCGGAGGTGGTTTCGAAGGCGAGCGCAGGATTAGCGTCGAGCACCTTCGCCGCCTTCGCAGGGCCGACGCCTGGCACCAGCTGCAGCGTGCGGAAACCGGCCAGCCGGTCGCTCGCGTTTTGGCCCCAGCGCAAGATCGCGATGAGATCCTTGACATGCGCGGCTTCGAGAAATTTGAGGCCGCCGAACTTGATGAAGGGAATGTCGCGTCGTTGCAGTTCGAGTTCGAGCTGTGCGCTGGCGTCAGCGGCGCGGAAGAGGACGGCTTGTTGCTTCAGCTCCAGGCCCTCTTCGCGCGCCGCGAGGATGCCGTCACAGACATAATGCGCCTGCTCGGCCTCATCGCGGACGTCTACGAGCTTCGGCAAGGCGCCGGTGGAGCGTGTCGTGCGCAGGTTTTTCGTGAAGCGCTCGGCGGCGCGATCAATAACGGCATTGGAGGCCTCGAGGATCGCAGCCGTTGAGCGATAGTTCTGCTCGAGCGTCACCACCCTCGCGGCGGGGGTGTAAGCGACGGGAAAATCCAGGATGTTTCGCACGGTCGCGGCGCGGAATGAGTAGATCGACTGCGCATCGTCGCCTACGACAGTGACGCCCTTCCCGTCCGGCTTCAACCGCATCAGGATGCGCGCCTGCAGCTTATTGGTGTCCTGATACTCATCGACAAGGACGTGATCGAAACGCGCGGCGACTTCGCTCGCCAATTCGGGCGCTTCCATCAGATCGGCCCAGTAAAGCAAGAGATCGTCATAGTCCAAGACGTTCTGCGCCTGTTTCATCTCGACATATTTGGCGAAGAGCGTTTTCAGCTCCGCTTCCCAGTTGCGGCACCACGGAAACGTCGACGCGAGCGCGTCTGCGAGCGGCTCGTCGGCATTCACGCAACGCGAATAGATGGAAAGACACGCGCCCTTCATCGGGAAGCGCTTGACGCCGGCGCCGAAGCCCGCCTCATGGCGCGCCATGCCCATGAGATCGGCGCTATCGCCGCGATCGTGGATGGTGAAATCGGAATGGAGCCCGATCGCCGGCGCAAGTTCGCGCAATAGACGCGCCCCGATCGCGTGAAACGTGCCCGACCATGGCAGCTGGATGTCCGCAGCCGAAATCGCAGCGCCAACCCTGCGGCTCATCTCGGCGGCGGCGCGACGCGAAAACGTCAGCAGGAGGATGCGGTTCGGGTCGGCGCCCTGCTCCAGCAAGCGCGCGACGCGACAGCTCAGGGTTTTGGTCTTGCCGGAGCCCGCGCCGGCGATGACCAGAAGCGGCGTGTCGCCGTGTTCGACTGCCGCGCGCTGGGCATCGTTCAAATCGCCCAAAGCGTGTCTCTTCGTTGCGTCGCCGATTCGGCTCATGCGCGAAGACTGCGGGGCGTCGAACAAATAAGCAACGCTCAAAGCGTTAACGGATTTGACGCCGCGCACGGCTGCGCGTTTAGCTCGCGCGCCATGGGGCTTGAGCACGCACGCAACATCGCCGATTTACGCACGCTCGCGCGTAAACGGCTGCCGCGCATGGTGTTCGACTATATCGACGGCGGCGCCGACGATGAGATCACATTGAAGCGCAACGTCGAACGCTTCCGCAACATCGAACTCACCTGGGACGCGCTTGTCGATGTGGAGACGATCGACACCAGCGTCACGATCATGGGCGCGCCGATGCGCCTGCCCTTCTTCATCAGCCCGACGGCGTCGTCGCGTCTCTTTCATCCTCGCGGCGGTGAAAGCGCTGTGGCGCGCGCGGCGCAAGCAGCGGGCATCGTCTATGCGTGCTCCACCCTGGCCTCGACGACGCTTGAGGAGATCGCTGCGCGCCACGAAGGGCCGCGTTGGCTGCAGGTCTATGTTTGGCGCGATCGTTCGGTCGTCGAAGAGCTGCTCGCACGCGCGAAAGCGGCTGGCTTCACCGGCATCGCTTTGACGGTCGATCTGCCCGTCGCGGGCAATCGCGAACGCGATGGGCGCAACGATTTCACCATTCCGCCACGAGTGACTTTGCGCACCGCAAGTCAAGCGTTGGCCGCGCCGCATTATATGCTTGACCTCATCACAACGCCGCCGATCACCGCGGCGAACTTTGCGCACATGAAGATGGATGGCGGGCTCATTCAATTCGTTAATGCGCAATTTTCGCGAAGCGTGACATGGGAGGATGCGCGATGGATGCGAGAAGCCTGGAGCGGCAAGTTTGCGATCAAGGGCGTCTCGACCGCGGGCGATGCGCGGCGCGCGATCGGCGTCGGCGCCGATGCGATATGGGTTTCCAATCATGGCGGCCGTCAGCTCGACACCGCGCCCGCCAGCATCGATACTTTGCCCGCGATCGCGGACGCCGTGCGTGGCGAAGCGGAGATCATTTTCGACGGCGGCGTTCGCCGCGGCACTGACATCGTCAAGGCGCTGGCGCTCGGCGCCAACGCCATCGCGATCGGGCGCGCTTACCTCTACGGGCTTGCCGCCGCTGGCGAAGCCGGCGTGGCGCGGGCGATCGAGATTCTCGAAAGCGAACTCAAGCGCGACATGATGCTGCTCGGCCGCACGCGCCTAAGCGAGCTCACGCGCGATCTCATCTTTCAGCGACGCTTCTAGACCCCTAGGGCTTGGCGCCGCCCCCGTTTCCGCCGCCTTCATCGCTTCCGCCGCCGCTGCTCGGTTTGGCGGCGTCGCCCGTCGTGGTAGCGGCGCCAGCGCTTGTCGCCGTCGAGGGTGAGGATGCGCTTTCCGAGCCGTGCTCCATATCGATGCCGAACGGACGCCCTCCCGTCATCGGGGCGGTGAGATGGCCGATGAGCACCAGAACGCCGAGCGCGGCCAGCACCGCCGCTAGAATGGTTCCGACCGATTTCAGCAATCCCTCTGATTTCTGCGCCGTCGCAAACACGAGATAGGCGGCGGTCAGGAACGCGAGCGCAAGAAGCACAATGTGAATGATCAAGCCGACTGACATTTTGGCCGCCCCCTCTTGCGGCGCACCGACAATAGCGGCGGCTCGACCGACGCCCAAGCGCTATCCAGAATTTTCGGGCGGAAGCGCCCGATCGGGAACCGCGTCGAGCGGCGCGCCGCGCGGCAGCGAGCGCAAGACGCCCACCCAAAAGAGCGGCAATAGTGAAAGCACCAAGCCGAGCTTGATCGGCAGCGCCAGGGGCGTGGCGTCGAGCGGCGTGGGGATCACGGTGAGCGCCAGCCCCAGGGCGGCGATCGCCAGCAGCGCGAGCAGCATCAAGAAGAAATAGCGTTTCTGGGTTTCGCCGATGAGCAGCCGCGCCTTTGGGTTGGCGACGGCGATCCGCGCCAACGCCGCGCGCACGAATGGCGTGTAGCGCAACGATCGCTCCTCGTAATCGCTCGCGCTCAGCCAGTGGGCGTTATCGATGAGGATGCGCCCGCCCTGGCGCGTGTGCAGCTCAAACGCATAGCGCCAAGGTCGGTTACGAAGGGCCTCATGATAGAGGCGAACGCCGATAATATCCTTCCAGGGTGTGCGCTTCTCGCCGCCGCCCGGCCGGCGCATGACCAGGGCGCCCTCCTCGACGCACCACTCGCGCTCACCCCGCGAAACGGGGCCGCGCCGGCGGCTATAGGTGATCGCTTCAGTCATGCAGGCGCCAGCACCTTCATGGGCCAGACGATAGATAAACTTGGCGTCGTCTTCGCCCATCTTGATCAGGGGGGAAAGCCGTCGCTTCCGCCTTGGTCCGCCACGCAGCATTGGCGGATGGCGTTGCAAGATGCGGCCGACGAGGAGGATTAGGCGCTTCAATCGGTCGGGGCGCCGGAAAATGACGTGTGGGCGCGCATGGATCCGGCCAGCTGGCCGGTGTCGATGGCTGGGTGCAAAGGGTGGCGGTGCAGGGGTGGGGGTGCAGATCCCCGGCGCGCAACGCAACGCGCCAAACAGAGGCGGTAAATCGCGTGCGCCGGTGCGCCGTCGGACCGGCGATTGTTCCGGTCCCGCCCCTGCACCGCCGGACGCCGCGCGCGTGAAGCCCATGTGCGCGGGGCTAGGCATGAGGGCGACTATCCCCAAGTCCGTCGGCGAGCGTTGCGCAGCCGACTCGAGCCCGGTTCCCTGATCCTCCCTGGTGAGATGAAGCGACGCGTCCGCCCGGTGGACTTTAACAAACGCAAGGTTAGCCCACACCGTGCGGGAGAATTGATGTGGCTGCCGGCGCAAATGGCGCAGTGTAAACCTCATGATAGACGGCCACCGCAACCGCGACGCCATCTACCTCGTCGCGCTGGGACTTGCGCTTAGCGTGTTGGTGGCGCTTGTGCTCTCGGGGCTCGATTATTTCACACGCGGCCGCTGAGCTGAAGTAACGATAATCGCACCCTTGAAAAGGAATTGACTAACGAGACGTGTGGCGCCTTTGTGACAACACGGGCCCAACACCCATTGCGGACATTGATGGCGTGATCGGCCCGACCCTGGGGAGGGATCGATGGCTGATGACTTCAAGGCGCCCGGCTCCGGCGGGATCGACGCACATTCGTCTCCCCCCGAACCGGAGCGCCGCCCATGCTGAAGCGCTCATGGCTAAGGCTCCAGTTCCAACTGAAACGGCTTACAGGCAAGGCGCCGCCGCGCGTCGCCTTTTTGCACATCCCGAAATGCGGCGGCACTTCGATCAACTATCACTTCAAATCGAATTTCGGCGGCGCGCGTTCCGGGATGAGCGTTCAGCTCGATTCCATGACCGGAAGTGATTCCGACCCCGCGGAATTGGAGCGCGCAAGAAAAGCCTTCTATGTCGCGGGCCACTTCGGCTGGTCCGCGATGGCGTCCGTGAGCGAGGGGGCGATCCGTTTCACCGTCATGCGCGATCCCTTCGATCGGCTCAAATCGCTGTTTCAGTTTGTGCGCGGAGGAACGCGACTAAAACATCCGACCTTCGCGAGGGTCGCCGCCGCCGCGGCGGACATGGATTTCGCGGAATTTTGTCTGACCGATCAACTTGAGGTCCGTGCTCTTGTCGATAATGCGATGGCGCGGACATTGGCTTCGAACTTCTTTCCTTTCGAGGCGACCGATCCGGCCAAGACCGTTCAAGCGGCCGCAGCCAATCTCGATACGTTGGACTTCATCGCCGACATAAAATGCCTATCGACGGCTTTGCCCCGCCTCGCGGAGGCGACGAGCACGACAGTCCTTTCCGAACACGATTGGCTCAACAAGAGTGAGCCGGCGGCGGTTGAGGTGATGTCGCGGCGATGCTTCTTAAACGACCGCGAGCTCTTCGCGCGGATCGCCCAGGATCTCGACGTCTATGAATATGCCCAGCAGCGCGCCCTAGTCGCCGGCGCTATGATCGCCACATGCCTGGCCGCGATCGCAGACCTCGCACCATCCTTGGGCTAGCTTCCACATGGGCTAGCTTTCACATGGGCAAGCCTCAACAAGGAGCGCCAAACCCGATCAGAACCACCCACCGCCCGGGCGCCCGCGCGCACCGCCTATCGGGGATGAGTAGCGAAGCGCTAGAGCCGCCGGCGATGTCCGCCCACGTCTCGGGGCGCATCGCTCCCCTGCCGCGTTTTGGCGCATCCAAGTTCGCGTTGGACTGCATCTGTAACCAGCGGGCGAGGGGGCGCAGCGGACCGCCGCTCGAGAGGGGGATGGCTTGCGCAGGCTGATCATCGCGCTTTGCTTGCTGGCAGGCTTCTGGGCCGGTTCGGCCGAAGCGCGTCCCGTGCGCACTGAGTCAGGGCTCATCGCCGGTGAGCGCGCAGATGGGCTCATCATCTACAGGGCGATCCCTTATGCGGCGGCGCCCATCGGGCGGCTGCGCTGGCGCGAACCGCAATCCGCACAAACATGGTCCGACGTGCGAACGCGCCGAGCATTTGCGGCTTCATGCCCGCAGGAGGGCGTGTCCATGCCCGGGGAAGTGTTGGGGCCAACGGATGAGGATTGCCTCTATTTGAACATCTGGGCCGCCGATGCGAGGCGCAGCGCGCCCTTGCCTGTGATGGTGTGGATTCATGGGGGCGGCTTCACCAATGGCTCGGCTGCAATGCCGTTGTATTGGGGCGATCGGCTGGCGCGGCGCGGCGTGATCGTGGTGACGATCGCCTATCGTTTGGGACCGTTGGGCTTCCTCGCGCATCCTGAATTGAGCGCGGAATCGCCCCACCACAGTTCTGGCAATTACGCACTGTTGGATCAGATCGCTGCGCTGAACTGGATCCATCGCAACATCGCAGCGTTCGGCGGCGACCCCGCCCGCGTCACCATTCTGGGCCAATCGGCGGGCGCGACTTCGGTTAGCATGCTTATGGCGTCGCCGGAGGCGAGAGGACTGTTTCAGCGCGCCATCGCCGAAAGCGGCGGCGTGTTCGAACCGACCGCGCTGGCGCCGAACTGGAGATTGGAGAACGCCGAGCAGGCCGGAATCGCCTACGCCGCATCGCTGGGTGCAACCTCAATCGCGGAGCTGCGCGCGATGCCGGCTTCGCGGCTCCTGCAGGGACGCGTCAACGCCGTGAGCCATCCTGTTATTGATCGCTACGCGCTTCCGCTCTCGCCTTACGACGCGTTCATTCGCGGACAACAAAATGACGTTCCGATTCTCATTGGATCAAATGAAGAAGAGGCTAGATCGCTTATCGACCTCAGCAATGTCACCGCGGCGCGTTACAGCGACGACATTCGCCACGCTTGGGGAGAGCTGCCGGAGACGCTCTACCAATCCTATCCGCACGCGACGGACGCCGAGGCGCGCGACGCGCCTGCGCACTTTGAACGCGATCTGCGTTTTGGCTGGGATGACTGGGCCTGGGCGCGCTTGCAGCGGGCGAGCGGGCGCAATCCCGCATATTATTATCATTTCACCAAGTCCCCGCCGTTTCCCCCGAATTCCGTTTATGCAGGCTGGGGCCCCAGCCATTTCGCCGAGCTCTGGTACGTATTCGACCATTTGGATCAAGCGCATTGGCCATGGACGCAAACCGACCGCCGCCTCGCTGAAGTCATGGCGACTTACTGGACCAACTTCGCCAAGACCGGCGATCCCAACGGACCGGGGCTGCCGCCATGGCCCGCCTACGGCGCCAAAGACGAGGTGCTTTACCTCGGCGATCAGGTTTCCCTAGGACGCGTCGCCAACGTTGATGGCCTCGAAGCATTCGATCGGATCTACGACCAGGTGCGCGGCTCTGTCTTTGGTTCGCGATAAGGGGCGCCGCTCGGCGCCCCACTCGCCTCCCGCCACAAGTGATGACTGAGAGCATGCGCATGTCTCAGCCACGTTTGCGCTTCAACCTCCGGCGCCAACACCGAGCACGGCGGCCGCAAATTCCGCGAGGCATTGATCAGCCATTTCGGTCAAATTCCGGTTGGCCGCCTCACCCCGTTGTCGGGACGCTCAGGCGCCATCTTTGCGGCAATCAATCGTATAGGAGGGCGTCGTCCACTCGTGGAACAGGCAGGCTGCGACAGAATCAGCGTGCCCTGGAACGCCCGCGCGCAGGGTTTTTATAAAGCGATGGGGAAGTTCTAGCAGAGCTTCATGAGAGCCCGCATTGAAATACTCGGTGCGACAGTGGCGCTGCTACGCGACGTGGGGATGCGACCGCAACGGTTATCACTGCCGACGCATCAGCGGTCCGCCGCCTATCACCGCAACCGGTACGGCCGCAACGATCGGGACCGCTATGACCGCGACAGTCGCTACAACCGTGATCGGGACTACGACCGCGACAACGGCTAATCGCGATCGCGATTCGGCAACCGCCAATGAAGGCCGTCGGCCTCACCGACGACGTTCATTTTCGTCGGCGCGGCGATCGTTTCTGCTCAGCAGCAAATGTCCGGATCGATCACGTGGACGCCCCTACGACATCGCCAGAACTCGACCGAGGGTCGGACTGATCACACCCCAAAAGACATCAAGCCGTTGAACAAGCAAGCCGTTCGCACCCAAATCGGAAGATTGCCGCCCTCGCAAAAGCAAGGCTCAAAGGCGTCGCCTTATCGTGGGGGCCCTTTGCGGCCAAGGGAATGTCCTCTCACCAACGCCACGCGGATCGTCTCCCCGGTCACGGCTCGGGCGACCCACTCACCGTTCAGACTACCGGGGATATGCGTGCAATAGCTGAATGGGGCCGGGAATGGCCGGCGCTGCCGCAGGCACAACTGGCTGCCGCGAATTCTCCAGGCGCCGCTTAAGTCGTCGCCGCGACGCCCATTGGCGCGATAAGCGCCGTCAGGCGAAAGCCAGAGTTCGGCTTGCCGACCGTCGGGATAGGTCGATCGAATGGTATTGCCGAACGCAGCGTCGACGCCGCGCGAGGATGCTGCGGCGGCGGCGTGCGCAAGCGCGAAGACAAGCACCGTAAACAAAACGCGCACGCGGCGTAGGCTGATCGGCCCTTCCTTCATTCACGCAAAACTCAACGGGTCGAGTTCTAGTTCCTCAATCCGGGTGTCCTCCCGCGCTCACTTTCGCCGGCCTACGGGCTTCGAACGAGGTCAGAGTCAGGTTCTTCGGCGAATGCCTAAGACGACCCCTCACTTCGCGAGCGTCGGTCTGGAATATCCGATCGCGACGGTTCACAAATTCTCCTTTTCGTTGCCACAGTGCTTCGGAATGAACAGTTTCACGGCGCCCCTGCGGTTGTCCGTTTCGTCTATCAATTCTCCTGGACGTTCCGATATGCGTTCACGCGCGAGCGCTCGCTGATGAGCCAGATGGCGCTGCGATCTACCCTTCGCGCGACCTCACCAGGCTACCGGAAGCCTCAACCGCTATTGACCGCAGGAGCGATGGCTGATCTTCGCCGCAAGCGAGATCTGGCGCACCGAGCCGAAGCGCCCCTAGCCCAGAGCAGCGGCCCCTCCCATCCCCACTGGTCGGTCGTAATGCCGCCGCTAAGGAGGAAGCGCGGCTCGGCTAAGATGTTCGGCGCGGCGACATGGAGAATGAGCGGGTGCAAAATGAGGACGTCGCCGGCGGCGCCGACATTTTCGACCACCCGAAGCGGCACGCCGCACACATCTTCAGTTTGTCCGATGAACCGGGCGACGCGTTCGTCTCGATCGCCGGCGGCGTTCAAGTCGCGAATATACGGGTGTGAACCGAGGAGTTTGCGAAGGTCAGCGCTGCGCGCGCCCGCTGGCGGCGGCGCCTTTTGGAACCATTTGCGACAACATCCCTTGAAGCAATAGCGGTCCGTTACCTCTGACTTGAGCATAGTTGCCGCTATCGACGCCCCAGGCGTGGTCACTGGGACCAAGCGGGCCCTCGAAGCGGAGCACAAAAAAGTCTGGCCCTTCTTCTATGCGCACCCTCTCTCCGGGCAGGAGTCTAATCCAAGAAAGTCCGGCGCAGACGCCGCCGTCGTGCGCAAGTGTTTGGCCCTGTATGTTTGTGGGCGCCGCATCGGAGTGCGCAAACGCGGCCGGGCCTCTGGCCCCGAGGCAGGCAATTGTCGCCGCTACTAGCGCAAACCGCATCAGCAAGTACTGACACATGCGCTACTCAGGGCACAACTGGGTGCGAACGTGCGGAATGGGTCCCGCCCTGTCCCGACGGCGATTTTCCGAATGTAGTAGTTCAGCCGCTGGTCAGGTCGTTCGCGGAGGGGCGCGTTCTCATGGCGATAATTCGAGGGAGAGCCGCACCTGGCGGTCGGCCTCGGCGTCGGCGCCGAAGCTCCTGAGATATCCAACAGAGAAGGTGGCGGGTCCGAAGGTGACGCCAGCGCGGGCGCCCCAGGCGTGCGCGTCGCTGCTGAATTCGCCAAAACCTTCGACGCCGAATTGGAAGCGACGATCAATCGTCCAGAGCGCGCGTGCAGCATAGCCGTAATCCCATTCGTCCGACGAGCCGCCGCCGACACCGCGGCCGTCGATGAGATTGAAGCGCGCATTGAAGTCTTCTGCGCGACGCTCGGCCAGCAGTTTGCCTCGCCCGAGTCCAGTCGTTGGCGTTCGCGGGCAAGCGTCGCCGCTAATGCCGCCGATCGGGAGGATCGTTTGCGCGGTTCCAACCCATCCCATTCGATCGGATGTGGTAGATCTCACAGTTGTGAAGCAGCGCAATCGGCTCATAGAAGCGCGTAAGCGAGTGCATGAGCTGGTCGCGATGCTCGACCGGATCCGCGAGCACTTGCAGTTGGCGCTTGACAATGAGCCAGCGAATTTGGCGGTCGAGGCATTGCCGCGTCAATTCCTCCACGCTGAAAGGGTTAGTCGTGCGGTCGAACAGCAAGACCGGATATCGGGGAAGTCTCCCAGTCGCGAAGTAGAATGGATCTTCGCCGGGGATAAGAACCACGCCTTCGCCACGAGGAATATTCGCGCTGGCATAGCGCATGAGTTCCTCAAAATCAGGAATTTGCCGACCGCGCAGCGTGAGACCTCGCAACTCGGGCGCTGTGGCATGGCTCGGCGACTGACGTGACCCCCGTTTCTCATCCAGCGGGGACTGGAATCCGGCCGTGATCAAACGCCCCCAATGGGCGTTCTTCAAGCGCTTCGTTTCCTGACCATGCCCGCGCGTACTCAGCCGGCGTCAGCCAGCCGAGCTGTGAGTGTGGGCGGTGGTGGTTGTAATCGGTGCGCCAACGGTCGAGCTCAAGGCGCGCGTGCGTGAGCGAGCGAAACAGCGTCTCATTCAAGCACTCGTCCCTGAAGCGCCCGTTGAAGCTCTCGACGAAGGCGTTCTGCTGGGGCTTGCCTGGCTGGATGTATTGCCAGCCGACGCCGCGCTCGTCGCTCCATTTCAGAATCGCGTTCGAGGTCAGCTCGGTCCCGTTGTCAGAAAGGACGGCTTCAGGTCGTCCGCGCCAGGCGATGATGCGATCGAGCTCGCGTGCAACCCGCACCCCGGAGAGCGAGGTGTCAGGGACCAGCGCCAGGCATTCGCGGGTGCATTCGTCGACAATAGTCAGGACGCGAAAGCGCCGTCCATCCGTCATCTGGTCATACACGAAATCGAGCGACCAAGTCGCGTTTGGCCGTTCCGGCGCCTTGAGCGGCGCCCGCAGCCCCATGGCTCGCTTGCGCCCACTGCGTCTTCTCACCATCAGCCGTTCCTCCCGATAGATCCGCTGCACCCGCTTCCGGTTCACCGCCCAGCCCTCGCGACGGAGCATCACGTGGAGCCGGCGATAGCCAAAGCGCCGACGTTCATGCGCCAGCGCTTTGAGGCGGTGGCGCAACTCAGCGTCGCCGGGCCCCCTGGCCCGATAGCGCATGCTGGCGCGGTCGACGCCAATTACGCGGCACGCCCGCCGTTCGCTCATCCCGTGCGTCGCTTCGAGATGGGCGACAGCTTCTCGCTTCAAAGCGGGCGTCACCATTTTTTTCCAAGCAGATCCTTCAGGGCGGCGTTGTCGAGCATGGCGTCGGCCAACAACCGCTTCAGCTTGGCGTTCTCCGCCTCCAGGCCCTTCAGCTTCTGGGCGTCGGACACGTCCATGCCGCCATATTTGGCCTTCCAGGCGTAGAAGCTCGCCTTCGCCATGCCGTGCTTGCGGCAAAGATCGGCGGTCGCCACGCCGATCTCGTGCTCGCGCAAGATCGCAATGATCTGCTCTTCGCTAAACCGCTTCCGTTTCATCCTCCGGCTCCCAAACTGAGCCGGATTCTAGCTCCAAATGGAGGAGTTTGCGGGGGTCACGTCACGACCCATCGTCAAGCTGAGCATAGTTGAGGCGCATATGCGTCCCGACATAAGCCGCTCCGGCGATGAGCAGCGACCCCGAGACCAGTCCCGCCGCCATCATCGGCATCCGGACCGATGATGATTTTGAGAAGCGTGAAAGCGAACTGAGCGCGCAGGCGATCAGAATGATCAGGAAAGGCCAAATGGCGTAAGTCGAGCCCAAAGCTGCTGCGACAGGAACGCCCCGTTCGCCACAGCTAGGATGATGAGCGGCATTGCTTGCGAAACGTCAGGGCGAGTTTCACGGTTGAGGCACAGGCTAAGCACCCCGACTATCAAAGGCAAACGGCCAGACGTCGAGTAGTCGCGCAGTATGGTCGGATGGGTCAGTCTCGATCCATAGCGATGCGGCCGCCCAAACAAAGGGCGCCGCCACCGCCAACGCGCCAAACGCCTCCAGCACCCGACTGCGTCCGCGATTGAGGCGGGTCAAGATCACGCCGGCGGCGCAGAGAGCAAGCCACGCCAAGGTGACCGGGTCGCTATAGATGGCCCATATGTCCGCAGCCGCTGGCAGGCGGCGAGCCGCGGCGAAAACGACAGTCCAGCGCCAGTAATTGTCTAGTCCCACCGTGACTTGAAGACAGCCAAGAGCGGCGATCAGGGCGAGCGTCATACCTGCAAGACAAATCAGGTAGCGCCGCGGCGACCGTTTTTGCACAATTTCAATGATCGCAAGCGGAGCCAAAGCGAGGCTCGCCGCCACAAGAAAAGCGATCCCAATATTCTGTTTGACGAACCCCGGGATGATTATCGAGACACCCGCCGCCAGCGCGCGCGCAACAGAGAGCGGGTGGCGATCCATGCCCTGCAGAAGAAGGAGGCTTACGAGGATCGCCGCCGCGCAGTCGGGGTCGTAGAACGGATGTGGGAAGATACTGTAGACGCCGAGCACAGTGGCGGGCAAACACAACGAGAAAGCAATCAGCCGCGCGTGCGCGATCCGCTCGCGAAGAACGTTAAGCACAATGCGCCACGCGGCCACCGTGGAAAGGCCGCCGACCAGCGCGCAATAGGCAATATGCGGCCAGTACACGCGCCCGGCCAATTTTATGATGACCGCCTGGATAAGAAACGTCAGCGGCGGGTGTGCGAAGGGAAAGTCGCGATACGGCGCTTGGCCAAGCGAGATGCGCGTTGCGCTGTCGAGGACGTAGCTTAGGTCCCACAGCACCGCCAGCCTGGAATTCTGCCAAAGCACGACGCTAGCGGTGGCCGCGAAAAGCCAAACCGACACGGCTCAGTCAGATAGAAGCGTGGCGCGTGCCGCTTCCGCCGGCGCTAAACCGACGCTCCCAGTCATCGGCGTTTTCATCCCAGGCGCTCCCATAGAGCGCCGATTTCGAAGAAGCCGGCGAGCTGATCTTGAAGATCAACTCGCCGTTGCACTCATTGGCTGCCTGGCGCAACGCCAGGGCCGATATTCTGGCCGATGAAAGTGAGCAATTCGGTGAAGACCGTGCGCCAGGCGTCGCCGGCGTCGGGCAGATAGTAGTGGATAGCGTTGGTAAGCGTCACCAGCCGAACGGGATGACCGGCCGCCTGCATGGCGCGTTGCATGATTTGGCTCTGCTCGTAGGGGACGGTGTAATCCTTATCGCCGTGGATCAGCAGCAGCGGCATGGTGACGCGTGAGGCGTTTTGGGCCGCGGAATGTGCATTGAGCATGGCGGCATCGCGATTGAGATCGCCCATCGCGTCGGTCCAGTATCTGAAGCTCGTGCTCTGGCTGCCGGCGCCGCCGGACGGCGCGACGCTTTGGGCCGCTTCCCCGTCTCGCTCCCAGCGCAGCATCGCAGTCATGTCGGCAACTCCCGCGCCAGCGACCGAGCATTTGTAGAGGTCGGTGTTCTCGAACGATGCTGTCAAAGCCACGTAGCCGCCGTACGACCAACCCCAAATGCATGTGCGGTTGGCGTCGACGATACCCTGTTGGATGAGCGCGTGCACGCCATCGCTTACGTCGTCCTGCATGCGCTGGCCCCACTGACGCCAGCCCGCTTCGACGAAACGGCGCCCGAAGCCGCCGCCGCCGCGGAAGTTCGGCTGAAATACAGCGTAGCCTTGCGAGGCGAACGCCAAGGCGATTGGATCGCCCCAATCGTCCCGGCCCTCGGGACCGCCGTGAGGCATCACGATGGTCGGCAAATGCTGCGCGTTGGTGACGCCAGGGGGTATGAGCAGATACCCCCACTCGTGTTGTCCGTCGCTCGTCGTGTATTGCACCACACGTTCTGTCGGCAGCAGCGCTGGTGAGATTTCAGGTCTGGCGCCAAACAGCAATACGAGCGAATGCGCGTCGGCGTCGAAAAGGTAATACGACCCTAGATCCTGCGGGCCGTTGCTATAGACAAGCCAGCGGCTGTTATCGGCGCCCCCGCGATCGATGAAGCGCACCGCGACATTGGGCCCCAACGCATGAACGATGTTGGCCCAGTCATGCGCAAAGGTCGCATCCTTGGGATCGCAGGTCCATCGCTCGGCGAGGTAGCACGCGGCGAGAACGCTGTGAGTATGTACATCGCGGATGGCGTCAAGCACATCATAGCTTGGATTGGAGTCAATTACTTCGGTGTAAGCGCCGGTCGCGGTGTCGTAGGTGTAGATGCCGTTGGTGTTGTCGTTGTCGCCGCGACGAGCCGAGACAAAGACTTGGCCAGGCTGCAGCGCCGGACCGAGCCCCTCGAAGGTTGGCGCGCTGCTGGTGCCGTCCGCGCTGATGAAGCGAACGATTTCGGTCCAATTGTGTTGATCTGGTCCGCGGCGCAGCCAGACATAACCGCGGCCGTTCGAAAAAGCGTCCACGCGCAAAACCGGCGCGCCTTGGTTGTCGGCCACCCACCCAACAGTGAAGTAGGTGCCGCGGTCGATGATTGTGTGCGCGCCGGTGCGCACATTGACGCGCCACAGCTGCGTGCCGCCTTCCGCAGGCGCGATGATAAGCACGTTGTCGGGATCGGCCTGCAGGACGTCGGCGACGCCCGCATACAGCCAGCGCGGCAGGCCTTGCTGCGCCGACGGGTCGTAGAGCGGTTTTGCGTCGGTCCCGTCTATGTTGCTTGAATAGATGCGTTGCTCATATTCGAAGGCGTCTTCGACATGCGTGACGCGAAACATCGTGTCGCGGGTTGGTACGACGTGAACCTTCTGGGTAAGCCGGAAGATCAACCGGTCGTCCGATTTGAAGTGAATATAGTCGATCTGCATAAGTTGGTCGGAGCGGGCGACGGCCGCGCGCGCGACGCGCCTGGTTTGCAGATCCAGCACCGTCAACACATCGCCGATCGTTTCGTGGTGGACCGCCGCCACGTAGCGCCCGTTCGGCGAGATGTCGGCGTCGTGGAAGTTGTCATAGCCGACAAACAGATCAATTGGCGCGCGCGTGGCGCCAGCGGGCGCCGCGGCTGGTTGCGGCGCCGTCGCAACGCCCTGTTGCGCGGATGCGCCGCATGCGAGCGTGATCACGGCGAGTGCGCCGCACGCTGCGACGATCCAGAAAACCTTCATTGAATTCCTCCCCAAGCTACGTCTCCGCTTCCCTCCCGACGGCGCGCGCCCAAATCTGTACTGACGAAAATACCGCCATCGCGCGCCATTCGTCGCCAGCGGAAGCTAGCCCATCGCGATTTAAGTGTCAGTTGGCTATCCCGTCGTCGCGACCTAATATTATCGAACGACCGCCAGACCCCACATTCGCCCAAGTCGAGGCGGTAACAACCATTTCGCCGAGTATCTTGATCGCCTGAAGGCTGCCCCGGCCTGAAGGAACTGCGTTGGAGATTTGCAGCATGGCGACGCTTGCATTCGGACTGAACCAATCTCTGGACGGCTATGTTGATCACCAGGAATTTGCGCCGGGCGTTGCGCTTTTCCAACACTTCATCGAGCAAGTGCGCGGCCTGACCGGGAGTGTGTACGGTCGCCGCATGTACGACGTCATGCGCTATTGGGATGAAGACGATCCGGAGTGGAGTGCGGAAGAACACGAGTTCGCGGCGGTGTGGCGACGCCAACCGAAGTGGATCGTGTCGCGCTCGTTGAAGTCAGTCGGCCCCAACGCCACCCTCATCGAGGATGATGTCGAGGCGACGATACGAGGGCTGAAGGCTAAGCTCGTTGGTGAAATTGATGTCGCCGGACCGGACTTGGCGCAAAGCCTGACCGCCCTTGGTCTTATTGATGAGTATCAACTCTACATCCACCCCATTGTGCTTGGTCGCGGCAAGCCATTCTTCGCCGGCCCCCCGCCGCCGCTCCGGTTTGTGTCCAGCGGCCTCGTGGGCGAGGACGTGATTAGGTTGACTTACGTTCCTGCTTGATCGCCCGACTGCCCCCGCGCCGAGGCGTAAGATCGCTTTGGCAAGTTGAAACGGGACCCAATTCCACGAGGGTCCCAGGTTCAGCCGCCAACCAAACCCCGCAATCCTACGCGTTCGGCGGCTCGATTTCGCCTAAGACAGCGCTGGGGATGAAATCGGCGGTCATCTTCCGCGGCCCTAGGAGTGGGTCTTCTGTCCAGCGCCCAGATATCCGAAGAGATACGCCGCCACCTTGCGCATCTGGATTTCCTCAGACCCCTCGGTGATGCGATAACGACGGTGGTGACGATAGATGTGCTCGAACGGTTTGTGGCGCGAATAGCCGATGCCGCCATGCACCTGCATCGCCCGGTCGGCGGCTTCACAACAAAAGCGGTTAGCCCAGTAGTTACACATCGACACTTTGTCTGAGAGCTCGAGCTCGATCTGCTTGTGAGGCATTCGGTCCATTTCCCAGGCCGTCTTACGGATAAGCAGCCGCAGCATCTCCGCTTGCGTAGCCAACTCCACCAGCGGCCACTGAATGGCCTGGTTCTCTGCGAGCGCTTTGCCAAACGGCTTGCGTTCGCGCGCGTATTGGACGCTTTCGTTGATGCAATAGACGCCAGCGCCAAGCGAGGACGCCGCTTGGCGAATGCGGTTCTGATGCAGGAAGCTTTGTCCGAGCCTCAAGCCCTTGCCGATCTCGCCCCAATAGGCGTCCTCCGGAACCCAGACATCCGTGAGCGACACGCGCGGATGGTCTGTCGGCATGTTGAAGGTCCAAAGGTATTCTTCGATCTTCAGGCCCGGCGCATCCGCCGGAACAATGAAAGTGGTGATGCCCCGCGCATCGCCGTCTTCGCCGCTGGTTCGCGCGAAGACGATCACGTGCGTGGCGACATGCATGCCCGTCGTCCACATTTTGGCGCCATTGATGAGCCAGCCGGCGCGGCCATCCTTTGCGTGGGGCGCCGCGCGCGTTTCCATGAAGGTCGCGTCTGAGCCATGGTTCGGCTCCGTCAAACCAAACGCCGTGCTCATGCTTTGATTGAGCAGCTTTGAGGCGTCGCGCTCGTACTGCTCGGGGGTGGCGAACTCCTTGAACATCACGACGAACGGATTGTTGCTTATAATTGAGTGTTCGTTCTGCAGATCGTTGTGAAGGCCAAGCCCCTTGGCGGCGAGGTGCTCGCGGATGACCGCAAGCCAGAGCTGGGAGCCAGCCTTCCCACCAAGCTCCTTGGGCCAGGCAAAGCGTAGATGACCCGCGGCGTCGGCGCGGCGGCGCGCTTTCGCCAGCAGATCTTCCCATTCCTTCTTCGGAATCCCGCCACGCTCCCAGTCAGTGCGTTCATACTCACGACGGTGATCGAAGTACTTGATGTTATCGCCCTCATTCTCGAGCGGCTTGATTTCGCGTTCGATGAAGGCGTCCAGTTCGGCCAGATAGGCGACGAGATCGCGCGGCAGATCGAAATTCACTCCTCACTCCCGGTTGTTTCCAGCGCTCGCCGATAGGCCGCATAGGTTGGCTGATCGATAGCGAGTTTTTCCAGTGTTGTCGCTCGCAGGTGCGCCGCCAGGCCGGGCGTAGAAAGCGCAAGAGCGCCGTCGCCGATCAATGCGCAGAGCCGGCGGTTAAGTTGCTCCAAGTCACCGGTCTCCATAAGCAGCGCCGAAAGACGTTTGTGCTCCGCCGCGTCGGCTAAGGGCGTAAGCTCCATCGCACGCCGCACCAATCGCACCGCGGCCGTTGTCAACCGCATCTCGAACTTTGCGCGAGGGCCGCCGTTCAATCCAACGCTATTGAGCTGTGCAATGGCAAGATCAAGTATGGCGGCGGGCGAAGGCATATCCTGCACGTCAACCCTCCAGAAGGTTCAACAGATCGAGCTCGGTTTCCGAGGCGCGGCGCGCGATCATGGCGCGTTCCAATGCAACGGCCTCGCCTTCGCGTAGCGCCACCGTGGACATTGTGCAGATAACGCCCCAGCGCAACGTACCCAGCACCTCCCAGAAGTGCGCCCGCCGGCGATCGACCGGCGCGCCGCCGGCGGATTGATAGCCCGCATACAAATCCTCGCGCATGCCAAAGCCGCCAACTGGCTTGTCGATAGCCCCAAAGCGCCAAGAATTGACGCAGACCCAGCCTAGGTCCTCCACCGGGTCGCCGGCATGAGCCAGCTCCCAATCGAGCACCGCGCGCACACCATCGGGACCGATCAACAGATTTCCGTTTCGAAAGTCGCCGTGCACCACACGCGGCGCGGCGTCGCCCGGCGCATGCTCTCGCAACCATCGGAACGCGACTTCGAACACCGGGCGTGGCCAGTCTTCGCTTCGGTGTTGACGTTCAAGCGCGTCAATGATGCGTGCTATCGGCGTCACCGGCAGCGCCGCCGGCGGCGCGAGTGCGTGGATACGCGCCAATATCTCACCGCACTGACCCGCCAAGCGCGGGCGTACAGCCGCGAAGGAATCGTCGCCGACGATTTTTTTCCCCAACGTCTCTCCTTCAACATGCTCCATGAAAAAGCCGGCGCCGAGGCGGTCTTTCGGCTGCAGCACGTAAAGGACACGCGGCGATGGAACGCCGTCCTGGTGCGCCGCGGCAATGAGTTCGGCCTCCAACTCAATCGGGATCGCGAGCTCGCTGCGGACGCGGCGCTCCGGCGTGCGGCGCAGCACGACCGACGCTTCTCCCGAAGCCGTACGGACCAGCACCGACCAGAGTTCCTGACTGGCGCCGCCGGAGATCGGCCGCACCGACGCCACGTCAACACCGCCTCTCGCGAGAAGCGGGGCGAGTTCAGCCAGACGTTCTATGCTCGGCGGAGCCGCAATCATGTCGCCCCTGTCCTATTCGATGCACGCCACAGCAAGTGAACCAAGACCAGTCTCGCGCCATCTTTGAGCGAACACAACGACCGGGCGGAAGCCCGACCCGCGACAGAGCCTGCGACCGGCGAGGGCCGAGGTCTTGGGAATGGCGTGCCGGGGGTGCATCCGCGGAATAATTCAAGTGGGTTTGCGCCCCTTTTGATAAGGATCAATCACTAGGTTGCGGCCTTTTCTAACACTGGCGCATGGACTCCCGCCTGCTCATTTACGCCGAGCGCCAAGCGCCGCGATACACAAGCTATCCCACCGCACCGCACTTCACGTCGCTGGTAAATGCCGAGCTTGTGCGCCATTGGCTCGCCGAACTTCCCAGCACAGACACGCTTTCTCTCTATCTTCATGTGCCGTATTGCCGTCAACTCTGCTGGTATTGCGGCTGCAACACCTATGCGGCTCGTCGCGAGGAGCCAGTCCTAGACTTCCTCGACACGCTTTCATGGGAACTTGAATTGGTTTCTGCGGCGCTTCAGGGCCAACGCGTCGTCGAGGTGCACTGGGGAGGCGGCACGCCGAATATCTTGGAGCCCGAGCAGTTCACACGCATTGTCGAGACAATCGCGCAACATTTCGATACAAGCGCCGTGGCCCACCACGCCATCGAGATCGATCCGCGCTATTTGGATGGCGCCAAAGCGAAAGCCTACGCCAAAGCCGGCGTTAATCGCGTGTCGCTCGGCGTGCAGGACCTCAACGAGCGCGTACAGCAGGCCATCGGCCGCGTTCAGCTGATCGAAACGGTAGGATGCGCCGTCGACATTTTGCGCGATGCCGGCATCGCCGAAATCAACATGGATCTCATGTATGGCCTGCCGCATCAGGGCTTGGACGAAGTCCGCCACTCCGTGCGCGTCGCGGCGGCCATGCGGCCCAACCGCATTGCGCTGTTTGGCTATGCACACGTGCCCTGGTTCAAGAAGCGCCAGCGTCTCATTCCGGAAGCGGCTTTGCCGGGACCGGCGGCCCGCTTCGCTCAAGCCGAGACCGCGCGCGAGGAATTGGAGGCGCTAGGCTACATCGCCATCGGCCTCGATCACTTTGCGCGACCCGATGACGAACTCGCCATCGCCGCTGCGCGCGGCGACTTGCGGCGGTCATTCCAAGGTTACGTGACCACGACCGCGACGGCGATCGTCGGGCTCGGTCCCTCCGCAATCTCCACGCTGCCGCAAGGCTATGCGCAGAACATCTCGGAGCCAGGCGCTTGGGCGAGCGCGATCGCTGTTGGCTGTTTCGCGACCGCGCGCGGCCACGCATTGTCGAGCGAGGATCGCCTTCGGCGGCGGCTGATCGAGCAGATCATGTGCGATTTTGCGGCCGACCTCGCGCCGCTCGGCGGACCTGACGCGTGCGCGGACGAACTGAGCGCGCTTGCTCCCATGCTCGTTGACGGCCTGGCGCGCATCGATGGTGATCGCGTCGTACTGAGTGATGCGGCGCGCCCCTTCTGCCGCGTGGCGGCGATGGCGTTCGACGCCTACGCGCAACAAGCGGCGGCGCGCCACTCCATGGCGGTCTAGTTGAGGACGATGCCAGTCCAGACTGGAAAACCCGGACCTCGCCGCCTACCAGAATGCTCGCATATGCGAAATTGATCCAAATCAAATTCCGCGATCAGTTGTCGCGGGGCCAGTCTATTTACCTCTCCATTATGTGCGACTCGCGCAGACTGGGCGTTCACAACCAATGCGCATGTGGAGAGGGAAATGCCCTTCGACGCCGCCATTTCCGCTGAGATTTGGAACGCCAAGTACCGCTTCCTGAACGAAGGAGGCGAAGGCGATGACGATGTTCACGCAACATGGTCGCGTGTCGCCGCAGCCGTTGCCGAGGCTGAACCGGGTCGAGGACGCCGGCATTGGCGAGAAAAGTTTGAGGACGCCCTGAAGGATTTCAAATTCCTGCCGGCGGGAAGGATTATCGCCGGCGCCGGCACCGGGCGCACCGTCACGCTGTTCAACTGCTTCGTCATGGGCGCCATCCCAGACAACCTCGATGGCATCTTCGAGCATCTGCGCGAGGCCGCGCTGACAATGCAGCAAGGCGGCGGCGTTGGAATGGACTTCTCAACCATCCGACCCGCTGGCGCGCCAGTGCGCGGCGTTGGCGCCAAGGCGTCGGGACCACTTTCGTTTATGGACGCCTGGGACGCCATGTGCCGAACCGTGATGTCGGCGGGCCAGCGACGGGGCGCCATGATGGCCTGCCTACGCATCGATCATCCCGACATTGAAGCCTTCATCGAAGCCAAGCGCGATGCGGTGCGGCTCCGCAACTTCAATGTCTCAGCACTCGTGACCAATGCCTTCATGGCCGCCCTGGCGGCGGATCAGGACTGGCCGCTACAGTTCAACGGCGAAATCCACCGCACCGTGCGGGCGCGCGATCTTTGGGCGCGCCTCATGCGGGCGACATACGATGTGGCTGAACCGGGGGTCATTTTCGTCGACCGCGTCAACGCGGCAAACAATCTCGCCTATTGTGAAGCGATCGCCGCCACCAATCCGTGCGGAGAGCAACCGCTGCCGCCTTATGGCGCGTGCCTGCTCGGCTCGATCAATCTGGCGCGGCTGGTGGACGATCCGTTTGCGCCAAGCGCGCACATCGATGAGGCGAGGCTCGCCGACCTGACAGCCACGGCGGTGCGCTTCCTCGACAATGTGATTGGCGTCTCGCGTTATCCCCTGTCGGAGCAGGAAGAGGAGGCCAAGGCTAAGCGGCGCATTGGTCTCGGCATAACCGGCCTCGCCGACGCGCTCATTTTTTGCAATGCTCGCTACGGCGCGCCCGATGCGGTGGCGCTCACCCGTCAATGGCTCGACACAATCCGCACCGCCGCCTATCGCGCCTCCGCCGAGCTTGCCGCGGAGAAGGGAGCTTTTCCCGCCTATGACAAAGCCATCCTCGACCAGCCCATGCCGGCCTCGCTCGATGCCGCCACCCGGGCGCTGATCGCCGAACACGGCCTGCGCAACGGCTGCCTGACCACCATCGCGCCGACAGGCACAATCTCGCTTCTGGCCGACAATGCCTCCTCGGGAATCGAACCGGTCTTCGCGTTCAGCTACAACCGACGCGTGCGTCAGCCCGACAATTCATTCGTGGAAGAAGCCGTCCAGGATTATGCGCTGGGAGTATGGAAGCGGTTGAAAGGCGAAGCAGCACCGCCCGAGCACAGCTTCGTCAGCGCGCAGACGCTAGCGCCGATTGATCATCTCACCATGCAAGCTGTCGCTCAGAGCTACATCGACAGTTCAATCTCTAAGACCATTAATTGCCCACAGGACATTTCGTTTGAAGAGTTCGCCGATGTCTATGCGCGCGCGTTCGATCTTGGCTGCAAAGGCTGCACGACCTACCGGCCGAATGCGGTGACAGGATCAATCCTGTCAGTCGATGAACCCGAAAGCGCGGCGACAATTGCGCCGGCGCTCAAAATGCCCGCTCTGATCCCGCGGCCGGAAGCGCTGATCGGTTCGACCTACAAGATCAAATGGCCCGAGAGCGAGCACGCTCTCTACGTGACGATCAACGACATCGAGGAAGACGGTAGGCGGCGGCCGTTCGAAATTTTCATCAACTCCAAGAATATGGAGCATTACGCCTGGACGCTGGCGTTGACACGGATGATCTCCGCCGTGTTCCGGCGCGGTGGCGATGTTTCCTTTGTCGCCGAAGAACTCAAGGCGGTGTTTGATCCGCGCGGCGGCGCTTGGTTGGGCGGGCGTTATGTCCCCTCCTTGCTCGCCGCCATTGGCGACGTCATCCAACGTCATCTCGACCGCGATGGGACAAAGCCTGATGTGCGTGAAGGCGCCGTCGCCCAGACGAAACCACGGAGCTGTCCCAAGTGCGGCGCGGGGACGCTCATCCGCGCCGAAGGTTGCGACAAGTGCCTCGGGTGCGGATACTCAAAGTGCGGCTAGACTGAGCGCAGCCGTGGATCGGCGGGTTTGAAATATCAGCCCCGCCGGTCTGCGCCTCGGCCGCGTGGCTAGTTCTGGCCGGATGCGGTCGCTAAGCGTCCCCTGCTTCCAACACGGCCAATTCTTGCTACCCTGCGCGGAGGAACGACGAGGCGGGAGCAATGACGGTGCACGATTTAGTCATTCGCGGCGGCACTTTGGTGGACGGTACGGGCAAGCCGCGCTTCGAAGCCGACGTCGCCATAGATGGCGACCTCATCAGCGCCATCGGCCGCAATCTCGGTCCCGGCAAACAAGAACTCGACGCGCGCGGCAAGATCGTCGCACCCGGCTGGGTCGATGTGCACACCCATTATGATGGCCAAGCCACCTGGGATCAGGAAATGGCGCCGTCGTCCTGGCACGGCATTACAACGGTAGTGATGGGAAATTGCGGCGTCGGCTTCGCGCCCGCCAAGCCCGACAGGCACGATTGGCTCATCGGCCTGATGGAGGGCGTCGAGGACATTCCCGGCACAGCACTCGCTGAAGGCCTCACCTGGAACTGGGAAAGCTTTCCCGAATATCTCGACGAACTCGAGCGCTTGCCGCGCACTATCGATGTCGGAACGCATGTCCCGCACGGCGCCGTGCGCGCTTATGTGATGGACGAACGCGGGGCCCGCAACGATGGGCCGACGGAACACGAAATCGAGCGAATGTCGAAGATCGTGGAGGACGGTTTGCGCGCGGGAGCGCTCGGCTTCTCCACCTCACGCACCATTTTGCACAAATCCATCGATGGCGAACTCGTGCCAGGCACGTCCGCAACCAAGGAAGAATTGGTCGGCATAGGCCGCGCCATGGGTCGCGTCGGCTACGGCGTGTTCGAGATGACATCGGATCTGAAGCGCGAATGGGACGAGTTCACCTGGATGGGAGAGCTCTCACGCGAGACCAAGCTCCCCGTCACCTTTTCCGCGCTGCAATCGATCGCCAAGGAGCTGCCGCTCGCCGAGCAGATCCGTGAAATGCGAGAGCAGAACGCCAAAGGCGCCAACATCGTCGCGCAGATCGCACTGAGAGCCACCGGCATCATCATGGCCTGGCGCGGCACAGTACATCCGTTTCGCTTCCGCCCCGCATGGCTCGAAATCATGCATAAGCCGTGGGGCGAGCAGTTCGCGCACCTGAAGGATCCCGCCTTCAAGCACCGCATGATAACCGAGCCAAACCAATTCCCGGAAAGCGATCTGATCGGTTTGATCCAGATCGTCGCCGGCGGCTGGTTCATGCAATACGAGATGGCGCCCGACTTCAATTACGAACCGAAGCAGTCAGACACCATTCTGGCGCGCGCGGCCGCGGCCGGCGTCAGCGGCGAGGAATACGCCTACGACTTGCTGATGCGCGATGAGGGCAAGGGCTTCATCTACTTCCCGATCCTCAACTACGCCGACGGCAACCTTGATTTCCTCGAAGCGTTGCAGCACGCCGACGATACCGTGAACTCACTCTCCGACGGCGGCGCCCATTGCGGCACCATCTGCGACGCCGCCTCGCCCACATTCATGCTGCAACATTGGGTGCGCGATCGCGCGCGCGGCCGCATCAGCCTCGAACACGCCGTCAAGCGTCAGTGCCGCGACACCGCTTTACTCTACGGCTTAAGTGATCGCGGCCTACTAGCGCCCGGCCATCTCGCCGACATCAACATCATCGATTTTGACAAGATCAAACTCAGCAGGCCCTGGCTCGCGTTCGATCTGCCCGCCGGCGGCAAGCGCCTCCTGCAAAAAGCCGACGGCTACGTCTACACCATCAAATCCGGCCAAGTGACCTTCCGCGATGGCGCATATCTCGGTGTTCATCCCGGCAAACTCATCCGCGGCCCGCAAACCGCGCCGATCACAATGGCGGCGGAGTAAGAGACTAGCGGCTGGCCGAAACCTTCGGTCCGTTGCTGTTGAACTGCCCGGACTTGATTTCCGAGGCTCGCCAGGGTGTGGTTGCGGCCGATGAGGACGGGGGGATTCAGCATGAAAAGCGTTCTGGCGACCGTCGCAATCTTCCTTTGCAGCGCAGCAATTTCGGCATCCGCGCAGCCAGCGCCGGCGCTGACCCCTGGCCATCTCTCGACCGATATCGTTCCTACCCAATACGTCATCACGGTCACGCCCGATCCCCAGCGCCTCACTCTTTCCGGCGCCGTCGCCATCACGATCCACCTCAACCGCCCGACGCACGAGGTCGTCCTCAATGCGCTCGACTTAACGTTCGATCACGTCGATATTGACGGCGATCATACCGCGCCACAGGTCGCGTTCGACCCACCGACCCAAACCGCGCACTTGTCGTTTAACCACCAGATCGCCGTTGGCGATCACGTGATCAATATTGCTTATCGCGGCCACATTTATCGCGCTGCTCAAGGCATGTTTGCGGTCGACTATGACGCCAGTGGCGGCCGCGAGCGCGCTCTCTACACGCAATTCGAAGCCTCTGACGCGCGCCGGTTTGTTCCGAGCTTCGATGAGCCTCTCCTAAAAGCGGTGTTCCAGATAAATGTCGATGCGCCGGAAAATCGCATGGTCATTTCCAACATGCCGGTTGCGAGCACCGATGCTCTGCCGGACGGCGTCCAGCGCGTGCATTTCCAGCCGACGCCACGCATGTCCTCGTATCTCATGTTCGTGGGGGTTGGCGATTTCGAGCGAATCCATCAGGTCGTGGACGGCGTCGACGTCGGCGTCATCGTCAAGCGCGGCGATACGGAAAGCGGTCGCTTCGCGTTGCAGAGCGCGGCGCAAATCCTTCCCTATTACAATGACTATTTCGGAACGCGATTTCCGCTGCCGAAACTCGATTTGATCGCAGGCCCAGGCGGGGGCGGCTTCGGCGCGATGGAGAACTGGGGCGCGATCTTCTATTTTGAGCGGGCGCTGCTCATCAACCCAGCGATGTCTTCCGAGAGAGACCGTCAGGGCGTGTTTGGCGTTATCGCACACGAGATGGCGCATCAATGGTTTGGCGACCTCGTCACCATGGCCTGGTGGGACGACGTCTGGTTGAACGAAGGCTTCGCAACGTGGATGGCTAGCCACGCCGAGGAGCACTTTCATCCTGCATGGAATGCTTGGCTTCGCGCCCAAAACGGCCGCCAGGGCGCAATGGTGCAAGATGCTCGGGCGACAACCCATCCGATCGTGCAGCGCATCGATACTGTCGACCAAGCCAACGAAGCCTTCGACAACATCACCTATCGCAAGGGTGCGGCCGTTATCCGGATGATCGAAACCTATGTGGGAGCTGATAACTTCCGGGCGGGCGTGCGCGCCTACATGATCGCGCACAACCATGGCAACGCCCGCACGGCGGATCTTTGGGACGCTATAGAGCACGCCTCTTCCCTCCCGATGCGTCAGATTGCAGACGAGTTCACGCATCAGCCGGGGGTTCCGCTCATCAGCATTGAACCTGGCCAATGCCGCAACGGGACGCGCACAATCACCCTGAGGCAAGGACGCTTCGGCGTTGATCGGGCTTCGCAGATTCCTGAGCTTTGGCATGTTCCCGTCGCCGCTCGAGTTTTGAATAGCCAAGCGGTCGTTAGCGGCGTCACCAACGACGCGGGCATTGCACGTCTGACGTTGCACGGCTGCGGCCCTTACCTCGTCAATCCAAACCAAACAAATTATTACCGCGTATCGTATTTGCGTCCGGCGCTGGGGCAATTGGCGCAAGCGTTCCCGCAGCTAGGCGCGATGGACCAATACGGTCTGCTCGCCGATTGCCGCGCCATCGGCGAGACAGAACTCGGCGCATACACGGACGTCTTTGAGTTCGCACGCCATACGCCTGTAACCGCCGATCCTGTGGTGTGGGAAACAATCGCCGACTATCTTAGCGGGACCGCCACCCTTTACCGGGGACGGCCCAACGCCGATCGCTACGACGCCTTCGCGCGCGGCCTGTTGCGAGGTGTGTTCCAACGGGTGGGATGGGACCGCCAAGCTAGCGAAAACGAAAATGTGGCGATATTGCGCGAGCATTTGATTCTGGCTCTGGGCGGCCTCGGCGATGCAGATGTTATATCTGAAGCGCGCCGCCGCTTTGCCGCCGATGATTTGCCCGGCGCAATTCGCGAGACCGTTCTAAACGTCATTGGCGGCGCTGAGGATGCTGCAACATTCGACAATCTGCTGGAGCGCGGCCAAGCGACAACATCAACTGTGGGCAAGACGATGTATTACATCGCGCTTTCGCAAGCCGAAGACGCAACGCAAGCGCAGCGCGCCCTTGATCACGCCTTTGATCCCGACCTCACGGCCTCGCTCGGCCCACGGATGATCCAGACTGTGGCGCTTCGCCATGCTGATCTCGCCTGGCGTTTCGCCCAAGCGCATCAAGCGGAGCTTGCCGCTCGGCTCGATCCGTTGCAGCGTGTGCAATTCACGCCGAGCCTGGTTGCCGCGGCCAACGATCCTCATCGCTGGCGGCGCTGCGCAGTTATATCGACACAAGCGTGCCGCGCGACGTGCGCCGCAATCCTGAGCAGGCCTATTTGGCCCTGCAACAGCGGCTGCAAGTTCGCGCCAACAAGTTGCCGGAACTGGACGAATGGCTTCGTTCGCACGGCCGTTAACGCCAATCCTTCGCGAAACGCACGCCGTCACGGCACGCAGCGGTCGCGCCGGAAAGACGAATGGAGGGAGTATTGGAAAGCTCTTCGACGCCCAGACGCTTCGAGCCCGGTGAAGGCGCGACCTATCGTATCGGTCGAATGACGATGACGTTTAAGACGACGGCCAGCGCTGATTGGAATGCTTACACCGTCTGCGAAGCCATTGAGCCGCCCGATTCAGGCGCTGGTTATCACCGGCACACCAGCTACAACGAGACGTTTATAATCTGCGAAGGTCGCTACGATTTCCGCCTTGACGGCGAATTGCTGAAGCTGGGCCCAGGAGATACGGTATTCGTGCCAAGAGGAACGCCGCACGGCTTCGTGAGCACCGGCCCCGATATCGGTAGACAAATAATCATTGGTTCGCCCGGCGGGATATTCGACGCGATGATTGCTGAGGTATCGGCGCTCGACACCGGCAGCCCTACCCGCAATGCCTCGGACGAGGCCAAGGCTATCGCTGCGAAATATGGGCTTGAGTTTCTAGCCGCCTAGCCGGTCGTGGCGTTCATCTCCGAGAGCGGCTGTCAAAATGTCTGAGATGGGCCCGCACGGGCGCCGGCGCGGATTTTCCGAGAGTTCTGCGTTCCGCCGCCCGTGCGGCCGCTCGCACTTGCGTACGCGCAGCCCCCTGAAATTACCGGAAATGCAAATTCGTCCGAGGCCTCTTACTCGAGCGCCTTGCGCACGTCTTCCACGCTCAGCGACACGCCAGACAGGATGCGTCCATCGGCCAGTTCGATGTGCGTTCCTTTGCCTCCCGGGAACGGATCATAGACTGCAACGACCTGATTGGGATTCACAAGCGTCTTTTGACGCGCGTCCAACATCGCAGCGTTGTGTTCGAACTCAATGAGTTTCATGGCGACAAAATTCTAACTTCTCACTTCGCAAAACAGAGGCCGCCTCTCGCCTAAGTAGGTTCAAGAGAACGCGCCCGCAGCAGAGTGAACCATCGAATGGGCGTCATCTTTGATCGCAATCAAGTAATGCAGCGTTCGCGCAGGTGCTGGGGGCGCCCGTGCTTTGGACCGCGAACCGCCTATTGCGGCGATGCCGAAATTGAGTGTCAGCTCTAAGGCCCACACCGCACCCTCCTCGCAGTCGCCCCCAGGGGGTCAGTGTTCGCCTAATCCAGTCGGTCGGAAGTTGTCCGCATCGCCTCATGACTAAGGACGCGTAGCGCTTCCTTTTCCCGCCCCAACATATCGCGCCACGTATTGCGCCAATCCGGGGGACTGGCCATTGCGGGCTCACGAAGAGCCTCGTCCATGAATGCATTGAGCTCCGGCCCAAAGCTATTCGCCAACATTCGCCAGGCGGCGCGCATTGCAGGTGAATTAGCCATGAGGGCTTTGACCCCCGCGACGTAACTCTTGTAGGGCCGTTCATCAAGCAATCCCGCCTGGTATTGAAGAACCGAGTCTTCGGCGCTGATAAATGAGAAACGACAAAGCAGGGTGAATTGATCAATCTCGTCCGAGCTCAAATCGTCGGGTTGACGCAATCCCTTCAGCCAAATTGCCCACGTTCCTGACTCCACGAGTTGCATATTAGCGTCGCTGACACGGCCAGCCCTTCCGTGTTGCATCACTCCACGCTGGTTACGCTCTGCGTGGCGCTGCGCGATCGCCGATTCCAGACGCCTGCTAGGGTGATCCCGCGCGCTGAACCTACCCTTTCGCTAGCCGCCGGCCGTCGCGCTTGAAGCGAGCCCGAGCGCCCATTCCGCTCCACGAAATCAAGATCATCCAAATCGACGCGAGCACCAGGATCGGGAACAACAGCAAGGTGATCGGCAACATCGCCAATGGAACGGCGATCATAAGGATCAAGAGCGCGCCGGGAATCCACAATATTGCCCGCGGCGCGTGAAATGCTTCGCCCGACGCGGTGCGCGTTCCGAAAATCTGACTCGGCAAGAGAAACAAATAAGGGCCGCCTACATAAAGGGTCGCCTGTATGCCTGGTTGTATCAGCGCTGCGACTTGATGCGACGCGGACGTGTTGCTGAGCACGACGCGCCGCCCCGGCTTTGTGTCCATGACGATGCGCCGGACGTCCACGTCGTTGTCTCGCGTCTTGGCAATCACGAATTCGGCAACCGTGCCCTGAATGCGACGCGACATAGGTCCCCCATGAGGTAGGCGGATGATTGGTGTAGTTGAAGTTGGATCGATTGTCCGCCTCGGACGCCAAGCGGTCCCCCTTTAACTATTCACAAGCGGCCGGGCCTCGCCGGCGGCGCTTATTGGCTACGGCGTTGGGGACGCAGTCGCCACTTCACTTCCTAGCCGCCGACGCCGCTCGGTGAGCATCCCGCATCACTTTGCGCCGCCAATCTAGGCATCGTGACTGGGCAGGATCGGCGCTTCGGATTTCGTCCAAAACACGCCGTCATTGCCGTTGTTTTTTTGCACAAGTCGCACACGCTTGGGGTCAAGCCCACGCATCAGCCGTGCATTGACGGCGATTCGTTCAGCGTCGTCGTTTCCAACCTCGGTGGAGTGGGTGGCGCATCCGCAAGTGCGGCAATGGTGAAACTCCAACGCGCGATCGCCCCACATGTAGATGAACGTGTCCGGCGGCGCGGCAAAGTGGACGTCCCGCTGCGGATAATAGGCCCAAAGGCCGCCATAGAGCCGGCAATGCGAGCAATTGCAATCGAGCACCCACTCGGGCTCCTCCACCTCGAAGCGGACAGCGCCGCAGTGGCAAGAAGCGCTCATCCTGCTCATCCAAACGCATCCCCAATGAGTGTCTTCAGTTCCTTTAAGTGCGGCATCTGGCCAGCCTTTGTATAGGCCCTTGACCTGCGGCCCGCAAACCTGCGCCAGAAGCCCAATTACCGAGAGGCTCCGGTCGGCGCATCTAATATCAGGCCGCCAGTTCTCGCCTCCGCTCCCGGCCCCGCCCACCCTGGCGAAGGCCGTCCATTTGCATCAAACCCAAAAACCATTGGTCAACCGTGTCGGCTCGGGCTCATCTCGTTCGTCTTGCATCCAAGGCCCGCACCGCGGCGCTGCAGACAAGGGGATCGCGAATGACATGGACAGCCCTCGGGAGCGCGGCCATTTTCGGCGCAGTCTTGCTCTCCACGTGCGCTGCGCAAGCGCAAAATTATTCCGCAATGGCGCCGATCGAACAGTACCTAATGGACCGGCCCGCAGAAGTCGCACTAGCGAAGAGCGCAGCTCCGCCAGCCATCGCCGACCACGCGACTATTTTGGTGTTGACGCGTCACGGCTATGAAACAGCGATCGAGGGAACCAACGGTTTCGTCTGTGCGGTGGAACGCAGCTGGATGGCCCAATACGATTTTCCGCAATTCTGGAATCAGCGCATGCGTGGGCCGCTCTGCTTCAATCCGCCCGCTGTACGGTCCATCCTGCCTTACACCATCCGCCGCACGGAATTGGTGCTGGCGAGCCGGTCCAAAGCCGAGATAGCTGCTGCGATCGCTGACGGCATCGAGCGTCACACGCTGCCGCCGCTCGAAGCCGGCGCGATGACCTACATGATGTCGAAACAAGGCTATCTCAACGATGACGCCCACAATTGGGTCCCGCATCTAATGTTCTATTTCCCACGCGCTGCGGGCGCGAATTGGGGTGCGGATCTTCCTGGTTCGCCGCCCATGCTCAATCCGCAATTCCAGGAGTTGTCCGAGGCGATCAGTGTGATCATGGTGCCGGTGACGCATTGGTCCGATGGTAGTCCGGCCCCAATGCATTGACCGACGGAGTCAAATCCTGGCGAAGCGTCTCGCCAATCCCAATACGGCTGTCACCGACGCATATTGGCGTGTCGGCGCGATCTCGCCGGAGACGGCGTCTCCCGTATTAGGAGTCAGCGTCCAGTTCTCGATTGGTGCGCTCGGAGGCGGCTGATATGCTGTGCTGCCGCTGGGGGCGCGCTTTGGGAGGCGCCCATGAAGCTCACCCCTATCCTGCTCGCCACGACGGTCGCGGCGGCAACGGTCGTTGTCGCCGTCCTATTCGCGCCCGCGCGGGCGCAGATCCACATTGCTCCGCAACCGCAAACAATGGGCATTCCTTGCCGCATTTCCTGGGAGGCTGAGACTCACGGCGGCGATACCCTCTCCGCCTATGGCGAAGCTGAGTTGACGCGCATCGCCCCGCAAGGTGACGGCCGCTTCGTCGCGTTTGGCTGGGGCCACGGCACAGTCACCTATCATTCCGCCAACGGCTGCACCATGGTGGGATCGCCATGGACGGCGCATTACGACGTGAGCATTGCAAGCGAGGACGGCACCACCGCCCAAGTCGACATCGGCTCAGATGATGACGAACACTCGGTCACCGCGACGCGCTGCCTTGGTAACGCGGATTTCCAATATGACACTGAGCGCCCGGTCTTCCGAGAGTGGCGGTGGAACTGCACGAAGGCACAACTCCGTTTTCGGAAGACCACGCCCTGGCGGGCCGCCACGCCGGCCGCGCCGGCGCTGTCACACTGCATTATTGTGCGCTGCCGACGCCGCATTGACCACCGAACGAGCCGAGCCTTCACCGCGCTACCGACTCGAGCGCTGCATTCGGCCGCCCACCCGCCGTTCAGGTCCCTACACGCGCACACCGGCGCTTCTTCGCCGGGACCCGACATTCAGCGCTTTGGCTAACTGGGCTTCTTGAGGTCAGGGCGCGAGGCCACGAAGGCGTCCCGCTCAGAAACAGATAAGACCTTGCCGCGTTTGAGACGCGACACTTTGGCCGTCGGACGTTCATACGTCTTTGCTGTCTTCCTAGGTTTCGTCGGCTTCATGGCTCCTCCGCCGCCATCGCCACTGCGCTCTGCATCTCATATTCTACGAGTGGCGGCATCGCTCAGTTCGGGACGTTGATAATATTGGATCCCACGGTCGATGTCGCCGGATCTCACCACTCGCCAGGATGTTGGTAGTGTTCCCTGTCGGACGCGGCCCGTTCGTCACAGCATGAGATCAAGGAGTGTGAACAATGCGGAGGATCATTGTCGGCGCCCAGGTTTCCATGGATGGAATCATGCAGGCTCCCGGTGGGCCTTGGGAGGACCCCACCAAAGGCTTCAAATTCGGCGGGTGGGTGATGCCTTATTTCGATCAGGTGTTTGGAGAAGAGATTGACCGCGTCTTCAAGGAGAAGTGCGATCTCCTGCTCGGGCGCAAGACATATGAGATTTTCGCGGCATACTGGCCCTATTACGACGAAGCCGCACCCGCTGGGCGCATCGCCAAGCTATTCAAGGACATCAACAAGTACGTGGTTTCGCGCTCGGGCGAGATCGATACGAGCTGGGCGGGCTCGGTGCTCCTCCGAAACATTGCTGAGGTCAAGCGCTTACGCGAGGAGGATGGCCCGAACCTCGTCACCCAGGGAAGCACCGAACTTGTGCATGCGTTGCTGGCCGACGATCTGGTCGACGCAATGAGCATCTTCACGGTCCCAGTTGTGCTCGGCGGCGGCAAGAAATTGTTCGCGGACGGCTCGACGCCGCATTCTTTCAAGCTCACGAGTTCGCGCATTTCGTCGACGGGCATTGTCATTGGCCACTATGAACGCAGCGGTGAGATCAAGATTGGCGACACCGCGCTCGATGCCCCCAGCGGACGCGAAGTCGCCCGTCGTGAGCGGATGAAACGCGACGGCTAGAGTTCGCCTGCGACCCATCGCGCGTGCAGACCGTGGACGGCTGGTTCTCGCCGAAAGGCGCGCTTCACCTTGTTGGCAGTTGACTAGACCTCTGCTCGGCCGAGAAATGCCGGCCCAATGCGAGAAAGGGGCGAAGTAGAGAGATTCTATAATTTTACCGGCGTCGAGCGCGTGCGCATTGGCGACGGCATGGCGAAGATCGACCGGATCACGCCGATTGCTGTGACTTATCTGGATGAACGCGGCCGCGCAGCTTCAATCGACCTGTCACAATGCGGCCGGACCTATACCCGCCTGACGCTTGGCGGGGCGTTTCCGCCTCACGACGATGACGATTGGAGCAAGTTCGCAGATGACCATGCTCATCTCAAACAGTCGACGGCGCCGGCGCGCGTCTCCCACACCCGGTCGCGGGAGCCGTTGCGTCGATTGATCCGCTCTGGACTACGCTCGCCCTGTTCGGCGCCGGTCAGTCCTTGCACTTCGAGATCCATCAGTCGCTGCGCCGCAAAGCCGATCATCTCGCGAAGGCAATCAGCATCGGGGGACTGTTCGAGCAGCGAACGCAGGTTCATCATTTCGTCGGCCATCGGTGATTCCTTGGATCAAGTCATTGGTGTCAACGACCTGACCTTCCGATGATTCTCGATGACCACCTCGTCCCGACGGGCTTCAGCTCCTACAGCACGCCCGGGGACACGACCTCGCACGACCGGGCCAATACCGGCGCTGATCAGTGCTGTGCGCCGTTTGTCGCTGGGCGCGATCGATGGCTGCATACAGCGATGGCTATGCAGGCGCGCCGACCAACGGCGATGCGAACGCGACGGCCGCGTGCGACCTTCGTGTCATTCGCGGCGGCAGTTGGTTTCACCCGCCAGACATGGCGCGTTCAGCGAGCCGCGCAGCGACCGCGCCGATTTTTGCATTGGCGACATTGGATTCAGAGTGGCGGAGACGCTTTCGTCTTCTCCCTGGGACCATCAATCATGGAGGAACAATGTTGCGCACTAGACGCTTTGCCCTAGGCACGTTCTTGGCCGCTTTGTCCGGCCGCGCTTTTGCTCAGGAGCGCATTCTCACGCCGGGAGGCGAGGTGGCCCTCCCCTCACGCGCATCGCGGCCGATCTCGCAGCATTTCGGCTGACCTTCGCCAACGTCGTCATGATCAACAGCTTTCACGTTTGGAGCGGACCCAATTTCAGCGGTACGCGCGATGAGCAATTCGAGGTGTTCGGCTCGGTGAAGGATGAATTCATGCGGGCGCCCTATCCGGCTCGGACCGCGATAGGAACCACCGGCCTACTCGCCGATCACGGCATCGTTGAGATCCAGATGATCGCCTCGCGCTTGCGCTAATTTAGACTCACACGACCGTTTGCGTTGCCTCGGAAGCGGCAAGCGCCGAAAGGCGTCAATCGTGCTCTCGGCTGAACCGCCCAATCTCTAGCCAACTGTTCATCGCACCGTCTCCTTCTCCTTCGGAGCGGAGACGCGACGCATCTTGGTCTCGAATTTGGGCTTGGGCAGGAGCCGGAATCGAAGTCTGGCACCAAGCGAAGTCAACGCCGACGTCTAGCAAGGCGTCGGAACGCCCGCACGGGCAAGCAAATTCCATTACCGACAAGACACGATAGTTCTCGCCAGCGATGAGGGGCACCGGCTCTCCCGTGACATGGTTCGGGGCGACATTGACGCATAAAACGAGATCGCCCGGGCCGACAGCGTAGCTCATGGCTTCCATCCCTTACGGTGACGGAGAAGATAGAACTCGGGCGAGCCAGCGGCAAGCGCCGCACGCCGGAGATGAGAAGCAAATCTGAATGATCGAGCCTAAGGTCGCCGATCCTTGAGCCCCGGTCTGGCAAACCACTGTCCGCAACGGGCCGCGCCCCGCCCTGGCTTCGACTTTTCAGATGTCAGAATTCGCGCTTGCACACAGTGGGCGGCTGGACTTCGCGCCGAAGGCAGTTGAGGTGGATGGCTCCCGCTCCCGGCGTCAAAGCGCCAAAGTGTGGTTGCTGTCAAAGCGTCCACGAGCAAAGGGAGCCATCCGCCATGGAGATTAGCACAATCGGCCTGGATCTGGCCAAGAGCGTTTTTCAAGTTCACGGCATCGACGCCGCGGGAAATGTCCTCGTGCGCAAGGCGTTACGGCGGGCGCAGGTGCTGCCGTTCTTCTCAAAGCTTTCCCCGTGCTTGGTCGGCATGGAGGCGTGCGGGACCTCACACCATTGGGCGCGGGAGTTCATGCAGCTGGGCCACCAGGTTCGCCTGATGCCGCCGGCTTACGTGACGCCGTACGTGAAGCGCGGCAAGAACGATGCAGCCGACGCGGAAGCGATCTGCGAGGCGGTGACGCGCCCAACCATGCGCTTCGTTGCAGTCAAATCGCGCGAGCAGCAAGCGGCGCTGTCATTGCATCGAACGCGCGATCTCATGGTCAAGCAGCGGACGCAACTGGTGAATATGATCCGCGGTCTGTTGGCGGAGTTTGGCATCGATATTCCCAAGGGACTTGAGCGCGCCTTGGTCATTGGGCGGCGCCGGCAACCGCGTGCGAAGGAGTGACGCCTTCGCTGGCGGTAGCGCGCTGAGCAAGAATTCGGCGGCGCGCGATGGTTCTGCTGGCCCCATACTGTATCGCAAACAGCAGAGCCTTTGAGGCCATCGGAACTATACCCACGAAGACAACCCAGTATGATGTGAACCACATGGCGACCGCAAAATTGGCCGCGGCTGTGGCGAACATCAACGCGGACCAAATGTAGCCAAACCAAATTGCCACATCCTCGATATGGCCGACGGCTATGGGGGGAATGTAGCGTGTCATCCAGCCTCGCCGCAGCATCACAAGCCCCAAAACGATATAGATCAGAGTGGGCTTGATCATCACGAATCGGGGATCGTGGGTGAGCATTGTGGCCGCGCCCGCAAGCAGAACCAGCGCGAGGCTCGCCCACTGCAAAGCCGCCAAGGGTCTCCGGAGCGCCACCTGCACCAAGATGACGCCAATGCTTACGGCGATCCCAATGCCGGCGGCCACCGACGCCTGGACATTGAACGCAAGCAGGACGGCGAAGAAGATCGAGCCGAGAAAGTCTGTGATCAAAGGTCGAGCGGCGTAGATGAAGTTCTTCACTAAGCGACTCCGAGGCCATTCAAGGACGGAGCAAAGCTAGGGCATAATATGGCGGCGTCGACGCCGCCTCTTTCGCGAGTTGAGCTTCTTCTTTCGCCAATCGAGCCAGCCGCAGTTCGCGAAGCGCCAATGGAGACGTCCGGCAATGTCGGCTCCGGGCCAGCACTAGAAGGTTGATATCGCAAGAGGCGGCGTTCAGCCTCCAAGAAGACCTTGGCGCTTGCACGCATCGAGCATAAGTCGCCGATGAACATCGGCGCGCACGGAAACCGTAAGATCGTCAGTCGGACTTAGACCAATCCGCGAGGCCGAGGACCGGCGCCACTCACGCGCCTCGCATTCACCTATCATTTGTGTCCGACAGCGTGGCCGTTGTCGCGCCAGCGTTCTCCAATACGGGTCGGCTGCTCACAACGGAATGAACTCACTTGATCGTTCCAGTGATCACCCACGTAGGAATAGTCGCCGGGACCGGTGTGGAAGACTTCGCCTTGGTATTGCGCATCCCAATAAAAGTCCCAGACGCCTGCAATGACTTTCACCGATGAGATTTGGTCATTCCAATGATCCCCCACCCAGGGTGTCTCATCCGACACGGTCCAGGATTCGCCGCCATAGTTGGCGTCCCAAAACACTTGGATGACGCAACCACGAGCGTCGCCTGACTCCGCCGCTGGCCATGGCTCGGCACGCGCGAGGTTGGGTAAAGTGGTCATGACCAGCATGATCACGGCCAAGCTCAAGTATCTAAACATGTGCACGCAACCCTCCCGATTATTACATTAGGCGTCTCCCATAAGGGCACAATCAAAACGAGATAATATTTGCCCCCGACGAACAAGACGGCTCCAACGCGGGAGGAATTCGTGAGCGTCAGGGCCGCGCCAATCTAGTCGCACAGCCATGCCCCGCTCTCAGGGCGCGTGTTCGTAGAGCAGGATGTGGCGCGGTGGCGTTAGACCGAGCATGGTTGTTGCCGCCCCTTTCGTTTGCCGGCGCCTTATTGGCTCGATCGTATCTCCGTTTCCACATCCCCCTCATCGAACCGGACATGCGGATTTCCCGCATCCGGCTCTCGGACAAGACGTCACGCACGATGGCTTTGCGCGTGCGACGCCATCTGCAATTGCCGGACACCATTTGGAGTTTTCTAGGTTGCCCAATCTCCGGGTCCTTCTTCGCTTAGTGCGTCTGTCTTGAACTAAGGTCCCTTCCCTCCACCGGAATTACCCGGCTTCAGCGGCACTACGAGCCTCTCCGTCACCCCAATGCGCCCGGCCTGTCCCTCACGGGCGTCTTGTTGATCATCGCTGATCACGCACTGGGGCTTCCCGTGTTGCGCGCGCTTTCCTTGTGTACATGCTGCCGCCAGTACCCCGGTGCAGCGAACGGATGTGGTCTTGCTCGTGCATCCGTTCGTGTCAGCCTTCCCCGGTTCGGCTGCCGGGTCGGCCTGCACATTGACCTTTTCGAGGATTGCTCAGCGTTCACTCGCGTTGCGGCCTGCACACTCGCACGGTCACCAATGTTGTGACCGCTATCCGAAGGCTTCAGACATTTCGTCTCCTCCATGCCTGCTCCGGTTGCTTCCGGCTGGAGCGTCTGCCGGGCGGGATTTACACCCGCTGGAAAAGCGCCGCCTTTTCACAGCGCACGCCGAAACCAGACACCAACGAGGTCATCTATGCTGCTGACTAAGCCGTGGGGACGCTCTTGCCTGGCGGGTTCGCCCTCGATCACCTTGAGCGTCACCAGAATAGGTCGGCCAGGATTGTCAGAATGCCCACCCACGCCGCCTGCCAGAAGAGAGGCCGAAGCCCAGGCGGGCCGAAGGCATAGGCCGGAACGTACAAGACACGCGCCGCCACAAACATCCACGCGCCGACTGCCGCCATGGAGCCGACCGCCTCCGCCGCATGCACAACAAAGAGCGCGGCCAAAAACTGCGGGAATATTTCCAGCAAATTCCGGTGAGCGCGCACAAAACGCCCGCCAATGCCCGTCACCTCGTGCGGCGTGTCGCGCGAGCTCAGGACCCATGTGTCGCCCGCTTGGCGCAATGTGAGCACGCTCGCGATCCCGAGTTGGACCGACGCCAACAGAAGCGCCGCCACAAGGGCCCAAAGGTCGCTTGTCATGATAATTTCATTTCTCGAATGCGCTTCTGATCCTCGGGCGCGAAAGCACATACACAATTGCGCCGGCTGCAATAACCCCGATGAGTCCTTCGAGGACTTCACCGGCCAACAGGCGCGCGGCATCGGCTAGGCCGTTAGTGGCAAAAATCGCGACCGAAAGCACCCAGCCCCAGCGCTTGCGCTTAAAGCACCCAATGGCAGTCACTGTCATTGCCACTGCCAGCAGGCAAAATCCGAGACCAGACCAGGGCGCCATTGCCAAGAGTTGGCGATAGGCTGCAGGCTTGATCGCCCACATCCAATCGAACGCGCCGCGAGGCAGAAGAAGCGAGGCGCCGGCCGTGACGCAGATCAAGCTCGCCAGAGAATAGAACGCGCCCACGATCAGGGGCGCTATTGGACGGTGCGGCGCTATGGGTAGCTCGGCGCGCATCAATGGGCGCCCTGCCCTTGACCCTCGCGCACGACAGATTTCCGAAGCAGAAGCGGCATCGTGAGCCCCTGCACGACAATAGAAAACGCCACCACCGCGAATGTGGTCACAACTATTTCTGAGCGATACGGCATTGCGTCAGGAAGTGAAAGCGCCAGCGCCAACGCGAGCGCGCCTCGCAAACCACCCCACCACAACACATGCTGATGCGCCATCGGCACCTTCTGACGGGTCGCCGCGAACGCCAAGCTCAGCGGATAGATCGTCGCCGCGCGCGCAAGCAGCACGAGCACTATGACTACGGCGAAACCCAGCACCGCTGCCTGCGCGAACGCCGTCGCGCCGATGGCCACGCCAATCAACGGGAACACTATGGAATTTGCGAGAAACGCGGCGAACTCCCAAAATTCCAACGCAAAGTCCCTGGCTTTTTTGGTAATGTCGCTTCGTTCAGAGAAGACCCCTAAGTTTCCCACGACAAGGCCCGAGACCACGGTCGCGAGAATACCGGACGTGCCCACGTGTTCGGCCAAGAGGAATGACCCATACGCCGCGAGCACCGTTAGCGCGACCTCGATTGAATGTTCGCTGGTGCGGCCTGCTACGACGAGCGCGAACCCTCCGCACGCCGCGCCGATCAGAGCGCCGCCCGCAATGACCAGCAGCAAATGCCCACTCAACGCTCTGGCGTCGAGGCCGGCATTCTCCGTCGCAAGGCCAACAGCCAGTGAAAACAGGATCGCCGCCGCAGCGTCGTTGAACAGGCTCTCGGCCTCCAGCAACGTACGTAGGCGACCCGCGACACCGTTGTCCTTGAACATGGCGATGACGGCCACGGGATCGGTAGCTGCAATCAGCGCGCCGAACACAAGCGCCGCCGACAATGGCCAATGCAACAAAATCGTGACGCCCAAAGCCACTAGCGCTGCGGCGATCATGGTTCCAAACGTGGAGAGGACGGTCAAAAGACCGGCGTTCGCCCATAGGTCACGCCAGCGAAGCGCCAACGCCGCCTCAAACAGCAACGGTGGCAAAATGACGTAGAAAATAAAGTCGTGGGTGAGCGTCGCACCGATATGCACCTTGGCCAACGCAATGGCCACGCCGACCAGTACCAGCCCCACGGTATATGGAAGCCGCAGTCGCCGCGTGACGATTGCCACGATCATGGCGACAGCGAGAAGCACGACGATCGGCATGCGCCGCGGATGGCATGCTTGGGCCCGCCAATCAAATGTTTCTGCGCGAGCCGAACAAGTAGCCAACGCTTCGTAGCTAATTCAGCGTGGGATTGTTTTCATAAAACGTTCCGTAACGATGGGTTCCGCTTGTTGGCGCGAACCGTAGGACGTTTCCGGTTCCATTCACTTTTGTTCAATCGCCACCGGAAAACCATTTGCGCCGCGGCGCATCAGGAGTCATTCCCATCTGCAGGATTTGACGAAGCCCGCCCCAGCCCGTGCTCAACTCACCGCTTCTCACTTTTGTCCGAGGCTCCTTCAAATCGGTGTGGGCGCTGGAGCTTCTGTTGCTTCTGCGACGCGCGTCGCCTCGCACCCTCACCATCGAGGAGGCAGCACGAGAATTGCGCGGCACTGAGAGCTTGGTCGCGAAATGCTTGCCGCAGTTGGAGGCAGCTGGTCTCATCGCTGCTGAAGATGGGCAGTATCATTTTGCTCCAGCTTCGCCGGCGCTCCAGGAATTGTGCGGCGTCTTGGAGATGACTTACAGAGAGCGGCCCGTGGCTGTAGTCGACGCAATCATCTCCAACCCCGACAGCAGCGTCCAGCGGCTCGCGGACGCCTTTCGTTTCAAGGAGAAGGACACATGACCGTGCTCCCGACGCTGGTTTATGCGCTGTGCGTGCTTACCAGCGCCGTCTGCGCCTGGCTGTTGGTGCGCGCTTACAGGCGCACGCGGACACGCCTTCTGCTGTGGACTGCGATCAGCTTCGTCTTCCTCGCCATCAACAATCTTTTGGTGTTTGCCGATATCGTCATTACAGGACCAGCAATTGATTTGCTTTGGCTGAGGTACGCGGCCTCACTCGCAGCGGTGTCGGTTCTTATCTACGGCTTCATCTGGGAGGCCGAATAGTGCTGGTCTCCGAACTAGCTAACTTTGCATCTGGTGCAATCGCTATGGGATTTGCCGTGGGCGCCTGTTTCTTCCTGCGCTTTTGGGTGCGTACAAAGGATATGCTCTTTGTCGCCTTTGCGGCGGCGTTTCTGTTGCTAGCAATAAACCAAGGGCTGGTGACCATCTTGGGACTGCCGCTTGAGGAGCGCAGTTGGCTCTATCTGCTGAGGTTCGCTGCTTTCGCGATCATTATCGCGGCGGTGTTGGCCAAGAACGTCTCTAGGTAGCAGATAGCGCCGAACAGGCGCCGTCGCAGCGCCGCTCAGGCATAGTCAGGCAATTCAAAATCGTCACGCAAGCTTGCGCCGATCGCCATGTCGGCGACCCACGGGATCGCCATCGCCTTCGTCACCCAGTTCCGCACGACCAGCCCTGTCTCAGTGCGGGGTGCGAACGACTGCGCAAACTGTCGTGCAGCTTTTTGTTTGCGCGCGATGAGCGGCCGCAGACGCTGCTCGTAGCGCGCGAATGCAGCGCTGATGTCGTTTCCTGCTCGATGCACTTCACCCGCCAACACGTACGCGGCGGTCATCGCCAACGATGAACCCTCCCCGGCCAGTAAAGACGGACAGAAGGCGGCGTCGCCAACCAGTACGACGCGATCCTTACTCCAGGCGGGCATCTCGATTTGCGAGACTGCATCGAAATAGAAGTCCTCGCGCGCATCAAGGGCGGTAAGCATTCGATCGCATTCCCAACCTGCGCCTTCGAAACGCTTGTGCACATAGGCGCGTTGCGCCTCTGAAGTCGTTGGCAAGGCAGAGTCTTCATCAGCCATCACCAGCAATACCAACGATGCGCCGTTGCGGAGCGCAAAACGCGATGCCTGAATACCGGGCCGGCCATAGCTGACATAGGCGAGCTCGTCGCGTGGTTCGTAATCTGGGGCTTCGAATACGGCCACTCTGTATCCGAGGTAACGCGTAAACAACTCTTCTGCACCAAACGCGAGCTTGCGCACCTTGGAATGAAGACCACCCGCACCGACGACGAAGTCAAAATCCTGCGGCGCCATATTTTTGAATCTGACACGCACGCATCGGCCCTGCGGAATGATTTCACTCACTTCATCGTCGAAGGCGGTCATGACCTCTGCTGCTGCTGCTGCTGCTGCTGCTGCTGCTGCTGCTGCTGCTGCTGCTGCTGCTGCTGCTGCTGCTTCGCGAAAAAATGGCGCTTGCGAGATCGCCTCGCGGTAAGCTGACAAAACGACCGTGTAGCAACCTGTTGATCGAAGCGACTTTGAAACCGCCGACTCGGCGCCCTTCCTTGCCGACGAAGCGGACCTCGCGGACGTGATACCCCTGTTCATCGACCTCCTGCAACAGGCCCATGCGCCCGGCGACATCGTAGCCTGCGCCCCAAAAATCTATGAGATACCCGCCCGTCCTAAGGTGGGGTGCGCGCTCTATGAGCGTGACGTTGTGGCCGTAGCGCTTGAGCCAATAGGTCAGCGTCGGGCCCGCGACGCCGGCGCCGCTGATAAGCACTTCCATCTCATCGCACTCCTATCCTCGCGTGAAAACTCAACGTGGGTAGATCTTCATGCTGTGCGCGACTGAATCGGCGACGTGCTCTTTGGTGATCACGCCCCGCACGTTCTCATCGCGCGCGCCGCCATCGCCGCCGAGCACCACGGCCATGATGGAGTTCTTGCGCCACATACGGTCGATGACGTCGTAGACGACGGTGCCCTCCTCAACGATGGTGAAATTGCGATTGGCGACATCGGCGAGCGTTGCGCCTGTATCCACGCCAGCAAGCCCCCGCCGCAGGCCCAGATTTACCCGAATGACGCCGTAGAGTTTGTCGGCCCGGGTGACAACCACATGCTTGAACTGATCCTTGCCCGTGTGCTCCCGCAAAAACGCATCGAAGCTTACGTCGCCCGGTAAAACCAAAACGTCGGGGTCCATGACTTCGCGGGCAAAGCGCACAAGAAACATGTTCGCGTGCCGCGCCTTTGGAATGCCGCGGCCACGGCGCACGAGTTTCAGCGTGTAGATATTCTCACGCGAAAGCAGGCGGCGCACGCCAACGCTGGACGCCACCGCAAGAATCATCGGCATGACGATGTCGTAGTCGCGCGTCATTTCAAACGTCATCGTGACAGCCGTCATCACCGCGCCGGTGCCGCCGCCAACCATCGCGCCCATGCCGACCATCGCAAACGCCGGCACACTCAGCTGCACCGGCAACCCCAGCGCGTTGAGTCCCGAAGCAAAGGCCGCGCCCAATGTGGCGCCCATAAACAAGGAGGGCGAGAAGATGCCGCCTGACGATCCCGATCCCAAACTGGCGGTAGTCGCGAGCAACTTGCACACGGCCAAGAGCGCCAGCAATCCAAACGCCGTCGTATGGCCGACGAGAATGCTCTCGATCGTCGCGTAGCCAACGCCATCCACGAAATATTGTCCGACCGTCGCGAACAGCAAAAACATCAACACGCCGACCACCGCCATGCCGACGGCGTGTCTCAGATAACGGCTTCCAATCCGATCGAAACGGTCTTCGGCAATGTGCAGGCCGCGAATGAACACCGCCGCAAGCGCGCCCGTCAGCGCACCGAGCGCGCTGTAGAGAAGCAATTGTAGTGCGGCGCCTGGATCGGCGGCGAGCGGCTGCATCGCCGGCACGAGAAACGCGGGCTGCGGGCCGAAGAACCAGCGTCCGACGAAGGTCGCAGCCCCGGTTGCAATCGCCACCGGCAAAAACGTGCTGACGCTTACCTCCGGCAGCATCAATTCGATCGCGAACATGACCCCGCCGATCGGAGTATTGAATGTCGCGGCGATCCCCGCACCCGCGCCCGCCGCGACGAGCGCAATCCGCTGCGCCGGCGGCATTCGAACGATCTGGCCCAGCGTGGAGCCGAGCGCCGATCCGATTTGAATGATCGGCCCTTCGCGACCGACCGATGAGCCACTGCCGATGGCTACTGCCGAAGCCAGCGATTTAACCAGCGCCACACGCGGCCGGATCGCGCCTTCCTTGTGATAGATCGCGTCCATCACTTCGGGCACGCCGTGGCCTTTGGCTTCAGGGGCGAAATTGCTGACGAGAAACGTGACGACCAGACCACCGATCACCGGCGCCAGGATGATCCACGGGCCCCATCGGCTTGGCGCGGTGAAAAGGTTTGCGTCATAGTGCAGCGAAACCTGGCCGTTGAAGAAGAGATTGTGCAGAACGTTTATGAGGTCACGGAAAAGCACGGCGCCGACGCCCGTGACGACGCCCAGAATTAAAGCAAGAACCGACAAAACCGCGAGACTGAGCGTCGGAGCTTCCTGAAGCGGCTGCCATTCAGGCGTCGACAGCCTCGAAGTTTCGCCAAGCATTTGCCGCGTCTTCAAGTGATTGAAAGATGGCCAACGCATCGCCGTTTAGTGCGTGCTTGGGCAACACCACGCGCGCCGGGAGCGGTAATATCATACCGGCGACAAAATCGCACACGCCAACTTCGGAACCTACGCACCCCCTCTCATCTCTTGTTGATGGGAATGCATCCGATACGCCACCTGTCCGCCACGACGAAGATCTGACCGATGCTGCAGGAATTCTGACCAAACATCTGGATCGCCGAAGGACCAACAGTGTCCTTCCTCGGATTTCAGTATCCGACACGCATGGCGGTGATCCGATTGTCCGGGGGCCAACTTTTCATATGGGCGCCGATCGCACTTTCGGATGCCATGCTAAGCGAGGTGGACGCGTTGGGACGCGCGCGCTGTCTCGTCTCGCCCAACAAGCTGCACCACTTGTTCTTGAACGACTGGAAGAAACGCTTACCCTGATGCACAGCTTTATGCTGCTCCCGGATTGCCCAACAAGCGAAAAGATGTCGCCTTCGATGAAGTGCTCAGCGGCGATCCCCCCAGCGCTTGGGCCGAGCAGGTAGATCAAGTCGTCATGGCCGGCAGCTTCGCGTTGACTGAGATCGTGTTCTTCCACCGGCAAAGTCAGACGGTCTTGTATGCCGATCTCGTACAAATTTTCCGACCGGACTGGTTCAAAGGCTAGAAAGGCCTCGTGGCGCGGTTGGACGGAATCGTCGCACCCAACCCGGGGGGGCCCCGCGCGAATGGCGCGCAAGCTTCGTGGACCGGCGCGCAGCACGCGCGGCGCTGCAACAGATCCTCTCCTGGCCAGTGGCGCGCGTGTTGATTGCGCATGGCGACCTTCCGGAACGCGATGCTACGGGTTTTGTTCGAAAGGCTTTTCGCTGGCTCCTCGGCTGAACACCCACCCACCCACGAGCTGACCACCAACGCACAGAGCGTCCTGGAGGAGCCAGCTCCAGCCTGCGACGCTCCAACACGCCGTCAACTGGAACCACAGCACGGTGGGCCGGTTGGTTTGAGCATGAAGGTTCTGAGCGGCGGCGTCGCAATGGTGACTGGCGGCGAGTTAGGCATTGGAGCGGCTTGCGCCAAAGCGCTTGGGCAAGCCGGCGCACGGGTCGTCATCACCTATTTCGCTGACGAGGCAGCTGCTCGCGAGGTATGCCGTTTGATCAAAGCAGCCGGCTCGGCCGCCATCGCGGTGCAAACCGATGTGACCGATGAAGACGCAGTCGAGCATTTCTTTAACGCCGCGGAAGAAGCGTTCGGAACGCCGTCCCTGATGATCAATTCCGCCGGATTGAATATGAGCGGCATATTGCTTCAGAACTTGGACCTGAAGCAATTCGATCGCGTTGTTCGCTCCGACCTTTACGGCCCCTTCCTCACTTGTCGGCGGTTCGTTCGGAGCCTCGCGGCGCGCAAGCAGCGGGGACGCATTGTCAACATTTCATCGATCCACGAGCGTGCGCCGCGCGCTGGGGGCGTCGGTTACGATTCCGCCAAAGGCGGTCTCGCGCAACTAACCCGAACCCTCGCCCTCGAACTTGCCCCACTCGGCATTGCCGTCAACGGCATTGCGCCTGGCATGATCCTAACGCCGATGAATACGCAAGCCATCGAGGATGCCGCCTATCGCGCGAAACTAGAGGCGTCGATACCTTGGGGACGCGCGGGGCGCGCTGAGGAAGTGGCCGACCTCGCCGTTTTCCTGCTTTCCCCAAGCGCTGACTACATCACCGGCGCGACGGTGACTATCGATGGCGCACTCGGTCTCACCATGGCCCAAGGCGCTTGACGTGACCGCCTACAACATTGAGCAGATCGACACCCTCGATATCGGCGATAATGGTGCGCTAGAGGGCATGGATCTGATGAGCCCCTATGTCTGGCGCGAAGAAGATCGTTGCTACCGGTTGCTGTTTCGCGCCGTCCCGCGACCGCTCCGAACCAAGTCACCTACTGGTCTCATCTTTTGCGGCCGTTCCAGCGACGGCATCCATTTCGAAATCGAAGGCGAGGCCGTCATTCGGCCGGGTCCCGACCCAGGTGATGCTGGCGGTTGCGAAGACCCCACGCTCGTGCGCGACGACACCGCGGGAGACTACCGCGTCTATTATACCGGTGTTGATGCAGCCCACGCGCAGGGCTCGCTTCTGGTTGCGGAAGGTCCCGACGTACGGCACCTCCAAAAACGCGCCTCGACGCTCAAGGCGCCTCCCGGCGCGGGCAACATCAAAGAAGCTACGCTGGTGCAGACCGCGTCGGGAGATTGGCGTCTGTTTTTTGAATACGCCGCCCACGACGCGTCGCGCGTCGGGATCGCGAGTGGTCCTACCCTCGACGGTCCCTGGACCATCCTCGCGGACCCGTTCACCGTGCGCGAGGATTCCTGGGACAACTGGCATCTGTCAACGGGCCCGATCGCCTCTTATCCAGACCACGATCCAGTGATGTTCTATAACGGCGCCACATTGGATGCGCGCTGGCGGATCGGCTGGATATCATTCGATCGAGCCTTCGCCAAAGTAACGGCGCGCGGCCTTGAACCTTTGTTGGTGCCGCCGCCGCCCCGGCATCGCGCCGCCACCGACATTGCTTTCGCAGCCTCATCGATTGTCGAAAACGACGCGATTAGCCTTTATTACTCCCTGGAAGACCGTACGCTGCGGCGCGCTATTATTAACGTCTCAGAACGCGTCTTGCCGTGAGTGAAGCGCCACCACCTCTCGGCCAATCCCTCACAACGAGGCTCTCAGTCATTTTGACTGCGATCCCGATCGCCTCCAGCGGCGTTGCTCCCTCGCAAAATCAAGTCGAGAAAAATCAGGCGCGAAGGCGCAGAGGAGTTTTGCAACAGCATCCGCCGAAACCAGGCATTCGCAGCATCCCAAAGTGGCGCCCAAGTGTTTCCCCGTATTGGCGCCTGCGGTGGTAGCGCGTCGCGGCTAGCGCTCAGTTCGTCGGATGGCCTGAGCGTAGCGCATCTAGGAACGAGCCTTCGAGCATCTCTGGTCATCACGCTGCGGGCATAGGTCTGTCCGGGCGTCGGTTTGGGAGCACACGCCATGGGTCACGATGCCAACCTCTCGCGAAGAGGAATTCTCCAAGCAACCGCTATCGCGGGGATGGTCCTAGCCGGCAATGCGAAAGCGACGACGCCAGGCAAGACAATGTCGCTGGCTGTTCAGCCTACCAGAGTATTCAAGACGGCTGACGCCAACCACGAGAGAACCGAGAGCTGGGTCGCCAATGTAATCGTCCAGACGCCCGATGACGTTCAGCTGTCACCGAAGTCCTTGCAAATAGATCTGTTCAAAGGCTCACAGCTGTCAAAATCGATCTCAAGCGCCGACGAAGGATTTCAGGCGCAAACATTTCGCATCCCGATCCGTCCGACCATGCCTGATGGAAGCGCCCCGCCAACGTCCTTTTTTTGGCCGTTCATCATTCGTGTCCGGAACAGCGAGCCGATCTCCGCTGGAATCGACTCCATGCGCCTCAGCGTCGCTGCGGTTGATCCACTTGGACACCAGAGGAGCGCCTTAGCGACCCTGCCCATCACAACGTATGAACAGCGAACACAGTTGATTTACCCGTTCCGAGGAAAGGGCATCTTCCAGCAGGCGGGCGTGACCAATGGTGGGCACCGCAACCGAAGCGGACAATTTGCACTAGACGGCCTTGGTCTAACGGACGCCTACGGCGTTCTGGTGACGCCCGGACCAGGAAATAGCCCTGGCGAGTATGCAGGTTGGGGGCGAACACTGATTGCACCCGCCGACGGCATCGTCGTGCATGCCCGCAATGACCGCCCCGATCAGCCGGACGCCAACACAAGCGATCCGCACTATTTCGCGCCAGAGTTTCCGAATGGCGGCGATGTTGGAAATCACGTCGTCATCGATCACGGTAATTCCGAGTTCAGCATGATTGCGCACTTCCAGGCTGGATCGCTCTTGGTGCGCGTCGGCGACCACGTTCGGCAGGGTGACCCAATCGGCAAGCTGGGCGCCTCCGGCGACGCCACCGGCCCTCACGTACACTACCAATTGCAGTCAGCGCCAGACTGGCAATATGCCGATGCCCTTCCCTGCACATTCCGGAATATTGACCAGCCGGCGTTGGTGAGGGGCGTCTACTTCGACGCGCATTAGCGGCAAAGTCGATAATGACGAAGCGCCTGCTCTGCTCCAAACCAGACATCGGCAATCCTGCTAATGCTAAGCCCGGAAATCGCCCGCAAACGGACATCGACTCTACCGGTCTGCGGCCCATACGACGTCATGTTGCACCCACAGGAATGAGACGACGCAGCACCCGGCGGCGAATAAGAGCTCGAGCGCGCGCCGTTGCACCGCCCATAGCTATTGGCGCGGGGCGGCCCGGCAAGAGGCCCCCGGATCTCGATTTTGTAGACCAACGGCGGCCGGATCGGCGCCAAGGGGGCAGTCTGACCGGAGGCGCGGGCGACGACCAGTGAGTGCGCACGTCAAGCCGAGGTGCTATGCGAGTGTCCTAGGCGGCTAGATGGCGGAAACCCGAAAGCTTACGACAATTTTGGCGCTGGATGTCGTTGGCTATTCCAGGGCGACGGAGCGCGACGATGGCGCCGCCGCCAGCGCGGTCCGCAGCTTGCGCACGATGATCACGGGCGTCGTCGCGCCCTACGAAGGACGCATCTTCAGCTCGGCGGGCGACGGCTTCATGCTGGAGTTCCCGGCCGCCACGGCTGGGGTCCGGGCTGCGATTGCGCTGCTCAGGGAAGCCGATCGGGCGCAAAGCAGCTGCCCCCCATTCGCATCGGACTGCATCTTGGCGAGGTGATCGTCGAAGAAAACGGCGATCTGCTCGGTCACGGCGTCAACGTCGCGGCCCGGCTACAGGCGTTGGCGGAGCCGGGCTCGGCCATGGTCAGTGAGACGGTGCGCGCGCAACTGCACACAAACCTGGGCCTGCCGTTCGTGGCGCAGGGACGTGTGCGGCTGGACAAGATGAGCGAGACGATTGAGGTTTACTCGATCGCTCCCGGTCCCAATCGCTTCTTCACAAAATTGAGGAGACGCCGGGCCGCGCGCGCGCTGTTCGCCTTGTTGTTTGTCGTTGGCGGGGCTCTTGCCGCTCTCTGGCTCTGGCAGCCTGGCCCGAACGCACCTGACCGAATCGCGGTTGCCGCTTTTGAAAGTCTCGGATCGAACCCCTCCAACCAGGTTTCGGAAGGCGTCGCTAATGCAATCGTCAATTCAATGGCGGTTTCTGATTTGCACGTAGAGAAAATCGGTTCGCGCGCGCCCGACAGAGGCGCCACATTTCTGGTGGGGGGTTCGCTGCACGCGGAATCCGATACGACCCTCGTCGACGTGCGGATCACAGATCTGTCAGCCAGGACCGTGCTCTGGTCGAGTCAATATCGACGCCCCTCTAGCGAAGTCGACGCCCTTCCCGACCAAGTCGCCGCACATGTGACGGATGTACTTCGTTGCGCGCTCGTTTCGCGTCGCCCGCGCGCAGGGCCAATAGCGCCGGATACGCTGTCCACATTTCTGCGCGCTTGCGACTACGCGGCAAACATCGGAGCGGATCCAGCCTCGGCTTACGAAGCGGCCCGACGCGTTACACAGGACGCGCCAAGCTTCTCACGTGGATGGTCGCTGCTCGCGCTGATCTGTGCGGAAATTGCCGACGATGCGCCCCCGGCTCGGGGCCAAACACTTCTACAAGAGGCAACCGATGCGGCTACGCGCGCGCTCACGCTCGACCCCAACAATGCCGAGGCGCAGCTTGCGCGTCTACGCCTACTCCCGAGGCGCAATGCGTTTGCGCAACAGCAAGAGATTCTCGATCGAGCCGTCGCTGCCGAGCCGAATTCAGCGACGGTGCTGGCCGCTCAAGGCGAGTTCGAAATGTCAATCGGGCGTGTGCAGGACGGCCTGGCGAGTTATCGCCGCGCCGCCGCACTCGACCCAACGTCTCCCGAAATTTGGGCCGACATGATCCCTATTCTGGCGGCGAGCGACAGAGTCCCCGAGGCGGCTGTGCTACGCGATCGGTTGGCGCGCGTGTGGCCAAACTCGGCGGCCGCCTGGTGGAATCGATTGATGAGCGCTCTGTTTTGGGCTGCACCAAGAGACGGGCTGCGTATGCTCGATCAAGCCGAGCTTGGCCCAATTCCCGCCATCGCCGAGGCAAGCGGCGCATGGAGACCGTTCTTGCACGCGCGAGAGGAACACGACGCTGCTGCCCTACGCGCAGCGGCGCGCAACATCGTCCGTCTGGCGCGGCTGCATAGATTTGATCAGACCCAAGCGGTCGTAGCGGCTTCGCTCTCGGGTGAAATGGATGACGCCTACGCGCTGGCCTTCCAGTATTTCGACGAAAATCCAACAAGTGCCGAAACGGATTGGTTATTCTACCTGGCGACGCGTCAGCTGCGCGCCGACCCACGATTTATCGTGCTTGCTCACAAGACGGGGCTCGCGGCGTACTGGCGAGCGACCGGACGTTGGCCGGACTTCTGCGGACGTGAGGCGCCTCACTATGACTGTAGAGGCTGACGTTGCATGGATGAAGAAAAGACCAGAGCCGATCTCGGTCACTGGGCGCACTCAGCGAGCCCTTGAATTCCCTCCGTTGAGAGCACGATCGATAGCCATGCGACCAAACAGCAAGAGACGGGTGCCGCCTAGTGTGGCTAGCGTCAGGCCCGGGAGCGCGGCAATGTCGTCCAGACGCCAACCTCCATCGGCTTGTCGCCGCTCCCACTAGACAAAGCATCGTCCCAACATGAAAGCCGAATGCGACCAAAGCTCCGTCGTCGGTAGGCTCGATTCCATCCAAGTTCTCATCGCGCAGCAAAACCTCAGTGCCCGAGGACTTCAGACCACGCTTCAGCCGCGACTTCGTGTGCGTTGTGATCGATCAGATCGCCATGAGACAATACGATCTGCCGAAAGTCCCACGCCAATATGCGCCGAAGCGACTTCGCTGCTGAGATCCGGTCGCTCCAACCCATTCGGTATTCGGGTGCGGGCCTGGGATTGCCCCACATGCCCAATAAATATTTGAACCAGAACTTCAATGCGCCCCCTGTGTTCGGTGTCGCGTCTGTGAAGTTCTCGATGAGGTCAACAAGGATCAGAGTGCCGCTGGCGCGGTGATACATCGCAACCTCACGCATGATGCGCGTCCCGCGGACGAGCACTTGGTCGATTTCCCCGCTCCAGTCCGCCGGCGCTAAATCACCGAGAATGCCATCGAACTTCAGATCGGGGCGTTTCCTCTCGATGCCCGGGCAGATCCACGTCTTCGCGTCTGGGAATGCCGCCTGGGCCGAGGTTGCGTGCAAATGGTGGAAATTTCCGGGGACGACAATGTGCCCCACCGGTCCGAGCGCCGAGATTTCCTCCGCCATGGCCGCGGTAATGTGGCAGGGCGAATGCAGCATGATTTGTCCAGAGGCGAGGCGGATCGTCGTCATACGCGACTCAAACCTCGTACCCGCCAGTCTAACGGGATAAGTGCAAAGCCATATCTGATCGGCAATGTAGCGAATAAGGAGCATCTCGCCTTCCCTCGCATCTGCACGAAAGTCGTACAGCATAAATCATCGAGGACCACCGCGACGAGAGCCGGACAGCCTGTTCTCGCGGTCCGCCCGTAGGAATCGTCCAGTTTTTGGTTGCATGCATGATCGCAAATGAACGGAGGCTGCGATGCAGGTCTTGATCAGCGGTGCAGGCGTTGCGGGGCCGACCGCCGCATATTGGCTGCGCCGTATCCATGGCATCGATGTCACCATGGTCGAACAGGCGCCCACGCTTCGCACCAGCGGTTACATCATCGACTTCTGGGGCGCAGGCTACGAGGTTGCAGAGCGCATGGGATTGCTCTCCGATATCTCAGCCAAGGGCTACCATGTTCAGGAGGTTCGCTTCGTCGGCAAGAACGGCCAACGCGTGGCTGGATTTGAGTTCAAATCGCTTGCTCGCATGCTGAACGACCGTTTCGTCAGCTTGCCCCGCGGCGTCGCGCCGCGGCGGCGCGATAGGGTTTCATACCGCCTAACGCGACTCGAAGGGCCCACTTCTGATGGCGGCACCCGATGCGACGCTGCTCGCCTTCGTCCAGTCGGAAAAATATTGCGCGCTAGCTGGCCCACGCCGCAACAATGGCGGCAAGACATGCTCGCACGCCCTCAGGAGCCAGCGAGCCGGGCTCCGTATTGCGTTGGACGTCCGCTCGGCGGCCTCATCATGCGCAAAATGCAGAACGATCCCGGTGCGACAATTTTTGCCCCCGCAAGAGGCGGGCGGCCAAGACGCGAGGGCGCCGACATAGGCGCGTCAACCCAGGACAGATGCTAACACGCTCAAGCTACGCGCGGAGCTAAGAAGGCGCACCAGAACGCCTTTATGACCCGATCCACGTTCATCGCGACCGCGTATCGCGCATGATCCATCGAGCGCTGCGAATCTGCCAACGATGCAATCCTTGTCGGAACGTTGCGCGGTGAGATGCTTTGACTCAAGTGAGCGCCGCATGGGGCGGCCTCTCTTCCAATACAACGAGTGTTCCATGAGAAAACTACTCATCATTGGCGCGGCCGTAGCCGCTTTAACAGCGACCGCGCCGGGCGCCAACGCCCAACCCTGGCGCAGCATCAACCAACGTCAAGCAGAACTCGATCACCGCATCAATGTCGGCGTAAGCAATGGGTCATTGACGCGACCGGAGGCCGCACGGCTACGCGATCAATACCGCGCTATATCGCGACTGGAAGTGCGGTATCGACGCGACGGCCTATCTTACGCCGAAGGGCGCGATCTCGATCGCCGTTTCGACTTGCTCTCGTCGCGCATTGCCTATCAACGTCATGACGCGCAAACGCGAGGCTGGACCTCGATCAATCAAAGGGAGGCCAATTTGGATGCGCGCATCGATGCCGGCGCTCGCGACCGCTCGCTGTCGCGGAGTGAGGCTTGGCAGTTGAGGCAGGACTACCGCAATATCGCCCGGCTGGAGGCGCGCTACCGCGTCGGCGGCTTGTCTTCGGCGGAACGCAATTATCTCAATTACCGCCTGGACCATTTGGACCGGCAGATCCAAGCAGAACGCCACGACTGGCAGCGCGGCTAGTGCGACCGGGGGCGGCCAGATCAGATGATTTGGCCGCCGCTCGCTCCAAAGTCTTCACAAGAGGCTATGCGGAGAAGATTTTTTGCGCTGCCGGCCGAACGCTCACTCCCTTCATGTTTCGTGACCGTCGCTCGCATCGTCGCGCTTGACCTGCGCTCGCCTAATAAGCTCACCGGTCGCCGCGGCCAGAACGACGCCAATCGCTATTCCCAAGACCGGCTTGCCGGTCATCCCACCAACGCCAACGCCCAGCGCAATGCCCATCGCGATCCAAAGCGATGGGCTCATGTTGGACAACCTCAATTCGGTCTCCTAATGATCTTCGTTCGCATACCCCGACAGCACTCGCGCATTCATGGGGCACGCTCGGCCAAATCTAGAATGCGCTGGCGCTGCCTGATGCGTGCGGCATCGACCAGCATGCGCCCCGCCCAGCGATACACGTTTTGCTCTCGCACTTGCTGACGCATGAGACGCATGCGCTCGCGCTGTTCCTGCGCGGGCATGACCAGAGCTGCTTCAAGCGCCTGGGCCATCTCGCGGCCGTCATAAGGATTGACGATCAGCGCTTCCGACATTTCACGCGATGCCCCGGTGAAGCTCGAAAGCACCAGCACGCCCATCTCGTCATCGCGTGAGGCCACGAATTCTTTGGCCACGAGGTTCATGCCGTCGTGCAGGCTGCTGACGATGCAGACGTCTGCCGCCCTGAACAGCTCAAACACTTCATCCGGCTCATGGTGGCGCACCAGAAGGCGAATGGGGCGATAGTCTCCACCGCCGTGACGGTTGTTGATGTCGTCGGCCAATGCGAGGGCTTCGCCCTGTAACGCGCTATAGGTCGCAAGCTTGCTGCGCGAGGGCGCGGCCACCTGGACGAAAGTGAGCCGCCCTTTCCATTCGGGCTGCCCGCTCCAGCAACAAATCGATCGAACGCATGCGGTCGAGAATACCCTTGGTGTAGTCGAAGCGTTCGATGCCGACGGCGAGCTTGGCGTCTGGCGCAAGACCCCAGCGCTCGCGCGCCCGCGCGCGGCATTGTTCGACGGGAGCCTGATGGGCCATCGCCTTGGGCGGCCATTCGATCGATATTGGATATGGTCTGATTTTGCTCTCGTGCCCGGCGAGCGTGACCGCTGCATGTTCGCGGTCGATGCGGCTTTCGATAAAGCGGTCCACCGTTTCGAAGAAATTGTTGCAATGGAATTGGGTGTGAAAGCCGATAATGCTGCTGCCGAGCAAGCCTTCGAGGATCTCTTCCTTCCACGGACAAATGCCGAATGTCTCAGCGTTGGGCCAGGGAATGTGCCAAAAGGTGATGATGGTGGCCTTGGGCAAGCGCTCTCGGATCAACTTCGGCGCCAACGCAAAGTGATAGTCCTGCACCAGCACGATCGGGTCCTCGGTGCGCGCCTCGCGCGCCACCGTTTCGGCGAAGCGTTCGTTGATCTGCCGATAATAACCCCAGTCCGAATCGCGAAACACCGGCCGCACGAAGGCGATGTGGCAAAGCGGCCAAAGCCCTTCATTGGCCAGGCCATAATAATAGCCGTCCTGCTCCTCCTCGCTCACCCATACACGCCGCAATCGATAGGCCGGCGCACCGGGTGGAACAGCAAGGCTGTCGTCGCCATCAACCATGTCGCGATCGGCGCTGCCGCTGCCATGCGCGATCCAGGTCCCGCCACACGCGCGCATCACCGGCTCGAGCGCCGAAACAAGACCGCTTGCGGGGGTCTGCAGAGCGACGCCGCCGTCCTCGGTCCGGTTGTGAATGTAAGGCTCGCGATTGGAGATGATAATGACTTCGGCCCCTGGAAGGGCTTCACGCAACAGGTCATGCAGCGATTGCGGCGTCCACTCGGCTTCAGCCGCTTCTGTTGGCGTGCGCCCGACTTCTAAATTCTTCAAGAGTCTTTGAATCTGCAGGTCCACCGGCGACTGCTCGCGGCGCGGACCGGCGATCAGAGCACCCTCGGCACGCGCTTCAATGGCGCGGCGCAGTGAAGCCATCCAGCCGCGCCAAATGAACACCGCCAAAACAGCGCCAATCGTGGCCACGATGATCGCGACGCCAAGCAGCGTCGCCACGACAAAGGTTTGCGCCTGACCGGAGCGCGCGTCGGCATAACTCAGATCATGCAAGACAACGAGATAGCCGCGTGCATCGCCCGTGACGATCGGAAACGACCCAACCAGAACGCGGCGGCCATTGTTGGTGATGTTGGAGAAGCTCTCGCCCTCCGAACGCGCGACATTCTCGCAGGTGAACGAGCGTGGCATCATCCGCGTGGCGCCACGCAGCACGCCGTCGGCGCCACAAAGCCCCACTGCCAGGACGCGGTCGTCATTGGCGACGTCAGCCAAGATCCGATCCAGCCGCGCTTCGTCACCGTCGCCAAGCGCGCGAACAATGGGCCCTTGAATGGAACGGTAGATGAGACGTGAACGCGACTCGACATCGCCGCGCGCCCATTGCTCAACCAAGGAGCGCGAGAAAGGCGCGACAATCAAGGTCAACGCTGCAAGCAGCGCCAGTCCGATGGCGCCGAGTTGGACAAGTCTCTGGAAATTCAGATTCGGATCGACCCTCCTGCCACGGCCGCCGCCGCGCAGACCGCGCCAAGGCGAGGTCCAGAGGCGCCGACCATGCGCGGACGCGGGCGGTGCGGTTTCGGCCTTCATCTAGCGGGCACCCTTCACGGCCTGATAGGCGCGCTCCGACAACAGCAATTTCAAATGTGACGCCGGCCCGAGTTGGTTGAAATACGCGGGTATAGCGTTGGCCAAATCACTCATAACGCATCCTCAGTTGGCGCATGCGCACCCGCGACGCTAAGTGTCGCAACCCACAGGGCCCTCGATCGAATTTGCTCAACGTGCGCTGCTCCATGGCTCGCTCAGCAACACCGCGCAATTGATCAGACCCGCGAGCGAATAGGTCTGAGGATAGTTGCCCCACGGCTCTCCGGTTTTGAAATCTGCGTCTTCGGAAAGAAGGCCCGCGTTCGTTCGGCGGGTCAGCATTTCCTCGAACAGCGCGCGCGCCTCGGCGCGGCGGCCGACGCGACACAAGGCCTCGATGTACCAAAATGTGCAAAAGTTGAAGGCGGTCTCTGGATAGCCGAAATCATCCTCATGCGCGTAGCGAAGCATCTGCGAGCCCCGCCGCAGGTGCTTTTCAACGACGGCGAGCGTGGCGTGAAAGCGGTCGTCATTGGCGGACAGAAATCGCGTGTCGACGAGTTGCAAGAGACTGGCGTCAACACCCGTTCCATCCAGCGTCGAGCCAAAGCACTCGCCTTCGCGGCTCCAGGCCTTCTCCTCGATCACCGCGCGGATTTCGTCGGCGCGCTGACGCCAGATCTTTTCCCGCTCAGCCAGCTCCAGCCGCGCTGCGGCGCTGGCGAGTCGATCACACGCTGCCCAACACATCACCGCAGAATAGGTGTGGGCCGCCGCACGCGCCCGAAACTCCCACAAGCCCGCGTCCGGTTTGGCATAAACCGCATAGGCGCGTTCGCCGACGCTTTCGAGACTGTGAAAGTCGTCCTCGCTCGGCTCGCGCAACAGTCGCGTATCGTGAAACGCTTGAACGCTGGCGAGCACAATCTGCCCATAGACGTCATGCTGATCCTGCACGTGGGCCTGATTGCCGACCCGGACCGGTCCCATGCCGCGAAAGCCGGGGAGCGAATCGACGATGCGCTCGTCAATGACGGGCTCCAGTCCCACACCATAAAGCGGTTGAATGCGCCCACCGGCGGCTCCATCCACGATATTGCGCAAATAGGCGAGGTAGCCTTCCAAGATGTCGGCCGCACCCAGCCGATTGAGCGCCTGCACCGTGTAATAAGCGTCGCGGACCCAGCAAAACCTGTAATCCCAATTGCGCTCGCTGCGCGGCGCCTCTGGAATGGAAGTCGTTAGAGCGGCAACAATGGCGCCGGTTTCCTCGTGAACACAAAGCTTCAGGGAAATGGCCGCGCGAATGACGGCCTGTTGCCATTCGAGCGGTGTCGCCAGCGTGCGCACCCATTCCTGCCAATAGGCGCGGGTCTTCTCATACATGCCGAGAACCGTCGCGCGCACTTCGCCCTCAAATGGTTCGTCGGGTCCGAGGAAGAAGACGAGATCGCGCTCCACCCGAAAAGGCCGCCCGGCGTCAATCAGCGAAACCGGCGCGGTGGTCGTAAGCCGGATCGCCGCGCCCGTTGTCAAAAAGCGAACGTGGTTGGACCCAAAGGTCCGTTCGGCCGCGCGCGCGCCCCAATCCGCGGCGGGACACAAACGCATCCGCACCCGCGGCGCGCCCGCCAACGGCTTCAAGATGCGCGCAAAAGCAAGCGGCCGATAGATGCGATCGTGGCGCCGGAAGCGCGGGCAAAAGTCGATAATTTCTAGAACGCCGCCGTTTGCGTCTCGAACCCTCGTACGCAGGATCGCGGTGTTGCGCTCATAGCTCTGCGTGCGCTCGACGCAGTCTTCCACTGCGACGGACCATACCCCTTGGGCTTGTGGCGCCGAAGGGTCCTGCCCACTCAAGAGCGCGCTAAACGCGGGATCGCCATCAACGCGCGGCACGCAGCCCCAGACGAAACTGCCCTGCTTGTCGATAAGTGCGCTGACCGCGCAATTGCCAATCGGCGCGACATCCAGATCGCCGCAATTCACAGCGCCGCAGCCAGCCAAGCGCGGACCGCGGCCACATCGGCAAGCATATAACGTGCGCCTGTGCCGGTGCGAGAGCCCACCACAATGGAAACGCCGTCCAAGGCATTGACAGCGTCGAAGGCGTCTTCATCGGTCACGTCATCGCCGATTGCGATCGGCACACGTCCCGCAAAGGGCGGACGGCGCATCAGCGTACTGACCGCCACGCCTTTGGTTGCGCCGAACGGAAGCAACTCGGAGACCATCTTGCCATGCAGAGGACGCAAGCCATGGCGTTTTGCGATTTCCTCTATCGCCCGCGCGATCAGCGGCCCTTGCTCGGGGCGGCTGCGATAATGCAACGCCAGCGCGCCTCCCTTGTCTTCCAGATCGGCATCAAGCGCCCCTGCTTCGACCAAGTGTTGAACCATTTGTTTGGCGCGCGCCAAGCCCTCAGCCGGCGGCTGTCGCAACGCAACCCCGCTCACCCGGCAATCCTGCCCGTGCAGAGCGGCGACGCAGAAGACGCTACGGCTCAGGACGCGATCGGCATCCTCGAGTGATCGCCCGGTGAGCATTGCGAGCGCACCGCCCAAACGACCTTCCAACGATCTCAGCAACGAGCAAAGCGCCGCATCCGCCGCGACGTCTTGCGGGCGCGCGGCGAGATCCAGCAGAGTGCCGTCGATGTCGAGGAACAACGCAGCGCGTGAAACCTCTAATGGCATGGGCGGCGTGTGCACGCCCACTGGCAAATTAGACATCTCGATCCTCGCCCCGGCGAACCAGCGAAATCTAGGGCGCCGACACGACGAAGCTGCCGCTATCAATGGCGCATGGCGAACAAGGAATTATAGGTCAGTTGCTCGATGACGCAACCCGACCACTGGGCCCGGGCCACAACGATTGTGCCGACACGACAACGGGCAGATTCGAAGGAACTCTCGGCGGCCAAATATTGTTCCACATAGCGCGGAGGACTTTTCATGCCTTGCACAGCAAAATCGGCGTCGTCTCCTTGGCGACCCCGCGGCGCTTGTCCCGTTGGCTCGGCGCAGGGAAGAGAGCATGTCATAGGCGCGCGACCTGAATGGACGATTCCGTTTACGCTTTAAGCAGCGCTCGGCGCGCGCTTGCCGAGTTCTCGCGCGCCCCGGTCGCGCTCCAATCACGATCAGACTTAGCAGACGAGCCCGTCCGCTCGCCACCGTTACGACAGGGCTTAGCCGATGCGGATCGAGCGATCGGATAAGTATACATAGGGTGCTACGTAGAGGTTCTTCGGCGCTGGCCCGCTGCGAATGCGCCCGGAAGTGTCATATTGCGAACCGTGACAAGCGCACTTCCAGCCATGATAATCGCCCAGCCCGAAGCCCGGTATGCAGCCTAGATGCGTGCATGCGGCCCACACAATCAAGAATGCCGGTTTACCCCGCTGGCCGTCGCTTTGAACCAGCCGGGAAGCGTCGCTGGCTGGATCCTTCAGCGTCGCATAGTCGTCGCGCTGCGCCGCTTCGATCTCCACAGGTGTACGGTGGCGGACGAATACCGCCTTACTCTGATTGAGCACGATGATTTGCTGGCCTTCGGCGACAGCGCTTAGATCAACTTCCGTGATCGCCAAAGCGCGGGTGTCGGCAGCAGGGTTCATTTGATCTATGAAGGGCCACGCTACAGCAGTCACGCCAACAGCGGCGCCGGCGGCGGTCGCAATAAAAATAAAATCGCGGCGTGACGGTTGTGCAATCTCACCAGTCGCTTCATTGGCGAAGGCAGCCATTTTCACCTCCAGCGACGCTCCCGCATATTAGCGCTGGCGCGGCGCCAACTTCGAACACCTCAGCTTGTGAGATCGAGCGCGGCGCTCGCCAGTCAAGCAGATGCGACAATTTTTCGGCGCCGAGCGGTCTGGAGTGCCACGGCGTACGGCTCAATACTTACGCACACATGCACTCTCACCACGCCAAGCGCGTGATAGCGTCGAGGGAGCGCTGTCCCGATTGTCCGCGGCGCGTTCCTAGCCGTGCGTGTCTAGAGCGGAAGTCAAGAAGTGCGTGCATCGATGAATACAGGGCCCTCACGACCTAGTGTTTCTTTACCGCAAACACGGCCGGCGAGGTCACCTCGATCAGATGGATACAAGGCGCTGACGATAACGACGCACAGGACGAGGCCTGCACGCTTTTCAGCGCAGACGCCATAGAGGTGTGGGATGTCGCGCGGCAAGTCGCCCATGTGGACAAGCCCAACGGCGCGGACATAACCACGCGCTAAAGCGCAAAATGGCGGGCGCGTCCTGTGCTTGGTGCAAGACCCGGCCCAATGGCGGATTTGACGGCCGGCGTAATCAAGACCCAATGTCTGAACCGTCCGATGGACGCCATTCAAATCTAGGGCCGTGTCCCGGTCACGCTGTGCCCAGCACGAATCTCCGCACCGCCTTGGCGAAACCGTCGTCTTCGTTATCGGCGGTGACTGCGCTCGCCTGCGCCTTCACCTCCGCGCTCGCATTGCCCATGGCGATCGAGAGGCCACTATCGCGGAACATGAGCACGTCGTTGGGCATGTCTCCGATGGTTGCGATCTGAGCCGGCGTGATGCCCAGCAGTTTCGATAGGGAGATCACCACCGCGCCCTTGTTCGCTTGCGGGTGCGTCACATCGATAAAATAGGATTGCGAGCGCTCCACGCTTGCCGCAGCGCCGAGCGCGTCACGCGTCTCCGCTTCACCCGCCGCAATGAGCCTCACATCGTCTGAGACGCCGACGATTTTCATCGCCCTGGCCAGAACGTCATCGCTGAAGGCTCGAACCTGTATTGGCGGAAATTGCAGGATCGAAGCCTCGCGCGCCACGTGAGGCGCCGCGGGGTCACGGACGAGTAAGTCCTCGTCGGTATAGACCCACACATCCAGTCCACGTGCGATCATCAGTGCGATGGCGCGCCTCGCCGCGTCGAAATCCAGCGGATGGCTAGCGATTAGCGAGAGATCTGGATGGACGATCAGCGCACCGTTACACCCCGCGATCGGACCTTGCAAAGCCAGCGGCTCAATCAACATACGCAGACCGCGCGGCGGACGGCTGCTGGTAATCGCAAAGACAATGCCGGCTTTGTGCAGATCGCCGACGGCCGCTTTCGCGGCTTCAGTCAAAACCTTATCGGACGTGACAAGAGTGCCATCCACATCGGAGATGAGCAAACGAATGTCACCACGCGCGTTCATGATCTTCGCGCCGAGTTCGGCGTCACCGGACGCCAGGCGCGGCCAGCGTCGCGAGCGATGAGGTCCATCTCGGCTCTTATGCGCCTTTGCGCCACGAGTTTTCAAACGGAAGCAAGTATTGCTCTGCGAGCACCAGCTGGCGCTCGGCCCCTGCTCGATTGTTCGCTTGCAGGCTCTCGTGTGCGCGTTCGAGCGCCGTCAGGGTAGAAGGGCTCGCATAAAGCTTTGCTTCCATTGCATTCAGCAACCCCGTCTCAGCGTCTCCCGTCGCCGAAATCGCCGCGATGCGATGGTGACGCGCAAGGTCTGCGCGCGCATTAACAATGTCGTCGCGGATTTCACTCCGGTAGCGCTGCGCGAGAGTTGAGTTTGCGGCCAATGCTGCTGTGGGCGCCGCCGAGAGAAGGGACGCCGTCACCACGGCAAGTGCGATAAATATCATTGTGATCTCCAAAGTTGGTGAGGTTAGGTGTGGTTCGCACTGCCGGCAGTGGGCGCCGACGCTGTAGTTGACCGCGGCTGTTGCGCTGCGCCGCAAGCGCCATACGTGTGGCGCGTCACACGTGGCGTTTGGTTTCCCACTTGGCTCAACTCCACGGTTTCCGCGCAGTAACTTGCAATCTCGCCTACGCTTCTGTCGCCGGCACGGGCTCCGCCACGTTGAAGCGGCTCGAATGCGCGATCAAACGCCGCCATCTGCCGATTTAGGGTTTGCAACAGGCTTGGAGCATCTGGGAAACCCCAGGAGGGAATCCAAAAAGCGGCGAGAGAATTGCCCGGTACAAATCCAGACCACGTTGTAACGGTTGGAGCTGTGTCGCCTTTGTATTGAATTGTCTCAACGCCGCCGAAAGGCAGCTGCACAGTCATGAGGTGGGTCGCTTCTTGTTCCTTAGCCACGGCGCCGGCCGCATGCACTACGGTTGCGCCCATGGCGAGAAGTATCGCAGTCGTATAGCGCATCTTAGTTCTCCTCTAGTTGGTGCGCCCTCGCCGGCAGGGAAGGCGCAAGGCCACAATTGCATCGTGCTGCGGCAGCTTTTTGAACCCGAGCGCGACCAATTTGCGCAGCAGTGCTGACAGATTTGTCAGCGATGCGATCACGGGCGCGGCTCTTTACCAAGCCCCTCCGCTCTGCAATTCATCCGTGGCCGCTACTCGGAGTGATCTCCCGCGAAACCATTGTTCCCGCGGCGTCGCCTGTCGCTGCAATGGGCGGCTTCGGCGCGTCGGCATAGTAAAGGAACACCGGCGGATAATCGGCACGCGGATCCGTAACGGAGACGCCGTAGTGAGCGTTTAGCGCCTCCATGTTCGGATTGGGTCCGCTTGATGCACCAGCAGATTTGCAGCCGGCGCATGCCGTCGCCAAAAGGGCGAGCAGTGCGCACCGGAAGTGTATCGGTCGCCCAGTGGATGCAACAGGAGTGAGCATTAAAGAACCCGGTTCATCATTGTCGCGGCAATCTTGCACCCGCCCTTCCATACACTCACAATATTTTCAGTCGGCGCCCTCAGGTCATAGCTCTCGCGCGTCAAAGAGGCGCGCGCACATAAGTCGCAGCTGAAACTCACGCATTTGCCACGTCGGCCGTTCATGTTTTTACGATGATGCTCAACCGAGGCTCCTCGGTAAAGTATGTGCTGCGGTCCACCGCTTGCTGCTCGGCATTTCTTAGCTCTGATATTTTTTTGGAGGTGTACATGACTGCAGCCGTCCATTCAGGCGCGACAAGCGACTACCGCGTATTCACCGTGGACGCGATTGACCGTGTGACGTCGCTGCAATGGATCGCGTGCGCAGACGATGATGAAGCACGTTCAGCCGCCGCTTCCCTCGCGACGGACACAGCTGGCGTCGAAATTTGGCATCTGGGTCGACGCGTATGCAAACTAGGTCCTGCTCGGACGAGATAGAGCACGCTTCGCCGCGGACTCCCACCACGGGATCGAGCATTTTAGTTGGTGGGCTTATGGGCGGGTTGATCGGTCGCGCCGCCGGCGGCGTCACGATCGCCGGATTTATTGCCGGCGGCGCAGGAGACGCGGTGCAAACCGCAACATGGATATCAGCGGCCGCGACTACGCCTATCGCACTCACAATGATGGTCTGAACTCAGATCGCGCCGGCATTGTGCGCCGTTGCGGCAATCCCGCGACTTTCTTTACGAAGCCATTATTTCGATGGACACGCCCGTCAGCGCGCCAATGATCGCCACACTAGTTATGTCGACCCATCAGCGTGAGGCCAACGCCCGGGCGGGCTATCAACCTAATAGTGCCCAGGCATTCTTGAACGGGTGTATGCGGCGTACGCGCGGCGGGCCGTTTCGGTCGCCGCGCGGCCAGAGACCGAAATGGTCAAGAACTGCCGCTCGCGCTTAGAGCCGCTATGCGTTCACGGTAGGGACGGCCATCGCTGGCCGCCCCCGCACGAATCCGTGCATGCGTAATTCACGTACACGGCTCCTACCTTGAGTATCTGACGGCGAAGCGGACATTGGGCCACGGGTGAAGGACGCGTGGTTGTGGGAGCCATTCGTCGGCGAGCCTCCGCATTCGTTCCGGGCAAAGTGAGCCTGACCGCGCCTTCGAAGTACGCGCAACCAGAGCCGCACAATGTGGCCACGAAACGCGCCGAGAGACGGGAATTTAGTCGGCACGACGCGGTAGGCGAAGTAATCCCGAACGACTTGCCTGAGCCATTGCCCCCGTTGGGGGATTGCCTAGTGCAGGTATGCGAGCGCGATTTACTCCGATGAAGAGTTCCCGACCGCACTGTTTGTCAAAATATGTCGCGCTTGCCGCAAGAAACATTCCAAAGCCCGAGAGCGTTTCGCGTCATCAAGGCTCAGACCGCGATCCTTCCCGATGGAGAGAGATCCCTGAGCAGCTGAAGGAGCATCTCATGAAACGTATTCTGACAGTCTTGGCGGCCACGCTGACGTTGGTGGTTCCGCTCGCTGCCCCGAGCAACGCGCAAAACCACGATCGACGCGACAATAACCGCCACGATAACGATGGCAACAATTGGGATCCAAGCCAGCACAATGGCTACATGTGGCGCGGCCGCTGGCACTATGGACGCCCGCCAGCGAACGTGATCGGACAACGTGGCTACAGTGTCGGTTGGCACCAATGGCGGCGCGGCGAACGCGTGCCATCGGAACTGCGCACACGCTATGTCGTGGTAAACGATTGGCGTTCCCATCGTCTCCGCCCACCGCCGCGCGGTTATCATTGGGTTCGCGATGATCGCGGCGAATACATTCTCGTCGGCATTGCGACCGGTCTGATCCTGAGCGCGATTCTCAACAACAGCTGACGCTAGGAGAGCAGTGTAAAGAGAGCCGCCCTGGAGCAATCCAGGGCGGCTTTTTATGCCGCTCGGAGAAAAGTGCCCGGCAATCGCTGACAACAAGCGGTTCGCGACTAATTATCGCTTTTGAAGGCGGCCGACGTTCGTCACCAAACGGCCTTTCGCGCTTGCACACCATGAGGAGGCGGATCTTCGCTGTGACCTCAATTGGTCGAGGCAACACTTTAATCTGTTTGAGAAGACTGGAGTGAAAGCCCGATGAAGCACCGTCGCCGCATCTATTGTTCAGCCGCACAACGGGCTGAGATCTGGGATCGATGGCGCCGAAAAGCGTCGTTCGCTGGGGCTGGAGGCTCTGTTGTGATATTGGAGGTCGAATGCGCTTCCAGAAGATCTTGATAGCCGTCGATGACGATCCAATCGCCAATCAGGCTGCGCACACCGGCGTGGAGTTGGCGCGCTCCCTCCATGCACAAGTGGCGTTGATCCACGTTATCGATCCGCCGCTTGGCGTAGGAGCAGACGCTGGAATGGTGGGTGAAGACATCATTCGTCAGGCCCGCCAAGAGGGCGCGCGTGTGATGGCGGACTTCCGCGCCCGGCTGATCCTCGAGCCCGGCGCATTGCAGTTTGTTCCGGAAGGACCTCCCGGATCGGAGATCGTCGAGGCAGCGCGCCAGTGGCAAGCGGATTTGATTGTGATCGGCAGTCATGGCCGTCGTGGCATCAGGCGCGCCTTAATCGGCAGTGTCGCGGAAGCAGTTGTCCGCCAGGGGCCATGTTCGGTTCTTGTCGTTCACTCCAAAGAGTGAGCAACTATTGGCGAACTCGGATCGCCACGCTCCAGGCCGCGCAACTCAGGCCTCGTCCCCGCCTCAACTCCCAGGAGGTTTGACCAAGGGCGACACATCATCTTCAGGGGCAGTGGTTGTGAAACTCTGCAGAGAATGCCTGCCGTTCACTGCCCTCGTGATGCTAAGCCTTCATAACGCGTGCCGTTCCAGGCATTGAGTGCGTGCGCGCGTCACCCGAGGGTCCATAAGTCCCCGCTCTCGGAATCGCGCCAATGCCGCTTCATATTCTTCAAAGGTCATCATGCGGGTGAGCTTGTCCCACCCGCACGTACAGACCGCGCTTTCGCTCGGACATGACGCCTCGAATTGGACTCGCGCCGTTTCCAGATAAGGATGCATCGTCGCACATCCAGTCGGCGCTAGAGCGAGAAGCACTGCACCAAACTTATTCACTAATACCCTCCCCCTCAGCCCGCTCGTCGCTGCGGTCCGTCACACGGATCGACACTATTTGCCGGCGGTTTGGTCCACCAGCTTCTGCGCCCACAATGCCATCAATCGTCGAACGCCAGCTCGGAAAAGATCACGCAGTAGTCATATGAGACCGATTGGCCTACTCAACAGCCGACACTCCCGCTTGTCCGCAAGTGGAGACACGATCTCGCCGATCAATACCGCAAGACGGAAGCCACCCATTGGTGCACCGCGCGCCGACACTCGCGATCAGCGCCACAGCGACTGTTGAGGCGCTCACCCATGCACAACAACACGCCGCCCGGATTGGAATCGCGCAGAGCTTCGCCATCGCATGTCGCGAAGAGGGCCGGACCAACTTCCGCGAACGGTCCCGTGGGAAGCGGAGCCAAGCCATCAACGTCGTAGGTCACCGGCGGCAGATCGGGCGGCGACAGCGCGTGGGTCACAGTCTGTGGCGTTGGCGCCGCCGGTTCGCTCTGCGCCAATCCACATCCGATCGCGAAGGCCGCGACCGCACACGCAAGAACCAATTTCCATTGACTCATAGACGCCTCACACTCTCAACACGGCGCGTATCCAGCGGTGCACAGAATAACGGCACTCGAGATTGTCGCCGCAGCGTGCGTTTAGGTGCTCGCCCATGCATATGACAACGCCACCCGTATCGAACCTGTAGATGTCATTGCCATCGCAAACGGCAAAGAGTTCCCGCCCGACATCAGCAAATGGTCCATCGGGCAGCAGCGGCGGCAACGGAAAATCGTCATGACGGCGAATTGGCGCCAAATTTGCCGGCGTCTCGTCCGCTGGCTGAAGAGCGCCCTGCGCGTCGGGTCTCGGCGGCGCACTTTGCGCCAAGCTTTGGGGGACTGTCACGCAAATTGCCGCGATCGCGGTTGCGGCGGCCAATGCTTGCATCTGCATCATGTGTCATCGTATCATTAGCGCAGCGCTATCCAAGCGCATTGGCGGCAAGTTCGCGCGTCGACGCTGCCGAACGCTCCATTGGCGTTTGGGCCACAAACGCACCTGACCGGCAATGGCTGGCTCGTCATACGCTTTCACATCCGCTAGAGATACATCGGTCGATGAATTGTCGCGCGGGAAGGCCATGCGAACGCCGATCCTTTTAGCATTGCTCTTGGCCGCCTGCAGCCGCGCGCCCGAAACCGCACCTGCGAGCACGACCGTCGATCCGAGCTCGATCGATTCCACGGCGTCATTCGCCACAAGCGCTCCGGCCATTGAGCCGACCAGCTTTGGCGCGGAGCTGCCGCCGCGCGCGCGCGTCATCGAAATTACCCGCCGCGCTCACGATGAACTTCGGGTACACGACGGATTCTTGAACGCCCTTGATGAAGTTCAGCAGTGCTATCGCTCGTTGCGACGCCATCCGGAAATTGAAAACCGAGTGTACTGTCTGCAACTCGACGAGACGGCTTGTGGCAATGAAACCATGACGGACTACAGCTTCCGCCGCGCGGACGAACGCCACAGCGACTATCTCACAGAAGGGAACTGCGAGGGGCGACAGGAGGCCTACGCGCCGCCACTTGGGCGCGATCCCGATACGCAGGTGCGCAGAGCGCAGGTGCGTCGGGACCTTGAGGCTGCCAACGAACAGATTGAGGAGCAAGATCGCAGAGCGAGCCGGTAGCGAGCGGCCGTTTAGGGCCATCTGTGGACATCCTGTAATCGCGGCAGCGTCGTCGTTCTAGCGGCATTCTGAGCTGGCTCGCGAGAGTGAGTTTAAGCTCCAGGAGGTCGTCATGTCGTTGTTCGTCGGTTTGGATGTTTCTCAGCGCTTGACCCATATCTGCGTGGTCGGCGCAGATGGAAAACGCGTTTGGCGCGGCAAGTGCACAACTGATCCAATAATTCTCGCCGAAATAATACGGACGCAGGCCGGAGTGGATGCGCGGGTAGGCATCGAGGCCGGTCCTCTGACGCCATGGCTTGTGCATGCGCTGCGCGCCGGCGGTGTGGACATGATCTGTATCGAAGCGCGCCATGCCCACGCGGTCATGGCGGCCGCGCAGGTCAATAAAAATGACCGGCATGACGCTCAGGCGCTCGCCCAGCTTGTCCGCACGGGGTGGTATCGCGCCGTCCACGTGAAATCCTACACAGCGCATCAGCTGCGCGCGGTTCTGGGCGCTCGCGCGCAGCTTGTCGGGATGGTGACGCGCGTCTCCAACCATATTCGTGGCGTGATGAAGATCTTTGGCTTGGTTGTTGTTGGAGTCCGCGGGACGGCGTTTGCGACTCGCGTCGAAGAACTCGTGCTCGATCGACCTGAAGTGCAATCAATTGTGGCGCCGATGCTTGACACCTGGCGTCATTTGCGAAGCCAGGTCGCTGCGTTCGATAAGCAGTTGCTCGCTATCGCGAAGACGCGGCCTGAGTGCCGCTTGCTGATGAGCGTCCCCGGCGTCGGCTATGTGAGCGCCCTGGCGTTCATGGGCGCCATCGACACGCCAGAACGTTTCGCGCGATCGAGGGCAGTCGGCGCCCACCTCGGCTTGGCGCCGAAGCAACATCAGTCCGGCGACGTCGACCGGCTAGGCGAGATCTCCAAGTGTGGGGACGCCTATGTTCGAACCGTCTTAGTAGAGGCGGCGAATTCGCTTCTGATACGATGCCGAAAGGCGTCACCGCTGCGTGCGTGGGGACTAGCATTGGAAAGACGATCCGGTCCCAAGAAAGCGCGCACCGCGCTCGCCCGAAAGCTCGCCGTGATCATGCATTCGGTCTGGCGCAGCGGTAAACCCTACGCGGCGTTACCAGCTGCGATTGCTGCCTGATCGGAGCTAACCGCCAAGGCGGCGCAGAGCTCGCTACTCGAGGCGAGGGATTGGGATCATTCCGCGAAGGGGCCGAGTGCAGATCCGTCGATCCAAGCACGTTGTGGACATTGGAAGACCCGATTCAGCGAACCGGATTGTGCAGCGGCTTCATGTCGACTGCGAAGAGAACGAAGTCCTCGAATGCGAATTCCAACATTTGGCCTTGACGTGGAGCCCGCGATTAGAGAACGCCCCTTAAAGCGCAAGAGAAATCTTTGGGTAGATTGGTGACGCGTAGTCGAGCTCTGCCATCTGTCCGGCCTCGGTTGCGACCGCGACAGCGGTCAGGGCCCGTATGGTGTTCGTGGATCGGACCCAATCAACGCCGCGTCCTTCATTGGACATTGGCCCTAGCTGGCTTTCCCGATCCCGTCTCATCGACTGTTACGCCATCTCTCCCTTTGGAGCTCTCCTACGCTTTCGACGACCTCACCCCGGCGCTTGCCGCTTATGCGGCAACGACGGTCGGAGCTCTGTAAACCTCACCCTTGCGCATCAGCGCCCAGGCGATGCGCGCCATCTTGTTGGCGAGCGCAACCGTCACCAGCATGCGTGGCTTGCGCGCCAACATGCGGGCAAGCCAGGAATGCGGCGGCGCTCCGTGCGCTGCAGCCTGACGGACAACCGAACTCGCGCCGATGATAAGCAAGCGACGCAAAGTGCGCTCGCCCATCCGCGAGGTGGCGCCCAGCTTTTCCTTGCCGCCACTCGATTCTTGCAGCGACGTCAGTCCCACCCAGGCGGCGAAGTCTCGTCCCCTCTTGAAGGTCTCCGCCGGCGGCGCCAATGCGGCGATCGCGGTCGCGATGATCGGACCAACGCCGGGGATGGTCATCAACCGCTTCGCGTCTTCGTCTGATCTTACCCGCCGCTCGATTGCACGATCGAGACCGGCAATCTTTTCGTCCAACTCACTCATCGTCTCGATCAGGACCGACAAGAGTGAGGGAACTTCTTCGGACAGTGAGACGCATTCCTGCATGCGCTCGATCAGCTTTTCGACGTGGCTAGCGCCTCTGGCGGCGACAACGCCATATTCGGTGAGATGACCACGCAAAGCATTGATGAGCTGGGTGCGCTGGCGCACCAGTAAGTCTCGCGTGCGGAACACGAGGACACTGGCCTGGGCGATTTCGCTCTTGAACGCGACAAAGCGCATGGTCGGGCGCTGCGCCGCCTCGCAGATAGCTTCAGCGTCGGCGGCGTCGTTCTTCTGCCGCTTCACAAACGGCTTGACGTATTTGGGAACGATCAGTTTGACGACATGGCCGAATTTGCTGATCTCGCGCGCCCAGTAATGGGCTCCGCCACAGGTCTCCATCGCCACCAGGCAAGCTGGCTGGCTCGCGAAGAACTTCATCACCTGCCCGCGCGAGATCTTCTTGCGCAGGATCGGGTTTCCGACCGCGTCAGCGCCATGAACCTGAAAAACTTGTTTGGCGATGTCCATTCCGATTGTGCTAATGTTGTTCACGGACGCCTCCCTCAAGTGGTTTGACAACTTCCACTTTGGCACATCGATGCCGTCGGGGGGGCGTCCACCCCATCAACGCCTGCCCTCGCGCCAATTTGCTAGAGTCTCAGTTCGGTCGCCAAGCCGCCGTTCGCGCTCGCACACCGTGAGCCGGCTAAATCTGGCGAGTCGCCCGGAGGAATCTCACCTCCGGGCGCTCCTAGAACCGTGCTTGAACCTCTCGATTCACACGGCTCCCGATGTTCAACCAACGACATCACCGACATCGCTGGCATTGCCTTTGTCCATCGGCTCCTCCCTCAACTGGTTGGCCGATGATCGCGGCTGAACAACGCGGTCCCTTCGCTCCAGCGCCATTACAGCGCCTTCAACGCTACTACGAACCGCTCCGTCCCCGTGCTCCGCGTCGGTACGCTGGTCCTCTTGGATTTAGCCAATTGGATTTTCTCCCTTTGCATCGGAGCGACAGGTTCTCACGTTCCGTACGAAAGCCAGATGCAGACTCGCGCCGTCTATATGCCGGACGCCGCTCGGGCAGGATCAGGTCATCCCCCGAACTTATCCCGGGGCTTCGGCGTTTCCCCGGTCTCGACGTCGTCTGACGCTTTCGACACTTCAGCAACGGTTCGCTTGCGCTCGCCTTTCCGCATCTTACCTGCCGGGATCTGGTCCCGATTTTTCCGCAACGCTCACCACCATCGCTCTTTACGATCGCAGCTTGCGGGGGTTTGAAACCTGCGCCTGACCGCCGGCTTCGAGGGGCCTACCCTCATCTTCCGTACAGCATCGCACCTCCTCTACTGTTGGTGCGTTCGTGACACACCGCCGAAGTGCGACATTAGGCGGGCCCCCCAAATCGCTGGCCCGCCGTCTGCACCGCGGCGCCAACGAAGGCCGGCTTCACTGGAAAAGCGCCATTTTGTTGTTGCCCGCGCTCCGAAAAGAGGGAAGCTCGACGCTAGGGACCGCCTTCCCCACTGAAAACATGCCCATGCGTTGTCCGCAGTGCGATCACGCCAACCCGGCCAACGCCAATTATTGCAACGCGTGCGGCGCGCGAATGAGGCCGCATGCCGATCGTTCGCGATTCGAAGGCGGGGAGCGTCGTCGCTTGACGGCGCTGTTCAGTGATCTGGTCAACTCCACTGAAATCGCCTCGCGTCTCGATCCTGAGCAATGGCAGGAACTGGTTGCGCATTATCAGCGCGAAACCGCAGCGGCGATCGTGCGCTTCGGCGGCCATGTCGGAAAATTTCTCGGCGACGGCGTGGATGCCTATTTCGGCTATCCAAGCGCCCTCGAGGACGCCGCCGAGCGTGGCGTTCGCGCCGGTCTCGCCATTGTCCGCTGCATGGATGCGATCAACGACCACTATGCCAAGCCGCTGGGTGTCACGCTTGCTGTGCGCGTTGGGCTGCACGCCGGTGCAGTGGTAATTGCACCGGGAGGCGACCTCACCTTGGATGTGTTCGGCAGCGTGCCGAACATCGCCTCGCGCTTGCAGGCAATCGCCAAGCCCAACACCGTGGTCATGACCGCCGCCGTACACGATGCGGTCGCCGGGATGTTTGTAATCGACGATTTGGGTGAGCATGCGCTTAAAGGCGTCGCAACGCCGACCCGGCTTTTCCGCGCGGAGCACATTGGGCTGCAGCGCCGGCTCGCGCTTGCTCGGAGCGCACGCAAGCGGACCAGGTTCGTGGGGCGCCAGGCGGAACTACAGACGCTCTTGGATTTATCCGCGCTCGCCTGCTCCGGCGAGGGGCAAACCGCGCTGATCGTCGGCGAGCCCGGCATCGGCAAATCCCGGTTGCTGGAGGAATTGCGACAAAGCCTCGCGAAGACGCCCCATGCGTGGGTCGAATGCGCCGGCGAACCGTTGTTCGTGAGTGCGCCGTTCCACGCGGTCAAGCAGATGGTCGACCAAGTGATCGGCGCGCGCGCGGCCGATACGCCGCCGGCTCGTGCGCAGCGGCTTGCACGCGCGCTTAAGACCTCGGGATTGAACGCGACCCTGGCGCTGCCACTGTTTGAGGAACTCCTCGACTTGCCGGCAGAAGACACGACGGCAGCGCGATCGGCTGAGGACAAACGGAACGTCCTGTTGGAGATGCTGGTGGACTGGGTGCTGCACGCAGCCCGCGCACAGCTTCTCGTTGTGGCGGTCGAAGATTTGCAATGGGTTGATCCGTCGACCGCGGAATTTCTGCAGAGACTGAGCGCCCGCGCAAGCGGCGTGCAGTTGTTGGCGATCTACACTGCGCGCCCCGAACTTGGCTCTCCGCCGCTGCTACCGCACACGCGCGTCGACCTAAGCAGGTTGAAAAAGCACGAGACCCAGGAGATCGTCCAATATGTCGTCGGTGCACAGCCGCTGGACCTGAACCTGATCGAAGGCGCAGCGGAGCGCGCCGATGGTGTGCCCTTGTTCGCCGAGGAATTAGCGCGGTTTGTCAGCAGCGGCGCTGCCGAAGGCGGAACGCATGACATTCCAGCGACGCTTCAAGATTTGCTCACAGCACGGCTGGATAAGTTGGGCGCCGCAAAAGAGATCGCCCAAGTGGGCGCGGCGATCGGGCGCGAGTTCAGCCACGACTTGATCCGCGCTGTGGCCGACATGCCGGAGGCCGAACTCAAACCGGCGTTGGCGAAACTTGCCGAGGCTGGGCTGATTGAGGTTGCCGGCGGCGGTGCAAGCTTCCGTTTCGCGCATACATTGATTTAAGACGCCGCCTACGAAGGTTTGCTCAAGCGGCAGCGCCGCCTGCTTCACGGACGCGTGGCGCAAGTCATTCTCGATGGATTTCCCGAGGTCGCCGAGAACAGTCCGGCGCTCCTTGCCCATCATTGGGCTGAGGCCGGCGAGGCGAAGCAGGCGATTGACGCCTGGGACCACGCGGCGAAAACGGCCACCGCCCGCTACGCCTATCGCGAAGCCGCCGACGCGCTTGAACGCGCTATCGATCAGTGTAAGGCGTTGACGTCGCCGGGTGAACGCGACGCGCGCGAACGGGAGCTTTGGCGCCGCTTGGTCGGTGCATCGCAAATCGCTTTCGGCTATTCGGCCGCAAAGACCGCGAACGCGACAAACATGGCCCGCCAGCTCGCCGAAAAGACCGGCGACCTGCGGAAGCAATTCGCCCATCTAGCCGGCGAATGGATGACGGCTTCCAGCGCCGGAAACTATCGAGCGGCGAAGGCGCTGGCGGATAAATTGACGGCGCTTGCGCAGGTACGTGGGACCAGCGACGCGGTTGGCACCGCATGTATGGCGTTGATAACCTCATGCTGTCGCATTGGCGATCTCGCCGGCGCCGAGCGGGCATTCCTCGCAGGCGAGCCCCACTTCGCGGATGCCAACTTTTGCAAGCGGCCAGGAGCAGCTGGGCAAGCCTACGGCAATGCCGCAGTGACTGCCTGGTTGATGGGCGACACGGCTGCAGCCGAGGACCGCATCGCCCGCGTGCGCATATTGGCGCAAGCCAGCGATAATCCCTACGAGCAGGCATTCTCGCATCACATGGCCGGCATGGTCGCACTCATGCTCGGCGACGCCCGGTCGGCGGAGGCGTCGGCCTCGAAATCGATCGCGCTGTCTAAGCAGGCGGCCTTTCCCCAGTTCGCCGCCCAATCCTCCATCGTTCTCGGCCGCGCCTGCGCAGAGCAAGGGCGAGCGAAAGAAGGATTGCGGCTGATGCTCGAGGGGTTGGAACGGATGCGAGCGATGCGGTCGCGGGCGGGCATAAGTCTTTACTTGACTTGGCTCGCCGACACCCAGCGCAATTGCGGCGACACCTCCGCGGCGTTGGAATCGGTAGACCTGGCGCTGACGGTCAACCCCGAAGAACTCTATCTTCGTCCGGAGGCGCTACGCTTGCGCGGCGAAATGCGACTGCACGCCGGCGAGGTTGAGCAAGCGCGCGCCGATCTGGAAGAGGCGCTCGGCCTGGCTCGAACGATGGGGGCCAACACGCTGGTGCAGCGCGCGTCTCAGAGAGACGTGCGCTTGCTTGCGTAGTGCGCCATCAGCGACGCGGCAGCGGCTTCATTTTCACCGCTTCGCCGGTCACGCATTCGATGGCAAGCTTCTTCAATGTGTCGTTGTGAGCGAAGGTCGAAATCAGCCAAAACCGATCCGCGTCGCCCGCCGGCACCACGGCGAATGCGGTGTCCAGCACCTGCAGCGGCCGGTCCTTATCGGTTGCGAGTTGTGTGAAGAGAATCTTGGCCTCTAAATCGTTCGGACCCATCGGATTGCTCGGCGCCCCGAAGCTGCCGCTGAGCGAAAAATGCGCGACCTTTAACACTGCACCGATGTCCTGAATCGGCGCCACAGCCGAAGTATGGTGGCCGGAAATCTGGTTGTTGGCGTCGAGGGTCATCACGCCCACGCCAACCAGATAGTTCGGCGTCGTCCCGTCCATGGCGAAGCCGCTGAACCGATAGGAATAGTCGCCAGCGTTCATGACCCCCTCCGCAATTCGTTTGCTTGCGCGACGGCGCGGTTGTACCCAGCGCAGGGTTATACGGCAATCTCGAGCGAGGGAGGCGAACGTGGCAGAACCTAAGAAGAAGAGCGTGTCGACGCTCGCCGGTACTGGCGCTCATGTCCGCTGCACCGATCCCGACGTAGGTCAGCTCAAGCCCAATGAGCTGAATGCGCTGCATTTGTGTAAGAACGAGATGCTGGCGGCGGTGCACCGCCTGTACTTTGTGCTGGATCCCGCCACCGCCGATCCCATCCTGAAGAAGTATCTTCAGAAACTGCTGGATGAGACCAAATAGGATTGCGCCGAAAGCGTCGACTTGGCGGCGCGACGGTCGAAGCACTGGCTCGCTAGATCGAATGCAACGAGTTGTGAGAAGTTGCTCTTTCGGGGCGCAATGGATTGGGCCACGCCCTGCCCAAACGTCGATTTTCAGCGCGTCCGGGTTGACGCGGCAAGCAGACTTTCGCGCCTGCACAATGGTTCGCAGCGGCACTTCGCCGACAACGGTCATACGACATTGCCCGAGTGGCAGAGTGGCGGTCAGCCGTATTTCTCGGTCATTTGATCATAGGCGCGAGCGACCAGAGCACGCAGCACGGTTTGATCGACCTCTGCGAGCTTGTCGATGTAGAGGCAGCCCTTACCGGTTTTGTGCTTGCCAAGTTTCTTTAACAGCGGCGCATAGTCCTTGGCGCCAAGCATAAGGTAGAGGACGACCGCGCTCTTACGGGGCGAAAAGCCAATCTTCGGCATGTCACCCTCGCGGCCGGTTTCGTATTTGTAGTGGGAGGCGCCGAAGCCAACGATTGCCGATCCCCACATCGCTGGCTTCTCCGTGACTTCCTGCATCAGCTTGGCGAGAACCTTGGCGTCTGTTCGCCGCGTGGCGTCTTCGACACTCGCGAGAAAGGCGGCGACGCTGCCCTTGTTCTTTATGGTTTTGTTGGCGACTTTGGTCACGACTTGCGCTCCACCGATATCTCGACGAGATTGCCAAGACGAAGGCGTTGCGTCGACAGGCGAGTTTCCGGGCTATCCCGGTTCAGATACCGGAAAGCCCAATGGCGCCTAGCGGTCTCGCGCGTACCAAGATGCCCAGCCGAGCGCGACCCCTAACAGACTAAAGGCGCCGATGACAAACCAAACGAACGGATCCAGCTCCATGTCCTTTCCTCCATGCCTCCGCGCTTGCATAGCGGCAGGGAGGCAGGTGGATTTGATTCAACGCAACCGCGGGCCGCGGACAATCGTCGCCGGAACTGCGCGCGTCCAGATTGGGCCGCCATCAACTACGGGGCCCATCGGCGCGAAGGTCCGGGTTGCTCCAAACCTGCCGTACGATTTCAGCTCCGGCTGACCCAGATTGACCACAATAGAACCGGCGAGAGAATGGTGGTCAGTAGGCAATAAAAGCAGAAGCTTCCGAGCTTCACCATGTCCTCCACGCCAACGATGTTGGCGAACGTGGCAATCACGGCAAGGGCGAGCAGAGCATACCGAAGCCAACCCCTCTCGCTAGGCGCCAGCACCAACAGTGCGATCAACGCGTACAATGCGGCGCCGATGTAGCCGTCCGGAACGCCGAACGGTTTCGCGAACGAAGCGTCGGCAACGTTCTGGCACCCGTATCCCGTCAGCGGGCAAATCATGTGTCTTATGACCCGCGCTTGATAAAGCCCGACATAGAGCATTGCCCCGGCGCTAGTCACCGAAATCAGGAGAGCGACAGTTCGAGACAGGGTCAACAGGATCGACCTCGGGCTGACACGATCACGACCATACACATGAATTCGGGCTGCGAGGCGAGCATGTTACAACAGCACGGCGGCGAACACAGAATGACCGTTCTGGGCCAACGTCCGCCCAGCATCCGATTTTGCATGAGTTTGAACTCAGCCGCCAAGCCGACGTTCGCGCCCGCACCCTGCCTTAGGCCGGACTTCGCCGAAGACGGCCGCTGGTGCGTGACGGATTCTCAGCTTGCCCTCTTCTTGCGCGCGCCGGGGCCCGCGTGCGGAGCGACGGCGCGCGGATCGACCGCCTCGCCACATTCAGAACATGTCATCACGCTGCGAAAATCATGTCCGCAGGTCACATGGCGATGCAGCAGCGGCGGCCCCTTCTTTCCCGCATAATGCGTATCTCCCCAATGCACGAGTTCGACGAGGATCGGGTAAAGACCGAGCCCCTTGTCGGTGAGGTGATATTCAAAACGGGGCGGCGCGTCCCGGTAGGCGACCCTCCGTAGAACGCGGTGCTCCACCAGATGCTTGAGCCGCTCCGTCAGAACGCGCCGCGCGATGCCCAGGCGCGCTTGAAAGTCGTCAAACCGGCGCACGCGCAGGAACGCCTCACGGAGCACGAGCAGCGTCCAGCGGTCGCCAACAACGGCAAGCGCGCGCGCCAAGGAACAATCTTCCTCACCAAGATCCTGCCATCGCATAGGCCGCACTTTGCCATTGACTCCGTCTTATTTCAAGACTTAGTGGCAAACTTGAAACAAGGAGCGCCCATGTCCCGCCGCAACGCCACGTGCGCCATTATCGGCGCGGGCGACTTTATCGGATCTGCAATCGCCAGAAAGTTCGCCGCCGAGGGCTACGCGATCTTCGCCGGTCGGCGGACGGCGGAAAAACTTGCGCCTCTCAAACGCGAGATCGAGGCGGCGGGCGGGGCGTGCGAGGCGCGTGCGCTCGATGCACGCAAGGAAGACGAGATCACCGCGTTTCTGCAGGCCGCCGATGCGCACGCGCCGCTGGAGGTGGTGATCGCCAATCCAGGCGCCAACGTGAACTTCCCGATTCTCGAGACCACCGAACGCGTGTTCTTCAAAGTATGGGAAATGGCCTGCAAGGCGGGCTTTCTGACCGGACGCGAAGCCGCGCGCATCATGGGGAAACACGGGCGCGGCTCGATCTTCTTCACCGGCGCCACCGCCAGTTTGCGGGGCGGATCAGGCTACGCCGCGTTTGCAAGCGCCAAGGCTGGCTTGCGCATGGTGGCCCAGGCCATGGCGCGCGAACTCGGGCCCCAGAATATTCACGTCGCGCACCTCGTCATCGATGCCGGCGTCGACACCAGTTTTGTCCGCGAGCGGATCAAGGCGGCGCGCGGTGAGGCCGCGCTGGCGGCATTGTCAAAAGATGCGCTGATGAGCCCCGCCTCGATCGCCAACGCTTACTGGGCGCTGCATCAGCAAACGCCAGACGCGTGGACGTTCGAACTCGATCTGCGGCCGCATGGGGAGGCCTGGTGATGGCAGACGCTGAATTTCTGTTCGATTTCGCCAGCCCAAACGCTTATCTGGCTCACAAAATCATCCCGCAAATCGAAGCGCGCACCGGTGCGAGTTTCCGGTACACTCCGGTTCTGCTCGGCGGCTTGTTCAAGCTTACTGGGAACCAAGCGCCGATGCTGGCCTTTTCCGGCATTCCCAACAAACTGGCCTACGAGCGGCTTGAGATGCAGCGCTTCATCGCCCGTCACACTTTGCCTTTTGCAATGAACCCGCATTTTCCTGTCAACACGTTGCTCTTAATGCGCATGGCCACGGCGGCGGCGATAGATGGCGCGCTCGCGCCGTTCGTGGACGCAGCGTTTCGCTTGATGTGGGAGACGCCGCGTAAGATGGACGATCCGGAGATTGCGGTCGCGTCGTTGCAGGAGGCCGGCATCGCCGCCGGCCCGTTGTTCAAGCGGGCGCAAGATGCTGACGTAAAGGCGAAACTTCTGGCTGCGACTGAAGCGGTCGCGGCGCGCGGCGCTTTTGGTATCCCAACCTTTTTCGTTAGCGGCGACATCTTTTTCGGCAAGGACCGATTGCGTGACGTGGAGGAAGCGCTGGCGTCCGCGTAACGTGCGGGTGCATCCGAGCTTGAACTAAGCTTTCTGAGCGACACGATTGGGCCAGGCCCTGCCTGGCGCCGATTTTTCCGATGTCGGAGTCGGCCGACAATTGGTCCTCCGCGTTTGCACACCGTATGCGGGCAGTCCTCGCCTAAAACAGCCAGATGACTGTTAGATCACGACTTCGTCTCGTCGAACCAACGCCGACACGCCCGGCTAAAGCTGGTTGGGTCCGCATATCCCAGCGCAGCCGCCATTTCGGTTCGGCTCATTTCATCCCGCGCCAACATCGCCGCGGCGCGCTCTCGCAGCGCTTGGTCGAGCAGCACTCGATAGCTTGTGCTGGCGACCGTGAGCTTGCGCACAAGAGTTCGGCGCGATAGGCCGAGGAGCGACGCGACATGTTCCTCACCGACCCGTTTCGGCAACTGCCCTATTATGACGCGGATGGTATCTCTGACGATGTCATCGGGGCCGCGTTGACGCGCCCTGGCTTGCTCCAGCTCAGCAACAGCGCTCGCATGCAGGTCCGGATCTGCAAAGGGTGATAGACGTGCGCACAATTCCGCCGGAATTTCGATGATGAACTGCGGCGTCGCGAACTCCAATTTGTAGCCAGTCGCATCACGCAGGCGCTGAGCAAACGAAGGTGATCGCCAGGGGAAGGTGATGCGTCCACCCTCAAGCTCACGCTCGCACATCTGCGCCAACATCGCGTGGACAGAGAGAGCGACGGCATAGGCGATTGATCGCCACGCGGGCTCATCCATGTCGATTGCGCGGTCAATGATCAACTGCGCGGCACGCCGCGTCTGAACCAGCTTGATCGAAAGGTACGGTGCGCGCACACGGCCATACCTGGCGAGAATTGCAACAGCATCGCCGAGCGTGCGGGCGCTGCGCGCAGCTACGTCCAGCGCCCCCTGCATCGCGTTGGCCCACACCTGCCCTGCGCGCAGAGGCCAGTCCTCGCCCTCCGCCTCAGTGACTGCAGCGACGATGCGCAGCAGTGCAGCGACATCAATCTCGGCGCTCGGCGCTGCGATGTCGGCCTCCGACATGCCCGATTTCGCCAACAGAGCGGCCCGCTCGAACGGTGTCTTTCCGAACTGATTGACCAGCGCGCGCCCATAGGCCGCGGGAAGTCGCAACGGCGCGGGCGGTGGCGTCGGTTTGACTTTAGGCATATGGCGCAAAATGCCACAAACTTGGCGTGACCGGAACTCGCTCACCTCGCCTTCCGTATGGGAGACTTGCTCTCGGCAAGAGGAGCATCTCATGGCGAGCTTCAGTGGCGTGAACGACCGCGGCGACACGGTCTCTTATCGGGACGGCAAGCGCTACTTGTACCTGCTTTCGGTGTTTCTGCCGATGGTGCCGCTCATCTCGATCGGCCTCTATTTTTGGACGCACGGAGCGTTGATCGCGACCTTCATCCCGCTCCTATTCGTCTACGGTTTCGTGCCGCTTGCCGACGCTATTCTCGGGGAGGACACAAACAATCCGCCGCCCGAAGTCGTCGCCGCAATGGAAGCCGACCAGTACTATCGCTACCTCGCGTGGGCGACCGTGCCGGTCTTCTGGCTCAGCTTCCTCGCCACCGCCATTTTCGTCGGCACGCAACATTTGCCGTGGTGGTCGATTCTGGCGCTTGCAGCCGGCGTCGGCACAATCGACGGGGGTTGCCTGGCGCTTGGCCACGAGCTTGGACACAAGCAAAGCAAGCTCGATCAAATCATCGCGCTCTTCACAAACAACGTGGTCGGCTACGCGCACTTCCGCATTGAACACAATCGCGGCCACCACACCTGGGTGTCCACTCCGGAGGATCCTGCCAGTTCGCGCATGGGAGAGACGATTTATGCATTCGCCATGCGTGAACTGCCCGGAGCGTTCCGACGCGGCTGGCGCAACGAAGCGGAGCGCCTCACACGGCGCGGCAAGTCCGTGTGGTCAGCGGAGAACGAAATTCTGCAAGGCTTTGCGCTTGACACTTGTCGTGGCGGCCGTGCTCATCGCCGCGCTCGGTTGGCAAGTCGCGCCGTTCATTCTGCTGCACCATTTCATAGGCTGGTACGGGCTCACGCAAGCAAACTACGTAGAGCATTATGGGCTGTTGCGGCAAGAACTGGCGAGTGGACGTTATCAACCGGTCGAGCCGCACCATTCCTGGAACACCAACCACATCTTTTCCAACCTCATCACCTTCCATCTGCAGCGGCACTCGGATCATCATGCGCATCCGATGCGTCCCTATCAGTCGCTGCGCGACTTCCCGGACCTCCCGCGTCTCCCCAGCGGCTATCCCGGCATGTACCTTCTCGCCGCGATCCCGCCGCTTTGGTTTCGCATCATGGACCCAAAGGTGATTGCTTGGGCCAGTGGAGACGTCTCGAAGGTCAATCTCGCGCCTCGGCGCGTGACGCTGGCGACAACAAGCGTAGGTGCATGAGACGAAGCGCAGAACCACACAGTGATCGATGCCAATCGGGGCCACCATGAGCGATGCCTACGTTGATCCTACGCGCGAAGCCTTCGAGATCTTCAAGGCGCTTCCGCGGGACGAACCGATCTGGATGCTCAATCAGGTGCGCTTCCGAGCGCGCGCCGAGTACCCCGCAGGTCATGCCGACGCCGGGCTCGGTCGCACTGGCAAGGACGCCTACCGCGAGTATAGTCGCACGAGCGGGCCGGTGTTCGCGCGCTTGGGCGGCCAGATCGTCTGGCGCGGTGCGATGCAGGCGTTGTTGATCGGGCCGGCTGAAGAGCTGTGGGACACCGTGTTCATCGCGCGCTATCCAAGCGCTGGTGTTTTTCTCGAAATGATCACGGACGCTGAATACCGCCGGGCAGTCGTGCACCGGCAAGCGGCGGTCGAAACGAGTCGGCTTATCCGCTGCAAACAGACAAGCGGCGAGGGATTCGGTTGACATCCGAATTGGCTGAAATGGGGCCAAACCGCGTCAGCGATGGATTATGGCGAAGCGTCTGCCCTGCTCCAATTAGGCCACTGATCGCCTTCGCTGCAATGCGGCAGGCGTTCGCCGACAACGGTCACTTGGGTCCAAACTGCGGATTCCGACGTAGTTCGGCCGCCCATTCCAAAGTGAATTCGGCCGGGCATTCCAATTTGAGATCGGCCGCCGAATTCAAAGTGAGATCGGCCGCCTCGAGCGCATGCCCAAAGCCATGACTATCCGCCGGCGGACGGCAGAGCACCCTTTTGGGACCATCAAGGCCTGGATGGGCGCGACGCACTTCCTCACCAAGACGCTACCCAAGGTGAAAACCGAGATGAGCCTGCAGGTGCTGGCTTACAATCTGAAGCGAATGATGGCGCTCTTCGGCGTCCGTCCCCTGATCGAAGCGATGGCCGCGTGAGCCTCGCGTCCTGACACGTAAGCGGATCTTGGCGCGCAAAACCTTGGCGCGTTATTACACAGCCTCGGCCAACGCCCGCCTAACCAGCGATTTTTTCGTGTGGCGGCGTCTAGCCGCAAAGCGGTCGTTTGCGACTGCACTCCCCGGCAGCTCGGCTCCGCCGGTGACGGTCACTCGCCAACGGTCTCCACTGGCACTCGACGCACCATCGAAACATCGCCACGAATGCTGCAAAGCAGCACAACCTTCCCTATTAGACCTGAAGCTTCGACTTTCGGATGCCATAGAGAAAATACACCGGCACTCCGATGCCCAGGTACCATGCGAAGAAGTAGCGCGTCTTCACGTCGGCCATGATCGACATCAGCAAGAGCACGCACATCGCCGCGCCAAGGATCGGCACGACTGGAAATAGCGGCGTGCGAAACGGGCCGCTCCATGCTCTGGACTTGAAAGTCGGAGATAGATCACCGTCAGACAGACAATAGCGAACGCCGCCAGCGTGCCGACATTGGTATAATTGGAGAGATCGCCGATACCAAAAATGCCGGCAAACGCTGCGGCGATGACGCCAACAAGCAGCGTATTGATCCATGGGGTCTGCCAGCTTCCAGTGCACTCGACCGAACACACTCGGCAGCAAGCCCATCCCGCGCCATGGTGTAAGAAGATGCGGGTCTGCCCGTAGAGCAAGACGAGCATCACTGAGGAAAGGCCGCAGAGCACACCAAGCTTCACCAACACCGCAAACCACGGAAGGCCCATGTGATTGACCGCAGTGGCGATCGGCGCGGGATTGTTGAGGTTGTGCATAGGGCACGACGCCGACCAATACGCCCGCGGTCAGAATGTAGAGTACCGTGCAAATCGCCAGCGATCCCAAAATGCCAATCGGCATGTCGCGTTTCGGGTTCTTGGATTCCGCTCCAGCGGTCGAGACCGCTTCAAAGCCCAGATAGGCAAAGAAAATCTTTGCGGCGCCAGTGATGACGCCGCCAATGCCGTACTGCGCTTGTTGTTGCCGGTGATCACATCGCCCAAAGCGCGGCTGATCTGTCCCCATAAACTCATGTCGGTGCCAGGCGGCGGCGCGGGAATCTGCGGTGGAATAAGCGGGCTCCAGCGCGAGAAATTCACAAAGCCGGATGCCAACAATGATGAAGGCAATGACCACCGAGACCTTGATCAGCACAATGATGTTGTTGACGGTGGCCGATTTCGAAACCCCGACAACAAGCAGAGCCGTTACGGCAACGAGCGCGACCACGGCGGGCAGATTGAACAAACCACTTTCGCCAGTCGGCGCACCGGTGATGGCGTCGGTGACGGGCACGCCGTAGCCAGCAGTCAGTGCGCCGGTAGGTGCAGGCCTGCGTCGCCGAGCAAACTGACCAGATAACCGGACCAGCCGACCGCTACGGTCGAGGCAGCGATGCCGTACTCAAGCAATAAAAGAAGACCCATGATCCACGCGAGAAATTCGCCGCCCGACGCGTAGGAGTACGAATAGGCCGACCCGGAAATCGGGATCGCCGAGGCGAGCTCCGCATAGCAAAGCGCCACCAAGGCGCAGAGCACGCCGGTGATCACAAACGAGATCATGATGCCGGGCCCGGCATATTGCGCCGCCGCCTGGCCGGTCAGCACGAAAATGCCCGTGCCGATAATCGTGCCTATGCCGAAAAAGACCAGATTGATCGGGCCGAACACACGCTTAAGCTCGCTACCTTCGTGCGCAGCTTGCAGATCCGCCAACGATTTACGGCGCGCCAGCCGCGCGAAGATTGAAGCCATGGCCCAAGTCTCCCCTCGCGGTGTTGTGCATTGGGCGGAGGCGCGCACGCGACGGGCAAAGTGCGTCTAATACGCGGCACACGTCGCGCGCCGCCCCAAAGCTGCGTCAATGACGCAACGCATATGCTTGGAAGCGACGCCGAGCTGCGCTACCCAGCCCATTGGCCCACAAAGGATCGCGCATGACTTCGCCGGTCAGACCCCAAGACCTGGACAAGTGGTGGTCGGACGTGCGCTATCATCGCTTTCGTTCAGCATTTCAGGACGCCAAACGCGGCAACACCGGATGGTCGGACCGGAAACTGCATCGCAGTTGCGAAGCCATTGCCGAGGCACGCGCAGGTCTCTGGGTGCCCTCTCTGAGTACGGTAGAACGGTTCGGCGAAGCGAGCGTTGAAGTGCAGAACACTTTGCGCGGTAAACCTCGATCGCTATCGTGCCTGTTGATCGCGACAGCTGAAGTCGTTCAGGGCTCAAAGGATATCGCGGAACTCGCGGGCGAGTTTGCGTGCGCGTTCGACCTCAGCGCCGCGCTCCCGCTCTCACCCAGCGAACCAGCGCGACGTGTCTATAGTCGCGCTCAGCTGGAAGACATTCTCGCAGCCATCGGCAACCGCAGCGCCAATAAAGTCGATCTACCGGAGTTTCCGCCATTCAATCGACGCTTTCCCTCAACCAACACGAAGCGCTTGCACATCGACGGCCGTGACGTCCTACTGAAGGATGAGAGCGAGTTGCCAACCGGTACGCACAAAGCGCGTCGCGCCTGGGAGAAGATTGTTGGCTACAAGCAACATCGTCAGGGAGAAGCTGGCGCAGGGCGGCCCTCTTTCGCTGCCCGCTTATTCGATCATCTCCTCCGGCAGCGACGCAGTCGCGCTGCAGTATTTTTTGCGTCAGTTCAATTTGCCTGATTTGCGGGTGGTGATGGACGAAGCGCGCGCTAAGGAGGATGTGCTGAGCCGCCTTGAGCAATTGGGCGCGCACGTCTTTCCCGTGGATCTCGAAGAGCGCGAACTGGTGAGTGACGACGTTCTGAGGCTATCGCGGAACGCAGATGGCATCGACGCGACCTCTTGGGACATCACCACCGCTGATCGCAACACCTACTATGATTGGTTGGCCTACGAAATTTTGAACCTCGCGCCCAAGCATATCTTCGTGCCCGTCGGCACGGGCGAATTGTTTAGCAATCTTGCGTTTGTGATTCATCGTCATCTCTGCGAACGAGCGTGGGACGAGCGACTGAGTACGCCTATCGAACAACTGAACATTTACGGCGCTACGACCGAGAACCCGAACTCAAACATGGTCATGCTGTATGCCAAATGGCGTCCGGTTCTCCGGCGCCTTCGGGAAACTCTCGATGACTTCAAGCGTGCGGGCTCGCTCGGGGCAAGCATCCGGCGTCTTTCCAATCGAGGACGAACTTGCCGAGAAGGCGCTGCTCAGATACAACGCCAGGCGCTGCCGCCGGAAACGCGCGCGATGTACAGCGCCATCCGTAGCGATATTTCTGGGATCGCCGGGCTCGCGCTCTACCTCAGAATGGCCGAAGCCATTCCGCGCGGCGACACCGTTGTGGTCGTCAACACAGGGTCACTGGACTTGTCGCCGACATAGGTCGGTTACAGAAGGCCAGGGAGCAGGAAGAGGCCATTCGCTCACGCCGGCGGGCCTACCGGCGCAAGGCCGCCAAGAAATCAACTTGAGCCTCGACAATCGCATGGCCCAAGACCTGTCAGTAGCAATTGGACGGCTGAGTTCATCCAATGCCGCCATTGGCACCCTTGCGCTGAGGCGACCGGAGATCGCCGGAACTGGACATATACGCGCGTCAGCAGAAGGGAGACCCGCCGCTACTGCTCAGGCCAACCGTGTAGTATCCAAATCGGTACCTCCGCGCTCTATGATCTTGCTCGCATGTGAGACTGAAATCGCCCTCGCCCCTGTTCACAAATAGAACGAGGCGCTGCCCGAAAAACACAGCATCTAGTCCGTTTTCCGGCCTGCACACGCCCCGCGTATCGAAGTGAGCATGTGGGCTTTGCTCGATGCACGCCGCCTGAGCGCCGTTCAGGAGCGCCTTCTGATCGAGCCGAAACCAAGTCAAGCCCTCAAAAAAGTAAAGCCAAGGGACTGCTAACGACAAGAGAGAGACAAAGACCACAAGCGTGATTGCTAGTGTTCGCATGTTCCAGTGCTAACACGCGAGCGCGCCATGGCAGAGCCGTTTTTTCCCGCCTGCGTTATCGAGATTCGCTCGATACGGAGGTTATGCGTGCGCTCTCCACATGGACCATTCGCATCCAGCCGGGCCTATCGGGCGTCACCGGACAAACTCGAAAATCCGCGAACACGCGGGTATGGAACGGGTCAGGATGCGGATTCCGAGCTGATTGCGCCCACCATTCCGATTAATCCGCGCCCACCCATTCCGATTTATTGACGCCCACCATTCCGATTAATCGCCGCCCACCCCTTTTGGGGTCGGGGGATGACCGATCGGGCTTCGGCGCGTCGCCGGCCAGCAGGCTCCCGCCAGTGAGGGGGAGCCATGCCAACCGCGAGGATGCCGATGCGCCGGGCGCACGAGATCTTGAGACTGAAGTTCGATGCGGGCATGGCCACGCGCGAGATCGCGCGGCGCATGGGCGTGGCGCGCCGGACAGTGCGTACGTTGCTGCAGCGGTTTGAGGCACGCGGGCTGAGGTGGCCGTTGGCGCCCGGCGTGAGTGAAGCTCGGCTTGAAGAAATGTTGTTTCAGGAAGCCGGTCCCAAGGTCGGCGGGCGTCGCCGCGCGGCGCCTGACTGGGCAGCCATCCACACCGAGCTCAAGCGTAAGCACGTAACGTTGCAGATTCTCTGGGACGAATACATCGCGCTCGATCCCGACGGCTATCGCTACTCGCGCTTTTGCCAGCTCTATCGCGCTTGGGAGGACAAGCTCTCGCTCAGCATGCGCCAGACCTATCTGGGCGGCGAAAAATTGTTCGTCGATTATGCCGGCGACACCGTGCCAGTGGTGATCGACCGTCACACCGGCGAGACCCGGCAAGCGCACATCTTTGTCGCCGTCATCGGCGCCTCCAGCCTCACCTACGCAGAAGCCAGCTGGAGCGAGGGGCTAGCCGATTGGATCGGCGCCCACGTGCGCGCCTTTGCCTTCATGGGCGGCGCGCCCAAGCTGGTCGTGCCCGACAATGCCAAGGTCGCTGTGATCAAGGCCTGCTTCTACGAGCCCAGCGTCAATCGCACCTACGAGGAGATGCTGGCGCATTACCAGACGACCGCGTTGCCGGCCCGCCCGCGTAAGCCGAGAGACAAGCCCAAGGTCGAGGCCGCCGTGCGGATCATGGAGCGCTATCTGCTCGGTCGGTTGCGTAACAATGCTTTCTACTCATTGGCCGAGCTCAACGACGCGATCGCAACAGCTCTGGTGCGGATCAATGACGAGCGCAACATCCGCCGTCTCGGCGTAACCCGACGATCGTTGTTTACCGAGATCGATAAACCGCATCTGTCGCCGCTGCCGCTGCGGGATTACGTCTACGCCGAGTGGCGGGTGCGACGCGCCAATCTCGACTATCACGTGGAGATCGACGCCAGCTTCTACAGCGTGCCGTTTCAATATGTCCGCGAACAGATCGACGCTCGCATCACGGCCCGCACCGTCGAGCTTTTCGTCAAAGGCCAACGCATCGCCGCCCACGCCCGCCTGGCCACCTGCGGCCGTCACGTCACCATCCCCGAGCACATGCCCTCGAGCCACCGGCGCCATGCCGGATGGACCGCGGAGCGCATCCAAAAGGAGGCGCAATCGATTGGGCCGGCGACCGCGCATTTTTGCACTTATCTGATGGCCCACAAGCATCACCCCGAGCAAGGCTACCGCGCCTGTCTGGGCATCGTGCGGCTCCCGCGTGTCTATGGTGTCCAGCGGGTCGAGGCCGCTTGTGAACGGGCGCTGTCGATTGGCGCGCGCACCTACACCTCAGTCAAATCCATCCTCGAACACCGCCTGGACTTGCGCCCGAACGACAAAGCCGCCGCGGACGGGCCGTCCATCCTGCACCCCAACATCCGCGGTCGGCGCTATTACCAATAGGAGCCTCGATGCTATCTCACCCCACTTTGGACCAGCTGCACACGCTCGGCTTACACGGCATGGCGAAAGCCTTTGTCGACGCAGGCGAACACCCAGACACAACCGCACTCTCGCACGCCGAATGGCTGGCGCTGTTGCTCGATCGCGAAGCCGCATCGCGCGCCGACAAGCGACTCAGCGCGCGCATCCGTTACGCCAAGCTGCGTCAGCAGGCGAGCCCTGAGGACATTGATTATCGCACTGCGCGCGGGCTCGAGCGTAAGCTCATGCAAAGCCTTTTGAGCTGCGAGTGGGTCAAGCAACACGAGAACGTGCTGATCTGCGGGCCAACCGGCGTTGGCAAGAGCTATGTCGCCTGCGCGCTGGCGCAGAAGGCGTGCCGCGAAAACCACGCCGTGCTCTATCAGCGCGCTCCGAAGCTCTTCCCCGAACTGGCGCTGGCGCGTGGCGACGGCCGTTACGCCCGGATCATGCGCGCGCTCTGCCGCGTCGACGTGCTGGTGCTGGACGATTGGGGACTTGAGCCGCTCGACGCCGACGGCCGCCACGATCTGCTCGAGCTGCTGGAAGAACGCCACGGACGGCGATCCATCATCGTCACCAGTCAACTGCCCGTGGACAAATGGCACGACATGATCGGCGACCCGACCTACGCCGACGCTATCCTGGACAGGCTCATACACAGCGCCCACCGCATCACCCTGTCGGGAGACTCTTTGCGACGGACACGCCAACGCGCGGTCCCAGCATGACTTGCTTCAGCTCTTGACGACGGCCGCTTCGACTGGCTTATCCACACCGCCTGCGCCGCACCGAAAGGTGGGCGTCGAAATATCGGAACGCAGGGCGGCGATATTTCGGAATGCGTGGGCGTGATCATCGGAATCTGCATCCCGCCGGAAATCCTGGTAGTCTCACACGCTGAGAGCGCCGCCGCTGCCAACAAGACAGCTGCCGCCATAAAGAGTTTGACGCGCTTATGCATACTCACTCCGGATCGATCACTGCTCGCCCTCGCATAGTGCCTTGAACGCGGTGAAGAGCTCCTCCCGTCGGAAATGAAATCGAGAAATTTGCGCGGAATGTAGCCGCCCCTACACACGCTGGTCCGTCGAATTCCTCCAGAGCAACTGCCCGGCATCACTCGCGGAAGGCGGCTCAGTGTCGCCGATTGCAGACTCAGACCTCAGCGAGAACCCGCCGAAACAGGTTTGATAGTCATCTCGATATGCTTCGCTCGCACGAAGTCACCGTCTTTTTCTGAAACGAACTGCTCCCGTTCGTCGTACGGATCGAGCGACACGAAGAAATCGCCCTGATCGGTTTGAAGGCATTTGAACATCTCGACGACTTGTGACTGTCCATCATAGAGGAAGCTGAATTCGGTCACTTCTCTAAATACTAGGGTCACCGTGCGAGCGTCGATCTCCTCGCCACCTTTAAAAACCATCGTGACGTTCGGCGGCACGTCGTAGCTCGGGTGTTCGAACAGCACGTCGACGAGCAGATTATCCCGAACAGTGTCGGGCCCGTTCAGGATGGCGACCGCTTGTCCGTCTTTGATTATCATTTCACGGAAACCTCGCCCGAAACGTCTCTACCTAGCACACTGGAGATGAGGGCTCGAATGTCTGCTTCGGCCAGCGGGCGCCGTAACGCCGATTTCGTCGAGTGTCTTGATCGCTCCAGTACTGCCATTCGCCCTCGTCGCTGTGGTGCGGCTCGATCTCGCCGTTTCCAGACATTCGTCATCTTGCTGGCGTTGAACATATGCAAACTCTACGAAGCCTTGCGGGCGATCCGACCGGACAGGACGGTCGCTCATTTTGGACGATGCCGGGAAAGGGTCTCTGCCGATGGTCGAACAATCCGTCATACCTCGACGCCAAGTGCTTCCCCTCATCGCCCAGCTCAGGATTTGGCACGGCTATATCGGGATGCTGATCGCACCCACGGTGCTTTTCATGGCCACAACTGGCATTCTTCAAGTCTATAGTCTTCATGAGGCGCATGCTGGATACACGCCACCCGCGATCATCGAGTTATTCGGGCGCGTGCACAAAGACCAAGTCTTCCGGGCGCCGCCACACAGGGAGACCCGTGACGCACACGCCTCGGCAAGACAGCCGCAGGAGCACGCCGCACCCGCTCAACCGTCGCAAACGGCGGCGCTGGCTAGAACGCTTCTCAAGGCATTCCTTGCCTTCGTTGCAAGTCTCTTGATTGTGTCGACGCTTATCGGCGTCTGGATGGCGCTTCGGCAGGTACCGCGCTGGCGCGCCCACGTTGTTCTACTCGCCCTCGGTGCGGTGGCGCCCGTTCTGCTTATTGCGATGACGGGGTGACAGTCAGGCTCAGCTTCTCAGTGGCCTACTCCGATCATTCTCGCCGTTCGGACCCCATTGGTGAACCGGCCTAGTCTGGCGAGTTGCCCGGAGGAATCTCACCTCCGGGCGCTCCTAGAACCGTGCTTGAACCTCTCGATTCACACGGCTCCCGATGTTCAACCAACGACATCACCGACATCGCTGGCATTGCCTTTGTCCATCGGCTCCTCCCTCAACTGGTTGGCCGATGATCGCGGCTGAACAACGCGGTCCCTTCGCTCCAGCGCCATTACAGCGCCTTCAACGCTACTACGAACCGCTCCGTCCCCGTGCTCCGCGTCGGTACGCTGGTCCTCTTGGATTTAGCCAATTGGATTTTCTCCCTTTGCATCGGAGCGACAGGTTCTCACGTTCCGTACGAAAGCCAGATGCAAACTCGCGCCGTCTATATGCCGGACGCCGCTCGGGCAGGATCAGGTCATCCCCCGAACTTATCCCGGGGCTTCGGCGTTTCCCCGGTTTCGACGTCGTCTGACGCTTTCGACAAGCCTGTCCCTCACGGGCGTCTTGTTGATCATCGCTGATCACGCACTGGGGCTTCCCGTGTTGCGTGCGTTTTCCTTGTGTACATGCTGCCGCCAGTACCCCGGTGCAGCGAACGGATGTGGTCTTGCTCGTGCATCCGTTCGTGTCAGCCTTCCCCGGTTCGGCTGCCGGGTCGGCCTGCACATTGACCTTTTCGAGGATTGCTCAGCGTTCACTCGCGTTGCGGCCTGCACACTCGCACGGTCACCAATGTTGTGACCGCTATCCGAAGGCTTCAGACATTTCGTCTCCTCCATGCCTGCTCCGGTTGCTTCCGGCTGGAGCGTCTGCCGGGCGGGATTTACACCCGCTGGAAAAGCGCCGCCTTTGCACGGCGCACGCCGAAACCAGTCATTGGCTGTTGCGCGATCCTGACAACGCCTTCTGCGTGAGCCCACCTTTACTTTCTCAACACCCCGCCGCCGCCCGGCTGCAGCATGCGTACGCCAACATAGCAGGGTCCAACCGTACAGGTCTGCAAATCACACGGATGATGTAATGGCTATTTGATGCAGGCGTGAAGGTCACCACCGGCTCGTCGTCCGGCGCGGTGTCACTGGCGACGACGACGCCGTTGGAGTCGATCAACTCGATATCGACGTTGGAGCATTCGTTGTCGCAGGCGCCGATGATGCGGTAGACACCGCCGCCCCGCAGTATTAACCTGCCAGCGGTAATCGTAGCCCGGCTCCAGCGGAATGATCTCGTCGGTGAAGCCGACTGCAGATCCATGCCCTGCGCCAAGTTCTGATCATCATGCAGATACGTACTGATCAGATGGCCGAGCCGCTGATCCAACTCCGGTGTGATATTGGCTTGCTGCTGGGCGCGTGCAGGAGCCTGCGCGTCTCCGCGCTCAATGTGCGCGCTCTGCGTGATGGCTGCGGCCGTGTCCAGAAAATCATGCGGCGCGAAGTGGTTGTTGGAGGTAGAGATACTGACGATGTGGCTCGCATCGATGCGCGCCGCCGTGATATGTCCCTCCCAAACGTCGCCGTTGACGCTTGTACCCGATGAACGATAGTATCCGCCGGGCGCACCATCGATCTGTGCACTGCCGATGCGTTGCTCGGAGTCACCGGTCTCTTGGACCCACTGCGCGATATAATCGTCCAATGCCGTGCCCTCGTTCGGGTCAACACTGATATGCATGGTTACGGTGGCGTGGGAGCCGTGATCAGCAGGCGTTGAGAGTTGGAAATTGAGGACACGAATCTCGAACTCCCACCACAAACGCTGGAAAACCAGTCTCCGGCATCCGCAACGGCCACGCCACAGCCGCGTTCAACCCAGCCGGCGCCGCGGACAGGGCGGCCGCAACGACCACAAGGATTTTGATACGCTTGTCATGACATCACTCCCGCCGCATGACTTGATACGGCAATATGGCAGCGCCGTATTTGAACGCCCCTCCGGTGAGACTCTCCTGACCTGAACCTTACAACGATGCGATCTTCTATGCCGGAGGCGCATGCAAACTGTCCGCCATGGGCCAACGCCCGCCCCGGCGCCGATTTTGAAGATGTCGGAGCTCGGTTCACAATCGGCCGCTTAGCGCCCGCACCCCTCTTCCCGGCGGGACTTCGCCCGAGCGCAAAGAACTCGGCCAAACGGAATTAATATGGGAGTGAATTCGTTCTTAGCGCCGTTCGAGGAGTTGGCTGAATTCCCGCGTTCCGATTTAGGGGCACGCTTGACTCTCCGGGCCGATATCGGGTAGTTGTGCATGGCGCGGCTTGGTTTGGCCGCCGAAAGCCCCGGACCACACCGGGTCGCTTCTATGCGGAGCGAGCAGGGCGGCATGGCGCGGGAAGCAATGTTATCGGCTATCGCCGTGACGACGCCGCCGACGTAGCAGGCGTATCTATGATGCCATGGCGCCGCTTTGGCCGAACGCGCATCTTCAAAG
>CAWJYY010000020.1:0-102363 GCA_963847165.1 uncultured Pseudomonadota bacterium
CACACCGATCAGCGCCACCGCCTTTTTGCCCCAGTGCTCGCGCGGGAAAGGATCCGTCGGCGGCACGGTTTTCAGGCCGACGAAGAGACCAAGTTGAGGCGGCGCGTTCGCGATCCTATCGCGATAGACCTGCATCACCTTCTTGGCATCCTTCAGGTCCCAGAAAATCGGGCCGGCATAGACGTTCGTCACCGGGTGCGCCTTAAACAGGAAGCTGGTGACGACGCCGAAATTGCCGCCGCCGCCACGCAACGCCCAGAACAAATCGGCGTTCTCCTTCGCGCTGGCGGTGACGAAGCGTCCATCGGCGAGCACGACATCGGCTTCAAGCAGATTGTCGATGGTGAGCCCATAGGCGCGCGTCAAGTACCCGGTGCCGCCCCCAAGTGTCAGCCCCGCCACGCCGGTGGTGGAGACTATGCCCGCGGGAACCGCCAGCCCAAACGCGTGCGCGGCGTGCTCAACATCACCTTGCGTGCACCCAGGTTCGACACGCACCGTTGGTGGCAGGATCGACGCGAACGCCTTTGAGGCGAGAGAGGTCGATGACCAAGCCGTCGTCGCACGACCCGAAGCCCGGGCCATTGTGTCCACCGCCGCGAATCGCGATCAGCTGGCCACTCTCATGGCCGAAGCGAACGGCTGCGATCACGTCAGCAACGTCGGCGCAGCGCGCGATCAAACCCGGACGCTTGTCGATCATGCCGTTGTAGAGCTTGCGAGCCTCCTCGTACCCGGTATCGGAGGGTCTGATGAGTTCGCCGCGGAGAGTTTCAGCCGGGGCTGCGACTTGCTTCGGATCAAACATGTTTGGCTCCTAGCTTCGGACGCTGCGTTCGGCGTGGCCGCCTCGGATCGCCCACTGAGGTACCACGGGCTAGATTTGCTGGAGAGCACGTGAATTCTCGGGACCCAACGGTCGAATTGACCCGCGCGGCAGCCGAAAATAGCCAGTGAGGCGCGACTTGGCCAAAGCTGCGATCCAATCTCCGCTCTCGGCGAAGTCCCGCGTGCGCCAGGAGACTGGCAAGGAGTAAGAGGTGCAAGTCCTCGACGATGAAGGAGTAGCAAACCACATCGGCCCCGAGCCGTGCGTGGGCGTGCGCGAGCACGTCGGCGAAGCGTCGGCAGGGAGATCGTAGGCCAGGCATTGAGCCGCGAAAATCGTCTGATCCCGGGCGCCGACGCTTTGCGGGAAGCGGAAGGCAACACGAATGGGCGCGTGACTGCGAGCGCCTGCCCGGCCCGGCGTGGTCGTCGACCCTGGCATGCGAAGACGCTCCTTGTACAGGAACTGGGAGATCTCACGGCTGACCGCAGGCGATGTCAGAACGCATCGCCCTCGGTCCGCATCGGGAAGGCGAGGAGCCGAAGCCGATGATGCACGGCCGTGAGAAGTCTGATTCCGTCGTAGTAGCGATGAAGCCGACGAACAAAGCCGGGAGACCGGCAGCGGAGCCGGCGGAGCCAAGGACGGAAACCAAGAGGAATGCGGAAGAGCAAAGCACGCTCCGGACTCAGAGCCGGGTGCGCGTGTCACAGGCGCTCGACCGCGTACGGCAAGCAGCAAAACAAAGGAAGAAGGAGAAGTTCACAACGCTCTTGCACCACGTCAACATCGATCTGCTCCGAGAAGCGTTCTTCGCGCTAAAGCGCGACGCCGCCCCTGGAGCAGATGGCGTGACCTGGGTGGACTACGAGACAGAGCTCGAGCCGAAGCTCGCGGCCCTGCACGACCGGGTCCACCGCGGAGCCTATCGCGCACAACCCTCACGGCGACGGTACATCCCGAAGGCCGATGGGAAACAGCGCCCGCTCGCAGTCGCCGCCCTGGAAGACAAGATCATCCAGAAAGCGACTGCTGCCGCGTTGAACGCGATCTACGAGGAAGAATTTCTCGGCTTCAGCTATGGATTCCGACCCAAACGCGGCCAGCACGATGCGCTGGACGCATTGGTGGTGGGGATCACGAGCCGAAGAGTGAACTTCATCTTGGACACCGACATCCGATCATTCTTTGACACGGTCAGCCAGGAATGGCTGATCCGCTTTGTCGAACATCGGATCGGCGACAAGCGCATCATCCGCCTGATCCAGAAATGGTTGCGGGCGGGCTTTCTGGAGAATGGGATCATTACGGTCAGTGAGACGGGGACGGGACAGGGATCGGTGATTTCGCCGCTGCTTGCCAACGTCTACCTGCACTACGTCTTCGATCTCTGGGCCGAACGCTGGCGACGGCGCGAAGCCACCGGCGACATGATCATTGTGCGCTACGCTGACGACATCATCGTCGGCTTCGAGCACGAGATCGACGCCCGGCGCTTCTGGGAGGCGATGCGGCAGCGACTGGAGGAGTACGCTTTGGCGCTCCATCCGGAGAAAACCCGCCTCATCGAGTTTGGCCGCCATGCGGCGGACAAACGTGCTCGACGCGGCTTGGGTAAACCGGAAACCTTCAATTTCTTGGGCTTCACCTTCATCTGCGGTCGAAGTCGTCGCGGCAAATTCCTGCTCCACAGGAAGACGCGACGCGACCGCATGCGGGCCAAGCTCCAAGCGATCAAGGAAGAGCTCCAACAGCGCATGCACTGGCCCATCCCCGAACAAGGGCAGTGGCTCAGGCAGATCGTCAGGGGATTCTTCGCCTACCACGCCGTGCCGACAAATCTACCGTCGCTCGGCGCCTTTCGTCTCCACATCGTGCGCCTCTGGCTGCGCACACTTCGCAGGCGCAGTCAAAAGGATCACTTTGGATGGGAACGAATCTGGAGACTCTCAAACGAATGGCTCCCTCAACCACGCATCCTTCATCCGTGGCCCGAGCTTCGCTTCGCCGTCAGACACTCAAGGTAGGAGCCGTGTGCGTGAATTGCGCATGCACGGATCTGTGCGGGGGGCGGCCAGTAATGGCCGTCCCTACCGCGAACGCGCGCCGTGTGCGGGAGCGAAAGGCGGCTTGGCGAATGGACTAGGACCCTTGCAGAGTAGGCGTTGGCTCTTTGCGGTCGTTTGGAAACATTCGATTGCCACCTCTCAAGAGCGCGTTGAGTGATCGCAGGCCGCTCTAGCGAAGAGCGGTGTTGATTGCGTCATCGTCAACCGTTGGGCTAATAACCAGCCGGGTAGCGCGCGTTCATTCATAGCCTTCACGAGAGAGAGTGAAGTGGGCAATCGGTCGCCACCGCCGAACTTCCGTCAACCCATGCATCGGCATAAGGATTGTCGACTGATTGTTTTCCTGAGCGGCGAGACCGTCGAAGAAGGCTTCGCTGGCGTGTGCACGTACGGCGCTGGCGACTTCATGTTTCGCCCAGCGCATTTTGCACACGCTGACCGCACCGGCCCGCTGGGCGGGGTCTACGCGGCACTGCGCGTTACGCGCTCGGTACTGCGACGCCATTGCGCAGCTCATGGTTGGCGTGCGTTCAAAGGGAATCTCGACCTCACTAGTCTCGACTTGGAGCGGCGACTAGCTCTCGAGGACGGGGGTGACGACTTGCTCACTTTGCTCAAGGACCCAGCCTCACGACGTTGCAGGCTTCCGCAGAAAGACCATCACAATTGCGGCGATGAATGTCGCCATGCCGAGTATGACCATCAGCACCGATCAATCTCATCGCGAAGAACGGCGCTCGGCTCGCCACGTTGCACCACGACGAGAAACGGAACGAAAAGAATTGCGCCGACACTTGAAAGGAAGAAGTTCATCTACGAGAGCAACTTCGGACGAGCCACTCCCGCCAGGGCGTAAAATGTCCCCATCAGCGAGAGCGTTGCCCAGCCGAGCAAGTTGAGATGCGCGTCTCGCGCGCTGAAGTCTTGTGACACGCCCATATAGGCGCCCCACATCATACCCAAGAGGCCGAAAACGGCGCCCATGAGAAGGAACGCGAGTGAGACGCGCGGCATGTTGATCCCGCCGATGCCGGATCGGCTATCGCAGGAGTCGAGCCCCGGCGAGTGGGCGCGGTAGGGTGGCGCGGTCGCCAGTGACCGGTTGAAATCGCGGGTTGAACTCCGACGGTCAGAAAATCAAAACTAGGGCAGGGCCTGACCTAAGACTCAGTTTGGCCGCCCGGATGGCGCCGCATGAAAGCTGGTCTCAGAATACAGAAGTGTAACTCCACCTTCGGCACGCAGAGCCACAACGCGAAGCTGCGGGTTGTGACTTTGGCCCGTCGAAGGGTTGCCGCTCATGGCCGCAACACATCGACGTCGAATTGGGTCGCTAACCCATCCGCGGGCGTCGGTTGACCCAAATGCCGCTCAGCGCGATGTCGCGGAACGGTTTGTCTGGTCGCGACTAGCGGGTATCGCATCTGCCCGTTCAAGGCGGCCCCAGGGCACTGCGCGCCATACCCTTTCGTGTACATAAAACAGAACGATCTTCGTGACCGCTTCAATGGATGCGATGGAGAGCGCATAGTTTGCGTTGCCCGTGATGAGAAGGCTCAACAGAAAGGTATCGAGGCTGCCGACTACACGCCAGGAGATCGCCTTACCTAAGGACCGCGCTCGAGCATTGGGGGCCCGCCGAAACAAACGCCAAGCCTGTTCGTGCAGATAGTAGAGCGCGATCTTCGTCAGCGTCTCAACCGAAGCGATCTGACCGGCGACGACCGGATGCCCGGTGACCACATAGCTCCACAAGAAAGTATCGAGGGCGCCAGTTATCCGCCAGGTGATCGCTTTGGTCAGCGCTCGCCCATGCGCTTCGCGCTGACGTTCTTTCTGTGCGGTTGAACTGTCCTCTGGATGCAATCGGCGCCGTTTCCTAGCCCTAGCTCAGCCTCAGAACCGAGGTCTGAGCGATTTGCCGCCCGGCCTTGGCGACCGCAGTATGGCCGATGTTCGGATCGGGTCGAGTCCACCATTCGAAAAGGAGTTGCCAGAAGCGATAGTGTCCGAGCACTCTCAAAGCTGGGAGGCGCTTATCATGACGCTCAAGGTGATTGGAGCAGGAGTTGGCCGCACCGGCACCTATTCGCTCAAGCTCGCCCTCAACAAATTGGGCTTCGGTCCTTGTCATCACATGGAGGAGGTCCTGCACAACATGCCTGTGCAAACGCCGCTCTGGGCGGATGCCCTAGCCGGCCGCCCGGATTGGGAAGCGATCTACCAGGGCTACCTCAGCGCCGTCGATTGGCCGACCGCCGGGTTCTTTCGTGAACTCTATGCCGCTTATCCAAAGGCCAAATTCATTCTGACACATCGCAGCCCGGAAAGCTGGACGGCAAGCTTCTCGGAAACCATCTACAAGCTATTGGCGGGGAGAAGCCAAGCGCCCAGCGAAACGCAGGCGTGGCTCGAAATGGCCGCAGGGGTGATAGAGAAGACTGGTTTCCCTGCAGGGCTCGATTTGGCGGCCCTGAAGCGGGCGTTCGTCGCCCACAATGATGCGGTCAAAGCCGCGATCCCCTCGGACCACGTGCTGGTTTACGAAGTGAAGGACGGGTGGGCGCCGCTTTGCGCTTTCCTCGACGTTGCAACACCTGCGGAGCCATTTCCACGATCCAATGATCGCGGTGAGTTCTGGGATCGGGTGTCTGGCAAGAAGTGACAGCGGAAATGCCGGGCATAGAATGAACGACCGGCTCCGGCGAGATTGAGATCAACGTCGCGATTGGAGCCGGGCGGTCACCCGGTCGCTAACGCAAGTCGTGATTGTGGCTGGCTCTTTTAGGCTGGCCACGGCCCATTCGCTCTGACGCCCTCGGGTTTCTCATGTTAAAGCGGCGCTTCTGTTGCTCGGAGCGCTCCGATTATGAAATACCGCAAGTTGGGTGCGAGTGATCTTACGGTTTCTGAGATTTCTCTTGGTTCCTGGCTGACTTATGGCGTTGGCGTAGAGGCAGATCGCGCCAAAGCATGTGTCGCCAAGGCCTTCGATCTTGGCATCAATTTTATCGACACCGCCAACGTGTATGGACGCGGCGCCGCTGAGACTTTGCTCGGCGAAGCGCTCGCTGGTCAGCCGCGCACATCCTACGTCCTGGCGACAAAACTTATGGGACCGATGAGCGACACCGACCGTGGTTTGTCGCGCGCGCAGGTGTTCAAACAGATAGATGCGTCGTTGAGGCGTTTACGCACCGACTACGTCGATCTCTATCAATGCCATCGCTACGATCCAGATACGCCGCTTGAAGAGACCATGCTGGCGCTCAGCGAGATCGTGCGCCAAGGCAAGGTGCGCTATATTGGCTTCAGCGAATGGTCTCCCGCGCAGATCGCTGCATCGTTCGCACTCACGGGCGTGGAGCGTTTCGTTTCAAGTCAGCCGCAATACTCGCTGCTCTGGCGGCGGCCGGAGGAAAAAGTGATCCCCCTGTGCGCAGGCAATGGCGTGTCTCAGATCGTTTGGTCGCCGCTCGCGCAGGGCGTACTCTCGGGCAAATATCTACCCGGCGACAAACCGTTGGAAGAGTCGCGCGCGGCAAGTGATTCCATGGGACAATGGATGCAGGCCTTGCTGCGACCGGATATTCTCGAGTCCGTTCAGCGCCTGAGGCCCCTAGCTGAGAAGGCGGGTTGCACGCTTGCGCAATTCTCACTGGCGTGGGTTTTGCGCGAACCAAACGTAGCCTCCGCGATTGTCGGCGCTAGCCGTCCCGAACAACTTGAAGAAAACGCCGGCGCCTCCGGATTAGCCGTCGATCCAGGTCTGTTCAAACAGGCCGAGGACATAGTCGCTGGGGCGCGACCAGGCTAAGCGCACTTGTAGTGCGGCATTCGAAGCGGTGGATTGCGGCGAAAACCAGCCAGCCGCGGCGTGCAAGGCGAGCGACCGGTATGGCGACCAAAGCTAGACGCTCGCGGGTTGGACCCCGCGCGTGGCCAGAGCTCGGACTGGAGATCGGCGCTTGGCTCGGCGCGGCTGTTGCGCGGGCGGGATTTTGGTGTTTGGAGCGATGGCCGCCGAAGTGGCTATCCCCACAGGCGTAGTTGGTGCTGCCGTCGCGGGAAGAGGCGTCTCAGCAGCTTCTGTCTCAAGTACAACATGGAGCGGGTTCGGCGCCAAATCTTGCGTTGCGCCGCTGCCAGCGTCCAAAGCGAAGCCGATCAATCCGCCGACGAGGACATTGCCAGCCATACCGGCAGCACCGGCGCCGGACCCGGCACTGGCGCCGGTCCCGATGTCGTCTTTGGTCCGCCCACTCAATCAGACCTCTGTTACAGCGTGCGTCACCAATGATAGACCTGACACCAGCAACCCAGACCAAAGACAGGAGTGGCCGATGGCAGGTACAAATCGTCAGATCATTCTGGCCGCTACGCCGCAAGGCAAACTGAGAGAAGAAAACTTTCGAATGATCGAAAGCGCCGCGCCTTTTCCCAAGGACGGCGAACTTCTGCTTCGTGTACGCTACATCTCCCTGGACGCGGCCAATCGCGCTTGGATGCAAGGCGCAACCTATCGCGCCGCAGTCGAGGCCGGGAACGTGATGGCGGGCGGGGCGCTCGCAGAAGTGATCGAGGCGAAAGCGCCGGATTTCGCCGTGGGCGATCTCGTCTTCGCGGATATTGGCTGGCAGGATTACGCGGCGCTGCCGGCGAAGGTTTGCGTGAAGTTGCCTAGACTAGAGCCGATCACGCATCTGCTGAGTGTCTATGGCATTGCAGGTCTCACCGCTTATTTCGGCCTGCTGAAGCTTGGCGATCCGAAACCGGACGAAACTGTCGTCGTGTCCGCAGCGGCGGGCTCTGTGGGCTCGATGGTTGGCCAGATTGCGAAGATCAAAGGCGCCCGCGTTGTGGGAATCGCCGGCGGCGCAGCGAAATGTGATTGGATCACGCGCGAGCTGGGCTTCGACGCGGCGGTCGATTACAAGACAGGGCCGCTTGCCAAAACGCTGAAGGAAGCCACGCCCAAGGGCATCGACATCTATTTCGACAATGTCGGCGGCGACGTCTTTGAGGCTTGTCTTTTTCAGATGAATAATCACGGTCGCATTGTCTGCTGTGGGTCGGTTTCACAATATGACGGCGCGCCTTCGCCGCATGGTCCTCGCGGCGTGCCGGGTCTCTTCGTCGTCAAGCGACTTGCCGTGAAAGGCTTCATTGTCACGGACTATTATTCGGAACGGGGTGCTGCGGTCGCCGAGCTTCAGTCCTGGGTCGCATCTGGGAAGTTGAAGGTTCAGGAAGACATCATGAATGGCCTCGAGGCGACGCCGCGAGCGCTAATTGGCCTCCTCGCGGGTGACAACCGCGGCAAGCGAATGGTCAAAGTGGCGTAACGTCTAAGCGTCGTTCAGCGAAGCGTGCGGCACAGGCGCGGTCTGCTAAACCGGCTTAAGCGTGTTGGATGAGCACTTGCGGCCTTGTGCCCGCATCAAGCAGATTGCCGATGCTGTGCGCGGGAGAAAATGCTCGTGAAGTGGTTGGTCGGCATATTCGTGGTGCTCGTCCTCTTGGTCGCCTCTATTGCAGCAATTGCACTAAGCTCTGCGATTGGCGCTAGCCGACCGGTGGGCTTCCAGCTTGTTCGGGCCGCTGATCCCGAAGGCGCTCCGCTCACCGTCGCCATCTGGTACCCGACGACCAGGCAACCGATGCCGACGACTTTGCTTGGTCTGGTTTTGATGGATGTCGCAGCCAACGCGCCTGTGTCAGGCAGGGCGCTGCCTCTTATCGTTATTTCTCATGGCAATGGCGGTGGGCCCGGCAGCCACGCCGATACGGCAATGTCATTGGCTGCAGCCGGATTTGTCGTGGCCGCGCCGATGCACACCGGCGATAACTATCGTGACGATAGCGATGTCGGATCAAACCATTGGCTGACTGACAGATCGCGCCACATCCACGCCACGCTAGACTACATGCTGACAAGTTGGCTCGGCCACGACCACATCGCACCGCGACGCATTGGCATATTTGGATTTTCGGCAGGTGCGCTGACGGCGCTCACCGCAATAGGCGCCGAGCCAGACTTGCGCCTAGTCGCTTCGCATTGCGCCGTAGCGCCAGAATTTGCGTGCACTCTGCTTCGGGATGCGCATTCTGGTCTGCTGGAAGGACGAGACGCACCTTTGCCAACGGCGTTCGTGCACGATTCGAGAATTGGCGCGGCGGTCGTCGCTGCTCCGGGGCTTGGCTTCACGCTCACGCCCACTGGCCTCTCGCATGTCGCTGTACCGGTTCAACTTTGGAGCGGCGATGCCGACACCAACGTCCCTTACGCCACCAATACCCGTCCGCTACGTGAAGCCTTGGGTGCGCGAGTTGAGTTTCACTCAGTCCCTGGGGCGCATCATTTCTCGTTTCTGGCGCCGTGTGGCCTGGTCGGACCGCCGCTGCTTTGCCATGAGGCGCCAGGTTTCGACCGCAGCGCCTTCCATCGAAGCTTCAATACGCAGGTTGTCGCCTTCTTTCAGGCCAAGCTTCCTGCCCAATGACGTTTGCGTCGAGATCGAGCCGCCATGCGAGTACTGGCGCCAAATTCGTTAGCTGACTGAACTCGCCTCCGGGGAAATAGGGCTCCTGGCGTGGGCTGGCCCAACCGGCCGGTCCGATGCGGCCGCTACGCCGCGGTCAGATCACGCACTCGCGCGGCCAGGTCCGGCACGATGCGCTCGGCGAGCGCCCGATTGTCGCAAGTCAGGGCTACGATGAGCCGGTCCTCGTCGAGATACCAAAGGGCTCAGCACAAACAGCCAGCCCGTGTGTCCTGCGTGCATCAGAACTTGGACGACTAGGCGTGGCGATCTCTGTCGCGGCGCCGGGTGGCGAGACGCGCTTGACCGCCCTTGATCATGACGTTGCGACAGTGGATTGGCTGTCGGACCCGCTGCAAGTGAACATTGTTCATCGCGCCACCGCAACGGAGCGAGAGTTGACGCTCAGCGGTGTTGAAAACTTCGGCTTCCGTCTCCTATTAGACGCTCGCACCGGGGTGTTGCAGCGGGCGACTACAACAGCCGATGCGCTTGACCTGATCAAGTCGATGCCGGCCTGCCCGCTAACCAGGCGCCGCACATCCACGCAATCCGCGACGTTGCTATCGATCGCATACCTTGAGGGCTCTGGCGTTTGGGCGAGTTCTAAGAAGCGCGCGGAGATCGCACGCAAGGTCGCGCTGGGAAGCTTGGTGACAAGAGGACGAGTGAAAGGGAGCGGGGATCGTCAGCCCTGGAACCCGCCGCCTTCTGGGGGGCGGAGGAAAAATGGGAACGTGCAACTCCATTGCGTCGCGAGTAGAGGCGCCGTCCTGTTAGTTCTGATAGTGTGAGGGCGACTGCCGGAATGCTCCGGCTTTCCCGGATTTCGGATCGGCGCATGATCGAGGATTATGGCTGGAGCGCTATGCTGCGAGAAGCATTCGCGCCACACGCTGCGGCGGGTCTGTCACCTGCTCGCGTCGTTGCGCACCATCGCGGGCTTTGGCGCTTGGTGACATCCGAAGGCGAATGCGCAGGGCGCCTCAGCGGACGCTTCGCCGCCGACGCGGCCCCAGGCGAGCATCCTGTGGTGGGTGATTGGCTGGCGATTGGCCGTGTCGACGCCGATGGCGATGCGCTCATCCATGCGTTGATGGCGCGAAAGGGCGTGTTCGCGCGTCGGGCCGCAGGCGGTGTTGGCATGCAGATCGTCGCCGCCAATGTCGATGTCGCGTTTTTGGTCGCCGGATTGAACAATGATCTAAATCCACGCCGGCTCGAGCGCTATTTAGTGGCGGCGCGCGATAGCGGCGCCGCGCCGGTCGTTGTGCTGACCAAATTGGATTTGACCTCGGATTTGGATGGCGACCGCCAAGCCGTCGTCGATATTGCCGCCGGAGCGCCCGTGGTGACGCTTTCGGCGCTGAGCGGTGAAGGGCTTGGGGCGCTCATGCGATGGCTGCAGCCGGGCGTGACAGCAGTGTTGCTGGGAAGTTCCGGCGCTGGCAAATCAACTCTTCTGAACGCATTGGCGGGTGAGGAATTGATGTCTACCGGCGCTGTTCGCGAGGCCGATGATCGCGGGCGCCATACGACGACGCACAGGGAGTTATTTCGATTGCCCGGAGGCGCGCTGCTCATCGACACGCCGGGCATGCGCGAGCTTGGTCTGATGGCGGACGATGCTGCGCTCGACGAGAGCTTCGCTGATATCACCGCGCTCATGGCGATGTGCAAATTCACAAACTGCACCCACACGGCCGAACCGGATTGCGCTGTTCTGGCGTCGCTGGCAGACGAAAGTTTGAATGCGGCGCGCTGGCAGTCATATTTGAAGCTCGAGCGTGAACTGGCTTTCGTCGAGCGCAAACAGAACCCGGCGGCCGAAGCCGCGAACCGTGCGCGGTGGAAGCAAATCCACAAAAGCCAGCGGGCCAGTTACAAACGTCGCCGCGAGGACGAGAGCGACTAGCGCAGACGTCGGCGAGATCGAGCCGCTAAGCGAGTTCAGGCGGGAAGGTTAATTGGCTCGCCGGACTCAGCCGGCAAGAAAATCGGGCCTTTGGCGTGGGCGGGCTCTTAACGGATATGAGTCGGATGGATTCGGATGGATAACGTGTGACGTCAATTGTAGACCTAAGGCGTGAGCGGTTCGGAAGAGAGTTATGTTCAGCAAGCACGGAATACTGGCGTTGCTGCTGGTGCTTGTCGCGGCATGCAATCAAGCCTCGTTGTCACAATCCAGCACGAAAGGCGGCTCGTCCGGTCCCGCGCCGACAGCAGGCGCGAGCAGCGCGCCGGATCCTACGGCGTTCTTGACCGAACTGTACTCGCATTATCGCGGGACGCAGACGCCAGACTTCGTCTTGTTCGATCATGCTCAATCCTACTTCGATCCGTCGCTCGTCACTCTAATCAACGAGGACGAACAGCTTGCTGCACGCAACGGTGACGCGGGCTTGGATTATGATCCGGTCTGCGCCTGCCAAGACACGGGCGCCATGGGATCGCCAACCTTCAGAATCACACAGAATTCCGGGACAAGCGCGACGGCCATGGTGTCCATTCCATACACGGATTCCAATCACGCGGATCTGACCATGGCGCTCGTGTTGACGAACGGCGCGTGGCGCATTCATGACATTTCCAGCCAAGATGCGCCGAGCTTGCGAGCGGCTTTAACTAGCGACGCCGCAGCGGAACGTGGATCTCAACACTAATGAACCCCATAGCGCCATCACGAGTGGGCGCGCCAACCCTGCGGCTTGCGCCGCCCGCGCGGCCCGAGCCGGTGAGGTGGCGCGATGCTGCATGGTTCTGACCCACAGCGCCGCCATTATAGAAAGCTGCGTATTCGGCGATCTTCTGAGACACCGTTCTTGGCGAGATCGAGCTGCTGACGGTGCAACCGCCAGGGTCCTCTTGGCGACCAGCTTTAATAGCGGCGCGTGAGTGCTATGCCGATTGTGCGCGGTCTAATCGTAGTGGCTTCCAAGAGTTCGGTGAACTGATCTTGATGGTTCAGACTGAGTTGGGGATGGGCGTTCAGCAGATTGTCCATGAACAAAGTAATTTCGCCAAATCCCAAGCTGGCTCCTGCGCGCGCGGAAAGATAGTGCGTTTCAGGTTGGCGGGTGAGATAGCGATCGTAGCTCGTCGTTTGGGGGTCACGCGCCGGGATCGCTCGGGGATCAGTACTAGCGTACGAGTAGTCCAGACGAATGAAGGTGGGTTCATCGCCCAGGACAAAATCGTATTGGGCGCCGAGCGCAACGCTCCAACGGGGCGTGCCGAGTAGATCTCCTTTACGCGAGAGAATGGGCGCAGACGCCGAAGGACCTGTGCAAGTCGTCTGCGAATAGCGTGCGTCTGTGTAGCCAAGGCTGAGCGTTATGGTGAAAGCATGCGCAATTGCGAAATTGGCGTTGAGATCAAAACCGTCACTCACGGCGGCGCCTAGATTGGCTGTGTACTGAAACCCGCAAGATGGAAGGTAATTCGATTGTTGAATGCGATCCCAAGTGGCGTGAAACACGCTGACAGCGGTGGTCAGTTTTCCATCGAACAACCGGTCGCGCGCGCCGGTCTCATAGCTCGTCACTGTGTCAGACTGATAGGCCGCCGGCGTAGAAGAGATCTGCATAGCGTCAAGATCGGCTTGGCAGATCAATTCCGGAAACGGTGCATTGCGCGCCGCCCATGCGATAGCCGCGTGCGGCGGAAATATAGAAGAGATTGCCGGCGTCAGCCTGGAAAGAGAGGCCGAGCCTTGGCGTTAGCGGATGCTCATTCTCATTGCCGGAACCTCCGGAGGCGCCAAAATTGAGCGGCCCGTCGGCGTAATTGACAAAATCAAAATGCGTCTGCGCGTAACGCACGCCTACATTGAACTTGACCTGCGGCGTCAGATTGAGCGTTGCATCCGCGAACAAAGCCAACTGGCGATCACGGCTTACCGTGTCGTTTATGTATTCGACGTCGCCGGGCAAGAGGCTCATGCCCCAAATGTCGGTTACGCTTTCGCCAAACAGGTAAGGCGCAAAGTTCACCAGGTCGGATCGATCGAGCGATCGGTGCTGTGCTCCTTTTGCTCGGCGTAAAAGACGCCGACAAGCCAGTTTATAAGCGCGTCTGGATCGCTCGATTCGAGTCGAGCTTCCTCAGTGTAATAGAATTGCGCGTTGAAGATTTGCGCATTGACATTGAATGGCGGCGCGCCTGGCAGGTTCAACCCATCGGCTTGCAACAGTGGAAAAAGATCGCTGCGGCAAGCGGGGCATGGATTGCCCGCGGGGTCGATTGCGCCGCCCGGCTGCGAAGGGTCGATGAGCTGTTGGAAGTAGGAAAGGTCGTAGAGCGCCCCGTTATAGCCGTTCACACGCTCATGACGCTCATAATAGGCGCTCGCAGCTGTGAGCCGCATATTGTCGAAGTCGTAGCGGATCGTCACTGTCGGCAGCACGAATCTGTCGCGATCGCTCATCGCGCCTGGGTCACCGTTGCTGAAGTCGGCGCCGCGGGGACTTGAGAGTCCGATCCAATATTGGTCATAAAAACGCTGGTCACGGTTTTGAAAAGTGAGCGACGGTGTGAGCGTAAGCCTTGACGTCGGCGTCCAAGCGAGTGCGGCGCGCCAAACCTCGGTCTGCATCACGTTGGCGTTGCGACTAAGCACGGCGCCGGTCGCGGAATCGACTTGATCAATCCAACCGCCGTCGCGGCGGACCCAACCACTCACGCGAAGCCCCAGCGCGCCTGGCCTGATCGGCCCGCCGATGGCGCCGCCCGCCTCGTAACTAGGCGCGCCATCCTCGGTGACCGCAGACTCAGCGTGCGCGATGGCGTTGAATTCGCTGACACTAGGTTGATTGGTGATGTAACGGATCGCGCCGCCTTCGGCGCCGGCGCCAAAGAGCGTCCCTTGCGGGCCGCGCAGCACTTCTACCCGCGCCAAGTCAAACACAGCAGGCAGCGCGTTATTTGGATTGAAGTCTAGCGCGCGCATCTGGATCGGCGTGTCGTCGATATAGATGCCGGTCGTGCCCGCCCCAGCCGTCGAACCGACGCCTCGGATCGTCACATTGTGAGTGAGGTAATCATAGCTGACGCCGGCGGTATAACGTGAGAGTTCGGCGACTGACTTTATCCCAAGCGCGTCCATCTGAGCGCCGGTGAAGGCGCTATCGCTAGCGGCTACGTCAGACAGAGGCTGTTCGCGGCGTGTCGCGGTGACGATGATTTCCGTTTGGTCGGCGGCATACCCATCCGAATTGGATTGTCCGGGCGTATCAGCCAACGCTGTACCGGCGAGGACGAGGGGCGCGGTGAAGGCTGCGCCTAGATGAGGCAGCCTTCGGCTTGCGCGCGCGAAGAGATTTTCGGTCACATCGATAACACAACGAGCCCAATGACGCGTATAGTGCGACGAATTGGTTAACGTCTTGCCGACGAGATCGGCGTACCCGTCCGTCTTCGGCGAAGCCCGTCGTTCACAAAATTGGCCCCTCTATGTCTGGACCGTCCTGTCGTCTTCATCGCCGCCCGTCCGCTTCGGCTTTGATTTCTTCCACGCGCGGCGCGATCCCGGTCACCAAGTCCCAAGCGTTACGGATGCCCGGAAGAAGCAGCACCAAAGGAAACGTTCCCACCGAAGCCGGCGCGATACGGACGTTGAACCAGACGCCCGCGGCAATCGCGGCTAAGCCCATGTAACATGCGAATGGCGCCGCGCCATAATACCAAGAATCGGTCCGATGTTCGGTCGCGTCCTCTTTACGAAGCGACGACATGATACGCGCCATATAGATCAAGCCAACAAACGTAGCGGTATCGCAAAGCAGGCTTTTCAGGCTCGTGGAGCGGATGCTTCGGGAAATGTCGTGTTCCGCAAAAAGATCTCGCGGGCAAAGCTGCTGGGTTTTTTCGCGGCGCAGGCGCCCTGTTTGGTGGCGCTCGAAGCATGTAGCGGCAGCCATCATTGGGCTCGCGAGATTGCTAAGCTCGGTCACGACGTAAGGCTGATCGCGCCGAGTTACGTCAAGCCGTTCGTGAAGCGGCAGAAAAACGATGCAGCTGACGCTGAAGCGATTTGTGAGGCTGCCACGCGTCCGACGATGCGGTTTGTCGCCGTTAAGAGCGAGGTCGATCAGGCGAGCTGCCTTGTCTTTCGCACTCGTGATTTGCTGGTGCGCCAACGCACCCAGATTGTCGATGCCGTGAGCGGACATCTCACCGAATACGGTTTCGTTGTTCCTGTCGGAACGTTCCATTTCAAAAAGCGGATCGAGTATGTTGAAAACCAAGCTGGTCAGCTGCCTGATTAGACGCAATCAATTCTTTCTATGCTCGTCCAGACCGTAAGAGCCTTGGACGAGAAGGTGGCGCTGCTTGATATTGAAATCGCGCGTCGTGCGAAAGAGGACGCAGTCGCAAGGCGGCTCATGACAATTCCAGGGATCGGCCCGATTACAGCGACCGCCATCGCAGCGCTGGCGCCCCCGCCTGAGACCTTTAAGAAAGGGCGAGATTTTGCCGCTTGGGTGGGGCTTACGCCCTTGCAACGATCGACGGGCGGGAAACAAAAGCTCTGGCAAGATTTCAAAGATGGGAGAGCGGACTATTCGTTGCTTGCTCATCATCGGAGCGAGCGCCGTGGTGCGACAAGCGGCGCGTCGCGGGTTGCCACAGGGCTCGTGGATGACCCGCATGCTCGCACGCAAACCGCGCATTCTCGTCACGGTGGCTCTGGCCAACAAGATGGCGCGCATCGTTGGGGCGCTCTTGAGCAAAGCGGAGAACTACAAAGCTCCGGTCGTCGCAGCGGGCTAAATCCCGTTGCGCGCCGCGACGTCGTTGAAGGCGTAGGATGGTCAAAGGAAAATATGGCGCAACAGTCGACGAGACGAGGGCGGGAAAACCAGCAACGGACGTAGCACGCGCGAATGATTTGGACCCGACCTCACGAACTCCCATACAGGCCCGCGGCATCTAAAACGCCGCACTAAAGGCCGGACAGATGTAAGCACCCGACTACGCGCTTCGATTTTTTGAAGATTCCTCTTGCGTCAAGGCGGGCGTCCACAGACGTCCGTTGGCTGGCGCAACTCCACCTCACGGAAATCGGCCCTCGGCCATATCATGATGCACGCTTCCATTTCGCGCGCGCAGCAGCCTGCAGTTGGTTTGGCCTAGGTGCGTGCGCCGGCGGCCCAGTCGTTGACAATGGTCTCGGTCACCGTCAGCGGCGTTGAGCCGTTGGTCAGCAGGCAATCGTGGAACCCCTTGATGTCAAAGCGCGATCCCATGGTCTGCTGGGCGTGTGCGCGGAGGCGTAGAAGCGTCTGCTTGCCCACCATGTAGCCGCAAGCCTGGCCCGGCCACACGCAATAGCGCTCGATCTCGGTTGTGGTCGTCGCGATCTTTTCGCCGAGCACCGAATTCATGGTGTGAATGGCGTCTTCCCGGGTCATGCGCTTGGCGTGCATGCCCGTGTCGACGACGAGACGCGAGGCGCGGAAGCACGCGTCTTTCAGATAACCCAGACGGCCAAGCTGGTCGTGATCGTAGAAGCCCATCTCGTCGGCAAGTTGCTCCGCATAGAGCGCCCAGCCTTCGGCGTATGCATTGAAGCCTTCGAGCGCGCGGCGGATGAACGGCAGGCCTTGCGATTCCTGTTGGATCGAAATTTGCCAATGATGGCCCGGAATGCCTTCATGATAGGTGAGCGTCGGCAGCGTGAACTTCGGCAGCTCCGTCATGTCGCGCATGTTGATGTAGTAGGAGCCAGGGCGCGAGCCGTCGAGCGCTGCGCCATTGTAATAACCGCCTGGCGCGCTGTCTTGGGTGTAGGACGGCACGCGTTTGATCTGGAGGTCGGCATGAGCGAGCGTGTCGAATTTCTCCGGGCAGCGTGCGCGCATCGCTTGCACGAGGCCATTGAGATAAGCGAGGCATTGCTCGCGCCCCGCGTCAGTGTTCGGGTAAAGCTGATCGGGACGCGTGAACAGCGTTTGAATTCGCTGGCCGACCGTGCCGTTGGTCAGGCCTTGCGCCTTCAGGACCGTGTCCATCTCGGCTTGCAGCTGATTGACCAGGTCGAGGCCCATTTGGTGCACTTCGTCTGGCGTCATATTGGTTGTGGTCTGCTGTTTCAGCGCCGCGGCGTACATTTCATCGCCATGCGGCAGCGCCCAGATGCCGGCGTCGTGACGCGCGCCCGGCAACAACGCTTTCAGCGCCGCGGACTGCCGGCGCATCGCCGGCAAAATGCTTTGGCTGACGATGCCCTTGGCTTGGTTGATCAGCGTGTTTCGGCCGGCGGTGGAAATCTCGTGCACGTTCGGCAGCCGGCGCTTGAGTGAATCCACCAGCACGATGGCGTCGGGCGAAGTCGAGGCTAGGCCGTCGAGCAATCTCGTGGCGGCTCTGATCACGAAGTCGGGCGGCGCGACCCCCGCATTCTTGTCTTCGCCGATGCGCTGGGTTTCCTGATCGAGCTCACGCGCGAAGGCGGTGAGCCGCGCGACATAAGCGTCAGCCGTTTCGCGGTTGGTAATCTGGTGCTGGCTGTCGAGGAAGTCGGGCGTCTGCTGATACGACCCGGTGAGCTGCGAGACGACGTACGGCGCCGACGCGCCGCCGCCGACTTCCCATTGCAGGCAGCCCAGCTGATTGTTGTAGTCCGTAGTGAGCACATCGACGCTGACCTTGTCGGCGTGGTTGAGGCTGTTCCTGTCAAACCGATTCAGCGTCGTGATCGATTGCTGCAGCGTTTGTTTCGCCGCTTCGAGGCCCACCTTCGACGCATCCGAAAGCCTGTCCATGTAGCGCCCGCCGGCTTGCGCTTCGGTGACGGCCAGCGACGTGCACGCTTCGGGCGACAGCTTCAGGAAATTGGTGGCGATCCGATCCATCGCCGCGCCGAGTTGTGCGTTGGCGGGCGATGTCCGCGCACCGGTTCCAGCGCGGCCACAACTTGCGACCAGAGCCAGAGTAGCCGCGCCGCCCGCCAAAAGGTTGCGCCGTGTCGTAAGCATGTAATGTCCCCACTGGTTGGGCCAAGAAAAGGTCGCACATCCTAGCCAGGAGCTGGCGTCAAACAATGCGGTTGCGATGGGCGGCGTCCTCCTGACGCCGCCGCTTAGCTGCTTTGTCCGGTGTGCAGGCGATGAAAGGCGGGCGGGGCGGATGAACCCGGACCGGCAAAATGGCACTTGCGCGCGCTGGCGCAACGCAGACTTGCCAGCTTTTGCCCAATGGACCGGGCGAATCGCCCCAATGAGCATATCCGCCGCAATTGGCGCGATCCCGTCGCATTCCCGTGGAGGGCCACATGCGCAAACTGATATTGGCGGCGGCGACGCTTGCCTTGATCGCTTGCACACAACCGTCCGCATCCGAGCAGATGTCGGGGGAGATCGTCGGTTACGCCACGATCACGGACGGCGACACAATCCGGATCAACGGAACGCGGATTCGGTTGGACGGGTACGACTTACCCGAGCGCGACAAGACCTGCGCCGACGTGAATGTATACCAACGCGCCACGAGTGAGCTTGATCGCTTCATCGCCGGTCGCGAGGTGCATTGTCGGATTGTCGCCCCGCCAGACCGTCACGGGCGCCAGATCGCTCAATGCGGCGTCGCCGGAACCGATTTCGGCGAGCACATGGTGAGCGCGGGTTGGGGGCGGGATTGGCCGCGCTATTCGCACGGCCGCTATGCTGCTGCGGAAACGCAGGCTCGGGCCGCCTCACGGGGCATATGGGGTCTGGCGTGTCCTGCGGACGTGTGGAGCGGTCGGGACTATTCGCGGCGATGAATGGCCCCGATAGTGAGTCACGCTAAGAAATCCGAGGTTGATTGAGATCAAACAAGAGGCGCCGCTGCAGACCCATAAAGGTCGCATGAAGATCAGTGCGCTTCGCCTTGGTATTGTAGTCGGCGTGGTTATCGCGGCGCTGCACGCGATGTGGGCGGCGATGGTGGCGCTCGGCTGGGCTCAACCGTTCCTCGATTTCATCTTTCATCTTCACATGGTGACGCCGCCATATCACGTCGAAACCTTCGAAATGGCGACAGCTGGCATGCTTGTCGGCGTCACGGGGGCCATCGGCTTCGTCGCCGGGGCGGCCTTTGCAATTGTGTGGAACGGCTTCCATTCCGCGGCAAAATCAAAGTCGCCTGGAACCTGAACTTGGCGCTCCGCTGATGACTCTCTTTCGGACGTCGAGCCGCTCGCCAGGTGCGAGCGCGGGCAGTCGCTCGACTGCTCGTTCGCCAAATCGAACCGCCAAACTGCTTCTTTGACAATTCGTCATATTGCTAACGGCGCGCGAGGAGAGCTCTTGACCATCACGGCGCTGCGGCCCGCGAGGCGAGAAAACATTCGCGTTTGCGTCAGTCGTTGCGATTGAAATCAGGAGCATTCCATGAAAATCACTCGACATCTGGGCGCGTTGATTGGCGTTTTGGCCCTCGGTCTTCTTGTCTCGCCCGCTGCGCAGGCTGCCGATCCGCCTGGCCCGCCGCCCCACGCCGCCATGCAGGGACACGACGAAGGCGACATGCAGCAACCCAACCAGGGACACATGCAGCAACTCATGAGCCTTCTGCATGACGCGCTCGCCCTTCGGTCTGACCAGGAAGCGAGCTGGCGGACGTTCATGGCCTCGATGGCGCCGCCGGCGGCTATGATGTCCCACGGCGATGCTTCCCAAGATCACGCCATGCTCACAACGCCGCAGATGCTAGATCGAATGGCCGAACACATGCGTCGTGAACAAGCTGAATTTGAACGACATGCTGCGGCGGTGCGTCAGTTCTACATGGTGCTCAGCCCGACCCAACAGCGCACCTTCGACGCCCTCATGATGTTGATGCATCACGGCATGGGCATGCACGGAATGGGCGACATGGAGATGCATGGCATGAACATGCACGAAGACCGCGATGGCGGGTCAATGATGCACTGATCAAAGTTGCTTCAACGATAAGGCCGCCGCCTGGATCGACCCCAGGCGGCGACTTTGTTTGCCAGAACCTCTCACGCCCGCCTCGCTAAAGGCGGGCGTTGGTGTCACCCGAAGACCTGCACGATGCGATGAGTTGTCGGGTCAACCAGCACAACCTTGTCGTTCACCACCGCGTAGCGGTAGGTCGTCACATTGTACTCCGGCGGCACGTCGTACAGTACGACGCCCTGTTCGGGCAGCGTTGCGCCGACGATGACATCGCCCGAGTAGGCGTAGGACGGCTTGTGTTGCTCGATCACATATGTCCGAAAACGCGGCGCATTCGCGTCCGCAATGGTGCCAGCGACTGCGCCTGCGGCGCCGCCAACGACCGCACCTGGCGGCCCCGCCACCATCGCGCCGCCGACTGCGCCGGCGGCTGCTCCAGTGGTCGCGCCCGGCGACGAACACGCCGCCATCCCCCACGCCATGCTGAGAATCCCCGCGCTGACGAGAAGTATCTTCATTGCTGATGCCTTTGCTCAAGGGAGCGCTCTGCGTATGAGCGCCGAACGACAATTCGGGGTGAGGCGCGATGGTTCCTCGCGCCGCACGCAAATTGCCAGAGGCTGTCGGAACCGCGAATTCGCCCAGAAGCGTGCGTTGCGGCGCCATTGCCGATCCAACGCGGACTGCGAAATTCTCGACCTGATCCTCGTACACGCCGCACGCGCCGCGGGGCGCAGTCGCAACTCGAGCTCGGTTGAAGCGATGCAGGAAACTGGTCGCGCCTGTGCAGGCGCGAAGGACCGATAGGGTGGCGAACCCCAACATTGGGATGGGGCAGAGCGCGGCCCTAAGGGGTCACTGAGATTGTGATCTCGGGAACACGCTCATTCCGCGCATCCGACTGTAAAGGCGCTTACGCACAAAATTCGCCCGGCCCGTCGCACGTCGATTGCATGGCGACAGCCAAACATGAAACACGAGGCATTCGAAGCAGCAGGCGAACCACATTGCGCGTTCCGAGATCGACCGAGTGCGTTGCGAACGGAATCATTCGAGCGCCAGGCGACATTGAACGCATCGACGCGTGCTTTTCCGGTGCGCCGTTCGCACCACACCGTCACGATACCTACGCCGTCGGCATCACCCTTGGAGGCGTGCGGAGCTTCGACTATCGAGGCAGCGCTCGAAACTCACTGCCGGGGCAGCTCGCAATTCTGCATCCCGACGAACTTCATGACGGTCGCGCCGGCGACGCCGCCGCATTTCGCTATCGAACGGCCTACATCGCCCCCAGTCGAATCCAGGATGTTCTGTGTGGACGGCCACTGCCTTTCATTGAGGGCGCCGTTTCGAGCGACCCTCGCTTGGCGCCCCCACTTTGGGCGGTGCTCACATTGCGTCATCGATACACACGTACGCTTCTTATCCATGATGGGCACACGATTGAGCGCGGCGGCCCTTACCGGTTCGTTCGGCATCCGGGCTACCTGGGATCGCTCTTATGTTTGAACGGCGTCGCGCTTGCGTCCGGCAGTTTGCCCGTGTTTGTCGCCGCTGTTTGCGCGACACTAGCCGCGTACGCCTACCGGATCCATGTCGAGGACGCGCTGTTGGTCGCAGCCATGGGTCCGGCCTATGAAAGGTATTGCAGGGAAGTCGGGGCGCTCTTGCCCTTGTTACGCTGAGCGAGTGTTTGCCGGGATCTCGCGGCGGCCGGCGCGTTGAGACCTCGGGCTATTGCGCGCCGGCGTTCGTCTGCACCTTCAGTTTCTCACTTCTCGCCACGCCTGCTGCGCGCGCGGCGGAAGCGCGTCCATATGTTTGAGGAAGAGGGCGATGCTCCAAATCTGCTCGTCACTGAGCGATCGCCCCCACGACGGCATTCCGGTGAGTCGGATGCCGTGCTTGATTTTCCAAAAGGAGACGCCCTCGGAATCATCCTCGACCCCCTCGGTTCCGAATTGCGGCGGGCTTGGGTATAGTCCTCTCGCGACCGGAGAAGCCGATGCTTCGCCAGCGGCGGTTCCGTGACAGAGTGCGCAGTGCTCTCCGTATAGCCTGATCCCCTCGATCAGATGATCGTCAGTCAGGGCAACCGGATTGGGACCTCGCGGCGCTTGGTTTCGCAGGGTGGCGTTCAGCGATGCGCCTGCCGCCCATAATTCAAAACCACCGGGTGTGGCGTCGGCATTAGCGGGGACCAGTCCGCTCTGAAGGAGCGCGTAACCGCCGAGGAGCGCCACGGCGATGAGCACCGCAACGCCGACGAAAAATCCTCTCACCATCGCTGTCTCCCACATGGGACAATAGGGGCTTGTATCGAGGCCAACTCCCAGGATCGAACAACGGCGCCGCCGCGGGAGATTATCTCATACCCAATATACCACACCCAGAGTTCGGGTGTCTTCCCTTGCAGGAACTTCTCGCTTGCCAATGGGTTTCGCGAGCCTCGGAAGGCAAATTGGAATCCCGCCGTTCAGCGTTTCGACCGCACGGACCTGCCGCGCGAGCGCGACCGCTTCAGCCTATGACAGCGAGGACAAGCCGCTGGGGCGTGGGGCGCCGCGTTCGCGGAGCGAACCTTGATCCGGCGCAACGACGGGTTGGGGATAGGGCGCAGTTTGGGGCATGCTCGACGGGGGACCGTTGAGTAATGCAACGAGAGGCCCTCAATGACGCCAGGATCCGGAAAAATCGTCATCATCGGCGGCGGGATCGCAGGCTTGTGCGCAGGGGTCTATGCGCAAGCAAGCGGCTATCAGGTCGAGGTGCTTGAGCAGCACAGCGTGGCTGGCGGCCTGGCCACCAGCTGGAAGCGCGGCGACTACACGTTCGAGACTTGCCTGCATTGGCTGGTTGGCTCGTCCCCCGCGGGGGTCCTCAACGCGCAATGGCGCGAAGTGTTCGACATCGATCGGCTCACCTTCGTCTATGCCGAGGAATATCAGCGCGTGGAAGGCGATGGGGGCCAATCGCTCAGCGTCTATTCCAACGTTGACCGCATGGAAGCGGAATTTTTGCGCCAGGCCCCCGATGATGCTGAGGAGATCAGGTCGTTCACCTCTGCGATCCGCCGGCTCGCCGATCTTCCCATGCAGGACTTGATGAACGGGCCGTGGCCGCGCCGAGCCTGGGCGATGCTTCGCTTAGCGCCAAGGCTGCCCTTGTTGCAGCATTGGGCGGCGATGAGCGCCGGGGATTACGGCAAGCGCTTCAAGCACGAGCTGCTGCGCCGCTTCTTCGGCGAAGGCGCCGCCGCGGAAATGTCGGTGATCGCGCTCGTATTCATGTTCGCGTGGATGAACCGAAGCAATGCCGGCTATCCAATTGGCGGGTCAAAGGCGATTATCGACCTCGTTGTCGAACGCTTCCGCGTTTTGGGCGGAACGCTGCGCACCGGCGCCAAGGTCGTAAAGATCATCGTCGAAAACGACGTTGCAACCGGGGTCCAGTTGGCGGACGGCCAAACCAAAATCGCGGATTGGGTGATCTCGGCGGCCGACGGTCACGCCACGATCTATGAACTACTCGGCGGCAAATACAAAAACGACGCCATCGATCAATTCTACGCCAAGCAGCAGGTGTTTCCATCTTATGTCCAAGTGTCGCTGGGCGTTGCGCAGGATCTGAGCCACGAGCCTGGTTTCGTCTCGCGCATTCTCAGCGAGCCGCTTCAGATCGATCCGGAAACCAGGCTCAACACCGCGGCATTTCGAATCTTTCGCTACGATCCGACTTTCGCGCCACCGGGCAAGACCGCGATTACGTGCTTTCTGCCCACCTATCACTTCGCCTATTGGGTCGAACTCCAACGCAACAATCCGGCGGGCTACGAAGCAGAGAAGAAGCGCATCGCCGATGCCGTCATCGCCATCCTTGATCGGCGGATGCCAGGCGTGCTCGAATGGATCGAGACCGTGGACGTTTCAACGCCCGCGAGCGTCGTTCGCTTCACCGGCAATTGGAAAGGCAGCATGGAGGGCTTTTTGCCCACGCCGGGCTCTGGGTTCGCCCCGAGACGTCAGACGTTGCCGGGCCTGCGCCGTTTTCTAACCGTCGGCCAGTGGGTCCAGCCAGGTGGGGGCTTGCCGACTGGGTTGATGACCGCTCGCGCGGCGATCCAAAGCATCTGTCGGCAGGACAACGTTCCATTCTTGCAGCGAGCGACCGCGCCCACGATTGATCGCGCAGCCTAATGCGAACGTGGCGTCCAAGACGAATGTCAACCGGGAAGGGGCGCCGGCGGAGTCGATGACTGGAAACGGCGCAATCGCCTAAGCTGATCGTGCATAAGCGGAAGCGTCCGTTCGTTCTGTGAGCTTCGCCTCAAGGGAAAACGGGCCTTTGCCGCGCGCTGGTCGGAAACGGATAGTCGGCAATCCCTGTGTCTAGGCCCGCGTCGTTGATCCAGCGCCCTTCAGCTGCGATAGGGTGGCGTCATGTCCGCGGCGCTGAAGCTGTTCACAGAAAAGCACGGCGAATACACGCGGTTCATTCGGCTTATGCTTTATCCTCAGGGCATCCGAGCATTCTTCCAGCCTGTCGGCTATTGGGCGCCGGTCAGAGAATATTGGACGCAGGATGCGGCGCCGGGGTGGTCGCCCTCGCTCTGCGTCAAGCGATGGCGCGCCGCGGTCTAACGCCCGGACTAATGCACGCGTTCGATCTTACGCCTTCGATGATTTAACGCTTTCGGCAAACGCTCGCGACTCAAAACATCGGGGATGTGGAGATTGCGGAGGCGGATGTTCTCGCGCTCGATGCCTTGCCGCAGGGCTGGACGAATTATGATCTGATCGTGTCGGCGTCGATGCTTGAATACGTCGCCCGCGGTCAATTGGCGGACGCCTTGCGAGGATTGCGAGAGCTGCTCACACCCGAGGGCCGGTTGATCTTGTTTATCACCCGCAGAAACTGGGTCATGCACCTTTTGATCGGTCTATGGTGGCGCTCCAATCTCTACAGCGCCGATGAGTTGCGAGAGGCGTTCAAATTCCCTGGATATTCTGAGGTCTACTTCCGAGGCTTCCCGATGATCGCCTGCTACCTGACGATTTGGGGCCACGTCATTGAAGCGCACAAATAGTGCGCGAGAGCGGCCTCTTGCGGTGAGATCTCCACCCGGCGTGCGCCACCCTTGCGAAGATAGCGCTGGGGCGGTGGGGCCGTTCGCGACACTCAACGCACTGGCAAGGGCGGGAAAAATGTCCACGCCGTGCGCGTTGGCTCCGCTCTATCCCCCGATTGTGTGACCGCAGGCAAATGCACATGGCCGCTTTCGCCTTATCTTCAAGAGGATAATATTGCCGCCCGGGGGTCGGGATCTAATGGGAGGAATTCATGCTCAAGCATCTCGCCGCCGTCTCGGTGATCGCGCTCTGCTGTACCGCCGCCGCGTTGGCCGACACCAACAATCATGCGGCCGCTAACGCTCCGGCGGCGAATGCGGCGCAAGCCAATCTGCCGCCCGTCGACACTATGACCTGCGATCAAATGCAGGCGGAGATGACGGCGGACGGTCAGGTCATGTCGCATCAGCTCGACCCGCAGTTCGGCGTCGATGCGCAGGCGCAATACAATGAAGCCATGCAGAAGGAGCGGGAGATCAATCAACAAGCCCCCGCCAATGCGCTGGCTTGCATGATTCCGTTTATGTGCGCGGCCGCACAACATCAGCAGCAACAGCAGGCGCAAGCGGACGCGGCGCAAAATCAAGCGCGTGCGCAGACGCAAATGAACCGGCTCAATGCGTCCATGAACGGGCTCGATCAGGCGCGCATGCAGGCGATCAATAGTCGCTGGCAGGCCCAGCACTGCCAGGGATCGCATTAACTCGCCCTAGCCGGTCCGCCGTCCCGAAGAGAATTCAGCGGCGGGCGCGCCCGTTCGTCGCGCCCACTGCGTCGCCGCGCCGCCTCTCTCTGGTCTCGCCGAGATCGCGCCCCGGTCGCGGGGCGCATAGCGCGATCGGCTGATTGTCGCCGCCTGAACACGGACGTCGAGAAGCCTGTCGCCTTTATCGGTCAGACGTCTGGACATTCGCGCAATCGAATGCGCTGGTTTTGCTCTTGTATTGGGTTTGTCCAGCGCGCCTTGTGTGTGACGCATCAGCAGGTGCTGCCTTGCAGTAGGCATTGAAAGCTGCCGCAGCTTTGGGGGACGCCGCGAGCAGTAAGATCGTACTGACCGCCACCGCGGTGTTGATCGGCATTTTTGGCCTGGGGTGGCTGATCGTCCCAAATGTCATGGGCGACTATTGGAGAATTGGCCCGGGCGACAACCTCAATTACATGGGCCACCGCTACGCGGCTTTCATGCTGGGCATGGTGGTCGCCTTGTGGTTGGCGCGTAATGCTCCCAATACGCGGGCGCGCCGAGCCCTGATGATCGGCGCCTTTGTCGCCTTGGCCCTGACCACCGCCATCAGCGTGTACGGCGCGGTGGCGCTGGCGCTGAACGCGTGGCCGACCGTTGCGGTCGAATCGGTTCTGCTCATGGGCTTTGTATGGGTGTTGTTCATCAAGCCTGAGCCGGTGGCGTAGGCGCAGAGCGTACTGCACGAACGTTCGATCGGTTTCTTTTCCGGCGGGCCGCCTGCACGCGCTCGTCGCGAGCGGCCGTTTGCGACTGAACGCGGCTATTCCGGCTCGCGCGATGACCTTAGTCTAGGCCCAGCGCCCTAAGCGCCTCGACAACGCCTTCGTAGCGCGGCTGGATGTCGGCGCGAATGTGAGCATGGGTGGGGATGTAAAAGAGCCCAAGGTCCATGCCTTTGAGCGCCAATTCCGCGCAGCGTTGCGGCATGATGAGCCCAAGCTCTGGCGGCGCCTGCGTCGGATCGGGCAGCACGCGCGCGATCAATGGCGTATAGACTGCTCCTGGCAGCAACACGTGGACGTCCAGCATGTCGGCGTTTTCGTCGCGGAGCCACTCTGACATGATCAGCACGCCGTGCTTGGTTGCGCCGTAAAGAGCCAGTCCTCGCCCTTTCACCGCTGCTGGTATGGAGAGCGAGTTCTCCGAACCGGTAATCATCAGCCGCCCTCGCGCGCCGCTCGGCTCGATTGCGCGCAAATACGCTTGCGCGATACGAACCGCCGCGAAGAAATTGACCGCGAACAGGCGTTCGGAGTCCGGGCCGAGCGGTTCGTTCTTGATCTTCTTATTGTTTCCAATCCCGGCGTTTGAGCACACGAGGTCAAGCCGTTCGCGCCATGCGAACGCCTGGTTGACCAGCTTCGCCGCAGCTTCCGGCGTTGCGAGATCGATCGCGACGGGAAGCGCCTTCTCGCCGATCTCCGCCGCCGCCGCGTGGACGCCGTCCTCGTCGAGATCAGCAAGCGCTACAAACGCGCCGCGCGCGATGAGTGCGTGTGCTAGCGCCCGGCCGATCCCCGAGGCGGCGCCAGTCACCAGCGCAGTGGTGTTTTTGTAATCAATCATCGAGATGGTTGGAGCGCGTGTTTCGCCAATGGTCAAGCCCAGCGCTTTGTTGCTTGCGGGTAGGCGTTGGCGTCGCCACGGTAGGTGCATCCAAGCTCATCGAACACGAACGTCATGAGGCGCTTGCCGCTCTTCATGACCAAGCGGCCGGCCCTCCAAGCGTGCGCGAAAAGCGGCCCACTGGCGAACCGAAGTCATGGGTCATCGAAAACGTCGGGCGCGCGAACTGCGAGCTTTGCAGGCCCCAAGAGCGGCCTGGCTATGGCGAAGACGGTCGTGGAACGCTAAGCCGATGAACGTACGCAGAGATCGCGAGGCCATGACGAACAGCATCAACCGGCGATCACTCGTGGCGGCCGGCGCGGCGCTCTCAGCCTGCGCAACGGCGCGCGTCGAGGAGCGCGATTGGCAGGGGTTGGCCGAAGACGTGAAGGCGCAGATGGCGTGGGCCTTTGCGCACTATCGCGACAAGGCTTGGGGGAAGGACGAGATCAAACCGGTCTCGGGCGCCTATTCGTCCTTTCCGCTGCGAGACCATCACTTCGGGCTCTCGCTTGTGGAGGCGCTCGACACGCTCTGGGTCATGGGCCTGGATGAAGAATTCAACGCCGGCGTCGACTGGGTGAAGCGCGAACTCGATTTCGACGTCGACGGCGACGTCTCGGTGTTTGAGACCAACATCCGCCTCGTCGGCGGTTTGCTGTCGGCGCATCATGCGTGCGGCGATCCCGTGCTGCTCGCCAAGGCGAAGGATTTGGCCGATCGCCTGCTGCCCGCCTTCGAGACGCCCACCGGCATTCCGTGGAGCAAGATCAACCTGCGCACGGGCGCGCCGAGTGAACCGAGTAACAGCCCAGCAGGCGCGGGCACCTACATGGCGGAATTTGGCACGCTCTCGCGCCTCACCGGCGACGACGGCTACGTGCGCGCCGCCAAGCGCGCGATGATCGCGCTCTACGAACGACGCTCACACATCGGGCTGCTCGCCACACAGATACATGCGCCGGAAGGCCGCTGGCTCTCGCGCATCGCCACGGTCGGCTCCTACGGCGACAGCTATTTCGAAACGCTCTGGGACGCCTGGGATCTACTGGGCGACGCCGACTGCCGCCGTATGTACGAAGCATGCACCGCAGCGATACTCGCCCATCAACGCGAAATGTGGCGCGGCGATCTCTGGTTTCCGGATCTTGATTTCGAAACCGGCGCCATCGTCAGCCGTCGCCAAGACGAGCTCGCGAGTTTCTATGGCGGGCTGCTCACGCAGGGCGGCAATGCGCGGGAGGGCGCCGCCTACATTCTCTCATGGGCGAAGGTGCAAGACCACTTCGGCATTCTGCCGGAGGAATATGACTATCAAACAAGGACCGCGACGCAGGTGACCAATGCACTGCGCCCGGAGCTCGCTGATTCCTGCTTCACCACGTGGCTGATCGACCGCGACGAACGTTGGCGCGCGATCGCCGCCAGGCATTTCGAAGCCATGAAACTCTGGAACAAAGCGGCGTTTGGTTACACTGACATGGCCGATGTGACGGCGGACCCAAAGCGCCAAGCCGATCATTGCCCAGGCTATTGGTGGTCGGAGCAGATGAAGTATTACTGGCTGGTCTTTTCCAACGCCCCGCGCTTCGACTACCGCCGCAATTATCTCTCCACCGAAGGCAACGTCCTTCGCGGGTTTCGTCGCGACTGAAGAGGGGTCGGCGCAACCGCCATGCGCCAACGATGGCGAGCTATTATAGGTCAGCCCATTCCAGTCGCTGAACCGCTTTGCTATGCATATGGCGCGCGACGCCATCAGGCCCCAAGCCCGGACTCAAAACAAATGACCGGCATCGAGCGAGGACGAATTCAGAGCGCCGAGCTTGTGTTGGCGTGCGACGATCTGACGGAAGCTCTGGAATTCTATGTTGAAGAATTGGGATTTCGCCTCGACGCGATCTTTCCGGCGGATGCGCCGCGCGTGGCGATGATCTCCGGCTATGGCATTCGCATCCGTCTGGATCGCGACGCCGACGCGGGCCCTGGCGTTATTCGCCTCACTTGCCGCGACGAACAAGAGGGACACGGGAATGTCGGCATTGTCGAAGAACAAGTGTCGCCGGAGGGAACGCGAATTCATCTTATCCGCGTCGGCCCGCCGCTCGAACCGCCGCGATTGACGCCGACGATAATCGTGCAACGGGCGGACGAATGCTCATGGCGAAGCGGTCGCGCAGGCATGCAATATCGCGATCTGATTCCCGATCGTCTCGGCGGTCGCTACATCGCTTCACATATTCGCATCCCGAACGGTGGCCCGGTCCCGGATTACGTGCATCATCACCACGTCGAATTCCAGATGATCTATTGCCGCCGCGGCTGGGTGCGCGTCGTTTACGAGGATCAGGGGCCGGCGATCGAAATGAAGCCGGGCGACTGTGTTCTACAACCGCCACACATCCGTCATCGAGTGCTCGAGTTCATCGGCTGGCATGGAGGTGATCGAAATCTGCAGCCCCGCCGAACATCAGACGCTGGTCGATCACGACATGGCGTTACCGACAAACTCGATACGGCCAGACCGTAACTTCGGCGGCCAGCGCTTTGTGTTTCACCGGTCCGACAAGGCAAGGTGGAAACCAGGACCCTATGACGGTTTCGAATCGACCGACACAGGAATAAGAACGGCCACGGGCGGCCTAGCCTCGGCCCGGATCTTGCGTCCGACGCGCGACACAAACGCGTGTGTCGTCAATCCCGACCGCCAGTTCTTGTTTGGTTTTGTGCTCGACGGCTCGGTGAAGTTGGATTGCGGGCCCGATCAGCAGTGGAGTCTCTCACCAGGGGATGTGTTCGTGATGCCCGCTGGCGTAGCCTCCTCACTCACTAACTGCTCGGCTGACCTGGAGCTCTTGCAGGTGTCGCTCAACTAGACGGCCGCGAGCAGCGGACTAGGAGTCGGGGCTAAAGTCAGCGCGAGAGTGAACGATTTCGTCGATCAACGGTTCGCGGTCAGGGCGTCACGCAATCGGGGTCACGTATCCACTCGCCGTCGGGGTCTTGACGAACACATCGAGAGTGTTCTCGTTGCTGTGATGCGCTTTCATGGCCAAACGGAAAAGTGCGCACCGTCCCTCCATCACCGGCGTGCGCGAAGTGCGCTCGCGTGGACACAACCAAGAATGACTGGCCTGGACCCGCCTGGATCGCAACTCTGAAGACGAGACTTTCGCCAGTCGTCAGTCGAATGCGATGGACATGCACCATGTTGCTGTCGCCGGCGCGCATGCCGTCGACACCATAGACTTCGACGTCGATGTTCGTCGCGGCGTCATCCACCGTGACCTCGACGGTGGCGCTCGTCACGCCTGTCGCTCCAGATGTTGCAGGGCTGGAAAACTCAACGCTCGAGGCTATTGGCCAGCTCGCTTGGGTCGCGCCGGCGGAAGCCAAGGGGAGGAACATGCTGGCGGCGCCCACGAATAGGGCTCGCATGACCGAAAGTCCTACCATGAACGTCGCGCCCATTGGTCCAGGCGGATCATGTCAAGATTGCGGAATGGCCGCCTTCGCGGAAGACTATCATTCCAGGTCACGTCGCCGCTGACCGGCGAGAACCAGTCGATGAGAGTGTGCGCCTGCGGCTGCGCGACCTGGGATTGGACTTGAGACGTTCACGCACGCTCACGCGTTATGCGGCTGACGACAGGCTCGACCAGTGGCCTGACCTGCTATGTGCGTTGAAAAACATTGATCGAAAGCAACTATTTTGCGGCTCTTTGCGCTAAGTACGACATCACGCAGGTCCATGATTTCTGCTGCAAGCGCGAAAGGATTGAGCCATGACCGTTGAATCATTGGTGATTTGGATCGTCGTAGGCCTCATTGCCGGCTTCCTGGCGGGCAATATCGTGAAGGGTTACGGCTTTGGCCTTGTCGGAAACGTGATCGTTGGCGTGGTCGGAGCGTTTCTGGCGGGCTGGCTCTTGCCCGCGATCGGGCTGAGTTTCAGCATCGTCAATCCGCTCGTCACATCCATCCTCTATGCAACGATCGGGGCGGTCGTGCTGTTGCTGGTGATCGGGCTTTTCAGACGGGCCTCATAGAGCGTCGGCATGCTGTTCTTGGCTTTGCTCGTGGTCGCTGTGGCGGCGGCATGCGTGCTGACGGTGAGCGCGTTGTTGGCGCCTCGTCCAAAGGCGCCAAGCGAGGAGCTGAAACGGGAAATCGACGCGGCGGACTGAAGACGCAGACTTGGGAAATCGGCGTGTAGGACAGGGCGTGGTCGCTCCCGAGACGTTCGGTCAGGTCGGCTTTTTGGGCCGCACGCCTCTCTCAGTGGGCGGCGTGTGCGCTGACAAAAGATGCAAGCCATGAAGAGCGCCGAGATCGGCGAAATCCAGTCACCCCACGGGCGCCAGGGCGCCTCATGGCGATGCAGGCTCTCGCTCTTGGGGAGGGATCATCGCATTTGACCAGTTCGTTAGAGCGCCGATTTCGGCCAAGATCGTGTTCGGCGGTTCGCTGTTTTTGCAGACGTGGCGTTCATCTGAGGGAAAACTCAATTGGCCGCGAGATGGTTGAACGCCCACATTGCGCCCCCGGGCGAAACCACGCTGCTGCACGTCAACGCGAACAAACGCTGCATAAGCCGTCCCCAAAAAGGCCGTTCTTTTCCTGTTCGTGTTGGTGCTAGAGTTGACGGATCCGGAGGCCACCTTGAAGAAATGCCCCAAATGCGGATCGGCTCTGGTGTCGAGGCGGCGTCACAACATCGAAGTCGATTTCTGCGAGGCCTGCGACGGCATGTGGCTCGATCGCCAGGAGCTCGGCCAACTTGAGGACGAAGTGTTTTTCCTTGGCGATCACGCCAAAGGAACTCTCGTCGCGGACGCGGCCCAAACCGTTCACAAATGCCCAGTATGCAGCTCCGCTTTGACGGAATTCACCTACCGATTTCAGGATCTCAAGATTGAGGTGTGCGAGAACCAGCATGGCTATTGGCTCGATCAGAATGAGGACACCCGCATTCTTGAGCTGATGAAGAAAGAGCAGGTGGACACCGCACGATCAATTCGCGCCGAAGACAAATGGAACGCCACGCTCCAGCACATGCGCTCGTCGTCCTTCCTCGACAGGCTGAGAGGCTTGTTCAAATAGCGGCCTCGGTGAGGAGGCGCGGGTTGAACGACTGGTCTCGGCGACCTTGAGCTGTCGGGCGTACGTTTGTGATCAATGTCGCCGTTGGAGTAGGGCGGCGCCCTTCGCCATGGTCTGGGTGAGACGCCGCTTGGCCCTTGGAGGCCGGCCACTCACGCTTCAATCGGCGCCCAAGAGGCGCCCAAGACAAGAGCGCTGCGATGTCAGTGCGCTGACGGCGGCGGGGAATGAGCCGGATGCGAGCGGCTCTGCGCGCAGACCACGGACCATTCGATCTTCCACGACCCGTCGCGTGGTCTTTGAAAATCGGCGATGAAATTGACCACATGCGTCATGGCTACGCCGTTGTCGTATGATCGAATTAACCGCCCGGACAATGGTTCTCAGCCTCATAGATCATGATCAGATTGCCGGGCGGCAGGGTTGGGTCTTGCATCACCGATCCAGGCGCTGCGTAGTTTTCGACGAAGCCCGGATTAGCGGCCGCGCCGCTGCGAAAGCAGGCGCCGAAATTGGCGATCGGGCGCATCACTTGCTGGGCATAGTGGCGCGCCGTGGCGAAGTGAAATTCCTCCAGCGTGTGCGTAGCCAAGAGGATCGAGCCGCCCGCGCCCGGCGCGCCGATGCTTCTGGATCCAAACACGAGCCAGCGATCAGCGTCATTCGGATCCGCGACGGGCAGGAACGTGGTGTGCTCGTCGGGAAGCCCAATCAGGACATCGCGTGGATAGTGCAGTCGGATATCTTCGCTGACGGCGAAGGGTCGATCCCGCGCCGCATTCATTTGCGCCGATGCGCTCTGGCACAACGCCATCGCCATAAACGTAAGGGCAATGAACCGTGTGTGCATGGGACGTCCCCCGCAACGCGTTCCCGCCAGTGTTGTCGGCAATCCGCTTTCGCGCCTGACACTAATCTCACAAACGCGAAAGGTGGGTTGCTTCGCCAAACGGCAAGTTTCGAATCCGCCGTTTTCGTTGAGGTTGGAAGCCGGCGCTCTCAAAGACGAGTGACCGGCATCGGCGCGAAGTCCCGCTACGGAGTTTGGGCAGTCGCGAAAGTCGATTGGCGGGTGAACTCGGGACAGGAAGTCCGCTGCACCAGCTCAACCCCGCTCGCCAGCCGAACAAGCTCTTGAACCGGGTGAGGACGGAAAGCGCAGCGCCAAGCACGTGGGTCTCGCGCCATCGATCCGGGATGATGACCTGGGCGGCGTTGAGCAAGCCTTTCACGGCGGGCTTGGCGACGGGCCAAGCGGCCGCTCCGTGCTGGGCGCTCAAGCTTGGCGAGCAGTTCGCGATTGGGCGTGATCGAGGTCGTTGGCGGCAGCCGGATGCCGAAGTGCGCTCAGCGGCGACGATCGGCGGAACTGGCTCTGGCGGGACGCAATCTGCTCGACTGTTCAACCCGAGTTCGCGCAGATATTGCGTTTCGATTTCGTCGGTGCGGTTGGTCGCGTCGTCGGCGTCGTTGGCCCCTTCGAGGCCCGGCATGTCGGCGAATGGATTGCCGAAGAGCGGGAAGGTCGCCGTACCGAGCGATGCTTCATAGCGGCCGCGCCATGTGAACGGCGGCGAAACGGTTCCGTTTGAATAGAATTCAAACGCGGCGCCTGGACGATTGAGTTCGACTTCGCGTCCCCCGCCAAGCGTGAAGATCACACGTCCCTCGTCGAGAATGCCGAACATGCGCCCATCGAGCATCAAGAGATCGACGATGGTGCCGCGCACGCCGATGGTCGCGACCGGGGTGCGCACTTGATAGCTCTGCGGATTTTGCGAGCCGGTGATGAAGCGCAGCGCGCCGGTCGAAAACGACACCGCAACATCGCCCGCCGAGCGATTGGGGTCGTAAACGTAGCGGTCGAGCCGCACTTCCGAGCGCGGCCCCAGACTGAGCGTGGTTTGGTCGGAGAACAGCAATTGGGCAATGCTATCGGCGCCGGTTCGGACGGCTTCGTTCTGGAACACGGGGTTGCCGACAGCGAGCCGCCGCTCGCCGCCGCTTTGACCGGCGGTGACTTGATTGCGCACGGCGGCGGCGGCGCCGATCCGTGGCGCGGTTTGTGCAAAAGCGCCGGGGCTCAAGATCATGGCCCCCGCCAGAAGCGCGCCGAGCGCGTGAATTGAACGCTGCATCGTTCAGCCTTTCGCCAGAGCGAATGCAAGGTTAGGCGCGATGCGCCCGGCCTGGCAACTCGCAACGGCCGGCAAATGCGTGACACGCGTCATGGAAGACGCGCCGACGCGGGCAGAATTGCTTGAACTGCCCTGGCGAAGCGCTTTACTGGATGCGCCGCCGGTAGGCGTTGCGGTGGGGATGTCGTCATGAAGCCCACAATCCGAGCCTTTTGCCGGGTGCTTCTGCTCGCCGCAAGTGTGAGCGCGCTCGGCGCCGGCCTCGCCAGCGCCCAGGATAATCTGAGCGACCTGAACAACCAGATCATCGATAATCCCCAAGACATCTCGCTTAACCTGCGTTACGCGCAGGCGGCCGAAGCCGCGGGCAAGCCGCGTCTGGCGCTGGCGGCGTACGAGCGCGTTCTGATCAACGATCCGAGCAACCAGGAAGCGCGCGCCGGCTATGAGCGCGTGCGGCGAGTTCTGGAACCCGGCTATACGGTGACGCGGGTCGAGCTCGGCGTGCGCTCCGACAGCGATCCGCTCAATCTTCGCAATGGTCCGGATGCGACAACCTATTTCGCGACCGCGACCTTGGTCGACGAACGCCGGCTCGGGGAAAGTCGCTGGCGCACGATCCTGAACGCCGACGTCGAGAACACGCCGGACATCGATATCCTGAATTATGGCTATCTCGGCGCCCAGACGGGACCGATTTTCTATCTTAGTCCCCACACAGCTCTGTTGCCGTCGCTCGGCGGCGCCATTTCAGAGCTCAACGGCGACCAGTATTTCAGCGAGGCCAATGTCGGCGTCACCCTGGAAGGACGGGGCGACGGCTTCTCCTATTGGTGGCGCACGCGCGTGGGCTGGCGGGATTACGGCGAGGGTTTCACGGCCCAAGACGGCGTCTATGCCGAAATGGTCGCCGGCTTCGCCAAGCCGCATCTCTTCTGGGATCGCGACTCGCTTATCGTCACCCCCTTCGTACGCTGGAGCAATATCGACGGCAGTGTGTTCGACTTCTTCACCTTCAGCGAAGTGTCGCCCGGCCGCTATTCCGAATACGGCCTGGACGCCAATTACAATTATCAGCTGACCGATCACGTGCTGCTGACCGCGGGCGCGATGGCGCGCGAGCGCGAGTTCCACAACGCCAGCCGCAACGATGTCTATTTTGCGCCGTCGGCGAGCGTCACGTTTCAGAACATTTTGCCGTGCACGTGCGATTTGAAGGCCCGCTACCAGCACCGCAACAACGACTTGGACGACGCGTTCGCGACCTATGACGCCGATCAATGGTCGCTGTCGCTGATTGCGCGCTTCTAGGCGCTACTTCTCATCGAGCTCGTAGACGCCGTCCCAATCGGCGGGGTTGGTGGCCTTGAGCTGCGCAATCCGTTGCTCATAAACCGCATAGAATTGCGCCAGCGCCGGCGCGTTTTGGCGCGCGCGCGCAAGCGCCCCCTCGGCATCGCTCCAGCGCGCGTCGCGATAGTCGGCGAGCAAGGCCAGGTGAGCCTCAGCGTCGAACGCCTCGCCTGGTAGGAGCGTGAACACGTGCGACGGCGTGGTGCGACCCTTCAGCCGCACCAGGTCGAGTTCGACGAAGGGCAGGTCGGGGGCTTCGCTTGCGGTTTCTTCGCCGACCAGCAGCGTCACCTTCAACGTTTTGGTCAAGCTCTCGAGCCGCGAGCTGACGTTCACGGTGTCACCAATGGCGGAATAATCGAAGCGCCGATCCGACCCAAGATTGCCGACGCAGCATTCGCCGGAATTGAGTCCGATGCCGATCGCGACATCGGTGAACGTCCGCCCCGCAGCGGCCGCCTCGGCGCGCCATCCGTCGTTCATTGTCCGCAGACGCTCAACGATCTGCAATGCTGCGGTGCAGGCGTTGCGTGCGTGCGCGGCATCGTCGATCGGCGCGTTCCAGAAGGCCATGATGGCGTCGCCCATATATTTGTCGATGGTGCCGCCGTGCTCGATGATGATGTCGGTGAGCGGCGTCAGGAAGCTGTTGATGAACGCGGTCAGCTCTTCAGCGTTCAACTTTTCCGAGATCGCGGTGAAATTGCGGATGTCGCAAACCAGCACGGTGAGATCGCGCACCTCGCCGCCGAGTTTCAACCGCTCGGGATGGGCGGCGAGCTGGTGCACGATTGCGGGGGAGACGTACTGACTGAAGGCGCGCCGGATCTCGGCGCGTTGGTGTTCGGTGCGCCGATAAAGGTAGGTGGCGGAGCTGGCGCTGAACAGGAACGTGCAAAGCGAGGGAAAAACCGGATCGAACAAATAACCGGCCTGGATGAAGAGCAACACGCCCGCGGCGCAAATCGCGACGATCATGAACAGCCCGATCGCCGCGTCGACGCTCGCCGGCACGCGGGTGGCGGCGAAGGCGAGCAAGAGAATGGCGATGACGGCGACCAGCCATTCCACCCCCGGCGCATAATCGGGCCGCGTCAGGAAATGGCCGCTGACGATTTGCTCCAGCACCTGCTGATGGATGTCGACGCCCGGGATCGCCGCATCCAAGGGCGTCGCGCGCAGATCCAGCAGGCCGGGCGCGCTTGAACCGACAAGCACGATGCGGCCGCTGAAGTCCGGCGCGCCGGCCGCCCCGCTCAGCACCCGCCAGGCCGGGATGTGCTCGGCGACATTAGCCGGCCGGAAATGCACCCAGATTTCGCCTTGCGGATCTGTGGAGATGGCGGCCGGCCCGACACGCACGGCATTCATGCCGGTCTTGACCCCGAACGCGGTTGCGCCTTGGGCGTTCGAAGAGCGGATGATGTAGGTCGAGGCCCCGACCCCAACCCGGATCGCCTCCATCGCCAAAGAAGGCGCCATGGTGTCGCGGTAACGGGCAAACAGCGGCACCCGGCGAACCACCTGATCGTTATCAGGAACCCAATTGATGAAGCCCACACCTTGGGCCGCCGCCGTGAGCATGGGCAGATTGGTGGTGACGCCGCCGAATGCAGGCAGCATCGGCGCGGGATTGTCGCCGGCGAAGACGAGACCCGCTTTTAGTGGAAACGCCGCCGCCCCGGCGTCGTTTTGGAAGCTGGCGGCGAGCACTATGCGATAGCGGGAGATGGCATCGGCGAACTGGCGATCGTGGGGCTCCCAATCCGAAATCAACCGGCGCAGCACCGCCTGACGCTCCTGCGGCAGCCCGCTCAGCATCTGTTCTGGAGATGTGCGGTCCGGTTCGGGGAAAAGGATATCGAATGCAATCGCCGCCGCGCCGGCATCGCCCAGCCTGGTGATGAGCTCGGCCATGGTCGAGCGCGGCCACGGCCATTGGCCGACATGCGCAAGCGAGGCTTCGTCGATATCGACGACGCGAATGGGCGCCTCCGGGATGGGATGGGCGGGGGAAAGACGCTGGTAGGTGTCGAACGCCAGCATGCGGAGCGATTGCAACAGCGGTGGGCGCGCATAAAACACCACCGTCACCAAACCGAGGAAGATCAGAACGAAGAGCCAGTACCAGCGCGGCTTGCTTTGGTCGCGCTGCGGTCGCTTTGTTCGCGCCTCCGCCACTGCTCGAAGCCCCGCTCTGGTTACGCCCTCAGATCTGTGTTGGGGCGGCGGGGGCGGGAAGGCAAGCCGGTTCGCGCCAATTTGGTTTCAGAACGCCGCGCTCGCCGCGACCGCGGCGGCGATGACAGCCGAGCAGGCAATGGCGGCGGCGGCGGCGTGACGCGGCGTGGGCCAGGCGCAGGCGGCGACGCCCGCCAGAGCTGCGCATGAGGCGAGGATCGACCAATAAGCGTAGCGGAAATCGGAAGCGACGCCGAACACCACATAGGTCGCCAGATAGATGCAGCCCGAAGCGCCAAGCGCGCCGGCGAACCGGCGCTGCGGCGAGTTGGCTGCAAACCACGAAACCACAAGCGCTCCGGCTGCGATCAAGAGCCAGAAATAAGGCCGGAAGAAAGGCGTGTTCGCCAGCGCCTCGGACGCGGCCTCATAGGAGCGGAAGACCGGACCGGGATGGTGCATGTAGCGCCGATCGGTCATCTCGCTCTCCATGAAGGCGTCCTCCACCGGGATTGGCCCCAGCCAACGCAGCATCTGGTTCGAGAAGGCGAGGCGATGGGCTGCATATTGCCAGGGGTGTTGGGCGATGGCGCTCAGCCATGCGTGCGAGATAGCGGGGCCGCCCCAAAGATCGCTGTCGTCCAGGGTCTGGGTGAGAAAGCCGCAACGGCCCATGCCGACATGATCCCATTTGTCGGCGCCGTAGCAGTCCGGGATTTGGCGCGCCTGCGCGGGCGTCCACCGGCCGGGGACGAGATTGCTGCGGGTCTGGTGCGAAATGCCGACGAGATCGAACAGGAAGAGCGAGTCTTCCGGATGCTGCGCTTCGGCGGCGACGATCCGCTGGTTGAACACGGCGGCGGCGGTGAGCAGCAGCGCTGGAACCAGAATGCACGCGGCGATCTGGGGCCAAATGCGCCGCGAGAAGACGTCGGTGTTGAGAAAATAAAGCGCCAGCGGCGCGGCGGCGAAAATGGAATTGCCGCGCACCAGCGCGCCATAGATGAAGGCCGCCCAAATGAGGACATGCTCCAGCAATCGAAGCTTTTCGCCGTGCGCAAAGCGGCGAAAGGCGATGCCCGCCGCGAACAGCCAGGCGGAGGCCAGCGCCACGTCTTTCCAGAGCAGTCCCAGATAGTTGAATACGAATGGCGCAAGTCCGATCAGCGGCAAGAGCGCGCCCCAGCGCGCGCCGATGCGGGTGAGGCCGTCGCTAACCAGCCACAATCCCGCCCAGAACAAGAGAAGATGGGTGAGGAAGAGAAGTTCAGGTCCCTCATGCAGACGATTGAGCGCAAACCAGAGCGCCGCCATGATCGGGGGATGCCAATCCTCGAACTGTCCGGTCTGCGCCTGTGAGAACTGGTCGAGGCTGTCAGGGGTGAAAATGCCCGGATAGAAGACAAGCACGCTGAGGCAAAAGCCGAACGCCGCCAGCACAACGCCCGCCCAGCTTGGCCAGGCGCGAAGGCTCAACGGCCTCGCACGGTTTGCTGGGCTTACTTGCGAATTCGGCACTGCTTCCCCGAAAAAGCGTATTCAGCGCCATGGCTCGGGAAAGGCAAGATAGGCCATGCGCCGGGCTTCGCGGCGCGCCACCGACACCCCATCCAGAATCAGCCCGCAAGTGATGCTGAGAAACGCCAGCAAGCCCAGGCTGACGGCCAGCAGCCAGGTCGGCTGGCGCGGCACCAGGCCGGTGCGCAGGAATTCGAAGATCACCGGGACGCCCAGGATCGCCGCGGCCGCGAGCAACACCGCCGCGCCGATGGTGAAGAATTCAATCGGCCTTTGCTCGCGCACCAGCCGGGCGACGAAGCGCAACGATGCGGATGCCGTCGCGGATCGAGTTGAGCTTGCTCACCGAACCTTCCGGCCGTTCGCGATAAAGTATCGGCGTCTCTTCGATGGCGACGCCCATTTCGAGCGCATGCACGGTCAAATCGGTTTCGATCTCGAAGCCGGTCGAGAGCGCCGGGAAGCTCTTCACGAACCGTCGCGTCATCACCCGATAACCCGAGAGCATGTCGACGATGCGCGCGCGAAAAGCCCAGTTGACGAGAGAGGTCAGCAGCCAATTGCCGAAGACGTGGCCCGGGCGGTAGGCGAGCTGGCTGGTCTGGCGGCGCAGGCCGATCACCATGTCGAGCCGCCGCTCCATCAAGCGCGCGATCAGCTGCGGCGCGGCGGCGGCGTCGTAAGTGTCGTCGCCGTCGACCAGTACGTAAATGTCGGCCGACACATCCGCCAGCATGCGGCGCACGACATTGCCTTTGCCCTTGCGCAACTCGCTGCGAACGAGCGCGCCGGCTTCCTCCGCGCGCTCTCGCGTGTCGTCGGTCGAGGCGTTGTCGTAAACATAGATGTCGGCGTGCGGCAGCGCCGCGCGGAAGTCGGCGACGACTTTGGCGATGGTCACGGCTTCATTGAAGCAAGGCGCAAGAACCGCAATGCGGGGCGCGGGGTCCGCGCGGCGATCTTCGGCGAGCCGAGCGCGCAGAGGCGAGTGGGTCATGGCGCTGGCGCTCCGCGCGTGCCGCGCTCGCCGGTCGCGGGCATATCCACGACGACGACGCCGCCCGTGCGCCGCAGCTTGCCCCACGCGTGCGTCGCCCCGGCCAGCGCCCTCGACACCGCACGCCACACGGCGATGTACATGATCTGACGATAGACGAGGCGTTGCAGCGGCTGCAACCAGAGCAGGCTTTTGTCTTCCTCATCGAGCGCGACCGCCACCCAGGCGGCGGCGAGTTCAAGCCCGACGAATGCGACATAGATTGCAACGATCAGCCAAATCGCCGGGTCGTAAGGCGGGGCGATGTCGGCGTGCTGCAGAGCCTCCGCCCACTCAAGCGAACGCCCGATCAGCGCGATCGCCAGTTGCAGGTCCACGAGCGGCGCCAGCACTTGCAGCACAATCTGAAAGAGCCAAAGCGACGGCAGCGCCAGCGAGCCGAACCAGCCATAGTGGAACACCGCGTCGCGATGTTTCCACAAGCATTGCAATGTGCCGAAGGTCCAGCGGAAACGCTGGCGCATCAGGGCCTTCAGCGTCGCCGGCGCCTCGGTGAAGGCGACAGCGTCGGGCTCGTTGGCGATGAGCCAGCCTTGGCGGCGCAGGCGCCAGGTCAGATCCATGTCTTCCGCCAGCGTGTCGGCGCTATAGCCGCCGGCGGCGCGGATCACTTCGGCCCGCCAAGCCCCGATCGCGCCGGGCACGACCGTCACCGCGTTCACGCGCGAAAGCGCGCGCCGGTCGATGTTTTGCGATGTGATGTATTCGAGCGCCTGCCAGCGGGTGAGCACATTGACGCGGTTGCCGACGCGTACATTGCCGGCGACCGCCGCAACCGCCGGATCGTCGAAGCGCCGCGCCAAGGCCGCCAAGGCGTCGGGCGCGATCTGGGTGTCGGCGTCGATGCCGACGACAATGTCGGAACGCGCGTGCGCCAGCGCCAGATTTAGAGCCGACGCCTTGCCGCCATTGGGCTTCATCAAGAAAAGCAGGCGCGGCTCGTCCGCGAACCCGCTGCGCACGACTTCGGCGGTGTTGTCGGTCGAGCCGTCGTCGACCAGAATCACGCGCGGATCGACATCGCGGCTTGCAAGCACGCTGCGGATCGTCGCTTCGATCACCGTCTCTTCATTGTTGGCGGCGATCAAGACATCGATCGCGTGCAAGCCGCGAGTGGAGGGGCGGCGCCGCCTGGATTGGCAGCGAGGCGAGCCACAGCATCAATGCGATGCGCGCAAGGCCGAGCACAATCGCGATCGAGAAGCCCCAGAACAAAATGGTCGAAAATCCGCGCCAAGCGCTGAAGAAGGCGTTGTCCACCTGCGCGAGACGCATATCTTCCGCGTTCAAGCGCGGCATGGTCACGCTCTCGCCGAGCCCGGCAAGCTGGCCCATGGTGACGAAGCGGTAGCCGCGCGCTTGCAAGGTCGTGATCAGGCTGTCGACGGCCGCCACGGTCGCGGCGCGATCGCCGCCGCCATCGTGCAGCAGAATGGCGTGGCCATGGTCGATCTGGCGAACCACGGAGTTGACAATGTCGGCGCTGTCGAGGCGGTGATGGCCGCCGTCGGGATCGCGCACATCGAGCTCCCAATCCTGCGGGTCGATGCTCTCGCCGGCGGCGAGGTAGCCTTCCTGATTGGCCACCCACACCGGCATCAACTCGCCATCCGAACTGGGATCGGCGTCGGCGTTGAAAGGCGGGCGGAAGAGGCGCGTCGAGCGCCCGACGATCGATTCAATAGCGCGCTGCGTGGCGGTGAGTTCGAGCCGCACCCGCTGCGGGCCGACATGGGCCATGTTCGGGTGGGTGAAGGAATGGTTGCCGATCTCGTTGCCCTCGCGGATCGCGCGCCGCACCAGATCGGGATAGGCGACCGCGCTCTGGCCGATCATGAAGAAAGTCGCGTTGACGTGATGACGGCGCAGCACGTCGAGGATCGCCGGGCGTCCAACGCGGGTCCGGGCCGTCGTCGAAAGTCAGCGCGACGAGATCGTCGGTGTCGCCTTGGCGCGAAACCAGCCAGCTGGTTGGATAGACGCGATAGCTTTCCTCTTCGATCAAGCCGCTGCGGCGACTGACGTCATAGCTGCGCAGACCCGGAGACGGCGGGCGGCGCACGGTGAGCAATTCGCCGTTGCCGATGAATTGCGGCTCCGTCGGCGGCGTCAGCGCACGCAAATCGGGATGCGCCGGCGTGTTCCTGCCGAACACGCGCCAGGTGGAATCGTCCTCCATGCCAAGCGCCCAGAGCGCGGCGCCGCGGGTGTTGTAATGGCTTGCCAGACGCATCGCGTTGGCGACCGTCACCGCATCGAGAAACCAGACCTCGTGGCCGACATTGTGTTCGTCGGTGTAGGTATAGGTCGGCTCAAGCGCGGTGCTGTCGAAGTCGATGACGTCCTGCGCGCTTTCCTGTTCGCGATAGCCGGCCGCTTGCGCGATGGCTTCGGCGTTGGTCACTGTTTGCGGTTCGGAATTGTCGCGGGCCCAGTCGTAGCCGTAATCGCCGATGCCGAGCACGAGCTTGTTGGACGGCACCACCAGACTGAAGGTTCGCAGCACGCTCTGGACGAAGCCGGCTGACGCCACCGGTCCAGGCGCGTTGGGCGTGTCGTGCTCGTCATACGCCATGGCGACGACGTAATCGGCGGCGTGCGAAAGAGCGCGGATCGTCGCTGCGTCGTCAGTCGCCTGCACGGCGATGGAGAGCTCCTTGCCGCGGGCGTGCAATTCGCGCGCAAGCTCCTCCACCCAGTCCGCGTAGGCGGGCCACATGGCGGTATCGAGAAACTCGATATCGAGCTGCAAGCCGGCGAGATCGTTGCCATCCACGAATTGCACGAGCTGGCGGGTCATCGCCTGCGCCGCGCCCGGCGTGCGCAACATCAATTCGATGCGGTGGGAATCGAAGCGCGAATTTTCGGCGTTGGAAACCGTCGGCACGATGCGCAGACGCCATGCGCGCGCGATGCGCAGGAGCGGCGTTGTCGTGGGCGTGGTGCGCGGATTCCAGTCGGCGCTGCGCAGCGAGCGGCCGTCTGGGCCGATCTGCAGCCACGCCGGATAGATGTGCGTCAGGTTCGCGGCATGCAGACGAAGCGAATCCAGCGCGCCCTCTTGCCAGGGCGCGAAGTAAGCGCCGATCACCCGGGCGCTGGCCGGCAGCGGCTGCGAACGCGGCCGCGGCGCATCGAAGGTCACGCGCCGTTCGCGGATGTGGCGCACGGCTGCGGGCCGCGCGGCGTGCGCGTTCAACTGGCTGAGCGGCAGGATCTGCGGCGCGATCGCGAGGCTGGCGCCGAAGCCCACCAGCAGCAGCGCCGCCGCAATGGCCACAATCCAGGCGCCGAAGCGCAAGCGCCGTCCGCGCCGCCCTGAGGGATCGAAAAAAACCGGCGCTTCAGAAGGTGTGCGGCCTGCCATGCCTCGCTCGTGTCGCGACAGAAAAAGAGCGCCGCTGGCCCGCGACAGGCGCAGCGGCGCTTCTCAAGGCGAGGGGTCTAGTGGCCCGTCTTCGAGGCCGTTGTGGTCGCCGTGGTGGTCGCGCTCGATGACGGCGCGGCGCTGGTGGTCGCGGTCGTCGTTGAAGCGCCAGTAGTGCTGCCAGTGCTCATACTTGTGTCGGTCGACGTGCTGGTCGATGACGCCGAAGTGTCCGCGGTGGTCGAACTGGTCGTCGAGCCGCAGGCCGCCATCGCGGCAAGCGCCCCCGCCGCCGCCAAACTCATGATCAAACGCATGACTTCACCTCTCCTCCCGGAAATTGGGACGAAGAGCCATCGGCGCTCAATCTGTCAGCCGCCTTGGCGCAATCTGACAACTTTGAAAGCGTGCGGAGGTGCTTGACCAAAACGGCCTTTCGGCGTTGGCCTCAGCACTCGACCACGTTAACGGCAAGCCGCCCTGGCTGGTTTCCTTATACTTGGACGACATGTCCAAACCGGTCTGACGCATGGTCTCTATCACCTGATCGAGGGAGACCTTGCTGGGCTCGGTTGAGTGCAGCGCCAGGCGCGCGGCGTTGACCGCTTTGACGGCGCCCACGGCGTTGCGCTCAATACAGGGGATTTGCACCAGGCCGCCCACCGGATCGCAGGTGAGACCGAGATTGTGCTCCATGCCGATCTCGGCGGCGTTGGCGACCTGCTGCGGGCTTGCGCCCCAAACCGCGGCCAAGCCGGCGCCCGCCATCGAGCACGCCACCCCGACTTCGCCTTGGCAGCCCATCTCGGCGCCGGAGATCGAGGCGCGCTGCTTGTAGAGGAGGCCGATGCCGGCGGCGGTGAGCAGAAGGCGCCGCGCGTCGCGCTTTGGGTCTTCGCTGTTCAAGCAATAATGTTTGAGGATCGCCGGCAGGATGCCGGCGGCGCCGTTTGTCGGCGCGGTCACCACCTGCCCGCCCGCGGCGTTCTCCTCGTTGACGGCCATGGCGTAGACATTGAGCCAATCGAACAGCCGCTCCGGCTCATTTGCATGCGGTTGCGCCTTCAGCCCTTTCCAGATCGCCGGCGCCCGGCGTTTGACCTGCAGCGACCCTGGCAGCGCGCCTTCGCGCGTCAGGCCGCGCTCGATGCAGGCAATCATCACCGCCACGACCCGATCGAGCCGGGCGTCCGTCTCCTGGCGCGGCCGCATCGCGTCCTCGTTGGCGTAGACGATTTCTTCGATCGACTTGTTCTCGCGCGCGCAATGGGCCAAGAGCTCGGCGGCGTAGGCGAACGGGAAGGGCGTCGCGCGCCCTGTCGCGATCCGATCTTTCGGCGCGGGCGTGCGCAATTGTTTGGCGGTGGCGATAAAGCCCCCGCCGGTGGAATAATATGTCTCCTCGAAGAGGCGGGCCCCGGAGGCGTCGTAGGCGGTCAGTTTCATCCCGTTGGGATGCAGTTCCGGGATGACGTCGTAAGCGAAGATGATGTCGGTCTCGGGATCGAAGGCGATGGCGTGCGCGCCGAGCAGCGAGACTTTCTCTATCCGCCGCCACGCGCGCGACCACGCGGTCGGCTTCTTCGGGGTCGAGCGTCTCGGGATCAAATCCGCAGAGGCCGAGGATCACCGCCTTGGGCGTGGCGTGGCCCTTGCCGGTAAACGCCAGCGAGCCCTGCAGCTCGACGGCGACCCTCGCCACCCGCTCGAGCGGCGCTTCTTGTTTCAAGTCTTCGAGGAAGCGCCGGGCGATGCGGATGGGCCCCAGCGTGTGGGAACTGGAGGGCCCGATGCCGATGCGGAAAAGTTCGAGGACGGAAAGCATGCCGGGGTGCTCAATGCGCCGACAGGCGCTCGCAATCAATCTTATATAGAGGCGAGCCCAAGCCATTGGCGCCCTCGAGCAATTGGTCCATGAGCTTGGTTGCGAGGAGACGCCCCGACAATGAAGGCCCTGGTCAAGAAAGAAGCCGCTCGCGGCCTTTGGCTTCAGGATGTGCCGGAACCGCAAGCGGGGCCAAACGACGTCAAAATCCGGGTCAAGCGCACCGCCATCTGCGGCACCGACATTCACATCTATAAGTGGGACGACTGGGCGCAGAAGACGATCCCGGTGCCGATGGTCGTCGGCCACGAATTCGTCGGCGAGATCGTCGCCGTCGGCGACAATGTGAACGACTACAAGCCGGGCATGATCGTCTCGGGCGAGGGCCATATTGTCTGCGGCCGCTGTCGCAATTGCATGGCTGGCCGGCGCCATCTCTGCCCGCATACGAGCGGCGTCGGCGTCAACCGGCCAGGCGCGTTCGCCGAATACATCGTCATCCCGAACGCCAATGTCTGGCACCACGCCGACGGCATCGATCTCGATATCGCCGCCATCTTCGATCCCTTCGGCAACGCCACGCATACGGCGCTGCAATGGGATATGGTCGGCGAAGACGTGCTGATCACCGGCGCTGGCCCGATCGGCGCCATGGCCGCGGCCATCGCCCGCCACGTCGGCGCCCGCCATGTCGTCATCACCGACGTGAACGATTACCGGCTGGCGCTCGCCAAGAAGCTGGGCGCTACACGCACGGTGAACGTCGCCAAGGAAACATTGGGCGACGTGCAAAAAGAGCTCGGCATGACTGAAGGCTTCGACGTCGGCCTTGAAATGTCGGGCGCGCCGGGCGCGCTCAAGGATATGGTCGACAATATGTCCCACGGCGCCAAGATTTCCATGTTGGGCATTCCTTCCGGCGACATGACGCTCGACTGGAACAAGGTCGTGTTCAACATGCTGACGATCAAAGGCATCTATGGCCGTGAGATCTTCGAGACCTGGTACAAGATGACGACGCTCATCCAGTCCGGCCTCGATCTCAAACCGATCATCACCCATCGCTTCCCGTACCAGCAATTCGAGCAAGGCTTCGAGACAATGCTGGAGGGCAAGTCCGGCAAAGTCATTTTCAGCTGGGACTGAAAGCTGTTTCGATCCAATCAAGAGGACAAGACATGTACGGCGCGTTCAAAGAGCACCTTGAGCGTGAGCTCGCGGGCATTCGCGAAGCCGGCTTTTACAAGCAAGAGCGCATCATCTCGACCCCGCAGGGAGCCGAAGTCGGCGTCGGCGGCGGCAAAACCCTCATCAATCTCTGCGCCAATAATTATCTAGGCCTCGCCCAAGAGCCCAGCGTCAAAGCCGCCGCCCAAGCGGGCCTGGAAGAATGGGGCTACGGCATGGCCTCGGTCCGCTTCATCTGCGGCACCCAAACCATTCACAAGCAGCTCGAGGCGGAGCTGTCGCAATGGCTGCGGCTCGAAGACACGATCCTTTATCCGTCGTGTTTCGACGCCAATGGCGGCCTGTTCGAGACGCTGCTTGGGCCGGAAGACGCGGTGATCTCGGATGAATTGAACCACGCCTCGATCATCGACGGCGTGCGCCTCTGCAAAGCCCAGCGCTATCGCTACAAGAACAACGACATGGCCGATCTCGAGGCGCAGCTCAAAGCCGCCGACGCGGCCGGCGCGCGCTTCAAGCTTATCTCCACGGACGGCGTGTTCTCCATGGACGGCGTCATCGCCCAGCTCGACCGGATTTGCGATCTGGGTGAGGCCTATAACGCGCTCGTTCATGTCGACGACAGCCACTCGACCGGCATCGTCGGCCAAGGCGGCCGCGGCACGGCCGAGCATTGTCACTGTATCGAGCGCATCGATGTGCTGACTTCAACCCTCGGCAAAGCGCTCGGCGGCGCATCGGGGGGCTTCACCAGCGGCAAGAAGGAAATCGTCGAAATCCTGCGGCAAAGGTCGCGCCCTTATCTCTTTTCCAACACCGTGCCGCCAGTGGTCGTCGCCGGCGCCCGCAAGGCGGTGGAGCTTGCGGCTCGCGGCGACGAGCTGCGCGCGCGTCTTCGCGACAATATGCAATTTTTCCGCGATGGCCTCGCCCATGCCGGCTTCGACCTCTTGCCTGGCCAACACCCGATCATTCCGGTCATGCTCTACGACGCCAAGGCCGCTGTGAAGCTGGCCGAAGAGCTCTTGCAGCGCGGCGTCTACGTGATCGCCTTCTCGTATCCGGTTGTGCCCAAGGGCAAGGCGCGCATCCGCACGCAAATCTCGGCCGCCCACAGCCGCGGGGACTTGGCGCGCGCGCTCGCCGCGTTCGCGGCGGCGAAGGCGATGCTCTGAGTATTCGGCAAAGTTCCCGCGACGCGGCTTGCCTAGAAACCGCCTTATCCGGAAAATAGCAGGCTCAGGTGCTTCGGGAACTGATGCGGATACTTAAAGCCCCGCATCGCAGTCGAGAGTGGAGGGCGCTATTCCCAATCTCAACGCGCAACAGCTTGACGCTGAACTCAAATTGCGTAGCCGCGGCGAAGCCGATGGGCGCAAAAACATCCCTGCATCCGATGATGACGAACTCAGCGCCGTCGAATCCCTAGTCGTCGCCCGGGTCGAGGGGGCCCTCAATCAACGTTCCAACGAGGTGCTCGGCGTCGGTTCTGGACAAGATTTCACGACCCTGCCGCAGGACCTCGAAGCCCTGAAAAGCGAGCCGCAGACGATCCTGACGCAGTTTCGCGCCAAGAAGGCCCGCGCGCAGAGCGCCGTCGGATTGGCGCTCAACGACGCCCACACCGATTTCGCGCGCTCCTATCGCGATTACCGCGCCTTCAGGATTCAACATCAGCTCACCGAAACCGAGCCGGCCTATGACAACATCTTCTGGCGGAAGGTGTTTTGGCTGGCGCTGCTCTTCGTCATCGAAGTCGCGGCCAATGGCTGGATCATCGGCCAGGCCGCGCCCGGGGGTCTGGTGCAGGGCTGGACGACAGCGTTGATGATCTCGATCCTGGTGGTGCTCACCGGGTCGCTGTTGGGCGCCGGCCCGTGGCGCTACCTCAATTATCGCGGCGCCAACGGGCGGGGCTATGTGCATCGCGCCTGGGCCATGCCCGCCATGGTGCTCGGCGCGCTGTTGCTGACGCTCTTCGCCTTCTACATCGCCCATTATCGTTACGCGCTTTCGCACAGCGCGCTCGATGCGCCGGTTCCGGATAACATCCTGACTTCGATCGCCACGCATCCGTTCGAGCCGTTCCAACAATTGGAATCGCTACTTTTGTTCGTGATCGCGCTGCTGATCGGCATCTTCTCCATCGCCCGCGGCGCACACTGGGACGATCCCTATCCAGGCTACGGCCCGCGCCATCGCCGCGTCGAGGAAGCGCGCGAGCGCGCCCATGATATCGTGCAGCGTCTGTCCAGCGAAATCGACGAGGCGAAGACGACCGCCGACGAAGCGCTTGCCTCCGTCGCCGGCAAGAGCACGGAGATGGTCGGGGCGCTCCGCCGCGCCATCGCCCGCACTCAAGACAACGCCACGGCCTGGGATTTCACCGCCGCGCAAGTGATCGCCGAAGGCCGCGACGCCATTGAGATCTACCGCAACGCCAATCGCGCCGCACGCACCAGCCGGGCGCCGGACTATTTCAACGAAGACGCCTTCGACGGCCTCGAGCCGCCGAAAAGCGCCGATGTCCTGGAGCAGCTGACGACGGCTTTTTCCCGAGCCACCGGCAATATCACGGCGTGCAAGAGCCAGATCGCCGGCGCTCGCGCCCAGCTCGAGGCCGAATATCATTCCTTCTATGACGACGAACTCGCCCCCTTCCTCAAGGGCATCGAAAACGCCGCCGCCGTCCATGTCCGCGGCGAATTCGCCGACGTCGCCAATGCGCACGTCGGTGTCCAATCCCCGGACGCCGACGATGAAGAGGAAGACGACGAAGAGGAATTGGAGACCGAGGAAATCGCGCCGCGTTCGGCTCTGTCCTTCTTCAGCCGCCGCGGAGCCCGACGCTAAATGCGCACCAAGGCGGAAGCCAATCGCTTCTATGGCGTCCTAACCGGCTGCGTGCTCGCGGGGCTTTTCGCGCTCAGCGTAACGGTGTGGCTGTTTCGCCCCGCCGATCTCGATCCGGAAACGCTCTGCCCGACATCGCGTCCGCTCGCCGGGCACACCGTCGTTATCGTCGATCGCACTGATCGTTGGACCCAAGCCATGAGCGCGGCGCTCCGCCAGCTTATGGAAAACGCACAACGCAGCACGCAAAAGTATCAGAAATTCTCCATCGTCTCACTCGACGCTCAGCAATCGACCCATCCGCTCTTCTCGATCTGCAATCCCGGCGCGCCGTCATTCTGGTCGGATCTCTATCAAGGACATCGCTACACCGTGCGCGATTTCAATCAGCGCTTTGTCGGCGCCGGCGATCGCGTGGTCGACCAGGTGAGCGAGCCCAGCGAAGCGCCGACCAGCCCGATCGTCGAATATGTGCATCGTTGGCTCGGAAGCGATGATTTCAACGCCTCGGTCCCGGCCCGTCATCTCATTCTGATTTCAGACATGCGTCAGAATTCGCCGCTCTATAGCTTCTATCGCCAACCGGGCGGGCAGGGCTTCGCCCCGCTCGTGCAACAGCAATTCGGCGCCGCGGCGCAGAATCTGAGCCTAGACGTCTATTACCTCGTTCACGGGCGCGATCACAATGTCAGCGAGACGCAAGTTCGCGCCGCCTGGGATCGCGCGCTGGCCGCGCTCGGCGTGCATTATACCTGGCGTCAAATCGACTAGGCGTCGTCGGCGTCGATCAGATCAATGCGCAGGCGGCGCCAGCGCTGCGATGCGCGCGGCGAAGGCGGGGTCGGATTGGGCTTGCGCGGCGATGGCGTTGTAGGTGGCGCCATCCAGATTGTTGCGCTGCAAAATGCTGCGCACCTGCGCGGTCGCCGCCGCCCTTTGTTCCGGCGTGCCGGACGTGAGCTGCGCATTGAGTGGCTGAATGTCATGAGCAGCGGCTGCAAATGAGCGAAGTTGCGCGTCGGTATAAGTGGTCGGGGCGGAAGCTGTGGGAGGCGCTGCGGGTTCCGGCGCAGGCGTCGCCACGGGCGCGACCGCCGCCGCAGAGGATGCGCCAGCTTGGGTTCCGCCGCCGGCGCAGCCAGCGAGAGTTGCGAATACTATGCTCTTAACATTTGGACATGCCTTATAGCTTTAGCCCCATACCGGAAGGACGGACATTTGGACGCCTGGTTCCGGCGTTCGCTGCGGTTCAGAGCTCGCGCGCCGCGCCCAACAAGCGATCGATCAGCGCATCGAACTGCGCCCGTTCGCTGGCGCTCAAGCTTGCAAGCAGCCGTCGTTCCGCATCGAGCGCAATCGGCGCGATGCGGGCATGCAGCGCTTCGCCCTGCGCTGTCAGCGAAAGCGAGCTGGCGCGCCCATCCTCATCGTGCACATCCGCGGAAACACGCCTCGCCGCGACGAGCTTGGCGACGGCGCGCGAGACCGCGACCTTGTCCATCTCCGTCGCTTCGGCGACTTCCTTCGCCGTCAGTCCGGGCTTGCGGCCAAGCACGGCGATGATGCGCCATTCCGGGACCGTGAGGTCGAAGGCCGCCGCGTAGCGGGCGGCAATTGCGCGGCTCACGCGGTTTGACAGGATGGACAGGCGGTAGGGCAGAAAACGCTCTAGAATCAAGCGCTCCGCCGCTGTCGCTTGCGTGGCCTTTTTGAGCGTCGCTCTTGCCATTGGTTTCAGATGAAACTAAATTGGCGGGGAAATCAAGATCGAGGAACGTCTGATGGCAGATCTGTTCGAAAATCCGATCGGAACCGACGGCTTCGAGTTCGTCGAATTCACATCGCCGGCGCCGGAAAAGCTGGCGGCCTATTTCGAACAGATCGGCTTCACCGCCGTCGGCAAGCATCGCTCCAAGAACGTCGTTCGTTACAAACAAAACGACATCAATTTCATTCTCAACATGGAGCCGACCGGCCAGCCGGCCGACTTCCGCGCCAAACACGGGCCCAGCGCCAACGCCATGGCGTTTCGGGTGAAGGATGCGGAGCACGCTTTCAAAGAGGCCTTGAAGCGCGGCGCCAAACCAGTCGACATGCCGATCGGCCCGATGGAGCTCGACATTCCGGCCATTGAAGGCATTGGCGGCGCTTATATCTATCTCGTCGACCGCTACGGCGCTCAGACCATTTATGATGTCGACTTCAAGCCGATCGAGGGCGCCGATGAAAGCAAGAACGCCATCGGCCTCACTTATCTCGATCACCTCACCCACAATGTCTTTCGCGGCAATATGAAGACGTGGGCGGATTATTACGAGCGCATCTTCAATTTCCGCGAGATCCGCTATTTCGACATCGAAGGCAAAGTCACCGGGCTCTTCTCCAAGGCGATGACGAGCCCTGACGGCAAGATTCGCATTCCGCTCAACGAATCGAAGGGCCAGGAAGGCAAGGTCGATCAGATCGAGGAATATCTGCAGCGCTACAAAGGCGAAGGCATCCAGCACCTCGCGTTCGGAACCGACAATCTCTACGCCGTTGTCGATCGTCTGCGCGAACGCCATGTCGAACTGCAGGACACCATCGAAACCTATTTCGATCTCATCGACAAACGCCTGCCCGGGCACGGCGAGCCGGTCGAGGAGCTGCGCAAGCGCCGCATCCTTATCGACGGCGCGCCGAGCGAGGGCCAAGGCTTGCTGCTGCAAATTTTCGGCAAGGACGCGATCGGCCCGATCTTCTTCGAGTTCATTCAGCGCAAGGGCAATGAAGGCTTCGGCGAAGGCAATTTCAAAGCCTTGTTCGAATCCATCGAACTCGACCAAATCCGCCGCGGCGTATTGAAGGCGAGCTGATGCGCACATTCGTGGCGCTGGTATTGCTCGGCCTTATAGCTTCCGGTTGCGGCCAGCACGCGGCGCGGCGCTGGTCGATCGTCGTCCATGGCGGCGCCGGCGTCATCGAGCGCGCCAGCATGAGTTCAGAGCAAGAGGCGCAATATCGCGCCGCCATGAGCCACGCCCTGGAGACCGGCGCCGCCATTCTCGATCACGGCGGCTCATCGCTCGATGCGGTTCAGGCCGTCATTAGCGAAATGGAAGACGATCCGCTTTTCAACGCCGGCCGCGGCGCCGTCTTCGGCGCCGATGGCGTCAATCACCTTGACGCTTCCATCATGGCCGGCCGCACCCGCGCCGCGGGCGCCGTCGCCGACCTCATCCACATCCGCCATCCCATTCAGCTCGCCCGCGCCGTGATGGAGCATTCGCCGCACGTCATGCTGGTCGGCGAGGGCGCCGAGGCCTTCGCCCGCTCGCGCGGCGTCGAACAAGTCGACGCCGCCTTCTTTTTCACCGAACGCCGTTGGCTCCAGCTCGAGCAAGAATTGCGCGCCCGCCATCTGCCGATCCCGCCGCGTCCGGCTGGCGCCCCGAGCGCGCCGCAAGGCGCACTCTCATTCCCGGACGACCACAAGTTCGGCACCGTCGGGGTGGTGGCCTTGGATACGCACGGCGACTTGGCGGCCGGCACCTCCACTGGCGGCACCACCGCGAAACTCTGGGGCCGTGTCGGCGACTCGCCGATTATCGGGGCCGGCACCTATGCGCAGAACAATGTCTGCGGCGTGAGCGCGACCGGCACCGGCGAGTATTTCATCCGCGTCGGCGTCGCGCGCGATATTTGCGCGCGCATGGAGCTGCGGCGCGAAAGCGCCGAACAAGCCGCCCAGGAGGTGTTCGCCGAACTGGACGCCATCCATGGCGACGGCGGCGTCATCGTCATGGATGGAAGCGGCCACGCCGCGTGGCGCTTCAACACCTCCGGCATGTATCGCGCTCGCCTTGAACAGGGCGGACGCCCCTTGGTTCAGATCTTCGCCAATGAGTGATCCCGCCCAACACTCATCTGTTGCGCGGCCGGAAGCCCGCGGCGTCAGCCTGATCTTTATCGTCATGCTGCTTGTGTTTGCGGGCGCAACCCTCGAGCTTGGGCTTGGGCGCGGCGGCGAGATCGGCGTCTTCGTCTTTGTATTCGTCGGCTGGATCATCAGTCTTTGCCTGCACGAATGGGGACACGCGGCGACGGCCTGGGCGGGCGGCGATCGCTCGGTTGAAGAGCTCGGCTATCTCACGCTCAATCCGCTGCGCTACGCCAACCCGTTTCTCTCCATCGTCATCCCGCTGCTCTTCTTGGCGATGGGCGGCATCGGTTTTCCCGGCGGCGCCGTTTATGTGAACACCCGGGCGCTGCGCGGGCCTGGCTGGCGGGCGGCCGTCAGCGCGGCTGGGCCGGCGATGAATTTGCTGTTTCTCGTCGCCCTCGCGCTCATCATCCATATTGGCGGCGCAGGCGGGGCGCTTTTGTCGGCGCTGGCCTTCCTTGGCCTCTTGCAGGCGACAGCCTTCGTCTTGAACCTGTTGCCGATCCCAGGCCTTGACGGCTTCGGCATCCTGCAGTCGCTCTTCCCGCAAAGCGAACAGGCGGCGATGGCCGGAATCGGGCGTTTGGTCTCGCTCGCCTTGTTCGTGGTGGTGATTTCAGCGCCGCAAGTGCTGGCGCCGGTTTGGGAGGCGGCGCTGAATATCTGCAACTTTGTCGGCATCGACCGCGCCGATATCGCCAATGGCGGCGCCTTGTTCCAATTTTGGGCTCACGGGCGATGATGGAAGCGGCGCCAAAACCTGTTTCGCGCGTTGGTAGGGCGGAACTTTTTGTTCTCCCTGGAGCGGAACATGTCATCGTTTATGATTTACGCAGTTGGGCTGGTGATCGTTCTCGCCGGCCTCATTTATGGTGCGACGCTGCTTCACCTGCAGCAATCGTGGATCATCGTCGGCGCCTTGGTGGTGCTGGGGGTGGGCATCGCCATGGGGGTCGGCAAGACGCGGCAGAAAGACGTGCCCGAGCAAGAATAGGCGCCGGCGCTCAGCCTGCGTCGCAGGAGAGCGCACAATGGCGATAACCAATGGCATTCATCACGTCGCCTATCGCTGCAAGGACGCCAAGGAGACGGTCGAGTTTTATCGCGACGTGCTCGGCATGGAGTACACGACCGCATTCGCGGAAGATCACGTGCCTTCGACCGGCGAGTACGACCCCTACATGCACGTCTTCCTCGACGCCGGCGGGGGCAATGTGCTCGCCTTCTTCGAACTGCCTAACCAGAAGATCATGGGCCGTGACGAGAATACGCCGAAATGGGTTCAGCACATCGCCTTCAAGGTCGACAGCATCGATGAACTGATGGCCGCCAAAGCGCGGGCCGAGGCCAAGGGGCTCGGAGGTCGTCGGCCCCACCGACCACGGCATCTTCAAATCGATCTATTTCTTCGACCCCAACGGTCACCGCCTCGAACTGGCGTCCGACACCGGCACCGCCGAGGAACTGGCGGAACTGAAGCGGGTCGCGCCGGCCATGCTGGAAGAGTGGAGCCGCACCAAAAAAGCGCCCCAGCACGCGGCCTGGCTGCACGAAAAGGCGCGCGCGGCGCACGCCACGAAGGCGCGCCTCGGGGAGTAGGGCGTGGCGCAGCCGTCCGAGTGCCGCATCATCTTTACGCTTGCGCTGCAGAGCGAGCACTGGCGCCGCCATGACCGCGGCTTTTGGGCCCAAACGCTCGCCGCGGCGATCGACGAGGCGGCCCCGCATGTGATGCGGGTGGATACCTACGAACTACACGATATGATGCTGGTTGTGCGCGCACGCGCGAGGCGCGCGCCAAAAGCGATGCAGAAACTGTTGCGCGACGATGAGAGCTTTCAGCGCTTGCGTTCGCGCTTGGTCGATCTTGGCGCGCGGACCGATTTCGAGATCGAAGACGAAGGATGAGCCAAATGCTGAAGCTCTACGATTATTGGCGCTCATCGGCCGCCTATCGCGTCCGCATCGGGCTAAACTTGAAGGGCGTCGAGTACGAGGCGATCCCGGTCAATATCATGCCGGGCGCCGACGAGCAGATGCGCGAGCCCTATCGCGGGCTTAATCCGCAAATGCGGGTGCCGGCGCTGGAGACGCCGCAAGGCGTGCTCACCCAATCGCTGGCGATCCTCGGCTGGCTCGACGCCGTCTACAAGAACGCGCCATTCATGCCGGACGATCCGTTTGTGTCGGCCCAAGTCCGCGCCTTCGCCCTCACCATCGCCTGCGACATCCATCCGCTGAACAACACCAGCGTGCTGACGCGCATCAAGCTCGAATTCGGCGCCGACGATGATCATGTCGGCGAATGGTATCGCCATTGGATCAAGCTCGGCTTCAACGCACTCGAGCACCAGGCCGCGCAGCGTCCCGCCTCGCCATACGTTTTCGGCGATCAGCCCAGCGTCGCCGACATTTTGCTTGTGCCGCAAATGGCCAATGCCCGCCGCTTCAAGACCGACCTCACGCCATTTCCGCGCCTCCTCGCCTGGGATCAAAACGCCTGCAAACACCCAGCCTTCATCAAGGCGGCGCCGGAAAATCAGAAAGACGCGGTGAAGAAATGAAACTCGCATCGCTGCGTCAGGGCCGCGACGGTAAATTGGTCGTCGTTTCCGACGATCTCGCCTGGTGCGCAACCAGCCCTGAGGTCCCGACCATGCAGGCCGCACTCGACGATTGGGCGCACGCCGAGCCGCGGCTGCGCGCGCTCAGCGATGGCGTCAATGCGGGCGGGGTGCTGCGCGAGCGCTTCCACGAGCGGGAAGCCGCCTCGCCCTTGCCGCGAGCTTATCAATGGGCCGACGGTTCGGCGTACGTCAATCACGTCGAACTCGTGCGCAAGGCGCGCGGCGCCAAAATGCCCGAAAGCTTCTGGACCGATCCGCTCATCTATCAGGGCGGCAGCGATGCTTTCCTGGGCCCGCGCGACGCCATCCCGCTACGAGACGAAGCTTGGGGCTGCGATTGTGAAGCGGAAGTGGCGGTGATCGTCGACGATGTCGAGGTGGGCGTCGACGCGAAGGCCGCGCGCGAACGCATTCGCCTGGTCATGCTCGTCAACGACGTCAGCCTGCGCAATCTCATACCGGGCGAATTGGAGAAGGGCTTCGGCTTCTTCCAGTCGAAACCGTCGTCGGCGTTCTCGCCGGTCGCGGTCACGCCCGATGCGCTGGGCGAGGCTTGGCGAGAAGGCAAATTGCATTTGCCGATGCATGTGGCGCTTAACGGCAAAAGGTTCGGTCAGGCCGACGCCGGTGTCGACATGACGTTCGATTTCGGCCAGCTCATCGCCCACGCCGCCAAGACGCGCGATCTCGCCGCCGGCGCCATTATCGGCTCCGGCACCGTCTCCAATCGCGGCGCCGATGGCGGGCCGGGGAAACCGATCAGCGAAGGCGGCGCTGGCTATTCCTGCATCGCCGAGCAGCGCATGGTGGAGACGATCCAGTCCGGCAAGCCGGTCACGCCGTTCCTGAAGCATGGCGATCGCGTCGAGATCGAGATGTTCGACGCCAAACGACACTCCATTTTCGGCCGCATCGATCAGATTGTCGCCAAAGCATAGGGAGGCGCCCATGATCACCGGAACCCATGTCATGTTCTTCAGCAAGGACGCCGAGGCCGATCGCGCCTTCATGCGCGACGTGCTGGCGCTTCCGCATGTCGACGCGGGCGGCGGCTGGCTCATTTTCGCGCTGCCGCCCACCGAAGCGGGCGTGCATCCGTCAGACAAGAATGACGTGCACGAGGTTTATTTCATGACCGACAATCTCGAAGCCGAGATGGCGCGCCTGAACGAGAAGGGCGTCGCCTGCAGCGCACCGACCCAGCAGAGCTGGGGGGTGTCCACCAGCGTGTCGCTGCCCAGCGGCGGCAAGCTCGGGCTTTATGAGGCGCGCCACCGCACGGCCCGCTAAGTCCTACTGCGCGCTAAAGTCATGGAGTAGGCCGCGCCAAGTTGGGGACCCCGCGACACCGACCCCGCATGCAGCATGCGAGGTCGCGCCCCGGGTCCTTGTCGGGAAAACGCATCAGCCGTGCGAGAAGATGTCCGTCTCTTCCCATCCGGCCAGGTCGAGGGCCGCCCGCGTCGGCAAGAAATCGAAGCACGATTGGGCGATCTCGGTGCGGCCCTCGCGAACCAGCATGGCGTCGAGCTTTTCCCTTAGCGCGTGCAGGTGCAGCACGTCGGATGCTGCGTAGGCCAGCTGCGCGTCGCTCAATTCCGCCGCGCCCCAATCGCTCGATTGCTGATCCTTGGAGATGTCGCGCCCCAGCACTTCCTTCACCAGATCCTTCAGCCCGTGGCGGTCGGTATAAGTGCGCACCAGCTTCGAGGCGATCTTGGTGCAATAGAGCGGCGCGCAGACGATGCCGAGATCACGCATGAGCATGGCGATGTCGAACCGCGCGAAATGGAAGAGCTTCAACCGGTTCGGATCGGTGAGCACGGCCTTCAAGTGCGGCGCGGCGTAGGTCGAGCGGTCGAACTGCACCAAATGCGCCTCAGGTCCGCCGTCCGAGATTTGCACCAGGCAGAGCGGATCGCGCACCAGCGAAAGGCCCATCGTCTCGCTGTCGACCGCCACCGATCCGTTGAACTTCACCTCGGCCGGCAGATCGCCCTTGTGCAGATGGACCACAATGTTCTTGCCGTCCACGGTCAGAGAAAGCTTTCGTGTCATGGGGCGGGATTAAGCAATTTCGCCGATTGCGCTAGCGTGGCCCTAAAGCGCCGCTTTCAGATCGGCCCAGATGTCGTCGGCGTGTTCGCAGCCGACGCTGAGGCGGAGCAAGCCCTCCGGCACATCCGAATTGCGGCCCTTCGATCGAGCGGCGGTGTTCGATCAAGGTTTCGACGCCGCCAAGGGAGGTCGCCACTTTAATCAATTTGAGCCGCGAAATGACGCCGAGCGCGCCCGCCGCGCCGCCCTTCACCTCGAACGACATCATGCCGCCAAAGCCGCCCTGCATCTGCCTCGCCGCGATCGCGTGCTGCGGATGGCTCGCTAGGCCGGGATAGGTCACGCGCTCGATCGCGGATGAGTTCCAGTTCGCGTGCGATACGCAGCGCGTTTTCGCAACTCTGGCCGCACGCGCAGGGCCATCGTCCGCATGCCGCGCAGCAGCAGCCAAGCCTCAAACCGCCAAGTGCGCGCCGCCGACCGTGCGCTCGTGATCGATGTCGGCCCAGAGCGGCAACGTCTTGTCGCGCGCGCAGACGACGCCCGCGAGCACATCGGAATGGCCATTAAGATATTTGGTGGCGGAATGGAAAACGAGATCGGCGCCATGCTCGATCGGCCGCGTCAGCAGGGGCGTGGCGGCGGTGGAATCGACGCCCAGCAGAGCGCCGGCGCCATGCGCCGCTTCCGCCGCCGCCGCGATATCGACGACTTCGTACACCGGGTTCACCGGCGTCTCGATCCAGACCAGCCGCGTTTCGCCCTTGCGCATCAAGCCCGCCAAGGTTTCCGGCGTACGCGGATCGAAAAACGAGACATCGAGCGCGCCGCGCTCGTGCTGCTCCATCAGCCATGCCACGATGCTGAAATAACCGCGCCGCGTGGCCACCACATGCGCGCGCGGCGGCAGCGCGCGAAACGGCGCCAGAGCCGCGGCCATGCCGGAGGAAAAGAGCCGCGCATCGGCGCCGCCCTCGAGCTGCGCGATCGCGGTCTCCGCGTGTCGGCCATTCGGCGTGCCATAGCGCGCGTAGAAATTTTCGGTCAGGAGCGCGTTATCGGCCCTCGCAAGTACGTGCTGGAAAGCTGGATCGCCGGCGCCACGCCGCCGGTCGCCGCATCATGCGCGCCGGCGCCTTGCGCGAGCAGCGTTTCAGGCTTGATCTCGTTTTTCACCGTCCACCCTCACTGCGCCGCATCGTCAAGCGCCTGCATATGTCAGCAGCGAAAACCGCGTCCGTTCCGCTTTCAGCATCGCGCCCGGGTTAGCACGCGCGGGGTCTCTTGGGCCAGCGACGGCGAACAAACGAGCCCGATGCCGCCACGAGGCGGTTCAAGCCTAATCGCCCTGGTGACGGTGGCGCTCCCAAAGGTGTTCGGTGTCAGGATAGTCGGCCGCGAGCAATTCGTTCGCCACCTGAGCGGAAAAGCAAAGATCGGTGAAGGGGATCCAAAACGCGCGGTGGACATTGCCGACATGGCCCATGGCGGCGGTCAGCGTGGATTTTAGCGAGGCTCGCCCGGGCGGTCCGCGCCGGGGGTCGCTTGCGCTCCCGCGTCTGCTCAACGCCGCGTTTGCGCTTCTCATCGCGCGGTGCGCCGTGTTCGCGGCGGCCATCGTCAATTCAACGCCAGGCGAGCCCCAGCGTTGGCGATGGCGGTGCAGAAGCGCGTTGAATTCCGCGCTGACGCCGAGGTCGCCTTCGCTCACATAGCTCTTGCTGTCCAGGCCGTACATGGCCGAAACCGCCCGCTTCTTGGCCCCAAACCAATCGCGCGGCACGCCTGCTTCCTCGACGATGCGCCGAGGGATGGGGCGATCGTAGGCGCCGCCGACGGACCAGGGCTGCATTTCTTCCGATCGCGAAAGCTCGATCACCTTGCCATGTCGCGCCCAGCCAAAGAAGGCCGGCGGGAAATGAACGAAATCCGTCCGGAGACGGAAGCACTGCATGGTCGCGCCGCCCGGATCTAAACTCCAGGATCCGACCGCTCGGCCGTCTCTCGCCCACATCGTGTCGCCCTTATGTCCAGTGAACAGCAGCGTGCGGGAAAGCTCGTCGCGGAACGAATGGAAGATGATGTCTTCAGGCAGCCCGTAAAGATAGAAGAGCCGCTCCGCTTCAAGCCCAGCGCGATGGTAGTCGTCGCGCGCGCGGATGCTCGCTGAGAGACCCAGGCGCAAAGCGATCGCCTCGCCGCTGTCGTCGCCGGCCTCGCCGCTCCTGGAATCGGAAATTGTCAGCGTGCGAGTCGCCCCGATCGACTTGGCCAGAACCGCCGCGGCCGCAGAATCGTAACCCGAGGAAATCGTCGACACCGGCTCGTAGCCGACGTCTTGACCCCGTACGGCCTCCGACACTTCCGCAAGCAGGGCGTGCAGCTTCTCCTTGTAGTCGGCGAATGAGTTGAAGTCGGGCGAGGCGGGCTTTGGCTCACACCGAACCCGATGATCTTGGCTGATGGCGATATTGACGTTGTGGAAGAACTCGACCGTCCCTTGCTCGAGCGGAGCTGTTTGGCGGTGCGCTTGAATGACGCCGAAGCGCCAGTGGTAGAAGAGATCGCGCGGATGCAAGCGGGCCCCGGCGGCCTTGAGCACGAAGGGCAAGGAATTGCTGAGCAGCAGGCGTCCGTTCTGACGGATCAAAAACAGGCGGTCGAAAATATGCCCCGGCGTAAAGGCGACGATCTCGTCGCCGCGCACGACACACCCCGTGCACAGTGGAAAGTGATGCTGGGGGGTCCGCTCAGGGTGGCGGAAGCAGGGATTGACCCCCTCCCAGAAGCAAGTGTCGGCCGCGATCACGCTGGAGCCGGCGACGACGCGCGCTTGATCGGCGCCGCGTTCGTGGAGAAGCAGCCACGCCAGCGGCGGGAGCCGGTCGTTGCGCGTTATGTCAAATCGCATCGGGCGGGGCGCTTCGCATCTTCATGATCTTTGCTGGCCCTCGGCGCTCGCACAATCGGCGCCGCGGCGGTTAACCCTCGGCTCGCTTCTTAGAATTTCAAATTGATGCGCCTGGCGCAATTCCCGCTTGGCATCAACCATGAAAGCTTTTGCTCTGGGCGTGTCCTTGTGCGTATCAATGGGACAGGGGAATGATGCCATTGTTCAAGCCAGCCGCTCATAACCGCAGCGCTCCATCGCTGCGGCTGGCGCCGCAATGCATAACGCCCATCGCCGTTAACCACGGCCTCCCTCGCGTTTGCATTATCGGCGCCGGCGCTTCGGGCCTGGCGCTGGCCAAGACCCTCTATCAGGCGGGCATCCCATTCGATTGCTTCGAGACCTCCGATCGCGTCGGCGGGCTGTGGGCGTTCAAGAATAAGAGCGGCAAGAGCGCGGCCTATCGTTCATTGCACGCAAACACCAGCCGCGATCGCACCTCGTACTCCGACTTTCCGTTCCCGCAGAACTGGCCGGACTTTCCCCATCACACGCAGCTGGCCCAATATCTGGACGCCTACGTCGATTGGTTCGGATTCAGGGATAAGATCCAATTTGAACGGACGGTCGAGAGCGTGCGCGGGCGCGACGACGCGGTCTGGGAAGTGACGTTGAATGACGGCGAGAGGCGCTCATACGACGCAGTTTGTGTGGCGAGCGGCCAGTTCTGGCATCCGCTATGGCCCGACCCGCGACCGCCGGGGCGTTTCGCCGGCGTCGAAATTCATTCGAAGGATTATGTCGACCCCACCGATCCGCTCGATCTACGCGGCAAGCGGGTGCTGGTGGTGGGCTTCGGCAATTCCGCGCTTGATATCGCCTGCGAGCTTGGCCGCAAGGAAAACTGCGCGATGGTCTATGTCGCCGCGCGCAGAGGGCGCTGGGTCATTCCAAGGCAGTTTGGCGCGCGCGCATGGGACGCTTTCTACCCCCACCCAGCGCTGGCGTCAGCGGGATCTGCCCGGCGCAGCCTTCGCACCGTCCTGCGCTCGCTTGCGCCGCGGCGGTTGCGCGAATGGATCCGCCTTTGGCGGCTTGAGGCGGCCATCGGCCTGCCGCATCAGCATGGCCTGCGTAAACCCGCCGAGCCCTATTTCGAGGCCTGGCCCGTCATCAGTTCTGAACTCTATCAGCGCCTGGCCGCCGGCGATCTCGCCGTCAAGCCGGATGTCGCCGCTTTTGAAGGCCCGCTCGTGCGCTTCACCGATCAAAGCAGCGCAGAGGTGGATGCGATCATCTATTGCACCGGCTACAAGCGCGCGTTCCCGTTCCTTGAGCCCTCGTTCGCGGAAAAGCGGCAGGAGAGCGCATCACGCTGGATGCAAATCGTCGACCCCGACCAAGCAAATCTCTTCTTCGTCGGCTTCACCAATCCTGGCTGTGCGGTGATGCCGATGTCTGAACAGCAGGCCATTTTCATTCGCGACATGTTGCTGGGTCGCTTCGCGCCGCCCTCGCAAGCGGCGATGCGCCAAGAACTGGCCGAGGTGAGAACGCGAATGCGGCAGGGAGCGGACTTTCCCCGCTGGTACGCCGAGAACATCGATTGCGCCGCCTATGTCGGGGCGTTGCGGCGGGTGGCGCGCGACCGGCGGTCCGATCATACGCCCCAGCCTTCGCCTGGAATGCGCACGCGCTCTGGCGCCTCGGACCCGGTCGAGGCCGATCAACACGTCGGCGCTTCACGATGATCAGCGGTGATGTGCTATGGATGGCCAAGCGGGCATCTCTGGAGTTGCTTCGCGCGCTGCCGGATTCCATCGCCGTGAGCCTGGATTATTTCCGTGTGTTCGGAAGTATTCCGAACCTGGCGGCGCCGCGCCAATTCTCGGAAAAGATGCAGCACATGAAGCTGCATGCGCGCCACGCCCACCTGCCTGATTTCGTCGACAAGGTGCGCGTCAAGGAGTTTGTGCGGCGGAAGTTGGGAGAGAGCTGGCTCATTCCAACTTTGTGGCATGGCGAAGTGGTTACCGAAGACGTTCTTCGCAGCGCGCCAAAACCGGCGGTGATGAAGGCCAATCATTCGAGCGCTCAAGTCTATTTTTTGGACGACAACTCGGATTTGGGAGAGGCGGCGCGCACCGCCAATGGGTGGCTGAAGTACGATCACCACGTCTTGCATCGAGAATGGGCTTACGGAGAGGTGTCCCGGAGGATTCTAATCGAGCCGTTTGTCGGCGACGGCGAGGCGCCGGAGGACTACAAATTTTGGGTGCTCGACGGCCGCGTGCGTTTCGTGCAGGTCGATCAGGGACGCTTTACTCATCACACCCGTCAATTCTACACGCCGGATTGGAGGCGCTTGGACTTCAAACTGAAGTATCCAGGTGCGCAGCAGGACGCTCCCATGCCCGTTCATCTGACGGAGATGCTCGAGGCGGCGCGAACTTTGGCCGAAGGCTTTCGCTTTGTCCGCGTCGATTTGTACGAAACGCCGCAGAAACCGCTTTTTGGCGAGCTGACGTTTGCGCCAGAAGCGGGCCTTTGCCGCTTCGATCCGCCGGAGGTGGATCTTGAGCTCGGCGCAAGCTGGCCTTATCCGCGCCCGGCGATCCCCAGCTTGCGATCGTCGCCAACCGGGCGGCCGCTGATCTCCGAGAACAATCCCGCGGCGATGGGCGCCTAAGAGTTCGTCCAAACGTCGCGAAGCGAGGCTCCGGCGCTCGGGAAATCGACAAGAGGGAAGAGCCCGGTCCCGGCCCCGTGAGCGGCCTTCCAGCCTCCCAATTGGAAGGCCGTTTCGCCCCAAGGAAGCCACACGATGATACAGCCCGAATTCGTTCTCGCGGCCAACATCGCCCGCTATCGCAATCTGGTCGCGCACGAAACCGATCCCGAGCTTCGAGCGAGACTGGAGGAAGGCCTCGCCCGCCATTTGCAGACGCAACAAGAGCACCCGATTGAAGAGTCTACCTGAAGCCAATTCCTGGTGTTGCGGGCATGTCGTCTCGGTCGCGGACGCTTGCTCAGTGAGCGCCGATTATTTGACCGCGGGCTTATTCTCCCCAGGGGCCATCGCTCGGGCGCGGTTTCAAGGGATCATGGCCCCAATTCATCAGCGAACAGCGCCAACGCGAGGCCGCGATGTTGCGATGCGGACCCTGGGCGAGATGTCGGCGAAGGAAACCGACGACGCGGCGCATGTGCTTGATATCTTCGGGTCTGGGCGCGGCCTTGGCGCTGAGCAGTTGCAGGGTGCGCCGACCGGCCTTGCGGCCAATAGACTCTCCATCTCCGGAATCCTGGCCCACGGAGCGCGATTCATCAGTCGCCAGCCAAGCCCGGAGTTCGCGCGGCGTCATGTTCACCAGCGCGCGGAAGGTTTGCGTCACCTCGAGGTCAGAAGCCTTTGCCATGACTTATGCTACGCACTGGCCCAGGGCCTGGTTCAGCGGGCGACGATTGAGGCTGACGGATCGCAAGGGGCGACGTTTAGCCTAACCTGACGCGCTCGCTTTTTCCCCATGGGTCGTTCCACTGCGAAAGCTCGCCGCCCAGCGACGCTGCCCCATAGTTAGTGTGCACAACGGGAAGCCAGGACTCGTTCGATTTGCGGGGTGATGCGGTCTCGAAACATCGGCTTGCCGCTATTCTCCGCCGGACCGCGGCTGGTCACCACCGCCAGGGTGAAACCACATTCGACATAGTCGTTGAGATAACCGTTGTCGCCCCAATCCTCCGTCCCGCGCGCGCTGAACGTGCGACCGAGGCCGGCGGTGTTGACAAGGAAGCCGCCAAAGAGCGCCTGTCCGACGCTGGTGTCGCCACGTGGCGCACGCAGCGCGCTCAGCATAGCTGGCGATAGGACGTGGCGGCCCGCAAGCGCTTGTTCGAACATCACCAGGTCGGTTGCGGTGCTTAGCAATCCAGCCGAACCGATCATCCCGTAATTCCGCCGTTGCAGTCGCGGTGGCTGGATCGAAAGCGCTTGCCCCCTGACGCGGGGATCATTGCGGTCGATCTCGCCCCAAAAGCCGAGGTGCGAGAGGCACGCCGCTCGGCTCAGTCTGGCGCGCGCAAAATCTTCGTATCGCCGGTGGTAAACCCGCTCGAGAATCACCGCGAGCAGGTCGTAACCGTCATTGGAATAGTGAAACGCGCCCGCGCGGGAAGCATCGAAGGGCTGCGCGGCGATGGCGGTGATGGCGGCTTCAGCGCTGGTTGCGGCCTCGGCCGCATAGGACGAGGTGAGGCCCGAGCGATGGGCCAGCAAGTCGGCGATCGTGGTCTCCGGCCGGGCGACAGTCACGCCGCCCAAGTAGGGCGCAATGGGGGCGTCAAGACGCAGCCGGCCTTCGTCGACCGCTTTGAGGGTCAACACGGCGGTAAAATACTTGGTGATCGAAGAAAGCTGATAGAGCGTGTCGTCGGTCACCGCGATTGAACCTGCGAGATCAGCGCTCCCGGCGTTTCGGCGATAGATAAACACGCCATCGCGCGCAATCGCCACCTGTCCAGCAAAGCCGTCCGCGGCGGCGGCGTCGATGATGGGGTCGATTGCAGCCCGCAGCGCCGGATCGATTGCAGTGGTTATCTCACAGGTGGGCGCAATCGCACTCGTGATGGCGCCGCGTTCGTGGCCGCTATTGGCGCAGGCGGAGAATGTTAGGATCGCCATAAGCGCGGTTAAGCCGCGGCGCATGTTTCGTCTCCAGCGAGGCGCACGTTAGCAGCGCGGGATCGGGCGCGTCTTGTATCGGCTTGCAAGTCAGGCGAGCGCCAATCGGCGGCGCAGTTTTGAGGGGGTGAGGCCTACAATCCGTCTCAAGGCGTGAGTGAAATGACTTTGATCGGTGAAACCGGTATGCGCCGCGATGGTTGCAATCGGCGTGTCAGTTTCGGCCATGAGTCGCATGGCTCGTTGCATCCGCGCTTGCAGTCGAAAATCGCTGGGGCTCATGCCGAAGGCGCGGCGGAAGCGTCGCGACAGCGTCCACGGCGCCAAACCATTTGCCTCCGCGATGCGCTCAAGCGGGGCATGGTCTTCGCTATCGAGCGCGCGCGCGATCACATGCAACGGATCGTGAGCATGTTGATCGAACGGGTGCACACGCGCCGTCGCCAAAAGCGCGTCACCCCCTTTGGGATCGCCTTGCAGATCGCGTAGGCGATCGACAGGCGCGCGCCCGCGCCAGGCGCGCCAGCCGTGTTGAGCGAAAAAGCGCCTTGCGCCAGCATCGCTGACGCCGAGATGCGTGTAGCGTGCGCCTGTGTCGCTTGCGCCGTCGTGCGCGTACCAGTGCGGTCGGATGATGAAATCGCCCACGCCGAAGATCGCGCGTTCGCCGAAGGATCGTTCAGCGTATTCCCCGTCCAGGAAGACGACGAGGCGCGGCGTCTCGTGACGATGGAGCGCCTGGACGAAGCTCTTATGGACAACGCGCATGTCTTATCAGACAGGGGCGGCCCGTCCCCAAAGGCAAGTGAAAACCGTCGAACGGCGGCGCGCCGACCCCAATTTTCGCGCACCCCACCGATGACTCCGATGCAGCGGTTTTCGCAAAACCCAGCCGCTAGGCGAGTGCAGGCGCAAACGTCCGCCTAGCGGCTGAACTCAGAACTCTGGGGCGGAACAATTGCTATCAAAGGATGGGATCGATCAGCCAATCGAGCGTCATATGCGCGGTATAGGGCGCCAAGAGGCCGCCGGCTCGCTTGCCGACCCACGCCCAAAGCAACACTGTCACTGCAATCACCGCTCGAAGTGAAAGCGGATATTGGGTGTGCACGGCTCCGAAGGCGAGGCTCGAGACGATAGCAGCCGGCCAAAAGCCCAGCGCAGCGCTAAGTGCAGCCAGAATGAAGCCGCGATATATGTATTCCTCATAGAAGTTGGAGAAGATGTTGGCGATCGCGCTCCACAGATTGACCCGAGGCGCGTGGAACGACGCGGCCTGACCGGTCGCAAAGAAGAAGGCTACAAGGATGGCGACCGATAAAGTTCCGGCGCCCAATCCCCACCCAAACGTCGACAGGCGCGGAGAAAGTTGCAGCGCCGGCATCCACTGAAGGCGCGCAAGCACCGTCCACGCGGCAAGGCAAAACAGAGCTTGCAGTGTGGAATAGAGAAAGAGATGCGGAATTAGAATCCAAACACCCTCATAGGGTGGATTGTTGAATGCCCGCAGAACCAGGTCGCGAACCCACCAAGTTGGCCAAAAGCCGACCAAATAGGCGGCTATGGCGACGATAATGAGTATGCCGCGTTGCATCGGATTTATCGAGACCCCTCCCGTCCTAACCGGGCGTGCGTTGTTCTGCAAAGATGCCATGCGGGCGGGCTTGGATGCGAAGGCGGCCCCCAAAGGCGGAGCGCACGTCAGAATCGCGAACGAGGATAGGGGGACCGGGCCGCCCGCGAGTCCTCGCAATAGCGCGGTCGACCGCTCTGGCGGGAATACTCCCTATCTCCGCTCATGCCTGGTTTTGGCGAAAACCCGCCACGCCGTACGTGCAGGCGCGAACGGGCGGTTGGATTGACCGCAGATATTTCGCCGCATCGGCGCATTATTCGCGCGATGCCAGCGATCTGGTCCGATTGCAGGCGCGCGCGCTTCGATTAGCGCCTATGCTCAAGTCTTGGCTGTCTCGATTGCGCCGACCTTCGCTTAGGCGAGGCCGTTGAACCGGCTGACAGCGAAGGAGCACTCGTCATGAACCCCATCACATTATTCATAAGCGCCGTTTTGGCGTTGGCCGGATTTGGAATCGCCGCGCGCGTAAGTCCAGTGATCGGCGGGGCCCTAATCGCCGTTGCAGTTCTTGTTTTTCTGTCGCTCAAGATGGCCAATGCGTGGCAGAAATTCGTTATCCTTCGCGCAGGGAAATTGCAGAGCGTGAAGGGGCCGGGATTGTTCACGATCATCCCCGTCCTCGATAGCATTGTTGCGGTAATCGACCAGCGCATTCAGACGACATCGTTCAACGCCGAGCAGGCGCTCACCAAAGACACCGTTCCTGTCAATGTGGACGCCATCATCTTTTGGCATGTTCACGACGCCGAGAAGGCCGCGCTAAAGATCACCAACTACCGCGAGGCGATCGATCGGGTTGCGCAAACCTCGCTTCGCGAAATGATCGGTTCGTCCATGCTGTCAGCGCTTCTATCCGAGCGGCAGGCAGCCGATGCGCAATTGCGTGACGTGATAGGCCTGAAGACCAACCAGTGGGGCGTTACAGTGATGTCCGTCGAAATCCGAGACGTGGCGATACCGGAAGCGCTGCAGGATGCGATGTCGCGTCAAGCCCAGGCGGAGCGGGAAAAACAAGCGCGTGTAATTTTGGGGTCGTCAGAGGTCGAGATCGCCACCAAATTCGTGGATGCCGCCAAGATCTACGCTGACCATCCAGCAGCCCTGCAGCTGCGGGCGATGAACATCATCTACGAAACCACCAAAGAGCGCGGCGCGACCATCCTGATTCCTAGCGCGATGGTGGACAGTTTGAACCCAGTTGGCGTGCTGGCCCGGGCGGCTCAGGCGTCAAAGCCATCGACCTGATCGCTGGCGCCGCGAAGGGTCGCTTTTTCCGCGACGGCGAGCCTCCGCAAGCGCGACATGTCGAGGGCCTCGTTAAGGACGGGGTCCCGCCAAACCACAAGAACGGCCTACTACGATCGCCGACGGGAAAGTGCGATGTCCCCGTTCAAGCAGATGCGCGAGCGCGTGGTATCGATCGGGAGGAAAACCGAAATGAGACGTCTCCAAATGTGCGCCGCGATCTTGGCGCTCGTAGCCGGCATGACGGCCGCGCCCGCAAATGCGCGACCCTGGCTTCGTCACAACAACCCGCCGGGGCCAGTGGGCGGACCGGGGACGAACTGGCGCAATCCGCCGGGCCCCGTAGGCGGGCCAGGCGCTTCGCCCTTCTATCGCGGCTGGCATTATCTCGCTTGGCAAAGCCGCAATTGGTATTGGAATCCGCACGCATTTTGCTGGTACCTGCCCGATCGCGACGACAATCCTCCTGGTCCGCGTGGCGGGCCTGGCACGAACTGGGAAAATCCTCCCGGCCCCGCCGGCGGCCCTGGCGCATCGCCGGACAGGAATCGCTGTCGCTAGTCCGCTTCGATGAACGGCGCCCAGATTGAAGTCGCGCGTTTGATCTGGGCGCGCGCTCGATCGTCGTGGCGCCGCCTCGGAGGCGCCTAGACAAATTCCAGCAGCAGCACCCAATCGCTCGACGTTGGCCGTTTCCGGCGAGAACCGGCATCATTGGCGCTTTGCGCCAACGCCGACTTTCGCAACCCTAGGACACTCGGCACAATTGAATTGGCCGCGGACGCACGCCCAGCCGTGGGCCTAGGGGGGATGCAATGTCGCTTTCCGATTTTGCCTCGATCGCAAACATTATCAGCAGCGTCGCAGTCGCCGCGTCTTTGCTTTATCTCGGTTTGCAGGCGCATCAAAACGCCAAGCATACGCGCGCGCTTATTCAGGCCGGCCGGATCGACCGGCTCATGAATCAGATGATCGGCTTTTCCGACGCCGACAAATGCGCAGCTTACTTGGTGGGAAATGGCCAAGAACCCACCCAAAGCGCCATCAAGGAGCGCCAATTCATGATGCAATGCTTGGGACAAGCCGCGACGATGCTCGACGTCTTCACGCAACATAATGACGGGCTGCTTGGCGACGAACAATTCAATGGCGTGTGCGCCACTTATCGGGTGTGGCTCCGCGAGCCCGGATTTCGCCAGCAGATGCTCGCACGAAAGGCCACTTTGGGCCGGGCGCAGCCGAAATTCTCGGCTTTTGTCGAACTCACTGATGGAGGATGTCGACGCCGAGCCAAACGGGACAACGTGATCGGGTAAGTGTTCGCTCCAGGCTTGTAGAACGCGAAGCTCGAAGCCGATTAGTCGTCGATGAAGAATAATTGCTCAACCCGTTGGCCCAACGCCGCCGCCAGCTTCAACGCCAGCCGCGCTTCAGACACCGCCCTTCGCCTCAGGGCGTGCGAAATCTAGTCCCGCCGCACCTGCGCCCGTCAGCAACATCACGAGCATCCGTTCGCATGCTGTAAAGGGGGCGATCCGTTCTCATTGCCTGCAGCCGCGGACGACCGCTTGAACCGACAAGCTGAACTCAAACATCTCACTTGCGCCGCCGCGACGCCAGCGCCGCCTTAGAGATAGAGGCGAGGGCGTGAACCAATGCCGGATCGATCGCTAGCGATGTGGACGAGCTGGCCCCAAAAGTTGTGCGGCAATTCGAACCTCCTTCCGCAAGATTGAACCAAAGCCTTGAATTGGACATGCTTTGGTCGCTGACTGGGACGTCGGATGTCGTTCTGGGGTATGCAGCGCCGCGCCGCACTCCTTTCTTGTTCATCCCTGTTCTCGTTCGCCAAAACAGCAAACCCGCGAATTGGCCGACGCAAAACAAACATCGAAGATCATAAAGACGCGCCGAGCTTCGCAGCCTCGGCCGTGGCGGCTGATTTGCGGCGAACAATCGTTCGCGCAGTTCCGCAATGTGCGGGGCTGCTGCAAGCTATGGAGAAACTCAAATGATTGGCTTTGGACGAACAACGAGAATTACCGGCGAACCCGTTAGCGGCGATGGCGTTTGCGCGCGATATGGTCGAGCACATCAAGAAATGGCCGGGCGTGAAGCGCTCCGTCTGTTGGCAGAGTTTGAGCGGCCCGACAGGTACACTTACCTTCTTTTCGGAATGCGAAGACCTCACCACCCTCGACAAGATCAGACCTACATGAGCGAAGACAAAGGCTACTGGGCAAAGATCAACCAAGCGCGCACCCAAGCGCTGTTCGATTTGCAATCGAACCAGGATTTGCTCATGCGTCAGATCGTCTAAACGGGCGATCGCGCCGGGCCGCGGTCGCGGTCCGGCGCTGCCTGCCGAGGCGCGCGAGATCGTCTCGTGGCCGTCTTATCGGCGAAGTCGCGCCGCGCATTGTGTGCGCGCGCGGCGGCGGCGGCTGATTTCTTCGCGTTCTAGCCAGCGCACCCCTAAGCGGCTCCCGCTGAGAACTGCTGATTTGGCGGGGCTATAGGCGCAAAGAGGGCGTTCGACAGGGGATTTGTCGGTAGGGTAGGGAGGCATTCCGATGATCTCGAAGGCCTCTGTTGCTGCGGCGTTCATGTCTTTCACCGCGCCGCTCCTCGCGTTCGCCAAGGAGCCGTTGATTTTTGACGTGCCTGCGCAACCAGACGAAACGCTACACCATGTTTGCCCGTTTCCGGTCTTGGCGCACTCAACCGAGCACGGCGTCTTTCACGTGTTTTTCGACAATCAAGGCGCAGTGCGCGACGTGATCATCACCGCGCCCGATACGACGCTGACTTTCACCAACACGACGAACGGCCATTCCATCTCGACGCCCGCCGTAAACATGGTGAAGCAGAGCTTCAGCGGAGCTACGATGACCGTGAGCTTCCGGGGATTGCTCGATCGCTTCGTGGTTCCGGGTCGCGGCCTCGTAAGGCAGACGTCGGCAGAGTGGATACCGTCTACACGTTCGACAATAACGGCGACATCATCTCCGCGGTGACGCCTTCGCCTCGGGACAACAGGACAACGGCCTCAGCCCCGCGATCTGCCCGCTCATTCAATAGTCATAGCGGGCAGGAGCAATCTTGGGCGCCGCAAGCAGAGGCGCCCAAACCAGTTCTCCTCCCCGAAGTATGCGTTTCGGCGACACGCGCCTATGACGAGTGCGGGGCCAAGTTCAATTGCTTACGAGCGCCGCGTCAGCAAGAAGGTCGCCAAACCGCCAAGGGCGGCGCCAAGTGCAATGGCGCTCACTGGATGCTGTCTGATTTCTCGACCGGCCAGACGCATCGCCTTACGCCCTCTAGCGCCCGCTGCATGGGTCAAGTCTTCCGCCGAGTGTGAAGCAGAACGAGCCTCGACTGTTAGACGACGCAGTGCGCGCCTTACGGTATCATTCATATCGTCTGTGATTTCTTGTACCAGCGTGTCGGGCATTGTGCGTCTCCAGGGGTGACCAACCATTGGTGGCGCAACATGTTCCGAGCGGCGCTGGTTCGACGAGAAAATCACCGCGCGCCTATAACATAACAGGTTTGTCCGGTTCGTTTGGCTGCAATCTCGGCGCAGGTTCGGCTGTGCACGAGTTCAACAAATTCCCTCGACGCCCACAACCCCTCATTTGCAACACTCGCGGCGAGCCAGCCCAAAGGCTCGTTCAACTGTGTGCACGAGCAGCCAGTGACATGACCGGCGCGAAGGCGACGATGACGACGGGAACGGCGATGACGATGCAAAGCAATTTTAAAACCGATCGCTTCGAAAAGAACGATTGAAGCGCGGCGCGCTGAGTGGCTGTCATAACTGTGCTCCGCGTGCGATTTGCGCGCACGCTGGACGGCCGCCGGATGACGCCAATCCTCGACTTGTTTGTGAAGTCGAACACCTAGACCTAGGATATCCGAAGTCCATCCACGTTTCGCGTAATGAAGCTATGCGCCTTACGCCGCGAGCGACGTCGATTGGTTCGATAGCGCACCGATTGCCCAACCTCATCGGTGCATAATCCTTCAATGTACGAGATCGAGTACATCGCAGAGGGCGTGTGCGTCGGTTCGTTTCGGCATTCGGGCTCGCGGGCCTCGGTGCGCACGATTGCGGAGGATGGCGTTAGGCGCCACTGCGCGGACCACGCCCGCATTATCGACCTAATAGCGCGCCGAAACCTGGCCGCCCGCTGATCGCAGGCGACGATCCAAACAACGAGGGCGCAGAAGTCGTAGAAGTAGTGGCCCGCGCGAAAACGGCGCGAGCACGGAGAGTTGAGTAGCTGTGGTCGCTGTCGGAAGGACGAAGGCTTCGCCTTGGCGAGGCCCAGTGCTCTTGGGGACAGAGCTATGGACGCGTTTTGCGACGAACGCCCGTTGCGGACGATGTGGATTGCCGCTCAAGCGAGTGATTACGGGCGCCCATGTGCGTTACAATGTTGATCCCGATGCTTGGGGACGTCGTTGCAAAGCGTTGACGCCGGACGGCGGTCCTCGGGCGCCAAATGGGTGCGCTGACCTGCAGCTAGCGACTGAACCGCGTCTAGTGGGCGTGAAGCGGTTAGCCAAATGACCGCCTTCGTCGAAATCGTACGGATTAATCGAAGGCGCACGAGTCCCTCCCGCCACCAAACCGCGCGCCAGCGTTTGCCGTTAGGGTCGCGATGGGCGACGATTGTGTATGACCATTGAACGGGGGCCGTCCTCAGCGCCTGTCATCCAGTTGCGTCGCGCTAAGCAGTGCCTGTATCCGCGCCGCGACTGCAGTGAATTCATAAGGCTTGATGAACACTGAACCCTGGGGACAAATCGCTTCGGGAAGCGAAGATAGGATTGTTACTCCGGAGGTGAGCATAACTGGCACGTTGGGGTGGTTTGCGTGCACCCAATTAGCGAGCGCGATGCCATCCAAGTGTGGAGACATTTGCACATCGCTGAAAACAACATCAATTGGCGCGCCGGCCTCGAAAGCGGCCTGTCCTGCCTCGCCGCTCGCCGCTTCCAAGACGTCGAGGCCGGAGTCACGCAAATAATCGGCGATCGACATCCTGATGATGTCGTCATCGTCAACAACGAGCACCGTGAAACGCGTGTCTTCGCGCTCGTTGTGCGCACGGCTCATTGTCTATTGCCTTCTCGATGGCGTCTGCCCCTGAAGGCCAACTCCCCGCCGTGATGGCTGTTCCGCTTCCCCCGTCGACATCTCAACCGTGCGAGGAGGCGGGCGGGGCGGCGGTATCGCGTTGGTGACACTGTTGAGTTGGATCGCGCGTTCGTCAGCGCCCATTGTCACAGAGTCCGGATTGATCATCCGGTAGCCTGACGGCACGCCGAACAGTGCGGGGTTTTGTCGGCCTCGTTGCAGACGAGTGGCGGCAAACACCAAGTGGTTGTTTTCCCGGAGACGCAGCACAATGCCATCCGGCGTAATACAAGCGGTACGCTCGACATCGCGCGTGGACGCTCGCTTGGGCTGCCACTCGTGTCCCGACTGACCGGCCACGTTGCAGTCGGCGAGGCTACGCGCGCTTGATGCGGACAGTGCGGCCCATTGCGTTTCAAGCGGCTGTGGCGCATCGGCATCGGTGATGCGTAGCGCGATGCCCGCGCCTCTTGGGCTAGTTTCCGTCTCAACCGCCGCATCGCCTATTGGCGCTCTCTCGCTCGTTTGAAGGGTTGGATCGAGAACATAAGCGTTGCCGGTAATGCGATCAAACACGACGATCGCGCGTCCATATCGCGGCAAGATCGTTTGGACGCGAAAGTTCGGCCCATCTCGGTACGCGACGGTGCGAGTTGAAGATCCGGTGTCAGCAGCAAAGCTGTCGCCTTCAATGCGGTAGGCGCTCGGGTTGAATGTAGGATAGGCGGGGGCGCCTAAACCGCATCCGCCGAGAATGGCGGCGGCGGCGGTCAAGAGGGTGAACCGATGCATCGTTAAATCCTTGTCCAGCCTAGCGGCCTATGCTCGGTAGAATCCAAACGGCGCTCATCAGCAGCGTGGCCGCCAATCCCGAAATGATGAGCATCAAGAGCAGATGGCGGCCGCGGCCGCCGCCTCGCGGTTCTTCGGATGTCAGTTCCACGTGGCCTTGAACGTGTTTCATTCCGAACACTCCTGTCGTTGCGACGTCAACGCAGAGTTATGCGTAAGGGGTGCGTATTGGAGCTGCGACGCCGAAGAATGCTGCGGCTATACTCTTGCTCGACCTGCACGAATGTTCTCTTTGTCCGCCAATGGCGAAACGGTCTTCCAACCGGGGGCTGCACGGGGGAGGCGAAGTCCGCGACGTTTGGGTCTCAGGCGCCGCGCGCGACCGTGATTGGGCAACGGCGCCATCGCCTGCGCCGAGGCGGCGACGGAGCGTGCTCAACTTGGTTGTGATGGGCGGCTTCGACCTCAATGTCGGCGTTGAATATCTCGCCGCAGTCGTTGCTGATTTTCAGGAGCTCAAAGTGTGAGATGGACATAGGCGTCCTCCCTTGTACCGGCAAAATCATTGCATAAGCGCCTGCCCGAGCATATTGATCGATCGCCACGGCTGGCAGGGACCCAACTCGCTCCCGGGTGCGTTTGGCTCGAAGCGGGGGCCGTTCTCGTTGTTGTTTCACTCAAATCAATCTGATGTGCGATTGTGCTGTTAGCGCTTTTTTCGTTGACGGGAATTGTCATTCTTGCCGTTGTCGCACACGTAATCATCGCCCGTATCAATGTGCGCAAAGTGCGCAAAGACCGAGACTTCTACGTTGAGATGCTCAAGGTTCGCCCTTCGTAGCGAGCCATTCTGCCCGGTAGCGCACACTTCCGCGCCGCCGCGCTCACCGTCGCGGCCCTGCTAACGGAACGTTCCCAGAGACGCAAACGTTGATCAGCCAACGGACGGCGGTATGCCGGTCCGGGAGCACCCTCATAATGAACATGCGTATCTTAGCCGCCGGCGTCGCCGCGGCGTGCCTCTTTCCGTCTATGGCCATGGCCCAAACCAGTTGCGAGCAACAGCACACAAACAGAGTAGTTGGCACGGTTGCGGGCGCAGGGATCGGCGCTGTCGTCGGCAGCGCTATCGCCGGCCGTGACAACAGAACGGCGGGCGCGGTCATCGGGGCGGTGGGTGGCGGCGTGATCGGCAATCAGCTGACGCGCGGCAATGCCGATTGCGCGCACGCCTATGGCTACTACGACAATACCGGCTACTGGCACACCAACGCCGTCGACCGCTCAGCAGCAGCGGGCTACTACGATCGTGACGGCCAATGGGTCGAAGGCGCGCCGAACGGTTACTACGATTCCAACAATCGCTGGGTCGCCGCGAGTTCGAACGCCGATGCGAACGGCTATTACGATTCCAAGGGGCATTACGTCCCGGCCTCAGTCAACGGCTACTATGACTCTGACGGACAATGGGTCGGCGGCGCCGCGAGCGGTTACTACGATTTTAACCGTCGCTGGGTCTCGGGCGCGACTTACGGCCAATACGATTCCAGCGGTCGTTGGATCCCAGGCGCGCCGAGCGGCCACCGTGACGCAAACAATGTTTGGATCGCCGACGCCCAGCCTGGATACTACAATTCCGATGGTCGTTGGATGCAGGGCCCGGCCAACGGTTACTACGATGCTCGCGGCCGCTGGATCGCGACATCCTATGCTAACGGCGACAGACCGGTCGCCAACAACGACCAGCGTTGGGGTGAAGCGCCGCGCGATATTCGTCAGCGCGAAGCTTGGCTGCAACAACGCATCGTCAGCGCACGAAGCGACGGCTCACTGACCCGGACCGAAGCGAGACGTTCGCTCAACACGCTCTCGTCGATCCGTCAAAGAGAGGCGCGAATGCGTGATTTTAATGGTCGGCTCAGCTCGCGGGAAACCTCGTTCATCCAGTCGCAGCTGGATAGTTTGAGCGAACGCGTCCGCACGCAAATCAACTCGTAAACATCACGGCATATTCGGGGAGCGACTCTCTCGAGACCGCTCCCCGAATATTTTCCGTGGGCGAGACATCCCAACGATCGGGTGCTCATGACCGCCGCCGGCGGCATCACCCAGAAGATCACGACCGGCGAACGAGGACACTATCATGACAAGCGCCCAACAAGCTCACGCGCCGGAACTGGAAATACGCGGCGCACATACCACGTCGAATCCCTTTAAATATGTGCCGAGTTTCTTCTTTGTCTTGGTGCTCTATGTGATCGGCGTCTTCGCCTTCGCCGATCCGCGGGCGACGCTCATCCACTGGGGCGCATACGAACTCTCGTGGGTTGAGGTGCTTTTGATCATCGCCGCAATGATTGGCATGAGCGAGCAGATGAAGGTCTCACATCCCGGCATGGACAATACCATGGAGGCGATCGTGATGGCGGCTTTTGCAGGCTTGCAGGTGCTGTTGCTGGCGCTGGGCGCGTTTGCGGTTCCGGCATTTGCGATTTTCAACCGAACCGAATTTTTGATGTTGACCGTGATCAGCATGACTGCGGCAGTCATTGCACTCCTGATCAATGCGAGAACCCTGCGCCGCACAATCGGCGTTGGCGATAGTTCCGGGGGATAGAACGTTTGGAAGCGGCCACCCGCTTGGATGGAATAGGAGGGGGCGCGAACGGGCAGGTGGTGACGGAGCCCGGACTCTCGAGCTACGTCGCAGCGTGGTCTGGCGTGGACACTCCGGTGCTTACAAACTGTCGCAGATCCGATCGTGGTGCGCCAGTTATGATGGCGAGCGGTTTGATAAGTTCAGCGCAAGCCAAATAAAGCGCCACGATTCCCACCAGCGCCATCGTCAGCATCGGCGATGGCGCGTGGAACCCAAACCACGCGCCCAATGGTGAGAATGGGACGAGCAACGCAACCGCCAGCGCTCCCAACGTCGATGTCGCCAGCATTGGACTTGGCGTGTCGCGCCAGGGGCGGCCCTTGGTGCGGATGAGGAAGACGACGAGCGTTTGCGTGGCGATCGATTCCACAAACCATCCGGCGCGGAACTCTTCTGGGCCGGTTCGGAACAGCAAGAACAACACCCCAAAGGTGGCGAGGTCGAAAACGGACGACAACGGCCCCATCACCGCGGCGAAGCGGACAATATCCTGAATCCGCCAACGTTGCGGCTTGGCGATGTCGGCGGTGCGCACGGTGTCGAACGGGATGCCGATTTCGGAAACATCGTAGAGCAGGTTGTTGAGCAGGATTTGCGTCGCCAGCATCGGCAGGAATGGCAGGAATAGCGAAGCCGCCGCCATCGAAAGCATGTTGCCGAAGTTGGAGCTAGCGCCCATGCGAACGTACTTCAGGATGTTGGCGAAGGTTCGCCGGCCTTCATCCACGCCGTCGGCGACGACGGCGAGGTCGGCGTCAAGCAGGATCATATCTGCGGCGGCGCGCGCAACGCCCGTGGCGCCGTCCACTGATAGTCCGACATCAGCGGCTTTGATAGCGGGCGCATCGTTGACCCCGTCACCCATGAAACCGACGATCTCGCCGCCCGTACTCAGTGCGTGCACGATCCGCACCTTTTGATCGGGTGTTAGGCGCGCGAAGATATCGGTGTCGCGCACCCGCACCCGCAAGGCGTCCACGCTGAGGGCGTTCAGATCGGCGCCGCTAATGACGCGTTCTGATCGCAACCCCACCAACTTCGCCAGACGGGTGACGACGAGCGGATCGTCTCCGGAGAGTATGACGATCCGGATGCCCGCCGCCGCGAGCCGCGCCACCGCCGCCGGCGCGCTGTCCTTTGGCGGATCGGCGAAGGTGCACAAGCCCTCAAAGGTCAGTCCTGTCTCATCCTCGGGCGTCGGATCGCGGGCTCCTTCGGTCCAAACTTTCGAGGCGACGGCGATCGCGCGCAGTCCTTGGGAGGCAAGCGCGCTGACGCTTTGCAATGCATTTGCCCGCGCCGCTTCGTCGAATCCTGAGGGACCGCCAGTGTCACAAGCGCTCAAGACGGCCTCGGGCGCGCCCTTGACGATCAGAACGAGACCATCGGGTCCCTCCGCCAACACGGCGCCCATTCGCCTTTGATAGTCGAACGGCGACAGCCCACGACGCGTCCATCCCTTTGCCACATCCGGATTGGCTTTGGTTACGGCTTCATCGAGTGAGCCTTTGTCGCCGCCGAGGCTGGCGCAGATTGCGGCTAGCACTGCGGGACGCGCGGTGGCGTCGCCGCTTGGGGAGAGTGAGCTCGCGAGTTCGACCCGGGCGGAGGTCAGGGTGCCGGTCTTGTCCGTGCACAACACCGTCATCGCGCCAAGATCGTGGATCGCCGCCAAGCGTTTGACGATCACCTTCTTTGCCGACATGCGCACCGCGCCTCGAGATAGCGTGACGGTGGTGATCATCGGAAGCAATTCCGGCGTAAGCCCGACGGCGAGCGCAACCGAAAACATCAGCGATTCAATCAGCGGCCGCCCGAACATCACATTTGCAGCCAAGACGCCAACGGCCAATACCGCCGTCGCCCGCGCGACTAAAAAGCCCAGTTGCCGCAGATCGCGCTGAAAGGGTGAGACTTCGACGGCGGCGTTGAGGGATTGTGCGGCCTTGCCGAACAGAGTGTTGGCGCCAGTGCCTATGGCGAGCGCCACGGCTTCACCGGTCTGAGCGACGGAACCGCGAAACAAGGCATTGCTCGCTTCCGCGGCGGTCGTCGCCTTCACTTCGCCAACGCGCTTTATGACGCCAAAGGGCTCGCCGGTGAGAGCGGCCTCGTTGGCGGTAAAAGCGCTTGCTTGCAGCACCAGTGCGTCAGCCGGAATGACGTCGCCGACGCCAACGCGGAATACATCCCCCGGCACGACGGTTTCGGCGTCCACGGACGCGAAGACGCCATCGCGCTTCACTTCAGCGGTGAGCGCCACAGACTTTCTCAACGCTTCCGCCGAACGTTTGGCGCGGCCTTCCTGCAAAGCGTCGAGCGCCACCGACGCGCCCAATATCACCAGGATGATCACCGCGCTGGTTGTATCGCCCGTGGCCGCCGATACGACCGCCGCGGCGATAAGCATCAGACAGAGCGGCTCAAGCAGCCGGCGGGCGATGGAGACAAAGACACCGGGCTCGCGCGGTTGCACGTCGGCGTTGCGGCCGTATTTGAGGAGACGCGCTTCGGCATCTGAGGAGGTGAGGCCCGAAACGTCACAGCCAAGGGCGCCGGCGGCGTCCGACGGCGTCTGAGTCCAGAAAGGCGCAGAAGCGGCCACTTGCCCTCCGGGAGGCGAGCCGCTCGCAACGAGGGCACGCGTCCAATAGATCAAATCGAACGATTGCGCACCTCCTCGGTTCGCCATGTCCGCCCGACGCCGAACGACTTCTTGCGCGGGCCGCGTCGAGTAAGCTCGAGCCCAGTCGGCGGCGCGACCGGGCGGAGGCATGCATATGGAAGACCAACCCAGTCTAATGACGACCGAAATCATGCTCAGCCGTATGCGGGATTACGGGGTGATTGGGGTGAGCCAAACCGCGAGCCTGATCATGGGCGGCGTTTTTGCGACCGCGGCTGTGACCTTTATCGAAATCCTGCAAGGCCATGATGCGCTTCCCGTCCGCGTGACCGGCTGGCTCCTCGGGGTCACCGCCTCTTTGCAGGTCTTCGATAGCTTAGTCCGCCGCTCAGTGCTTGAGGCGAGGCCGACCTTTCATGCAATTCCGCTGATCGGCGCCGCAGGCCTCATTTCAATGGTGGGATTTGCGCTCCTAGGCCCGCAGGCCGGCGGCGCCGAAGGAAGGCGGCATAGTCCGCTCGTCTTGCTCATTGCCGGCATTCTGTTTGGTCGCTCCTGGGGCTCGAAATTGGCGGATCACATTGAGCCGGCCTTGCAGCTGCTCTACGAACATCACGCCGAGCGAACGCGTCGTCGCTGGCGGCTAGCTTGGCCGTTCCTCATCGGAGCGATAGTGTCCTTCATGCTAGCGATGATCGACAAGTACGCGAACGTCCCGCTGCAATGGCCCATAGCTTTTGCAGACCTGGCTTTATGTTTGTTCTACTTGTTCTCCATGCTCCGCGCGCACCGCCACATTGCCCGCCTCTATGACATGGCCTTCAGCGCGCACGCTCGAGAAGCTGCGGCCAGATGGCGGCAAGCGCCCCTCACAGGCGGCCGCGCCCTCGCCGGAGGGATAGCGCTGCAAAGCTCGAGTTTTCGGCGAACCCCGCCGACGCGGGGAGCGGAGGGCATATCGGCTCTCGGCGTGTTCGACGCAGCCGTCTCGGGCGGGCTAATGAAACTGCATGCCTATCACCGGATCCCTCTAGAGGTCGGCGCATGAGCACCCGCGAACCTTCGATATTCAAGGTGCACTTTGAGGATTGGCTCGTTGGCGAGGGTCAGCGCCAGAAGAGCATCCCGTCGCTGCTCGATAGCTATTGCCGATTTCTCGGCGCCCGGGGCTACGGCCTCAAACGGTGTAATTTGGCGGCGGATACTGTTCACCCTCAGATGAAGACGACCAGGCATGTTTGGTTCAGCGAAGAAGCGGATCCCGGCCCAATCAATCCCGCGGTTCTGGTTCGGCGAAGGCAATATCGCATCGGAAGCGCGATGATCGATGAGGCGTTTTTGAACGCCGCGAAATCAAGCAAACCCGCAATTTGTCGCAAGCCCCTTCCATCGTGTTGCGACCGAAGGAGAACTCTATGCAGAGATCTCGCCTTCGGGCGCCGAGCAACCTTTTCCAGTTTTCCACGATCTCGCGGTGATCGGATGCACCGCATATTTCGCCATGCGGCTGGATGGATTTGCGGGCGTTCTACAAAGAATTGGGTTGGCGGTTGATAATGAGGGCGGTTTGGCGCCGGACAAAGTTAACGACCTCAGATGGAGCCTTCGGCTGTTCACTTTGTTGCTCAACACCCTCATTGAATACAACATCAAGAACACGCTGGCTGAAATGTATATCGGGCACGATCCCGGACACCGCGTGTGCAGCGGCATGATTGAGCTGGGAAGCGTCGTCGCGACGGAAGGCGCGATTTGGTTTTCCGATATTCGCGGCTTTGCCTCGCTCAGCGATGATCTTCCCGCGGGCGAATTGATTGCCGCGCTCAACGACTACTATCGCGTGGTGGTCGGCGCCATCTACGCGCACGGCGGCGAGGTTCTGAAATACATTGGCGACGCCGTGCTGGCGATATTCCCGGTCACAGGCTTTACCGATGCGAGCGCCGCCTGTCTGGCTGCGTACGAGACGGCGCATGAGGCCCGCTTGCTTCTCGTCGAGCTCAACGACCGCCGTCGATCAGGCGGTCAGGAGCCAGTGAACGATGGCATCGCACTTCACTTCGGTGTCGCCCAGTATGGCAACATCGGGTCTGACGAAAGGCTCGATTTCACGCTCATCGGCAGGGAGGTGAACCTGGCGTCACGGGTGATGGGCCTCGCCAAAACCGTAAGCGAACAAGTCATCTGCACGAAAGCGTTTCGCGATGCTTGCGGCGTTGACATGCGCTTTGTCGGCTCATTCGAAGTGCGTGGTTTGCGTGACCCCATTGACGTGTTCGCGCCTTGAAGCAGCCGGGGTTGCGCGACCCAGGCTCATTCCCCGTCGCTGCGGGCGGATGGGGCTGAAACTTCGCAGCTCACCTGCCCCGCCTCACGAAATCGAATGGTGCGCGGCAATGGCTTCGCCACTGCAATCGCCAAATACCATTTCATCGTCGACGTCGCGGCCGGCGTTGGCGTGAAAGTGTAGTCCACGTCAATTGCGTGCAGTCCGCGCGCGACGTGATTAACTCGAAAGACATGCGAGGCGTCGCCACTATTCACAACGCGCGCGAGCAGCAACACGGCGTGAGCCCGCCAAAAATCCTCGGGAGGCGCAAACGCGCGGGACATCTGCGTTGCGGCTGGATGCATGATTGCGGTCCACTCGGAGCCGGACTCGAAAGTTGCGCAGAAAGGTTGCTCCTGCGGCGTCCAGTTCGCCACGAAGCTCTGATAGTCGTTGGGGTTGAGCACGCGAAAATCAGTCGGCTGCGCACATGCTGCGGCGAGCAATAAAGCAAGTGACAGAGCAATATTTCGGCGAGACATGGCGACCCCCAAGGAGAGCGGAGCCTAGGTTACAGCCCTTGGACGGTCCACGTGTTTCTCGATAATGGGCGTCGCCAGGCACTTAGGGCGGGACGTATCCGGACGGTTGTTGAAGCCATCCTATGGTTGGCGTCGGGCGCCAGTTCAGCCTTTCGACGAGGAGAGCGCGCTCCTGTCGCGTGCACGGACAAGAGATCCTTTTGGGCCGAGTGCTCGAAGGTGAGTTGAACAAGGCGCTCACTTGAGTGTTCGGGCGCGATCGTTGCAAGAACGTTGGTCGCGTGCGCCGGGCCGCTGGCAGCATCGCGTTTGTAACTCTCCGCGCCAGTGGTAGTCGCGAAAGATGACCATCACACGACGCGATCTCACGGGCCTCGTAGTTCTTGGAGCAACGGCGGCATCGGCTCTCCAGGCGCACGCCCAGGTTTCAAGCCGCCGAGCCGAGGTGGAGGCGCTTCGACTTAGAGCCGAAACCATCCATCCGCGTGGGCGCGAGGCGGCGGCTGACGCGGCGTGGCGTGCACGTTGGGACGCCTTGGCCGGCGACGCCGACCGGCTTAGCGACGGCGCCTATTTCATTCGCACGCGTCAGGCGCTCGCCTGGTTCAAAGATGGTCACACCACGCTTTTGCCCTTCGAGTTTACCGGTGGCGTGCCAGCGCCGTTGGCGCACGGACCTTTCGCTCTGAGTTTGCCGATTGGCGTTCGCGTATTTCACGATGGCGCCTACGTTACGAGCGCGAAGGGCGCGGGCGCGCCGCTGCTCGGGGCGCGCGTCACGAGAATTGGCGCGATGGAGACTGCGGCTCTGATGCGAGCGTGGGCGACAAATTGGCCCGGCAACGATGCTTGGGCGCAGCGATGGTCAGGCGCGATGTTTTCGCCTGCGTTCCTGCAAGCGCTCGGCGCTCAAAGCGATCCGGCCGCACCGGTCCGGGTTGAGGCTATGCTCGGACAGAATCGCGTTCACGCCACGTTGCGACCGAGCGCTGATGGAAGCGCGGATCGCCATCCGCTGCAGCGAACCAAGACCCAGGTCGAGCTTTGGTCTGACGCCGCCGGCGAAGGCGCAGGGGCCAATTTTGTTCGGCGCGCGGACGCGGCCATCTACATCAGCTGCGACGATCTGAGCGCCGACATTCAGGCGTTCGGCGCGTTCACCCGTGCATGCTTCGAGGCGATGGAGGATGCCGCGCCGCGCCGCCTGATCGTTGATCTGCGTCGAAACGGCGGGGGCGACAATTATCTCTTCGAGGCTTTACGCAAGCACATCGAGCGGTCGCGCTTCAATCGTCCTGGCGCGCTTTATGTTATGATATCCCCGCGAACATTTTCCGCGGCCCAAAACGCCACCAACCGGCTTGAACGGGAGACGTTTGCGTTATTTGTAGGTGAGCCAAGCGGAGGCGCGCCCAACCACTTTGGCGACGGCCAAACCGCGGCGGGAGCGGCGACTGGCATCACCTCGCTCATTTCGACATTGCCATGGTTTGATTCCTACCCTCAGGACCGGCGGGACTGGGTCATGCCGGACTTGCCGTCGCCGCAATTTTTTGCGGACTGGCGCGATGGCGCCGACCCGGCGCTGCAAATCGCCCTGACGCACACGAGCGAAGCGCCCGCGAACGAGTGGAGCGAGGCGAACACCTTCTACTTCCGCCGTCCAAGCCAGGCAGGGCAGTGGCGGCCGTTTTGGCGTCAAGTCTAGCCGTCCGATAAGCGCCATCGGCGAAAGCCGCATCGAGCCGACACGTCTGACGTGAATCGGATTAAACCATCGCCTCTTGCGGTCGCGCCGCTGGCAATCTTGTGAGTTTCACGATAATTGGAGTTCAGGCTGCGCGCGACAAATGCCGACAAAACGCGCGCCAAGCGCCATCGGAGCCTCGACACCGAAGCCCGTGTTTAACGGCCAGAGCGGCGTCAAGCTCGTGCGGAGGAAGTTCACCCATGCGCCTAATTGTACTGGTTCTCGCGTTCGCGCTCGCAGCCGGACCCGCCTGGGCGAACGACAAGGTCGGACACTCGCCCTTTTCCTGGTCGGCGTCCCAACACGAGTTTTGGGCGGACCCCTGCGGGGTGAGTCACAATCCGCATCAACCCCCAGGAATGCTTTCGGTCAGTTTGAAGTGCCGTCATTTGCTGGCGGAATGGCGCGCCTCGCCAAGCGATGAGGTCCTGCATGAGCGTTGCGATCACATCGCCCTGGCTTTGACCGACAGGCGCTGCGCCTTGCTGAGCGCTTGACGAGATCGAAATAGGGGCGCCCGTGCCGCGGATCTGCGGGCGCGAGAAACCAGTCTCCGTCGTGTTCTAATCCCACCAGAACAACCGAGACGCCCGGATCGCCATCACTCCGAAGATTGACCTGTCCGCGGGGCTGAAGGCGGAACGCTAGCGAAATCGGTGTGCGTCGCGGGCGCCCAAAAAGTCCGGCGGCCCCGCCTTGATGGCTCGGTCATGCTTTTGCACCCGCCACGCGCTTACGAAGCGCTTGCAAGGCGCTATGAAGCGGTGACGAAGGAGATGCTGAATGGGTGACCTGATCCTCACCACGTACGATTGGGTTCCGGAGCCGCCGCGGGGCTATGTTCGTGACCTGCGGGTGCGCTGGGCGCTGGAAGAGGCCGGGCTGCCTTATCGCGTCGAGAGCACGCCATTTCGCGATCGCGGCGCCGAGCATTTCTCGAACCAGCCGTTCGGTCAGGTGCCTTGGTTGAGGGATGGAGACATCTCCATCTTCGAGAGCGGAGCGATCCTGCTTCACCTCGGCGAGCGCAGTAAGGCGCTGATGCCTACCGAACGCCGCAACGAAGTCATTGAATGGCTTTTCGCGGCGCTCAATTCCGTCGAGATGGCGAGCCTGCCCTGGTCCATATTCAAATTCTCCGGATTGACCGGCGATGCGCCGGGATGGAAACGCCTCGAAGACTTCCTCAACATCCGGCTCGAGCGGATGGAGAAGATATTGGCGGGACGCGAATGGCTGGCCGGGAGCTTCTCTGTCGCCGACATCTTGATGAGCGACGTGTTGCGCCTAGTGGATCGGTTCGACCGTCTGGCGATGCATCCCGCCTGTCATGATTATGTGGCGCGCGCCACGGCGCGGCCGGCGTTCGTGAAGGCGCTTAGAGATCAGTTGACCCATTTTGCCGCGGCAGACTGACAAGGTCGGCGCGGAATTGGCCAAAAGCGGCCGCCGCGCCCGGCGTGTATCGACACTGGCGGGCGCCTTTGCGAGATTAGCGCATGCTTTCCGCCGCCGAGTGGCAAATCATACTTGTAAGCTTCGGTATCGCCGCGCGTGCTCTCGTCCTGGCTCTCATCGTGGCGACGCCCCTGGCGTGGGCGCTCTCGCGGCGCAGTTTCCCAGGCAAGAGCTTGCTCGATGCGGCGGCGCACTTGCCGCTGTTATTGCCGCCGGTGCTGATCGGTTTCGTTCTGCTGCTGACGTTCGGACGACGCGGCCCCGTGGGTCACTGGCTTGAGAGCGCCTTCAATATCCACTTGGCTTTCACGGCTGAGGGTGCGGCGTTGGCGACGGCGGTGATGATCCTCCCGCTGCTTGTGCGGTCCATTCGTATCGCGGTTGAGGCCATCGATGGCGGCTTGATCGACGCCGCCGCCACGTTGCGAGCATCACCGCTCGATCGCTTCCTCACCGTCAGTTTGCCCTTGGCGGCGCCTGGCGTGCTCGCGGGCGCCGCCACCGCGTTCGCAGCGGCGCTTGGCGAGTTCGGCGCGGTAATTACTTTTGCCGGAAGCGTGCCCGGCGTCACACAAACGCTGCCGTTGGCGATCTACGCCGCGCTGCAAGCGCCGGATGGCGATGCGTTAGCCTTTCGCCTTGCTTGGATTTCGTTTGGCTGCGCCATAGTCGGCTTTGTCGCGGCGGAGGCGCTCCACGCCTGGGCGCGGAAACGGCGTGCGCCGTGAGCGATGTGCTTTCAGTCGACGCTTCTCTGGTCTTGCGCAGCTTCCGTCTCGAGGCGCGCTTCACCGCGCCAGGTGAGGGCGTGACTGCGCTGTTTGGGCCCTCCGGGGCGGGCAAGTCGTTATTGCTCAGCGTCATTGCCGGCTTAAGCCGGATCGACGCCGGGCGCATCTTGCTGGCTGATCGGGTGCTGGACGACGCCGACGCCAAGTTGCATGTGGCGGCGCACAAGCGGGGCGTTGGACTTGTATTCCAGGATGCGCGCTTGTTTCCACACATGGATGTGGCGGCGAACCTCGCCTTCGCCGCCCTGCGCGCACCCGTCGGTGCGCGAACGCCCTCGACCGAGCGCGTGGTGGAGCATTTCGACCTCGCCAATCTGGTTGGGCGAAATGTCTCCAAGCTTTCGGGCGGCGAGAAGGCGCGCGTGGCGCTGGCGCGCGCGTTGCTCTCAGCTCCGGATTTCCTGTTGCTCGACGAGCCGTTCGCTGCACTCGACGCTACGCGACGAACCGCCTTCGTCGCGAGACTGCGCGATCTCCACGAAACCTTCGCGATCCCCATGCTGGTGGTCACGCATCAAATCGATGATGCTGTGGCGCTGGCCGATCATATTGTCGGGATCGATGGGGGACGCGTCGTCGCCTATGGACCGTTGCAGGAGACGGTGCATGATGCTGCGTTCCGCCTTTTGCTTTCGGCGCACGATGTCGGCGCGGCGGTTGCGATGACCATGCTCAAGAGCGCCGCCGGCGTGCGCCCGCGCGCCCAATGGGTTCGCGCCGACCACGTGCTCCTGGCAGTCGATAGGCCGTCCGGCATTTCGGCGCGAAACGTTTGGGAAGGGGTGGTGCGTGCATTGGAGCCAGAGCCGGGCGACGCCGTCCTTGCTCATGTGCAGACGACAGCAGGGCCAATCGTCGCTCGCATCACCTCCGAAGCCGCTTCGGACTTGAAATTGACGCCCGGCCAAGGCATCTGGGCCATTGTCAAGGCGCACAGCCTCTGAGGATAGGGAATGACGGCGTTTCAACGCGCCTTGCTCTGTCTGCTGCTTTTTGCCTTCGCAGCGCCCGCGGTGGCGCAACAACGCGCCGGTGGCGCCGTTGTGTACGCCGCTTCAAGCCTGACGGATGTATTGAACGATGCCGGTGATGACTACGCCGCGCTTGGTCATCCACGGCCAGTGTTCATCTATGCTGCGACTTCCACTCTAGCCCATCAGATCGAGCAGGGCGCGGACGCTAATTTGTTCTTTTCCGCCGACGAAGACTGGATGAACTATCTCGCACAGCGCCATCTCATCGATGCGCGCTCGCGCGTCAGCCTGCTGTCCAATCGCCTTGTGCTCATCGCGCCATTGGATCGCCCCATCCACTTGCGCATTGCGCCGAATTTCGCGCTGCATTCAGCGTTGGCCGGTGGTCATCTGGCCATGGCCGATCCCGATAGCGTGCCCGCGGGCCGTTATGGACGCGCCGCGCTGGGGCGCCTGGGCGTTTGGGCGAGCGTGCAGGGGGATGTTGTGCGGGCCGAAAACGTGCGGGCGGCGCTACGTTTCGTGCAAACAGGCGAGGCGGCGGCTGGGATCGTCTATGCAACGGATGCGACCGCCGCGGGCGCCGGCGTGTCGATCGTTGGCGTCTTCCCGGCAAACTCGCATCCTCCAATTTCATATCCACTCGCCATCGTTGCGGGGCATTCAAGCGCCGAGAGCGTGGCTTTCGCGAGCTATCTTCGCTCGCTCGCCGCGCACGCGATCTTCCGCCGTTACGGCTTTGGCTTACGCTAGCGAGCGGCTTGTTGACGGGTGAGAATAAGTCCGTGTGACCAAGCGCGGATGCCGCCATCGGCCCATAGAGCCGCAAAGCAGCCAAGCGCCGCGACGAAGCCCAGTACGATCCAAACGGCCGCAACGGCCGATGACCGCCGTCGGCGAGAGCATGCAACTGGCGGGAGCATGACGAGCGGCCGGAATTGAGCGAGACTGCCTTCCGACGGATTGGCGTCTCGAACCCCGGATAGCCGCCATGGAAGAAGACAAGCCAAGTCGAACAGCTATGGTGGTCGCTCTCATCCGAGCCGACCATGCGCGCAGGAGCCGCTCGCCGCTCCTGAATGATCAATGGGCCGAGAAACTTGTGCCGCCTGAGTTCGTCGCCGAGCTTCCGCGTTTTACGAGCGGCGATCCTGAAGTCGAGCAATGGTTGGCGCGGAGCGGGCTGCGAGCCAACGTGATCTTGAGGGCGCGCTATTGCGAGGACCAGCTTCACGAGGCCGTCCGGGGCGGCGTCGATCAATATGTCATTGTCGGCGCCGGGTTCGACAGTTTTGCATGGCGTCGACCACCCTGGGCGCGGGGGCTGCGCATCTTTGAGATCGACCATCCGGCAACCCGAGACTCTGAAGATCAGGCAGTTGCGCGCGGCGGGCGCCGATCTGGATGAGGCTTGCCTGATTGCCGCGGATCTCCGGGAGGCGCCGATCGACCGGGCGCTGACCGCCAGCGCTTACGATCCAAAGCGACGCACGTTTTTCGCTTGGCTCGGGGTGACGCGCTATTTGACGCGCGAGGCCAACGCTTCGGCTCTCGCCGCCATGGGTCGGGCGGCCGCGAGGGGGTCTTATCTGCTGTTGAGTTATGCGCCTCCGCCTTCGCAACGTGACGCCGAGGGCGCTGATGACGCAAATCGATCGGCGACAACGCTTTCGAGTTGGGGAGAGCCTTGGGTGTCCTCGTTCACGCCGGAAGAAATGGCGACGATGGCGGGCGAGGCCGGATTTGTCGTGCGTGAAGACCTGTCCCACTATGACCTCATCACCCGCTACGCGCCCGAAGGGGCCGAAGCGCTTGGACGCGGCTCAAACGGACGGCTGATGCTCGCGGAGCACGTCTAAAGACGCGCCGCCGGCCACACGGGCGAGGGGCCTCGTTCATAAGCCAGGAAAAGGCGGGGTTATGAGTGAGGACCACGGTTGGTGGGAGTTGGGGCCACGCCTAGATCTGGCCCGTCCCGGCCATTCGTCGAATAGTTTGGGGGATGGCGGCGCAGACGACACAAGCGCTGCTGGGGAGCCAATGATTGTGCGACGGACCGGCGCGTGATCGCCGTTTATGACCCAGGAGGTTCGCCGACATGCCTGACCTGACCGCAGCCAGCGTGGCGGCGCATCGCTTCGGCTTTGGGCCTCGCCCGGGCGAATTGCGTGTGATCGCAGGCGATCCTCGCGGTTGGGTCAAGAGTCAGCTCAGGTCTGGAGAGGCCCTGCCGCCGCAGATCGCGGCGCTGCCGCCAGCTGAAGATGATCTCCTGGCGTTTGGCCGTTGGCTGGTGCGACGCCGACTGGCGCGCGGCGACACCGCTCGGATCGAGCAAAGGATGGCGCGGCAAGGCGTCAGCCAGCAGCAACTGACCCAACTGACCATAGAGCAAGACTTCATCCAAACATTCCGGGAGCGCGTCAGCGCCGCTGTCGGCGCGCGGATCGAAGCGGCGGCGACAACCGAAGCGCCAGTGCGTGAGCGCCTGGTTCATTTCTGGGGCAACCACTTCACTGTCTCGACGGCCAAACCGGCGACAATCGCCTTACCGCCATCGTTCGAGAAAGACGCGATCCGCCCCCACGTATGCGGGCGCTTCGCCGACATGCTGCTCGCCTCCAGCAAGCATCCCGGCATGATCATCTATCTCGACAATTGGCTCTCGATCGGACCCCATTCGCGCGCGGCGCTTCACCCCGAACGCGCGCGGCCTCTCCCGGGCGGCCGGCGCCTAACCGGCATCAACGAAAATCTCGGTCGCGAAATCATGGAGCTGCACACACTCGGCGTGGGTGGGGGTTACACGCAGCTCGACGTGCAAGCGCTCGCCGCCATCATTACCGGCTGGACCTATCAACGCGCGCGGCTTCCGCAATTGCTCAGCGACCAGCCGGGCGTGCGAAACGGCGAACAATTGTTCGAATTCGACGAAGGCGCCCACGAGCCCGGCGCCAAGACGCTGTTGGGGCGAACTTATCCGGAGGATGGCGTTGGCCAAGGGGAAGCGGCGCTTCGCGATCTCACGCGCCGCCCGGCCTGCGCGCGCTTCATCGCCACCAAGCTTTGCCGCCACTACATCGCCGATCAGCCCCCGCCCGCGGCCGTCGATCGGGTCGCCACCGCCTTTGTGCGCAGCGACGGCGATCTGCGTGCGACCATGGAAACGGTTATAGATAGTCCCGAGGCGTGGTCAGCACCGCTCGCGAAGTTCAAACAGCCAGAGGAATACGCTATCACAGTACTGCGTGCCGCGAACGTGTCGGCGCTGCCGCCAAATGCCGGCGCAGGCGCGCTGATGGCGATGGGGCAGCGCCCCTATGCAGCGCCCGGACCGGATGGCTGGGCCGATATTGCCGATGCTTGGCTCACCGCCGATCTGGTCTGGAAGCGGCTGGAGTTCGCGCAGCGCTTCGCCGAACGGGTGGCGCGCGCCGATGTCGATCCTGTTGCAATGGGTGAGGCGTCATTGGGGTCGCTGATGAGCGAGGAAACGCGCGCCGCCGTGCAAAGGGCCGATAGCCCCCAGCAAGGTTTGGCCATCTTGTTTTCCGCACCTGAAATGCAACGGAGATAGTGATGTTGAACCGCCGTCATCTCCTGGCCGGTGGGACGGGAGCAGTCGCTCTCTCTTTTCCGATGTTCGCATTTGGGCAGGCGCAGGCAACCGACCAGCGCTTGCTTGTCATTATATTGCGCGGCGCCATGGACGGGTTGGCGGCCGTTCCGCCGCTCGGCGATCCGAACTATGAGGGCTTGCGCGGCGCGCTGGCCTTGCAACGGGCTGACGTTCTGCCGCTCGACGCCACGTTCTCGCTGCATAAGAGCTTGCCCAAGCTTAAGGCGATGTACGACGCGGCTGAACTCATTGTCGTTCACGCCGCCGCTACGGGCTACCGCGACCGTTCGCATTTTGACGGGCAGAACGTGCTGGAGACGGGCGCTGCGACACCCTTTGCCCGCACGGATGGCTGGCTGAACGCAGCGTTGGGCGCGTTGCCGCATGCGCGTCCCGACATGGGCGTGGCGCTCTCCGAACAGGCCCCTTTAGTGCTGCGCGGAGCAACGCCGGTGACGACATGGTCACCCTCGGTGATGCCGAGCGTCAACGATGACACGGTGCATCGGCTGTTGGCGTTGTACGACGCACGCGATCCAGCGCTCGCCACCGCTCTGCACGGGGCAATTGGCGCCAACGCCGTGGCGATGGAATCAGGCGCAAGCGGCATGACCGGGGGCGCTGGCTATCGACAGATCGCAGGGTTGGCGCAAGTCGCCGCCCGCTTTCTCAAGGATCCGACCGGCCCCATCGCCGCGGTTATGGACATGAGTGGCTGGGATACGCACGCCAATCAGGGCGCGGCGCAAGGCGCCTTGGCGCGCAATCTGGGTTTGCTCGATGACGGCGTCGGCGCCTTCAAGACCGAGATGGGCGCGGCGTGGAGGAATACAGCCGTTCTTGTCGTCACCGAATTCGGGCGCACAGCCGCGCCGAATGGCGCGGGAGGCACTGATCATGGCACCGCGGCGGCGGCGTTCCTCGCGGGCGGGGCAGTGCGTGGCGGGCGCGTGCTCGCCGATTGGCCGGGGCTCGCGCCAAGCGCCCTTTATCAAAACCGCGATTTGCGGCCGACCACGGATTTGCGAGGGGTCATAAAAGGCGTGCTCTCCGCACATCTCCGCGTCGCCAGCGCCCCGCTCGAGCGCGACGTTTTTCCCAACAGCGTCATGGCGCCGGCGGTGCAGGGTTTGTTGCGCGCTTAGAGCGTGTCGGCGCATTTGCGACGTTCCGAGCTGCGGCCAGCGAGGGCGAGACTTGGCCGCAAAAAGATCCGATGCTACGGCGAAATCAGACCGCTGACGAAATTTAAGGCCCGGGAAGGGCTGGCCTCAGGCGGACATTTGCCCGCGAAATCCGTCGCCTGTATTTTCTTGCCGACTCCGGGCGTACATGACAGGCATGGACGGAAACCCATTGGCGCTGGTGACGGGCGCGTCGGCCGGGATCGGCGCGGCGTTTGCGCGTGCGCTCGCGGCTCGCGGCGAGGATGTGGCGCTGGTGGCGCGGCGCATGGACCGGCTGCAATCGTTGGCGGCGGAGTTGCAGGCGCAGCATCGCATCGAAGCGATCCCGATCCAGGCCGATCTCTCTATCGCCGAGGCGCATGCGCCAGTAATGGCGGCGCTGGAAGCGCGCGGGCGCAGCGTGGGCGTGTTGGTCAACAATGCGGGTTTTTCGATCCCGCAGACCTATGACAAAACGACTTGGGCCCAGCAGCGTGATTTCGTGATGACGCTGGTGATGGCGGTGTGCGGACTGACGCATGCGGCGATCCCGGGCATGATCGCGCGCGGGCGTGGGCGGATCATCAATGTGAGTTCAATGACCGCGCTCTCGCCCGGCGGGGCGGGCCACACCCTCTATCCGGCGGCGAAAGCATTCGTGTACAAGTTCTCGCTGTCGCTGGATGCGGAACTGCGCGCCAAAGGCATCAAGGTGACCTGTCTCATCCCCGGCTTCACCGAGAGTGAGTTCACCCAAGCCAACCATACCGACACAATCATGGCCAATTCGCCGCGCAGTTTCATGATGCGGGCGGAGGACGTGGTTGCGGCGGCGCTGAGGGCGAACGATCGCGGGCAAGTCGTCTCCATTCCCGGCATGCACAACAAGGTGGCGGCGGGGCTGATGAAATACTTGCCGGACGGGTTGACGACGCCCCTCATTCGCGGCGCCGCCGAGAGATACCGCGTGAAAGACTGACAAACGGAGGCGGTTGATGGCTGCGTCGAACCATTTTGACGTCGTGGTCGTTGGATCCGGCGCCGGCGGGGCGTCGCTGGCGCAAAGCCTGGCGGCGACGGGCCTGAAGATACTGATCCTCGAGCGAGGCGATCACCTCGCGCGCGGGCCGCAGAATTGGAATTCGACCTACGTGTTCGTGGATCGCGGTTATCGCACCAAGGATTTCTGGTACGACAAGCACGGCAAGGCGTTTCACCCCAACACGCACTATTGGGTGGGCGGCAATACGACGTTTTACGGCGCGGCCCTGTTTCGGCTGCGGCCGAGCGACTTTGCCGAAGTACGTCATGCGGGCGGCGTTTCGCCCGCTTGGCCGATTTCTTATGATGAGATTGCGCCTTATTATCTCGATGCGGAAAAACTCTGGCATGTGCACGGCAAGCGCAATGTCGATCCGAGCGAACGCGGCGGCGAGGCGGACTATTTCTATCCCCCGCTCAAGCACGATCCCACGATCGCCGAGCTAGAGCGGTATTTCCAGTCGATCGGCTGGCATCCATCGGCGCTGCCTATCGGCGTGATGCGCGATGACAACGAGCCGCCGCTATCGCCGTGCATTCGTTGCGGGACATGCGGCGGTTATCCGTGCCTGGTGAGCGCCAAGGCCGATGCGCGGACGATTGCAATCGATCCAATCCTGCGTTTGCCGAACGTCACGCTGCTGCCGCGCCGCAAGGTGACGCACCTTGAGACGGATGCATCGGGAAAGCTGGTGACCCGCGTGCACGCAAAAGGTCCCGATGGGCCGGAGGACTATTCAGGCGACATCGTCGTGGTGGCGGCGGGCGCGGTGAACACTGCGGCGCTGCTATTGGCGTCGAAGAATCCCGGACACGACAACGGGCTGGCGAACGGCTCCGATCAAGTCGGGCGCAATTACATGTTTCACACCATGTCGGCGATCGTCTCGGTAACGCCGACGAAATTCGACGCGCCGTTCCCGAAGACGATGTGTGTGAACGACTTCTATGCGCGCGATCCCGCCGGCGGCTTTGATTTCCCGATGGGCCATATTCAGCTCCTGGAGCACATGGACGGCCACGTGCTCGAAGGCCAGGCCGAGGAGGAGGGGGTTTCGCCACTCCTGATCCCCGACTTTCTGTCGGATGCAGCCGCGGAGCGGATGCTGGCGTTCCTGTGCATCTCGGAGGACTTGCCGGACGCCAACAACCGCGTACGCATCGAAGGCGACAAAATCTTCCTCGAGTACACTCATGGCGATTTAAGCGGGCATATGCGGCTGACCCAGAAGCTCGACCACGCGCTTGACGGATTCATGGGCAATGAAGGCATCTTGAAGCACCACTTCCAGGTCGCCAAAATGCTGCCGCTCTATGGCACGGCGCATATGTGCGGGACGACGCGCTTCGGCGACGATCCGCAAACCAGTGTGCTCGACCGCAATTGCAAGACCCACGAGCTGGACAATCTATACGTCACCGACGCGAGCTTCTTCCCATCTTCAGCCGCCGTGAATCCAACCCTGACCATCGTGGCCAACGCCTGGCGCGTGGGCGATCATTTGAAACAGCGGTTGGGCGTGCGCGATGCTGATTAGCACGGCGTTGCCTGGCGTATCTTCATGTGCGTCTGCGGCGCGCCCGGCTGCGCGGACGCCCAAGACCCATAAAACGGATCTCCAACGGCTTGTTCAGCCGCGCGGACGTTCACTTCGCCCTAGCGCTCGATCGACGCTGTGTGGACTGCAGCGGCGATATCCAACCGAGCGTCGCCGCGCACGACATGGAAGATGTGATGCTGGCCTTCTTGCGTCAGCCACGCGCGCAGCTCGCTCAAGGCGAATTGCGATGCGGATTTGTCGTCAATCCCGGCGATGACGTCGTTTTGATGGAAGCCGGCCGTTTCGGCGGGCGATCCTGCGCGCACCCCGGCGACGACATAGGTGTGGAGGTCGCCGTCGGCGGCCACCAAGGTGACGCCGAACGATGTGCGGTCGGAAAATGGCGCGCTCGATTGAGGCGTCGGCACGAAGACGATCCGACGGCGTCCGTAATCCCCCGAGATGCGACGAGAGACTAGGCGGGTCGCGCCAGCCCAGGTTAGGAGATTGCGACGGGATGGCGCTTCTCCGTGCTGATTGATTGAGTTCGACTTCACGGTCGGATGCCCTGTGAAAACCGCCAATTGAGCGGCGAACGCCCGCTTGTAGGCGGGGCGCGCCTGGCCGCGGGCGACATAAGGCCAGGTCCAAAAATTCGTCCAGAGATGCCCGATGATTTCAACCTGAGCGGCACCGATACCATCATCAGGTCGCCGGCGCTGAACCAAATCGAGCCAGTCGGCGCCGTCGAGGCCCGCGGAGAGTTGCTGCAACCGGTCGCTGACGCGATCCTCCACAGGAGGAAGGCGCTCCTGGCTTCACGGCTTATCGCCCTCCAGAAGCCTGGTGGTTGCGAGTTCAAGCATCGTCGGCCCCACCGTGCTGAGCGCGGCGAACAACGCGATCGGGTTGGAGACATCGACGCGCCAGGTTTCAGCCGGTCGTGAAGCGGGGCTCAATTGGTGTGCGAGGCGGCTTCAGCGTTTTCTTGACGCACTTGCACGCGTCGATCCGGGCTCACGCAGACGATATCGCCTGAGAAGGCTTCGCGCCACACATAGCCGCTCAAGCAGGTGTTCGGTCCGTAGACGCCATTTGGGTTCACGCGCTCTGACGCGAAGTGGTTCTCGCGGCGAACCGATAGGCGGGACTTAACCGTCACGCAGACATGATCGTCGGCGGAGGCTTCGCGCCAGACATAGCCTGAGGCGCAATTGGCCTGAGCGCTGGCGCCTCCGCCTCCGCCTCCGCGCGTGCCGTTCCAAGGGCCAGCGGTGGTAGGGCTGTCGCAATAGCCATAAGCGCCGGTGAAGCCGCTTCGCGAGAATTGCAGTTGGAAGCGGCCCCAATAGCGGCCGTCGCTGCAGCGTTGGCTCGATTGATCCTGCTCCCAGACGCCTGCGAGCGTGGCGTCCGATGCGCTGGTGATGCGGATACGGCCATTGGAATAGGCGTAGCGGCCGCCGTTCGCATCGAGCGTCATCGCGCCGAACGTGGAATTGAAAGCGCCGGTGGTGAGCGCGGCGCCGCCGGCGTCTTGCGACGGCGCTTTGTCGCTTGGCGGCGGCGCTGGCGGCGAGACGCTTGAGGTCGGTGTGACGGCGCCGGATGGCGTCGCCGATTGCGACGTTGTGCTTGCGGCGGTGGACGGCGCTACGGGCATCGCCGCTGAAGACGGTGCGCCCGGGGCCGTGCTCGAACCTGCATGCATCGCCGGAGCTTGAGGCGTCGGCGTTTGCAACGGGCTCGACGCGAGGGTCGCAGCGGTCGAGGCTTGCGCCGTTTGTTGTGGGGAATTCGGGGTCTGACCGAAGACGCCGGCGCGCCAGGCAAAATAGCCCCCGCCCAACAAAGCGACAACCAGTAAGGCGCCGAGAATGGCGCCGCCGCCGCCAGGGGAAGGGCGCGACGTCGTGCGCTCGCCGTCTGGATGTGCGCGCGGCGCTGAAGGCTTTGCAAAAGGTTTCGGTGGACCGCCAGGGGGACGGCCGACGAGATGCGAAACGGCGGTCAGCGCATCGACCCATTCGGCGTCTTCCACATCGCCGCTCCAACCAATCAGCCGCGCCGCTTCGATTTGGCGGAAGCCGTAGGGAATATCGACCTCATCAATGATCAGCGGCAGCAGCACATCGCGCTTCTTGCCTTCATCGGCTTCGTCGAGGACCCATTGCGCCTTGGTCGAAAGGTTCGACCACACCACGATCACGCATTTCGCGCTCTGCAACACAGCGCCAATGACGTCGCGGTAGGTGCGTCCTGGCGGGATGCGGTGGTCCCACCACACCTCATAACCAGCGTTCGCCAATGCGCGCGCGATCGGCTCGACGCGCGCGACGTCTTCCTTCTTGTAGCTGATAAAAATGTCCGTCATGCCCACCACCCGAGGCGCATTATGCCGCGCTCAAGCCGCTCTGAACAGTATTTAGGAACCGGCGACTGCGAGGTGGGGTCGAAGGGGAAATGCAAGCTCTCCGGAAAGCGCGATACGCGGCCATTTCGGATAAGCGATGCAAGGGCTAGGGTGAGGCTGTGGCTCAGCTGATCGCAACCTCTCAATGACCCGAAGCGGCGATGCGGAAGTCAATGGCGCCGGCGCGCCAGCGGTAAGGCGCAACGAGATCATCGGCGTTCTTTCGCTTGCGGTCGATTTCGCGATCGGCCAGCCGGTTGGCTACGGGCTGCGCTCGGCCGTGGCCAGCATGGCTCTGGCGCGTGACCTGGGCTGCGATGAAGCGATCGCCGCCGAGAGCTATTATCAGGGCCTGTTGCAGGCGTCGGGCTGCAACGCCGAAACCGATGTGCTGAACGCGCTCTTCGGTGATGAGATTCTACTCCGGCAGGATGTCGTGCGCATCGAGCGCGCCGATCCGGGACAGATGCTTACGCTGCTCCTCTCTCACGTCGGAACCGGGCGCGAAGGTCTGACGCCTCAAGCCCCAGGCGATGCCGCCTTTCGCGCCATCATGGGCGATGCGAACAAAGTCTTTCACAGCCATTGCGAGACCGCGAGCAAGCTTGCCAAGCGATTGGGCCTATCGCATGCAGTGCAGCGCAATCTGAGCCAGACGCATGAGCGCTGGGATGGCGGGGGGATACCGGACGGCGTCACAGGCAAAGCCATCGCGCTGCCGGTGCGGATCGCCACGGTCGTGCATCATTGCATTCGGCTCGGCGGCTTCGGGACCGTGGAGCAAGTCGGCGAGCGCGTTCGCTCGCGAAGCGGCGGCGCATACGATCCCGCGGTGGTCGATGCGGTGCTGCGCCGCCTGCCGCAGCTGCTGGCGGAAACCGACGATGAGGCTGCATGGCGAAAAGCGATTTGCGACTATCCGCCTGACGATGTTTCGCTCAGCGAGGCCGAGCTCGATATGGCTTGCGAGGTGCTGGCCGACTTCATCGACCTCAAGTCGCCGGCGATCGCCGGCCACTCTCGCGCCGTCGGCGCGCTCGCCGATGCAGCCGCGGAAGTGGCGGGTTTTTCGCCCGACGATCGCGCCATCGTGCGCCGCGCCGGTCTGGTGCACGATCTGGGCTATGCCGCTATCCCCGGTCCACAACGTCTTGGGCAAACCGGATCCGAGCAAGCGCGCCTGCACCCTTATTACGCCGAGCGCCTATTGCATCGGGCGCCGGGTTTGGTTTCGATCGGCGCGATCATCGCCCAACACCACGAACGTTTGGACGGCAGCGGCTTTCATCGCGCCTGCCGCGGCCCCGATCTTTCGACCGCGAGCCGCTTGCTCGCGGCGGCGGACGACTATCAGACTTTGACCGAGACCCGCGCCGGCCGCGAAGCGATGTCGCCAAAGCAAGCGGCGCAAAGTCTGCGCGACGAAGCGCGGCGCGGCGGCCTCTGCGGCGAAGCGGTCGCGGCGGTGCTGCAGGCGGCCGGCGTGAGCGGCCGCATGAAGAAGGTCACCTACGCCGCCGGCCTCACGACCCGCGAGATCGAGGTGCTGCAGGCGCTGGCCCGCGGCGGCGCCAACAAGGAGATCGCCCGCGATCTCGGCCTCTCGCCAAAGACCGTCGATAATCACATTCAGTCCATCTATTCGAAATTGGGTGTGAAAACGCGCGGCGGCGCCACCTTGTTCGCGCTCGAACGTGGGTTGCTGCAGCCGGGTAAAACCTAGGGAATCCTCCTCAGGCGAACGGCCCCCGCCGCCGCTAGCTTCTCCTCATCGCAGCACCGCAGAGGAGAAGGCCAATGATGCTCGCAACAACGAAGGTGGAAAACGTCGATCGCTTTTTGAAGATTTTCTCGACCAAGGGCGCTGAAAAGCGAAAGCAGCACGGCTCCAAGGGAGCAACGGTATTCCGCGATCCCTCCGAAGCAGACCGCGTCTGGGTGATCTTCGACTGGGACGAAGCCGGCTTCAAAGCCTTCGTGTCCGATCCCGCCGTCCCGCAGATCCTTGAGGAGGCTGGCCATAAGGGCAAGCCGCAAGCAGCGACGCTGGCCGGCGCCTACCCCGCCTAACCATTGCGCACACGAGTGGAGAAAGCGCTTATGACCAAGTCCATCAAAGTCGGCATGATCGCCGAACTCACTGGGCCGCTCGCCGCCATGGGCGGCGCCAACGCCAATACGATCCGAATGGCGGTCGACGACATCAACAGCCAAGGCGGTCTCCTGGGCCGCGAACTCGAACTCATCGTTGAGGACGGCGCCACGACCGACAGCGTCGCTCACGCCGCCGCGACCAAGCTCGTGCAGCAGGAGAAGGTCGACGTCCTGTTCGGCGGCATCTTCAGTTCAACGCGCCAAGCCATAAAGGGCCCCGCCGTCGAGCAGGGAAAGACGCTCTACATCTATCCCGAGCAATACGAAGGTCAGGAATATCATCCGCTGCTGTTCTGCACCGGGCCGGTTCCGGCCCAACAGGTTGAGCCCTTGCTGCCTTGGCTCATGCAGACGACCGGCGCTAAAAGATTCTATCTGCCCTCGGCCGATTATATCTGGCCGCGCCTGCTCAACCAGAGCGCGCGGAAGGTGATTGCCGAACAGGGAGGCGAAATCCTTGGCGAGGATTATTTCCCGCTCGCGCAATCCGACTACCGCGCCACCGTCGAAAAAATCATGTCGAGCGGCGTTGAAATCGTGTTCAACACGACGGTGCCGGGAGGCGTCGAGTCGTTTCTCGAACAATTGCACGACGCCGGTTTCCAGAAGCGCGGCGGGCAGGTCGTCTGCACCTATTTCGACGAGAACATGCTGGCGGCGCTGCCGGCGGCGTATGTCGACGGCGTCTATAGCTGCCTCGACTATTATCAAACCATCAGCCACCCATTTAGCCGCGACCTGCTCGCGCGCTATAACAAGCGCTTCCCAGGCGCGCACAAATTCACTGGCGGCAGCGCCTGCTCTGGTCTCTATCGCGGCGTGAAGTTGTGGGAAGCCGCGGTCAATGAAACTAAATCGGTAAATCCCTATGACGTCGCCGCCGCACTCGACCATGCGAAGATCGCCGAAGGCCCGGGCGGCGGCGCTGAGATGGTCCCTGGCCAACACCATGTGCGGATGAACATGTATATCGGCCGCGCCAAGGGCGGTGCGTTCGAAATCGTGCGCAGTCTGGGTGTTATAAACCCAAACGAACGCGTTCATGCCGCCTAGAGTTGAACGACGTTTAACCGAGGAGGGCGGGCGCGCGGCCGCCGACGACCGCGCGCCTGTTTTCGACGGCGGTCTTTACCGGTATCGGATCGTTAGAAGCGGCGAACACGAGTCGAATCGTGCAACCGCGCCATTGAAGGGGGGAACATCTGCGCGTCCGCCAGCTTGTCCAGTGGGCGGTAACCTTCGAAGCCTTCGGGCGCGTCATGGACAGCAACAATGGAAAACTTACTCATCATACTCCTCATCGGCGCGATCGCCGGATGGCTCGCTGGCGTCCTTGTCAGAGGTTACGGCTTTGGACTGTTCGGCAATATCGTTGTCGGGATACTCGGCGCCGTCGTTGGCAGCTGGCTGCTCAGCGCACTCGGCCTCTTTGTCGGAGGCGGCATTATTGGCGCGATTCTGGGCGCCACGTTGGGCGCAGTCGTTCTGCTCTTTATTCTGAGTTTTGTTCGCCGAGCTGCATAAGTATCAGGCTGACCTCGGTGAGGCCGGCAGGCGCCCGGTTTTCCCTCGCGAGCCAAGGAACAAATGGCCTAAGAACGCGCCCATTCATCGCTTGGCGATGCGCCCAACGACCGGCTATCGCCGAACGAGCCGACGATAAAGCCACAAATGACAAGCGTCCCAATCTAAGACTGCGGCGTTTCCCGGCTTCTCAATCGAAAGCAGGACGTGGAACTACTCTCACGGGATGCGCGCGTGTCCCAGCGCCATCGCAATCAAGAAACCCCTTTTCATGGGACCTAAATCCGATGGCGCTTGTTCACCTACTGGGGAAGGGACACGTAAGGATCTCGTCACATGAAACGCTTTGCATCAGCCGCGCTCGCGGCCGCTACGATTGTGGCGCCGCTTGCGACGCCGCAGTTTGCTGTGGCCCAGCAGCCATGAG
>CAWJYY010000021.1:0-308557 GCA_963847165.1 uncultured Pseudomonadota bacterium
GCCCACGATCTCATCCGCGCGGCCGCCGTCGTGGTCGGTGATGATCAGGCTCTTCATCACCAGCGGATTGGCCTCGATGTAGGGATGCTCCAAGGCCGCTTCCCTGGACATGCGGTAGTAGCCGCCATGTTTGCGTGCGCCAGCCAGAGGCCGACGCGGTAACCAATGCTCCGTGAACGGGAACGGTGGGGCGTCTACGTCGGTCCAGTCTTCGACCTCAGTGTCCATGGGCAGCAGTCTGCCCCGCATACTCCGGTTGATTAGGTAGGACGCGCCGTAGCGGCCTAATCCGGTAGTTCAGGGTTCCAGGGAGCTAACCAGGGATTTTCAGACTTGATTAGGTAGGACGGCTCGAAGCCACCTAATAACCTCAGTTCAGCCGTACGCGAGCCTCACGCAGGTACGCCAAGCGCCAGTCCTGGTCTTCGTGGTCGTTGCCGAGCAGCACCCGCTTGCGCCATTCGAAGATCGTCGCCATCCAATCGCGGTCCAGCTCCCGCGCGGTCCGGCCGTACTCCTCGCACTTGTAGAAGGACTCTAGTCGCGTCCGGCACTCGGCCACGGCGACGACATCCCACATATCGACCTGTCGCATGTTCAGCCCCCTTGCGGGGCCCGCGCCGCAGGAATATCGCGCCTCCACGGTAGCGGCCACGGTCCGAGCACCGGCGGCCCGGCGAGGTTCCGAATCGTCAAATTCGGTTACGTTATGTTTTGTCGCTACGTTAAAACGGAACGAATCTAGCATTTGAAACGTTAATCCAGAACGAAACGAAACAGGTAGAATCGAGCCATGAACGAGCAGCTGGACTCAGCACCCGAAGGTTCACCGGCCGCCGAGCGGCACCGCGAATGTCAGTTCCCGTTGTCACGTGACGAAGATTCCGGCGAGTTCGGGTACTGCGAGTACCGGCTAGAGTCCACCGGGCAGGGCGGGAGGCCCAGCGACTATTGCAAGAGGAACGTCCTGGGCGACGACGGCGTGTACCGCAAGCACGACCGGATCACGGCGTTTCAGCGCCGCCGCGAGCTCGAACGCGGGACCGGGCCCGCGCGCACCGCGAGCGGACCGACGAAAAGCCGGTCAGCGCGGCGAAACTGTCGTTCGAGGATCTGCTGACGCGCATGGGAATAAATCACCAGCGCTCACCGCGAGCAGTTGAGCGAGATCGTGACCGAGGCCCGCCGGATCGTGGAGACCGCAGGCGACCCCGACGCCGCCGCCTACGAGGTCGCGAAGATCACCGAGGCCACCGAAACCCAGGCCCGCGCCGCGCAAGCCACCGCGACCGCCGCCCAGCATGACGCGCAAGTCGCGCGCCGCGAACGTGATCGAGCCCTCGAGGACGAACGCTGGCCGAGGGTGCCGCCGAAGACGCATTGGCAGACCGGGACGAGAAGGTCACCGCCGCGCAGGCCCTCGCCGAGACCGCATCGGCGAACGCCCAGGCCGCACACGCAGACGCCGAGCAGGCCCGCGCCGAACTCGCCCAGGTACGCACCGAATCCGCCGAACAGGTCACCGCGGCCCAGGCCGAACGCGATGCCGCGATCGAGCGTGCACGCGAGGAGATACGCAGGTCAAGACCGACACCGCCGCGCAGATCGCCCAGGCGCACGAGGAAGCCGCCCGACAGGCGGCCGCCAAGGACAAGGAAATGGCGCAGGTGCGCGCCAACGCCGCCGAGGAGATCGCCACCGCCACCACCGCGCGCGCCGTCGCGGAGAATGCCCGAGACGCTGCGGTTGGCGACGCAGCCGGCGCCCGCGCCGACGCGGACACCGCACGCACCGAACTGGCCGAGGTGCGCGAGGAAGCCGCCGCCGCCCGGACCCAGCTCGAGGCCGATATCCGGAACCTGCGCGCCGAGCTGACAGAGGCGCAGAAGGCCGCACGCGACGACCGCGAAACCCTGCTCACGGTGCACGCGGCCGAACTGAAACAGGTCCGCGACGCAGCATCGAGCGATGTCGCCGCCGCGCGGTCGGCCGCTGCCGATACCCGCACCGAACTTCAACGAGTCCGCGACGATGCAGCCGCCACACGAACCCAGCTCGACGCCGATATCCGTACGCTGCGCGCGGATCTCGCCGAAGCGCAGAGGGCCGCGCGCGAAGATCGCGAAACGCTACTCACCGCACATGCGGCCGAGCTGACACAGATCCGCGACGATGCCGCCGCGCGAGTCGCTGACCTGAAATCTGCACTCGATGCACTCACCCGCAGGACGCCGGAACAGCCGGAATCCTGACCGAGGCAACGCAATCGGCGGTAGTGCCCATATGGGCACTACCGCCGATTATTGGCCATATAGCCGTTACGTAGGTCTGGTCAGCTGGCCTTGGGTGCGGTCTTTCGCTTCACGACATCGGGCCACCGCTCGCCGTTGTTCATCCGCGCTTCGTGCTCCGCGCACGCCTTCGCGACAGCCTGACGGATGAACTCCTGCTGACTGTCGATGCCGGTGTGCGGGCGGGTGTACGCGATCACCGATTCCATGCGGTTCTTGAGGTCCGTCGGCATCGACAGAAGGATGTCCGAGGAACCAGCCAGCCGCTTGCTGCGCTCGCTCCCCCTCCCCCGAATTCTTCCCCTTACCAGCAGCTTTGCCGCTGCCCCTAGGGGCACTAGTGCCGCTAGGGCTGTCCTGTTCATCGCCCGAATCATCGGCCGGCACCGCGGGCGTATCGGGCACAGGATCGCGGCGTGCGAAGGGATTCCGCCCTTGCGCCTCCGAGGGGTCGGGCAGACTGCCGAGCGGGTTCGGAAGTGTGCTCATCGGGCTGCGGCCTCCTTGTCGATGGCGTCGAGAATGGTCGCGAAGTTCTGGGCCCAGAACCGCGACTTAGCCGAGGGCTTGGTGTGCTGGTCCATGCCCATACCGGAGTTCGTCAGGCGCGAGATGTCCGCCGCCTGCGGGAACGGCTCCCCCAGAATCGCAATGCCCGCGTTGGCGCAGTAGCTCTTGATGTACTTGACCCCGTCGGCGTGATCGTTGCGGCTGCTGTCCACTTGGTTGATCACCATTCCCACCAGCGGCAACGTGTAGCGCAAGTGCTTCTTGAGATCGGCCAGGGCCTTGAAGACGGCAAGCATTCCGTCGATCGCGTCGAGTTCCGGCGTGGTGACGAGGACCAAGTTATCGGCGGCCACCATCGTGGCCCGCGTGATCAGATCCACGGCCGGGCGAGTGTCGAAAAGGACGCGACCTTGGGTTTTCGCCTCATCGAACGCATTGGCCACCGAGTACTCAGCGCCGGTCTGCCCCAGCAGCGTGTCTTGAACGGCCTGCATCTCATCGAAGCCGGACGGAGCCACGAAGATGCGATCTCGAGTCTTGGCGGGCAACACCACGTCCGCCAGTTCGGTTTTCGACTTGCGGTCCAGGACATCGGCCAGCGTGCCGCTGGGGGGCACGTTTTCGATGGAGTAGCCCGTCAAGTGCCTGGTCGTATTGCCCTGGGGGTCCATATCGCCGATCAGCACCGCCTCATCAACGGGGCCAAGGGCCTCCGTGGCGGCCGCGAGCAGAGATGGCGGCTCGGTCTTGCGACGGGCGTCTTGGCGTCGGCCGCCTGCTGCGCGAGCGCGGCCGCCGCCTGCTCCGCCCGTTCGGCGGAGGCGTGCGCCAGGCCGTTGGCGACCATCGTTTTGCCTGGTCCGCCCTTCAAATTCATCACTGCGGTTGCAACCATCGAGGCCCATCCTTGATCGGGGGTATATGCCATACAGCAACCCATGAACCATATCAGCGCCATGGGATATATAGGCCACTATCGCCCATATGGGCACTCAGTGTGTCACATCAACCATTGCGCCACTAGTGCCCATATGGGCACTAGTGCTGATATGGTTACCGTGTCGGAAACGGTTATACCGTGCAACACCCACACCTGTGCAGTTACGGTGTGATCTATCGCCGCTATCCGACCTATCCGAACCACTAGAGATAGAGGCACTACTAGCCCTATTGCCCATATGGGCAATAGGGGAGCGTATGAACGGAATGGTTTCTATCGGTCCTACACCCCATAGGGGCGGGCCGCGAAAGGATCGGTGAACGCCCATGACGGCGACACAGCACATGGTCGGCGAGGCAGACCGGTTTCACCGGGCCGCACTGCGCGGGCGCGACCAGCAGCGCGACGCCACCCTGTACGCCTGCGAGCAGCTGCACGCCGCCGGCACCGAGCCCACGGGCCCCGAAGTCCGCCAGTGGCTCGAAGAACACGGACGCAGGGTCGGCCGCACAACGGTCTGGAAGGCAGTCACCGAGTACCGGCGCGAACACGGCTTGCCGGATCTGGACGACGGACGCGGGTTGTTCAGCGGCGGGGGAGTGAACACCGAACACGACAGCGAACAGACCACCGAACAGCCGTCAGGAGGCACCAACGTGTTCACTCTCGAGCAGACCGCACCCGCCGCGGACCCGGCTCCGGCGGACTCCGGCCACATGCCGGAGTGGGGGAGCGGTGAACACGCGGGTGAACAGCGCGAGCCGGTGAACGTCAATGACGAAACGGCCGAACAGCAGCACGACACCGCAGTGAACACGGTCCCGGCCGCGTCGGCGGTACGTTCGCCTGCCCCCATGGCCGATAGCGGCCATATGGGCACTACTACGGAAGCACCGGCGGCCGTCGCGCCGTTGACGCAGCCCGCAGTGAACGCGGCCCCGGCCGCCTCGGTCGAGCGTTCGCCCGCCCCCATGGGTGATAGCGGCCCTACGGGCACTACCGGCGATAGTCCGGAGAACCCGGAGAACCCGGCCGCCGCCGCGCCGCAGGCTCAGCCCAGCCGGGCCCTGCCGACCTGGCCGGTTCTGTTGATGGCATTCCCTGCGTTCATCGCAATTTGGAGCGGGTGGGTTGGATTGGGCGAGCTGACCGGTTTCGGTGTCGTTCACCCGCTGCCTGGGATCTTCGACAACTTCACGATCAACAGCGCCATTACGTTGCCGATCGGCGTCGAGGCATACGCCAGCTACGCCCTTTATGTATGGCTCTCCGGGCGAATCAAGACGCAAATGACCCGGACCTACGCTATGGTCTCGGCGTTCGCCAGCCTCGGTATCGGCGCAGCCGGCCAGGTCGCCTATCACTTCATGGAAGCCCGGCAGATCACGGCCGCGCCGTGGTGGATCATCACCATGGTTGCCTGCCTCCCCGTCGCGGTGGTCGGCATGGGCGCGGTCCTGGCTCACCTGATCATCCGCGAGCGGCACACAGTGAACGCCTGAACCCCGTTTCCCGCACCACTGAACACGAGGGCCCCGGACGGATCGGAACCTGTCCGGGGCCCTGCGCCATGTTCACCGAACGCAACCAGAAGGGCCTACGAGGCAAGCCAACGCAGTTGGCGCGGCAGCCCTGTTCTGTCCCGCGTTCACCGAACAACGAACAGCACGGCGAACACCCCGGCGAGCGTGTTCACTCGTTCGCTGCTGGAGCAAACACAAGTCGCCTTCTGACACCCAGCCGAACGCGCCCGATGGGCGCCGGAGATGGCGACGGCGAACCTTGTTCACTGCTGTTCGGCCGAACGTCAGCGAACGACGGAACGCGCCCTAGGGTGAAAGCGAACAAAGCACGGAACGGGCCGGGACCGAGTGAACGCCAGCGGCGAACTGTTCCGGCCGGATCTGCCGCGCCGCCGCCGAATCGCACAGCAGAGGGAGCACGGATGCCGGGAAGGTCGGTTTTCGAGCCGGACGACGAGCACGACGCCACCAGCGCGGCCGCCCGCCGCCTCACCAAATCGGGCTACCTCCCCGCGGATTCCAAGGACCGTTTTCAACACGGCCTGAACCTGCTAGTCGCACACCTTCGCCAGGAGCCCGCTGCGGCACCCGAGATCCTGGCGAAGCGCATCGAGGACTACGCCGCACGCCCCCGGCCCTACCTTCCCCGCGCGTCACGCGAATTCGCGGCTTCCGAGACATTCACGGCTTGGATCAATCCGCGCCGAGTCCTCCTGAAAGATCCGGGCACCCGGTCGTTCATCCACGACAACAGCAATGCCGCGCGGAACGTTCAGACCGCGCCGGAGCGAACGGATTATCAGCCCGTCGAACCGCTGGACGGACTATCCGAGTTCGCCGAGCGAATCGCGCAAGAGAGCGGTGACCCCGAGGGCCTGGCCGAGCTGTTCGGCGAACCAGAGTCGCCAGCGATCCAAGTCGAGGCATGGACATGCCGATCGGGCCCCTGTTCCGTATCGAGACGAACGGAAACCACCGCCTCACGGCGCTGGCCGCCCTGGGCGTTCCGTGCGTGCTCGCCGAGGTGCGGCTACACACCGGCCTGTTCGATACATCACCGAAAATCGAAGATGACCGGTTTGACGAAATCGAGGGATACAGGCGATTGCTTCAAACGTTCGGCATCGCGGCATTCACCGATACCGGACTGTTGGCAGCGTTCGGCATCGGAACCCGATGGCCGATCCTCATCCGAGACCCCGAATCCGCAGTGAATTCGCTCACGGTTATAGAGCAGATGACCGGAACACCGGTCACCACCGTGGGACCGCTGCCACGTTCATGGTTCGACAGCGCAGACCAGCTGCGCGACGCACTACGCGATCTAGATTCGACGTTGGACAGGTTCATCACACACAGATCGAAGCGGCGTCGAATCCGCTTCGGCAACCGGTAGCCGGGCGCGGTTCATGATGCTTTTCGGATCACCATCAGCACACCGAACAGGGCGGATATCGCGCACCGCTATGCGGCCCCGCTACGCTGGCGGTCGAGAGCTATCTACCGCAGAACCCAGGAGGCAAAGCCGTGGCGATCACTGAAAAAGTCGTAAGGGATATGGCCGACGATCTGACCGGCGATCCAATCCCCGAAGGCGGCGGCCGCACCGTCCGGTTCGGAATCGGCACCCCGGCGAAGTTCGAGACCTACGAACTGGAACTCACCACCGCCAACGAGCAGGAACTAGAGGACTTCCTCAAGCGCTACAAGGCTGCCGCCCGAACCGTGAAGCCGGAGCCCACCAAGCGCACCGGAAAGACCGGAGGCACCGCGGATTCCGAGATCCGGAAGTGGGCCCGCGAGCAAGGCATGAACGTGCCGCCGCGCGGCCGGATCGGCGACGACGTTCGAGCCGCCTACAAGGCCCGAAACAAGGTGAAAAGCACCCCCGCCGGCACTCCAGCAGAGATGACGTAGAGGGTGATGTAGAGAGTGATGTGCAGATACGTCATGCGCTACATCACCCTCTACATCATGTTCGCGAGGAGTTGATTAGGTCAGCGCGATGCGCTGACCTGCGGTTCCCCCTCGCCTCCCGCCCCTTTCTCCGCTGCGCTCCGATTTCTCGACCCCCCTTGCTCTGCGAAAAGCAAAAGATGCATACCAAGGGGGGTCGAGAAACCAGGGGCGGGAGGCGAGGGGGAAACCACAAAAGATGAAAAGAAAAAAGAGAGTGTGTGTCTGTCTGATGGTTCAGGTCATGTATTCCGCAGGCTCCATAAGCACATGACCTGAACCATCAGACAGACACACACATCAACTACCCCTGCCCCTTCAATCTTGAAGGAATTCTTTCCATCCCCTGCCCCTTCCTTCCAGGAAGGGGTTCCGCCTCCCCCTCGGCCCGCGCCCCCTCCCCGGAGGGGGCTGGCCGTTCGCCGCCTACGGCGGCCCGGTCCCACATCCGTGGGCCCGCTCCGGCGATGGGGGAGGGCGGCTGCGCACCCTCCCCCACCACCTCGTAGGAACGCCTACGGCGTCCCATCTTCTCGGCGACGCTGGCGCGTCGCAGGGCCGAGTTCGTGGATTATCGACTGGTTCCAGCGTGGTTCTACCGGTGAACGTGAAGGTACTGCCGCGCCAACGCTGTTGCCTTGCCACCGGGCTAGTTCTGGTTACGTTCTCGTGGTGTGTGATTCGGTTCCTGACATGGTGTTTTGGTTCGATATTCTGACCGGTTCTGGGTTACTATCGACGGGTGTTGTACCGAGTTTGAATGTATCTAGATGGCGAAAGTTGGTTCTGAACATGTCGGATCACGACGAGTTCAACTGGCCGTTTATCGACCTGGTTTCAGTGTCGCGGTCCGTGGTCTCCGAAGTCGATTCAGTCATCGTTCTGGCCGCATCTGATAGTGACTTCTCGGCTCTGCACGGCGGATGGATGTCCGATGTTGACCGGGCCCGCGCGGCAGCCGCCGCGCCGATGCTGGCCGAGCGTGTTTGGCTCCGGCCGCCCACATCGAACTATCAGTTCCGGATCACCGCGCCCCGTGCGCGAGGCCGCGCCGAATGCGATGTGCCGACGGCTCAAGGTGTGCGCCTGCCGATGCCGGGTGAGGCTGGCAGTCGCGCGATTGAGATCCGGCTGTTCTGGGCCGGAATGCAGCTGATTGCCGACACACGCGACCGGATCGGCGAACAGCACACCCGCACGATTGAACGCGCGTTCCGGTGCGCGTGCGGTGCCGGGTTCTACGCCCGATCGGTCGGGGCAGAAGAATCGGTTGTCGGTGAGTCGCTGGCCGACGTTGCCGAGCTGGCCGAGTTGCTTTTGAGAGCGCGTGATTCACGGGCCGCCATGACGATTTCTATCGGTGGCGGGAGCGATGATGTGCACGCCAGGGCGGTGGGTTTCCTGGCGTCAGGGTTGCCGTCAGCCGTCACGATTGAGATGCGGGAGCAGTAGGGCATGACAGCGATTGTGAAGCGGGAGAACGCGAGCGCCGAGAAGCCGGAGCGGCCGACGAATCCGAATCTGACCGACCGGGATATCCAGGTGCTCGAATGGCTGCGAGAGGTCCGTATCGCGTCCTCGGCGGGCCTGCGCGCGGCCTACAGTCATTTCGGCGGCGAGGAGTTGGACCAGCGCCTGTTTTCCCGGCGCGTGCTCAAGCTGGAGAGGGCCGGAACGATCGGTTCGGCGTTGATCAGCCACGGGCGGCAGTTCAAGGTGTACTGGCCCGCTGAACGCGCGTATCGGCTGGCACGGCGCGAGCTGGCGCATGATCTGTTGCTTGCCGAGTTCTCGATATGGCTGGTTTCGCAGCGTCACGAAGGGTTGGCGCTGACCGATCACCTTCCGGCCGACGGCTGGAAAACCCCGGCGTTCACCGCGGATCACCCGCTGAACACGAAGGCCCATGCCGCCGACGGGATGCTGTGGCTTCCGGACCAGACCATCGGCCTGGTGGAAATCGAGTTGTCCCCGAAATCGGGCCGGAAACTGCGCACCGTTCTGGACTCCCACGCCGCGCGGTTGGATTCGAAATCCGAGCCGGTTTCAGGCGTGCTCTACCTGACCACCGAGCGGGCCGGGAAGACCGTCGCGAGAGCGTGGACCGAGTACGGCCACGCCGTAGACCATCCAGGCCGATTCCAGGTGCTTCACGCCGTCGATGACCTCACGCTGCATCGGCTGAACGAACTGGCCGAGTTGGGCTGATCAAGGGAGAGGACCACGGCCATGGCGAGAGCGAATCAGGATCGGAATTCCGCACAGCTTCAGCTGTGGGACGAGTCCCCACCCGCGCCCGCCGAGCAGCTGGCCACCGACCGATACGAGCCGCGCCGGACCCGCGCGGCCGCGCGATGCCCGTCGCGCGGGCACCGGGCCGCCAGCGTCGCCGAGGACGCCCGAATGCGCGCCGATATGCGGGTGCTGTGGCTGCACCCGGACCAGGCCGCGCCGGGCGGTGTGCGCGAGGCGAAGCACTGCCAGCACTGCCAGCCCCGGCCGTTCGCGGACACCGAATGCGCCCGATGCGACGAGGGCGGGCCCCTGCTCGCCGAGGAGTTCGCCGCGGATTCAGCGGCGGGCCGAGTGCCGGCCGAAGTTGCGGCCTGGCTGACCGGCCGAGGATGGCACACCGCGAACGGGGCCCTGATCTGCCCCAACCACCCATAAGCCCAGAGCTACCGCGACACCGAGCCCTACCGGACCTAGCGCAGCTCCCGCAGGCTCACCACCCAGCCGAGCGAGCTGAAGGCACTCCCGTCCCAGCCGACAGCTGCGGCCGCCGTGGTGAAGCGCCCCCTGCCGGGGGCGGGTTCACACGTCAAGATACTCACGCGAGGAGCCCACCGCGGCCGCCCGCTCGTCACCGGGATACAGCTTCAGCGAAGGGAACCGCGCGTTGATCTCGCCGCGTGACAACGGGGCTGACACCGGCGCAAGACTGTACGTGCCCGGTAAGTCCTCCCACGCCGCCGACGGGTCCAACGCCCGCACCCTCGCGACCCGCCCGTCGACCACGTACACCACGCCTTGCAGGCCAGCTCGCCGCCACACCGGCACCGGACCCCGCAATGACGACAACCGCCGATCCGCCTCCCACACCGGATTCGCCGCTTCCCCGAACTCCTGAATCAGCCGCCGATCCGTACGCGACTTGCGATACACCACCAGGACCTGCGGACCGGCACCGCGGGCCGCCGACTCCACCTCTTCCACCGGCGCCAAACCCAGTTCGAGAAACGCCAGCCGCACCCAGTCGTACGGCGCGAACACCGCCTGCGCAGAACCACGGAACATCACGCACGTATGAAGTCCCGCCTCGAGATCCTCGAGGATCTCGCTGACGTTGATCCGCGCATCGGTCGAGGTCCGCTCGACAACCTTCGAATCCGGCACCGCCAACTGCGGAACCGCTTTCTGCGCCGAACGCCATAACCCCACCGACAACATCATTGCCGTCGGCACCTTCCCGAACCAGTTCACCTGAATAAACCGGTCGTCGGCCGCCTTTTTCCACGTCGCAGACCAATTGTCACGCAACGTCTCCGTCTCGACGACCTCAACACCCGTAGCCATGACTCTATTTTACTATAAATCCTACAATTAGCGTCGATTGAGACACTGAATACCAGGTCAAGCCATGATCAGGCACCAAGCCGTCCCGCCTCGGCATCTCCCAGCCGTGGCCGACGGTTGGGGCCCATCACACTATTGTTTCGAGCTGCCGCGACACCGAGCCCTCCCGCACTGTCGTAGCTCCCGCAGGCTCACCACCCAGCCGCCATGCGTTCAAGGCCGCGAGCAAGGCCGGCATCTGCCATAGGGCCGCCCCTCACCATGTCCGCGGCCTGACGGCCGCGCGGCACCCGGACCGAGGGTGTTGGTGTCGTCATTCACTGAGCCCACCCAGGGCTATCACGGCGGGTCAGGGTGGTCAAACGGCGGAAAAGCGCCGCCGCTTGACCACCCTGACCCGCCGTGATCGGAGACGCCCAGGCTCAGCGAAGGACGACACCAACACCCCCACCCTCGCTATGTCCGGGCACCGGGAAAACCTCCGCGACCTGGCGGCCGCGCACCGGGGGCGCTGCCCCCGAGACCCCCGCCCTCGCCGGGAGCAGGCTTGCAAAGGGCAGGCAAAAAAGACAAGCCGAAAAGAAAAAAGAACCGAGAGATACACCACACCACACAAAAGCAGCTTTGAAACGTAGGAAATGCTAGAATAGAATTACAAGCAAGAGGGACGGAAGGACAGGAAATGAGCATCAAGACCCGCGAACTCGAAGAGACCATATTCGATGACAATGGCGATCTCACGACCGAGCACGATGCGCACATGCGCGACGGCTGGCACGCCGGATTCTCCGCAGGTTACCGCAATGCGCAGCGGCTCACACCCGGTTGGGACGAGCAGCGCGCAGCCGCCGTAAATGCCGGTTTGCACGGACTCGAACGGGTCGGATGCTTCGCGTGCTTGGAATTTATGGCCCGGAAATTCAGTCGCACATATGAAACGTAGGAAGTACCTAATATAGAAGTAGGGTCGGGATGCTGGACCATCCCACCGGACCCCGTTCTTTGAAAACTCCACAGAGCACGCGCGAACATATCGACTCCCGCAACCCGTCCCGCAGTCCAGCGGGCGACCGGACCGCCGTCCGGTCGGACATGTCCAGGTAGAACGGGCCGCAAGGCCCCACAGAGAAGCGCTCAGGGTTGACACCCGGAGCCGTCACGCGCCGACCCACCGAACTGGGCGGAGCAGGAACCTAGCGACGTGCCTCAAAACCCCGAAATCGACTCGAAAGCAGAAAAACAATGGCGAAATACACCCCCTGCCCCGGTGTCGGAGTAAAGCCGGTCGACATCCAATTCTATCCGTCTCAGCCCGATGGATTCGGACACACCCGAGCCAAGACATTCGGCAATTGCGCCGAATGCGGATACACCGCCATGGCATACGGAAACGCCAGCGACGCCCTGAAAATCCCGCGCCACAAGCAGCGCTGACACCGAAATAACACCCACCCACCCCAGAAAAGGAGCCACCGCAATGGAATTCGAGATAACCGATCTGGGCCGCCGCGCCGCTAACAGCGTGTTCGACTCCCGGATCGAAGGATGGGAAGCCACGGTGAAACTCGCCAGCGGCGAAATTCTGTGCCTGTCCCAGCTCCAAGGCGAATCCCCCGCATGGGGGGTAGACGCCGCATTCGGCGCGAACGGCTATCCGCACTGGTCAAACGGATTCGGCAGCCGCACAGCCACAGTGCGCACCGTCGCCGAACCGATAGAAAACGCCCTGAACGCGCGCCGCGACGAAGTCACCCGAACATGACCGACCGTCGGTCCCGCGCCCGAGGCCCGCCCGCCCGAAACCGGAGAACAACGCCCCCCACGACCTAGCCACCCCGCGCCGACCACCCGCCACCATGAAACGTAGGAAATACGCGAAATGGTGACAGGTGGCCGGGTGCATCACTTCCCGAAAACCAAGGAGAACAACACCAATGACCACCACGACCACCGTCAAGGGTCTCGCCCTGCACGTGTACCGCGACGCCTCCGCCGAAATGGACTACACGAACGGCGGAATCACCGCCACCGCCACCCGCGTGACCCTGGTCGGAATCAGCGTCGAGGAGCTCGGCGGCGAGGCCACCCGTCTGCCCGAGTGGCAGGTATCGACACCCACCGAGGACGCCCCGCCCGTGGTGGCCGTGGTCAAGCGACGTTGGCGCGGAGATGGCCACTACGCCTTTCTTGCACCGGTCGAGATCCGAGACAACGAGATCCAGAACCCGCCCGCTGGCCGGTTCATGTTCGGCGGCAACTACGCCGCGACCCATGACAGCCGATTCGCCAACGTCCTGGCCCACTACCTGAACAACGACGGCCCCGACGTGTTGCGCGTCCACGACCGCACCGAACGATGACCCACCACATCCACGAGAACCCAAGGAGAACAACAACAATGGACGTTCGCACCATCACCCGCGCCGAGTACAACGCCAAGCGTCGCCACGACTACGCCGGAACCAAGACCACCCTCTTCGCCGAGACCGCCCAGCAGTGACGCGAACTGTACCCCGATTGGGACGGAAAGCACTGGATCTTCGGCAGCAGCGCGAGCGGCGGTGTGTCCCTCGAGCCGGTCAACATCCGAGGCTGACCAACCCCCAACCCGTGTAACGCCCTGGACAGTCGGAACCTGTCCAGGGCCCAGCGAGTCACCCGTGTCGGGTGGGGCGAGATCGAACGAAGCCGACGCCACTTCACATCGAATGGAAAGTTTTCAAATGACCAACACAACCACTCGTAAAAACAAGCTCGAACTCCTCAAAGCCCTTGCTGAGCACCCCCGTACTCCCGAAAACGAGCGGCGAGCGGCGCAAGCGATGCTGTCCCGACTCCTCGAGAAGCAGCGCGCTGAGGGAAAAGCGAACTACATCGACCCAACGTGGTACGGCGAGAAATACGACGATGTACCGCGCTCCTGCATGACCTCGGTAATCACCAAGGTCATTCGTGAAGAAATCAAGACTATCCGGAAGGTCGCGAAGAAGGTCGCAGGTGACGGGAGCGTGAAGCTTCACGACCCCATCGGCGACGCGCCCGACGGGATCAAGTTCAGTGTCACCACGCCGCACTACGGTTCGATCAATATCACTATCCGCAACATTCCCGACGACTGGGGATGGGTGCGGAAAGACCGGTACGGAACCGGTCATGTCGACGACTGGCCCAGCGAGGCGCTGCGCACTCTCGGGAAAGGCTTGCGTGCCCTGGCCAACGCCTACAACCACGACAACAGCGACATCATGACCGATTACTTCGACAAGCGATTTTTCCTCAGTGTCATCGCATGTAAAGGCGATGACCTGTACGGCTGCTCAATCGCCTGACCGTATGCCGGTTCCGACACAGCCGGAACCTACTTCGACCCGATCAACATCCGCGACTGACCGACCACCGACCCGCAACGCCCTGGACAGTCGGAACCTGCCCAGGGCCCAGCGGATCACCCGCGCCGAGCGCGCAAATCCTCACCGCCGAAAGGGCATCCACCCCATGCACACCAACCGCATCGAAACCGTCCCCGCCCTGGTCGCCACACTGCCCGACCAGTGGCGCAACACCACCACCCAGGACATCCCCGACCAGTCCCTAGTCCTGCTGCTCATGCAGGACACCCGCGACGGGTGGGCCGGAATCGAGCGAATCTGGGTCGCCGACGAAATCGACTACTTCGACCCGTTCCACGCCAAGGCCCTGGCCTACGGCACCACCGGAACCCGCGCCGTCGCCTTGGTGGTCGATATCGACGCCGACGGCCCCGGCGACAACGGCCAGGAGCACGTGTTGCTCACCGACGCCGCAGCGTGCGCACTGCGCGAGCACGGCGTAACCCTCCAGGCCGCCTACGTCACACGCGGATTCGCGGCCAAGGAGCCGGTTTGGTCGCTCGACACCGATCGGTTCATCGGCAAAGTGCCGCTGTTTCCCGCCGCGACCCCGCACCCGGTCTACGCGCTGCCGGAATCGCTCATCGCCCGGCCCGCCAATCCGCTGCCCCGCGCCGCCGACTGACCAACACCACACCAGCCCCGGCCCCGAGCCGGACACAGATAAGGAATACCCGACATGCAATATCTGAAGGTCGAAACCGCCGGAGATGTCCGCCGATGGGACAGCTACATCGTTGCCGTGCCCGACGATTGGAACCCCGACGCCGAGGACAGTGACCGCCAGCTGCGCGACCTGATCGCGCTGGGCAAGGGACAGCACCAGGGCACCGACTACGAAGACGAAGGCAGGCCGGTCCCGCCGAACGAATTCGAGATCACCGAATCGTCGCCCACCGAGGGATAGGCCCGGAAAAGCAAGAGCCCGGACGGTCGGAACCCGTCCGGGATCTTGCCTTTCCACTGTAGGCCAACCGCCGGCCACACCAATTCCAGCGGCGGGGCGCGGCCGCGCTGGGGCGCGTCCGCGCCGCTGTGGTCCCACCCCAGCGCCACCGAACGACCCAGATCTACCGCCGCCCCTACGCCGAAACCGCCGCGGATTCCGCCCCGCATCCAGGGCCCGGCAGCGCGCCGAGCGGATCAGGCCGCCACCTCGAACAGCGTCAGCGGCCGCTCGGCGGCCGCGCGCTGCTCGGCGCGTTCCAGCACTCCACACCGTGGGCCGATGCCCGCCGACACCGAGACCGCCGACAGCAGCCACCCGTGACACCTCCTACAGCGCACCACGATTTTCACCGTCGGCTGTTCATCGGTCGCGGCCATGTTCGTTCTCTCCTCCGACCGGGGTGCGCTTCCTGCTCGAGGATGACACAGGCGACCGACAGGCCCGACCGAACGAGATCCGACCAACAACGGCATAGCGCCGGTATGGCCCCTAGTGCCCCTATGGCTGACCGCCTATAACCATCCTTGTAGGGGGTCAGCACCGAGGAGTGATAGCGCGTATACTAACGCTGCTATCAGCGATGGCGAACCACGCCGATCTGTAACCAGTGATGGCACTCATAAGGGAGATGATAGCGCATGAAGAACGTGACGATCCGGAATCTGAGCGACGAAGTACACCGCGCCATCCGCCAGCGCGCGGCCGGGAACGAACGCAGCATCGAAGCCGAGATGCGCGCCATCCTCACCGACGCCGTACAACCGGCCGAGCGGATCAAACTCGGCAGCCTCCTGTTCGCGGGCATCAGCGAAGAGAACCGGCTCACCGACGACGAACGCGAAACCTACTTCGGCCGCGACCGCACCCCGACCGAGCCCGTGGAGTTCGGCCGGTGATAATCCTGGACACCAACGTCATCAGCGAACCGTTCGCCAAGAACCCCGATCAGCGGGTAGCGGCATGGTTCGACGCCCAGAGCGCCGAAACCCTCTACCTGACCACCGTCACCGTCGGCGAACTCCGCTACGGCATCGCGGCCATGCCCGCCGGCCGCCGCCGCGACGAATACGCCGCGTGGCTCGAAGACCGCACCCTGCCCGCCTTCACCGGCCGCATCCTCTCCTACGACCTGGCCGCCACCACCGAATACGCACGCCTGCGCGCCGCCGCCCGCGCCGCCGGACTCGCCATCGCCACCGCCGACGGGATGATTGCCGCCACGGCGGCCGCCGCAGGCTCCACCGTCGCCACCCGCGACCGCTCGCCGTTCGAGGCCGCCGGAGTGCCCACTATCGACCCGTGGCAATAGCACAGGCCGCCAATAGCCCATGGCCGCAGCAACTTTCAGCCCCGAGGAACGGAGCAGGCATGGTAAACACGGCGAAGCTGATCGAGATCGAGGCAGCGCTGACCGATGACACGCTCACCGACGCCGAACTCGTCGAGCAGCTGCACGCCGCGGGCCGGCCGGAGGTGGCGCGCGTACTGGCGCAGGCAACTCGGCGATGATGTACCGACGCTCCCAAGACAGTTCGTTCATGAACGCTGCTGCCAGCCCCCACGATGCGGCCCGTGGGGTATTGACCACGGGCCGCGTGGGTCGAGAGCGCTAGGTTCGCGCCGTGACTGACGACTTTCTGCTGACCGGAGACGGGGCGCGGTTTCCGCTCACTGCCCAGCTTGTCGAGTGCGCCGACCAGCTCGAAACCGCCTCCCTCCAGGCACTCCAGGTACTCGGCGAAGACGTACCGGTGAGCGTGCTACGTCCGGAGGAAATCGCCGCGCTACGCGAAGCAGTTGCTGCCGCACACGGTGCCGGCCGGGACATACGGCTCATTGCCACCGCCGTGCCGCGCCGACGGCCAGTACCAGCCATGAACGGGCACCACTGAACTTATGGAATCCGGTCCCGCCCATCAGGAACGGCGCTGACCGCCCCTAGCCCACGCGATAATCCGGTTGCACTGCGTGTACCTCAGCTTCAACATCAGCGTATGACCAGCGCCGACATCCTGACCGTGCGAGCATTAGCACCTGGCGACGAGGAGAGCTTCATCACGCTGCGCGCGGCGATCACTGATGAGGGCGCGGTATTCGCCAAGGACTATCAGCCGGGTATCTCCTGGCCGGAATACCTTGCCATCCAGGACAATGTGCGCGTTGGCATCGGCCTGCCGCCGGGTGCTGTGCCGTATACCTTCCTCGTCGCCGATCTCGGCTGCGTGCTGGTCGGCAGTAGCGACATCCGCCATCACCTCACCGAGAAACTGACGCGGTGGGGTGGGCACATCGGCTACGTGGTGCTCCCCGGTACCGCAGGCTCGGGTACGGGACAGAAATACTCCGCCAAACATTGAGCCTGGCAGCAGATCTCGGCATCAGGCCGGCACTACTCACCTGTCGCGCAGACAACGCCGGATCGCGCGGAGTCATTCACGCATGTGGCGGCGTCGTGTCCGCCGAGACAGCCGACGGAATCTGCTCGTACTGGATGTGACTCGCCCGAGGGGATCGAGCGAGGAGGGCGAACCGCATCCGGTCGAAGGCCGGATAACCGGTGCACGGTTTCCGTCAGTGCCCGTGCCTATGATCCGGCCGTGACCGATATCGTTCCGGCCGAGGCGCGCGGGCTGGCAGATCCCACGCCGGTGGGTTGGCTGGCGGTGCTGGACTCGGCGGCCGCCGAGTACGCCCGGCCGATCCGGAACACCGAGGAGGCGTACCGCGCCGATTGGCGCGCATGGGTGCGATTCCTCGAGGATCTGAATTCCTCGCTGGCCGAGGAAGATCCGCACGGGACGCCGATTCCGCCGACCGTCACGAACATGGGCGTGTTCGTGGCGTTCATGGCCTGGCACGAGCGCAACGAGCTGGCTCCGGCCACCGCAGAGCGCCGTCTCTACGGCGTCATCATGACGTTGCGCCAGCTGTACGGCATCGAGGTACCGAAGCAGACCATCAGCGCCGCACGACAGACGCTCACGAACTACCGTCGGCAGCTCGCCGAGGCGAACACGCCGCGCGGTCGAGGCGAGGCCCCAGCCGTGACCGTGCCGGATCTGCGGCGCATCTGCGCGGCATTCGTGCCGAACCTGGCCGGGCACCGAGACCGCGCAATAGTCCTGCTGGGATTCGGCATCGCTGCGCGACGATCGGAGATGGCGGGCCTGGACGTAACCGATGTGGCCGAGCATGACGAGGGCCTGGCCGTGCGCGTCCGCTACGGCAAAGCTGGAGGCCGCGAAGTCGCCGTAGACCGAGGCACCAACCCCGGAACATGCCCGGTCCGGGCGGTGCTGACATGGATCGACGCCGCCGGCCTTCCGTTGTCCGGACCACTGTTCCGGCCGATCGACCGGCACGGCAACCTCAGTGACGCGCGGATGTCGCCGCGGGCATGTGGCGAGGTCGTCACCCGCGCAGCGGCGGCCGCCGGAGTTCCGTACCGCACCGGCCACAGCTTGCGCTCTGGACTGGCGACCGAGGCACGCAAGGCAGGCCACGACGTGAAAACCATTGCCGACCAAGGCGGATGGAATCCGACCAGCGCCGAGCTGTACAAGTACCTCCGCATCGTGGACAGGTGGGCCGACAACGCAACCAAGGGCATCGGGCTATAGCCGAATGCCGCTATGGCCCCTATCTCCCATATGGGCGGTAGGGCGGCCCGTGAACGACCACCGATCCTGCGAAAACTGGTGAAGCTCAGTCACACAGCCGGGCTAGTTCGTCGTTGACCGCCGCCATGTCGAAGGCAGCCGGGTCGAAGCGGCCGGTGCCGAGTTGTTCGCGAACTTGCTGGTAGCGCCAGCCTTTCCGGGCGCGAAGCGCTTTGAGCATGTCGTAGTAGCCATACGGCCCGCCGCTGTCCTCCGGTGGGCAGGCCCGCCGCCCCGCTGTGCATGTCGGGTATGAGGGTCGGCGCGGGTTGGTGAGGATCTTTTCGACCTCGACCAGGTGTTGCCAGTTGTCTCCGAAATCGTAGGTGTAGCAGAGCATCTGACCGACCGAGAGTGTTGACGCCGGCTGTTGCTCGTCCAGTGTGTTGCCGTAGCGTCCCTCGAAGCGGTGCAGGTGGTAGTTCTCCCAGCCCATCGCAATCTGAATCACCTCGTGTAGGCGTGCGAGGGTGTCCGTCGACCGCAGTTGCACCCGCCGCCACACGATCGGTTCCACGCCTTCCAAGCTGATCTTCAACTGATGCACCGTCACGACCATGGACCCTAGAACGTCGGGTGCGACACCGGGTGGTGTTGGTGCATGATCGAGCCCCGGTCATGGCCCAGATCCGGCAGGATCGAGAGCGTGAGCGATATCGCGGCCGCCGACGAGCGCGCCATCTTGGACCAGTTGCGCAAGGCACAGGACGCCCACCACGGCGGCGACCAGGACGCCGCGAAAACGCTGCTGGATGAATTGTTCAGCCGGTACGGCGCAAGACTGTCAAAGCGGTTCGCTGGCGGCAGGCCGGTGACCAGCTGGACGCCGACCTGAATCTGTTGCAGTTGTTCGGGCCCGCCGCGCTGTACGGCGACGACTAGACCCGCTGCGCGGGAGGAGGAATCGCGCCGTGTCGGTCGCTCGTGAGAGCATCGGGCCCATGCCCAGCCAGCCCGACACCGGAACGCGCGGTGTGCGCATATAGGGGGTCGAGGAGGTCACCGGCTGGTGCTACGGGCCGAAAGACCCGCTTCCCGTTGGCACTGGTGACGCCGAGTGGCTGGAATACTTTGGGGCAGTGATTATCCCGACACCGGACGGGATAGCCGCCGAAGCGGTGAAAATCGTCATCGACAACGCCGACACCGGATCGGCGACCAGGCCGTACTACCGGGATTGGGACGACAAAGACGACATTGCCGGGCAGCTGGCCCGCGCTGCCGTGACTCACACCCGAGGGTAGGCAACTTGAGCGTCATCCGTGCCCCGCCGGCGAGCCCGGCGGTGGTCAAAGCGTGATCAACTTGAGGTGGTCGGCGAACGAGCTGACCAGACTTTCCAGTGCCGCTTTACCTTTGGCTGCCGTACTGAGCGACGGGTATCCGATGATGCCGCTCGAGGTGTAGCCCGACATGCCGGTGATGAGCAGGTGCTCACGGTCTTTGGCCTCGTAATCGGCGCTGGTGTAGCTGTCGCGGACCAGCTCCGGGTGGGTGTGCAGCAGGATCGAGGTTTCCAGCTCGCCGCCGTGCATATCGTCGTGGCCGTTGCTGGTCATGCCCGCGTCCTGGCGGGCTCGGGTCCATTCCTCCTTGCCTGGAAACAGGGTCAGGCGGGGACCGTCGACATTGGATTGGCGCACGATATTGGACAGCACATAGTTGCCGCCGTGCCCGTTGATGACGGCCAGCGCGTGAATCCCCTGGCGTGCCAGCGAATCCCGGATGTCGTTGATCACCGCGATCAGGGTGGCGGCCGTGAGACTCACCGTGCCGGGGAAGCCTTCATGTTCCTGCGAACAAGAAATCGGGATCACCGGCAGCGGGTGCAAGGCGTACGTGTCGACGAGCCGGGACGCGATGTCACAGGCCACGAGGGTGTCGGTCGTCAGCGGGAGGTGGTCACCATGCTGCTCGAAACTCCCGACCGGAAGGACCGCAACGCCGGCCGCTAGCCTTGCCAGGTCGGTGGAGGTGACGGTGGGTAGGTCCACGGTGATGCTCCTTCTCAGTACTCATCAGGCTTGGCGGATCGGCGCAGCACCATCTTCAGCAGGCGGTCGAGCTCCTGCGCGTGGTCGAACGCACCCGAGGCGGTCAACTGCGTGGATAAGCGTCGCAGCTGGCCCGCAGTGCGGCTGGATCGGGTGTCGGCAACGATCGTCAGGGCATGTTGGGAGACCTGAAGCGCTTCATCGGGCTGCCCGGTACCCGCGTAGGCGGTAGCTAAGCGGGCCATGCCCAAGCCGAGGTCGCGGCGGCTGTCAGGTTGCCAACCGGCCAGAACGTCTTGCAGAGTGGTCAACGCCAATTCAGGGTGACCGAGTTGCACATAGCAGTTCGATGCCTCCATCGAAATGAACTCTGGAGTGCAGTACCCGGCGAGATCGGCAGTTTCTTCCCCCGCCGCAGCCTCCTCCAGTGCCTGGTTCAGAGCGTCGGAGCAAGCCTGAAGGTCCCCGACGGCGGCATCGCCGTTGGCTTTCTGACGCAGCGCTACCGCCCGCAGGCGGGGCGTCAACGCGCCCGAATCGGCCAGCGCATCATTGGCGAAGGACACCGCGAGTGCGGGTTTCCCAGCGTCGGTAGCGATGTTGCTTTTGCGCATGAAGATGTAGGAGATGAAGCAGCGGTCACCAGACTCCTTGACCATGTCGTAGGCCTTATTCGACCACGACATCGCTGCTGAGAGGTCGCCCGCGTCCTGCTCGAGCCAGCCCATGAACTCGGCGTAGCGAGCCGAGACATACAGCAGCTCGTTACGGGTGCGTCCACGACTGCCCGCTCTAAGTTGATCGATGAAGGCGATTTGATGCGCGACCACGGGAAGCAACGAGTGCGGCCCCGCAAGCATGTCCATCCTCGCATACTGTTCCAGCGCTAGTAGCTGTGCTTCTGCCAGTGGCAGCGCAGTGGGGACAACGGCTGCGGGCACGCGTTTGCCGCTGGGCAGCACAACCTGATCGGTCGATGAAACGACCGGGCGAGGTGATCCTGCATCGTCTACCTCGAACCACAGTAGGCTGGGCGGAATCCTCAAAGTCCGAGCGTAATGCGCGAGCTGGTCGATATCGCGTGCGTGGTTCCGCCCCCTCTCTATACGGCTGAGTTGCCCTTGGCTGATATGCAACCACCGGGCGACGACCTCTTGTGGTATCGGTCGGCGCCCGTGGACCGGCAGATGCCGATAGGCGTAGACCACAGAGCCCATGTCCTTCTTGGCCAGCGCCGCTCGCATTATGTCGGTTCGCCACACCTTTGCCGGAAAGCGTGGCGATTCATCGTGAACGCGGGCACACATCGCGCATGACGACGCATTGTTGTCGCGGGCCAGCTGCGTCCCGCATAGTACGCAAAACCGTGGTGCGCCACGACGCATGATCCGTGGTCCTGCCTGATCGTTGGCGGTATCTCTCGTCAGTCGTCAAGGCTATCCCGTGACGTGCTCGACGGGAGACGAATATGTATGCCGCGCATAGAAATTATGCGCAGCAGGCCCTTCGATGGGCACGCAACCGAACCTACCTTTAGCTGTGCCCGGTGGTCGGCGACCGTCCAGCCTCGGAGCGACACGGAGGCAAGGGATGCGCATCGGTGAGCGGACCGGTTCGACACGGATCTTGGTCGGACGCGGTCGGTCTTTCGGCCCTGTTTGTCGACGGCCTGGTCGCGGCTGTGTTTCCGCTGTGGCCAGCAGCGGACTTCCGAATTTCATCGCCTCGCCTCGCCCCAGGATTCACCGTTGTTGCTGCCCATATCGCCACGCAGAAGCATCGCCGATCATCCGTCATCGAGTGCCGCTGCACGCCGTCGCCAGAGGTACACCTGGATCTCTTCGGTTGATCGAAATCTATTGCCCAGCAGCGATATTAGAGATGAGGCAACGAATGAACACTGACAACCCACAGCCGGAACGATTTCCTGGCACCGGAGCTGACGCCGCGACCCACGCAATGCCTCGGCGTAGCCGCCAGCAATTGCTCCCCGATGCGCAGGCTTCCGAGCGGACGCGGCTGTTCGCCGCGGGGCTCACCACGTTGATCGAGGCAGGTATCGGCAAACCTGGTCACGTCCGAGACGGACAGAGCACACACGCGGACCACCACGACGGGGGTTACGCCCCGACTCCGAGCACTAGACCCGGTGAACTGGAGACCGAGGAGGCGGCGTGTTGATGCTGGATATGTCGTTGTGTGAGGTCACCCATCGCGATTGCGCGACCGATCCGAGTGGGTTCGCTACCTCGAACGAGGCATACGCGGTGCTACGACTGCACGCCGCCCACGGCCCCCAGTGCAGGCGCTTCCTGGCAGCTCACGCCTACGTCGCAGCCGGAATAGACGACTGAACGCGGACAGCGGACAGCCGGGCAGGAAGGGGCAGCGACATGCAGATGCACGTGACCGTCGAGTTTCCCGCCCTGCCGCCGCTGCACTTCCGCGCCGAAGAATCCGCCGCGCGGGCCTTCGTCACAGATATGGCGCGGTGGCATGACCGGGCGGTGGTCCGGCTGGACAGGGCGGTATCAGTGAGCATGCGCCCGCTGCCGTGCCATCGACTTTTCGAGGAATCGTGATCACCAGCCACAGGCCGCCCCTACCCCGGCGCACGCCCGGAACGGTCCCGGTCGAAGCATTCGACCGGGAGACCGACGCCGATCTCATGCAGCGAGTAGTGGCCGGTCTCCGCGCCCTCCCGTGCAAGCCACAATGCGCTGAAAACCCTTGCTCTGATTGTCAATTCACAGAGGAGTGATAACCCATGCATACGGTGATTACCGGCGGTGCCGGTCTGATCGGCAGCCACCTGGCACTCAGATTGTTGGATCAGGGACACGAGGTGACCGTGATCGACAACCTTTCGACCGGCCATCGAGAAAATCTCGATCCGACCATCGGTCACCGCGGATTCTGGATTCGGATCGGTGACATCACCGATCGGAGCGTGTTCGCCGACCTGAAGGAGGTCACCGGGATCGTGCATCTGGCCTGCCCGGCCGCGCCCGCGATGTATTCCGGAATGCCGATCGAGACGTTGCGGGCCGGATCGGTCGGCACGATGAACGCCCTCGAGGTGGCGGCCGCCCACGAGGCGCGCATTGTGTTGGCGTCCTCCAGCGACGTATACGGCGATACCCGCACCCACCCGCAGGCCGAGACTTGCCGGGGCGCGGTAGACCCGGGGCCCCGCTCGGCGTACGAGGTGACGAAGCTGTTCACCGAGGCCGCCGCCATCGCCTACCAGCGCCGCGAAGGAGTGCGCGCGGCGGTTGTGCGCCCGTTCAACGTGTACGGCCCGCACATGTGGCCCGGTGACAGCCGGGTAGTGCCCGCGTTCTGCGCGGCCGCCCTGGAGGGCAAGACGCTGGGCCTGCACGGCGGGACGCAAACCCGCAGCCTGCTGTACGTCTCCGATGCGGTCGAGGCGATATGCGCGATGCTCGAATGCGAGGAGTTCGGGCCGGTCAACGTCGGCGCGGGCGAGGAAGTGAGCATCAAAGAGCTTGCCGAAATGGTGATCAGACTCGCGGGCGCCGGTGACCTCGAGGTGGTCGAAGGCCGCGAGGACGACGCACCGTTCCGATGCCCGGACATGAGCCGGGCCGTCGAACTGCTGGGATGGAAGCCGCGCGTCTCGCTGGCCGAAGGGCTCGCGCTCACCGTGGAATGGATGCGCGAGCACCGCGACGGACCCAAGGCCGCTGCATGAGCAACGAGCAATCGCCGGCACTGCGCATGAGGTGCAGGACAGTGGCGGAGGGCCTGGCGCTGGCCTCGCGCGGCGGCGCCGACGGAGGGTTCCGATGACGCGGCGGGTGTTGGTGATTGGGCACAGCCCAGGCCTGATCGACGCGCTGGCGCGCATCGGCGTGGACGCCCCGCAGGTGTATCTGTTGGTGGAGCCGTCGGTTCTACAGGCCCACCCTGGCGAATTCGAGCATCCGATCATCGCCCAAATCAGCACGGGCCGCTACGTGCTCAGCGATGAGGCCGTCGAGGTCGGCGTGGACTGGCATGCGCGAGTCGGGTTCGATGCGGTGTTGCCGGGCAAGGAGCACGCGGTCCGGGTCGCGTCAGCGATCGCGGGCAAGCTCGGTTTGGGCCACCCGGGGGCGAAGGCCGTCGAGGCGTGCACGGACAAGCTGGAATTCCGTCGCCTTCTTGCCGATGCCGGGTTTCCGACGCCGCGGTTCCGCCCGGTGGACGACGCGGCCGAGGTGGGCGAGTTCTTCGAGTTCTGCCAGCGCCGCCCGATCGTGCTGAAGCCGCGAAACCGCAACGGGTCGCTGGGAGTCCGCTACATCAATGAGGCCGCCGACATCCCTGCGGCGTGGGCGGAATCAGTCGGCACCGACGAGGGCACCCACAAGCCGCTGGACCGGCCGCTGGAGTTCACCTACCTGGTCGAGGAGTATCTGACCGGCCCCGAGTTCTCGGTGGAGCTGCTGGTGTCCGACGGCGAGATCGTGTTCACCAACATCACCGAAAAGACCGTGGGCGAGCTGCCCTGGTTCCCCGAGATGGCCCACCGGGTTCCGGCGACGCTACCGGGCCCATTGCGCGCGCTGCTCATCGGCAGCGCCCGGCGGCTGGTGGCGGCCCTGCATGTGAGTGACGGGCTGGTGCACTCGGAATGGCGTATTCATGCCGAGCGCGCGTATCCGATCGAATGCGCGGTGAGGTTCCCCGGCGACCGGATTCCCTGGTTGATCGAGCTCGCCTACGGGTTCAACCTAGCGAAGGCGTGGTTGTGCTGCCTGGACCACACCCAGCCGCCGATCGAAGCGACGGCTCGCCGCCATGCCACTACACAATTCCTGCACGTTGCCCCGGGCGCGGCGGCGCCGCCGCTGTTGCATAGGGGATCGACGCCATGCGCAGGAAACTCGGGCCGTCGTGCTCCTCGACGCACCAGCGTAAGAGCGGTGCGACATCCTCCGGACAACACGGCTCGACCATCACCATGCCGGGTATGCCGCCGATCGCGGAAATCTCGCGCACGCTTTGGTGCGAATGCCCCGGACCCGCGGGGATCGCGCCTGATAAACCTCCAACATAGACGATCTTCGTTCCCTCAGTGGCGTTGTTGTATATTTGCTCGTTCGGCCGCGTCGCGAGGAAACACGAAAACGAGTGCACGACGGGCAGTAGCCCGCCCAACGCCATGCCGCCTGCTTGGCTCACCATGTCCTGCTCGGCGATGCCACATTCGATAAAGCGCTCCGGAAAGCGATTGCGGAACGCGATGAGGCCCATGTCCAGGATAAGATCGGCGTCAAGCGCGACAAGGCTCCTATGCCGCTCCGCGAGGACGATCAACGCTTCTGTGTATGCGGGAAACAACTGCTTCTGCTGGACGCCTGATGGCGTTGTGACCGGGCGCGGCTCGATATCGATTTGCACAGGTGTGGCGGCAAGCGCCGTCAGCCTACGCGCGATCGAGGTTTCGATTTCAAGTACCGCGCGCTGATATTCCTCGGCCTTCGGCGCGCCGGAGTGGAAGCGGAACATCTCGACGTCGGAGTCAATGGCCGTGCCCTCCATGAAGGACACCCCCTTCCCCTTCACCGTGTCGGCGATAATCACCTTTGGGCGTTCGGTTTCTCCGCGCAGGTCGTCGAAACAGGCTGCAAGCGCGTCCTGGTCATGGCCGTCGACGCGGCGCACAACCCAGCCGAAGGCGGCGAACTTGGCTTCAATGTCGCCAAGGTTTGATGTGCGGGAGACAGCGTAGTCCGATTGGAATTTGTTGTGATCGACGATGACGGTGATCTCGCCCATGTTGCGATTGGCGGCGGAAATTAGAGATTCCCAGATCTGCCCTTCCTGCAACTCGCCATCCCCGGTCATGACAAAGACGCGCAGCTTGCGGTTCTCTAGCCGCGCTGCCTCAACCATGCCCTTGGCCTTAGATATCCCCATGCCCAGCGAGCCTGTGTTGGCGACCAGGCCCGGCGTATGAATGTCGGGATGGCCAGGCAGCCCGTGCAATCGGCGCAGCGTATGCAGCTTCTCCTCAGGCAGCACGCCGCGCGCGATCAGAATGGCGTAGAGGCCGGGCGCGTCGTGACCCTTCGAGGAGAAGAAGACGTCCTCGGCACCCAGTTCCAACAGATAGAGATGAGCGACGATGTCGAGCGCGGAGAACGATGAGCCGATGTGCCCTGACCCCGCTTTAGCGATCATGTACAGCGCATTAAGTCGCGCCATGTCGGCGTAGAGCGCAACGCCATCGGTGCGCGCGCCATTCAGCCGCGCGATGCGCTCGAACTCACCGCGGCGAATACAGTAGAGATCGCTCTCAACGACTTCTCCGATCAGATCACCCAAGCCAATCCCCTGTGTTTGCGCGCTATTAATTTCGAGGCGCACGAGTGGAGCGATCCCCGGTCGCTGTCAGAGCTCACTGAGCCAGCCCCAGTGATCATGTTCCCACGCCGCGCGGGCGAGGCGAAGCGCAGCAGCAGCCTTTTTTGCAAGTTCACGCGGACGATCCAGCACCGCCTCCATCGCAGCGGCGAAGGCCGCGCCCCCCGAGCCCTCCGCAACCAAGCCGGCGGCATCGCCGCAAATCTGTTCGCGGAGGGCGCCGACAGGTGTGACGACACATGGCCTACCATACGCCAGCGCCCGCGCTACAAGGCCGGATTGCGTCGCAGAACGATATGGCGCAAGCAGAACATCGCAACCAGCAATTAGCGCATCCAGTTCCGCGTCGCTCAGCCAGTCGCGCATTACGCGCTCCACTTGTGGATAGGTAAACCGCCTCGCCGTTGCCTCATCGAGAGCCGGGCCTGAGCCGCCAACCGTCAGTCGCCAATCGTCGCGCAGCGAAAGACGCACCAGCGCATCGGCGAGGATGTCGACCCCCTTATAAGGGATCATGCGACCGGCGAACAGCAGCCGCACCGGGCCGTCCGCGCGCACAAATTGCGGCTGCGGCTCAAACACCGAGGCGAGCGGGGCAACTTTCAGCCTCTTTGCCCCAACGCCAAGCCTGCGCAAACGACCGGCCGCATACTCGGAGAGCGCCACGACGCGACGCGCGCGGTGCAGCAAAACAGTTTGCGTTATGCGTTGCAGCGCGCGCGCATAATCGCCGGGGTGTGGTTCCGGATCGTGTGCGCAATAGATGAGCGGCTGCTTCAGCCTCGCACTGAGCGGTGCGGCGGAGGCAAAGTTCATTGGAACGATTACTAAGTCGGCATCGCACGCGTGTTCGGCTAGTACGCTCCAGCTGTGGGCGAGGGTGGCAACTGTCGTTAGTGGTCGGCGGCGATCGGAGACAACCTCCGCCGAGAGCACGTTGAACCCTTCGTCGCGTGCACGCGTCAAGGTTGGATCGTCGGCGCGCAATGAAAGCGTCACCGCTCCCGCACCGAACTGCAAACGCAGCCGATGCGCTAGATTGACAGAAAACGCGCTGCCGCCGCTGTTCCCTGACCAAAACCAAATAAGGAACCGCTTGGCCATCGGTCACCGCGAGGCGAGCAATGTGCGCCAAGCGCCCGCCGCGCGATCGGCGGCATGATGCACGGTGTACTGCGATACCACGGCCTCGCGCGCAGCTCTTCCCATACGTAGCCGGCCATCGCCATCGCCCATCAGTTCCATCAGTCCGTGTGCGAGCGCAGGGCTGTCGTTCGTCGCCACGCAAAGGCCGGCTTGGCTCCTGTGAATGAAGTCTGCGCAGCCAGGCGTATTGCTCGCCACGACGGGCCTGCCACACGCGGCGGCTTCTAGCAACGAACGCGGCAAGCCCTCGCCTCCGCGCGAAGGAATACAAGCTATGTGAGCGCCGGCCCAGAAGGCGCTGACATCCGAAATTCGGCCAACGAGGCGAACACCGGGCATTGAGCGCCATGATGCAAGGTCAGCCTCGGTCACATGCTCCGGATTGTCGAGATCAACGGCGCCGGCGATGCGCAATTCGATCGCCAAACCTTCCCCACGCAACCGCGTTACCGCGGACACGGCGAGATCAATCCCCTTGGAGCGGACAAGACGCGCGACAATCCCCACCACGATCGGCGGCACCGGAGGTTCCGGCGACGGATGAAACACGTCAGGGTCAACACCCGCTCCCGGCATCAGTATCATGCGTTCGGTCGGCAACGCGGTTCCCGCATCTACCCATCGTTGGTCGGCCTCGTTTTCGGTGAGAAGCAAAGCATCGCCCCTGGCGACGGCTGCTCGCATGCGCTTCGCAATGGCGTCGAGGATGATCCGCCGCCAGCCGCCGCGCGCTTCAAGGTATCCTCGGCCTGTCAATGCCATCACTGTCGGTGTGCGTTCGACCACCCGTGCAAGGAGCGCAAGCGTGATTGGCTTTAGTGCGATGGCGTGAACCAGATCGGGTTGCTCGGCCTCAAGCAGTTTCTGCACCGCGCGCGCCTCGCGCCACACATCGCCTGGCGCCAGTGCACGCCGGGCAAAAGGCATCGGAGCAATCCTATACCCATCGCGCTCTTGAAAAGCGCCTGAATCTCTCGCCGCTATAACGACCTCAAATCCATCGGCTCGGGCGCGCTCAAGCAATGGTCGAAAATGCGAGGCCACAAACCAATCCTCAGTGGCCAGGAAGAGAATCTTGGTTGGCTTCACAGAGTTCGCGCCTTAAAAGCCGCTCCGCACGCGAACACAGCCGATCGCGCATCGCGCGACCAAGCCTCGCCAATGCTGCTCCGGAGACGCGTGTCATCAACCTCCAAACTCTCAGTCAGCTGTCGGGGCAGCAACGCCTCAGCGCATGTGAGCATGGTTGTACGACGGCCCATGCCAGCGCTCAGCGCCTCCACCATTGCTGACGTTGAAAGGGCGGGACGATCGGCGACATGGAAGATCCCAGTGGGCCCCTCCTTCTTCAAGCCGAGCGCGCAGACCGCTTCAACCAGTGACGCTCGAGACAACAAACTGCGCCGATTGGCGATGCCGCGAATAGGTAAAGGAATACCGCTGGCCACGAGTCTCATCAGCTTTGCGAAGTTTGCCTTCGCGTCCGGCGCTATCACCAAAGGCGGTCGCAAGACGACAGGATGAAGCGCAGAGCGGCCCATGACGGCCGCCTCGGCCGCTAGTTTGGAGCGCCCATAGGCGCCTTCGGGGAAGGGCTGGTCGTCCTCAGAAGCGGGAGCGCCGACCGTTCGAGCGCACACCGCCTTAATCGAACTCACATAAACAAATCGCTGGACGCCCGCCTCCTCAGCCTGCGTCGCGAGCGCTTCCGTGGCGCGTGTAATCTCCTCGTGCAAGGCCGCATCGCTGAAACGGCCATGGGCGGGCCCCGCTAGGTGGACAACGACATCGACCTCCTTAAGCGCCAGCTTCCAGTTTGTGGATGCACTGAGATCGCCAACGGCAATGCAGTCCTGCGATACGGGGAGATCCGCCGGCAGCGAGCGAAAGGCGGCGCGTGTGGTGATGCCATCGCGCGAAAGCGCTTCGAAGAGGGCCGATCCGATAAAGCCCGATGCGCCCGTGACGAGGACACGACCTGTCACTTCAGTATGGTCCCGCCAACGCCAATTCGGATGTTTTGAAAAGCAATTCGAGCCACGTAAACCTTGGCGCGACCACGCTCAATTTTGACGAGTGTGGCTATAGGCTCTCGTGCGCCAGCAAGAGTCCCGCGAGTTCGAGATTGCCATCGCGATGCGCCGCCGGCACCGCCGCAGCTTGTTGCCGCTCTGGCGCAGGAACTCGTCGGCGCGGCGAGCGAGGTGGTCGTCACCGTCATCGACGCGAGCATGACGCAAGCCGGCCATCGATGTGTTGATGCCGTCGCGCTCGGCGATGGTGCGGACATACTCGATTTTGCCTTCGGTCGCCGCGCGCGTGATCTCGAGCGAAGCCGCGGTGCGGGCGAGCTCGCCGCGAATGTCGGTCAGTTCGGTCTGCGACAGCGGCGACGGGAACGGCGGCAAGTGCGCATAGGGATCGTCGCTCGCGCGCGCGGTGCGATCGAGACCAAGGCCGGCCGCAACGCTGGTGCCGATGACGCCGCCGAAGCCGGCGGGCGAAAATGCGGTGACCGCAATGACTGTGGCGGCGACGCCGGTGAGGCTGGACTTAACGATCGTGTCGCGGACTTCGCGACTATAATCCGGCCGTTCTGCCATCGTAATGCTCCCGCCGCGCATCCGTGGGCAGCGCTCCAATGGGGACCGCTGTACACGCCGAGCCTGTAACAAAGCCTAAATCCGTAGCGGCGCCAAGCGCTAAGGCGGACTTCTCCGGTGACGATGCTGAAATGTTGCCACGCGTTTTAACGCCGTGACATCGCTGCCCCCCAGCGGAGGGTGACGCTCGTGAAGATGCGGTTCGATTTGGGCGCCTGGTCGCGCATGCTCTTTTTCGCACTGCTGCCATGGCTCTCAACCGTCGCGGTGCTCGGGGTGTCGGCCTTCTTGAGCGTTGCAGGGTATCTCTCCTTTCGGCCCTCGCTGGTGCGGCAAGTTATTGAAAAAAGGCCGTTGCCGCTCCTATTTCTGCTGGCGTTTGCGGGCTGGGCGACGCTGTCATGCCTCTGGTCGATCTATCCCGACCACATCCAGGCTCTGAAGCTTTGGCTGACGCTGGCGGGCGGCCTGATGTTCGCGGGCAGCGGCATGCGCCGAACCTTCGGCCCGACGGCTGACCAGCGCGGCCGGCCTGGCGGCGTTTCTTGTTTTGGCGGGCTTGCTTGGGGCGGAGGCGCTCTTGGGACGGCCCCATCAGTCACGCCCTCCATCCCGAATTCGGACCTGGGATATCGACCGCACCACTGGCCGGGCCAGCTCAGTGGTCGTGTTGATGACCTGGGCCGGCGCAGCCGGATTGATGGCCTGGGGCGGCGCTACGGCTACGCGGATCGCCGGCGCGGCCGCATTGCTTTGTGATCGGCGGCGCCCGGTTTCGCTGCAGTTCAACGAACTCGCCAATGCAGTGGCGTTCGGCTTCGGTGCGATCGTGTTTGCGCTTGCCTTTCTCGCTCCGCGTCCTGCCGTGCTTGAGCGTCAGCGGCGGCCTCAGCGTATGGATGCTGTTCGGGCCATTCGTGACGCCAATGCTCTTTTCAGATCAACGCATTGTCGATGCGCTGCCTCAGACTGCAGCTGCGCGTGTCGTGATCTGGCGATACGTCGCCGGTCGCATTCCCGAGAATTTCTGGTTCGGGCATGGGCTCGACGCGTCTCGCACCGCCCCGCAGCCACTGCACGTGCGCGGCGATTTCTACACCGCCGCAATCCCTCTCCACCCCCACAGCGCAAGCATGCAGGTATGGTTTGAGACAGGGGCGGTCGGGGCGGTTCTCGCGGCGGCTGTGTTGTTGAGCGGCGGATGGGTGCTGTCGCGTCTCCTGGTTAACCGTGCACAAGCTGCTGCGGCTGCCGCAACGATGGCGGCGGCAGGCGTCATCGCCAATTTGAGCTATGGCATCTGGCAGGAATGGTGGGACGCGGCCCTCTTCCTCGCCGCAGCACTTGTGGCGGCGGCAGCGCCCGGGAAAACCGCCCCAAGGGCTTGAGCGGTTGATTTCGCACCCCACGGCCCCTACGCAGCGAACGCCTAGCAGGACTAGAGATTGAGCGAATGGCGCCCACACTTGTCACCGGCGTAGCCGGCTTCATCGGCTATCACCTCGCCGCCCGGCTTCTCGATGAAGGCCGCAACGTCGTCGGCATCGACAATATGAGCGATTATTACGATGTGAACCTGAAGCGCGCGCGGCTTGAGAGTTTGCACGGCGCGAAAAGGTTTTTCGTTCGAGCAAGCCGATCTCGCCGATAACGCAACGCTGCAGGCGCTATTCAACACCCACCGCTTCGACCTCGTCTTCAACATGGCCGCCCAGCCCGGCGTCCGTTATTCGCTGATCAATCCCCACGCCTATGTGAAGTCGAACATCGAAGGCTTCGTGAACCTCTTGGAGGCCTGCCGCCACCACGCCGTCAAGCATCTGGTGTTCGCTTCATCGAGCTCGGTTTACGGGGCGGTGACGGCGATGCCGTTCTCGGTGCATCAAAACGTCGACCATCCCGTCAGCTTGTATGCGGCGACCAAGAAAGCGGACGAACTTTTGGCGCACTCCTATAGCCACCTCTTCCGGCTGCCGGTGACGGGCTTGCGCTTCTTCACCGTCTATGGGCCATGGGGGCGCCCAGACATGGCGGTGTTCTCGTTCACGAAATCGATCTTCGCCGGCGAACCGATCGAAGTCTTCAACAATGGCGAGATGGAGCGCGACTTCACTTATGTCGACGATATCGTCGAAGCGGTGGTCCGGGTCGGCGACAAGCCGGCGCAAGCGAACCCGGCCTGGAGTGGGGCTCATCCCGATCCCGCCACCTCGAACGCGCCCTATCGCATCTACAATATCGGCAATCATTCGCCGGTGAAGCTGATGCGGCTGATCGAGGTCATCGAAGACAAGATCGGCAAGAAAGCGATTAAGCGCATGGCGCCGCTGCAGCCGGGCGATGTGCTGGCGACCTGCGCCGATGTCGACGATCTCGCCGCCGCCGTCGATTTCGCGCCCCGCACGCCGATCGAGACCGGCATTGAGCGCTTCGTCAGCTGGTACCGCGACTTTTACGGCGTCTGAGCAAGCTTAGGCTCTAGCCGCAGCACTTCCGAAAAACACAAGAATAAGTGGTAGAGGATCGAAGCGGGCACGGCCTTGGCGATGCCGCGCCCCTCGCCATCGAACTGATCCATCCACGACCCGGCCGGCTCGACGGCCAGATATCTGCTAAACAAGAGATCAAGCGTTTCGCTCACCGGCGCCGATGGATCGCGGCCGGTGAGTTCGAAAAGCGCCAGATGCGCCTTGATCCGCTCGGTGTTGGGCCAGCTGCGCGATGAGCGCTGAAGCGCTCTCCCGTCCTCGGCGATGGCGTCGATGGTCATATGGGTGTTGGGATCGACGCCTTTTTCGCCGAAGGCGATGAGGGCGCGGGCGAACGCGGTCATGTCCTCGCCGGTGACGCGCTGATATTGGGCGAGGATCCAGGCCCATTCAAAATGATGCCCGGGCTCAAGTGCGCCGCTTTCGCCAGGGGCGCCGCTTTCGCCAGGCGCGATGCGCCGCCAGTCATCGCTGAAACGCTCGCCGAGCGTGGCGCCATTAAAGAAGACGTCGCTGAACAAGGCCGCGATCTCGCGGGCCTGGTCGAGGAAACGCTGCTCGCCGGTTGCGTCGAAGAGCGCAAGGCTGGCTTCGATCGTGTGCATGTGCGGGTTCTGCAGGCGGGGGCCGGTCGGAGGCAGCCATTGCCAGAAGCCTCGAAGCGGGCCGCGCATTTTCTGCTGCACGAAGTCGAGCGTCGCGTGAGCAAGTTGCAGGGCGTCGGCGTCCTTGGTCAGCCGGTAGCGCCAGGCAAGCCCGAACATGACGAAGGCGATGTCGTAAAGATCGGGCGTGGGATCCTTGATCTCGCCCTCGCGCGTCAAGAGCCGCGCCCATCCGCCATCCGAGGTTCGCGCTTTGGCGATCAGGTATTGATAGGCGCGATCGGAAAGCGCCCGACCCGGGCTCCAACCCAAGAGCGCCGCATGCGAGAAGGCGTAGAGCTGGCGGCCGATCACCCGGACCCGCTTGAAATCGACGCCGGTCGCTTCACCCGCAAAGCTCAGCTCTTCAAGGAAGCCGCCATAATCGCGGTCAATCCCATGGTCCGCCCAGAACGGCAGCGCCTCGTCGAACATCCAGCTGCGCACGCGGGCGAACGGAATTTGCGTCATGGGCGGTGCTCGCGATCGCGTGGAAAGGGGGAACTGAATTTGCGTTTCTTCACTTGACCGACTTGCATGCAGGTCTTTCGCGACGCAAGCAGGCGGGAGCTATGCACCATAAGATCATCCCCGCGATCATGTCGGGCGGCGCAGGGACCCGGCTTTGGCCCCTCTCCACCGAGGCTAAGCCAAAACAGTTTCACCGACTGGGCGGTTCCGGCACCATGTTCGCCGAGACCTTGAGCCGCGTGCGCGGCGAAGTCGGGGCGCTCTCGTTTGGTCCGCCCCTGGTCTTGGCCAACGCCGCCCATGCCGGCCTGGTCGAAAGTGAAATGGCCGCGAACGGGATTGCGCCCGCGGCCGTGGTGCTGGAGCCGATGCCGCGCAACACCGCCGCGGTCGCCGCGATCGCCGCGGCGCTGGCCGAGGAAATCGACCACAAGGCGCTGGTCTTGCTGCTGCCGTCCGATCATTTGGTGGCGAAACCGGAAGCCTTGCACGCGGCCATCGAGCGGGCCGCGCCGATCGCCCGCGAGCGGATCGTGACCTTCGGGGTCACGCCGGACCGGCCCGCGACCGGCTATGGCTATATCAAGCGCGGCGCCGAATTGGCCGAGGGCGTCTTCGCCATCGACGCCTTCTTCGAAAAGCCGGACGAAGCCACCGCGCAAAGCTATCTGGATGCGGGCGGCCATTCCTGGAACGCGGGCATCTTCCTTTTCAATCCGAAAGTGCTGCTGCAGGAATTCGCCGACGCCGCAGACATTCGCGAAGCCGCACTTTCGGCATTGGAAACGGCCGCGCGCCGCGGCGCTGAAATCCACATCGACGCGGAGGCGTTCGCGCGCGTGCGCGTCAGCAGCCCCTCGACATCGCGGTGATGGAGAAGACCAAGCGCGCGGCGGTGGTGCCGTGCGACATCGGCTGGGCCGATGTCGGTTCGTGGGACGAGATTTGGCGTCTCTCGGAACAGGACGAAGCCGGCAACGTCGCCCTTGGCGAGAGCGAAGTCATCGATGGCGCCAACAATCTGCTGCACAGTGAAGGCGTGGCGATTTACGCGGTGGGCGTGCGTGATCTGATCGTGGTGGCGACACCCGACACCGTCATCATCCTTCCCCGTGAACGCGCCCAGGAAGTGAAAGCGCTGCGCGAACGGGCGCGGGGCAAGAGCGACGCTAAGCCCAGCGAATCCCTTAGCCCAGCAAATCCTTGGCGACATCGACGACGGCCTCGGCGGTGATGCCGAAGTTTTCGTAGACGTCCTTCGCCGGCGCCGAGGCGCCGAAGCCGGTCATGCCGATGAAGGCGTGCAGACCAAAGGCCTCCATCCAGCCCTGCCCGACCGCGGCCTCGATGCCGATGCGGATTTCATCCTCATCGCCACAGATCTCGTCCTGGTAGGCTTCGCTCTGCAGATCGAACAATTCAAAGCATGGCGCTGAGATGACGCGGGTCGGAATGCCCTGCGCCTGCAGCATTTCGCGCGCCTTCACCGCGATCGAGACTTCCGTGCCAGTCGAATAGATGGCCACGCGCGAGGCGCCGCCTTCGGCGCCCGAACAACTCGTAGGCGCCCTTCGCACTCAGGTTTTCGCTGGCGTCGCCGCGCAGGCCAGGCGCGGCCTGGCGAGAAAGCGCAAGCAGGCTCGGGCCGTCATGGCGCGCAAGCGCGATCTGCCAGCATTCCGCCGCCTCCACCCCGTCGCATGGCCGCAACACGTAAAGATTGCGGAATGGCGCGCAAGGCGGCCAGATGTTCGACCGGCTGGTGGGTGGGGCCGTCTTCGCCGAGGCCGATGGAATCGTGCGTCATCACATAGATCGAACGCACGCCCATCAAAGCCGCGAGCCGGATCGCCGGTCTTGCGTAATCGGTGAAGCACAGGAACGAGCCGCCATAGGGGATGACGCCGCCGTGCAGCGCCATGCCGTTCATGGCCGAACACATGCCGTGCTCGCGGATGCCGTAACGGATGTAACGGCCAAGCCGATTGGCCGGGGTGAAATCATCGGCCCCGGTTTTCGGCTTGGTGTTGTTGGAGCCGGTCAGATCGGCCGAACCGCCCCACAATTCAGGGCAGACGGGAAACATCGCCTCGATCGCCGCGCCTGAGGAGGCGCGGGTCGCCAGCGCGGGCTTTTCAGCGGCCATCTTGCGCGCATGCAGAGCCAGCGCCGCGATCGCCGGCTCGCCGTTGCGGGCGCCCATGGCGAGGTCGAATTGCTTGCGTTGCGAAGAGAGCGCCAGCCGCGATTGCCATGCTTCGCGCGCCGAGGCGCCGCGTTCACCGACCTTCGCCCAAGCGGCGCGAATGTCGTCGGGCACTTCAAACGGGCCGTAGGGCCAATTGAGCGCTTTCTTGGCGGCGGCCAATTCCTCGCCGCCCAACGGCTCGCCGTGGGCGTGGGCGGTGCCCTCTTTTTCGGGGCGCCAAAGCCGATCACGGTCTTGCAATCGATCATTGTCGGCTTGTCGGACTTGGTGGCGGCCTCCAGCGCCCGCGCCACATCCTCGGCGTCGAGGCCGTCGCAGGCGAGCACGTTCCAGCCGCTGGCGGCGAAGCGTTGGCGCTGATCGGTGTTGTCGGAAAGCGAGACCGGGCCATCGATGGAAATGGAATTGTCATCCCAGAGGAGCGTGAGCTTAGAAAGCTTCTGGCGCCCGGCGAGCGCGATGGCTTCGTGGCTGATGCCTTCCATGAGACAGCCGTCGCCGGCGATCACCCAGGTGCGGTGATTGACCAGATCGTCGCCGAAGCGCGCGTTCAAATGCGCTTCCGCCATCGCCATGCCGACGGCGTTGGCGACGCCTTGCCCCAACGGGCCGGTGGTGGTCTCCACGCCCGTCGCGTGCCCGTATTCCGGATGGCCCGGGGTTTTTGAATGCAATTGCCGAAAGCGCTTGATCTCGTCGAGCGTCATGTCGGCGTAGCCGGTCAGATGTAAGAGCCCATAGAGCAGCATCGACCCATGCCCGGCCGAGAGCACGAAGCGGTCGCGGTCGGGCCATTTCGGCTGGCTCGAATCGAATTTCAGGAATTGCGAGAACAAGACCGTGGCCGCGTCGGCCATGCCCATCGGCATGCCCGGATGCCCGGATTTGGCTTTTTCCACCGCATCCATCGCCAGGGCGCGCACGGCGTTGGCCATGGTGCGCACATCGACGCCATCGACGGAAAGAGCTTTTGCCATAAGTATGATCCTGTTGAGGCTGTTCTTAGCGGCGATTCGCGCGCTTGGCCCCTCGAGACGCACTCGGGACTTAACTCGGGAGCGCGCTTGGGGTCCCCTAGCAGTCGAACGCGGTCGCGGGACACTTGGCAGCACACTTGGAAGCGAGCTCAAATGAAAATTTTCATCGACAGCGCCGATGTGAAGGAACTCCAGACCCTGGCCCAGACCGGGCTGGTCGACGGGGTGACGACCAATCCCTCGCTGGTGGCCAAGGCCGGCGGCAACCTCTTCGACGGGCCTGAAGGCGATCTGCGCGGCGGTTCCAGGGCCGGTGAGCGCCGAGGTTGTGGCGTCCGATTACGAGAGCATGCTGGCCGAGGGCCGCAAGCTCCGGACGGTGGCGTCCAACATCGCCGTGAAGGTGCCGCTGACCCCGGATGGTCTGCGCGCCTGCCACACGCTCAGCAAGGAAGGCCACCCGGTCAACGTGACGCTGTGCTTTTCGGCCGTGCAGGCCCTCTTGGCGGCGAAGTCGGGCGCGACCTTCATTTCACCCTTCCTCGGGCGCCTCGACGACGGCGGCCAGGACGGCATGGAGCTCATCCGCGAAATCCGGGCGATCTACGATAATTACGGCTTCAAGACGCAAGTGCTGGCGGCTTCGATCCGAACCACGCTGCATGTGCGCGACGCCGCGCTCGCCGGCGCCGATTGCGCCACCATCCCGCCGGCGATCTTCAAGGCGCTCTATAAGCATCACCTGACCGATGCCGGGCTCGAAGCCTTCAGCAAGGATTGGCGCGCGACTGGGCAATCGATCCTTTGAGGGAACGCGCCCGCCTTCAAGTTCCCGTGAAGCAAGTTTCGTGAAGCGCTTAGCGGCCGGCGAGACGGTCGAGGCGATCGATGCTGGCTTGGCTCGATTGCCGCGCCGCGGCCATCGAACGCGCAGCTTCGGCGAGCTGGGCGCGGACTTGCGCGACATTGACCGGTTGAATGGCGGGGCCATTGTGATCGGCGGTGGCCGCCCAAGCATCGCGGATGCTCAAGCCGCCCTTCACCGCGATCGGCGCAACGAAGCCCAGCATCACCATCGCCGCAGCGCCAGCCAGGAAACTCCCGGCGACTACGCGGAATGTGGCTTTCAACTTTTCGTCGGCGGGCGACATTGTGGAAGAACTCCCTTGCGGCGGCGGTCAGTTAACAAACGACTGACCGTGTTGCAATTGCTACTTTGCGGCGCCGAAGAGATTTTCGCTGTGACGGACGTCACCGGCTCGACACCATACCCGCTGTCTTCTGCAGCTTCCGGGAGATCGTAACGGAAAAACCTGAATTCAAGGCGAATCCTGCGTTTAGTTGCTGTTGCGATTTCATTATCCTTGCGGTCTAACGTCGCGACCCCCGCGCCATGTTGCGGCGCAGTAATGTAGCCACCACGGATAGCGCTCTGATGAGTTCCAAACCGCTACGGAAAGCAGTTTTGCCGGTGGCCGGCTTGGGCACGCGCGTGCTGCCCGCGACCAAGGCAATTCCTAAGGAAATGCTGCCGGTGTTCGACCGTCCGGCGATTCAATACGTGGTCGACGAGGCGCTGGCGGCCGGGATCGAGCACATCGTCTTCGTCACCGGACGCAACAAATCCGCGATCGAAGATTATTTCGATCGCGCTTACGAATTGGAGGACATGCTCCGCCTGAAGGGCAAGTCCGGCCTGCTTCAGGAATTGGAAAGCGATCTGCGGCCCGCCGGGCTCGATGAGCTTCGTGCGCCAGCAATCGCCCTTGGGCCTGGGCCATGCCGTCTGGTGCGCGCGCGACCTCATCGGTGATGAGCCGTTCGCGGTGATGCTCCCGGACATGCTGATGATGGCCAAGCCCTCGTGCCTGGCGCAGATGAACGCCGCCTACGCCAAGGTCGGCGCCAACATCATCGCCGTCGAGCCCACCGACAAGCCCGAGCTCTACGGCATCATCGATCCCGAAAGCCGTGACGGGCGCTTGCTGAAGATGAAAGGCATGGTGGAAAAGCCAAAGCCGGAGGCCGCGCCCTCCAATCTCTTCATCAGCGGCCGCTATATCCTGCAGCCGGAAATCTTCGACCTCCTGGCTTCCCAGCAAGCCGGCGCCGGGGGTGAAATCCAGCTCACCGACGCGATGGCGCGCCTGATGCAGAGCCAAAGCTTTCACGCCCTTGAATATGAGGGCCGGACCTATGATTGCGGCGACAAGCTGGGCTATCTGCGCGCCACCGCCGCCTTCGCGCTCGCCCATGAAGAGCTTGGCGGCAAAGCCGCCGAGACGCTGCGGGCCGCGCTCGCCGATATAAAATGACGCTGTCGTTTGAGGCGTTGCCCGACCGCGCCGCGCTGATGCAGCGGGCGGCCGAGGAAATCGCCGCGGCGCTGAACCAAGGCGTCGCCAATCGCGGGCGCGCCTGCGCGGCACTGTCGGGGCGACCACGCCGGGCCGGCCTATGAGCGGTTGGCGGCGATGGGCTTGGACTGGACCAAGGTCAGCTTCGCCCTCGTCGATGAGCGCTGCGTGCCGCCAAGCGATCCGGCCTCCAATGAAGGCTTGCTCAGAAGGACCCTCGCCGGCGCCTTGGCAGCGGGCGCGCAGCTGATTTCAATGTATCGGGGTTCGCCCTCGCCCGATGCGGCGGAGGCGGCTTATGCGGCGCTCCACCTCGACATTGCGCTAATGGGCATGGGCGGCGACGGGCACACGGCCTCCTGGTTTCCAGGCGGCGAGGGACTGGCGGCGGCGCTTGATCGCGGCTCGCCCAAGACCTTGGCCAGCGTCCGCGCGCCGCAGGCCGTCGGCGCCGCCGATCGGCTGACCTTGACGCGCGCGGCGCTCGACCGGGCCGAGCGGGTGCTGCTTTTGATCCAAGGCGAGGACAAGCGCGCGCGTCTCAAAGCCGCCCTCACCCAGAGCATCGAAGAGGCCCCCGTGGCCGCGCTCTTTGCACGACCGGGGCGCGCGCCGGAGGTGCTCTGGGCGCCCTAGTTTCTCTGGGCGCCCTTGAGCGCGTCAATTTGAGTGCTTCAGGGCGAGGGATGGCTGGCTTGACGGGCGGCGCGGAATTCCGCGTCGGGACGCCATGCCGGCCACGACGAGTTCTGGCTCAGTCCGCGCCCGACATTGTAGAGCACGGTCAGGTCTTGGGTCGCCCCGGTCATGTCCCAGTCCGGGGTCACTTGATCCTGCGGCGAGTGATAGCGATGGGCGACATAGTCGTTAATCAGCGCCGTGCCGCGCGCTTCGCCGCCATTCAAGAGGTCGATGCCGGCGCCGGTATAAAGCACCGGCACGCCGATGCGGGCGAAGTTGAATTGATCGGAGCGGAAGAAGCTGCCGCGCTCCGGGAAGGGGTCAGGCCGGATGCGCCGGCCCTGCGCCCGCGCCGCCGCCGTCACCAGATCGTCCATTTCCGATTTGCCGAAGCCGGTGACGGTGATGTCGTGCGCCGGCCCATAGATGCTCAAGCCATCCATATTGATGTCGGCGACGATATTGGCGGGCGTGAACGTTGGGTGGTCGGCGTAATAGCTTGAACCGAGCAGGCCTTTCTCCTCGCCGGTCACTGCGATGAAGGCGACGGAGCGGCGGCCCGCGCCGTTTTCGCGATAGTGTCGTGCGAGCTCGATCAGACCTGACACGCCGGTGGCGTTATCGAGCGCGCCATTGCAGATGTTGTCGCCATTGACCGGAGTGCAGCGCCCGAGATGATCCCAATGGGCGGTGTAGATCACCGCCTCGTTCGGGGCCTGGGTGCCCGGCAACACGCCCACGACATTGTAGGAATGGGTGTGCTGGATCTGCGTATGCAGCGTGACCGAGCCGCGCAGCGAGCCCAGCGCGATGGGGGTGAAGCCAGGCGTCTGCGCGCGACGCTTGAGCGCGTCATAGTCTTGGCCCGCCCGATGCAGGATTTCGCGGCCGACATCGTTGGTCACCCAGCCCTCGACCTGCACCCGGCCCATGCCGTTATCGGCGTGCACGACGTCGAATTGCTGGGTTGTGTTTGACGATTGCACCACCGACCACGGATAGGCCGCCGGCGCGGTTTCATGGATAATGATGGCGCCGGCTGCGCCTTGGCGGGCGGCTTCTTCGAATTTGTAGGTCCAGCGCCCATAATAGGTCATGGCGCGGCCGCCGAAGCCGCGATCGTCGCCGGTTTCGAAATCGGGATCGTTGATCAGGATGACGGCGATTTTGCCGTGCATGTCGATGCCGGCGTAATCGTTCCAATGGTGCTCGGGCGCGACGACGCCGTAGCCGACAAAGACGAGCGGCGCGTTTTCAATCGCTGTGTTTTCCTCAACCCGTTTGGTCCAGCCGACGAATTGATTGCCGAACGTGTAGGCGCGCGAGCCATCGGCGCCGGCGATATTCAGGCTCGGCGAATTGTCCACGAGCGCGCCGGTCAGCGGCACCTCTTGCAGAAAGCTGCGCGAGCCGTCGGCGTTGGCGACGCCCGGCTGCAGCCCAATCGCTGTATAAGCGCGCTGGATGTAGGCGAGCGTCAGTTGTTCGCCATGCGTGCCCGGCGCGCGGCCTTCGAACTCATCGGAGGCCAGCACATTGACGTGCGCCACCAACGCCTCGGCTGATAAGGATGGATGGGAAAACGCCGGCACGGCGGCGGTGTCGATGTGCGGGGCGGACGCAGTTGCGCACGCCGAGAGCGCGGCGACCGCCGCAATGAGCCATGTCCGCATCGTCCCCTCCAAAATGGGTGGCGGGGCAGTTTCGCCGAGCTTGCGCTCAAGTCAAAGTTTCACTTGGTCGCTGGGCGTCGCTGGGAGCGAGGTCGCTGGGAAGCGGGGTCGCTGGGAGCGGGGTCGCTGGGAGGGAGGCCCATCGCCCCGGATCCTTTTTCCGCTTATGAGCATTGGCCAGGAGGACGCATGCGCAGACGGGATTTGCTGCAAGGGCTGGCCGCGGCGTCATTATTCGCCGGCGCGCCGTTCGCCGGGGCCGCTGAGATCACACCGCTGCGCCGCGCCCGTCCGGGCGATGCGCGCTGGCCGACCAATTCGCAATGGCGCCAGCTCGACCATCTCGTCGGCGGGCGCCTTATCCGCCCGACCTCGCTTTACGGGACCTGCAATACGGACGCCGCGAGCGCGGGCTGCACGAGCGTCCTGCCCTATTTGCGCAACCCGTTTTACATCGGCGACCAGGCTGGCGGCACGCAAGTGTCGGGCTGGCTCGACGCCTGGCAGCCATCGCTTAGCCCCTATGCGGTCGCCGCCCGCAACACCGCCGATGTCGTGGCGGCGATCAATTTCGCACGCCGGCATAATTTGCGCATCGCGGTGAAAGGCGGCGGCCATTCCTATCAAGGCACCTCGAACGCACCGGACTCGCTGTTGATCTGGACGCATCCGATGCGCCGGGTGCGCATGCGCGAGCGCTTCACGCCCGCGGGTGGAGGCGCTGGCGGGCCGGCGGTGACGATCGAAGCGGGCGCGCTCTGGATCGATGCTTACGACGTTGTGACCACCCAGAGCGGGCGTTACGTGCAAGGCGGCGGTTGCACGACTGTCGGCGTCGCCGGCCACATTCAAAGCGGCGGCTTCGGCTCTTTGTCGAAGCGCTTCGGAACCGCGGCGAGCAATTTGCTCGAAGCCGAGATTGTCTGCGCCGACGGCGGCGTGCGCCTCTGCAGCGAGCGCCGCCACGGCGATCTCTTCTGGGCGATAAAAGGCGGCGGCGGCGGCAGTTTCGGCGTCGTCACTCGGGTGACGGTGAAAACCCACGATCTCCCGGAAAATTTCGGCTGGGCCTCCGGCGTCGTCAAAGCCAATTCGGACGCGGCATTTCAGCGTTTGCTGGCGCAATTCATCGATTTCTACCGCGAAACCTTGTTCAATCCGCACTGGGGCGAACAGGTTCATGTGCGCCACGATAATGCGCTTGAACTTTCCTTCGTCAGCCAGGGTCTCACCGAAGAAGAGTCGCGCAGGCTTTGGGCGCCGTTCTTGGCTTGGGTCGCGGCCTCGCCGCAAGACTATTCCATCGCCGAGGAAATCACTATCGGCGCCGGCCCCGCCCGCCGCTGGTGGGACACCGACTATCATCGCGCCCACACCCACGCCATGCGCTTCGATCCGCGCCCGGGCGTTCCCTCGCACAATGCCTGGTGGGACGGCGACGGCGATCAGGTCAGCCTCTTCATGCACGCTTACGATTCGATCTGGCTCTCGCAATCGCTGCTCGAAGGGTCTGGGCGCGATCAACTCGTGCAAGCGCTGTTTAACGCCAGCCGGTCGATGGATGTCGGCATCCATTTCAACAAGGGCCTGGCCGGCGCGCCCACAGATGTGCTCGCGCAAGCGCGCGACACGGCGATGAACCCCGACGCGCTCGACGCGTTCGGATTGGCGATCATCGCCACCGGCGGCCCGCCGCCGTTTCTGCGCATTCCGGGCTTCACCTATGACGATCGCCAGGCGCGCGCCAACGCCGCTGCGGTGGCGCAAGCGGCGCGCGCCATCCGCGCAATTGCGCCCAACGGCGGCTCTTACGTTTCGGAAAGCGATTATTTCAATCGCAATTGGCGCCAGGCGTTCTGGGGTTCCAATTACCCGCGCCTGGCGCAGGCGAAACGAAAATACGATCCCAACGGGCTCTTCATCGTGCACCATGGCGTCGGCAGCGAAGCTTGGAGCGCCGACGGCTTTTCGCGTTCCCTGGTTCACGAGTAGATCGCGCGCGTAGTTCGCGAGCAGTTCGCTGGCGGCTCGCCGTACGGGCTCGCCTCCCTGTCGCATTTTGGCCGCGGGCGACGCGTAGAGCGTCCCCAATGCTATACAATAGCGCCGAGCGCCCATAGCATGGCGCCGCTTTGATGGGTCAGAAGTCCCTCGCCTTGGCCGCACCGGCCCGCACGCCCTCGCTCGGCGCATGGCTCGCCGTACTGGCGCTGGCGATCCAGTGCCTCGTCATCCAGCCCCACGTGGACGGCGTCTTCGCTTCGGCTTCGGCGACGAGCGCTTACGCCCATCTGCAAACAGCGCAGCCGGTTTCGGATTCGAGCCAAGGCCCGTGCGTCATCTGCCAAGCCATGGCGACAGCGGGCGCGTTCGCGCTCTCCGCGTCTCCCAGCCTTGGACTTGTCGAGCGCACCTTCCTCGCCACCGCCCCCATCGAGCACGCGCGGCCCATCGAACGCGCGCGCTCGCACAATTGGCAAAGCCGGGCGCCGCCGCAAACCATCTGATCAACCCAACTCGCTTTGAAGCGCGCTCCAGGTAGCGCGCTTTGCGATGCGATCGGCGCGAGCCGCGCCGGTCGCCCTAGATCAGATGGAGGAGAGCGTGCATTTTTCACGTTATGCGGCGGGGGCCTTCGCGGCCGCGACGCTGCTTGGAGCAACCAACGCGCAGGCCCAGACGCCACCGGCGTCACCACCAGCGCCCGCGCCTGCGCAAAATAGCGAAGACATCACCGCGCTTCGTCACGACATGGATGCGCTGCGGCAAGACTACGAAGCCCGCATCGCCGATCTCGAAGCCCGCCTGGCCCGCGCCGAAGCGGCGGAAGGCGTGACCCCAGCAACGCCGCCGGCGAGCAATCAAGCCGCGGCGGGGGCGCCAACGCAATCCGCGGCGGCTGATCAAGCAGCGGCGCCCGTCGATCAATCCGCGCCCATCGCCACAGCCAGCAACGACACCTATAGCGCGCCCCCGCCAGCGGCGGCGCCCAGCTCGCAAAATCTCTACAATCCGGGCATCGCGGCTGTGCTCAATGGCATGTTCACCGCCGCTCAGCACGACACCGGCGAGGGCGAACGCATTTCCGGCTTCTCCGCCGGCGCCGACATCGCCCATCCGGTGCGCGGATTTTCGTTGGGCGAATCGGAAGTGTCATTCGCCGCCAACATCGACCCGTTCATGGCCGGCTTTCTCGATTTCTCGATCGACAACCAAAATCAGATCGGTCTCGAAGAAGCTTATATCCGCACCACAGCGCTCCCCGGCGGCTTCACCCTCAAGGCCGGGCGCTTCCTCTCAGGCATCGGCTATCTCAACGAACGCCACGCCCACGATTGGAATTTTTCCGACGCTCCGCTTCCCTATCGCGCCTTCCTCAACAATCAGATGGGCGATGACGGCGTGCAGGTGCGCTGGATCGCGCCGACCGATCAATTCCTCGAATTCGGCGCCGAAGCGTTCCGCGGCGCATCTTACCCGGCATCCGGCGGCGCCAATAACGGCGTCGGGGCCTACTCGGCCTTCGTGCACACCGGCGCTGACTTCAACGCCAGCAGCTCGTATCTGGCGGGCCTCTCCTATTTGCACACGCGCGCGCTCGATCGCGTGGATGGGGACGGCGGCGTCTTCAGCGGCGACACCGATCTTGGCATTGCGACGCTCGTCTACAAATGGGCGCCCAACGGCAATCCGCTGGTCAACAATCTCGTGGTCGCGGCGGAATATTTTTACGGGCGCGACAGCGGCGCCTTCAACGGCGTCGACTTCGATCAGACCCATGCCGGCTGGTACCTGCAAGGCGTCTATCAATTCATGCCGCAATGGAGCCTCGGCGCTCGCGTCTCCGGTTTGCAATCCGGCGATCCCGGCGCGTTGCTCGCCGGCACGGACCTCAACGATTTCGGTCACGATCCGCTCGATCTGACCGCGCTGCTCGAATACGACACCAGCGAATTTGGACGTCTGCGGCTGCAATACAGCCACGACCAGGCGAGTTCGCAAAGCAACGACATCCTCACCCTTCAATACACCGTCATCTACGGGCCGCACGGCGCGCACCGTTATTAAGGATCTCCTCCCATGAAGCGTTTATTCATCGCCGCCGCCGCGCTCTTTGGCGCCGCCGCCTTCGCCACTCCCGCCAGCGCAAACCTGAACGTGTTCGCCTGCGAACCGGAATGGGGCGCCCTCGCCACTGAAATCGGCGGCGACAAAGTCAGCGTCTACACCGCAACCGTCGGCGGCCAGGATCCCCACCAAGTGCAAGCGCGCCCGAGCCTGATCGCGCGTGCGCGCACCGCCAACATTTCCGTCTGCACCGGCGCGGAACTGGAAGTCGGCTGGCTGCCGCTGATCATTCAGCAATCCGGCAACAATCGCATCGCACCGGGCCAACCCGGCGCGTTCGACGCCACCAGCGCCGTGCGGCTTATGGAGACGCCCGGCCAGCGTCGACCGCTCGCAAGGCGACATCCACGCCGCCGGCAATCCCCACATCCAGACCGATCCGCGCACTCTGATCCCGGTATCGCGCGCCTTGGCGCAGCGCTTTGCGCAACTCGATCCGGCAATGCGGCTGCCTACACGTCGCGGCAGCAGGACTTCGAGCGCCGCATGGACAGCCGCCATCGCGCGCTGGGCGCAACGTGCGGCGCCCTTGCGCGGGGTGTCCATCGCCGTGCAGCACCATGCCTGGGTCTATCTCGAAAACTGGCTCGGCTTGCGTGAAGTCGTGCCGCTCGAGCCGCATCCGGGCGTGCCGCCCTCCAGCGGCTATCTGGCGCAAGTGCTGCAGCGTTTGCAGCAATCACCGGCCCGCTTCGTCATCCGCGCCGCTTACGAGGATAGCCGGCCCTCCGAGTTCATCGGTCAGCAGGCGCACATTCCAGCGATCGCGCTCCCGTTCACGGTCGGCGGCGATGCGCAGGCCACCAACCTCTTCACCCTCTACGACGACACCATCACCAAACTGCTTTCGGGAATCGGACAATGAATAACCTTGAGATCGGCATCCTCATCCCCGCCTTTTTGGCGGGGATGCTGGTGCTCGCGACGCACGTGCCGCTCGGCCAGCAAGTGCTGAACCGAGGCATCGTCTTCATCGACTTGGCGATCGCCCAGGTCGCCGGCCTCGGCGTCACCGCAGCGAGCGCGTTGGGCTTCGGCCCCAGCGATAGCCTGAGCGCCGCGCCCACCAGTTCCAATCTGCTCGGATCCGTCATCGCCGGGCTGCTGCAGAACTGGCACGTGCAGGCCGCCGCCGTTGTCGCGGCTTTGCTCGGCGCGCTTGTCCTCACTTGGACGGAAAAGATTTGGCCGGAGGTGCAAGAAGCGCTGATCGGCGTGCTGTTCGCGGTCGCCGCGTGCGCCGAACTTATCCTGTTGGCCAACAATCCGCACGGCAGTGAAAACCTGAAGGATCTGCTGGTCGGGCAAATTCTCTTCGTCTCGCTTCCCAATCTGATCCCGATCGCGCTTCTTTACGCCTTGACGCTCGTGGTTTGGTTCACCGCCAGAAAGGCGATTGGCCAGATCGGCTTCTATGTGCTGTTTGCGCTGGTGGTGACGCAATCGGTGCAGCTCGTCGGCATCTATCTGGTGTTCGCCAGCCTGATCATACCGGCGCTGGCGGCGAGACGGTTCGCCGAGCCTCTGCGGCTGGGCGTGGGCTATGGGGTCGGGCTGGCGGGTTACGTGGCCGGTATCGTCGCATCGATGCTCTTCGATCTTCCGACCGGCCCGGTGATCGTTGTGGCGTTGCTGGCGCTTTTGATCATCGCTTCTCTGTTCGCGCTGGCCGTGCCGAAGCGGGCGCGCGCCGATGCCGGGGGAGCTGTCGTGCACGCCGCGGAATAGGCGCTCAGCGCCCCACCTCTCGAGGCGTTGACGGGGCGCGTTGGCGCGGCGTTGGCGGGGCGCTGGCGTCAAGCTCACAAGGCGCTGTGCACGATGGTCCCGCCGACCATCGTCATCACCGCATGCGCGGTTGGAATGTCGGCGAACGGCGCGGTCATGAGATCGGCCGAGAACACGCTGATGTCGGCGAACTTGCCGACTTCGAGGGCGCCGCGATCGTTTTCGGCGAAGGCTGAATAAGCCGAACCCCAGGTGATGTCGTGCAAGGCGGCCTCGCGCGTCACCGCCTCCTCCAGCCGCCAATCGGGTCCGGCGCGGCCTTGCAGGTCGTGTCGGTAGGCGGCGGCATAGAACTCGATCAGCGGATCGCCTTTCTCCACCGGCGCGTCCGTGCCCGAGGCGATGACCGCCCCCGATCGCAGCAATGAATTCCACGCATAAGCGCCGGCGAGCCGATCCGGGCCAAGCCGAGCCGGCGCGAAATAGAGGTCCGAGATTGCGTGCGAGGCCTGCATCGAGGCGATGATCCCCAAGTGCGCGAAACGCGGCAGATCCTGTGGCGACAGAATCTGTGCGTGTTCGATACGCCAGCGCGCGGCGCGAAGCGCCGGTAAATCGTCGGCGAAGGTCGCCTGGTAATCGTCAAGCGCGATGCGATTGCCGCGATCGCCGATGGCGTGGGTGGCGACCTGGGCATGGGCGGCCCGCGCCCGGGCCATGAAATCGCGCAAGACATTATCGGGCGTCACCAAGAGGCCGGAAGTACTGGCCAGATCGCTATAGGGCGCAAGCAGTGCGGCCCCGCGCGAACCCAAGGCCCCGTCCATATAAAGCTTCACACCGCACACACGCACCAGACCGCTGGCGTCTTGATAAGGTCCGCGCTCAAGCACCGGACCGGCGTCCTCGGGCGTCAAATAGATATCGGTGCGGATCGGCAAATCGTGTTGCGCGGCGAGTTCGGCGAAGAGCGCCGCCTCCTCGCCGCTCGTGCTCATATTGCAGCCGCCGATCCAGCCTCGCTGCGCGTAGAGGCGGCTTGCTTGCCGCAAGGCTTGGCGACGCATTTCGTGGGTCGGCGGCGGCAGCCGGTCTTCGATCAAGGCCTTGGCGTTGTCGATCAGCATGCCGGTGGCCGCGCCCGAGGCGTCGCGTTCGATGCGCCCGCCTTGCGGGTCGGGTGTCGCGGCATTGATCCCCGCAAGCGCAAGACCGGCGCTATTGGCGACCCCGGCGTGGCCATCGATGCGTTGCAGATAAACCGGACGATCGGAAACCACGCCGTCGAGATCGGAGCGATTGGGAAAGCGGCCTTCCGGCCAATGCGTCTCGATCCAGCCGCGGCCGATGATCGGGCCTTGGGGATGGGCGCGCGCATAATCGGCCAAGCTTTGCCGCATGGCCGCGATCGACGGCGTGCCGACCAGATTGAGGCTCATGGCTTGGAGACCGACGCCGCCCAAATGCACGTGCGCGTCGACAAATCCTGGAAACGCCGCCGCGCCGCGCAAATCGATCATGCGCGCAGCGCCCATGCGGCTGCGCGCTTGCGCGAGCGCGCCGGCGAAGACGATGCGTTGACCGGAGACGCGCAACGCTTCAACGCGCGCCCCGCCAGGCGCGCCGGTATAAATCGGCCCGCCATGGAGGATGATGTCGCTCGTGTCGCGCCCCGCGCTGACGCAGCCGGCAAGCAACGCGGCCGAAGACGCCGCCAGCGCTTGGCGCCGATTGAAGTCCATGAACCCTCTCTCCAAGACTAGACCCAGCCGTAATGAAGCGCGCGCGGCGATCAAGCGCTGAACGCGCGCGCGTCCCCCCGCGCCTTGCTTCCGCCCCGGAACAAGGCGACAAGCCGGACCCATGTCGGCCACCGCCCACCACGCCCCCGATGAGGTATGGGAGCCCAGGCGCATCTCCTCGCTCAAGGCGGCGCGCCGGCGCTCGCGGCTGATCGCGGGCTTGCGGCGCCTGTTCGTGGCCGGCGCCGGCGCTTCGATCGCGTCGGTCTTCGTGTTCATGGCGCTCTACGCGGTCGAGGGGGGCTTCCAGGCCGGCCAGTACGCCGCCAGCGAACCGCTGCGGATGCTCAACCCCCGCTTCATCGGCCGCAGCTCAACGGCGGGCCCCTACCAGCTCTCGGCCGAAATCGCCGAGCGGCCGCCAGGCGAAAATCAGCCGATCCTGCTCAATTCCCCGGTTTACCGGACCGAGGCCGGCACCATCATGCTGGCCCCGCGCGGGGTCTATTATGAGCAGGCCAAGCGGGTGGTTTTCCAGGGCGAGGTGCTGTTCTCGGACCGGGGCGGCAACCGCTTTTCCACCCCCAACATGGTCGTCGACCTCGAGCACGGGACCCTAAGCGGCCAAGGCGGGGTCACCGGCGCGGGGCCACTTGGCGTGCTCCAGGCCGACAGTTATGAATTGAGGCAGAGCGACCGTGCGCTGGTGCTTCACGGGGGGGTCCGGGGACAGATCCCGGATCGCCGGCAACAGAATGGGGAGCCGCACTAATGAAGACCGTGGCCTTTGCGTTCGCCGCCGCGGCCTTCATGGCCGCAGCCGCACCCGCTCATGCGCAGATCAGTGAAAATGGCGGCCCGGTCTCCTATTCCGCCGACAATCTCCAATATTTCGACGGCGACCGGCGCCTGGTGCTGACCGGCAATGTCGACATCGTCCAGAACGACGCCCGGCTTCGCGCCAACCAGATCACCCTCTACTTCACCCGCTCCACCGCCCCCGCCGCGAGCGGCGGGCAGAACCAAAATGGCGGCCTGGGCTCGGGCGACATTCAGCGCATGGTCGCGGAAGGCGATGTCTATTACGTGCGTCCGCAACAATCGGCGCGCGGCGATCGCGCCGTCTACGAAACATCCAGCGATAGCGTGACCTTCACCGGCAATGTCGTGGTGGCGTCCGAGGAGAACGTGATCCGGGGGGAGACCCTGGTGCTGCAGATCGGCACCCGGCAAACCACCATCCGCCCGCAGAACGGCCAGCGTGTGCGCGGCGTGTTCGTGCCTAGGCACGGAGCCGCCGCAAGGCAATTCCGGCGCCAATTAGAACTGTGCTTCACGAATTCTTAGCCGCGGCAGTGAGATATGAGCCCTGAGGGCGCTGCAAGCCGTTCGTCCAAGTCCCAGGCCGCCCAAAACGGGCTGGGTGCGGTCAGAATAGCCAAAAGCTATCGCGGCCGCCGCGTGGTGAAGGATGTCTCACTTTTCCTGAACCGCGGCGAAGTCGTCGGTCTGTTGGGCCCCAACGGAGCAGGCAAAACCACCTGCTTCTATATGATCACGGGGCTCATTCGCGTGGACCAGGGGCAAATCTTGTTGGACGGTCAAGACGTCACAACGCTGCCCATGTATCAGCGCGCACGGCTCGGCGTCGGATATCTGCCGCAAGAGCCGTCGATCTTCCGTGGTCTGACCGTTGAGCAGAACGTGATGGCGATCGTCGAACTCTCCGAGCGCAACCGCTCGAAGCGTCGCGAGATCGTCGACGGGCTCTTGGCTGAACTGCGTGTGGATCATCTCAAGGATGCGCCCGCCGCCGCCCTCTCGGGCGGTGAGCGTCGCCGCGTCGAGATCGCCCGCGCTTTGGCGACAAGGCCCTCGTTCATGCTGCTCGACGAGCCTTTCGCCGGTATCGATCCACTCGCCATCAACGACATCCGCGACCTCATCCTGTTCTTGAAGAGCAAAGGTCTCGGCATCCTGATCACCGACCACAATGTGCGCGAAACGCTGCAGATCGTGGACCGGGCTTCGATCATGTTTGACGGCGAAGTGCTGTTCGAGGGAACGCCAGACGCGATCCGCTCGGACAAGACCGTTCGCGAAAGGTATCTGGGCGACACGTTTAATTAGCCGGGGTCCGCGATGGCGATGATCCCCCGCTTAGAGCTGCGCCAGGGCCAGGCCCTGGTGATGACGCCGCAACTGCAGCAAGCCATCAAGCTGCTGCAGCTCTCCAACGTCGAACTCACCGAATTCGTCGAAGGCGAACTTGAGCGCAATCCGCTGCTTGGAGCGCGAAGAGACCCAGACCGAAGCGCCGAAGACGAGCGACGGCGGCGACGCGCAAGCCTTGGATTTCGAAACCGGCGACGACGCCCGTGGAGGCCGCGCTCGACGTCAGCGTCGCCGACATGGCCCCGGATTTGAGCCAAGGCGAACTGGCCGAAGCCGGCGCTGCGCCCCTCACCGATTGGTCGCGCGTTTCCTCCGGCAAGAGCTTCGACGATCTGCCGGGCCTGGAAGAAACCCTCGCCCATGATCTGACCCTCGGCGAACATCTCGATGCGCAGCTGACCGAAGCCGGCGTCTGAGCCCCGTCGAGCGCATGATCGGCGGCGTGCTGATCGATCTGGTCGACGATTGGGGCTATATGCGCGGCGACCTGCGCGAGATCGCCGCCCGCATCGGCGCGACCGAGGGCCAAGTGGCGCATGTGCTCACAATCATGCAGGGCTTTGAGCCCACCGGCGTGATGGCGCGCGACATTCCCGAATGCCTGGCGCTGCAGCTCAAGGAGCGCGGCCGCTTCGATCCGGCGATGGAGAAGCTGCTCGCCCATCTCGACATGCTGGCGAAAGGCCACATCGATCGGCTGCAGACGATTTGCGGCGTCGATCGCGAGGACCTGACCGAGATGATCGCCGAGGTCCGCGCGCTGACGCCCAAGCCCGGCGCCGGCTTCGGCGGCGGCGCCGCGCAGACGGTCGCGCCCGGATGTCTATGTCGGAGCGCCCCGGACGGCACCTGGCTGGTCGAACTCAACACCGACACCATGCCGCGCGTGCTGATGAACCAGCGCTATTACGCGACCGTGTCGAAAAGCGCCATGCGCGAAGAGGACAAGCAATTCCTCTCCGAGTGCGCCGCCAACGCCTCCTGGCTGGTCAAGAGCCTCGATCAGCGCGCCCGCACCATCCTGAAGGTGGCGCGCGAAATCGTGCGCCAGCAGGACGGCTTCTTCGTCCAACGGCGTCGCGCATTTGCGGCCGCTCAATCTGAAGACCGTCGCCGCCGCGATCGAGATGCATGAATCGACCGTGAGCCGCGTCACCTCGAACAAATACCTCTCATGCGCGCGCGGCGTGTTCGAGCTCAAATACTTCTTCACCGCCTCGATCAACGCCGCCGACGGCGGCGAGGCGCACTCAGCCGAAGCCGTGCGCCATCAGATCAAGGGCCTGATCGACCACGAAACGCCGGAAGAAATTCTCTCCGACGACCGCATCGTCGAAATCCTGATGGAGCGCGGCATCGACATCGCCCGGCGCACGGTCGCGAAATATCGCGAAAGCCTGCGCATTCCATCGAGCGTCGAACGCAAGCGCAAGCTCGCCAACGGGCTCTAATCCAAGCCGGCTTTGCTAAAAGGCGCGGTTCGAAAAATCGACTCTGATCAAAGCCGCGTAAACGAAAGCCTCTTCACTTCCACGCGACCTCGCGCAGCAGTGAACGGGGCTCTGTTGCAAGCGTGCGCGCAAACACAACAAGCTTTTCTCTCCACCAACTCACGAGGGAGCTTGAAAAACATCATGACCAATTGTCGTAAAATCTTGCTGGCCGGCGCCTGTGCGATCGCAGCGCTCGGCGTCGGCGCGGCCTCGGCGCAAACCCCCGACACCCGTATCACCGTGATCGGGGCCGTCAACGATCCCGCGCACGTAGCGCCAGTCAGCGACAATCGAGACGCGGCCATTCCTGAATTGCCGGTCGTCTATGAAAGCCAGACGCCCGCGCAAGCCCAACCAGCGCGGCGAGCGGCAAACAACGCCAATCGCGCAGCGTGGGCCTCAACTGAGCGGGCGAACCTCGCTCAAACTGTCAAATCGCAATAAGCTCGCGAGCTGACTGGCGGCGGCGATAGAACGGGCGTCGCCGTCGCCGATGGTCAGCACGATATGGGTGGCGTCGAAATTCTCCAGCGCCAAATCGAAACTCCGCCAGCGGCCATCGACATAAGCCAGCGTCCAGCTATGCGGCATGAAGGCGTTGCTGACGCCGAAATAAGCCTGACGCGAATAGGCAAGTCCGCTGGCGACGCGGGTGGGAATGCCCGCCGCGCGCCCAAGTGCCGCCAACAACACCGCCGCTTCGGTGCAATCGCCGGCCCGGCGCGAAAGCGTGTCGAGCGCCGAATAGTGTCCGGCATAATCGGGGCGCGCGACATAAGGTTTGGCGCGCTGCAACAAGAGCCGCATCTTCTGGGTGTCGGAGATCGCCATCTGAGCGATGGGCGCGGCAATGGCGCGCAGGCGCGGATCATCGCTCTGCATCCATAGCGTTGGGGCGCGCGCATTGGCGAGTGCGGCCGGATCGGCGGCCAGGCCCGGCCCGCACGCGCCGCAAATGTCGACAATGGCGCTCGCGCCTTGTTGGCTGACGCGCTGCTCGCCGCTCTGCGGCAGCGGAAACGCCAAGCCATCGGCGAACCGAAACTGGTAGCGAATGTGTCCTTGCGCCGCCCCCGCCGAGATCCGCACCGGCGAACGCATGGTGGCGTTGGGGACGAGCGGATAGGGCAAATGCGGCGCCAGCGCCGCGCGCCGGTCGGTCATCCGCAGGTGCAGCGAAGACCCAAACATCGGCTGGGCGCTTTCGACGAGCCGCCCGCGGGCGTCGATGATGAGCCGGGTGACGCCGACCAGGACGCCGTCATGGTATTCAAACCGCAGCGCCGACACTTGGCCATTGGGTTCGGGGCCATTGCGTTCGGCGCCATTGGGTTCGGGGCCATTGCGTTCGGGGCCATTCGGTTCGGGGTTTGGCTGGGCTTCGATGACGACATGATCGACGCCCATCGCACCGACATTGAAATTGTCGAACTCCAATCTGGGCGTAGCGGCCGGCGACCAGCCCGCCAGCAAGCCCTCGCCGCCGTCGAATCGCACCGATGGGCCAAGCTGGGCGCTCCCCGTCCAGCGTCCGGCCGGTGTCTGATTGACGATATGAGCGGTCTCGCCGCTGATCCTCACCTCAGTGCGCGACACAAAGCGGCCGGTTTGGGTCGTGGCGTTGATGGCGACGGTGCGCCCCGAGCGATCTTGCGAATAGATCGTGCGCCCGACGATGTCGGTGGCGGGCTCGCCTTGTTCCTTTAGAAAAACCGCCTGCGTTTCGATCACATCGCGTCCATCGGAGCGTTCGACGAACTCGGTGGATGCGTAACCAATCTGGGCGCCGGCGCCCGATGTGATCGCATACCAGATGGTTGGACTGTCCGGCAAAACTTGCGCAACCGCGAGCGCGCCCGCGCCCACTCCCACGCTGAAGACAAAGCAGAGCCAAACCAAAACCCGCATGGCGCCAAGCCTTGCGAGCGGCGGCGGCGCGATCAAAACACAAGCGCGTGCGTTCACGCCTACTTTCGCGTTTGTGATCGGCCACTCTTCTTGGCGAGGTCTTTGAGCTCAATCCACACGGGGGCGTGATCGCTCGCCTTTTCCCAACCGCGCACCTCGCGGTCGACGCCGGCGGCTAAGAGACGCTTGGCCAATGCGGCGTTGAGCAGGACATGATCGATGCGCAGGCCGGCGTTGCGGGCGTAGGCGTTGCGGAAATAATCCCAAAACGTATAGATGCGCTCGTTTGGGTGAAGCGCCCGCAGCGCATCGGTCCAACCCTGCGCCAGCAGCGTCGCATAGGCCTTGCGCACTTCCGGGCGAAACAGCGCATCGTCGAGCCAACGCTCCGGCTTATAGACGTCGATGTCGCTCGGCATGACGTTGTAATCGCCCGCTAACACCACCGGTTCGGTTAATTTGCAGAGCTTTTTGGCGTGGGCGCTGAAGCGTTTGAACCAGCCGAGCTTATAATCGAACTTCGGCCCCGGCGCCGGATTGCCGTTGGGCAGATAAAGACACCCGACGATGACGCCGCCGACATCGGCCTCGACATAGCGGCTGTGAGCATCGTCCGCGTCGCCCGGCAGCGCGCGGGCGCGTTCGATCGGTGCGGCCCCGCGCGAAAGAATGGCGACGCCATTCCAGCTCTTCTGCCCGACCCAGAGGGCGTGATAGCCGGCGTCGTTAATGGCGCTCTTGGGGAACTTTTCTTGCGGCGCCTTCAGTTCCTGCAGGCAGACAATGTCCGGCCGCGTTTGCTTCAGCCAGCGCAGCAGCACCGGCAAACGCCCGTTCACGCCATTGACATTGTAGGTGGCGATGCGCATCGCCCGCATGCTTAAAGCCATTCAGCTTTTAAGCAAACTCGAGCCCGTTTGCTCCAGAACGAAACGCCATTATTCCCCTCGCAGCGTCTCCATTATTCCCCTGAAGGCGTCACTTGCGTGCCGCTTCGATCACAATCGCGCGGTGCGGGCCATGCATGTCTCGTCCTCAAAATAACTATGAGGAGAGAAGACGTGCGCTTGGGACATTTGAAAATGGCCGCCGCGGCCGCCGCATTGGCGACCGTTGCATTCGCCGCGCCGGCGATGGCTGGCGGCGAACATGGCGGCGGCTGCGGCTATAATTGCGGCAATGGCCAAGGCGGCGGCAGTGTCAGTGTCGACATCCGCGGCACCATCGACGTCGCCAACAGCAACACTAACAACAACAGCAACAGCAACGCCAACAGCAACGCCAACACCAACACCAACACCAACACCGCCACGGGCGGCGCGGGCGGTGCGGGCGGCGCGGGCGGCAACGCCAGCGCCACGGGCGGCGAGGCGACGGCTACCGGCGGCAACGCGACCGGCGGCGACACGCCACCGGAGCCACTCAAACACCAACAATGCCGACAATTCGAGCAGCGCGACCGGCGGAAACGCCACCAATTCCAACACCAATAACGCTGACAACTCGAACACCCAGGACCAGGCGCAAAGCCAGAACCAAAGCAATTCCAACGACAATTCCAGCTCGAACAATTCGAGCCAGGACGTCAACGTCAACACCTATAACCGGCGTGCGCCAGTCAACACCGCTTACGCCGCCCCGCTCGCGGTGGGTGAAGACACCTGCATGGGTTCAAGCTCGCTGGGCGCCCAAGCGGTGACGTTCGGTCTCTCGCTCGGCACGACCTGGCAAGACCACAATTGCCGCCGCTTGAAGAACGCCCGCCAGCTAATGGCGATGGGCTATCTCAACGCCGCCACCGCGTTGATGTGCCAAGACCGCGACGTGCGTCGCGCGATGGAGGAAACGGGCACGCCCTGCGTCCCGCCGCCGCCGCCGCCGCCCCCGCCGCCGCCTCCTCCGCCGCCGCCCATGATGGCGCCGCCGCCGCCACCGCCGCCGCCGGTTCACCATCGTCACCGGGTTCACCGCGACGGCCAGAGCTAACGACCGGCTCTTCAGGCGATGACTAAAACGAGAGCGGCTCCGAGCAATCGGAGCCGCTTTTGCTTTCACCGTTCACACGCGACCTCACACGCACTCGTGAGCCAACTCGCGTCCTCGTGAATTGAGACTTCGTCGCCTTGCTCTTTAACCTCATCGGCAAGCGCGCAGGAAAAAGAGCGCGAACAAAGGCGAGCGAAAACCAACGTCAATTGAAAAACCAACGCCAACGAACCAACGCCAACGAGCCAACGCCAACGAACCAACACCAACGAATAAGGGAGGCTCATTCATGGCGCAGACCCTCACCATGCGCGCGACATCGCTGGCGGCCTCAACAGCCTTGCTGGCGTTTGCGGCGATCGCCGCCTTCTCCTTGAAATGGGCGGTCGCGCATTTGCCGGCCAATGGCGATCCCCGTGATCCTATCATCACCGTGACCGAGCCGGCGCCGGCGCCTGCGCCGCATCCGGTTCAACATGTCCCCCCGATCCAGCCGACAACGCCGAGCGAGCAAGCGCCCGAGCCAGTGACGACGACGCCGATTTCGACCGCGCCGGTCATGGGCGGCGCGATCGGCGAGCCCTCTGCGTCCACCATCGCCAACGCGCATTGGCTGCAAACCCCGCGCAGCCTCTCGATCTATTACCCGGTCATGGCGCTCAGGCGCGAGATCGAGGGCGAGGTGCAACTCGATTGCCTGGTCACAACCACCGGCGCGCTGCAATGCATCATCGCCTCGGAGACGCCGGCGAATTGGGGTTTTGGCGCGGCCGCCATCCGCATCGCCCACGATTATCGCATGGTCCCGGCCATGCGCGACGGCGCGCCGATCGAAGCGCGCTATTCGATGCGCGTGCCCTTCCGGTTGAGCCGTTAAACTCAACGCCGACGCGGCTCGTCGCAAAGCTTTTGCGCGGAAAGAAATGCTCGGGCGATCAAGATGGAATGAAATCCATTTTGGTCGCCGCGATGGTTCTGGGCGCCTGCGCCAGCGCAGAAGCAGCGCAGGCCGCCTGCCCGCCGGCCGGCTATGACCGCGCCCGGCTGGAAGCGCTCAACGCCAATCATTGGGTGATCGCCGATGCGCGCGCGCGCAACGCGTTTGCGCTGGCGCTCAGCGATTGTCTCGCCGATCCCAATCCAGCGCTTCGCGACGATCTCGCCTACAAGGCCTATTTCGCCCTGCTTCGCAATCGGGCGCTCAGCAACGCCACCATGCTGGCGCTCGCCGATAATCTGCAGGCGCGCTTAAGCGCCCCGCCAGGCGACGGTTTCGAGCGCCCCTTCGCCGCGCTCATCCTCGCCGAAGTCGCCCGCGCCGATCGCGTCGCCCCGTTCATGAGCGCTGAACGGCGCATGCAATTGCTCGACGCCTCGCTCAATTGGTTCACCCATATCGACGATTATCGCGGCTTCGACGATCAAGTTGGCTGGCGCCACGGCGTCGCCCATGGTTCTGATCTCATGCTGCAGCTCTCGCTCAACCCGGCCTTCGCCAAGCCGGAGCTCACCCGCATTCGCGACGCGGTGGCGGCGCAGATTTCGCCGGCCAACCATTTCTACATTTATGGCGAGGGTGAACGGCTCGCCAATCCGATCATCTACATCGCCACGCGCGGGGTCTTCACCCAGGCGGAATGGACAGCATGGCTCACGCAAATCGCCTCGCCGGCGCCGCTTGCATCCTGGAACGACGCCTTCAGTCACAATCGGGATCTCGCCCGCGTGCACGACGTCGCCCAATTCATGCAGGCGCTCTATCTGGTGGCGAGGTTCGACCAGACGAGCGCCGACGATGCGTTGTTGCCGGGCGCCGAAGCGGCGATCCGCTCGCTGCCTTAAGCCCGGCGCGCGCGCAAGAACAGCACTTGCCCGGTCAGCGCCACAACAACGCCGGCGAGCGCCAAAACGCCCCAGCTCTTACCCTCGAACAAGGTCGACATCAGCATCGCCAGCACCGGCGCCAGCGCCGATACATAAGAAGCGGCGGCGTATCCGCGCCGGCGCGCCAATCCGTAATACATCAGGAACGCGACCACCGAGCCGTTCACGGACAGATGCAGGAATGAGAGCACGTAGGCCCAGCTCGGCTGCAGGCTCCAAACCTTGCCTGTCGCCAGTGCAAAGAGCGCAAGCGCGCCGGCGCCATAAGCCATGGCCCAGCCGGTCGACGCGGCGACGGAAGCGCCGGCGATTTCACCACGGCGGGCGAAGATATTTCCCACCACCGCGGCGGCGACGCCGGTGAGGGTGAGCAGAATGCCGCTAATGGCGCGAGCCCCGAACTGCGCCGAGGCCACCTCCTCCCAGGACAAGAGCGCCACGCCGGCGACGCCCAAGCTCGCCGCCGCCCAAGCAAGCCAGGAGGGACGTTGGCCGAAGGCGATGCGAAAGCCGATCAGATTGGCGAACGCCATGGTCGCAAAGACGATGGCGACAACCGCGGAGGCGACGCGCTGTTCGGCCCAATAAACCAAAGTGTAGTTGATGGTGAAGGTTGAGAAGCCGACGCCGAAGGCTGCCAAGTGCTGCGCGCGGGTGAGCGCGATCTTCTCGCCGCGAAATCCACACCACGCAAACAACAAAGCCGCGGCGAACGCGAATCGATACACCACCGAGACGACAGGATCGACGACGCCCAGCTGCAGCGTGATCGCAAACCAGGTCGTGCCCCAGCAAAGCGTGCAGACGATAATCGCGGTGAGATCGAGCCATTGCGATGGCGCGGCCTCACTTACCGTGGCTTTGGCCGTGGCTTTGGCCGTGGCTTTGGCCGTGGCTTTGGCCGTGGCTTTGACGCTTTGCTGCGCGGTCATGGAATCCCCGCCGCTGAGATAGGCGCCCCGAGGCGACGGCGCGAGATGTCGAAAGCGTCCATTTCGTCACAAAAGCCGTTCGCGGGGCTGGTGAAGGTGACGCCAACCACATGCTTTGGCATGGGCGCCGCGTTGACCGGAGCCCGCCAGCGGCTTACCTCTTGACGAGAGAGATCGGGAGCGCTCCAGGGGGCGGAGACCGGTCCCGAGCGCTCTTGTGTTTGATTGAAGACCAGGAGGCTCTTGATGCGCGTACAAGTCGCCGGGCGGCAGATGGATGTCGGCGAAGCGCTGAGAACCCGAATTGAAAGCGAATTGACAAGCGGCGTCGGCAAATATTTCAATCGCGCCACCGACGCCGTCGTCACCGTCGCCAAGAATGGCGGCGGCATCGGCATCGAAGTCGATTGCACGGTGCATTTATCCTCAGGAATTTCCCTACAGGCCGCAGGGCATGCCAGCGACGCCCACAGCGCCTTTGACGACGCCTTGGGAAAACTCGAAAAACGCGTGCGCCGCTATAAGCGCCGGCTGCGAAATCACCATGCCGACAACAAATCCCCCCTTCCCGCCGAGGACGCGACAGCTTATGTGCTCGCCCCGTTGCAGGCGGACACGGAGGACGAGGCCGCGCCCAATGGCGCCGCCGATGGACCGCTGGTGATCGCCGAGGCGACCGTTCCCGTACGCACGATGGCGGTGGCGATGGCGGTGTTGCAGCTCGATCTGAAGGATGCGCCTGTGCTCATGTTCCGCAACGCCGCGAGCGGGAGTTTGAACGTGGTCTATCGGCGCCCCGATGGGAATGTCGGCTGGATCGATCCGGAGCGCGCGGATGCGCGCAAGGGCAACTGACGATGCCGCCCGATGCAAGCGGCCGCGGAGATTTCATGGGCGGGCTCACCGACATCCTTGCGCCGGAGGCGATCCTGCCGCGCTTGCTGGCGACATCGCGCCGGCAAGCGCTGCATGGCATGACCGAGACCTTGGCGAGGGCAAACGGCGTCGACGCGCGCGCGGCTTTTGACGCGGTGCTCATCCGCGAGCGTTTGGCCGGCACCGGCATGGGCGACGGCGTCGCCATTCCGCATGCGCCGGTCAAGGGCGTGACCACGCCCATCGGCGCCTTCGCTCGTCTGGAGCCGGCGCAGGATTTCGAAGCCTTGGACAAGCGCCCCTGCGATCTGGTCTTTCTCTTGCTGTCGCCGCCCGATCGCGGCGCCGATCATTTGAAGGCGCTGGCGCGGGTGTCGCGTTTCCTCAAGCACGCCGAGGTGCGCGAGAAATTGCGCGCCGCGCGCGGCGCTGACGAACTTTACGCGCTCTTCGCCAGCGCCGTGCAGAGCGATGCTGCATGAGCCGCTGGAACCGGCTCTTCTCGTATTTTCCGTCTGCTGATGACCGTCGCGACCTTCGCCGCGCTGGGCGTGTTCGCGCGCGACCCCTCGATCTGGTCGGCGCTCCTGGTGGCGAGCGTCGTCTATATCGTGCCGCCGCTGGTGATGCGGATCATGTTTCGCTGGGCGCCGTTGAAGCTCGGCGTCTCCAGCATCGACGATCGCTCGTTCTCATCGTGGCTGGCGGCCCATCACATTCAGGCCTTCTATGACGCGCTGCCTTATCTGGAATCGCTGCTGCGGGTCATTCCCGGTTTTTATTCGATGTGGCTGCGGCTTTGGGGCTCGCGCGTCGGCTATGGCGTCGAATGGCCGGTGCGCATGGATGTGCTCGACCGCAATTTGATGGATATCGGCAACGGCATAACCTTTTCCCAAAAAGTCGAGCTTTCGGCGCATTGCCGCAACAAGATGGAAACCGCCGCCTCGCGCATCCTGGTGCGTGAAGTGCGGGTGGGCTCGCATGCTTTCATCGGCACCGGCGCGCGCCTCGACGCCGGCGCTTCGGTGCCCTCCAATGCATCGGTCCCTGAGCACGCCGTGATTGGCGGTGAACATGACGTTCGGAGGCGCCGTGCATCACCCCGCGCCCGAGGACGCCGAATTCGCCGCCGCCTGATTTTGGATTTCGCCGATCAAGCGCGCCGGCTTTTCGCCCAGCGCTAAAGTTTGTCGAGTTTCGCCAACAGCACGCCTTCGCTGACCTGATCGCCGGCCTTGGCTTTCAGCTCGACCACCTTGGCGTCAAACGGCGCGATCAGCGTGTGCTCCATCTTCATCGCCTCCAGCACCAGAAGCGCATCGCCCTTTTTCACCTCGCCGCCTTGCTGCACGGCGACGGAGACAATCTGACCAGGCATGGGCGCGAGCATGCGCCATCGCCGGCCGCCGCCTCCCCTCCCGCGCGCTCGCCGTCATCGAGTTCGAAGACATAGGCCTCGCCCCGTTCGAAAACGACAATGGCGCGCCCGTCGCGGATCCAGCCGCGCGCCGCTGAAATTTCTTCGCCAACAAGACCAAGATCGCCGGTCACGCGCTCGCCATGAAAACGCAAGCCGACGCGCCGTGAAGTTGGCGCATTCAACCTAAAGCCCAAAGATTGCGACCAGGGCTCGGCCCCGATCTCGGTTGGGCGCCTCGCCGCGGCGCCGCATAAAGCTGGTGAAAGCGCATCGCCGCTTCAGCCAAGGCCGCGACGCTCGGGGGCGGAGGCTTGGTGAGCGCCTGTTCGCGGGCGGCGACAAAGCCGGTATCGAAATTGCCGGCGATGAAATCGGCGTCGGCCAGACACCGCCCGATGAAACCGGCATTGGTCTTCACCGGCCAAACGCAGACCTGGCGCCATTCGCCGGCGAGTTTGGCGATCGCCTCGGAACGGGCGGCGGCGTGCACAATGATCTTGGCGATCATCGGATCGTAATAGGGAGTGACCTCGTCGCCCTGCATCCACGGCTGAATCGACTCGTGCGGCGGGCGCCTCCGGAAAGCGCAAAGTCTTGAGCACGCCGGTGCTGGGCAGAAAGCCAGCCTCTGGGTTTTCGGCATAGAGGCGCGCCTCGATGGCGTGGCCGTTAATGGTCAGTTCGTGCTGGTGCAGCGGCAAGCGGCTCGCCGCTCGCCACCCGCAATTGCCATTCGACCAAGTCCTGTCCGGTGATCGCCTCGGTCACCGGGTGTTCGACTTGCAGGCGGGTGTTCATTTCCATGAACCAGATGCGGTTGGCGGCCAGCCCCTCGCTTGCATCGGCGATGAACTCGATGGTGCCGGCGCCGACATAATCCACCGCTTTCGCGGCCCTAACCGCTGCGTCGGTCACGGCTTTACGGGTCGCCGCATCCATGCCGGGCGCGGGGGCTTCCTCGATCACTTTTTGGTGGCGGCGCTGCAGCGAACAATCGCGCTCGAACAAATGCACGACATTGCCGTGGGCGTCTCCGAACACCTGCACCTCGATATGACGCGGGCGCTGCACGTACATTTCCAAGAGCACGCGATCGTCGCCGAAGGCGCCCGCCGCTTCGCGCTTGGCGCTCGCTAGCGCCGCCTTGAAGTCCTTGGCGCGCTCGACCTTGCGCATGCCCTTGCCGCCGCCGCCGGCGACGGCCTTGATCAGCACCGGATAGCCGATCGCGTCAGCCTCCTCGGCCAAGCGCGCCTCGCCTTGATCTTCACCGAGATAACCCGGCGTCGTCGCCACGCCGGCGTCCGCCATCAATTTCTTGGCGGCGTCTTTAAGGCCCATGGCGCGGATCGAGTTCGGATCGCGGACCAATCCAGATCAGTCCCGCTTGAGCCACGGCCTCGGCGAAATCGGCGTTCTCGGAAAGGAAGCCATAACCGGGATGGATCGCGTCGGCGCCATGCTTCTTGGCGGCGGCGATGATGGTGTCGCCGCATAAATAGCTTTCCTTGGCCGGCGGCGGGCCGATTAATTCCGCCGCATCGGCCTCGCGCACATGCGCCGCGTTTGCGTCGGCTTGCGAATAGACCGCCACCGTGCGCACGCCGAGACGCTTGCAGGTGCGGATCACGCGCCGCGCGATTTCGCCGCGATTGGCGATCAGAACCGACTTCAGCATCAAGGTCGCTTCATCGCGTACATGACGTGGCGGCGCAACGGGTGGTCGGTCGGCAAGGAGGGATGGTCGAAATCGCGCGACGGATCACGCGTAAAGCCCAGGCGTTGCATGACCGCTTGCGACTTTGTGTTGGTGCGCCCGGTGAAGGTCAAAATCTCATCGAGGCCGACTATGTTGGCGAACGCCCAGGGCAACACGGCGCGCATGGCGCTGGTGACGCGGCCCTTGCCCTGCGCGTGAAACGCCAAGCGCCACACCGCCTCGACGCCGGGATAGGGCGGCAATCCCTCGCGGATCGGCTGCAGGCCTGCGGCGCCGACGATAAACCCTTGCTCGTCGGTGATCGCCCACACGCCCCAGCCTCGCTCATCGAGTTCGGTGCGCATGCGATCGAAGGCGCCGCGCATCTGTTCGGCGTCCATCTGCGCGCCGCCCAGCCATTCGACCACGTGCGGATCGGAGTGGAGCAACACATAGGCTGGAAAGTCGGCCTCGACCCAAGGGCGCAGTGTGGCGTGTGGAGATGTGGTCATGGTCGTGACCTAAGGTTCTGGCGCGCAAGCGTCCAGGTGGGCTCAAGACGCGCCGCGCTCATCTTTCGCCACGCTGAGCTTTGGTCCACTCAATCGGCGCCAAACGTTGTTCACCGCTCACATCCTAAACACGCCAAACCGCGTCTCCGCGATCGGCGCGTTCAGCGACGCCGAGATCGCCAGCCCCAGCACATCGCGGGTTTGCGCCGGATCGATGATGCCGTCATCCCAGAGCCGCGCCGTCGCGTGGTAGGGATCGCCTTCGGCTTCGTAGCGGTCGCGGATCGGGCGTTTGAACTTCTCTTCCTCGTCTTTCGACCATTTCTCGCCCTTCGCCTCCATGCCGTCGCGCTTGACTTGCGCCAGCACCGAGGCGGCCTGCTCGCCGCCCATCACCGAGATGCGCGAATTGGGCCAGGTGAAGAGGAAACGCGGGCTAGTAGGCGCGCCCGCACATGCCGTAATTGCCGGCGCCGAACGAGCCGCCGATCAGCACGGTGAATTTCGGCACTTCCGCCGACGCGACCGCCGTCACCATCTTGGCGCCGTCCTTGGCGATGCCGCCGGCTTCGTATTTGCCGCCGACCATGAAGCCGGAAATGTTCTGCAGGAACACCAGCGGAATGCCGCGCTTGCAGGCAAGCTCGATGAAATGCGCGGCCTTCTGCGCGCTTTCGCTGAACAGAATGCCGTTGTTGGCGAGGATGGCGACCGGATAGCCCCAGATGCGCGCAAAGCCGGTGACGAGCGTTGCGCCATAGAGCGGCTTGAACTCATCGAACTCCGAGCCATCGACGATGCGGGCGATGACCTCGTGCACATCGTAGGGCGCGCGCACGTCCGGCGGCAGCATGCCGTAGAGTTCGGCGGCATCGTAAGCCGGCGCCTGCGGTGCGCGCGAGTCGAGGCCGACACGCTTGGTGGTGTTGAGGTTGGCGACCGCGCGGCGCACCAGATAGAGCGCGTGCGCGTCATCCTCGGCGACGTGATCGACGACGCCGGACTTGCGCCCATGCACTTCGGCGCCGCCCAGATCCTCGGCGCTGATCACCTCGCCGGTCGCCGCCTTCACCAGCGGCGGACCGCCCAAGAAAGATGGTGCCCTGTCTGCGCACGATAATGGTCTCATCGCTCATCGCCGGCACATAGGCGCCGCCGGCCGTGCATGAACCCATGACGCAGGCGATCTGGGCGATGCCTTCGGCGCTCATCCGCGCCTGGTTGAAAAAGATGCGGCCAAAATGGTCGCGGTCGGGGAAGACCTCGGCCTGATGCGGGAGGTTGGCTCCCCCGGAATCGACCAGATAGACGCACGGCAGCTTGTTCTGCTGGGCGATCTCCTGGGCGCGCAGATGCTTTTTCACCGTGATCGGGAAGTAGACCCCGCCCTTCACCGTCGCGTCGTTGACGACGATCATCACTTCGCGGCCGCAGACGCGGCCGACGCCGGTGATGATGCCCGCCCCCGGCGCTTCGCCATTATAGAGATCGTAGGCGGCGAGCGCGCCGACCTCCAGAAACGGCGCGCCAGGATCGAGCAAACGCTGCACGCGCTCGCGCGCGCAGCAGCTTGCCGCGCTTGCTATGGCGTTTGCGCGCTTCTTCGGGTCCGCCGGCGGCGATCGCGGCGGTGCGCGCGCGCAAGAGCTCGGCCAAACCGCGATGGTGGGCGGCGTTCTGTTTGAAGGCTTCGGATTTGGTGTCGATTTGCGAGTTGAACTTCATCCGCCGCCGATGACCTCGCGCCCAATCAAGAACCGCCGCACTTCGCTGGTGCCAGCGCCAATATCGTAGAGTTTCGCGTCGCGCAGGAAGCGCTCGACCGGCATCTCCTTGGAATAGCCGGCCGCGCCCAAGGCCTGGATGGCTTGCTCGGAAACCCTGACCGCACTCTCCGAGGAATAAAGGATGGCGCCGGCCGCATCGTGGCGGGTGGTCTTGCCGGCGTCGCAGGCCTTGGCCACGGCATAGACATAGGCCCGCGCCGAATTGAGCGCGACCACCATGTCGGCGATCTTGGCCTGCATCAGCTGGAAGTCGCCGATCGGTTTGCCGAACTGCTTTCGCTCGCGCACGAACGGCAGCACCACATCCAGGCACGCCTGCATGATGCCAAGCGGACCCGCGGCCAGCACCGCGCGCTCATAATCGAGCCCACTCATCAACACCGCCACGCCGCCATTGACCGGGCCCATCACGTTTTCTTCGCCCACTTCGCAATCTTCGAAGAAGAGTTCGCCGGTATCGGAGCCGCGCATGCCCATCTTGTTGAATTTCGGCCCGGTCGAAAAACCCTTCATGCCGCGCTCGACGAAGAAGGCGGTGATGCCCCCCGACCCCGAGGCCGGATCGGTCTTGGCGTAGACGACCAAAGTCTCGGCCACCGGCGCATTGGTGATCCAGCTCTTGGAGCCGTTCAGAATGTAGCCGTTGTCGGTGCGCTCGGCCCGCAACTTCATGGCCACGACATCGGAACCCGCGCCCGGCTCGGTCATCGCCAGCGAGCCGAACTTCTTGCCGGAAATCAGGTCCGGCAAATAGCGCCGCTTCTGATCGGGGTTGGCCCAGCGGCGGATCTGGTTGATGCAGAGATTGGAGTGGGCGCCGTAGCTCAAGCCCACCGAGGCCGAAGCGCGCGAAATCTCCTCCATCGCCACGACGTGCTCCAAATAGCCGAGGCCAAGCCCGCCATCGGCTTCCGGCACGGTGACGCCATGGAGGCCGAGGGCGCCCATCTCCGTCCACAGCTCGCTCGGGAAGGCATTGTCGGCGTCGATGCGGGCGGCGATCGGCTTGATGCGGTCGTCGGCGAAGCGATGGGTGGTGTCGCGGATCGCGTCAGCGGTTTCGCCGAGCGCGAAATCCAGCATTTGGGATGGGGTCGTCATGGCTCCCTATACATTGACGGCTTGGCGGATGGCTTCATGGGGTCCGCTCTCTTTGCGGCTAGCCTTAACGCAAACCTGTCCTTTGAGGAAACGTCGGCCATTAACCGTGCGCCTTGTCGGTGACGGAACTCACCGTTACGATAGCGGAACGTCGGGTCTCTCAAGGGCGTTGAAAATCCATGGCTCCTCCAGCTCGTCCCATTTGGACAGGCCAAATCCGGCTCGCCTTGGTGGCGCTGCCGGTGAAGCTCTATTCGGCCTTGGATTCCAAGGAGAAGATTTCCTTCAACCAGATCCACGAGCCCTCAAAGCAGCGGATCCGGTATGAGAAGGTGGCGCCCGGCGTCGGCGCGGTGCCCAACGACGAGATCGTCAAGGGCTACGAATACCAGAAGGGCCGCTACGTCCTCTTCAGCGACGAGGAGTTCGATGCGCTCAAGGTCAATTCCAAGAAGACGCTGGACATGATCCAGTTCGCCCCCGCCGACACCATCGACCCGATCTATTTCGACAAGCCCTATTACGCCCTGCCGGACGGCAAGCTCGCCGACGAGCCTTACCGCGTCGTGCGCGAGGCGCTGCGCAAGACCAAGACCGTGGGTCTGGGTCAAATCACCATGCGCGGGCGCTCTTATATCGCGGCGGTGAAACCCTACGAGGACGGCCTCACCGTCGAGACCGTCCACTACGCCCAGGAGCTGCGGGCGGCGAAGTCGTTCTTCGACGAATTGCCAAACGGCAAGCTCGACGCCGATTTGATCGATCTTGCCGAGGAACTGATCACCCGCAAGAAGGCCAAGTTCGATCCCAACAAGTTCGAGGACGAATACGCCATCGCCATCGAACGGCTGGTGAAGAAGAAGATCGAACGCCACGGCGAACTGGTGCTGGAAGACCAGGAAGAGCCGTCGAAGGATTATGGCGACAACGTCGTCAGCCTCGTCGACGCGCTGAAGAAGTCGCTGGCGAAGAAGCAAGGCGGCGGCGAAGCGCCAGCCGCCAAGGCTGCGGGCAAACGTCCGAAGGCCGCCGCCGAGAAGGTGCGCGCTGCGCCGCGCGCGAAAGCGCCGGCTAAACGCGCGAAGAAATGAGCCGCGCCCCCGCCCAAGGCGGGGCCCAAAGCCAGGCCAAGAGCAAGTCCAAAAGCAACGCCAAAAGCAGCGGCAAAAACAGCGCCAAAAACAGCATCAGGGGCGACGCCGTCGGCGATCTCGCCGAATACAATCGCCAAGCGCGATTTCAAGAAGACCAGCGAACCCGCCGGCGGCGCCGTCAAGGACGCCGGCGGCATGTTCGTCGTGCAAAAGCACGCCGCCACCCGGCTGCACTATGATTTCCGGCTCGAGCATGACGGCGTGCTGATGAGCTGGGCGGTGCCGCTTGGCCCCTCGCTCGATCCCACCGTCAAGCGCCTGGCCATGCGCACCGAGAACCACCCGATCGAATACGGCTCCTTCGAAGGAATGATCCCGAAGGGCGAGTATGGCGCCGGCGCCGTCATCATCTGGGACAGCGGCAACGTGCATTGGCTGCTCGACCCCGACGAGGGCATGGCCAAGGGCGAACTCAAATTCGTGCTCGCCGGCGAGCGGCTGAACGGCGAATTTCATATGGTCAAGATCAAGCCGCGCGAAGGCGAGCGCGGCAATCCTTGGCTGTTGTTCAAATCCAAGGACGCGTTCGCCGGCAACGAGGACCCGGTCGCGCGCAGCCTGACCAGCATCGTCTCCGGCCGCACCATCGAAGACGTGCGCTCGCAAGGGCGCGCGCGTCTGGAGCAAGGGCGGCGAGAAAGCCCCGCGCGCGGCCAAGCCGCCGAAATGGGAATTCGTCGAGCCGGCCCTGGCGACGCGCGTGGAGAAGCCGCCTGCGGGCGACGGACTGGATCCACGAGATCAAATACGACGGCTATCGCCTGCTTGCGTGCGTCGAGCGGCGACAGCGTGCGCCTCTACACCCGCAACGGCCTCGACTGGACCGGCAAATTCCAAACCATCGCCGATGGCGCTCGCGGCGCATGAACCTGAAAGACGTCTGATCGACGGCGAAGTCGCCGTCGCCCAAGCCAATGGGCGCACGGATTTTTCCGCGCTGCAGAAATCGCTCGAAAGCGGCGTCGCCAAGGGCGTCTCCTATTTCGCCTTCGATCTTTTGGCCGAGGGCGCGAAGGATCTGCGCAAACTGCCGCTCAGCGAACGCAAGCGCGCGGCTGGCGAAACTGCTGGCCAAGGCCAAGGCGCCGATCCGCCTTAGCCCCTATTTTGAAGGCGGCGGGGCCGATGTGCTGGAGGCGTTCCGGGAAAAGGGCTTCGAAGGCATGGTCTCGAAGAAGGACAGCCTCTAGCCTATCAAAGCGGGCGAAGCAATTCCTGGCTCAAGGTGAAGCTCGTGAACGAGCAGGAATTCGTCGTCATCGGCTACCAGCCCTCGGCCAAGGGCCGCGCCTTCGCGTCGCTGATGTTGGCCGACCGCGAAAAAGGCAAACTCGTCTATCGCGGCAATGTCGGAACCGGCTTCAACGACAAGACGCTGGCCTCGCTCTCCGAGAAGCTCGAGCAAGATCGAGCCGCGCCAAGCCGGCGCTTGACGGTGCCGCGGCAAGCGGCGAAGGGCGCGAAATGGGTTGAACCCAAACTCGTCGCGCAAGTGAAGTTCGCGGAACTCACCGCCGATGGCGCCGTTCGCCACGGCGTCTTTCTGGGCTTGCGCGGCGACAAGTCCGCCAAAGAAGTCACCGCCGAAACCGCCGCGCCCGCCATGAAAACGCGCGTGCGTCTCACGCATCCCGACAAAGTCCTCTTCCCGGAAGCGGGCGTGACCAAAGCCGAGCTCGCCGCCTATCTCGACATGGCGGCGGCGCGGATGGGCGTCTTCATCTATGGCCGGCCGGTCAGTCTGGTGCGCGCGCCCGACGGCGTTGGCAAACAGACTTTCTTCCAGAAGCACGCCATGGCCGGCATGCCGGACGCCATCAAAACCATTCCCATCATAGAGAAAACCAAGACCGAAGACTATCTGACGCTGCCGAACGCCACCGCCTTGGTCTCGGCCGCGCAAATCAGCGCGCTCGAATTCCATCTCTGGGGCTCGCGCAACGACGATCTCGAACATCCCGACCGGCATGGTGTTCGACCTCGATCCCGACGAGGACCTCGACTTCCAAGATCGTCAAGCGCGCGGCCTTCGACATCAAGGCGCTGCTCGACTCCGCCGATCTTGCCGTCCTTCGCCATGCTGACCGGCGGCAAGGGCATCCACATCGTCCTCAATCTGAAGCGCAAGCACACCTGGGACGAGGTCAAGGAATTTTCCGGCGCCGTCGCGCAACAGATTGAAGCGCTCGACCCCAAGCGTTTCGTCTCCAACATGGCCAAGGCGCGGCGCAAGGGGCGCATCTTCGTCGATTATTTGCGCAACGGCCGCGGCGCGACCGCCATCTCCCCCTACTCGCCGCGCGCACGCGCGACCGCGCCGGTCGCCGTGCCCGTCAGCTGGAGCGAATTGAAGACCATCGCCTCGGCCAGTGTTTTCAAACTGAAGGACATGCGCGCGCGCTTGGCCGAGCCCGACCCCTGGTCAACTTATGCAAAATCGGCGGTGGCGATCACAAAATCGACGCGCTCGAAACTCGGACTTTAATCGCAGTTTGGCCCACAATTTGGCCTCTAGGCCGCGCCGATGCTAGGTTCGCGCCCGGAGTTTCGCATGCGCCGCTTCTTGTTCCTCGCCGCTGTCACGCTCGCCGCTTGCGGCAATCCCTCGAGCTCAACCGCGCCTGCGACGGGCGGCGCGTCCACAATCGCCTCCGCGCCCAGCTCCGCCGCGGTGACGAGCACGCGCGCTGTCGCCAACCAATCGCAAATCTGGTTCTTCTGCGACGGCATCGATGCGCCGGTCATCTATCTCTTCGCCGACGCGCCTAATGACGGCCAGGTGCGCTTCATCGAATACGACAAACGCAACGGCGCGACGGTGCGTTCGCTCGATCTCGGTGTTGGCGAAGGCGAAGGCGCGGCCGGCAGCATCTACACGCCGCTCACGCAAAACGGCCAGGACTTCGGGCATGTGCGCCAAGTCAACGCCGGCAATTTCGAAACCCCAGGCGCGGCCTATACGACGCCATACACCAGCGTGCTGATCGGCGGTCGCGAAGTCGCTTGCCGCTGGCTTCCGCGCACCCGGGTGGCGGCGTTCACCGGCCGGCGCAGCTTTGTCATCCATGAAGACGCCGACGGCGACCTCATCTACACGACCTTCGATTTCGCCAATGCCGCGACCCAGCCCATCGATCAAAGCGACAATGGCCGCTCCACCCGCTTCTCGGTCGAGGTGCGCGGCGGCCAGGAAAGCGTGCGCGCCGACGGTTCCGACTATTCCTTCGCCGGACGCGACGGCTTTAGCTATCACATTTCCCTGAAAATAGACGGTACCGGCCAATTGCAGGTGCTCCGCAACGGCGCACAGGTCCAATCCGAACCGCTGACCGCCTATCTCGTCGGCCAGGCGAGCCCATGATTGGTTGAGCGCGGCCCCATGATAGCCTAAGCCCCGCGCTGCCCAAGCGGCCCGCTTGCAGCGGTCCGCCGAGGGCGCCCACTTAAAGGGGCCCGCCTCAAGGAGCCGATAGGAAACCCATGAGTTTCGCCAATTATGAAAAGTCCGGCCGCGTGGCGGTGGTGACCATGAACCGTCCCGAAGCGCGCAACGCCATCGGCACGCTGGAAGATTGCCAGGATCTCGCCAACGCCTTGATGCGCGCCCACGACGATGCGGAGATCAGCGCCGTCATTCTGACCGGCGCCGGCAAGGCGTTCTGCTCCGGCGGCGATCTCAAGGCGATCCGCGAGCGCACCGGCATCGGCCCGCAATCGAAACCCGACGGCACCCGCGCCAATTATCGCCGCGGCGTTCAACACATCATCCGCACCCTGGCGGATGTGGAAGTCGCCACCATCGCCGCCATTAACGGCCCGGCGATCGGGCTTGGCATGGACATCGCCATTCTTTGCGACATGCGCATCGCCGCAACCTCCGCAAAGCTCGCCTCGAGCTTTGTCAAAGTCGGCATCATTCCTGGCGACGGCGGCGCTTGGATCTTGACGCAAGCGATTGGCCCGGCGCGCGCCGCCGAGATGATCCTCACCGGCGACAGTATCGACGCCGAGGAAGCCGCGCGCATCGGGCTTGTGAACAAGACCGCGCCGGACGATCAGCTGATGGCGGAAGCGGCCAAGTTGGCCGAGCGCGTCGCCGTCAATCCGCCGCGCACGATCAGGCTCGCCAAGCGTCTGTTGCGCGAATCCCAACACGGCCGCCTGGCTGACGTCATGGAGCTCTCCGCGGCGTTCCAAGCGCTTGCGCACGAGACCGCCGACCACAAGGAGGCGGTCGACGCTTTCAGCGAAAAACGCGCGCCGAAATTCACCGGCGGCTGATGCTCGACACCCCCGCCCCCGCCGCCGACGCCTCCACGCGCCCGCCGCTCGCGGTCGATCTCGATGGCACGCTGATCCGCTGCGACCTCTTCACCGAAGCGATCATCCGGCTTGGCTTCGAGCGCCCATGGCTCATCATGCAGTTCGCGCTCTGGCTGATGCGCGGGCGCGCCTACGCCAAGGCCCGGCTGGCGGAAATGTTTGCGCCCCACCCTGAAGGCTTGCCCTATGACGGACGCCTGCTCGCCTGGCTGCGCGAAGAACGCGCCGCCGGCCGCACCATCGTCTTGGCGACCGCATCGGATCGACAGGCCGCGGAGGCCGTCGCCAAGCACCTCGGCTGCTTCGATCGCGTCTTCGCCTCGGATGGCAAAACCAATCTCAAAGCGCAGCGCAAGGCCGATGCGCTGGCGCAAGCCTACCCGCAGGGCTTTTCCTATGCCGGCAACGAAAGCGCCGACATCAAGGTCTGGCGCGCCGCCGCCAGCGTCGTCGTCGTCAACGCCTCCGACGGACTTGCGCGCAAGGCGATGTCGGATTTCGCGGTGGAGCGCACCTTCGCCCAAGAGCACGGCGTCGTTGGCGGTCTCATCAAAGCCATGCGGCCGCAGCAATGGTCGAAAAATCTCCTGGTCTTCCTGCCGATGCTCGTGGGCCAAGGCTGGTTTGACGCCAATGCCTGGCGCCATGCGCTTTTTGCTTTCGCGGCTCTGAGCTGCGTCGCCTCCAGCATCTACCTGGTTAACGATCTGGCCGACATCAGCGCCGACCGCCGTCATCCGCGCAAGCGAACCCGGCCCTTCGCGCAGGGCTCGGCCCCGCCCTTGCTCGGCATTGTCGCCGCCGTCGCGCTTATGGCGCTGGGCATCGCCCTTGGCGCCGCGGGTGGGGCGCTGTTGCCGCTTCTGGTCTACGCCGCCATCGCTTCGCTCTACACCTTCGTGGTCAAACGCATCACGCTTGTGGACGTCTTCACTCTCGCGGGCTTGTACACTTTGCGCATTGTGCTGGGCGGCGTCGCCACCGGCTTTGCGGCCAGCGACTGGCTGCTGGCCTTTTCCGGCTTCTTCTTCTTTAGTCTGGCGTTGGCCAAGCGCGCGGCGGAAGTCGACATGATGGGCGGCGACCTGATCGGGCGCGGCTATCGCAAGCATGACAGCCCGACATTAAAGCGCATCGGCGTCGGCGCCGGCATGATCAGCGCTCTGGTGCTGGCGCTTTATCTGCGCGATCCCACCAGAGCCGTGCACTATGCGACGCCGGCTTTTCTGTGGGCGCTGCCGGCGGGCGTGGTGTTTTGGTTGAGCCGCGTCTGGATCAAGCTCGATCGCGGCGAAATGCACGACGATCCGCTGGCGTTCGCGCTCAAGGACCCGACCTCCTGGGCGGTCGGCGCGATCGCGGCGGCTGCGTTCGCCGCCGCCGTGCTCGTCTAAAGGATAGAGGCGATGATCCGGGTCGGCATCGGCGGCTGGAGCTACCAGCCCTGGGAGGAGAAGCTTCTATCCGCCCAAGCTCGCGGCGGCGAAACAGCTTCAGTACGCCGCAAGCAAGGTCACTGCGATCGAGATCAACGCCACCTTCTACCGCACCCAGAGCGCGCAATCGTTCAAGAACTGGGCCTCGGCCACGCCCGATGATTTCATGTTCTCGGTGAAGGCCCCGCGCGCGGCGGTGCAGCGCAAGGATCTCCGCGAAGCCAAGCAATCGATCGAGTGGTTCTTCAACAGCGGCGTGGCTGAGCTCGGTTCAAAGCTCGGGCCGATCTTTTGGCAAATGGCGCCGTACAAGAAATTCGACGCCGCCGAGATGAATGCCTATTTCGACCTGCTGCCGGACAAAGTGAAGAAACTGCCGCTTCGCCACGCTATGGAGGTCCGTCACGCCAGCTTCCAGGACGAAGCGTTCCTCAAACTAGCGCGCGAGCGCAACATCGCCGTGGTCACGGTTGAATCGGAGAAGCATCCGCTGATCGCCGAACCGACCGCTGACTTCGCCTATGCCCGCCTCGAACTCAGCAAAGCCGAGGAGCCGACCGGCTACGCCAAGCAAGCTCTGAAGAAATGGGCGCAAACGGCGCGGGCTTGGGAGAAGAACGGCGAGGTCTTCCTCTACTTCATTAGCGGCGCCAAGGAGCACAATCCCGCCGCCGCCATGGCGATGCTGGAGATCTTGAAGGCTTAGTGGCCCGCCGGCCCATTCGATGCTTGCGCGGAGGCGATGTAGGCGTCGATCTGACGGCGCAAGACCGGCAGCGTCACCCCGCCATTTTCCAGCACCGCATCGTGGAAGGCGCGAAGGTCGAAACGGGACCCGAGCGCTGCTTCGGCGCGATGGCGCAGCGCCAAGATCTCCATCTCGCCGGTCTTGTAGGACAAAGCCTGCCCCGGCCAGCCAATGTAGCGATCCACTTCGGTTTGGATTTCGTGTGACGACAGAGCCGTGTTAGCCGCCAGATAATCGAGCGCCTGTTGGCGGGTCCAACCCATTGCATGCATGCCGGTATCGACGACCAGCCGGCAAGCGCGCCACATCTCATAAGAGAGCTGGCCGAAATGTTCGTAGGGGGTGTGATAAATCCCCATCTCGCCGGCCAGCTGCTCGGAATACAAACCCCAGCCTTCGCCGAAGGCGTTGGGATAGAAGTTGAGCCGAAAATCCGGCAACCCGGTCAACTCGCGCGCGATCGCTCCCTGCAAATGGTGCCCGGGCGCGGCTTCGTGGGCGGTCAGCGCCGGCAGCGCATAAAGCGGGCGCGTGTTTAAAGCATAGGTGTTGACCCAATAGGTTCCGGCCGATCCCGTCGGCCCCGGATTGTAGCGCCCGGCGGTGTAATTGGGCGCGAACGCTTCCGGCACCGCCTTCACGGTGTAGGGCGTGCGCGGCAAATGGCCGAAATATTGCGGCAGATGCCCATCGATCTCGCGGGTGATCAGCGCCGCGCGCCCGAGCAGATCCTGGGCCGAGGTCGGATAGAATTGCGGATCGGTGCGCAGGAAGGTCAGGAATTGCGCGAAGCTTCCGTTGAAATGGGTCTCGGCCATCACCGCGTTCATTTCGCCGTGAATGCGCGCTACTTCAGCTAAACCCGTGCGATGGATCTGCTCCGGGGTCGCGTCCGGCAAAGTGGTGAAATAGCGGACGAGGTCGGCGTAATAAGCGCGCCCGTTCGGCAGCGCGGTCGCCGCGATAGTGGCGCGCATATGCGGGCGATACTCATTGTCGAAGAAAGCGCGGAAGGCGTCGAACGCCGGCATCACCGAATTGGCGATGGCGGCGCGCCCGGCTTGCCGGAGCCGCTCGCGATCGGCTTCAGGGACGCTTTCTGGAAACTGCGCGAACGGCGCCCAGAGCTCCATCGCCTCCGGCGTCGCCCAATGCATGCCGTCGATCACGCGCGCGACGCCTTCGCCGATCTCGGCCGGCAGCGTAAAGCCGTCATGGACGCCCTGGCGCAGATTGGCGATCTGTTCGCGGAAGTAGCGCGGGTATTGGTTCATCCGCGCAATGTAATTCTCGTAATCGTGGGTCGTGCGCAGCGGCTGCGACTGGTTGAGGATGATAAGGTCGGAATAAAAGCCGCTATCGCTGTTGAACGGCAGCCGCCACTCATTGTAGCGCGCAAAGACGATGCGCTGGCCGACCATGAAATCGAAGAGGTCGTAGCTCACCTGCTCTTGGGCCGTCAGCGCACCGCGATCGATGGCATGCAGACGCCGGATGAAGCCGGAATCGGCGGTGAGTTGCTCGGCCTGCGCCTGCGGCGTCACCGAGGCCAGACGATCGTCGTAATCGTGCACCCCGGCATAGGTCGCCGCCATCGGGTCGGCGCGATAGACTTCCGCCCGCTCATCGGCGAAGAGCCGGGTTAAGGTTTCGCTGGCGCTCTGCGCTTTAGCGAGTGGCGCAAGCGTCATGAGAGCCGCCAATCCCAACGCGGCGATGAGCAATTTCATAAAGCGATCCCCTCACGTCGGCGTCGGCGCCGCGGCAACCGCCGGCGACTTCTCGCCGAAGAAGGCGCTGCGCAGCAGCAGCGTCGAGGCGTAGAGCACAACCACCACCACTAGCCAGCGCACATAGACCAAGTCGAGCGACTTGACGATGAAGGCGGCGATCAGCACCGCCGGTATGCCGCCCAGCGCCAGGCCGAGCACGATGCGCAGATCGATCCGCTCTGACTTGACGAAGCGGACGCTGGAGATCGGCATCAGAAACGCGCACGAACCCATCATGATCGGGAACGCCGCCGTCGGATTGAGCCCCAGCAAGCTGAGCACGATCAAGGAGGGCGCATAAAGGCCAATGCCGAACATCATCAGCACGCCCATGATGAAATGGGCGCCGACCGCGATCGCAAACAAAGCCGGCGGCAAGGTCAATTCAGGGCCGCCCGCCGGCAGCAGATTGAGGTTCTTCAGCGCAAACAGCACCGCCCCGATCAAGAGCGCCAGGCCGACCACGCCCTGCACCAGGCGCACCGGCGATTTCTGCACGATCGGCGCGCCCACGAACGCGCCCAGACACGAGGCGACGATGCACGCCAACAGCAGCATCGGATCGACTTGCACCAGGGTTATAAACACCAGCGCCTCGGTCACGGTCGGTAGCGCGTGCCCGGCGTTCAAGATGGCTGGGAAATAGCTGTCCGGCGCCATGCGGCGGAGCTTCATGTAGGCCGTCGTCGGCGCAAACGAGCCGATGCCCAGGGTGTCGAAGAAATTGGTCACCGCGCCCAGACCCACCGCCTCCGGCTTCGGCGCCAGTTCGCCGCGCTTCTTCGCCGCGACCAGCAGCACCGCAGTGAAATAGACCGCAATCAGCGACAAGGCCGCCAGCAAACCGCCGACGATCGTCATCAGCCACCGCACCGCGGCGCCCAACACTCCCGCATTCATGGCGCGCTCTCCCCCACAAGCGTTTTCGGCAATTGAGCACGGCGTCTCGGCGGTTACAATGAGGGCGCGCGCCCACAGGACCGACCCATGCTAAAGCAATTGCCGCCGCCCCCGCCTGCCATCGCCCAAAGCGAGCGCCTCGCGCGCCTTGCTGCGCTGCGGCGGGCGATGGACGAAGCCGGCATCGCCGCCGTGCTGCTCGGCGCGACCGCCAGCCTGCGCTATTTCACCGGCGTCTCCTGGCATCCTTCGGAGCGTTTCTGCGGCGCGCTCGTGCATGGGGACAGGCTTGAATATGTGGCGCCGCGCTTCGAACGCGACAAAATCGAGCAGATCATTGGCGCACCCGGCGAGATCCTCACTTGGGAGGAGGACGCCAACCCCTACCGCCTGATCGCCGAGCGCGTCGGCGGCAGGGGCGCGCTTGCGCTCGATGATCAGATTGCGCTCTTTATGTACAGGCGCTTGCGCGCCGAGATGGACGATGCGCGCATCGACGATGCCGGGGCGATGATCAATCGCCTGCGGCGGCGGAAGACCGCCTCTGAAATCGCGCTGATGCAGCACGCCAAGACGATAACCTTGGACGTGCAGCGCCGCGCTTATGCGCAATTGCGCGAGGGCCAGCGCGCGTCTGAAGTGGCGCGTTTCATCGACGACCAACACCGCGCCCTGGGCGGCGCCGGCAACACTTTCTGCATTGTCTCCTTCGCCGAGGACACCGCGCTTCCACACGGCGGCGAAGGCGACCGGGCGCTCAAGCGCGGCGACATCGTTCTGATCGACACCGGAACCCAAATCGACGGCTATAATTCCGACATCACCCGCACGTATATCTTCGCCGGCGCCGCAAACGAGCCCTTCGTGAAGGAGGTGCGCGCGGTCTGGGATGCGGAGAAGGAAGCGCAGGCCGCCGCGTTCGAAGCGGCGCAGCTTGGGCGCCTCTGCGAGAGCGCCGATAACGCGGCCCGCGCCGTGCTTGCGCGTCACAATTACGGCCCCGATTATCGGCTCCCCGGCCTCCCCCATCGCACCGGCCACGGCATTGGTCTTGACGTGCACGAGGCGCCGAACCTTTGTCGTGGCGATGTCACGCCGCTCGAAGCGGGCATGTGCTTTTCAAACGAGCCGATGATCGTCGTCCCCGGCCGCTTCGGCGTGCGCCACGAGGACCATTTCTACATGACCGACAATGGTCCGCGCTGGTTTACCGAACCCGCGCACTCGCTCGACGAACCGTTCGCGAACGCGCCGGCCTTCGCCTAAATCAGTCTTCGCTGAGGTCAGCATTCGTCTAGATCACTTATTCCTCTAGATCACTTATTCCTCTAGATCACTCATTCCTCTAGATCACTCATTCCTCTAGATCACTTGGAAGCCGTGCGCGAAGACGTCTTCGTCGTCGATCCAGATTTCGTTTCGGCCGGTGGCGATGGCCGACCCTTCAATCGAAGGAATGATGCCGGCGGCTTGCCGCCGATCTCGGTCTCGGCTTCGACACGGCCGATAAAGCGGCTGCCGATATAGCTCTCATGCACGAACTGGTCGCCGACCTTTAATTTGCCCTGCGCATGCAATTGCGCCATCCGCGCCGATGTGCCGGTGCCGCATGGGCTGCGGTCGATGGCCTTATCGCCGTAGAAGACGGCATTGCGCCCATCAGCGCCGGCGCTCCTCGGCGCATCCGTCCACATGACATGGCTGACGCCGGCAATGGTTGGGTCGAGGGGATGGACCGGCTCGACCTTCGCGCGCATCAATTCGCGCACCATCGGCGAGAGCGCGAGAATGCGCGCGGCGCCGAGCTGGTCGAGGCCACCGTACGGCCCTTGCGGTTCGATGATGGCGTAAAAATTGCCGCCATAGGCGACATCAACGCGCAGCGGCCCAAAGGCCGGCACATCGATTTGGACGGCCTCTTCAACGAGATAGCTCGCCACATTGCGGATGCGCACGCTGCTGACGCGATCGCCGTCCTGCCGATAGTGCAGTTCAATCCTGCCCGCCGGCACGTCGGCCGCGAACCGCCCCGGCGTGCGCGGCTTGATCAGGCCATTCTCGATCCCGAAGGTGACGATGCCGATGGCGCCGTGACCGCACATGGCCAGGCAGCCGCTGGTTTCGATGAAGAGAATGGCGGTGTCGGCTTCAGGACTTGTCGGGGGATAAAGAAAACCGCCGCTCATCATGTCATGACCGCGCGGCTCGAAGCAGAGGCCGGTGCGGATCCAATCGTAGCGCGCCAGAAAATCCTGGCGCCGCTCGCTCATCGTCGCGCCGGCCAAGTCGGGCGCGCCCTCGACCACGAGCCGCACCGGATTGCCGGCTGTATGTCCGTCAATGCAGCGGAAGACGCTTCGGCTCACGCTTGAGCGGCTTTCAGTCGTGGGCGCGAGGCGGCCGCCTTCTCCACTATGGCGGTGACTTCGGCGCGGCGGGCGCCCGAGAGCCGATAGCGCGGCGGGCGCACCCGCTCGCTGCCGCGTCCCATGATTTCTTCGGCGAGCTTGATCGATTGCACGAGATCGTGTTCGGCGTCCAAGTGCAAGAGCGGCATGAACCAGCGATAGATCGCGCGCGCGGTGTCGAGATCGTTGCGCATCACCGCCTCGTAAAGCGCAATCGAACTCTTTCGGAAACGCATTGGTGAGCCCCGAAACCCAGCCTTTCGCGCCCAGGACCAGGGCTTCAAGCGCCACGTCGTCGAGGCCCGCAAACAGAATGAAGCGATCGCCCAGCGCATTGTAGAGATCGGTGAAGCGGCGCGTATCGGGGGCGCTCTCCTTCACGCAGACGATGTTCGGCCGATGCGACAATTGCTTCATCGCCTCTATGCTCACGCTCACGCGATAGGCGGGTGGGTTATTGTAGAGCATGATCGGCAAATCGGTCGCTTCCGACACGGCGCTGAAATGCTCGACCAATTCCGCTTCCATCGGCACATAGACCATGGCGGGCAGCACCATGAGCCCGTCGGCCCCAATCCGCTCGGCGTCGCGCGCGAACGCGCAAGCGCGCTTGGTGTCGAACTCGGAAACCCCGGCGATGACGGGCACGCGCTTGCCCACCGCGTCGACCGCCGCCTTCAACACCGTGCGCTTTTCTTCCGGCTGCAGCGAATTGTTCTCGCCCACCGTGCCCATGACGATGAGCCCATGCACGCCGTCGCGCACCAGCGCGTCCTGCACTTTCTGCGTGGCGTCGAGGTCGATTGACATATCCGGTGCAAATTGCGTGGTCGCCGCGGGAAATACGCCAGCCCATGAAACTTGCATCGCGCCCTCACTTGCCAACGCCGCCAACCTATACGATCAGCGGCGGCGATGAAAACCATTCTCGTCATCGGCGGCGGACTTGTGGGCGCGGCCTGCGCGTTGCGGCTGCAAGCGGCAGGCGTCGCTGCGACCCTGATCGATCCGGGCGACAAACGCCGCGGCGCCTCGTTCGGCAATGCCGGCCACATCGGCGCCGAACAAGTGATGCCATGGTCGACTTGGCCCAATCTGATCGGCGCGCCTTCGCATTTGTTCGGCTTCGGCGGTCCGCTCGATTTTCGCTGGCGCGATCTCGGCCTTTGGCTGCCATGGTCGTTGCGCTTCATGGCGGCGAGCGAGCCTCAAACGCGTCGCCGCCGGCCACGCCGCATTGAGCGCGCTCCTGCACGATGCGATGGCCGCCTGGCGGCGCTTGGAAACGCTTGCGGACATGCCCGGCATGGTGCGCGCCCACGGCCAAGCCAATGTCTACATGTCGGCGAAGCCGGCGAGCACGCCCGCGAACTCTGGGCCCGCACGCCGATCGGGACCTGCTCCTATCGCGAAATGTCGGCGACGAGGAATTGGCGCGCTTATGAGCGCGTGCTGCGCCAAGCTCCGGTGAGCGGCCTCCATTTCGACGGCACCGGCCAAGTCAGCGATCCGCAAGGGGCGCGCGATGGCATATTGGCGAAGTTTCGCGCGCTGGGCGGCGAGATCGTCGCCGGCGCGGTGGCGAGGCTCGACGCCAGCGCCGCCAGCGCCAATGTCAGCCTCGCCTCCGGCCAGCGGACTCAAGGCCGACGCGGCGCTTCTCGCATGCGGGGCCTGGTCGGCGCCGATCATGCGCCAGCTGGGCGCTCACGCGCCGCTGATCGGCGAGCGCGGTTATTCGATGCAAAGCGCTGAGCACAATTGGCCAGCCGATCTCCCCACCACCATCTTCGAGGAGCGCTCGCTGGTGCTTTCTTGTTTCGCGAGCGGCCTACGCACCACCAGTTTCCTCGAATTCGGCCATCCGAGTGCGCCGGCCGATCCGCGCAAATGGGCTCGCCTCCACCGCCATCTCGACGAACTCGGCGTGCAGTTTTCAAAAACCCCGGATCGTTGGGTGGGCCCGCGGCCGACCTTGCCCGATTATGTCCCGGCCATCGGGCGCCTCAAAAGCGCGTCCAACATCTTCTACGCCTTCGGCCACGCGCACCTGGGACTGACGGAATGCGCGATCACCGCCGAGGCGATCGAGGCGCTGGCGACCGACAAGCGCCCACCCTTCGATCTCGCCGCCTTCGCTATCGAACGCTTCAGTTAAGCAGCGGCTTAACGCACCGCCGCGATCAGGCCGTTCAGTTCGGCGGCGATCAGCATCAGCTTGGCGAAGGTCCATGGTCCCTGCGCGCTGAGCTCGGCATAGGCCGAACGCGCACGCTGGGCGGGTGACCCGAGCGCCTCGATCCAACCGCGCACCGCTGGCGTCATCGACGCCATGTCGGCGCCGGTCGGCTGGCGGCGCGCCAAGCGCGCGGGCGGCGACCTCGGCGAGCTTGATTTGCATGTCGCCGAAGTCCTGCGCGGTGCGGCGCACGACCAGGCGATCCCAGTGCTGATCGAGCTTCATGGTGTTGGCGGAATCGCGCAGCGCGTCGAGCCCGAACTCCGCGCCGACGATGCAGTGCAGGCTCGAGGCTGAATTGATCGGCCATTCCGTCATCCGCGCCAGATCGGCGACGTCAAGGGAGAGCGAGAGCGGCGACAAGAGCGCCGCCTCCTGGGCCAGATCCTCAGGCGCGCCGAGATCGACGAGCTCCTTGTGGCGAATGCGGACACGCTCGCCTTCGATGGCGCTGAGATCGTCCATAATGGTGGCGCGCTGCGCCTCCACCGGCTCGCGATAAAGCTTCACCACATCCAGGATCGAGGGCGGATTTTCGCGGTCGAAACCGGCATTGCGCGACAGATACAAGGTGGCGCGCCGCAAGGCCCCGCCGACGCGTTGATGCAAGGCGGTTTGCGCCGCCGCCGGCGCCTTATTGTCGAGCGCGTTGATGCGTTCAACCAAGGCCTCCAAATCGAAAATCCGCCGCGCCGCCTCGAACGCGCAGGCCACCGTCACCGGGCCGAGCGCGGGTGATTTCGTTGATGCGGTCAGTGAAGGACGGCCCGCAGCGATTGATCAGATCATCGGCCCATTGCGTGGCGATGATTTCGCGGCGCAGGCGGTGGCTTTGCATCTGCGCTTCGAATTTCCACAATTCGCGCGGGAAGTAGCGCTTCAGCGGCTCGGCGAAGGCTGGATCGTCGGGCGCCTTGGAGGCGACCAGCGCATCGAAGAGATCGATCTTTCCGTACGCCACCAGCTTGGCCAGCTCCGGGCGGGTCAGCCCAAGCTTGGCCGCGCGCAGCGCCGCGAACTCGCCTGTGAGCGGCAAGCCCTCTACCCGCCGCGACAATTTGCCGGACGCTTCCAGGCGCTGAATGAAGCGCTCGTGGCTATCGAGGTCGGAAGCCGCACTCGCCTGCGCCACCGAAATGGCGCCGGTCTGATCGTAATTGTCCTCCAGAACCAATTCGCCGACCTCATCGGTCATCGATTGCAACAGCCTCTCGCGCTTATCGGCTTTCAGCGCCCCGGCATGGATGGCGTCGCGCAACAGGATCTTGATGTTGACCTCGTGGTCGGAGGTGTCGACCCCGGCTGAATTGTCGATAGCGTCGGTGTTGATGCGCCCGCCCGCGCGGGCAAAGGCGACGCGGCCCTTTTGAGTGACGCCCAGATTGGCGCCCTCGCCGATCACCTGCGCACGCAGATCCTCGGCGTCGACGCGCAGCGCATCATTGGTCTTGTCGCCGACATCGGCATTGGTTTCGCTGCGCGCCTTCACATAGGCGCCGATGCCGCCGAACCACATCAGTTCGCACTGCGCTTTCAGCAGCGCATTCATCAGTTCGGTCGGCGTCACTTGCGGGCGATCGAGCCCGGTCAGCGCGGCGATCTCCTTACTGACCTCGATCGACTTCTGCAGCCTGGAAAACACGCCGCCGCCTTTGGACAGGAGCTTCTTGTCGTAGTCCTGCCAGCTTGAACGCGGCAGATCGAACAGGCGCTTGCGCTCGAGCCAATTCTTTTCGCAATCGCCCGGATTGGGATCGATGAAGATGTCGCGGTGATCGAAGGCGGCGACAAGCCGGATCTTGCGCGACAGCAGCATGCCGTTGCCGAACACGTCGCCCGACATGTCGCCGACGCCGATGACGGTGAAGTCCTGTTCCTGGATGTTCTTGCCGATTTCGCGGAAATGCCGCTTCACCGCCTCCCACGCGCCCTTGGCGGTGATGGCCATGGCCTTGTGGTCGTAGCCCACCGAACCGCCAGAGGCGAACGCATCGCCCAGCCAATGGCCGTATTCGGCGCTGATGCCGTTGGCGATATCCGAGAAGGTCGCCGTGCCCTTGTCGGCGGCGACGACCAGATAAGGATCGTCATCGTCCCAGCGAATGACATGAGCCGGCGGCTTCACCGCATCGTTGACGATGTTGTCGGTGATATCGAGGAGGCCGCGCAGGAAGGTCTTATAGGCTTCGATGCCGACCTCCTGGAAATTGGGCGCCCCGCGCGGCGGCAAGGTCTTCGGAAAGAAGCCGCCCTTGGCGCCGACCGGCACGATAATGGCGTTCTTGACCTGCTGGGCCTTCACCAGATCGAGCACTTCGGTGCGGAAGTCGTCGCGGCGGTCGCTCCAGCGCAGACCCCCGCGCGCCACCGGCCCGAAGCGCAGATGCACGCCCTCGACCTGCGGGCTCGCCACCCAAATCTCGCGATAGGGCTTCGGCGCCGGCAATTCGGCGACGGCGTGCGAGTCGATCTTGAACGACATGTAAGGCTTGGGCAGGCCGTCGGCCCCGGCCTGGTAATAATTGGTTCGCCGGATCGCCGTCACCAGCTGGGCGATCCGCCGCAGCGCCCGGTCGTCATCGAGACTGACGACTTCGTTCAGCGCCGCATCGAGCATGATCTCCAGCCGCTGCGAGCGGATGCGGCGGGTATCCATGGTTTCCGGCAAATTCGGATCGAAGCGGGCGCGGAAGATGGCGAGGATGAGCGCGGCGATCTTCGGATTGGCCGCCAGCGCCTGCTCCTGGATCGCTTGCGAGGGGTCAAGGCCGGTTTGTTGGCGATAGCGCGCCAGTGCGCGAATGAGCGCGGCCTCGCGCCAGGTGCAGGGCAGCGTCAGAATCAAGCGATTGAAGCCGTCGCTCTCGGCCCGCGCCGTCCAGATCGCGGCGAAGGCGTCCTCGAACTTCTGTCCGGCGGTGCCGAGATCGATCGGCTTGCCGTCGGCGGTGCGGGTTTCGATGTCGTGGATGAAGACGCGCTCGGCGGGATGGAGGGGCGCTGCTTTCAATTGCAGTTCGAAATTGACCTCGGAATCGACGAAGAGGCCCATCTTCTCCAGGATCGGCACCGTCGCCGAGAGCGCCAGAATGTCGCCGCGCGCATAGAACTTGCAGCGCATCACATTGGTGGGATCGCCGTCGCGGCGATAGGCGCGCACGCGGATGATTTCGTTGTCGCTGCTGGCCAGGATTTCCGCGCCATCGATCAAAGCTTCGGTGACCGGATAAAGATCGCGGTAGGCGGCGGTGAAGGCGTCGTCGAAGCGCATCGAGGCGTATTCGCGGGTATTGGCGTCGAACAGCGGGGAATCGAGCAGCGCGCTGGTGAAATCGTCCTCCCAGGTGCGCGCGAAGCGGCCGATCTCGGCGTCGAGCGCATGCAAGTCCGGATCGGGGCGCTTCTTGTCGATTTCGCCGATCACGAACAAGACCCGCGCCAGCTGGTTTTCGCCCAATTGCGGGGCGAAGCTTTCGACCTTGCCGCCATAGGCGCGCGCGATCGCCTCGCCCACCCGCTCGCGCAGATCGGTGTTGAAGCGATCCTTCGGGATATAAGCGAGCGCGGTCACAAAGCGGTTGAAGCGGTCGCGGCGCAAGAACACGCGCGGCCGCGGACGGTCAAACAAGTGCAGCACGCCCAAGGCGATGCGCAGCAATTCCTCGCGCGACATCTGCCAGAGTTCTTCGCGCGGATAGTATTCGATGATCTTGCGCAGCGTCTTGGCGCTATGGCCGCCCTTGGCGAAATTGGCCTGCTCCATCACCCAATCGGCCTTGCGCCGCAGCATCGGGATGTTGCGCGTCGCCTCGGTGAAGGATTCGCTGGTGAAGAGGCCGACGAATCGGGTCTCGCCGATCGCCTCGCCTTTGTCGTTATAGCGCTTCACCGCCACGTAATCGGCCATGGCGCGGCGATGCACGCGGGCGCGGATGGTGGATTTGGCCACGATCAAGGGCTGCGGCTCGGCCATCAGCCGCTTCAGTTCCGGGGTGAGCGTCATCGGCTCGTCGGAGGTGCGCAGCACGAAGAGATCGATATCGCGCAAGACGCCAAGACAGGTGTCGCAGAGAATTTCCGGTTCTTCCGCCGTGTAGCCGCCGCCGGCGTCGCGATGGTAGGCGTAATCGCGCACGCCGAGGAAGGTGAATTTATCGGCCGCCAGCCAGCGTAACAATTCAACCGCTTCGGCGACATCTTCGCGGCTGGCGTTCGACCTTGCCCCTTGCAGCTCCTCGGCGACGTCCAGCATGCGCTGACGCATGGCGAGGAAATCGGCGACCGCGGCGCGCACGTGTTTCAGGCTGGAGCGGACATTCTCCACCAGCGTCTTGGCCCGCTGCGCCGAGAGCCGCTGGAAGTGGATCTGGATAAGCGAATCCTCGCCGCGCCCGGCGCTGGCCGGCGCGACAGGGTGGAACAGAGCCAGCGTGGTGATGCCCTCGTCGGCCAGTTCGCCCATGATCGAAGTCGACCAAGAACGGCATGTCGGGGCCGACCACTTCCAGAATGTCGCGATCAAGCTGGCGGCCTTGGACGCCGACGCCGCGGCGCAGGCGCACCAATTGCTCGTCGGGTTTGCGCTCCGAGCGCCAGCGCCAGAAATCGTGCCCCAGAGCAGTCAGGTCATCTAAGGAAAGATCGGCCAGTTCGTCGGGTGAAGCGTCGGCATAGAGGCCGCGCAGAAACGCTTCCGCGGCTGGATCGACGGCGCCGTTGTGCTTGAAAGCCGGCCAGGGGCCTGAGACGGCGGCGGAGACGAATTGGTCGGCGGAAGAATTGAGGTCCGCGCGCGCGGCGACGTCCATGACGAGGCGTTTCCTTGATGATTTGGACGGGGCGGACCCTAGCCTTCTCGGCGTCCGGCGCAACCGTCGTAAGCGCCGGAAACGTCCCCAATTTTGCTGGCCAAGTTTGCCGGCTGAGATGTGCGAGCCTGGATGGGCCCACACGAACGCGTGAGCGGACGTTCTCAAGGCCGACTCTGGGCTCACTCAAGGGTGACCGTGGGCCGATCCTCGAAACGAAGCGGCGCCGCCGAACGGGGACAAGCTGTCCGGCGGCGCCTGCAGGCCTCGCAGCAGGCTGGGTGGGGGACGCACGCGGAGGCCTGGTCCGTTGAGGACGGCCGGTCCGTATGAATGAAGCCCCCCATTGAGCCCACGAGTACGGATCGACGCGTCAAAGCTGACGTCGTGCGAGCGCGCCAAGTCATAGGTGCGGAGTTCGGTTGCGTTTGCCGGAAACGCCCCTAGCCCCGGCGACGTTCGTCATCGAAGCGATACATGTTCACACTCGATTCGCAACATCAATCTGAACCGGTTTGCGACTTACTCAGAAGAGACAATTCCGGCGTCGGGTCGTCCATCCGCCGAGAGCAGAACCGCGATCCAACGCGTACCTTGGAATTGCGCCAATACTATCATCAGCATGACCGTCAGCGGCGCGGCGAGAAACGCCCCGGCCAGCCCCCAAATGGAGCCCCAGATCGAAAGCGCGAGCAGCATGACGACGGCGGACAAATTGAGCAAGTCGCTCGCCATGCGCGGCTGAATGAAATTGCCGATCAGAAATTGCCAAACGCCAACGCCGAAGAAGATGGCGAGCGCATGGGTGGGCGAAGGAAATTGCACAAGCGCAACCAAGGTCGTGAGCGCCACGGCGACGACCGATCCTATGGTTGGGATGTAATTGAGAAAGAAGATCAGGAACGCCCAGAAGAGCGCGTTTTCCAGCCCGAGGGCGACCAGCGTCACGTAGGTCAGCGCCGTGATCATGAGGCTGACCACGGTCTGGACCCACAAATAGCGCTCCATCGATTGGCGGATGCTATGGATGAGGTCGCGGGCGGCGGTGCGCGTCTCGCCGCGGCCGAAAATGAAGTTGAACTTCTTCGGCATGACCGCGCTCGCCGGAAACAGGAACGCCAGATAGATGAGGATGAAGGCGACGTCGGAGCCGAGGTTGCGCAGGCTCGACCCCACTTCCCCGGCCACGGTGGCTGGATCCATGCGCGCGATCAGGTTGGCGAGCGTGGGCGGGTCGCTGGGGATATGTAAGCTCGCATAGGCCCGCACGATCAGCTGATCGAGGCGCGCTTCATAGACGGCAGAAATTCGCCGCCATGGCGCTGAGATTGGCGACCACCACCCAGCCGGTCAGCGCCACCATGCCGAGCACGAGCACGAGCGCGATCGGCAGCGCCAGCCATTTCGGCGTGAACGGAATGCGCTTGTCGAGTTGTTCGGCCAAGCCCATCGATGGCCAGCCATAGGATCAGCGCCAGCGCAAAGAGCGTGAGCGCATCGCGCAGCAAATAAAGGATCGCCGCGATCACGCCGACGGCGATGACCCAGACTGCCGCTCGCACCGACCAATCCATGCCTTCCTCCGGGCCCTTCCCATGCGAGGCAGCCGCCAGCGTGCAAGGCCAGACTTGCCTCGCGCGACGCCTCTGTCCAAGTTGCGCCGCCGAAAGCTGGAGAAACCCATGGCGACAAGCATCGATATCGGCGTGGCGCCAGAAGGCGCCCAAACGCTGGCGCTGAAACGCGCCAACCGTCACGGCCTCATCGCCGGCGCCACGGGAACCGGCAAGACGGTGACGCTGCAAGTGTTGGCCGAGCAATTCGCCAAGAACGGCGTCAATGTCTTCGCCGCCGACATCAAGGGCGACCTCTCCGGCATCGCCGCGCCCATGCCCACCCCCGCGCCCAGCTGGGCGACGGCGCGGGCGCAGGAAATCGGGGTGACGCTCACGCCGGAAGCGGAACCGGTCGTGTTCTGGGATGTTTATGGCGAACTCGGCCATCCGGTGCGCACCACCGTCACCGAAATGGGCCCGGTCTTGATGGCGAACGTGCTTGACGCCACCGACGCGCAGGAAGGCGCGCTGACCGTCGCGTTCAAGATCGCCGACGATTGGCTGACCAAGGGCGCAACCGAGGAGGATCGAAATCGCGGCCTCCTCCTCAACCTCGCCGACCTTCGCGCCATTCTCACTTACATCTCCGACAATGCCGACGACGTCGGCAAGCAATATGGCCTGGTGACGCCAACCACGATCGCGGCGCTGCAGCGTAAATTGCTGCAGCTGGAAATGGACGGCGCCGAGCGCTTCTTCGGCGAGAAGGTGCTCGAATTGAGCGACCTCATGCGCCCGCGCGCGGATGGCCGCGGGACGATCAATCTGCTCGCCTCCGAGCGTCTGGTGCAGAGCCCGAAACTCTACTCAGCCTTCCTGCTCTGGCTGATGAGCGAACTTTGGGAGGAGTTGCCGGAGGTCGGCGACCCCGACAAGCCCAAGCTCGTCTTCTTCTTCGACGAAGCCCACCTCCTCTTCCGCGACGCCACCAAGGAGCTCATCCAAAAGGTCGAGCAGGTGGTGCGGCTCATCCGCTCCAAGGGCGTGGGCATCTATTTCGTCACCCAGTCGCCCACCGACATTCCCGACATCGTGCTCTCCCAGCTCGGCAACCGCATCCAGCACGCCTTGCGCGCCTATACGCCGGCCGACCAGAAGGCGGTCAAAGCGGCGGCCGCGTCGTTCCGCGCCAATCCAGGCCTCGATGTGGTCAAGACCATTCAAGAACTGGGCGTTGGCGAAGCGCTGGTCTCCACGCTCGATGAAACCGGCGCGCCGACCCCGGTTGCGCGCACCAAGGTGCGCCCACCCAACAGCCAAGTCGGCACGCTGTTGCTGGCGAGCCGCCAACAAATGATCGCGACGAGCGATCTCGGCCCCGCCTACGAGACGGAGATCGACCGCGAGAGCGCCTTCGAAATCCTGAGTAAGCGCGCTCAAGCCGCCGCCAGCGCAGCAGCCGCGGAAGCCCAACAAGAGGCCGAAGCCAAGGCGGCCGCGAAAGCGGCGCGGGCGCCGCGCGCGACAGCGTCAACGCCAAGCGCTCCCGCCCGGGCGCGCGCGCAACCGGTGACGCCGATCGAACGCGCCGGCACGCGCGTGGCCACCGGGGTCGTCAACACGCTGGCCCGCGAGCTCATGCGCGGCATTCTCGGCACTCCGCGCCGGCGACGCTAGGGGCGGATCAGATCAGCAGGTTTGGCGAGGCGCGGCCTCTCAGCGCAATTTCGAGATGCTCAAGCCATCGGCTTTGGCGCGGATCTTGATCAATTCCTCGCTGCGGGTAAGCGCTTTGGCCAGCGCCTTGAGCGACATGCCCTTCTTGGCCAGCATATGCAGCTTCTGAATCTCGTCGCTCCTCCAAGGCTGGCGGTGGCGTTCAAATCGTTCGCTCATGATCTCATCTCAATCTAGGCGCTTCTCGCCGCCTTTTGCGCTGCGTTTTGGGCGTTTCGGGGACGCAGGCGAAGCCGCTCCAGCGGTGAGGCCAGCATGCCAAGCGCGACCGTCAAGACGATGGCGGCGATCCAGATCGCAAAATTGTTCCAGTGATTTGGGCCGCCAATGAGCGAGACCGCAGTATAGCCCAGTCCCTGCCACAGATATATCGAGTAGCCCGACTTGATGAACGGCTTAAGCCACGGCGCCCGCGCCAAGCCTTCGATCGATTTGGCGTCCACGAAACGGGTTGCGATCATGAACACCGAAACCCACGCGCAGCTAAACAGGAAAAAGAGCGCGTTCGGCGGAAATTTGTTGGCTTGCATCACCAATGTCGTGTGGGCGGGATTGAGCGTCACCGCCAGCGCCAAGAGGCCGAGCGCGCCAGCAAGCACGATGGCGTAATCACGCACCACGAAGCGCGCGGCCCCAGCGCCCAGACCAATGCCGAAGAGCGCCCACATAAGATAGCTGACGCTCTCGCGATCGAGCTCGGTGGCGCGCAACCAAAACGCGTCCACAGCAAGCACGATCAGCGTCCCGCTCGCCGCCCACACCCAGAGGGGCGCCATGCGCCATACCGGCAATCGCCCAAGCAGCGGCATCAAAGCCGTCACCACCAAGAACGGCGTCACGAACCACAGGTGCCAGCTCAGCATCATGTAGGCGTGGCCCTCGGCGCGGCGGAACGGATCGAGCCAGGCGATGAACGTCTCCAGCGCCGGCAAATGCCGCGCATAAATGACGATGAGAGCGCAAACAAACGTGTAGGCCCAATAGGGCGCAAGAATGCGAACGAAGCGGCTCAGCAGATAAAAGCCATAAGCGCGCAAGCTCAGCGGTTGCGGCGCGTGCGCGAAGGCCGCGCCGCTCACCATGAAAATGAGCGGCATTTCAAACAACAGGATCGAATTGGCGGGCGCCGGAATAATGCCGAGCCAGAACGAGCCGTGAATGATGATGACGACGTAAGCCATCAAAAGGCCGCGAGCGACGTCGAGGCCGACGACGCGCGTGGCGCCGCTCGGTTTGATCGCCCGCTCTTCGACCCGCGCTTCCATCCGCCCTCACTCCAACGCAATTCGCCGCCAGCGTCGCCCTCGGCCGTGGCGACGATAAGCGACGCTTCAGTCCCGATCCGCAGCGCCGGCGGCTTCGCCGCTACGCCATTCGGCGTCGCGGCGCGGCAGCGCCAAATAGGTCTTGCTGCGCATTTCCATGAGCCGCGAGGCGGTGCGCTCGAACTCGAAGCTCTGGTCGCCGGCGGGATAAAGCTCCGCCCGGCTCCGTATCGGCGGAGGCCACCAGCTTCACCTTGGCCTCGTAAAGCGCATCGATCAGGGTGCGGAAACGCGCCGCTTCCTCGCGCATCGAAGGGCGTGAGTTTGGGGATATGCTCCACCAGCACGGTGTGGAAATATTCGGCGATCTCGATGTAGTCGGCGCGCCCAGCGGACGGGCGCACAATTCCTCAAACGTGAAGCGCGCAACGCCCGCGGCCTCGCGCTCAACTTTCAGCGCGCGACCCGCCACATCAAGCGGGTCGATTGCGGCGCTGGCGCCATGCGTGAGCCGCGCCCAGGCGCGGTTCATCGCCTCATCGGCCGCGGGCCCCAGCGGCGCATAATAGACCGGCGCGGCCATCAGATGCTCAAGCCGAAAATCGCGCGGGCCGGCGAGTTGAACAAGATCGAGCTTGTCTTTGATGAGCGCGATGAACGGCAGGAAGAGCTGGCGGTTGATGCCATTCTTGTAGAGGTCGTCGGGCGGGCGGTTGGAGGTGGAGACGATCACCACATTGTCCGCGAACAGCCGCTCGAACAGCCGGCCGATAATCATCGCATCGGCGATGTCGGTCACTTGCAATTCGTCGAAGCACAAGAGCTGCGCCTCGTCCGACACTTGCTTGGCGGCTTGCGCAATCAGCTGATCGTGGCCGCGCCTGGTCTCGCGCGCGCGTTTCAGGAAAGCGTGCCGCGCCAGCATGAATTCGTGGAAGTGGACGCGGCGCTTCTTCTTCACCGGCGCGGTCTCGAAAAACAAATCCATCAGCATGGATTTGCCGCGCCCCACCGGGCCGTAAAGGTAAAGCCCGCGGGGCGGAGCGCCCTGATTGAACCAGCGCCTTTGATCCGGGGCGCCATACGCGCCAAGTCTTGCGCCAAGCGCATCCAAGCCGCGCGGCGGCGCGGGCCTGATCGGGATCGGCTTGCAAGTCGCCGGCGGCCAAACGGGCGCGGTAAGCAGCCAGCGGCGAGGTCATGGGACGCGTTCCACGGTCGGCACAAAGCCCGCCTCGCGGTGGATTGCAAGCTTTTGGCCTCTTTGCCGCGGCGCGCCGGCGTGCTTGTTTGTCCGCGGCGATTGGCGAGGTTGGGATCCATGGACGACGTCGCAGCGCCGCCCGTGCAAGCAAAGCACATCGTCGACGTGCTGATCGAGGAGCGCGCGCCGCATCTGTCGAAAGGGCCGCTTTGGCCTCTACTGCGGCCAATTCTCTATGCGGTTCTGAATTACGACAAGGCCCGCTTCATGGCCGACACAATCGCGCCGATGAACGGGCGCGATGCGTTGGAATTCGTGGCTCAGCTCTTGAGCGTGAAGCTTGAGCTCAACGCGCTTTACCGTTTGCCGAAGTCGGGGCCGTTCTTCCTGCTCGCCAATCATCCGACCGGCATCACCGATGGCGTCGCCGTCTATGACGCGGTCAAGCAGGTGCGCCCGGAGCTGAAGTTCTACGCCAATTCCGACGCCCACCGCGCCTGCCCTGGCTTCATCGACAATCTCATTCCGGTCGAATGGGTGGCGGGCAAACGCACGCGCGAACGCACGCGGCTGACGCTGAAGATGACCGAGCAAGCCGTCGAGGCCGGCCATCCGATCATGATCTTTCCGGCGGGTCGCTTGGCGCGGCGGCGCAATGGCGTGCTCATCGATCCCGAATGGATGCCGACGGCGGTCAGCCTGGCGCGCAAGTATGAAGCGCCGATCCTGCCCTGCCATGTCGCCGGGCCCTACGCGTTTTGGTTTCACACCTTCGCGGCGATCTCGACTGAATTGCGCGACATCACGCTCTTCCACGAATTGCTGAACAAACGCGGCAAGACCTATCGGCTGAATTTCGGCCAGCCGATCAGCCCAGATCAACTTACCGGCGACGCCGCAACGGTGACGCGGCGCATCAAGCATTATATCGAGCGGGTGCTGGGAGATGGGCCGGATGCGGCGTTCGATCCGGAAGGGCCGGAATGCGCCTGGCGCGATCCGCCAGCGCCAATGAAGGCAGCGCCCATGAAAGCGCCCAGCAGCTCCTTCAGCGCCTGCCTCGCCGTCCTGATCTTCAAGCGCAGTCGCTGAGAGGCGGCCAGAGCCATCGCGCGCTCATTGGCCGTTCGGCGAACCGGCGGGTTTGCCTAGACCTTGCGCTCCACCATCGCCTTCTTGATCTCGGCGATCGCCTTGGCGGGGTTGAGCCCCTTCGGGCAGACCTGGGCGCAATTCATGATCGTGTGGCAGCGATAGAGTTTGAACGGATCCTCGAGCGCATCGAGCCGTTCGCCTTGATGCTCGTCGCGGCTATCGACGATCCAGCGATGGGCTTGCAGCAGCGCGGCCGGCCCCATGAAGCGCTCGGGGTTCCACCAATAGGACGGGCAGGCCGTCGAGCAGCAGGCGCAGAGGATGCACTCATAGAGTCCATCGAGCTTGGCGCGCTCTTCCGGGCTCTGGCGCCATTCCCCGTCCGGCTCCGGCGTCTCTGTTTGCAGGTAAGGCTGGATCGAGGCGTATTGGGCGGTGAAATTGGTGAGATCCGGCACCAGATCCTTGATCACCGGCTGATGCGGCAGCGGCGAGATCGTGATCTCGCCCGCCGGCAATTCATCCATGCCCTTGGTGCAGGCGAGCGTGTTGCGCCCGGAGACGTTCATCGCGCACGAGCCGCAGACGCCTTCGCGGCACGAGCGGCGGAAAGTGAGGGTGGAGTCGATGGTGTTCTTGATGGCGATCAGCGCGTCGAGCACCATCGGCCCGCAAGTGTCGAGATCGAGTTCGTAGGTGTCCCAGCGCGGGTTCTCACCGGTCTCGGGATCGTAGCGATAGACCTTGAACGAGCGCACGTGCTTGGCGCCATGCGGGGCTTTGTGGCGTTTGCCGCTGCGGACCTTGGAATTCTTTGGGAGAGTCGAGCTCGACCATGGATGGGTGATGACGCTCGCCGCTTGGGCCGTCAAGGTGACGAATTGGGCTCCATCAATTCGAGCCGGTTGCCGAACGGATCGTCGACATAGATGCGGTCGTAGCCTTCGAGCGGTTCGTCGTCTCGCAGCGTGACGCCGGCGGCCGCGAGCTTCTGTTTCAGCGCCGGCAGGTTCTCGACCAGGAAGGCCGGATGCGCCTTCTTGCGCGGGCTGGAAGGCCTTTTCGACGCCCAGATGCACCTTGAGCGCGCCTTGCTCGAACCAGCAGCCGCCGCGCTTGGCGAGATGCGGCGGCTTCGGGGTTTCGGCAATGCCAAGCAGACCGGTGTAAAAACCGCGCGCCGCCTCCTCGCCCCCTTCCGGCATGGCGAGTTGGACATGATCGATGGCGAGGATTGGCATTTATTCGACGCCGCACGTCTCCACTCCGCCCATGTCTGCATTTGGGGCTTGCTGGACGCGCCCGTACCAATCGATGCGGCGGGTGGCGATCATGGTCGCGGCGATCACCGCGAAGGCGACGATCGAGCCCGCGAGCAGGGCGAAGTCTTCAAGCGTCATCAGCACGTACATGGCCCCGTAGAGCACGGCGAGCGCTGCGAAAGCGCGCACGCCCACGGCCCGCGATTTGAACGACGCGCCGGCATAATAGGCAAGCAGGCCAACGGTCGCGGCCGCGGCGATGATGAAGGCGAGGGTAAAGCCGATGAGCTCGGTCAGCGACAACAGCAGCAGGTAGAAGACGCATTGCGCCAGGCCGACGAGGATGTATTGGGCCGGGTGAGCTCGCTTGCCGCTGACGGCTTCGAAAATCAGCGTCGCCAGAAAGACGATGCCGATGAACATGACGCCGTAGGCGACGGCGCGGGCGGCGCCGCGATAGATGTCATCGGGATCGACGAAACTGACCGCCATGTCGCGGCCGGCCGTAGCGCCGAGATTGAAATTCTTGAGATCGGCGGCCTTCTCCAGGCCGCGGGCGACGAACGGCACCCGCCAAGCGAGCGCAAAGCCCTGGTCGCTCGTCTGCAAGGGTTGCGTGGACTGGAAATAGCCCTCGGCGTGCGCATCGCGGCGATCGCCATGGATGCGCGCGCTTGTGTCCTGGGCGAAGGCGGCGATCGCGAAACGCTGGGCGCCGGAGAGATCGAGGCGTGTCTGCACATCGAACGGCGCTTGGCTGGTCATTGGCGCTGCGGCCGCGAACGCCTGCAGGCCCTCGGGCGCGCTTAGGGGGCGCGACTCGATAAGCGGGGCGCGTATCGGGCGTCGGCGCGTTCATGCTCAAATCCGAAACCGGCTCGAAGGTCGCCGTCGAGCCGTCGGCGAAGCGCACCTGGGCGGCGTTGCGGACGGCGCGGCTATCGCTGACGTACATGAGGATGCGCGCGCGGCTCCAATCGAAATGATAGGACGGATCGACGCCGTGCAGCGCCGCTTCAGGCCCGAAGTGAGCGCTGAATTGCATGCCGGCGTTATAAACAGCGGCGCGGTAGATGCCGCGGCGACGCTGCTCGACGGTGAGCGTGGCGTCGGCGGTCGCCGGTTTCGGCGAAAATGACATAATCGCCCTGCTCGCTGCGGTGCTGAACGCGGCCGGCGTCATCGGTCGCATCGTAATTGTGCTGATACGGCACGAGCAGCATCGGCCCGCCGACGATTTGTTGGCCGCCGGACCATTGCCCGATCTCGGTGGTGACTTGCGCGGCCCGGGTCTGGCGCTCGCCGACGAGTGCGCCGACGAAGAGGAGCGGCACGCGCCATGATCAGAACCAGCAAGCAAACCAGCAAGAGCTTGAGGCCAAGCGACCCGCGCGGGATCAAACCGGCGAAAGGATTCTGAGCCACTGTCTCTCCTTAAGGCCTCTTTGAGGCCCTCCTTGAGGTTCATGTGGGCGCGCAGAGATTAAGCGCGCCTCATGGCGATATGTCGACATCGACGGCTTCGCGCGGCGGCTGCCATTCTTGTTGCGTCGGCGCCCGCGTCTGGCTCGTCCAAGCCAGCATGAAGGCGCCAACGCCCAACAAGGCGCAGCCGAACGACCAGAGCAGAACGATCCAATCGTTGCGGGCGCTGGTCTTGGCTTGCTCGGTCTTGGCTTGCTCGGTCTCGGCGCTGTTCTGTGTTTCCTGGGTTTGCTGGATTTGCTGGGCTTGCCGGGCTTGCCGGCGCGCATCGATGGCGAGAAATCCGATCAGGAAGACCAGCGGCAGCGGCAAAGCCCCACGGCGCTTTGTCGATCATGCCAGCGCGCACGAAGAGGCCAAGCGAGCCTAGCAACAGCCCGCCCAGCACCAGGAATTCCATCAAAGCTTGGCCGCGATCGCCGAAGGCGGCGCGCATGCGCCGCCGCCGCGCGCCCATTTCCGCAAACAGCGAGGCGAAGAAACCGTTCATCGTCATGCAGATAACGCAGAGGCGGCAGCGCGCCTAGGGCATATGCGCACGTCTCGATTTTGTGAGCGGCGGCGCCTACAATGGGTTTCGGAGTGGGCTGCCATGAAGCTGAAGACGATCGGCCTGGTTCTGGGCGGACTGCTGGGCGCGCTCCTGCTCGCGGTCGTGCTTTTCTTCGTGTTCTTCCCCAAACAGCTGGCCGCGCGCGAGGCCGAGCGGCGGATCGAGGCGGCGACGCATCGCCAGCTGAGCTTGGGCCACGGACCTCAGTGTGACGTTTTTCCCCGCGCTTGGGGTTTCGGCCAATACGGTGTCGCTCTCCAATCCCCAAGGTTTTGGCGGCGATGAGCAATTCCTGACCGCCGACCGCGTGGTGTTTGCGGTGGCGGTCATGCCGCTCTTGCGCGGCGACATCCAAGTGCGTGAACTGAGCTTCCAAGGCGCGCATGTGAATCTGCGCGCCAAGGCCAATGGCCAATCGAATTGGACCTTCCCGACCGAAAACAATTCGCGCGACCAGACCACGCTTGAGGATTTGCGGCTCGACAATGTGCGGCTGATCGATAGCGCCATTTCCTTTCAGGGCGCCGATGGGCGCCCGCCTCTGCAACTCGCCCATGTCGACGCGCAGCTGGCGCTGCAATCGCTGGATCAACCGGCGCATATGACCGCCGAATTGGAGTATCGCGGGCAACGGCTCAATCTCGATGGGACGGTCACCAAGCCGCGCGCGGTGATCGAGCATGGCGTGACGCCGATCACCATCAGCGTGCGCTCGCCGCTTTTGACCGCAAGCGTCAACGGCGACTTCAACGCCGGGACCGGGGCGCTGCAAGGCCAAGTCAGCGCCAATGGCGCGAGCCTGCGTGCGGATGTTGAGCTGGCTCGGCACGCCGATGGAGCAAGGGCCGGGCTTCGCCGCCTTCAATGTCAGCGCCGCCTTGGCCCATCACGACGAGGAGACGGCGCTGACGCGCGCCTCGCTGCGGCTCGATAATCTCCAAGCCACTGGCGCGCTGACGCTGACGCAGCCGCCGGGCGGGCGCCTGCGCATCACCGGCGCGCTCGCAGCGCCGCTGCTCGACATCAACACCTATTTGCCGCCGCCGGCGCAAAACGCTCAAGGCGCCCAAGGCGCGCAGGGCGGCGGCCAAGCGCACGGGGTGGCGATGAACTCGGCTTGGAGCGCCGCGCCCCTGGATCTGAGCGGATTGCGCGCGCTCGACGCCAACCTCGATCTCGCCGTCGCGGCGCTTAAGTTTCAACGGCTGAATTTCAGCAACGTCGCGCTCAATCTGCGCGTGGCGAACGGGGCGGCGGATGCGCACCTGACCCGGCTTCAGCTTTATGGCGGCGCAGGCGTGGGACGCTTCATCGCCGATGGTTCGAGTGCTGTGCCCAGCGTCGCGTTCGAGTTGAACGCGCAGAACATTCAAGCCGAGCCCCTGCTCCGCGACGCGGTCGGGTTCGATAAGATCACCGGGCATGGGCGCTTGGTGGCCTCGCTCGTCGGCCAAGGCCGCTCGCAGGCGGCGGTGATGCACGCTCTCCACGGCAGCGCCTCGTTCTCGTTCAATGACGGGCAGATCAAGGGCGTCAATCTGGCCGCGATCGCGCGCTCGATTCAGTCGGTGCTGACTGGACAAGCGGCGGGGCCGGGCGCGGCCACCGATTTCGCCGAATTGGCGGCCAGCTTCCAAGTCGCCAATGGCGTCGCCGCGACGCAGGATCTGCATATGCTCAATCCCTACGTGCGCATGGATGGGCAGGGGCTGATCAATATCGGCGAGCAATCGCTCGACATGCGGTTAGCGCCGCGGGTAGTGAATTCGGCGCAAGGCCAAGGCGGCGCAGCGGGTCTGGGCGGCATCGGCATTCCGTTCCGGATTCATGGGCCCTGGAGCCATGTGAGCTTTGAGCCCGCGCTTGGCGATGTTTTGCAAAACGCACTGCGCAATCAGACGCGCGGGATCCTTGGCCAGAACCAATCGGGCAATCCGCTGGCGGCCTTGGGCGCCTCGCTCTTCGGCGAACATTCGGCGGCGACCCAGCAACAGCCAGCGCAGTCGGGCCAGCCAAGTTCGTCGCAGCCGCCGGCGCAGCAACAACAACAGCAGCAGCCGAGCAATCCGCTGGCCGATCTCTTCCGGCAAGCGACGCGGCCGCGAACCTCAAGCTCGACGACGACGTCCACGACGGCGCCGTCGCCCTAAGTTGCTTTACAATCAGTTGCTTTACAATCGCGCTCGCGGGGAGCGCTGACGCTTAAGTCCAAGCGTTATTGCTGCTTCTGGCGCGCGCTGAAGAACACGCAGATTTTGTTGCCGTCGAGATCGCGGAAATAGGCGAAGTCGCCAAACTCCATGCGCGGGCCGGGCTTGCCTTCGCAGGCGGCGCCAAGCGAAATGGCTTTGTCGTAGACACGCGCAACGTCTTGCTCGGCGTCGACATTGATGGCGAGCATATTGCCGTTGCCGATGGTGGCGGGCTCATCGTTGTACGGGCGCGTGACCATGATCATCGGCCCGGATCCGAGGCGATACATTTGGCCGTGCGGCGTCGGGAAGAGCCGCTTGCCGCCAAGTTCGGCGGTCAGAGCATCGTAGAAGGCGCAGGCGCGATCGAAATCGTTGGTGCCGACGCAGACGTAGCCAAGTTGAGCCATGACCTTTCACTCCGTTTTTCGCCGCGAGTGATCATCCCGCGGCGCTTCGGCGTCAAGCATGACGTTGCGTCCTAGATCTGGCGCGCCACAGCTTCGGCGATGCCGAAATTGTGCTTCGCCAGCGGCGCCAGCTCCTCGAGCAACGGCGTAATCTGCCTTGACGCTTCGAGAGCGAAGTCGAACGCGGTCTTGCGCGTTTCCTTGCACGCGGCGAGCTGGGATTCGACTTCGGCCCGAGAAGGATCGTTCGCAGGCAGCGCACGAAGGTTCTGCTCGGCGGCCGCAATTTCGGTATGGGCGTCGAGGATGCCGTCAAACGAGAACGAAAGACGGGCGATGAGGACGCTGGTGCGCGCGCGAATGTTGGGGTCGCGGAGATCGAGCAAGTTCTCGCGGGTGCGGTCGTAGATCTCCGCTTCGCGGCGGGCGCCGCGGATGAAGCGCAACGTGATGGGGCCATAAGGGTCGCCGCGGCCGCGCGCTTCGTCCGCGAGGCTCATGATGATGCGTATGGCGTTCAAGATCTCGCCGAACATGAGCGCTGCACTGCGCTCCTTCTCGTGGCGCTGGATCAGGCGCTCGAACTGGCGCTCGCAGAAGCCGCCGACGGTTGCAAGGATAGCGCCGAGAACAACCGCGAGCAGTGTTTCTGTGTCTGGCTGGATCATCATGGCCTCGTGCGCCCCGCGAGGGCTGTTTAACAAGAGGCGCCAAGGCTGTCGAATGTCTGACGCGAACAGGCGCGCGCCCCACGCCTCGCGATCACCGCCTCGGCGCTATCAATAGACGCGCTTCTTCGGCGGGATCGGTTCGACTTCGTTGGTCATGGTGTTGGAGTGGACGGGGCGATAATCGATACGCGATCGGCCGCTCGTCATGTCGAGCCAGGCCAGCGTGTGCTTCATCCAATTGACGTCGTCGCGCTCGGGGAAGTCTTCGCGGGCGTGGGCGCCGCGAGACTCGGTGCGGTTTAAAGCCCCTTCGACGGTGACGACGGCTTGGGCGAGCAAATTGTCGAACTCAAGCGTCTCGGCGAGATCGGTATTCCAGATGAGCGAGCGATCGGTGACGCGCACGTCGGGCGCATCGGCCCAAACCTTGGCCATCTGATTGACGCCCTCTTGCAGGGAAGCGCCGGTGCGATAGACGGCGCAGGTATTTTGCATGTCGCGTTGCATGCGCTCGCGCAATTGCGCGGTTGGGGTCTTGCCGTTGGCGTTGCGGAATTTGTCGAAGCGCGCCAGGTGCTCGGCGCCGGCGTCTTTCTCTAGCGACCGCTGCGAGGCGTTTGGCGTCAGCTTCTCGGCGCAGCGCAGGCCGACGGCGCGGCCGAAGACGACCAGATCGATCAGCGAATTGGAGCCGAGGCGATTGGCGCCGTGCACGGAGACGCAAGCGGCTTCGCCAACCGCCATGAGGCCGCCGACGACTGCATCGGGATCGTCGCCGACCTTGGTCAGCACCTCGCCGTGATAATTGGTGGGGATGCCGCCCATATTGTAGTGCACGGTCGGCAGCACCGGGATCGGCTGGCGGGTGACGTCGACGCCGGCGAAAATGCGGGCGCTTTCGGAAATGCCCGGGCAGCCGCTCATGCAGCACTTTCGGATCGAGGTGATCCAAGTGCAGGAAGATGTGATCCTTGCGCTCGCCGACGCCGCGGCCTTCGCGGATTTCCAGCGTCATGGCGCGCGAGACCATGTCGCGCGGGGCCAGATCCTTCACGGTCGGCGCATAGCGCTCCATGAAGCGCTCGCCGTTGGAATTGGTGAGATAGCCGCCCTCGCCTCGCGCGCCTTCGGTGATGAGGCAGCCCGCGCCATAGATGCCGGTGGGATGGAATTGGACGAATTCCATGTCCTGCAGCGGCAAGCCGGCGCGAAGCACCATGGCGTTGCCGTCGCCGGTCTGGGTGTGGGCGCCGGTGCAGGTGAGGTAAGCGCGGCCATAGCCGCCGGTGGCGATGACCACGGTCTGGGCGCGGAAGCGATGCAGGCGTGCCGTCATCGAGACACCAGGCGGTCAAGCCGCGGCAGACGCCGTTCTCCATGATCAGGTCGAGCGCGAAATACTCGATGAAGAAATCGACGTCGTGGCGCAGCGACTGGCCGTACATGGTGTGCAGCATGGCGTGGCCGGTGCGGTCGGCGGCCGCGCAGGTGCGCTGGATCGGCGCTTCGCCGTAATTCTTGGTCATGCCTCCGAAGGCGCGCTGATAGATCTTGCCTTCTTCGGTGCGCGAGAACGGCACGCCCCAGTGTTCGAGTTCGTAGACGGCGGCGGGCGCGTTCTTGGTGAGATATTCGATGGCGTCCTGATCGCCCAGCCAATCCGACCCCTTGACGGTGTCGAACATGTGCCACTGCCATTTGTCTTCGCCCATATTGCCGAGCGCGGCGGAAATGCCGCCTTGCGCGGCGACCGTGTGCGAGCGGGTCGGGAAGACCTTGCTGATGCAAGCGGTCTTCAAGCCCGCTTGCGCGCAGCCGAGCGCGGCGCGCAGGCCAGAGCCGCCAGCGCCCAGGACAACGACATCGAAGGTATGATCGATCCAGGTATAGGCGGCCAAAGATCAGGCTCCGAAGTTCACGATCAGCACGGCGAAGACGGCGCCGGCGCCGAGGGCGATGGGAATAAGCGTATTGAGCAGCACCAGGATGGTGCGCGTCGCCGGCTTGTGGATGTAATCCTCGATAATCGTCTGCATGCCGATCTGCATGTGATGGATGCCGGCGATGAGCAGCAGAATGACGCCGACGGCGTTGAGCGGCGGTTGAGAGAAAATCGATGGCCGAGACAAAGCCGGGCGAACGCATCTCGATCACGACCGAGATCAAGAACCAGAGGCCGAGCACAAGCAGAGCGATGGCCGAGACGCGCTGGGCGATGAAATGGCCGGTGCCTTGGCCGCTGGCGCCGTGGGCGCGGACGCGGCCGAGCGGCGTGCGCATGCTGCGTTGAGGCGCGCTCACCGGTGCAGCCCTCCGAAATCGAGCAAGGCCCAAAGCCCGATCGGCGCGGCGACGGCGAAGAGGATGGCGAACCAGGCGGTCAGGTCAGCGTCGGCGGGTTTCAAACCGGCGCCAGTGTCCAAGACAAGATGGCGAATGCCGTTGGCGAGATGGAAGGCGAGCGACGCGACCAAGCAGATAAAGCGCGATCTGCCCGAGCGGCTGGGCCAGCTGATCGCCGACAAAGCGGTAGGCCTCGGGCCCGGCCGCAACCGCCATCAGCCAGAGCGCGAACAAAACCACGCCGCCATAAAGCGCCACGCCGGTGACCCGATGCAGGATCGAGGCGGCCATGGTGATGTGCCAGCGCCAGACCGTCAGAAACGGCGAAACGGGTCTGTCTTCCGGACGGATCGCGCCGGCCATCGAGCGCCCTCTTCTGTTGGGATATAGGGGTGGAATCTCGCGCCGCGAAGATAGGCGCGCCCTTCATCAAGTCAATCAAACAGCTTGTCGCTCTTTGGCTATCTGGATGGCGGAGCACGGTGCTATGGCTGTCGTCTTCAGGGGGTGTTTTCATGATCCGCCAGATTGTCGCTTGCGCTGCGCTCATCGTCGTGGCCGCGTCGGGGCCTGTGCTGGCCCAACCGCAACAAGGCGATGCCCGGCTCGCCTCTGTGATCGCGGCGTTCGAGCAGCTGGAGCGGCGCGTCGATCCGCTGACGGCGGGCGGCGAAGGCGACCGCGCGGCGTTGCGGCGCCTGCCGGACGCCTCGCCGCAAGCTTTCGCGGCGCTGAAGCGCGATCTGAGCGCGCTGCGCACCCAATTGAGCCAAGTGCCGGATCATGGGCTCAACGACGCCGACACCATCAACCGCGCCTTCCTGATGCGGGTCATCAGCGAAGGCATCGAAGGCATCGATTTCGACGAAGCGCGGATGCCGATCAGCAATGGCGACGGCTTCTTCACGCTGATGTCGGGGCTTGCCTACAATACCCCGATCCAGTCGCGTGACGATGCGGAAGCCTGGATCGCCCGGCTTGAGGCGGCGCCGCTTTGGTATCAGCAGAACATCGCCAATGCCCGGCGCGGGATCGCCACCAATTGGGTGCAGCCGCGGATCGTCTCCGAGCGGGCGCTGGCGACGGCGCGCGCCCAGGTCGACACCATGACCGACACGCTGTTGCTGCCGTTCGCGCAGATGCCCTCGACGATTCCAGCGGCGGACCAGCAACATTACCGCGATCGGGCGCGGGCGATCATCCACGATCAGATCCTGCCGCAGCAGCAGGCGACGGTGACATTCCTGCAGACTGAATATGTGCCGCACTCACGCACGACCATCGGCTTGAATGCGCTGCCGAACGGGCGCGCCTATTATAGCTATCTGGCGCGCTCGTTCACGACGACGACGATGACGCCGGAAGCGATCCATGCGCTGGGGGTTTCGGAAGTCGCGCGCATCCGCGCCGAGATGGAGCACGAAATCCAGGCCAGCGGCTTCCACGGCGATTTCGCCGCCTTCGTGAACTTCCTGCACACCGATCCGCAATTCTACGCGCGCACGCCCGAAGAGCTGACCATGCGCTATGCCGAGGTCGCCAAGCGCGCCGACGCGCAATTGCCGCGCCTCTTCGCCACGCTGCCGCGGCTGACCTACGGCATTCGCCCGATTCCAGCCGAGACCGCCGAGGGATCGACCACCGCCTATTACACGCAAGGCTCGCCCGCGCTTGGGCAGAGCGGCACCTATTGGATCAATCTCACCCATCTCGATCAAAGGCCGCTTTATGAAATGCCGGCTTTGACGCTGCATGAATCGGTGCCGGGGCATCATTTGCAAATCGCGCTGGCTCAAGAGCAAGGCGAGCTCCCCTATTATCGGCGCAACGCCAATGTGACGGCGTTCATCGAGGGCTGGGGGCTTTATGCCGAATCGCTGGGCGCCGACATGGGCATGTACCGCACGCCTTATGAGCGCTTTGGACGCCTCAGCTATGAAATGTGGCGCGCCTGCCGGCTGGTGGCCGACACCGGCATCCACTGGATGGGCTGGGACATCGAACAGGCGCGGCAATGCTTTGCTGAGAACACGGCGCTCTCGCCGCACAATATCCAGACCGAACTCGAGCGCTATGTGGCGACCCCTGGGCAGGCGCTGGCCTATAAGATTGGCGAACTGAACTTCCAGTCGTTGCGGCGCGATGCGACCCAGGCGCTGGGATCCCGGTTCGACATTCGCGCCTTCCACGATGAGCTCTTGGGCGCGGGCGCACTGCCGATCGATTTGCTGAACACGCGCGTGCACGCCTGGATCGCCGCCCAGCAGACGAGAGCGCAACACTAAAGGCGGGCCATCGGCCCAAGCCCAGCGATCTGATCGAGGCGTCCCTTCAGAGAGGCGGGAGCGCGGGGCGAGCGCCGCGCGCCGGGGGCAAGGCGCGCAGTAATATATTGGGACAGAGGCGTCGATTCCGTGTTAGGCTGCTGCGCTCAGCAAAAAGAAGCACGCTTTTGGCCGCTTGTAGCGCGGGCCGCGAGCCTGTTTGGAGGCTCAAATTGACCGGCACTCACCATCCCTTTGACGTGCTCCAGCACGGGGTGCGCCTCAATATCATCGCCTCGGAGCGGCTGGGGGACGTCAATGCAGCGCATTTCGCAGTGCATAGCGTGCTCAGCGAAGCCATGCGCGGGAACATTGCGCCGGTGACCTTCGCCGGCCTGGAGGCGGCCTTGACGCGCACGCTGGCGGTCGACGCCGATAAAAGCGCCCCAATGGCTGCTCGAGCCATATGATCGCGCCCCACTCCACATTTCAGATTGCGCTGCGGCACGGGATCTGGCGGGTCACCTTGGACGGCGCTTTTTTTGGCGATTATCGGTCGAAGACGCACGCCGTCGAAGGCCTCGATGACGCGCGACGCGCGCTCACCGCGGCCGGACGGGTTGTGAGCGTTGTCGCCCCTGACGGCGGGAGTTGATGGGTCATGGCTTACATTGTCAATTCATCGCCGGGCGCGGGCTTGCGGTTTGAAGCCAGCGTAACGCTGGACGACGCCAAAGCGGCCTTAAGCCACGCGACGGGACTGGCGATGCGCGGCATGCGCCAGATCAAGATCAGAGATACAGTGACGGGGGAAATTTTCGACGAGCGGGCGCTGCGGTCGAAGATCATGGCCGCAAAGACCGAGTAAAGCCCGGCCTTTGTCCCACGCGCTTGGAGTTTAAAGATGCATGACGACGAGCGCAACGCGCTAACCGAAGCAGATTTTGTCGCCGCCGGCGTCGAGGCGCCGAATTGGAAGGGCGACCCAATCCCCAGCTTGGAGACGTGGCGGCGCTGGCGCGCGGCCGAGGATCAAGCGCTCGCCTACAAGGCGCGCGCAAGGTCGTCACCATGAGCAAACTCAGATTACTGCAAGCCGCCGCAGCCGCCGAGAAGGCGTGGATGGCGGAAGTGGAAACCGTGTTCGGCGCGCGTGACGCAAGTTATGCCCGCTTCCAGGAGCGCGCGAGCGGAGACCCGGGATCGCTGCTGCGGACCCTGCACGATGATTATGTCAAGGCGCGCGCCGCCTATCAGGCCGCCAGATAATTGCTGCTAGATCACCGCTTCTAGACACTTATGGGTCGTCATGAGCTTCAAGATTGAATATCTCGCTTCCTCCGCGGTGGTTCACGTCAAAACCCCGTTCACCGCAAACCTCGACGGCGTCACCAGCGAAGCGCGCAGCGGCGGCGCAACCGCCAAGGCCTTGTTCGGCGCCGATAGCTTCCAAATTCGCGACATGAACGAAGACGGCAAAGTCGTCTTGTCGGAAGCCTTTCGCGCCGGTTAGGCGCCCTTCAGGCGCGCTTCCTCAATAAGGACTTCATTTTCGCTCCGTTTGCGGGATAAAGCGGGCGCATGATCAACTTCAATCTCATCGCCCGCGTCGCCAAGGTGGTGGCGCTGCTGGCGTTTTTTCTGCCTTGGATCCTGGTTTCGTGTTCGGGCAACGAGATCGCCCATGGCAGCGGCTGGGACATGATGGTTGGACATCTGCATCCGAGCGATCAGATCAATGGCCTGCAAGCGCAATTCGGCAACGAGCACAGCCAGCAGCCAGATGGATCGCCCGGCGCCGGAGATTTTCGCGATCCGGCCTTCGCGGTGATTGCGTTGGGGCTGCTTGTGAGTTTTGCGCTGAAGCAGCGCGCCGCCGCCGGCGTGATGCTGGCGTCCTCGCTGTTAGGGGTAGCGCTCTGCTTCGGCGCGTTCGCGCACATTCAGAGCGAAATGAACAATCAGGTCGAGCACGCCGCGCGCAAGCAGCACAATCGCTTGGGCATCGATCTGAGCGGATCGGTCGAGAGCGCGGTCAGGATCGAAAAGCAGGAAGGCTTTTGGGTGACCATTATCGCGCTGGTCGTGGCCGCGACCATGTCGGGGGCGGCGCTGACCATGCGGCGAGACGCCGTGACGACGGACGCTAGCGCCGCTTCGGAATAGCAGCCCAATAGTCGAAGTCGAGAACAATGGCGGGATCGTATTCTCCGGCTTGGTTCTTGTACGGGAAATCGGCGCAGGGTTTGTTCTTCGCGGCGACCAGCCGCAAACGCAGCGCACCGGCCGCGCCCAGGTCGGCGACCTCCAGCACTTCTGAGGCCGCATAGAGCGTGTCGCCGGCGAAGAGCGGATTGACGTGGCGCCCGGCATTGATCGCGAGCATCAGCGCGGCGTTGCCGAGGCCGTTGAACGCGAGCGCGCGGGCCAGCGAAATGGCGACGCCGCCATAGATAAGCCGCTTGCCGAAGCGCGAGTTTGCTTGCGCGAGCGCGTCAAAGTGCACTTTCGCGGTATTCTGATAGAGGCGTGTGGCGAGTTGGTGCTCGGCCTCCTCCACGGTGACGCCGTCAACGTGATCGATTTTCTCGCCCCGCTCATAGTCCTCGAACGCATGAGGCGAACCGGCGAGCCCCAATCGTAATTGGAAAAATCGAGATCTGCTGGCAGCACGAGATCGGCAGCGGTGAGCGGGCTTTGCAGGCTGGGCGTGGCCCCGGCGCTGGCGGGCGCGCTTTCGGTTTTCTTGTTGACCATCACCCAGCGCACATAGGAGAGCACTGGCTCGCCGAGCTGGTTCACGCCGGTGGTGCGCACGGTGACGATGCCGGTTTTGCCGTTCGAGGTTTCCTTGAGCGCCGAGCACTTCGGAGGACGCGGTCAGCGTGTCGCCAGGATAGACCGGCGCTGAGGAATTGGCCCTCGGCGTAGCCGAGATTGGCGACGGCGTTCAGCGAAATGTCGGGCACGCTCTTGCCGAAGACGATGTGAAAGACGAGCAGCGGATCGATCGGCGCCGAGCCGAGACCGCAACTTTGCGCGAAGGTGTCGGCCGAGAAGAGCGCATAGCGCGAGCCGGTGAGCGCGATGTTGAGCGCGGCGTCCGCTTCGCTGAGCGTGCGCGGCGTGGCGTGGGCGATGGTTTCGCCGGGCGTGAAGTCCTCGAAGAAGCGGCCGGGATTGGATTTGGTCATTTAGCTCTTCTTCTTTGCGGCTTTGCGGCGCCGCGTTTGGCAGCGGCACGGCTTTGCCGATATTGTCGAGCGCCAGCTTGATGGCGGCGGGATCTTCGGTGAGGCCGCTTCGCCGTGGCGAAGAGATTTGCGTGATGTCCCAGGCTTCGAGCGCGGCTTGCTGGCTCGAGGTGGCGACCACCCAATCGGTGAAGCCGATGGTGGCGCGGAAAACCTTGATGCGCGGCGGCAGTTTGGGCGCGCGCTTAGACTTATACGGGGGCTTGGTTTGAGCCTTAAGCTGAGGCTTGGGCTTGGCCATGTCAGGCGCCAATCGCTTCGGCCACCGCGACAAGGCGTTTGGCTTCTTCCAAGTGCAGCAATTCGGTCATGCGGCCGTCGACTTTGATGACGCCCTTGCCGGCATTTTCCGGCAGCGCGAAGCCGGCGATGATAGCGCGGGCGCGGGCGACTTCTTCCGCTGACGGCGCGAAGACGGCGTTGGCGGTTTCGATTTGGCTGGGGTGGATGAGGGTCTTGCCGTCATAGCCGAATTCAAGCGCTTGGCGGCATTCGGCTTCAAAGCCGGCATGTCGGCGATGTCGTTGAAGACGCCGTCAATGGCGATGAGCTTTTCGGCCCGCGCGGCCATGACGGCGAGCGAGAGCGCGGCTTGGAAGGCGGCGCGGCCGGGCTTTTGCTGGGCGCGGGTTTCTTTCGAGAGATCGTTCAGCCCCATGACGAAGCAGGCAAGGCGCGTTGAACGCGCCGCGGCGGCGATTTCAGCGAGATTGAGGATGGCGCGCGGGGTTTCGATATTGGCCCAGAGGCTCGCTTCGCGCGACAGGCCGGCGGCGGTAAGAGCGGCGTCGAGTTCAGCGACTTGCGCGCCGCTTTCGATCTTGGGCGCGAGGATGCCGTTGGGACCCGCACGCGCAGGCGGCGGCGATGTCGTCCTTGCCCCACGGCGTCGATAAGCCGTTCACGCGCACGACGATTTCGCGCTTGCCGTAGCCGCCGCCTTTGACGGCCGCGGCGACTTGCGCGCGCGCGTCTTGCTTGGCTTCGGGGGCGACGGAATCTTCAAGATCGAAGATCAGCACGTCGGCGGCGAGCGACTTGGCTTTCTCCAACGCCTTGGCGTTGGCGCCGGGCATATAGAGGCAGGAGCGGCGCGCGCGCGCGGAATTCATCTCTTGCTCGCCGTCGAAACGAGGCGACCATTCGCCCCTCATGCTTGAGCCTAGCCGGACGAAGACGATTTTGTCGATGCAGAGCCAGGTCGTGGGCGCGCGCGTCGGCAATTCGGTCGCGGCGTTTGCGATGGAGCGCCTCGGCGTGCGTGTGTTTCAGCTGCCGACGACATTGCTGGGCCGCCGGCCCGATCATGGACCGCCGGGCGGCGGGCCGATCCCCGCGGAAACGCTGACCTCATTGCTCGAAGGCTTGGCCGATGATGGCGTGTTCGGCGAAATCGATGCGGTGCTGACCGGCTATATCGGCGAAGCCGACCAGGTCGCCGGTCATCCTCGATGCGGTGGAGCGGATCAAGGCGGCCAATGCCAGACTGCCGTGTTCATCTGCGATCCCGTTCTGGGCGATGACGGGCAAAAGTCTATGTCGACGGGGCGATCGTGGATGCGGTGCTGAATGGGCTGGTTCCGCGCGCCGATTGGCTGACGCCGAACGCCTATGAGCTGGGCTTGCTGACGGGACGCCCGATCGAAGGGCTGCAGGCCGCCCGCGACGCGGCGCGGCGGATCGGCAAGCCGGTAATGGTGTCCTCGATCCGCACCGCGATCGGCATCGGCAACCTCTATTCAGCCCCGAAGGGGGAGTGGTTTTGTGAAACCGCGCGGCTGCCGCGGGCCCCGAAAGGAGCAGGCGACCTGCTCTCGGCCCTGTTCGTGGCGCGCCGCCTGCGCGGAGAAGCCCCAGCCGTGGCCCTCGAAGCGGCCACCGGCGCCGTCTATGACGTCATCGTCCGAGCGTTGGCGGTGGAGAGCGAGGACCTCGCGCTGCCCGCCGCGCAGGACATGCTGGACGAGCCGGTGACCTGGCCGCTGGCGCGGCCCCTCGATGCGTAAAGGAGGGTGAGCGGACGGCGCGGGGGTGGCGCGGGAGAGATGGATGACGGGGGGCTTTGTCGCGCCCGGATTTGAACCGGTGCGCGATGCGTTCGAGGCCGGCTTGGCCGAGGAATTGGGCGCGGGCTTCGCCGCCGTGCGCGACGGCGAGATTGTGGTCAATCTCTGGGGCGGTTGGGCCGATCGGGCGCACACGCGTGCGTGGGCGCACGACACCATCGTGCCGATCTATTCCTCCACCAAAGGCGTCGCCGGCGATGGTGATGGCTTGGCTCGTGGATCGCGGCTTGCATTGATTATGAGGCGCCGACCGCGAGCGTGTGGCCGGCGCCTTCGGCGCGCACGGCAAGGATAAAGTGACGATCGCGCAAACCTTGGCGCATCAAGCTGGCGTGCCGGGATTTCTGCAACCGATCGATCCCGACCTCTGGCTCGATCCTCCCGCCTGCGCGGCCGCGATCGCGGCGCTAGAGCCGTTGTGGCCGCCAGGGAGCGCCAGCGGCTATCATCCGCTGACCTGGGGCTATATTGCCGGCGAATTGGCGCAGCGACAGCTCGGGGCGCTCGCTGGGGACGATTTTGCGCGAAGAGATCTGCGCGCCGCTCGGCATCGATTTTTCAATCGGCACGCCGGAGAGCGAGCACGCGCGTGCGGCGGAGATGAAGAAGCCGACCCAAGCCGGCGACGTTCGGTGAGATCACGCCGCCGCGCAAGGCGGCGTTCTTCACCAAATGGGCGGCGCCGAGTGCGCGGCTCGACGCAATGGCGGAGAATTGAAATTCCTTCCGCCAACGGGCATGGCACGGCGCTTGCCGTGGCGCAGCTCTACCAGATCTACGCGACGCGGCGGCTCGATCGGCGACGCCCAGGTGCTCTCCCCGCAACGCATTCGCGCAGCTGACGGCGCCGCGCTGGCGAGGCGATGATCTGGTGTTGCCATTCAAGGTCGATTGGCGCACGGGCGTCATCGGCAATTCCAACGGCTTTTATGGCCCCAACCCGGAAGCGTTCGGACATTCAGGCGCTGGCGGGTCGGTGGGGTTCGGCGATCCGGTCGCGGGGATTTCAGTCGGCTACGTCATGAACAAGCAATCGCATCACATCATGGGCGATCCGCGATCGCTGAAGCTCATCGACGCACTGTATTCATGCGTATGACGCGCAAGGTCTTCGAAATCTCCGCCGTGGTGATCGCCATTGGCCTGCTGTTGGTGTTCGCGCAGCGCACGCTTGGCGTCCATGGCTATCGGCTGGCGAGCGGACAGCCCCTCTTCGGCGACTTCATCGCCTTCTGGAGCGCCGGCAAAGCCGCGCTCGAAGGCCATGTCGCGCAGCTGCACGACCGCGTCTTCCTGGCGCACATCCAGCAGACGACGATCCCCGGCATGCATGTGATGGCGCCGTGGAATTCGCCGCCGCCATTTTTGTTTCTCGTCATTCCGTTCGCGCTGCTGCCCTATGGCGTCGCGGCGGTCTTGTGGCTGATCCTGACCGGCGCGATTTATCTCTTGGCGGCGAGCAAGATCCTGCCGGACAAGCGCGCTCTGATCTTTGCGGTGACGCTGCCGGCGGCGCTTTATCATGTCGGCACAGAACAAGTCGGATTGCTGATCGCGGGACTAAACGGCTTGGCCCTCTATTGGCTGGACAAGCGGCCGCGCGCGGCGGGCGCGATGGTGGGCCTGCTGATGATCAAGCCGCACTTGGCGCTGCTGTGGCCGTTCTTTCTGGCGCTGAGCGCGGCGCTGGAACGCTTTCTTCGCAGCGGCCGTCGTGCACCGCCTTTCTGATTGTCGCGGCGGGCTTGGTGTTCGGGTTTGAGTCTTATGTCCGCTTCTTCGAAAATCTTGAAGCCGTCGCAAGATCTCATCGCGCGTATGGGCGTCGGCAAGCAGACGTTCGCGCAGCCTGTTCGGCAATCTGCTTGGCGCTGCATGTGCCCATGCCGTTCGCCGATCGCCGGCCACGCGGCGAGCGCAGCATTGGCGTTTGCGGCGCGCGCTTTGGGTGTTCACGCGCAAGGTGGACTGGCGCGTGCAAGGCGCGGCGCTTTGTTCGGCGACGCTTGCTGCTTTCGAGCTATCTCTTCTTCTACGATTTCGTGCTGCTCGGCTTGGCCGCGGCGTTGCTGGCGCCGCCGCGCAACAAGTTCGAGACGACGGCGATGGTGTTTGCCTGGCTCTCGGGCATGTCGGTGGCGTTCAGTTACGCCATTCCGCTGCCGCTCTGCCCGTTCTCGGCCTGGTTGGTGCTGATCGCCGCTATCTCGCGTGCAAGAAGCGAGGCGGCGCGCCCGGCGCCAGCACCACAGACGTAAGCGGGCCGCCGAAACAGGCGCCGGTATCGACATTGATGCGACGCGGCTGCACGTCCGGCTCGAAGTCGTCTCGTCGGCGTGTGGCCGTGGACGACCAGGATTTGTTTCAGTTCGTCGCGATCGGGCCAACGCGCGATCTGGAAGAATTTCTCCGAGCGCGTCCACATTCGGATCTCGTCGCTCTCGTTCGGAAAGGTCTTCGGATCGATGCCGCCATGGACGAAGACGAGGCCGCGCGCCTCATCGCGATGCATGGTCGGCAGCGTCGCGCAGCCACTTGATGTGGTCGGCATCGATAGCATCGCGCCAATCGTCCTTGGGGCCGTTGACGCGTTGGTAGGAGGCGATGGTTTCATCGCCGCCATTGGTCGCCCACCAATAGATGCCGACGCTTTCATTGTGATCGTAGGCGTGAAGCATCAGCTCTTCGTGGTTGCCGCGGATGACGATGGCGCCCTCCTCCGCATTGAGGCGCATGGCGGTTGCGATGATCGCGCGGCTATCGGCGCCGCGATCGATCAGGTCGCCGACAAAAACGATTGTGTGCTCGCGGGCCTGGCGCGTGGCGTCGTCGCGAATATGCCTCAGCAATTCGTCGAGCTTCGCCTTTTCGCCGTGGACATCGCCAATCGCGTAATAGACCGTCATGCCATCCGTGCGCGCCGGATTGTATCCCAGCTGAAGAAGGCTAGGCCAATCCAGATCAGCGCGAAACTGACGCCGCGCAGCAGCGTGAACGGTTCGCCGAAGGCAAGGCCGGTGGCGAATTGCAGGGTCGGGGCCAGAAATTGCAGCAGATCCGAGCGTGGTGAAGCTGACGCGGCGGGCGCCGAACGAAAAAGCGGTGAGCGGGATGGCGGTGGCGGGGCCGGCGAGCGCGAGCAGAGCCGAATGCGAAACGCTGGAACCGAACGCAAGCGGCGCTGATTGCGCGGACCACCACAGGAAGCCCGACGGCGATGGGCGCAAGCACCATGGTTTCGACGAGGAGACCGACAGCCGCCGGCACCGGCGCCTGCTTGCGGATGACGATGTACATCGACCAGGTGGCGCAGAGCGCCAGCGCCATCCAGGGAGGCGCGCCGAGCGCGAAGGCTTGCACGATGATGCCGATGGCGGCGAGCGCGATCGCTGCGATCTGCGGCGCCGGTGATGCGCTCCTTGTGGAGGAGCACGCCGACGGCGATAGCGACGAGCGGGGTCAAGAAAGTAAGCGAGCGAGGACTCGATCACGCGCTGCGTCATCACCAGCCAAACATAGAGGCCCCAATTGACGAAGATGAAGCACGCCGAGGCCGCGAGCGTGGCCAGCATGCGCGGGTTCAGCGCCTTGCCGATTTCGCTCCAGCCGGTGCGCCAGCCCAGCATGGCGAAGACAGCGACGATGGCCGCGGGTACGCACCAGAGCACGCGTTGACCCAGCACTTCGCGCACATCGGCGAAGGTGAGCAGATGCAAGTAAAGCGGCAGGAAGCCCCAAAACGTATAAGCGAACGTCGCCGCCATGAAACCAAGGCGGCGTTCGCTTTCAGCCGGCGTTAGGGGAAGAGCCGCCTCGCTCATTTGGTCTCGACGCCATGCGGGGACCAGTTGCGGATTTCCATGAGCCGTTCTGGGGCTTTGATCGGGGCAAAGCCAAGCGGGGCGTAGACGCCGTGCGCGTCGCGTGTGCCAAGCATCCAGCGCCGCAAGTTTTGCAGTTCGGGGTGATCGAGAAAAGTGCGCACCAGTTTGCGGCCGACGCCGAGCCCTTGCTTGCCGGGAAGCACGATGACGTCGCAGAGCCAGGCGAACGTCGCTTTATCGGTGACCACGCGGGCAAAGCCGATCAGGGCGCCCTTCTCATCACGGGCGATAGCGCACAGCGAATGAGCGCAGGCGCGGGCGACGGTTTCCCGTCCGATGCCGGGCGACCAATAGGAATCCGTCAGCACGCGGTGAATAATATCCAGATCAGCCTCTTTGGGCTGTTCGATTTTGATCGTCGCCATGAAGTCCCCTGAAGCGCCGTAGATAGGCATTGCGCGCGGCGACGCCAGCCACAGTGCGATGAATGCACATACAATTATTGTAACAGCGGATGTCAGCTTTGCTCACATCCTCGCATTAAAGCGCGCACCGACGCCCGCGTTAGGCGCCCGCGGGCAAGCCCCTGGCGAGCGCGACGTTTAAGCGGCCAACCTTCGAAACAGACCGCGATTGAGCATCAATTCGGCGATTTGCACGGCGTTGAGCGCCGCGCCCTTGCGCAGATTGTCGCTGACCACCCAAAGCGAGAGGCCGTGCTCGACGGTCCTGTCTTCACGGATACGTGACACAACGTGGCGAATTCGCCGACGCAATCGAGCGGGGTGGCGTAGCCGGCGTCTTCGTGCTTGTCGATCACCATGACGCCCGGCGCTTCGCGCAGGATGTCGCGCGCCTCATCGGCGCTGATTTCGTTTTCGAACTCGATGTTTACCGCCTCGGAATGGCCGACGAAGACCGGCACCCGCACGCAGGTGGCGGTGAGCTTGATCGACTTGTCGAGGATCTTCTTGGTCTCGACTTCGATCTTCCATTCTTCGGTGGTGTAGCCGTCATCCATGAACTCGCCGCCGTGCGGGATGACGTTGAAGGCGATCTGCTTGGGGAATTTCTCCTTGACGACTTCATCATTGACGAAGAGCGCGCGGGTTTGGGTCCAGAGTTCGTCCATCGCCTCTTTGCCGGCGCCGGAGACCGATTGATAGGTCGCCAGCACCACGCGCTTGATCTTGGCCTTGTCGTGCAGCGGCTTCAGCGCCACCACCAGCTGGGCGGTCGAGCAATTGGGGTTGGCGATGATGTTGAGCTTGTCATAGCCGGTGATGGCGTCGGGGTTCACTTCCGGCACCACCAAAGGCACGCGCGCATCCATGCGCCAGGCGCTTGAATTGTCGATCACCACCGCGCCGCTTGCGCCGATCTTGGGCGACCATTCCTTCGAAACTTTCCCGCCCGCGCTCATCAGCACGAGATCGATGCCGGAGAAATCGTAGGTTTCGAGATCCTTCACCTTCAGCGTCTTTGCGCCATAGCTCACTTCGACGCCGACCGAGCGGCGCGAGGCGATGGCGACAACTTCGTCGGCCGGGAAAAGCCGCTCGGCGAGGATTTCCAGCATTTCGCGGCCCACGCTTCCGGTGGCGCCGACGACGGCTACGCGCAAACCCATGTAATGATGTCTCCTGGGTGGAATTAGCTAGGCAAGTTCGGCGGTTTTTCCAAGGCGAAGCGCCCCACCGGCGCTTAATTTCAGCGCTTAATCATGAGGCGCATCAGCGGGCGATTGGGTTTGCGGCGGGCGACCTCACGAAACTTCGCCCGTTCAAAGAGCGCCGTGCGGCCCACATAAGCTGCGCCGGCGCTAGCATCGCCGTCAATGGGACAAGCCTCGATCACACGTGCGCCGTTCTTTTTGGCGAGGGCGATGGCGCCATCGAGCAAGGCTGCGCTGACGCCCCGCCCGCGCATCCCGCTCTTGACGTAAAAACAGGTCGCGGCCCAGACGCGCTCATCTTCGGCGTCGCTCTCCTTGAGCGGCGCCGACACGCGGCGGGCCCCATTCCATTGCGGCGCCTCGGCGCGCGGGCCGATCTGAAGCCAACCGACGGCGTCATCGCCGATAAAAGCGACAACACCGGGCGGACCCTTGTTGATGCGTTGCTTGAACAAGCGCTTGGCGGCGGACCCACGCGCGGCTTGCCAGCGTTTGTGCGGCAATTGCCAATACATGCACCAGCAGCCCATGCAGGCGCCCTGCCTGCCGAACAGTTTCTCCAAAGCCGGCCACATCTCCGGTGTCAGCGGCGCAACCCGATCGACCATCCGCGCTCCTTTCAATGTGGGGCGGCCTCACCGGTGAGTCCGCCCTCACATCACGCTCAAGCATAGCGCATGCGCAAGCAATCGACGCTCGCGCCGCGGCCCATGGAGAACATGCGCTTGGTCTCGCCGGTATAGGTAAAGCCAACTTTCTCCAAGATCCGCCCGGAGGCGGGATTGTCGACGAAATGCCCGGCGGTCAGCGGTCCCAGGCGCCTGGCTTCGGCGACAAGCGCGCCGACGGCTTCGCTGCCGAAGCCCGCGCCCCAATAGGGGCGGCCAAACCAGTAGCCGATCTCCACCTCTTCACTCTCGGCGCGGCGATGAGCGCCGACGACGCCGATGAGGCCCTCGCCTGCCAGCTCGGCGGCGAAGACGAAATCGCGCTCAAGGCGGGCGCGCGCGTTCATCAGTCATGATCCAGCCCTCCGCCGCGGCCTCGAGATAGGGCAACGGCGTTTGCGCCAGCATGCGCCCAACGCTTTGGATCGTCGCAGAAGCGGGCGATGCGCTGGGCGTCGCTCATGCGCACGCCGCGCAATTTCAAACGCTTGGTTTCGATCTCGATCACGTCACGCATCGGAGCCTCCTCATGGCTCTGTCCGCGCGGGGCAAAAAGAAGGGGCGCCTTGATCCGGGCGCCCCACGCTAAACTCGGGAACCGGATCGCCCTTGAGCGGCGATCCGGAGAAATTCTCTCGAACCGCCTATTCCGCCGCCGTCATCGCCGGGGAAATGGAGACGTAGGTGCGGCCGTCTCGCTTGGTCGCGAACTGCACCTGGCCTTCACACAAGGCAAAGAGCGTGTGATCGCGCCCGAGGCCGACATGGAGGCCGGGATGGAATTTGGTGCCGCGCTGACGCACGAGGATTTCCCCGCCGCTGACGGCTTGGCCGCCAAAGCGTTTCACGCCGAGGCGCCGGCCGGCGGAGTCACGACCGTTACGGGACGAGCCGCCTGCTTTCTTGTGAGCCATGACGCCCTCTTATTCCTTCGACTTGCCCGCGCCGATCGCGGTGATCTGCACGTGGCTCTCTGCTTGGCGGTGCCCGCGGCGACGGCGATAAGTGTTGCGGCGGCGCTTTTTGAACACCACCACTTTGTCGCCCTTCTCGGTCTTCACCAGCTTGCCGGTGACGGTGAGCCCGGCGAGGTCCTTGCCGAGCTTCACGCTCTTGCCGTCGCCCGACATCACCACGTCCTTGAAGGTGATGGCCGAGCCTTCTTTACCGGCCAGTTTTTCGACGACGATGACGTCATCCTTGGCCACCCGGTATTGCTTGCCGCCTGTCCTGATCACCGCGAACATGGGAACGCCTGCCCGTAAAACATAAGCGCGCCCGCGCGGAGCTCGCGCGGGCGGGGAGCGGGGATATAAGGGAAACCGGGGCCCAGCGTCAATGCGGAGTGGGACGCCTTTTTTGGCACTGAAGGTCAGGCTCGGGTCCAGTCTCTGCAACCCCAGCCGCGATTTTTCCCGTCCCAAAGGCTTCCCGTCCACAGTTCAGGCCGACGTTGCGGCGGGGGCCGCCTTGCACTACACGACCGCCTTCCTGGAAGCCCAGGACGCGGGTCAACCGCGGGGCGCCAGCCGCCGCCCTGCTTCCGGCGAGGCCATGAGGCCAAAGCCGGGGGCGACATTTAAGCTCCGGAGAGGTGCTGGAGTGGCTGAACAGGCCGGTCTCGAAAACCGGAATACGTGCAAGCGTATCGAGGGTTCGAATCCCTCCCTCTCCGCCAGCTAAATGGTGTACGGACCGGACTGATTGGTGACGGTTTTGGAGTGCACCCCTATCCTGAGACAGAAAAAGGGTGACAGGGTCCTATGGGACTTCGTTGAGGGTCGAGCTCAGGCACGGCGTGACGCGCGTGAGGTGGCGGCGATAAATCGGCATGCTGCAAGCCTGAATGCGGAAATGCATGATGCCCTAGCCTTCCAGGCAAGTCCCGGCGAAGGGTGAAACGCGGAGAGCTCTACCGTGTGCGACGCCCGCCCGGTGACCCAAAGCCGGCTCGCGCGTTCGTTGTCGTTAGTCGTCAAGCTCTGATCAATTCAAATTTCTCCACAATCGTTTGCGCCCCCGTATTCACCGAGCGCCATGGCTTGCCAACTCAGGTGCTTGTCGGAGCGTCCGAAGGACTAAAACACGACAGCGCCATTCAATGTGACGGGTTGATGAGTATTGAGAAATCCCGCCTTACGGATTTTGTCGGCGAGTTATCGACGAGCAAGCTCGGCGAACTCGACGATGCCCTGTCCCCTGCGCTCGGCTTGCCCAAAGGTAAGTAAGTTATCTCACGGTGACGCCCGTCAAGGCGGCCGTCATCAACCGTGCCGACTGGCGACCCATCTATCCCGAAAGCAGCCCTTCGCGTCTGTGCGTCGTAAAGCGGACGTAGCCTAGCGCCCATGGCGACTGCCCCTTCTCTCTTGACATTGGCTCGAGTAGGATTAAATCCTATCAACAAGGAATTCCATGCGGTCCACAAAGCAACTGAGCGTAACGCTGCCGAACGAGATGGCCAAAGAGGTGGCCGCAAAAGTCGCCTCTGGCGAATACGCGAGCGAGAGCGAAGTCATCCGCGATGGTCTGCGGGCTCTGCAGGCTCGCGATAAAGCGGTGGAGCAATGGCTCACCAGCGACGTCGGCGAAATTTACGATGCAATGAAAGCTAACCCTTCGCGCGCCCGTTCGCCCTCGGACGTGAGGGCGTCTTTGGCTCGCGCGCGCAAACGTAACTCGAAGCGCGGGTAACCAACGTGAAAGATGTGGTCTTCTCGCCCGAGGCGGAGGCCCAAATCGTTGCGCTTTACGAGTACATCGCCGCACACGCCTCGCCTGCGATCGCGGAAGAGTACACAAGCGCAATCGTCGAGCGGTGCGAACAATTCGGTGAAATGCCATTGATTGGCATCGCACGGGATGACATTCGACGCGGCCTACGTACTACCTTCTTCCGCAAACGCGTTGTCATCGCCTACTCTGTTTCCACAAGAACCGTCACCATTCTCGCTATCTTCTATGGTGGGCAGGACTATGGGACCTTGCTTCGGGAAGGTTGAGCGTCCGCAAGATCCCTATAGCGGACGCCGCCTCAAAGGCTCCCGAAAGCAGACGCCCTTGCGCGCTGGCTCATAGAATCTGCCAGGCGTGTCGTTCCTTTTTGAGCTGTTTTAAGTCCGCGCCCGGAAAGGCGAGGTCTGAAAGCTGCGTCGCCGCATCAAGCTGAGCGAGCTTGACGCGCGCGCTCAAAAAGATCCGCGCCAACGCCTTTGACGACAACGCCGGCGAAAATGTTCGCTGTCCGTTTGTCGTCAAAGCTCTGGATCGGCATCAGCCTTCAACGTACCGCCCGCCGGTACGTTTGTCCAAGGGGCGAGATATCCCACGGCCTACCCTAGCATCGATTTTCCAGGCGTCGGAATTTAGCCGCGAACCGGACGTGCGCACCTGCACACGGTGCCCGGCAGGTGTTGGCCGAGACCTGCCAGCCACTGCCAAGCTTTGACGTGCGCCGCTCACGAAGGCTTGCGGACGCCGCAAGTGTTGATGCCTAAGAGCGCATAGGCAGGGCAAAAACCCACGGCGCCAGTCGCAAGCGGAATCAGGCCGAGATAGCCCCACGGGGTGTGCGGACCCACAAAGGCCAGGGAAAGGATTACTAGCCCAGCGATCACGCGAATCGCGCGGTCCACTCCGCCCTCATTCGTTTTCATCGCCATCTCCATTGGCTCGCTTACGTTCGCAATATATGCGCTGCTTGCGCGATCGCGCACTTGATCGAGCGCAATGGAGTCCGCGTCCGATCCTGAACTCTATTCCGCCGCTCTCAGAGTTAAGGCTGCCGCGCGAGTCGCCTCCCCCTCCTCGAGCGGCCGGCCATCGTCGCGCATAACGATGTAGATCGCAGGGATGACGAGAACGGTCAGCAGCGTCGATGACGCCAATCCGAAGAGAAGCGAAATTGCTAAGCCTTGGAAAATCGGATCGGCCAAAATCACGGCGGCGCCAATCATCGCCGCGAGCGCCGTAAGTAAGATCGGTTTGAAGCGGATGGCTCCGGCCTCGAGTAGCACTTCGCGCAGCGATTTGTCTTCCGTCTTGGCGTGACGAATGAAGTCCACGAGCAGAATCGAGTTTCGAACGATAATGCCGGCGAGTGCGATGAAGCCGATCATCGACGTGGCTGTGAAAGGCGCATTGAAGAGAATGTGGCCAATGACGATGCCGATGAGCGTCAGAGGGATCGGCGTCAAGATCACCAACGGCAGTTTGAAACTCTTGAACTGCGCCACAACGAGTATGTAGATCGCGAGGATCGCCACCATGAACGCCGCGCCCATGTCGCGGAAGGTGACGTAGGTGATTTCCCACTCGCCATCCCAGAGCACGGTCGGACGCGATTCATCTTCTGGCTGGCCGTAAAGCGACACAGCGGGACGCGGCAACGCACCCCAATTCCGATGTTGGATCGCGTTGTCGACGTCGAGCATGCCGTAGATCGGCGCTTCGTAGGCGCCGGCGAGCTCGGCTGTAACCATTTCCGCATAGCGGCCGTCACGGCGGAAGACCGGATATGACCCCTCTTCCTCTTGCGCGTGGACGACCTCGCCGAGCTGGACGAGGCGCGATCCATTTGCCGCCATGGCCACTGGCATCGCCGAAAGACTTTCTGACCAAGTGCGCGCCGACTGCGGCAGGCGCACCGCAATCTCGATAGGGTCACGCCCCTCACCGCGATGCGAATATCCGACAACAGTCCCGCCGAGCGTGGTGCTGACTGAGTCGAGAACGTTCTGTTCGGAGAGGCCGAAATATTCGAGCTGCGCCCGGTCCGGCATGAGCCGCAAGCGCGGACGCCGCTCGCCGTAGCTGTTATCGACATCGACGATGTAGGGGAAGCTGCGGAAAATCTGCTCGAGATGGCTCGCCACCGCACGCCGCGTACTCGCGTCAGGACCATAGACTTCGGCAAGCAACGTCGAAATCACCGGGGGTCCGGGCGGGACCTCTACAACTTTGATCACCGCGCCCGGCGGAATCCGCAAATGCGCGAGCCGCTGGCGAATGTCGATGGCGATGGCATGGCTAGCGCGTTGACGATCGTTCTTCCGCGTCAACGTGACTTGCAGATCACCCTGCTCCGGCTGGTTGCGCAAATAATAGTGACGGACAAGTCCATTGAAGTTGAATGGCGCGGCCGTGCCAGCATAGGCATCGACCGAGACGACTTCAGGCACGCGGTTGACAATCTGCGCCGCCTCGATCAGCACGCGTTGCGTCGCTTCGAGAGAAGCGCCTTCCGGCAAATCGACGACGACCTGAAGCTCTGACTTGTTGTCGAATGGTAACAACTTTACCCGGACAGTTCGCGTCGCGAAAAGCGCACATGCAATGAGCGTTGCCGCGCCCACCGCCAGTAAGAATGTTCGTGCGCGTTTTCGGTCCCTAATAATCGGCGTCGCCACACGCCGATAAAGGCGACCTAACATGCCCTCGCCCTGATGATGCGCCTCATGTTCCTGGTCGAGCGCCTTGCGCGCGAACCGCACCATCAACCAAGGCGCCAGCACCATCGCCACAAAGAAAGAGAAGATCATGGCGGCCGAAGCATTTGCGGGGATCGGGGCCATATAGGGGCCCATGAGCCCGGACACGAACATCATCGGCAAGAGCGCGGCGATCACGGTCAGGGTGGCGACAATTGTGGGATTGCCAACTTCCGCCACAGCTTCGATCGCTGCATCGTGGCGGCTTCGTCCGTCCCGCATCGCCCAGTGGCGCGCAATGTTTTCGATCACGACGATGGCGTCGTCCACCAGTATCCCGATCGAAAAGATGAGCGCGAATAGGCTGACGCGATTGATGGTGTAGCCCATCAAGTTAGAGGCGAAGAGCGTGAGCAGAATTGTGGTCGGGATCACGAAGGCAGTCACCAGCGCCTCGCGGACCCCGATCGTAAACGCAATCAGCAAGACGATCGAAAGCGTTGCCAAGCCGAGGTGGAAGAGCAGCTCATTGGCCTTCTCATTGGCGGTCTCGCCGTAATTTCGCGTCATTGTGGCATCGACGTCCGCGGGAATGAGCCGACCGCGCAGCAGCTCCAACCGGCGTTCGATAGCTTGGGAGACCACAACGGCGTTGGCCCCTGCCCGCTTGGCGATGGCCAAGCTCACCGCCGGCGCCATACCCGCACGGGTGAAGCGCCAGGCGCGTGCCTGATCTTCCCGCGCGCCCATGGTCACATCAGCGACATCGCGTAGATAGATTTGACGTCCGTCCGCGGCGCGCACGCTGAGCAAGCCGATGTCCGCTGGCTCGTCGAGGGTGCGACCAACAATAGTCGATTGCGTTTCGCTTAATCCGCGTAAGGAACCAGCAGGAAACGAATTGTTAGCGCTGCGCACCGTGTCGATCACCGCGCTTAGCGGGACGCCGTAAAGCGCTAACCGCCCCGGATCGGGCGCGATGCGAATTTCTTGCGGCCGACCGCCGACGATGAACGTTAGGCCGACATCCTGTACCTTCATCAGCTCTGACTGGAGCTGATGTGCGACCGAGTAGAGCGCTTGATCGTTCCAACGGTCGGCCACGTTGGGACGCGGTGAAAGCGTTATGACCGCGATGGGCACGTCACCAATGCCGCGCTCGACGATCAGCGGCGGCGGAATGCCTACCGGTATGCGATTGATGTTGGCTTGGACGCGCTCCTGAACGCGGGTAATCGCAGCGTCCGGGCTCGTACCCACCCTGAAACGGGCGGTGATGAGAACCTGATCGTCTTGGGTCTGACTGTAGACGTGCTCGACGCCGTCGATGCTCTTGATGATGGTTTCGAGCGGCCTGGTGACGAGTTCGACCGCATCCGGCGCGCGTAGTCCGTTGGCCTGCACTGAAATATCGACCAGTGGCACGCTAATCTGAGGCTCTTCCTCGCGCGGAATGGTCAACACTGCGAGAATGCCGAGCGCGACCGCTGTCAGCAGGAATAACGGCGTCAGCGGCGAGCGCATCGTCGCTTTGGTCAGGCCGCCGGAAACGCCGAGTTTCATGCGCCCGCCGTCGTGGGTGCAATTTGATCACCTTCACGCACGCCCGACAAAATCTCGACCCCATCCGGCATCGTATCGATGGGCGTGCGCGCACCGCGCTGGACCGGAACGTCGAGGACGCTGCCTTGCCGCACCAGGCGGACGTAATCGACGCCGAAGCGGGTCGTGATGTAGCGACCGGGAATGATAAAGGCCCGGCGTTGGCCTGCCGGCACGAGTACACGAACGCGAACCCCAACAAAGTTTGCGCCGAAGCTTGAAGCATCGAGATCCGCCATGACGCGACCATTATCCACGGCGGGATAGACCTGACGGACGAGCACGGCCTGCGGCGCCTGGGCATCATCTTCGCTAAGGACGCGCACATGCTCGCCCTGGGTCAGCGCGCCCGCATCCGCCTCGGGGATTTCGATGCGCAGCACGCGCGCACCCGTCGAGATGGCGACCACGACATCGCCCGGAAGCACGACTGCGCCCTGCGGGATCGGCAATCTGGTCACCCGTCCATCCGCAGGAGCGACGACACGGCCCTGATCACTGACGGCGACAAGCGCGCCCGCTTGCGCGCGCGCAGCGCGCAATTGCGCGTCAGCGGCCCGCGCTGCCGCATTGAACTGGTCCAAGCTGGCCTGCGCCAGGAACCCCCGGTCGAACAGGGTTTGGTAGCGGCGCTGATCGGCGCGCGCGCGCTCGGCAGTGGCCTCGGCCGCAGCGACATTGGCCGCTCCTGATTGCGCCTGCAGTGAAAGGTTAGGATCGGCAATTACAGCCAACAACTGGCCGCGACGAACTTGGTCGCCTTCGTGCACGGCCACGTGCTGCAGCGTACCCGCAATACGCGCACGCGCATCACCAACATCTCGGTTCGTCAGGACAGCAGAGACGCTCTTGAAATCGGGCGCCATCATTTCGTGAACGGTCAGAAGCCCGGCAGTTGGCGCCTGCAGGCGCCTCGCCTCGTGCTCGACCGGCCGACCGCACGCGACGAGCAGCGCAATTGCGCTTAGGGCAATAGATGTCACCGCTCCGCGCCGAAGCATGGCCTAACTCCTACTTCCGATCCGAACCACCACCCTCGGCAAGGCCGCGACCTTGCACGCCATGGCGCACTTGTGGGCCCTCGATCGGCGTCGATTTGAACATCCTATCCTCCTCGCGCGGGCGGCTTGGTTTGATAACGATCAACACGCGCGCCACTCATTGCGCAGAAATACGCGCTTAACGGGTCAAAATAGGATCAGACAGCTGCCTCCTTGCGTATATGCGCATGTGCTTATATATAGTCAAGCATGAAGGCCGCGGCCATCCGAGGTGAGGAGACAAGCAATGGCTGAAGTCGTTCTCTTGGGCGCGGGCTTAGGTGGGGTGGTCGCAGCCTATGAACTCAAGGACCAGTTACGTGGAAAGGACCGACTAACGGTCATTTCCAAAGGCGACACCTACCACTTTGTCCCCTCCAATCCCTGGGTGGCGATTGGCTGGCGCAAGCGCGCCGCCATCGAAGCCAAACTTCCGGCTGTGATGCGGCGCCGCGGGATCAACTTCATCGGTACGGCCGCTAAGCGGGTGCACCCGAGGGAAAACCGTGTCGAACTCGAAGATGGACGCTTCGTCCCGTACGATTATCTGGTCATTGCAACCGGACCTGATCTTGCGTTCGACGAGATCGAGGGGCTTGGGCCAAACGCCAACACCCAATCGATCTGCCATGTCGATCACGCCGAGAAAGCAAACGTCGCGTTCGAGGCGTTCTGCAAGACCCCTGGTCCCATCGTGGTTGGCGCGGTGCAGGGCGCGAGCTGTTTTGGTCCCGCTTATGAGTTCGCGATGATCTTGGACACCGAACTTCGCAAGCGGCGCCTCCGCGACCAAGCGCCAATGACCTTTGTGACCTCAGAACCCTATGTTGGACACCTCGGGCTGGACGGCGTGGGCGACACCAAAGGGTTGCTCGAAGGCGAAATGCGCAACCGCCATATCAAGTGGATTACGAACGCGCGCGTGGTGAGGGTTGAGCCTGGCAAAATGATTGCCGAGGAGGTCAACGAAGACGGCTCGGTCAAGGCTACTCATGAATTGCCGTTTGCCTATTCGATGATGCTGCCCGCCTTCCGCGGCGTTGAAGCAGTACGGGGGATCGAGGGTCTCACCAATCCTCGCGGTTTCATCGTGATCGATAAGAACCAGCGCAACCCGGCATTCCCGAACATCTTTGGCGTCGGCGTCGGCGTGGCCATTCCGCCCGTTGGCAAAACGCCGGTTGCGGTTGGCGTACCGAAGACCGGCTTCATGATCGAATCCATGGTCACAGCGACTGCCAAGAATGTTGGCGCGCTCCTGCGCGGCAAGCCGGCAGACAACGTAGCCACATGGAATGCAGTCTGCCTCGCCGATTTCGGCGATGGCGGGGTCGCGTTCGTCGCTGAACCGCAGATCCCACCGCGCAACGTGAACTGGTCGGCCAAGGGGAAATGGGTGCACTCCGCTAAAGAAATGTTCGAGAGCTACTTCCTAGGCAAAGTGCGCAAGGGCCAAGGCGTGCCCTTTATGGAACGCTTCGCGTTGCACGCACTGGGAATTGAGAAATTGAAAGAGAAGGTGGGAAAGGCGCGATGACAGCACGCCTCGCCCAAGTCGTATGCCCGAATTGCGGGACGGGCAATCGCGTCGCGGGACGCGATGATCCGACCTTGGCAAAATGTGGTCAATGTGGGAAGCCGCTCTTCGCCGCGACGCCGATCGATGTCGACGACGAAAGCTTCGCGCGCCACCTGCAGATGACTAAGGGCGCGGTGCTGGTCGACATCTGGGCGCCGTGGTGTGGCCCCTGTCGCGCGATGGCGCCGCACTTCGCCGAAGCCGCTCGCGCCTTCAACGGCCAGGTCGTGTTTCTCAAGATGAACGCAGACCAATGCCAAACACCGGCCAAGCTCGGCGTGCGCGGCATTCCCGCGCTTCACCTGTTCATCAACGGCCAGCCCGCTGGACAGCAAGCCGGGCTCATGACCGCCGATATGCTGAGCCGCTGGCTAAATTCCTCCCTTGCAGTCCGGAGCACATCATGAATCTCGACCGCGCCGTTCTCGCCTTCGCTGGTAGCGTCGTTCTTCTCAGTCTGCTGCTCGCCGCACTCATACATCCGGCATGGACTTGGCTTGCCGTCTTTGCTGGGGCCAATATGATCCAGGCCTCGTTCACCGGGTTTTGCCCCGCGGCGATGGTGTTCAAGCGCTTGGGCGTGAAACCGGGCGCGCTCTTCCGCTAATTGTCCCCGCCGTACATGTCGCACAGCACGCCGATTAGTTTCTCCGTCATAGGATCGGCTAGCCGATAGTAGATAGTCTGGCCATCACGCCTTGTGGTAACGAGGCGATCGGCGCGAAGCTTTGCGAGATGCTGTGAAAGCGCCGACTGAGCGAGATCGACATATTCTGCGAGTTCGCTGACAGAAGTCTCTCCCTCGCTCAGCCGGCAAAGCACCTTGAGACGCTGTTCGTTGGCCAACAATTTCAAGAAGCGCGCCGCGTCACCTGCCCGCGACTCCAGCCGATCTGTGCCCCTCGGTGTCTGCAGTCGACGACGCTCATCGTTAGATGCACGCGCGCGCGGTTTTCGCAGAGCCGGACTTCATCTTCAATGCATTCATCCTCAGGTAATCGGCAGCACGTGTTATATTAGCATCTGTGCATATTTTTCCAAGACTTTTGCGCAAGATCAATTCGCGCCGGCTGCTGCTTCGCACAATCGCCCTATGGACGCTCCCGTCGCGGCCTTGAGCGCTTCAGAGAGCGCTTAAGCATTGCCTCTTCCCGCAAACCTGACCTCCGAACGTGTGCTCGAGGTGAGCCACTACACAGATCGATTGTTTCAATGGAGGCATAAGCCTTGCTGCCGAGCGTGCGTTCTTTAGCACCACGATCAGTCTTACTCATGTCCGTGAATATAGCGCCCCAGATATAAAATGGGCAGGCCGTGATGCGGCAAATTCTCGATTGCGGGCACCTCGCTCCTCGTCTGCGTCCGCGCCGAACGGCCCGCCATTTGGTCAGACGTCAATACTCTCCGCGATTGCGAGTGCGTCCTCCACCTCGACGCCCAAGTGCCGAACCGTGCTGTCGAGCTTGGTATGGCCTAGCAGCCATGAGTCATAATGCGCCTCAATCTACGTCATTGAAAATCCAAGGTTCGTTGTGCGGGGTCCGCTGTGCGCGGACTATGTCTTCGTTCGGCGTGACGTAAATGCGCGACATCATCGACCTTGATCACCCAAGGCGCGCCGCTGCAGACCTGTCGCGCCTTGAGCTGACCCTGCTTGATCATGCGAAAGACGGTCATTTTGGCTACGCCGATCATCGCAGCCGCTTCTCCGAGCGTAACTTCGCCGCGTGCGGCCAGTTCACCATCGCGGTAGACCTCAATATTGTGGTGATTGCGGAAAGATCGGACGCGCGGTTCGCTCCAGCCGTTTCCATGTCCGGTTTGTACACCACAGCGATTGAGGAGGCGGGCAATCTGACGATCCGGCATAAGTCGGGCGAGATCGTTGATCCGTGACACCAGATCGATATCACTTTGCCAACGATAATGGCCGGCAGCACTGATCTTGACCTTTAGCTTCAGCGCCGTGTGGTCTCCGCCCTGCCAGTGCAGGACGAGGTCGATCGAGCCATTGTCCTTGCGCACGATGATCTCGTTCAAAGCAGCGCGCAGTATCCGCTTGCGCGTCACCGCAGTGGCCGCACGATGTCGCCAGGCCAGCTCCAAATCGGCCCCAAGGCGCATCAAATGCTGGCGCTGCTCCTCTGCAAGCGGCGCCGGCCGACGAGCGACAAGGTCCGCGATCTCGCTCTCGATCCTTTGCTCAATTCAGCAACGCTGCGTTCCAACGACGCTCCAATTCGCTGGCCACAAGGCGATTGGCGGGATCGACGGCGTCGTACTGGCGGCGAGCATGGGCGACGTCATAGCGCGCCTGCTGCAGCGCCAACTCGAGCTGGCGCTGCGCGGCTGACATCTCGCTCGTGAGCGTTTCGATGGTCTCGAGCGCAGCGTCCACGCCCAACGGCTTCAAGACACGAAGTACTTCCGCCGCCACGGCGCGGTCCGCGCCAGCCCCCGCTACCGAGATACAGCGCTTGGCGCCATGATTTGTGCGCGCGCCATAACATTGGTAGCGCCCATTTGCGCCGCTGTAGAAGACATGGAGCTTGCGTCCGCAATGACCGCAGCGAAGCAAGCCCGCCAATAGAAGTTCGCCCTTGCGCACGGCGCCCTTGACCGCGGCGCTGCCCATCGCGTTGGCATTCTCTGCAATCACGCGCTGAATTCCTCTCAAAGTCGTCCCACGAGATGTAGCCCTCGTGCTGATCCTTGAGAAGCACGTCCCAATCGCCTTGGGCGCGCCGCACGCCGCGCCGCACGCGCTTGCGGCCGTCTTCGATGCTGACTCAACTCGTCGTTCGACCGAACGCGTAAGCGCCCGCAAAGATCGGATTAGTGAGGATATTGTGCACGGTGTTGTAAGCGGGCTGCCTCCAGATCACGCCGCGACTTTCCGGGTTGCGCGATTTGACGGGTAAGGCGATGCCTTCTTCGCGCAGCCAGATGAGGACCTGCCGCGCGCTCCTGAACTCGCTGAACTTCGAGAACACCAACGCCAAGGCGTCCTGAACGCGTTGATCCGGATCCTTCTCGATTTGATCGCGACCGGCCTTCACATACCCAGCAGCCACGCGCAGAAACAATTCTCCGCGACGCGCCTTCTGCTTGAGCGCCTCATGCGACCGCTGACGAAACATCGACAGTTCGAGTTCGCTCATCGTGCCCTTCATACCCAACAACAAGCGGTCATTGGGCAGCCGGGGATCGTAGACGCCGTCCTCGTCGACAATGATGGTTCCAACCAAACCACAAAATTCGATCAGCGTGTGCCAGTCGCGTCCATTGCGCGCCAATCGCGACGCCTCGATCGCTAAAACAGCGCCCACACGACCTTCGCAGATAGCGGCGAGCAATCGCTCAAAGCCCGGTCGACTTACCCCGCCCCCCGAGCGGCCGAGATCTTCGTCAATGACCTCGACTTCAGTCCAACCAAGATGCCGGGCGCGATCAGCGAGCCCGTATTGCCGGCGTCGACTCTCGTGATTGTGCGCCAGCTGATCGGCAGTCGATTGCCGAATATAGACGCAAGCGCCGCGCGCCAGGTGATCAGGCGTGATCTTGGTCATCACCGATCTCCTCCCTCGCTATCGCCGTTACGATTTCCGCCAGCATCACCTCTAGCAGCGTGATCAGCTGTGTTTTTTGCGACTGGGACAGCTCGATCGGCGGCGGCTCTTCGTCGAACAGATCGGGCGGCGGGCGCTTTGCTCGACACTGCATGTTCGGGCTCCTTTGTCCGTGAGTCGGACTGGAGCAAGGCTAGGATCACATCGATCTCGGATCGCAGCGAATGCAGAGCCCCAAGCGGCAAATGCGCCTCGTCACAAAGCGCATAGTGCGCGGCAGCCTCGTGCGTCATCCAGGCTGGAAGGCGCGCCGTTGAACCATCCGGCTGCGCAACAACGAGCAAATCAACGTTTCGGTAGTTCAAACGATCGATGATCGGCGTCACCTCGCCGCATCGAGGATGAAATGGGTACCAGATCCGCACCTCGCGAAGGTGTTCGTGGGCAGTATGTCGTTGTTTCGAGCAGGAGCTGGACCGCACAAATGTTGCCCATCTTCCGATAGATGAGCGCGGCCTTGGTGCGCCTTAACGAATGCGTGCCGTAAGCTGCCGGCGACAACCCTATCTCGGCAATCCAATCATCCACCAAACGTCCATACTGTCGAGTGGTCATTGGTTTGCGCCGATCGACGCTGCTCGAGAAAAGCCGATCTGGATTCTCAAGGCATCGTCCGTTCACCCAACGAGCCACGGCCGCTCGCGCCTGCTCCGTGACCTCGAATTGCACCGGAGCGCCGTCTTGCGTTGCGAAACCAGAGCACGCGTGCGCACTTGATCGCGGCATGACGTCCTCAACACGCAAATGCACGAGGTCGCAGCCTCGTAGCTTGCTGTCGATAGCTAGATTGAAGAGCGCGAGATCGCGAACTCGGTTCGAGATCTGAAGCCTCACGCATATGGCCCAAAACTTCGCGCGGCTTAAGTGGCGGCTTCTGTCACGTCACCCTGCCTTTGTTCCAGGGTGCAAATGTCTTTGGCACTTGTTCGAAAAGTTGCTTCTCCATGATTGTCCTCCTTCATTGGAGGACTGGAACAGCAACGCCCGAATTGGGCCTCGTGCAACAGTGTTACGCATATATCGCCGCAAAACAACGGTCGTTGCCCCCAAAACGCAAAGCGGACAATCCCCAATTTCGCGCTATACATTTCAGTCTCCGGCTGCAGCATACAAGTCCTTCTGGTGTCGCGCTGACTTGCGCTTGCGATCCGGTATGGATTCAGTAGCCGACTGTCCTGTGCGGGGCGTCCGATGATCAATTTCCCAGATGACATTTTCACCGAGCCGGAAACGGTTGATTCCGACACCCTCGCGAATCTTGGTCCACTGCGGCGTCTCGCCGGAGTCTGGGAAGGACGCAAAGGCATAGACCTCAACCCTAAGGCTGAGGGACCTGAACGGCGCGAGTTTCTCGAGCGCATTGAGATGCAACCGATAGACCCGCAGGCGAACGGGCCGCAACTCTTATATGGGCTGCGCTATCACGTTCATATCGTCGCTGACAGAGAAGACGTCACCTTCCATGATCAAGCCGGCTACTGGCTTTGGGAGCCGGCGACAGGCCTAGTAATGCAGACGCTGGCGATTCCGCGTGGCCAGGCCGCGCTGGCGAGTGGCCACGCCGCAACCGACGCCGATTACATCCGCGTCCACGCCGAACGCGGGAGCGCGAGCTACGGAATCTGTTCGACAGACTTCCTTGAGTGGGCGTTCCGCACCGACGCCTACACACTCGACGTGACGTTCAACGCCGACGGAACGTGGAGCTATGTCTCAGACACAATACTGCAGGTGCGCGGACGAACGGAGCCGTTCCGGCATCTTGACCGCAACACGCTTACGAAGGTCGCCGAGCCAACGCCTAATCCACTTCAAGAAATCGTCAGCCGCGGAATCACTCGTGCGCAAGCGCATGGATTCAGGTGACCTGAGCATTGATTTGGTTCTGCTCTGCTGTTCCATCCCAACAAGAGACATCCGGTCGAAGTGGTTCGAAGGCTCCCGAAAACGGACCTACGAAGCAAGCGAGCCACCGGCGCGAAATCGCCCGTGGTCCAGAAAAGGGGTCAAGCGCAATGACGGCCGGTGTCTGGTCCCCGGTGGATGAAAAGCGGGTCTCACATTCGCAGCGATAAGGCCACGGAGGGGAAGTCGTCGAACGTCCACATGCCTTCGTCCGCTTGGGCGGAGGTCGATAGCGCAAGCGACGCAAACGCGAGAGCGAGCAGCGACATCCAGGAACCCAGTTTCATGATCTCTCTCCGGTGGGCTTATTGGTCGTCATCTGAATCAAACTCTAGAGCGGGCGATTGCTCAGAGCTCCGCGCGCCAGACATTGTTGCTGCGGTCACGATCAGGGAGCGCATGGTCGGGATCGAGCGTCACGGCGCGGATGGGTTGGCTTGTGTCAAGCGAGACCGGCGCACGCGCGCGCAAAATCCACGTCTCGACCGGGATGGCCTGGCGATGATGGCTGCCATCGGCGAGTTCGACATCAAGCCAAGTCGGAAACACCATGGGATCGCGATTGACGAGCGTCACGATCGCGCCTTTGGCGGGATCATGATCGACATAGTCGACTGAGGCGATCGCCGCGTCGTAGGTGGCGTTGTTGAAATACCATTCGCGCCAGAACCAGGAGAGGTCCTCGCCCGCCTCACTCTCCATGGTGCGGAAAAAATCTGACGGCTTTGGATGGCGATAGGCCCAAGCACGAATGAAGCGGCGAAACGCCGGATCGAACCGATCGGGCCCCAGGATTTGTTCGCGTAGCAGCACCAGCCCCAGCGCCGATTTGAAATAGGTCACCGGGTGACGATAGCGCTCTGGAATCGTGTCGGCTCGCGACAGAATTGGCGGCGCATTGGGATCGGCGAGAATGGGCAAGATCTCATCGACCGGATTGCCGCCATGCGGCGCATATTCGGAATCGCGCTTAGGTCCGTAGACGCCGTTTTCAAACGCGTCGGATTCATAGACATCGATAAACGTGTTGAAACCTTCATCCATCCAGGCGTCGCGGCGTTCGTCGAAGCCGACGATCATCGGAAACCAGCTGTGGCCGATTTCGTGCGCGGTGATCCAGAACAGGGCCTTGCCGCGGTCTTCAGGCCCATCGAACACGATGCCTGGATATTCCATGCCCGATGTGGGGCCTGCGATATTGATCGCATTGGGCCAGGGATAAGGATACCAGCGGCGAGAAAATTCTTCGACCGCGTGCTTGATGTATGCCGTGGAGCGGCTCCAGGCTTCGACGCCGCCGCTTTCGGGCGGATAAAGCGACATCGCGAGCGCGGTGTGACCATCGGGGAGATTAATGCGCGCGGCATCCCATACGAAGGCGCGCGACGCGCTGAAAGCCACATCGCGCGTGTTGCGCATCCGGAAGCGCCATGTACGCGTTTGCGTCGAGGGGATGGCGGCGTTCACCTCTTCCGGCGTGCGGATCATCACCGTGGCGTCGCTCGTATGCGCTTGTGCGAGCCGTTGCGCTTGAACCGGCGTCAACACTTCGCGAGGATTTGCCAGTTCGCCAGAACCCGCCACCACCATATCTGCTGGCACGGTGATGGAATAATCGAAGTTGCCGTATTCGAGGTAGAACTCCTGCGCGAGATAAGGAGCGGTGTCCCAACCGCGAATATCGTCGTAGACCGCCATGCGCGGATAGAATTGCGCCATGTCATAGATGTCGCCGTGAGGGTTGGGGCCCCAAGACATGCGCCCACCAAATTCCGTGGGAATAGTAAAATGGTAACGGATATGGATGCGCACGCGCGCGCCTGACCGCAATGCATTGGCAAGCCGGATCTCTAACCGCGTATCCGAGACGACATGATCGGCTGCATGCATGGCGCCGCCGGCATCGGTCTCGACGGCATCGAGCACATAGCCATCCGTGAATTGAAAGCGGCGATCTTCGTCAGCCGCGCGGCTGCGCGAATCGGGGCGATAAGCGTTCTGATCGAGCTGCAACCATAGCGCATCGAGCACGCCGGGACTGTTGTTGGTGTAGGTGATGATCTCGTCGCCGCTAAGCGTCTTACCGACGGTGTCGAGATTGGCGTGGATCTCGTAGTCCGCCGCATTTTGCCAATAATCCGTGCCAGGCGCCCGTCAGCCGAGCGAGTGCGGTTGACCGCTTGCGGCAGGTTGAGCGGCGCGAACGCGGCCGCTGGATCAAAGCGCAACGACGACGACTGAGCTTGCGCCACGCCTGCCGACATCAACACGCACAAGACGAGCAACGTGCGCGTCCATCCGCGAAGAGAATTGGGTTCATCCTCACATATCATTGCGGCGCATCATGCCATTGCATGCCGAGTTTCGCATCATCGTGTCTCCAGCGCGCAAATAGGACCTATCCTGCCGCGGGCAAAAAATCGAGATCAGGCTTGTTCCTCGTTTGCCGAGGCGCAGGCCGCACAGACCCCGCGAACGACGAAATTGAGGCGCTTTATCTGGAATCCGGCGCGCTTGACGCGCCCTGTGACCTTCTTTGTGATTTCCGGTGAATTGGTTTCGACCGCACTGCCGCACTGCTCGCAGACAAGAAAAATTGGATCGTGCGGAGCGCCAGGCGACGCACAAACGACAAAAGCGCCAACACTCTCAAGGCGATGCACGAGCCCCGCCTCGATCAGAATACCGACCGCACGATAGATCGTGCTCGGCGGTGCGCGGCGGCCACGCTTCTCCTGCAGTCGCCACAAAAGGTCGTAGGCCTTGAGCGGCGCTTTCGCGGCCGCCAACAGCTCAAAGACCTCACGCGGGACCCGGTCGAGCGCTGCAAGCCGATTCGCCTGGCCCCGCGTTGATGCGGGATTTGGCGTGGGATTTGTCACCGCGGTCAAACCTTCTCGCAGCCGGGACCCGATGGGAGGTTCGGGTCCCGACCGCGTCTCCCTCAGAAGGATTTCCGCAACACTAGGCGCACGTCGCGGCCGGGCAGTTCGACGACATCGCGGTTGAGCGCCACGGCGTTGCGCTGAACATCGTCGGTGAGATTGTGCCCGGCGAGCGCAATCTCGACGCCATTGAGCGCAATCGGCCGCCACGCGACGCTGGCGTCGAGGTCAACATAACTGTCAGTAGTGGTGTCGCCTGCCGGCACGTGATCTTGCGGGCCGACATAGACGAACATGACGCTCGCATCGACATGCGGGCTCAGCCAGTTGAGGCCAGCGCCAATCCGATACGGCTGAATGCGCGGAACGTCGCCGCCGCCATTGGCGAATTCAGCGCGCACATAGTCGGCCAACGCCACGCCCTGCAGCGTGCCCGATGGCGAGCTCCACAAGTCGAGCGTGGCGCGTCCCTCGGCGCCCCAGAAATTGGCGTCCTGTTGTTCGTAGAAGAGCTGCTTGAGTTCGGCGCCGGGAGGATTGGTGCAGTCGCCGCTGTCGTCGCAGAGATTTCCGGTCAAGAAGCCGAAAACATAATTGCTGAAGCGCGCGTCCCAAAGCGAGCCTTCAAAGTGGAAGCCGTCGTTGCGATAACGCAATGTCGCTTCGATCGAATTGGCGCGCTCTATGGTGAGATTGGGATCGCCGATCTCGAAGGTGCCGGGCCCGTCGTGGGGGCCGCGCGCAAACAATTCCACTTGTCCCGGCGCCCGGGCCGCACTGCTGAGCGTCAATCCCAGTTTTAGGGCGTCATTCACGTCGAACAAAACCCCAACCGATCCACTGACAGGACTGAACTCGGCACTGGTCGGAATGTCTGACGCAGGCGTTCCGTCGACGGTGACGTGCTCGGCGCGCGCCGCGGCCTGGACGTGCACGCGCGGGCCCAGAGGCATTTCCGTGAACGCAAACGCGGCCTGGGTCTGGGTGTGGGTCGGCAACAAAAAATCGTCGCCATTCACCGCAAAGCGGCGGTCTCCGTATTGAAGCCCGATCGCCGAGGCGGTCAGCGGACCGATCGCTCCGAGCAGCAGCTCGGCGCGCCCGTTGGTTTCGCGATTGAGGAAAGTCGACAGGATTGTGCCGTCTGGATCCTTCTCGTGGTGGCGATAATCGGCATAGGCGCCGTTGAAGTTTAGCGATTGAATCAAGCCATCGCCGAGATGCAAAGATGCGTCGCCCACCACCTTGTCTTGATTCATGTCGATGAAGGTCGTGTCGCTCGGGATGCCGTAGCGCGCGTCGTAGTGGATGACGCCCAAACCGACATGGCTGGCATTGTTGTCGCCGAAGAAATATGAGCCGCCGCCGGAATAGCCGCCGCCGCGGAAGAAAGAGTTCGGCTGCCTCTGATCGTCAGGAATGTCATAGTTGCTGGCGCGGCGGCCAAAAGCGTCGGCGTGGAAGGCGAATTGCCCGGCGCGAGCGTCGAGCAGAAGGGAGCCGTCGGTCGCAGCCGCATTGGTGTCGTTGCCGATGGAGACCTCCCCCGATAGCGGCGCGGTCGGCAACTCGAACGGGACGCGATTGTTGATCTCGTTGACGACGCCGCCGATGGCTTGGCTGCCGTAGCGCAAGGTCGCCGCACCACGCACCACTTCGATATCGCGCGCCGAAAGCGGATCTATGGGCACGCCATGGTCGGGCCCGACCTCAGACACGTCCGACGAGCTAATGCCGTTCTCCAAGAGCGCCACCCGGAACGCATCCATTCCGCGAATGACCGGACGGCTCGCGCCTGCCGCGAAACTGGTGTCGGAGACGCCGGGGACATTGCGCAAGGCGTCGGCAAGATTGGCGCCGCCATTCTGCAGGATGTCGTCGCGGCTCACTTGCGTGACGATGGTGGCGAAGCGATCGGGATCGCCACCAATGGGAGAAGCCGTGACAATGATGGTTTCGCTTTCGGACGGCTGCGATTGCTGGGCCGCGGTTTGTGCGTTGGCGGTGGCCGGCCAAAGCGTGCCTGCGAAAGCCGCGAAGACGAGAGGCGCGTAGAGCGGCAGCGAAGATGCGGTGGCGGCTAAAGCGCGCGCGCGCTGATGAAGTTGCATGGATGGTGTTCCCTCAAGGCATGTGATTGGTCGCGCGAGCGCAAGGGCGCGCGCAGGCTCGACGCGAGCGCGCGACGCACTTCGGACGTCGCGGTAAGCGTCAGACGTGCTTAAAGGGAAATCGGTGGAGCGCGGCTTTGCCAAGGGTGTGCCGGGCGAACCGGCACGACGCGGATTTGGATCAGCGCTTCATTGGCGACAATGCCGGCTGTTGTGAGCAACCCAGCAGCCGAGGCAAGCAGCGTGACGCCAGCCGTGGCGAGCGCCTCGCAGATCGGGCAAACCCCCTGCTCACCGCTTTTGTCGCCTACATAGTGAACTGGAACGGTTGCGCCCGCGGCGCTCTCAACGGCGGCGCTTGCCTGCAGGCCGCTGAGGCCGTCGACGTGGGTTTGAATGACCAACGTCTGCAGGAGAACGGCGACCAGGGCTGCCAACGTGAACATACGCCGAAACCGCGTGCGGAAATCAACCGCCGTGGCCGCTTGCGCCTTGTGATGACCTCCCAAACTCATCGCCAAAATTCTTCGCCGAGAGACAGACTTTATACCATACTGGGCATACCATACTGTGCGCGCGATGGTTGGGAAAGGGTTAGCGACCAACACCGCGATCGCTGCGATTACTTCCAATCTCCCAACGCGCGAATAACCATGTAATACTATACATTCTCACGGTGACGAGTTGGGCGCAGATGGCCAAACAATCGCATCTCATGAATGCGCATTGCTCGCCACACCTGCATCGCTCAGCCGGAAAAACAAGCCCTTCTCCGCATCATTCATCAAGGCGAACTGCCCGGTGACGCGAACCAGATCGTTGGTTTGCGCGATCGGATGGGCGCTCCACACTTCGACAACTTCATTGGGCGCGCCAGGCGGACAAAATGGGCAAACGGGCGTGTAGCGCGTCAAAATGAAATGCCGAAATTGGGGGGTCGTCTCCAAGGGCATGACAAACCCGCTAATCGTCAGCGTGCGCCCGACCAGCGCGCGTACTGTGGGTGAATAGGTTGCGGTGAACGTGCCGTGTGCGTCATCCTCGCCAATACGCGTTGTAACCAGCGCGCTCCAAATGTTGTCATGGGCCTGCGGCAGCGTTCGTTGTTGCGCCCGCTCTTCGAGCGGCTGGCCATAATAGTCGCCCTGCTCGGTTGCGGCGCCCGGCTGCTGGCCCTCGTCGGTTTGGGGATTGCTGATCTGAACGCTAGCGATCTGGTTGGCGAGCTCCACGTCGCTTGGCGCAACCGCTGCGCCAGAGGTGTCTGCCGACGAAGGCTGGGTCGCCGCCGCACGCGTGACGGTCCGCTGTTGCTGTCCACAGGCCGCTAGCAAGAGCGCGGCGGCGACAATCGCGGCCCTCATGTCGGCTGCACCCGCACGTGCGCATTGTTGAGGCGATAGAAAAGGCCCTCACTCAACTCTGCGACTGCCTGGAAGCGCCCGGTGACCAAAAACTCGTCTGGCGAATATTCGAGCGGCGTGGTGGCGAAAACTTCAATCGCTTCGGTCGGCAGATTTGGCGGGCAGAACGGGCAGCTTGAATTGCGCCGGGTGAGAACGAAGTGGGTGAATTGTTGGCGCGAATCGAGCGGCAGCAAAAACCCACCGATCGTCAGGTCGTGTTGGTCCATGCGCCGGATCATGTCGGTGAGGGTGGCCGTCATCGTACCGCGCTGTTCATCGATCGCCACTTGCGCGCCGTTCAGAATGCCCCAGCTCGGGTCGTTGTTTTGCACGTGACCCGGAACCCAGGATTGTGGCATCGGCTGCGGCGTGAGCGCGCCCAACAAAGGCAACGCGCCTGCCGTTAAGCCAAATCTGAGAAGTCTGCGCCTGTTCATTGTATTCATCCTGCCTTCAAGGATTCAGCTGGCTCAATTCGGTAGGCGAGCAAGCTCGGCGCCAGCGCTGCGGCGAAACTGAGCACCGCTGCGCCCGCCACGGCTAGCGCCTCCACGGGTCCAATGCCGCCAAGCATGAGCGAGGGCCCCCCGCGCTCGCCCGCCGCGTGCGCCGCGATTTCCGCCAACAAGCGACCGCCGGCGATACCTAGGACGCCGCCGAGCAGTCCCAACAAGAGCGCCTCCAGGAGCACCACGCTCGACAAGAGCCCTCGTCCCGCGCCAAGCACGCGCAGCAACACGAGCTCACGCTGCCGCTGTTGCACAGCCGCGAACAAAGCCACAAAGAAGCCCAGCGCTGACAGCCCGAGAAGCGCCACGCCGAACCAGCGGAGTACGCTCGCGCTGGTGCCGAGAAGCACGTTGAGGCGCGCGGCCTCGAGGGCGGGAACAGCTGCCTGCACATCGGGAATTTCACGCGCAAGGCGCGGCAACATGATGGCGCCCATCGCCGATTTGTATCGAATGAGAAGCGCTGTCACCTCGTGCTCGCGCTGCTGCGGCGCACCGCCCAATTCCGCTGCGAGTTCGGCTGCCTCGTGTTCGTGGATGCGCCATACGCTTTGAGTGTCGGTCAACACAAGTCGGTCGATGACCGCGCCGGTTGGACGCAATACACCGACGACGCGATACGGGAACTCCGTGTGCATTTCACCGCCGGAGCTCAATCCATGCTGGCCAACAAAGGTTGCGCCGATATCCATATTCAACAGACGCGCTGCGTCCGCGCCAAGAACGACCTGGAGCGGCGCATTCCACCAGCGGCCGCGCGCAAGGCCTGCGCCATAGAGCTGTGCGTAGGCGGGCGTTGTGCCAACAATGCGCAGCGTGTGCACATTGTCGCCCAGCGATACCGGCACGGCGCTCGCAACGAGCGGATGGTGCGCGAGGCGATCGGCAACCGAGAGCGGAATGTTGCCGTTTGGAATGTCGATTTCGAACAGCGCCGACATGATAAGCTGCAGCGGACTACCCTTCGCTCCGACGACCAAATCGACGCCGGCCAGATCGCGTTGGAAGCGCTGATCGAGCGCTTGGCTGAGCAACACGACCGCAACTACGACGCCGACCCCAAGGCTCAGCGTCAGAACGTGAAACGCCCAGGTCAGCGGCTTGCGGCGTACGAACGCGAAGGTGAGCTTGAGCAAATTCATGCCGCCTCCGCGATCACCGTGTTGGCGATGCGCGCTTTTAGACGCCCATCGTGGGTGGCGATGACAAGGGCGGCGTTGGTCTCAGCGGCCGCGCGCAGCAAAAGCGCGCACACGGTTTCGCAAGCTTCGTCGTCGAGGCTCGCTGTGGGCTCGTCGGCCAACAACACCTTAGGGCGCATCAGCATAGCGCGGGCAATGGCCGCGCGCTGCGCCTGCCCCCGGCTCAATTTCTCCGCCGGCTTATGAGCAAATCTGCTAAGGCCAAGTTCGCCAAGCAGCGCTTCGGCGCGAACGCGATCCTGACGCTCGCCCGTCGCGAAGGGCGCGATGAGAACATTGTCGAGCGCCGACAGTCCGGCGATGAGATTCAAGTCCTGAAAGACAAAGCCGATATTGGCGCCGCGAAAACGGTCGCGCCGACCCGTCGCCATGGCATAGGGATCGGCGCCGTCGATCGAAATGTCGCCGCCAAACTTGCGCGCGAGACCGGCGATCGCCAGCAACAAGGTCGTCTTGCCCGCGCCCGACGGTCCAAGAATGAGGGATGCTTCGCCGCCGTTCAACGACAAAGCATTGAGGCGCGCGACCGCGCCGCTGCGATAACCGGCGACCAGATTTTTTACCGCGAGCATAGGCGTATCCAGGCACGGGCGAGATCCGTGCCGAGCAACCCAACATGCCGTGCGCAGATGTGGCCGCGCCGATCCAGCGCCAGCGCTAGCGGCAATCGCCGCCCGCCGTCGGAAACGGCTTCGAGGAATTGCGTCGCATCACCTTCGGCTACAAATGCCCCGTGCGCGGGAACGTTGAACCGGTTGAGCGTTCGACGCGCCTGATCCGCCGGCTCGACGGCCACCGTCACCAATCGACCCGCGCCCGCCGCCGTTTGCAAGGCGGAGAAATTCTGCAGTTCAATGAGGCATGGCGCGCAATCGGAGCGCCAAAGCAGGACCACGTGCGCTTGGCCATTGAGCGAGGAAAGCGGCATTGGTGACGCTGGCGGCGCCAGCGGCGCAATTACCGGAACGGCCGCGGCCGATAGTGGCGCGAGCGCCAACGACAGCAATGCAATCAACGCGGCTCTCATTGCAGGTCCGCGGCTTGGTTCGGCCCCGCCAACGCGCCCTCCAGGTCGCAAACCCCATTGACATGTGCGTGACCGCGGTGGCGCCGCCAGTTTTGCACGTGCCCCGTCGACAGACAGAGCCCGCCCGCAATCGTGAATCCCTCGCCCCAGGCATGCGAGGGCAAGTTAACCGCGCCGGCAAACAGAAGACCCACGCCCAGAGTGGCGGCCGCGAGCATGAACGCCGGCAGCGGCCTGGCGGCGAATGCCGGACTCATCGCCATCACGGTCACGGGCGCCGCCATACCGAAGAACGCCCAATGCACCCACGCCGCCTCGGACAACTCACCGAGCATGGGCAAAAGCACCGCCGCCACCGGCAAAGCCAGGCAATGGACCAGGCAGAGCATGGACAAGCTGACGCCAGCGGCGTCCCAGAGGCGGTCTTTCGACGTGGCCACGATAGTGAGTTATGTTATTACGTTAGCCCGGGCAAGAGGCTTGCGCGGCAGGACCGGTGGAGACACCAAAGGGCAAGCAAAGCGGGGACGAAACGATATGCGCAAAACCTGGTTGATTGCGGCGGCAGTAGCTCTCGCGGCGTGTGCGACCGCCTCAAGCGCTCACATCGACACCTCGGCTGTGCCCGCTTTTGCGCACCCATCCCTGTCGGCCGATGCGCTCATGGGCCACGTCAATGTGCTTTCATCCGACGAATTCGAAGGCCGCGCGCCGGGCACACACGGCGAGACGCTGACGCTCGCTTATATCGAACGCGCGTTCACCGCGATCGGCTTACAGCCCGGCGTGACCGACGCTGACGGCTCGCATTCGTGGCTGCAGGAAGTGCCGCTCAATTCCGCTTTCGTGGAGGGCGCGCCGGCGCTGACCATCAGCGGCGCGGATGGCGCTCACGCCTACGAATACCGCAGTCAATTCGTGGCGTGGACCAAGCGCGTGCAGCCGGATGTCTCAATAGAAAACGCGCCGCTTGTGTTCGTCGGCTACGGCATCGTCGCGCCCGAGCATCATTGGAACGACTATGCCGGCGTCGACATGCACGGCAAGATCGCTGTTATCCTCATCAACGATCCGGATTTCGCAACTGGCGACGATCGCGGCTTCGGCGGACGCGCCATGACTTATTACGGCCGCTGGACCTACAAATATGAAGAAGCAGCACGCCAAGGCGCAGCAGGCGCCATCATCATCCACGAGATCGCGCCTGCGGCATATCCGTGGTGGGTGGTGCTCTCCTCCAACACGACGACGCAATTCGATGTGGTGCGTCCCGATCAGGGCATGAGCCGGGTCGCCGTAGAAGGCTGGGTCACAACGGAGGTCGGCCACCAACTATTTTCGCGCGCGGGTCTTGATTTTGACGCTCTGAAAGAGCGCGCGCAGACGCAAGGCTTTCGGCCCGTGCCGATGGGATCGCTGCGCGGATCCATCGCTTTGCATACGCGCTTAGCGCGGAGCCGGTCCTACAATGTGGTTGGCGTGTTGCCGGGCCGCACCCGTCCGAACGAAGCGGTCATTTACACCGCCCACTGGGACCATCTGGGCCGTTGCGCGCCGATCAATGGCGACGACATCTGCAACGGCGCGCTCGATAACGCGACCGGCATTTCCGGTCTCATCGAGTTGGCGCGCCATTACGTCGAACACGGCGCCGCCCAACGCTCGGTGGCGTTCGTCGCCGTGACGGCGGAGGAGAAGGGCCTGCTCGGATCGCAATACTACGCCGATCATCCGACCATCTCGCCGGCCAACATGGTCGCCGATATCAACATGGACGGCTTGAGCAATCGCGGCCGCTCGCACGATCTCACCATCATCGGCTACGGTAAATCGGAGATGGATGATCTCGCCGCCGCCGCGACACAGGCGCAAGGGCGCCGCATCCGGCCCGATCCGTTCCCCGAGCGCGGCAGCTTCTTCCGTTCGGATCAGTTCAACTTCGCGCGCATCGGCGTGCCTGTGCTCTACACAGGCGCGGGCATCGATCTGCTGAATGGCGGCGAGGCGCGCGGGCGTGCACTACAGGACGATTTCATCGCCAATCGCTACCACAAGCCGCAAGACGAAGTGACGCCGGATTGGGACATGAGCGGCGCCACCGAAGATCTCAACGTCCTTTACAGTGTCGGGCGTGGCCTCGCTGATGGGAATGCTTGGCCGGCCTGGCGGCCGGATGCCGAGTTCCGTGCAGCCCGGCAGACTTCACACCCCTCGCCCTAACGTCGCGGGTGAGCGTTCAAAGGCGGCGGCGCAGTGTAGCGATCTCCGCCTTAGCGCGCTCTAGGTCGCGGCGAAATTCGCGCGTTGCGTCGAGTTCGGCCAGGACCGCTTCGGCCGCGGCTTCTCCGGCCATCACATCGGAAGGAAAGTGCATACCGCATACAACGCGGCTCGTGCCGTATGCGCTGGCGCGCTGCATCAGCCTGCCCGCACGATCGGGTGCGAGACGACTGAGAACGGCGCCCGTCATCCAGCCAAATGCGGCATGACCCGAGGGATAGGAAGAGCGATCTGTCGCATTCGGGTCCGGCGCGGGCGCCACTTGCCCGCAAATGCGCGGCAGCTGCACACGTTGATATGGCCTTAGCCGCTGGAACTGGTCCTTATCGAAAAACACAACACGCGCTACTTCGAGAGCGGCCCGATTCAGGAGCGCAACCGTGCGCGGGGTTGTCGTTCGATTGATGGGCGCGCCAAACGCGCCTTCGAAGCGCGGATAGACCGTCAAAGCATCGAGTTCAGCTTCCTGCCACCGATCGGAGCTGACCTGCTCTAGCGCCTGAACTACGCCCAAGTCGGCGCGGTCCTCGACGGAATTTGCTGTCGGCGGCGGGGTCGTGATCACGGCGCCCGCAGCGGTCTCTGCGCTCAGGTACGGTTGGACACGCTCCCCAATCGGAGGTGGGATCGCTTCCAATTGTTGCGCGCGCGCCAGAGTGACGCTCGCCAACAGGCACAGGGTCAAAGGGACAGAACGGATCAACAACGCTTGTGGGGCGCCTTTGTCATTTGCCATGAGTTACTTTATAACATAAGCCGTAGCGATCAATCTGGTTGGAGGTGTGCGATGCACGTGAAAAGCATCATTTCGATCGGTGTGGCGCTTGCGGCTTTGGCCAGCGCCCCGGCTCTCGCCTACAGCACCTCGCCCATGCCACGAGACGCCCACAGCGGCGCAAACCTGGCCGACCCAGACGCGGCTTTCGATCGGCAAGCCGACAACTATCAGAACGGGCGCTGGGGCAGTGACGCCATGATGGTCGGCGAGCGGGCGCACGAACGTGAGGCGACACAAAGCCGCGATCGCACAACTGGCGACTGGTTTGGCGGCGCGCGCGATTACAGCTGCGTCGATTGCTCAAGCACGCTCGTCGACGGATTGTGGCTCCTCAATCATGATCAATCTTCCGAAGATGAAAATAGCCAACGCTAGAGACGCGCTCATACCGTCGATACCCGCGTGAGTACTCGCGAAGGCAATCGAAATCGGCGCTGACGCGTTGAGTGGAACGCGGCGAGAAATTCATGATCTTTTGACCGACGCAAAGGCGCCGGTGAAAGCTTACGAGCTTATCGCGATGCTCGGCGCAAAGCGCGGCAGGCAAGTCTCCCCACCCACTGTGTATCGGGCGCTCAACGCTCTGCGCAATGCAGGGCTCGTCCATCAGATCGCCGGTCTCGACGCCTTTGCACTCTGCGATTGGCCCGGGATCGACCACGAACCGTGTTTCTTGATTTGCAATGGATGCGGCCAAGCGTCCGAGCATCTGATTGAAACCCTCAACCAGGAGCTTCGTGTGTTGGCGGGCAGTCGAAGTTTTGCGATCGCGGGGGCAGCACTCGAGGCGCGTGGGCATTGCGCGGATTGCGTGGAAGCGTGACGCGCGGGGGCCAATCGCGCGTTGGCGGTTTCGCGCGCAATCGAAAAACATGGAACGCTTGTTGGTGGACGACGCCCATCGCAACGCGATTGATTGACACGCGCGCCCGGCTAGAATGTGCGACCTCTTCTTAACTCAACCAGTGGGAACATAACATGCTTACGACACGGCGCGGCGTTTTGGCGGGTGGTGCGGCGACGCTGGCTCTGGTCGCGGGCTGCGGGCCCACAACGAGCGGCGGCGCGACCGCCAACAACGCGCAGCTCAGCGCGGCGATGGATCAAATCGCCACCAATTTCCTGAAGCTATCGCCGGAAACCTGCACCTCGCTCGCTGTCACCGAGCAGCAAGCCGGCGGGCGCTACATGGACAAGCTTTCGGACGCCTCGAAAGCGGGCCTCGAAGCGGTGAAACAAGCGCTGCAGCAATCGGTGGCGACGCTGAACCGCTTCGACCGCAACAGCCTCAATCATGCCGACAAAGTCAGCGTCGATGTGCTGACCACAGACTACAACAACCAGCTCGCCTGCTTGCAATGGGAAGTCGGCGGCGGCGCTTCGCTCCCCTACGCCGTCTCCACGCTCACCGGCTCCTATCAGCAGGTGCCGGATTTCCTCGATAGCCAGCACGCGATCACCAATCGCGAAACCGCTGACGCCTATATCGCGCGCCTTACCGCCTTCGCGCGTGAGCTCGATCAGGAAACTCAACGCATTCACGAGGACGGCGCCGCCGGCATCGTTCCGCCGGACTTCATCCTCGAGCGCTCGCCGGGCCCAGGTGAAACCGGAAAGAAAGGCGCGATCCCGCAAATTCAAAGCTTCATCGCCCGCGCCCCTGCTCAGAACGTGCTGGTCGATTCGCTTAACCGCCGTCTGCCCGACGTGCACGAAATCAGCGCCGCCGATCGCGCCACCCTCATCCAGCACGCCACCAGCATCGTGCACGACAGCATCTATCCAGCGATGCAGCGCCAGGTCGATGCGCTGAAACAATTGCAGCCGCGTGCGACGCATGACGCCGGCATCTGGCATCTGCCGCATGGCGACGAAATGTACGCCGCAGCGCTGAAGGAACAGACGACGACCAACATGAACCCAGACGAAGTCCATCAAATGGGCCTGGATCTGGTCAATTCACTGCAAAGCGAGATGGACACCATCCTGAAATCGCAGGGCATGACCACCGGCGCCGTCGGCGAGCGCATCCAAGCGGTGTTCCGCCGTCCCGATCAGCTGTATCCGAACAGCGACGCCGGCCGCGCGCAGTGCCTCGCTTATCTCAACGCCCTCGTGCAAGCGATGCGCGCGCGTTGCCCGGAGAAGTTCAACACGCTCGCGCATGCTGATCTGCAGATCAAACGCGTGCCGGTGTACACCCAAGACAGCGCGCCGGGCGGCTATTACAACGGCGCAGCGCTCGATGGCTCACGCCCGGGCTCCTACTACATCAATATGCGCGACATGAACGAACTGCCGAAGTTCACGCTGAAGACGCTCACTTATCACGAAGGCATCCCAGGTCATCATTGGCAGATTTCGATCGCGCAGGAGTCGACGGGTCTTCCGTTCATCCGCCGCGCGCTGGAAGGCTTCAACGCCTATGCCGAAGGCTGGGCGCTTTATGCCGAACAGCTCGCCGACGAGATGGGCTTCTATCAAGACGACCCGTGGGGACGCTTGGGTTACCTCAAGGACGCCTGCTTCCGCGCGTCACGTCTCGTCGTCGACACCGGCATGCACGCCAAGCGCATGAGCCGCGAGGACGCGATCCATTCAATGAACTCGCTGCTCGGCGAAAAAATCGCCACCACCACGACCGAGATCGAACGCTATTGCGTGTGGCCGGGCCAAGCTTGCGGTTATCAGGTCGGCAAACAAACTCTGCTCCGTCTTCGCGCACACGCGCAGCAGATCATGGGATCGCGCTTCGACATCAAGGCGTTCCACGATTGTCTGCTCACCAACGGCTCGACGCCGCTGACAGTCACCGAGACCATTGTGAACGATTGGGCCGCCGGCGCGCACGCATAGGTGGTATCGAACTGCGAGCTTTATCCGCCAGATGATCGGTAGCGCTGGAACAAACCGTCAAGTCCCCAGTATTGAAGCGGCCGTCTGGAACATGGGCGCTCGGCGCCGCGGTTCGCACTGTCAAAGGCGCCACATTTTCGATGTTGCTGCCGTTTCCCGTTTGATGAGGCGACGCGCGCCTACGTTCGGCGCTCGTTGATCATAAAAATCATCGTCGCGGGCCGCAGATTTGTTCGTTCAAATCATCGAGCTTCATAAGCCTGCCACTGCTGCCGACGACGCCTGCCCCATCCCAAACTCGGACGCCACCGAGAGCACATCCGAGAGCGGACTTCGGCTCCTTTCTTCCCGAGGTCAGCGAGGTCAGCTGGTCACTCAAAATCACGCTTGACTCATCGGTAAGTTTATACTAACCGTTAGTCATGGCTAACCGTCGAACTCAGAAAGCAGCAGTTCTGGCCCTTAGCGCCCTTGGTGATCCAACCCGCCGGGCGATCTTCGAGCGACTAGCGGCTCGCCCGCTCCCCGTGGGACGGCTCTCTGAAGGCTTGCCGGTAACGCGCTCGGCGGTGTCGCAGCATTTGCGTGTGTTGAAGGAGGCAGGCTTGGTCAGCGAGACCTCTGAAGGCACGCGCCGCATCTATCGGCTGGATCCTAGCGGGCTCGCCGCGATGCGGGATTGGCTCGACAGTCGCTGGGCGACAGCGCTCGACGCGTTCAGCGAACTTGCCGACGCCGATGACGATTTCGATGAGAAGTAAATGGAATGACTATCGCTCCGATCCGACGCACGGTGCACACGCGGGCAAAGCCTGCGCGCGCCTTCGCTATCTTTACCAGCCGCATGAGCGATTGGTGGCCAAAGGGCCAAACGCCCGCGTCCAAGCCCCACGTGGCGCTGATCGTCGAGCCGCGCGTCGACGGCCGTTGGTTTGAGCGCGATGGCGAGGGCGTCGAAACCCAATGGGGGAAGGTGTTGGTGTGGTCGCCGCCACATCGCCTGGCAGCTCAATTCCGACTTTCGCTACGACCCAACGCTCATCACCGAGGTCGAGATAACCTTTGCGGCAGCCGCCGATGGCGGAACCGAGGTAGCGCTCGAGCACCGCGACTTGGAGAAATTCGCGCCCCACATCCCGCGTATGATCAAAAGCGTTGGCGGCGGCTGGACGACCAAACTACGCGAGTTCGCCGACTTTGCCGACGACGCCAGCGATCCGACCTGGGAGACTGAGTCATGAGCCGCGCTCCTCCCTTCTGACAGCCCTAACTCTTTCGCTTCAGCCCAATCTTTCGACAGCGCAATCACGCGCATCGGGGACGTGCGTCCCAAAACAAGGAGACCTGGAATGCCAAACATTCTTCACCGCATCGGGATCGCCGCCGAACCCATGCGCGTCTTCGACGTGCTCACAACGGTAGAAGGCATTCGCGGCTGGTGGTCCTCCGACACCTATGGCGAGGCGTCCGAGGGCGGCGCTTTTCAATTCCGCCAAAACCGGCTGGAGGTGATCCACGCCGATCCTTGCCTGGTGAAATGGCGCTATTCCGGCTCGGCAGAAGATTGGGTGGGCACTGAGATCGTCTTTCGCCTCGAATGGCGCGATGGCCAAACCATGGTCCTGTTCAGCCACGAAGGCTGGCGCGAGCCCAACGAGTTCATGCACCACTGCAGCACCAAGTGGGCGACGTTCCTGCTTAGCCTCAAGGACCTCGTCGAGAAGGACGAAGGCCGTCCCGAACCCAGAGACACAAAGATCGCGGTCAACGCCTGAAGCGCCGCAAACCGAGAACATCACAACCGCAACATCTTCAGGAGGAAGCAATCGTGACCAAAGTAATTCTAGGCAATCATACCGCGACCTATGCTGCGCGTTCCGAGCAGGAGAGCATTCGGCGATTCTACCGCGAGGTCCTCGGCTGCAAGGCCGTCGAGACCAACGACAACGTGGACCACCTGCAACTCGACGACGTCGACTTCTGCTTCGTCTACCAAGACGCAGCTCTCAATGCAGACGACTTCTTGAAGCCGATCTATCTGGAGCTCAAAACCGACAACGTCGAACAGATGAGAGACAAGATCCTCGCCTTCGGCGTTAAGAAGCTCGATGTGCCCGGCGCCGGACTTCTCTACTTCCAGGCCCCCGGCGGGCAGGTGTTTCGGCTCGTCGCTATCGACCAAGATCTCGCCGCGCAAGGCAAGCAACCTTCGACAATTCATGCGTCGGCGGCATCTTAAAGCAAATGCGAAAGCACAGTTCCTAGTAGCACGGCCTCCCCATGTTCTTGAGCGAACGCAAACACAACAACATTATGGCCCTGTCACGGCGCCAGGCGTCGCATGCTCATATCGCGTCTTCATATGCGAGCCATGGGATTATGGGGACGTCGCTCCAACCCCAGGCGCTATATACGCCGGCCAGCGACCTTGTGTGTGTGTGATGTTCAATCCCAAAAGCGGCCGCCAGAGCCAAGTTGTCCGACAACGGACCTTACAATCACAAACGTGGATCGATTGGCTCAAAGTAGACGTCCACGGAGTAACAGCTAGATCGGTCATTCGAATGTAGGACAAGAGGCAAGGCCATCGAAGGTCTCGGTGAATGCGCGACACGTCCTGGCGCCGATACCGGCTCCGGACTTGCGCGCTCAAAATGAGCCATTGCGCGATGAACTGCGAACTTTGGACAAACCTGCGCCGGATCATTACATTTCAACCATTGGCGCGGTCGCTCAGGCGCGGCATTGATCAGATTTGGCGACGGCAAGAATCGTCGAAACCGCCAATTGGCATTCGACCTTTCAGGTCTCCCCCGATAATCGCAGCACCTCGTTGCTTCATCGCTTTTGCCGTTGGCGCGACACCGCTGTTGTATGACTAGTTCAGGTGACCTGGTGGAGCGGCTAGATGAAGATTCCGATGATTGCCGCCTTCGCGTTGAGCTTGATTGCAATTGCCGGGACGGCGCGGCCGCAGCAGCCAAGCTTTGCGACGCCGAACGGCGCTGTACTACGACCATATGAAAACGCTTGGCTGATGACCGTGCGCGGTGCGGACGGTGTTGTGCATCCGCAAGGCATCTGGTCCGACCACGTTCAATACCATGACGTTGGCGAACGCCACCTGCTCATGCGCGTGCAAGGCATGACCTACATTAACGGAAGATCGAGCACGACAATCAACGTCTTTGATCCGGCGACGATGCTGCCGGTTTCCTCCGTTGAGCATGGCGCCGACGGAAAGACATTGAGCCGAGACTTCGCCGGCGCCCACGTATCGGCGACGCGGGTCGACGCGCCCGGCGCGGCCCCGGTGACGAGTGAAGCGGACCTCCCTGCCGCGCCTTACGATTACTTCGGCGGCATGTGGGGCCTGTTGCTAGCGACGATGCCGCTTAGGCCCGGTTTTGATGGCGCCTTCCCGTCAATCGATGAGTTTGCGGACGCGCCCGCGCAAGCGAGCTATCACGTTGTTGGCAGAGAGATGGTGCAAGCGGGATCGCACGGGCGCGTGCAGGCGTGGCGTGTCCGGGCGGATCAGCCGGGAAATTATCGAATGACGTTTTGGCTTCTGCAGTCGCCGCCCTACGTGATCGCCTTGGAATATGTTGATGAGCACAGCGCTCGTGTCACGCGATGGGATATGATCTGAGCTGCGACGAGAGCGTTGGGAGGGATTTATCGATGCCTGATTTGGCAAAATCGCTCGGCGCAATTTGTTGCGTATGGCGCGGCCCGCGAGATTCAGGGATTCCGGACGCTTGGAAAACCGCGCTTGTCACGATTCTGGTGTGTGGGTTTGCATCGCCGGCGACCGCTCAAAATTCGCCAGCAGCGCGGCGGGATCCATCGCATATGAGCAGAGCGGAGCTCAGCGCAGAGGTCAATACCTCGCGATCGCTTGTGCAACAGGGGGCGGTGACGCTTGCGCGTCCGCCGGGCTGCACCTCTCCAGAAAGTCGGCAATTAGATTTTTGGCTCGGAGCGTGGGACATATCGTGGGCCGGCCAGACGGCAGTCATCGGTGAATCCTTTGTCACCTCCTTGGATCAGGGCTGCGTGACGCTTGAGGACTTTCACCTCTTCACGGGTCTCGAAGGTCACGGGTTGTTTGGCTACGACGCGACCAGAAGCAAGTGGCGGCAAACCTACATAGACGCACGTGCTTCATATGGAACCGGAGAAGGCGGCATCGAGAACGGAACGATGACGTTTTACTTCATCGATCCACCGCCGCCACCCGAGTTTTCGGGATGGCGGCGGCGCGTTCATATCCAGGCCATCGATACTGACACTGTGCGGCTATGGGCCGAACACGAGAACCCGACGACGCACAATTGGAGCATGTTGTTCGATCTGACCTATCACCGCCGACCCGGCCCGCACTAGCCCGCTCGCCGCCAACGTCGCTAGGCCGCGTGAGAAGTGAAGCTCGCAGAGGCGCCCCATGAACGATAAAACAAGATGCAACTGCGCAACGCTCAACCGCCGCGCACTCATTGGTTCGGGCCTCGCCGCTGCCGTTGCAAGTCCCCTAGGAGCAGTGGCCACGCCGATGCCGCTTCCGAGCGAGGTCGCGGGGGTTACGCTACCGCAGTCGGACCTTGTGCGCAGGGTCACAGCGCTTGCCCGTGCGGCCTATCCAGATTTTCTTTTCAATCATTGCATGCGCACGTATGTGTTCGGCGCGTTGTTTGCCCAGAGGAACAGGTTGGCGTTCGACACGGATAGGGCGTTCACGGGTGCGGCGCTGCACGATCTCGGGCTCTTGCCCGCCTACGCCAGCAACAGCGGATCGTTTAAATCCGACGGCGCGCACGCAGCGGAAACATTTGCGCGCGCCAACGGCGTCGACGCCCTTGGCGCCGATGTCATCTGGCACTGCATCGCGATGCACGACACGCGCTTCGCGGCGCGGCAAAGCCACGAAGCGATCGTCGTCGCAGTCGGCGCCGGCGCCGACGTCAACGGGCCAAGTTCCGATTTCACCGGGGATGAAGTGTCAGCGCTCCTTGCAGCGTTTCCGCGACTGCACTTCAAGACGCAGTTCACTGCGCTCCTGGTCGATCAGTGCCGACGCAAACCGCTCTCCCAGAGCGGCACGTGGCTCGAAGGTCTCTGTCGCGAGGTCTCGCCAACCGCCTGGCCGGCAAACATCACGCAATCAATCGCCGCTTCGGATTTCGCGGAGTAACCTGCCAAGGGCCTGCCTGGGCAAATCGGCGCCCAACACAATGAACTCCACGACGACATCCTGTTCGCGCCGTTCCATCTCAACTAGAGCGTTCCAACAGTTCGTCGCAAAGGAGATGCTGTCCAGGTCGGTGCGCCAGCTACCATCGTGAATGAGCCGCATCCTCGCGCGCGCAAGCAGGCGGAGAAGCTGCAATCACACGGCCTCCAAATTGCGGTCTGAAATCACACCCACCAACCTCGAGCGGCACAAGGATTTCGGGGCCAGTCACACTAGGGCTGGCGCCAGCGCGCCGCCTCAATTGCCAGGGCGCGCCAGCTTGCGGCAGCAGCGCGCAACGCATCGTGCGAACGGGCACTGCCTAGAATGCGCCGGCGCAAGAGTGAAAACCTTCTCCCCGTCTCATTGTCCAGAGGATGAAGACGCGCAAACATCGCCACGTCACTTAGAAATCCCAACCGGGCCTGCAGCTTCCGCATAATTGGAAGGGCGGGCTCATATTCTTCAAGCGGCGTCATCTCTGCGATGTAACGGAGCGTCCGCAAATCGCGACGCAAGGCGTGCCGCGTCGTGGCGTCGAGTTCGAGGAGACGATCGCCCCTCTCCTCTATGGCGGCCCAGCCCGCCGCCAGCGCCGATCTGAGCAAGGTCGCGATTGGGGCAGCAAGCAACGGCGGCGCCTTGGTTGCAGTTCGGCGCCAGTCTCCGCTCTCAGCAAGTTTTACAAGTTCGGTGGGCAAGTCTCGCGCGCCCCCGGAGATAAGCCGCGTGCGCACGTCCCGGCGAATGTCACGACGCCAGTCATAGAGAGCCGACAGTATTTGGTCATCCCCCACGGTCGAGGGACGGACGAAATTCTCGATTGCGACATCCGCGTCGCGGAGAGGAGCAAGGATGCGGCCCACGCCCCTCGCGGAACCTTGGAGTCGTTCTCGAACCTTTCGGCGGAGGACCGGTCGAAATGCGAGGAGCGCCGCACGTAGGCGCCGTAACGCCACGCGCAATTTGTGCGGACCCGCGGGATCGTCAAATCCAGCGACCTGCTCAAGATGCTCAGCGATCGTGCGCGCTGACGCGCGCAGCGCAATCTCAAGCCTCGCAGCAACAGTGCGATCCGTCGCAGTGGACATGCTGCCCCCGCTTAGCGCGCCTGCGTCTCCACCGCGCGCGCCATCCCGGCAAGATCCATAGCTCACGATAATGCTGGCCCTTAACCCGCTGCCGCGCATGTGAAGCTTTTACGACGGGTCAGATCGCCACCCAATGCGGGCGCGCCTCCAAGCCACGCGTGCAATTCATTTGTCGCAATTGGCGTTCGCCGATAGCGTCTCGCGTATGACAATCTACGATGCGATCAGGCGCGGCGGCGAACTCATCGCCGTCTGCTGCTCTCCGCGGTGCGGGACACGTACACCCTTGGAGGCGCGTTTCTTCGCTGCGCGTCAAGCGCTCGACACCCCGCTCGAAAGCGTCGCCAAGCGTATTCCGTGCGCCAAGTGCGGCGGCCCGATTATTCTGGGCGTTAGGAATTCAGCGCCCCCCGGCCGGGACGAGAGCGCAAGCTTTGCATCGTAGCCTGGGGCTACCAGCCGTCCGTCCATAATTGATGGTCGCTGCGAATTGCAGCGATGGTCGCCGCGGCGCGCGCGCGGATATCGGCGCAAACCTCCATCCTCATATCTTCGCTTTCCGCCCAAACAAGATATTGGGCTGCCGCTTCGTCGCTTTCATTCATGCGGATCATGCGGGCGACTTTGATTAAATAGTCGTCGTATTCGCCGCCGGTCGCGGCGTTGCTCTCGTCACTTGAAGCTCGGTCGATCGGATGCCAGCAACGCCGGCCTATATCACGCAAACGCGAGAGTCGAATGCGAGGATACGAGACCATGAACGCGGAGACTGATCCTGGCTCTGATGGCTGTCAACGACATCACGAAACGCAACGCAGAAGCGTCTCGGGCGTTCGTCGAGCTTCCAAGCAATGCTTTCAATGTTCGTTGCGCTCGCGCACGGCACATCTTGGCGCTCTGATGGCTGGGCGCCGACAAAGCAGCTCGTTATCAGTCCTGCTTGGAAGACTTCAATTCCGCGAGACGCGCAGCCAACTCCGTGATGGATGTAAGAATGGAGGCCGCGCGCCCAGCAGCGTCCGCGATTTGCTCCGGCTTGCGAGCCTTAGCGCCGGCTCGTTGTTCGCGCCTCAGCGCTTTCCAGGCCCCTTTGATGGCTTTGCGAACGGCTTTTGGGTTGTCCATGGTCGGCAAACCTAACACAGGCTTCGACGCGCCCGTCTCGCTCTTCGCCTCAAACGCGATTTGGGCGAGCGCCGGTCGAACCGTCACGACGGGTCAACGACATCGCACGCAATGACACGCACCAAATTTCGTTGCTCGAGCGCTGGCGACGCCGCGTTACTCATCGCGATTGTGGTGAGTGAGGGCCATAGTTCGCAACATCCCGTGGCCGTGTGAAAACTCCGCCGCAGCCCGCGAGCCGGCGACGTTGACGGCTGCGGCCGCCCCCGCCTTCACGCTGCCAGCCTCTCGATCAGGGGCTTTACTCCGAAGATCGCCATCATCCGCTTCAGATTATAGGCCAGGACGTTGAGGCTCATCTCCGTGGCGACATTATTGAGGCCCTTGGTGAGGAAGTGCGTGGCCCCCATCCAAGATTTCAGCGTACCGAATGGATGTTCGACTGTGCGGCGGCGGACGATCATGCTGTCGGGCGCGTCTTCGAGACGCTGTAGCATGGCGTCGACCACGCCCTCATTCTCCCATCGTTTGATCCTGCGTATGTCGCCGGTCGTGCATCGCGATCGGATCGGGCACTGCAAGCATTTCGTCGTCCAATAGACATCGAGCTTGAGATCGTGCTCCACGCTGGTGAAACGATAGGTCAGCGCTTCGCCTGCGGGACAGCGATACGTGTTGTCGGCGGCGTTGAAGGTGAAGTCGTCCTTGGCGAAGCGCCCTGCCGCCTTTGATTCCGATGTATAGGGCTTCGGCACATAGGGTACGGCGCCGACAGCTTCGCAGGCGAGGATCTCCTTGCCGTTGAAATAGCCGCGATCCGCCAGGACGTGGATCTGATCGACGCCCATCGCCTGCCTGGCCATCTGGGCCATCTTCGCCAACATGGATTTGTCGAGGACCACGTTTGTAACCTCGTGGGTCACGATCAGATGATGCTCGGTGTCGACGGCGGCCTGCACATTGTAACCCACCACGCCAGATCCGCGCATGCTCGTGGCCATGGCGCGCGCGTCGGGATCGGTAAGCGATATCTGTTGGTCCGGCGCCGCCAGCACATCGGCCTGAAGGCCTTGTAGACGCAACAATTGCTGCTTCATCGCCGCGATCTTGTCTTGCAGGCGAGCGGCCTTTGCCTGGGCGATCTCGCCTTCCTGCAAGTCGGCAGCATCGAGCGACTGCAGATAGCGGGCGATGCTCTCTTCAACTTGTTCGATGCGGCGTTTCAGCTTTCCTTTGGTGAAATTGCGCTCGCGTGCGTTCACACCCTTGAACTTGCTGCCATCGATGGCCGCGACTGCGTGGGCGAAGAGCCCGAGCTGGCGACAAATCAGAATGAACCGGGCGCACGCAGCGCGAATGCTGGGCCCATTGTCGCGTCGGAAATCGGCGATCGTCTTGAAATCAGGCGCCAAGCGGCCGGTCAGCCACATCAACTCGACATTGCGCTGGGCCTCGCGTTCAAGCCGTCGGCTCGACTGGATGCGGTTCAAATACCCATAGAGGTAGATCTTGAGCAGTGTCGAAGGATGATAGCCCGGTCGACCTGTGTCCGCGGGCTGTACGCCGTCGAAATGACGGAGATCTAACTGGTCGACGTATGCATCGACCACGCGAGCCGGATTATCTTCGCCGACGTGGTCATCGAGACATCCGGGAAACAAGGTCTGCTGCGTGCGATCTTCGCCCTGAATAAACCGGCCCATGTCGCCCTCCAACATCATGCTGAAGAGGCTAAACCGGTTCGCGTTTCCACACAGTCACTCCCACAAACGGACATTCACCGCATTCTGCCGCAAAGCAGACCTTGGGACGTCTAGCCGTTCAATTGACAAGAGGTGTTGCGCGCTACACCTGCCCCGGCGCGTCAGGCAACTCGTTTGGATTGTCGCTCGAAGCTGGGAAGTGCTTCGCCAGCAACTCTCCACATTGCCGAACCGCCTCGACCAGCCCCTTCCCCGGTTTTCCTTCGGCCATTTTGGCGACCAAGGCGTTGATAGCCTGCTCCCAAGCGCCGGGCTTGACCCTAGCGTTGATGCCTTCATCAGCGATGACGACGGCAATGCGGTCCTTCAATGACACAAAGATGAGGACGCCGGTCCCTTCTCTTGTTCGGTTCAATCCGCGCGCGACGAACTGCTCTGTCGCTCGACGGTGAACGCGCTCGTGCCTGATCCAACGGGGCGTCAACATCCGCCGCAACGGCGCATGGCTTAAGAGAAATGCGATCAAGAAGAATATGACCGTCTGGAAGACGACGAGCAGAACGATCGCCATGCGCGCCTCCGACTCCGAAGCCGCGAGATGGGCAATCTTCCAACCTCCTAGCGACCAATGCTGACGCAATGGATCGAGATCGAGCGCAAGCAGCAGCAACGGGGCGATGAGCGCAGCGCCTGCGCCCCACGCCAATGGCACATCGGGATAAGCCGAGGCTTCGTCGGTGATGAGACAAACGATCTCGCCGCGCGTCTTCTGCTCGGCTGCAGCGACCGCTTGCTCGACAAGCGTCGTTTCCTCTGGCGTCAGGCTTGTCCTCACCATGATCCCGAGGCTCCTCCGCCTCCAAAACCGCCACCGCCGCCGCTGAAGCCCCCGCCGAGTGAACCACCGCTTGAGCCGCCGCCGGACCAACCACCGCCGCCCCAGCCTCCACCCCAATAACCACCGCCCCAATAGCGCGCGCGGCCGCGATTGTAGCCAATGGCGCCGGAGAGCGCCCTGAACAGCACAAACATGAAGAGCGCGAAGATCAGAATTCCGATCCAGGCGTTCGATGGTTCAGATTGAGTGTGTTGTTTGGCTGCGGCAAGCGAGGCCGCCGCTTGCTCGGGACTGAGCGACAATTGCGCAATGAGCGCATTGGTCCCATCGACGATGCCGCCTTCGACATCGCCGTTGCGAAATTTGGGCAGGACGATCTGCTGCAGGATCACGCTGGAGAGCGCGTCGGTCAAAACATCTTCCAGACCGTATCCCACTTCAATGCGAACCTTGTGTTCGTTGGGCGCCACGATCAGTAGCACGCCATTATTGGCGCCACGTTGCCCGATGCCCCAGGCGCGCCCCAGCTGATAGCCGTAATCCTCGATTTCGTAGCCCTGCAGCGAGGGCAGCGTCACTACCACCAGTTGGCGCGTGGTGCGTTGTTCGAGATCGGCCAAGCGTTGGGTGAGCGCGGCTACGGTCTGAGGCGACAGCACATGAGCGTCATCGACGACACGGCCCGACAGGGCCGGGAATGTCGGCGCCGCGTGCGCCAATGTGGCAAAGCCGAGAAAGAAGAGCGCCGTGGCGATCAGGGAGCGCATCGAAGCGCCTCTAATGTGGTGCAGGCTGCGCAGTAGTGTCAAAGGAAACGGATGGCGCGTGCTGAGCGGTCGTCTCGGCCTCGAATAAGCTCATGGGATGGGAGTTGCGATAAAAAGTGCTCGCCCACAGCACGCCCGGGAAAGTCCTGAGCTCTGTATTGTAGTCGCGAACGGCTTCGTTGTAGTCGCGCCGCGCAATGGCGATGCGGTTCTCAGTCCCCTCCAACTGGCTCTGCAGCGCAAGAAAGTTTTGGTTGGACCGCAGCTCGGGATAATTCTCGGTGATCGCGAGCAAGCGACCAAGCACGCCCGAAAGTTGGTTCTGCGCATCTTGATAACGCCGGAACGCGTCGGGATTGGTGATGGTGGAGGCATCGACACGAATTTGCGTGGCGCTGGCGCGCGCCGCCGTCACCTCCGTCAGAACCGTGCGCTCTTGATTGGCAAAGCCGCGAACCGTGGCGACGAGATTGGGAATGAGATCAGCGCGACGCTGATATTGATTCTGCACCTCCGCCCAGGCGGCGTGTGCGCGCTCTTCCTTAGTCGGAATGGTATTGACGCCGCACCCTGAGAGCGCGGTCGCAAACATCATCACAGCCACTACGTAGCCAGCACGTCTCATCATGCTCTTCACAGCGTCGCCCCTATTCCTGGCCCAGTCTTCATAGCCCCAACGCGATCCGGCAGCCATACCCGCGTGGCATATCTGGGGTTGGGCGCAGCGCGCACAGCAACCAACCCCATCGCTTCTCAAGACCATGGCAACCGCTAAGCATTGCGCCGCTCGATCCAGAAACGGACACTGCAAGTTGGAGCCGCGAAACGGACGTTCGTACCGTCAGACATCAACTTGCAGCTGTTAAGCTCAGGCGCGCCCTTTCAGAATGAAATTTATCGAAGCGGCCTGTCCGCAGATTTGCCCACATCGCGGATGTCGACGCCATCTACCCACGCCAGATAACTGGGTTGGCCGCCGCCGCCGGGATGCAACTCAGCGACACCCGTCGCTGCGATCTTGCGCATTAGATCAAGCGAACTTGTGCGGTTCAGCCCCGACTTGTTTTCGACCACCGTCACCGCCGACTGTCGCATGTTGTGCTGAAGTTCGGACAGATATTTGAAGAACTGAACGTAGTTGTGTTGGTTCTTTGCAAGCCGATAGATCGCTTCTCTTTGCGCATCCGTAAGTGCCATGGATGACCTCCCCAATGCCGCGTCCAGGTAACAACTTGCGCGCGCAAGTGGCAAGAGGGTGATGAGAATCTGAGAGTTAGCACTGGTACCAAACCTTGCACGACCGCACGGGCTGGGCGCCACTTTCTCTTCTGCCTTTCTATCCCATTTGCGGACATCAGGGGTGACAACGCCTGAAGCGGACATTCAGCGCAATTTGGCGATTGACCAAGTCGCGGATATCAGTCTCTCGCTTTGAAGCTAGGTGCGCCAAGCAAAGCCCCAGAAGGGAAGCCGCGCTCATGGTGGCGACGGCTCTTCTGAAGTGCGCACAACGATCCTACTCGTGGCCGCATATTCGGAAGATTGGCGAACACGGCCAACACTGGCGGATCGGGATCTGTTGGGAGGTCGGCTGCGCGCAGCCAATGCGCTCGCGCCGCCCAAAGTTCCCCCAACGACGCGAGTTGCGTGGCGGCGCCGAAATGATGTAGCCACCGCGGTCGCTCGGTCGCAAGCAACTCGCCGAGATGCGCAAGCGCCTCTTGGCGAAGGCCGGCCTCCCCCAGCATTGACGAGAGCATCTCGACGAACGAGGCGCGCCCGTCGAGTTGGTGGGACCGCATTCCGGGCCGCTCTAGCAGCAGAAATCGCCTCCTCAAGTCGTCCGGCTTCGTACAGCACCGTAACTTTCAGGCGGTTTGCCGCGTGCACAAATGGGTACGCATTGAGAATGAGATCGAGTTCCGACAGCAGCGTGTCCCGCTCTCCGGAGCGAAACCGAGCTGCGCATCGTTCCATAAAGTCTCGCAAAGCCGCGGCCTCACTCTCATTCAGACGTGGTCCATCATAGGTAAACTGTCGCGCCAACGCCTCGTGTATCTGCTCTTGGTTGCTGCCCCGAACGTCGAGTTCGAAATGACCGTTGGGAGCGCGCCTCGCCCTCCAGGCAAAGGGCGATGATCTCCGGCTGGCCTCGCTGATTGTAGGAAGACATGGCGTAATTGATTTCGTCGAAAAGCCATTCTGCTTTTGATACGGTTGCGCGCCGACCGTCTCGGCAGCGTAGTCTTCCGTCCAAATCGAGACGACATAGCGGCTGCCCGCGAGAATTCGCGACGTAAGTGGCGACCTCGGCGACGGTCCGCGGCAGCCCTTCGTCGAAGTGTACTTTCCAGCCAAGCCTTTTCAGAGTGTCGGCGATCAACGCAACCTGTGCTTGACGGTCCTTGCCACCCCATTTGTAGGAGACGAAGGCGCCGAGCGGATAGTCGACTCGCAGGACGATATCCTCTGCACGGACGAAGGCCTCGCGGAAGAGCAACGTACGGAGCATTTCGTCCACCGCGATGGACGGCGCGCGTGGTATTCCGCCTTCATCGTAAAGGTAGAGCCGGAGCATGGGATCTTCGATCTTCTCAAACGTGAAGAACCGGTCGGCATCGGCAAACGGATACGTCATGGCAGCCCCTCGGAGGCCGCAACGGACGGCGGCTGAGTGCAGCTCGTCGAATTTTACCGCATCATCGCGCAATTGCGAACGGTACTGGCTCAATTCACCGGCGCACCGCGAACGAAATCCCAAAAGCGGCCTTCAGTGCAGCCTTTCCCTATAGCGAACGACGGGCCATAGTTGGAACGATAAACAGGCAGTATGCCGACCCCCGGATGGCCCCTCCTCAATGTCGCGATTGAGCCGCAACCCACGGATCGCGAGCTCGTGCTAACTGCCATCACGACATTGATCCATCACGACGATGCACTTGTCTGTTCGATCGATGCCAAGAGTGGACAGATCCTTATTGAGGGACCGAGCGAGGAATTTCTATCGGCTAAGATCGATGCGCTTCGACAAGTGACTGGTAGGCGCTTTGTCGTCAGCCCGCCGCAGGTCGCGTATCGCGAAAGGCTCTGCCGCGCGGCGACGATCGACTACACGCAAAAGAACCAAACCGGCGGTTCAGGTCAGTTCGCGCGCGTGAAGATCGAGTTCGCACCGGGCGAACCGGGCACGGGGTTCGTGTTCGAGAACAAGATCGTCGGCGGGGCTATCCCGAAGGAATTCATCCCGGGCGTGGAAAAGGGTCTCACCATGGCCAAGGAAAACGGCCTGCTCGCCGGCTTCCCGGTCATTGACGTGTCCGCGCGTTTGATCGACGACGCTTATCACGACATCGACTCCAACGTCCTGACGTTCCAAATCGCTGCACAGGCCGCGTTCCGGGAACTGAAGGAAAAGGGTGATGCGCGTCTGCTCGAGCCGATCATGAAGCTCGAAGTCACCAGCCCGGATGAATATGTGGGCTCGGTTATCGGTGACCTGAACTCGCGTCGCGGCATGATCCAAGGCCAATACATGCGCGGCAACGCCACCATCATCCGAGCGATGGTGCCGCTCGCCAACATGTTCGGCTACATGAACACGCTGCGTTCATTCTCCCAAGGCCGCGCTTCCTATGTGATGGAATTCGATCACTATGCGGAGCTGCCGGGGCCCGAGAATGATCCTCCCTCTTGGCCGTCGGCAGCAGCGTTACGAGCTTAGCAGCGATATCCCAATAGCGGCCCTTCCCGCTCGCGCCGCACAACGGACCTTGGGTGTCGCCTAAGACGGCGAGCGTAAAGCAGCCAGCCTAACGGCGCGCCTCGGTGTAAGCCGCGCCTTCCCGCCCCACGAGATCGACCAGATTGCCCATCGCTTCGGGCACATCAATCAGGTGCAGGCCCCAATCCGGCAACAACCGTCCGGCCTCGCGGACATCGCCGTATATGTCGTGTGTGCGCACGTCGTTCGGACCGGCGTTGACATGAATGGAGAGATACGTGCTCGGCCCATCAGTCACGCATTGCGCGCTGACAAGGCCGGGTGTTGTGACAAAAGCCGTACCAATCGCGCGCGGCGGATTGGTCCAGGCGAAGTCTAGCGGCGCCCGTTGCCCGAACGAAGTTGGGAAAAAGGAATGCAGTGCGCCCGAGCCGCCGGCGAGGTTAGCGGGATTAGTGCAAAGTGCGTGCATGCCGGTAAGCGGCCGCAAGGTCTGGGGATCGTAAGCGTGCGCGAAAATACCGACCGGAGGCGGCGGCGCGGTGTCACGGAACGAGGTGTAGGAAATCACACAGCCCGTCTGGATCGCGGAGCGGCACGGGGGAATGTGCTGAAACGTGCCGCCGACATCGGCGCCGTCTGGAACGATGACGTTGGCGCCGAGGATGATCGCCGAAACCAATTGTCCCATAACCGGCTTGCCGTCGATTTCATCGCGCATGAGCTGGACGAGAATTGCCGAGCCTTGGCTGTGGCCGATAAGCACGACGCCGCGTCCGTGACTGTCGTGCGCGAGATAGTAGCGCCAGGCCGCGACGACATCGCTGTACGCCATAAGGCGATCGGGCGGCGTGAACGTCCCGCCGGTAAGGCGCGCGCGCAGTGAAGTCAGCGTGTTCTGCCGATAGACCGGCGCGAACGGGCGACATTGCGCGGCGAAACGCGCGAACTGCACTTGCGCCGCCGCGAATTCCTCCGGCCCGGGAACGAGATCGCTGTTGCCGCCGGGATCAAGAGACACGGTGGGATAGACATAAAAGCAATCGATTGGCGCGGTCGGATTAGGCTGGAAGTTTTCGCGCGTCATGTGGCCATCGGCGGCAAGCACGGTCGTGCTCTCGTCTTGCGCGCACGCGTCGTGACGCCCCGGACGGCAGAGCCAGTTTGCGTCGACGCTGTAATCGGCGGGCGGAACAGCTTCGGGCGCCGCGCTCGTGGTTTGCGCCAGAGCCGGGCCGGAGAACGCCCATAGCGCCGCGCAAGCCAGCGCACTGAACCAATGTCTCATTGCGGCGCTCCTCTTTTTCATCGTGCGCTCAATTAATCTCGAGCCGCGAGTGCGGTCCAGCGGCGGGTTAAAGGCGCGTCAGTTCGCCCGCGCGCCCGGCGGGCGTCGCTCGATCCCAAAACCGCACTTCGCCGTAAATTCTCCCGTTAACGGACATCTGGCTCGAGCAAGCCCAGAACCAGTTAGGAAGATTCGTCAATTGGGACGACGTCGCCGAAGCGGCTGAGCGGACACCGAACGAATGATCACCGACCCGGCGCCGGCGCGCGCGAACGATGTCCGGTTTAGAGCAATGGCCTCCACAATCATGCCCGTGACATCCGGTCGATTCAGTGTGGAGGCGCGCTCCACGCTAAGCCAGCGCGCTCGTGCGGTCCCGTGCAACAGCCTAAAGGGATCAGGCAATTCCCTGCCGCGAGTGAAGTACAGTTTAATACCGTCCACACTTGCGCGGATTGCAAGAACGCCCTCGTAACCGCGCTCGCTCGGTGAAAAGCTGATGACGAAACAATCGCGATATTCGTAAACAACCTCATGGGCGGCGGGCAGCCACTTACGCAGGCTTCTTCGCATTGCGCTTACAAGGCGGAGATGCTCAGGCGCGAACTTCGCGATCAGCGTGCGCAGCTCCGCTTCGGCCGCTCGTCGCGCCGCCGCGGACTGGGCGCCGCCCGGCCCTTCGCCTTTAGCTTGGACCGGACGAGAAGCTGGTTTCTTCTCGGCCATCACGGATCCTCAGGACCTAAACGAAACAGAAGCTCGTCCAACTCTATTGGAAATCAGCCGCTTCATAGAGCGGCCGAATTTCAATCTCGCTCGGGCCTGGCATTGGATTTGGGCAGCGTTTTACCCAGGCCACGGCGTCGGCCATGTCCTTGACGGACCAGACCCAGTAGCCGGCGACCAGCTCCTTCGTTTCGGTGAAAGGTCCATCGATCACTATGCGGTTGGGACCGTCGAAAGCAACTCGTTTGCCGTCCGATGATGGCCGCAAACCATCGCCGGCCATCAGGACCCCGGCCTTGATCAGCTCTTCGTTGAATTTGCCCATCTCTCCCAAAAGCTTGACGTAATCGGGCGTCATCTTGAGGCCCTGCTCGCTTTCCTTGGTCGCCTTCACCAGCACCATCACGCGCATGCTTTTCTCCTGTTGAGGACTGCCCACCTCAGGCACGCATTGGATGAACGAATTGGACGATAGGAAACCGACATCACGAGCAAGATTTTCTGATGCCTCTGTCTCGGCTTCCTTCCTGAGCCAGAACTAGAGCTCTTCAAGAAGAGGACAGCGCCGTGCGCCTGACTGCGACAGTCGAGTCAGCCGGAGGAATTGCACCTCCGGCTGCTCCCAGAACCGTGCTTGAACCTCTCGAATTCACACGGCTCCCGATGTTCGGCCTCGTGCAATCACAAAACGCCAATGCGCGAAGAGCGTCGGATCGGCGCGGCGCACGTGCGCCAGCCAACAGCGCGCCCCGAGCGGGCGACGCAGGAGCCGACGATATTTGCGTCGGGCCCAGCGGATCAGGAAGACGTCGATGCGTCGTAGGGTCTGCGATAGGCGTCCCCCGTAGAAGTGTCCGAAATATCCGATCCAGCCTTGAATATACTTGTTGTACCTCGCGGCTAGATCTTCGAGGCTCATCTGCACCCAATGATGCAGCCGCCATCCGCGGATCGCACGCCCGATTGCCTTGAGGGCTTTCGGACTGATCGCCGGCAGGAAAGCATGCACGGGGAGCTTCCCCTGCCAGATCGATTTGCGCGGCCGGAAAGTGTAGCCGAGAAAATCGAAGCTGATGATGGGGTAGCCCCCCCGGCGATGCCAATCCTTGCAATAGACGATCTTGGTTTTCTCCGGATGCAGCGTGAGCTTGCACGCTGAGAAGCGCGCTTCGAGCGCACGCCATAAGGCCTGCGTCTCCGCCTCGCTTCGGCAGTGGCAGATGATGTCGTCCGCGTAGCGCTCAAACGGGATGTGCGCGAAGTTGCGCGCCATCCACGCGTCGAACGCATAGTGCAGAAACAGATTTGCCAGCAGAGGGCTGATGACACCACCCTGCGGCGTCCCCGCTTCTCGCGCGACGACGCTGCCATCCTCAAGCTGCACGGGCGCCTTCAACCAACGTTCGATGTAGGACACCATCCAAGGGCAGTCCGTGTGAGCACGCACCGCCTTGAGCAACAGATTCCAATCGATCGTGTCGAAGAAGCTCTTGATGTCGATGTCGAGCACCAGTCGCTGCGCCAGCACCGCTGGCGCGCTTGGCGAATAGCGTCGATGGCCGAGCGACCCGAACGATACCCGTAGGAATCATCGTGGAAAATCGGCTCAACGACGCGCTCAAGGCGCTGTTTCACAACCTCTTGTGCAACTCGGTCCGCGATCGTCGGAATACCCAACGGTCGCTCGCCGCCGCCGGCCTTCGGGATCATCACCCGCCGTACCGGCGCTGGATGGTAGCTGCCCGAGGACATCCGATTCCAAAGCTTGTAGAGGCTGCTTGCAAGATCAGCCTCAAACGCTTCGATCGTTTGTCCATCTACTCCGGCCGCTCCCTGGTTTGCCCTCACCTTCTTGAAGGCTTCCCAGACTTCCCGTTTCGGAATGTCGAACGGCTTTGCTTTGTCCGCGCGCTCCTCCCGCAACTGGTTGGCGCGCGATCGCGGCAGAACAATGCGATCCCTTCGCTCCAGCCACTCCCTCTCCCGGTCGCCAAGTGGTTGAATGTCGCGGGGAGCGGACTTCCAAGTTGCTCTTGTTTGCCATTGCTTTCGGCGTGGTCCCATCTTTCGCAGAAAAATTGCGCGCCGCCCCATTCGGCTGCGGCGGCGCGCAAGTCATGCAAATGGCGTCCGTCAGTGAGCCGTAGTGGAGGTCAATCCGGTTAATCGGCGTTTAGCCAAATGCATCTAACGGCGCGCGCTACCGTAGCTTCGCGCATTAGCCCAACGCCCACACCAACGGCCTAGTCCATTTTTGCGACTCAACTAGAACTAGAGCCATAGCAAAACTTCAGCGTGTAGAAACCATCCTCCGCGATGCTGTCCGCATTGGAGAACGGCGGATGTCTTCGCCCGCCGACATGATGCAAATCGCGCTTCGCCTGCGCACGCTTGCGCGCGACGATGGATCGATCGACGCCGCCCAAGTGCGCGTCATCGGCCTTGATGAGATTCGCGCAGCAGCGGGAGCGAATTGGCCGCGCATGCGTGAACGCGTCCGCGCCGGCTCCATGGACATTCTCTCGCGCCACGCCGCCCCGGAGGACGTCATCTTCCCCGCCGGCGACGGCTTCCTCGTCATCTCTGGCCGAAGGCGCGCCTGGAAATAATCAAGACCGATGCAAGAAAATGCGCGACGCGCTGCTGTCATTCTATCTCGGCGAGGAGGCGCTCGTGAGCCTTCGTCCCGTCGTCACCGCCCGCTCGCTGACCGCCGACGGCTTCGCCGATCTTATTTCCGCAGGCTTGCAGAGCGATGGCGGCAACGTCCACGTGCTGAAGCGCGCGCCCAGCGACAACATCGTCCAGGCGCGGGTGTTTTCAGTGCGCGACGCGTAAGGTCGCCGCGCTCTGGTTCTGCCCCGTGCGCCAAGATCACAACGGCCCGCGCCTTGCCTACAATCCCGATTACATCCTCGACGGCGGCCATCATGGCCGTGAATTCTTCAATTCCGATGTCGCCGTGTTTGAACAAGCGACGCTTCGCATTGCGTCACCTTCCGAGCAGACGCTTCCCATCGGCTTTACCGTCCACGCCACCACCATGCAGTCGCGCCGTAGCCGCGACGCCTATTTCGCCATGCTCGCCAACGCTCCACCCGAACTGCTGCGGCGCGCGATCATCACCATTGCGGAAATTGAAAAAGGCACGCCGCTGATCTCGATCGCCGAATGGTGCTCGAATTTGCGCGCTGTTGCTTGGACGCGTCTGCCTCGACTTCCACTACACCGACCACGCCCTCTCCAGCATCGGCGCTGCCGGCGCATGGGCTGCCGGCTTTCATTTGCCGATCTATTCCGGCGCTCAGCGCGGCCCGCGCGCTGCGCGCACGATCGATCAACTCCGCTTCTGGTCAAAAACGATCCGCGGGCAAGGCATGCGACTGGCCATCAACGGCTTTCGTGATTCAGACTTTCTGAGCGAAGCGGCGCTCGCCGGCGTCGACATCGCCACCAGCGACACGCTTTGGCCGTTCGCGCCGGCGTCCGCCGACAATGCGCCCCCAACGGCAATCATACCAGTTGCGCTTCCAGCGTGATTGGCGCTCCGGACTCTTCTGGCTGACATTGGTCGACTTAGCCCGACGCGGCGTCACCTGCGGTTGCTTTCCGGTTTAGGCGCTTGGCTCGCCGCCGCTGCGCCATTCACGGGGTCGCACGCCAAGCCAATGATAGAATGACGGCTGGGTCACACCGGCGCGGTCGAAAGCGCTTGGCGCACACGCCAAGCCAAATCGGCTTTTCGATACGGCTTCATCAAAATGATGACGCCCTGCAGAGCGCGGCCGTTGGCGACAAGAGTATCAAGCGCATAGCCTGATGTGAACAACGTCCTGATCTCTGGCCTCAACTCCGCCGCGCGCTGCGCGAGATCCCAGCCATTCATGCCGCCGGGCATGACAATATCGGTGAACAATAGATCAATCGCCTCTTCACCCGCCAATCGCGTGAGCGCCTCCGGCGCGTTGCCCGCCAACCGCACCTGATAACCAAGCCCCTCCAAGGTCGCCACCGCGTAGCCTCGAACAAAGGGATCATCTTCGACGACCAGAATTGTTTCTACGCCACCTGGCGCTTCGTGCTCTCCGAGCTCGGGCGCCGTTGCGATCCCCGAGCCTCCGAGGTCCGCCGCCGGCAAATAGAGACGCACGGAGGTGCCAAGGCTCGGTTCGCTGTAAATGGCGACATGCCCCCCCGACTGTTTAATGAACCCATAGACCATGCTGAGGCCGAGCCCGCTGCCCTTGCCGACTTCCTTGGTGGTGAAGAACGGCTCGAACGCGCGTGCGCGCATTCCGGCGACATGCCCATGCCCTTGTCGGTGACGCACACCAGGACATAGTCGCCGGGCGGCACCTCAGGATTTAGATCGCGGTATCTTTCGTCGAGCGGCGCGAGGCCGGTTGAGAACGTTAGCCGGCCGCCGCCGGGCATCGCATCCTGAGCATTAAGAGCTAAATTGATGACGGCCGATTCAAGCTGCGTCGGGTCCGCGAAGCGCCGGTATAAGACTCGGCGATAATTGCAACGATATCTCGATATCCTCTCGCAACGTGCGCTGAAGTAGACGCTTCAAATCGCTGAGCATCTCGTTGCAATCGATGGCGACCGGCTGAAGCACCTGCCTGCGCCCAAACGCCAACAAATGTTTGGTGAGTTCGGCGCCGCGTTGGCCGGCGGCGAAGATGCCGTCGCAGAGCGCTTTAAGGTCAGGCCGCGCGCGCAATTTTTCACTCAACGCCTCTGCGTTGCCCAAGATCACCGTCAAGAGATTGTTGAAGTCATGTGCGATGCCGCCGGAGAGCTGGCCCACAGTCTCCATCTTTTGTGCTTGCGCCAACTGCTCCTCTGTTCGCTTTCGCTGCGTAAGATCGTGAATGATGCCGACAAAGAAGACTTCCTCACCTTCCTCTTGAGTCACCGACGGAGAGATCCATAGGGAACGTCGTGCCGTCCTTGCGCTGGCCCACGACTTCGCGGCCAATTCCAATGATCTTCCGCACGCCACTGGTTCTGTAATTATGCAAGTAAGCCGTCATGCTCGTCGCGGAACGATTGCGGCATTAGCATCTTGACGTTCTGACCGACGACTTCTTCGGCCGCGTAGCCAAAAAGACGCTCGCAAGCAGGATTGAACATCAAGACGCCGCCAAGCGAGTCGATGAGAATTACGCCATCAACCGCTGTGTTCACGAGAGCGCGCAGACGCGACTCTTCTCGGAAGGACGCCGCGGCTCCTGCAGACTCTATCACGCCGCCTTCTCGCGCAGCATCTGGGCGCTCATCAGCGCTTCCAGGAGAACCGTTGGAGTAAAGGGCTTTGCCAGGAATAAATCGGCGCCGCGCGGGCCAATCGAGTGGGGAGGCGGTGCATCCCCTGATGTTAGGACGATGGGCATCGCAGGGTGACGCGACCTAATTTCACAAGCGAGTTCGTCTCCCCTCGTGCCTGGCAGAGTGACGTCGATCAAGACAAACTCAGGAAGAACGCGATCAATCAAGGGACGCCGAGAGCAGCGTCCTCGGCCGCACACACCTCGTGCCCGCTATCTCGCAACAGGCCCATCAGCGCGTCACGAACCATGACGTTGTCGTCGATGATGCAAATCCGCATTGATCGCTCTTTTCAACGTATGGGCGGCTTGCGCGTGAGTTGTCAATGCATGCACAAGATACCGCCAGTTGCGAAGATCTCGCTTGCACCCGAATGTTTCGTCGAACGTGTACGCCGAGCGGCGCGAGCATCCGCTTTGGGCCAATCATTGCGATTCCGACCACGGCGGGCAACGGCAGGATCGCTCCCCATTCCTATACTGGAGTGAAGCCGATGAAGTATCGACGCCGCATCTACTACTCAGCCGCGCAACGGGATCTGATGTGGGATCGATGGCAGCGTGGGAAATCGATGCACGAAATTGGCCGCTTGTTCGATCGCGGCCATACCTCGGTCTACAGGGTTCTGGCGCCGGCGGGCGGCATTCGACCGCCGCCGCGGAAGCGGTCGCGGTTGGCGCTTTCGCTGGCTGAGCGCGAGGAGATTTCGCGAGGTCTCGTCGCCGGCCGATCCATCCGGGCCATCGCGCGCCACCCTCGGCCGCGCGCCTTCGACGATCAGCCGCGAGATCGCGCGCAATGCCGGGGCCAAACTCTATCGGGCGGCGAAAGCCGACAAACGCGCCTGGCAATCGGCGCTGCGCCCAAAGCCCTGCAAATTGGCGTTGGATAGCCGCTTGCGGCAGATTGTAATCGCCAAGCTCAAGCGCCGTTGGTCGCCCCAACAGATCGCCGGATGGCTCAAACGAGAGGCTGCAAAGATCAAGGCTGCGACCTGTGTCCCATGAGACCATCTACAGAAGCCTCTATGTCCAGACGCGCGGCGTTCTGAAGAAGGAATTGGCGCGTTATCTGCGCTCGCATCGGCAAATGCGCCGGTCACGCCACGCTAAGCAAGCAACCGATCGGCGCGGAAAAATCCGCAACGCCGTTTCGATCAGCGAGCGTCCCGCCTGCTGTCGCCGATCGCGCCGTGCCGGGGCATTGGGAGGGCGATTTGCTCTGCGGTCCCAGCAATAGCTTCGTCGCAACGCTGGTTGAACGCCATTCGCGCTATGTGATGCTCGCCAAAGTCGCAAGCAGCCACACCGAGGCCGTGGTCGACGCCCTGATCAGGCAAGCCAAGCACCTCCCCGAAGAGCTCTATAAATCGCTGACTTGGGATCGCGGCCACTGAGCTTGCCGATCACCAGCGCTTCACCATGGAGACCAAAATCGCGGTCTATTTCTGCGACCCGCAAAGCCCCTGGCAGCGCGGCTCAAACGAAAACACCAACCGGCTCTTGCGCGAGTACCTGCCAAAAGGGACCGACTTGTCGCGCCACTCCCAGGCTCAGCTCAACAAAATCGCTCGCGAACTCAATGAGCGACCGCGAAAAACACTGGACTACCAAACCCCCGCTGAGCGATTTAACCCATTCTGCCCTTCAATCCCAGTTTCGGACTCTGGCCCGAACGCGCCCGCAAGCAGACATACACCAGCAAATCTCAAGCGACGCGAATTCGATGCACTGGACGTCACTGCGCGGGTGGTGAAAAGCGTTCGGCCGCGACATCGGCGAATTCGTACAGCGTCACCGTCTGCGCCATATCGTGCTCGCCCTCAATTTGGCGAACTTCCGACCCAATGCGCACGCCGCTGACAACTTCCTCGCGTTCAACGATGCCGCGAAACGGCGTCGTTCCATCCATTCCGACCAAGCGGCGCAAACGATGCGTCTTGGCATCGAGCCAGAAATCGATGGGCACGCTGTCTTGCGGCGTCACCGTGACGACATCGAAGCTTTCGCCATCGGCGCTCCGCCGGCCCTTGTATTCAAAACGCGCCGGAAACCGATCCGGATAGAAATATGCGGCGATGGTGAGATATGTGCCGAGCCGGGCGCCGGCCAGACCATTAGGCGAAGCGTCCGTGTGCACGGCGCCGTCCGGGCTTCTCGTCCATGCCACATGACCGTCGAAGCCGCTCGCGCGGGTGACGCCGCGGCTTGTGTGCGTTCCAGTCCAACGCAGCGCATGGAAATCGCCCCAGGTTTCGTAGGTACTGGTTTGACCGTTTTCGACGACAACTCCCGTCTCGTGAAATCCATTTGGAGCATCGACCGCGTCGCCCCCACTCGCAACCCTCAACTCGCCGATGAGACGGGCGCCCTCGCGAACGGGATCAACCGGCGTTGTTGTGCAATTCGTCAAAAGCACAGCCGCGGCGGCTATCAAACCAATCCTGAACATTGCACTTCCCTATGGTAGGGCACTGAAGAAGTATCGGGACTTTCTTACGGCTGATCGCACAAGACTCCTAACACGCGATCGCAGAAATACACGGCGTAGGCGTGCGATTTCTGATGCATCCCATGTGTGGACATCCTGTAATCGCGGCAGCGTCGTCGTTCTAGCGGCATTCTGAGCTGGCTCGCGAAAGTGAGTTTGTGCTCCAGGAGGTCATCATGTCGTTGTTCGTCGGTTTGGATGTTTCTCAGCGTTTGACCCATATCTGCGTGGTCGACGCTGGCGGAAAACGCATTTGGCGCGGCAAGTGTGCGACTGATCCAACAATTCTCGCCGAAGCAATTCGGACGCAGGCCGGAGTGGACGCGCGGGTTGGCATCGAGACCGGTCCGCTGACGCCGTGGCTGGTGCATGCACTGCGAGCCGTCGGCGTAGACATAGTCTGTATCGAGGCGCGCCATGCCCACGCGGTCATGGCAGCTGCGCAAGTCAACAAGAATGACCAGCATGACGCTCAAGCGCTCGCGCAACTTGTCCGCACGGGGTGGTATCGCGCTGTCCACGTAAAATCCTATCCAGCGCATCAGCTGCGTGCTGTTCTGGGCGCTCGTGCGCAGCTTGTCGGGATGGTGACACGCGTTTCCAACCATATTCGTGGCGTGATGAAGATCTTTGGCTTGGTTGTTGTTGGGGTCCGCGGGACGGCGTTTGCGACTCGCGTCGAAGAACTCGTGGTCGACCGACCAGAGGTGCAATCAATTGTGATGCCGATGCTTGCCACTTGGCGTCATTTGCGAAGCCAGGTCGCCGCGTTCGATAAACAGTTACTCGGTGTCGCGAAGACGCGACCTGAGTGCCGCCTGCTGATGAGCGTCCCCGGCGTCGGCTTTGTGAGCGCCCTGGCGTTCATGGGCGCCATCGACACGCCAGAACGTTTCGCGCGATCGAGGGCGGTCGGCGCCCACCTCGGCCTGGCGCCGATGCAACATCAGTCCGGCGACGTCGACCGACTAGGCGAGATCTCCAAATGTGGGGATGCCTATGTTCGAACGTCTTAGTGGAGGCGGCGAATTCGCTTCTGATACGATGCCGAAAGGCGTCACCGCTGCGTGCATGGGGACTGGCCTTGGAAAGACGATCCGGGCCCAAGAAGGCGCGCACCGCGCTTGCCCGCAAGCTTGCTGTAATCATGCATTCCGTCTGGCGCAGCGGCAAACCCTATGCAGCGGCGTTACCGGCTGCGATGGCTGCCTGACCGACTGACTAGAAACGGAGCTAACCGCCAAGGCGGCGCAGAGCTCGCTACTCGAGGCGAGAGATTGGGATCATTCCGCGAAAGGGCCGAGTGCAGATCCGTCGATCCAAGCACGTTGTGGACATTGGAAGACCCGAATTCAGCGAACCGGATTGTGCAGCGGCTTCATGTCGACTGCGAAGAGAACGAATCCTTCGAGTGCGAATTCGAACATTGGCCTTGACGTGGAGCCCGCGATTAGAGAACGGCGCTTCGCTGGCAAGGAAAATCTCTAGTCAAGCCCGGCGGTCGGTGCGCCCATGTGTTCGGCCTGTTTGTGCGACGCGAGCGCCGCTGGCCATCATGCTATCCGCGGACCAGATCCCGATCAAAAGCACGCGCTTAAATGCGCTCTGGGATGAATGGGTTCGCCTGGTCCCCGGTTCGACCGGTCAACATGACTTCGTGATTTGCCCTTTCCAACCTCGTTATGCGCGCCCTGCTCGCCTATGCAGCCTGCAGGCGGGGCTCGCGATAAGTCTCCGCCCGGGTCATCAGCGCCCAGACCATTCGCGCAATCTTGTTCGCCAGAGCTATAGCCGCGATTTTCATCGTGCGGCGCTCGAGGAGTTTCACGAGCCACGGCCGCTTGCCGCCGTGCCGCTGTGCATAGCGATGGCTACAAAATCGATGAGGCTTACCCTCGCGGTTGGGTCAATGTCGACGAAAAGGTCAATGTCGCTGGCAGCCCGCGCATCTCCCCGAGCAGCCGAGCCAAACAATGCGACGTGTTCTACGCCCCGTCGACGTAGCTCACCCTCGTTCGCGGCCAGTGTGGCAATGATTTCAGCTCAATTCATCTGATCACAATAACGCAATTCGCCCTATATTGCAGCTATGTTCTTGCTGATTCAGGTCGCGCAATGGTCTCACGCGACCGCGACATAGACCGCTGGCAGGGACCATTTGAGCAGGCGACTCCTACGTATGGCCGCCAGCTGGTGCGTCGAGAAAAGCCCCGCTTCCCGATAATCGACATGCAGCTAGAAAATCGGAGCTGCGCTTGTGGCGTTGGCTCCGGGCAACCATGTCCAATACACCAACTTTCTAGAGAACTTCATGCGAGCTCTTCTGAAGGCCCTACGGCGAGTGCTGTATGTAAGGTTGGCAGCACTCAACCTAGCACGCAAACAGCTCCGTGGCCTCGACCGTCAAACAGCCCAACGTCGTTTTGCGGCGACCGGAGCGGATGCAGACGGCGTTAGACGTGCCGTCCTCGGCAACTCCTAACAAAGTTCGCAACCCCCCCCAACAGCGGTCGTTCGGGGTCCTTCACCGCAAAGCGGACAACCGGCGCACTATTCCTGCTCTGACATCGATCGACCACGTGCGCACTGATCGGCGCGCCTCCATCCCTGCAAGGCAGCGCGCAGGACCAGTCCAAAATCCGCTCAGCGAGAACACTGCGCATTCCGACGCGCCCGAGGCGCGCGCTGATTAGCCCCTCGCGATCTGCGCGCGGAACGCTTTGATGTCACGCGCTAGCGCTTCCCAGTCGGTCAATTCGAGGTCTTCGTGCGGATTGACCTTAACCTTCTTCTCCTTGGCTATGCGACGCATCACCCAACCCTTGAAGAAATCGTATTTGGTGAAGCGGAAGGCGCCCGCGACTTCGAGAACCTTCATTGGCGTCCATTCGGTTTCGGCTTTGAACTTCTGCTCGCACTCGGCGAGCCCTTTTCGGTCTTCGGGATCATCGCCGGCGGCGGCGAGCGACACAGAAATAAACAAGGTAGGCATCAGGTTGAGTTTGCTGTGATGATCGCGCGCGAATTCGACCAACGCGGGTTGATACTTGTGCATGTGCAACGAGGCGGCGAGGAACGCCGCGTCGAACTGATCGAGATCGAGCGCCGCGGGCACATTTGTGGCGTCCACAATAGTCACATCATCGCCGCTGACCTGTTTCGCCACAAATTCAGCAATCTTGCGCGTCTGACCTTCAGTTGTTCCATAGTAAAGGAGGATCTTCATGACGCCTGAACTCCGCGAGAAAGCAATATCGAGTTCCTAACCTCACGGCCTCCCCACGTTCTTGAGCGAACGCAAACATGTAGCGACAAGGCATGTTTTCCGAAACAGACGGATGTGCTTAGCTCTGGCTGCATGCGGCGAGAGGATAAAATGCGGGTTCGAGCAATCGCGACGGCAATGCTGATGGGCCTGGCAATCAGCGCACAGGCGTCGGCGCAGATCACATCTACGCCGCCAACGGCGGGTGCAGACGATCCCCTGCTTGCCACGCTTAGCTTGCGCGCTCTTGCGTTGCAGGGCGATCGCGATCGGATGGTGGCGGCGCTGAACGCTGCCGAGAGCCGTCATGATCTGGACAATGCGGTCTTCGACGCAGGCATGGCGCTGGGCGCCAGGGCGCTTGAGGCGGGTGACTATCCCGCGGCGCATCGCGGCTGGATCGCCGCGGCCAGTCACGCAGGCGCCGACGCGAGCGCAGAAACACTGCTGCGGCGGGAGCGTGCGCGGACCGGCGATGCGGTGACGTCGCTGTTTCAAGCCGGCGATCGCAGCCCAACCGCACACAACCAAGTCTACACGCAGCTGCAGCAGATCGCGGCGGAATTGTTTCCATACGCACTCCTGCCCGGCGATGGACCAGAACTGACATCGTTTCAGGCGGCGTACGCAGAGGCTATCGCATGGCGCCAGATCGCCACCATGAGCTACACGCCACGCTCTGTTGCGGCGCTGCACGACATCAACGGCGCAATCGTCTGCCCGATCACGTGGCACGGCAATAGCAATCTCGACGACACATTGCGCCTCGCACAAAATGGATCGGGATTGGTGATTTTTCGTGTTATCATAAATGACAGCGGCGCAGCGATACGCGTCGATGTTGCGTACGCCGCCCCGCCTATGGATTACTCGCGCGTCATCACGCAACTCTCCCGCCTGAATGCTCAACGCGCCACGCGTGCGCCGTCGGGCTGCGTGATGCCGCACATCGTCTTCGTGCCATTGACGATTTCGCACGGGCCTTGGAACTGAATAGACTGCGTTATTCCAATTTTAAACTCCTGCGCCGCGGCGCCGGAGACCAAACGAAATCGAGGCGTGTTAGCCCGTATACAGCTCTTCGACGTGACCCTCAGGCGATCGCCTTTAGCCCTTTGGCCTTCACCAGATTGAGCAATTTTAGCGACGGTCCGTCCGGACGCTTCTCGCCCCGCTCCCATTTGCTGACGGCGTCTTTGCGCACGTTGAGAACATTCAACTCTTCAAGCGCACGCCAGCGCCGTCCTCCTTGTTCGCGCTTGCTTCAATGAAGACCACACCAGCGCTTTCGAGTGCCCGTCGCACAGCGGCGACGTTGGCCTCAGTGCTTCTCTCCGGTCCCATAGCGCCTTCCATGCGCTTGATCGTGGGGACAGACAGCTTCGACTTCTCGGCGAGTTGCCGTTGGCTCCAGTCAAGCAACGCACGTGCAGCTCGGACTTGTGCAGCTGTTAGCATTGTGTGCCTTTGGGATTATTTGATCCCTTTGGGTTGACAGGCGACGATAGATCTGATACCTTTGGGATCATTATAGACCGGAAGTGTTAGGAATGTCCCGACGCCCCCCGCCTGTGGCGAGCGCCGATCCGCGCCGCGAGCCAACGCGCAGACTTGTTCTTGGCGGAGTTACTATGCCGCTGGTGGGTGACTTTCAGGCACCTCTGGATGCTGCCGCGGCAGCAACTAAAATCTGGCTCGCACGCCACGCAGAGCACGAGCGCTTGGGCTCTCGCTGGCAGAAAATCGAAGACCGTCTCTTCAAACAGCAAAACTGGTCACGGCTGACGCGCGCACAGCGGAACCGTTTCGCGGAGAAGCATGAGATGGACTCTCTCTACGATCACATGGACCTGCTGCACGAGGAGAACTTCGCCCTTCTCGCGTCTCTGCCGGCGATCGTTGCAACAACGCATCGGGGCATTTGCGGCAAGCTCGCCGTCGCCGCAATTGAGGTGTGTTCTGAGGACCACCCCGAAGCGCACAGGTTGATCGAAAGCATCCTGCGCGATTATCGCTCGCTACACGGCGAGTGAGCGCATGGAATGGAGCTCGCTCATCGGCGTCGCAATCCTCGTCACGCTGCTCATCTTCGTGATGCGCGTTCTCTGGTGCTGGCTGATCGTGCTTCTGATGCTAGGACCGACCCACTCTTGCCGGCGTTGTCGTTGGCCACACCGTCGGCGTACTCACTCAAAACGTCGGCGTCGGCATTCTGGTCGCAGTTGTGGCCATAGGGCTTTTGGGCAAGTTGATACGCGGGCTCATCATGTCGGCGTCCTCCGCACCTTCGCTTCCAGACACGTCGCCAATACTTTCGGCGGAGTATGTTGGCTCGTCGTCGTTCCGACTTGCAATGTCGATAAAGGCGCCACTTGCATCCGCAGTCTCGGGCCGGTGCAGGCGTCAGGCGTCTTTGCGCTACAGACGTACAACCCATCCATGGCGCACAGAGGAAGCCGGGTAATGGAGCGGAAGGCGTAACGCAAAGTGTGCGCCGCGTTCGTCGCAGAGCGAGTGCTTTCCAGATTGCGTTCGATCTTCGAACGACGCTTGGGCGAAGCGCTAAAGCGTCATGCCGGCGTCGGCGATCAAGTTGGCGCCGGTGATTTGGGCGGCGTCCTCGCTCATCAGGAAGGCGATCAGGCCTGCGGTTTCATCTGCGCTGGCATAGCGGCCAAGCGGCGTGCGGGCGGCGAGCGCGTCGAAGGCGGCGCGCTGGCTGCCGGTTTGGGCGACCAGGCCCTTAAAGAAGTCGGCGTCGTGGAAGAGCGGCGTCTCAACCCCGCCCGGGGCGATAGCGTTGACGCGAATTTTCTTCGGCGCTGCTTCGAGGGCGGCGATTTTGGCCAGATGGATGAGCGCGGCCTTCGAGGCGCCGTAGCCTGCGGTGTTGGGTGAGGGCTTCACCCCCATCGAGGAGGCGACGAGCACAATGGCGCCGCTCTCATTCATCAGCCGAAAGGCTGTGCGCAGAGTGAGGAAGGCGCCGATGAGATTGACGTTGATAACGCGCGAGAAGATCTCGGGATCAAGCGCGGCGATGGGCGCCATTGGATGGCCAACGCCGGCATTGGCGAGCGCCAGGTCGATGCGCCCGAACCGCTCGGCGATGCGCGCCTCGAACGAGGACCAAATATTTGCGTCGCCCACATCTCCGGCTTCGAGCACGCAAGGGCGATCGAGCTCTAGTGCGAGCGCTGCAAGCCCCTCCTCATTGCGATCGATCAGCGCCAGGCCTTCGCCGCGCTCGCGCACCACAAGGCGCGCAAACGCAGCGCCGATGCCGGAAGCGGCGCCGGTGATGAGCGCAATCTTTCCCGAAAAGCGCCCACTCATGCGACGCGCACCAGAAGCTTGCCGACATTGGCGCCGTCGAACAGCATGTTGAGCGCGTCGGGCGCGCTTTCGAGCCCCTCGACAATTGTCTCTTCGGCCTTGATTTTGCCTTCGCGCACCCAGAGAGCCAGTTCGCGCGCGGCGCGTGGCCACAATTCGGCGCAATCGATAAGGTTGAACCCCTGCACCTTCAGACGCTTGGCCATGATCGGCGCCCAATCGTAGCGCGTGCCGCCCTGGCCGTTATAAATCGAGATCATGCCCGAGAGCGCGATGCGAGCGGCCACGTTTAGGCGCGCGATCGCCACATTCATGATGTCGCCGCCGACATTCTCAAACAGGATGTCGGCGCCCTCGGGCGTCGTGGCCTCGAGCTGGGCGCGGAAATCAGGCGCGCGATAGTCGACGCCAGCGTCGAAGCCATAATCGTCGACAAGCTTGCGGGCTTTCTCCGCTCCCCCGGCGATGCCCACGACGCGCGCGCCTTTGAGCTTGGCGATCTGACCCGCCGCCGAGCCGACGGACCCTGCGGCGGCCGTGACGATGGCGGTGTCGCCGGGCCCGACCGCAGCGACTTCGATCATGCCGGCGTAAGCGGTCACGCCGTTAGGGCCGCAAACGCCCAGAAATTTCTCCGGCGCAAGCCCTAAGCCGGTTGGAATTTTGGCAAGCCCGAGCGCCCCGCCCGGCTTCAACACGCTATAATCCTGCCAACCGGTCATGCCGAAAACCAAATCGCCGGGCGCATAGCCGTCGAGATTGGAGGCCACCACTTCAGCCAGGCCGCCGGAGCGCATCACTTCGCCGATTGCCACCGGCGCCATGTATTGCGGCACATCCTTCATCCAAACCCGGTTGGTTGGATCGACAGAGAGAAAAAGCGTGCGCGCAAGCACCGTCCCTTCGCTCGCCTCGGGCGGCGCCGTTTCTTCAACACTGAAGTCTTCGAGCGACACCCGCCCTTCGGGCCGGCGCGCGAGTTTGAGCTGGCGATTGACGGGCATCGTCGCCCTCCTTTGCATGCAATGTGTTATGCGACAGCGTAGAGCCGGTAGCGCAGCCAGCGTTGGTGCTGGTTTGAGATGCCTTTGCCGATGCACTGAACGCCATTGAGCCAGGCATAGCGGGGATCGCCGGTTTCAAAGCGCGGGCTGGTGAAAACCTCATTGACGCCGTCTGCGCCGAAGCGCACGCGGCCGCGATACTCGGCATAGATAATGGCGCCGTCATCAGTCTTGAGCGTGGCGCGGACATCGAGAGCGCCGGTTGTCATGTCGGGCGCCGCCGTCACCCAATCGGCGGCGGCCGTGCCGAGGAGCGAAGCATTGAAGCGCTCGCCTTCGATGCGCGCGTCCAACACATCGACAATGAGCCGGGCCCCGTACGGCGCCTTGATAAGCGCATGCGTTGGTCCGAGCTTCACTTCGACGTGGGCGAGCAAGTCTAGCTTGGCGGTTTCGATGCCGGCGAAACGATCAAGCGCGATCGCTTGCATCAGAACCGCCGCGACACTTGCACGCCATAAGTGCGCGGCGCGTTGAAGGTGCGATTGCCCGCGCCGAGGCCCGAATTGAGGCCCTGCTCGACATAACGCTCGTTGGAAAGGTTCTGGCCCCAAATCGCCAGCTCCCAATTGCCGCTATCGGAGCCGATCGCCGCGCGCGCGTCGAAGGTCCAGTGATCGTCAGAGGCGATGACGGGATCGTTGAGCGCGTCCTTGAACGTGCCTTGCGTATATTGGGCCCCGGCTTGCAGGCGCGCGGTCAGACCAGCGCTCGGCGACCATTCGTAAATGGCGCGGCCGGTAAAGCTGACGCCAGGCGCGTTGGGAAGTTCGTTGCCGGAAGCAACCGGTCCGGCGACGGTGTCGAAGGCGCCCAGTTCAGTCCAAAGCAGGCCCAAGCCCCCTTCGAGCGTGAAGCCCGGAAGCGCTTCCCAATCGAGCGAAGCGTCGATGCCCTCTATGTGGGCGGTGGGCACATTGCCCAACGCCTGCACCGAGATCGGACCCAGATCGACGCGGATGAAGGTCTGCAGATCGACGTAATCGTAATAGAACCCCGCCGCCTCGGCGCGCAGCCCCCGCGACGGGCGCCACTTCACCCCGACTTCGTAGGCGGTCAGTTGCTCGGGCCGATAAGGCGCAAGCTGCGCATTGGCGAGCGTGATGCCGGAGAAGAAACCCCCGCTCTTCTGCCCGCGCGAAATGCTGCCGTAGAGAAGCGTATGATCGTCCAAATGCCAATTGAGCCCGACGCGCCAGGACCAGAACTGATCGCTGATGCTGGTGTCGACAAAGGAGAGCTGACACGGCAACGCCGCGCCCGGGCAGAACGGATTGATCAGTAGGCTGGCGCCAAAGGGATTTTGATCGAGGGTGCCGCCAACATAATCCTTGGTCTCGTCGGTATAACGAACGCCGGTGACGAGGCTGAGATTGGGTGTCAGCGCCCATTCGCCATTGGCGAAGAGCGCCCACGATGTCGTCCTCTGATCGGCGGTGATCAGCGCTTCGGTCAAGAAGAGATCGTCGAGATAACTCGGCGTGCGCAGATTGACTTCGTCGTGCGAATAAAACCCGCCGAGGATCCAGTTCAAGCGATCGGTTTGGCCGGCCAGGCGCAATTCCTGTGAGAATTGCTGGATGTCGTCGATCTGATTGAACTCGAATTCGCGCCGCGGCGTCGCATCCGAGTCGATGTAGAAATTACGGTTGAAGTCGATATAGCCGGTGACGGAGGTCAGCCGCGCGAAACCGAGATCGCCCTCGACGCGCGCGGTCGCGCCCCATTCATCGATATTGTATTGCGGATGCGGGTGCTCCCAATCGCCCCGGAACGGATTGCCGTCCGTGTCCGAATAGCCATAGACGTCGAAGCATTGGGTTTGATCGATGTGGCCGGCGAGGATTGGGTTGCAGGTGAAGTTCGGCGGCGAACCGGTGATGAAGTTCACGGTGCCGAAGAATTCGCCTTGCCCCATTTCCGAACGCGAGCGTTCGCCCTCGAGCTTCAGATTGATGTCCCAATTCGGCGCCGGAGTGAAGGCGAGCTGGGCGCGGGCCTCCCAGATGTTCTGGGTCCCGAAATTCCCGACCAAGCGGCTATTCCAATAGCCTTCGCCCTGCTGGATGGTATGGGCGGCGACGCGAAACGCCGCATTGGCCCCGAGCGGCAGGTTCAACATGCCGTCGCCCTCGAAGCGATCGTAATTGCCGTAACCGCCCGACAGGCTTGCTTCGAAATGATCGACGGGTTGGGCGGTGAGGATATTGATGGCGCCGGCGGTGGTGTTGCGCCCATAGAGCGTGCCTTGCGGGCCGCGCAGCACTTCGATGCGCTGCAGATCGTAGAAATCCGAACTCATCAACGCCAAGGATGAGAGGAAGACTTCATCGACATAAATGCCGGCGGCGGGATTGTTGGTGGAGCTGAAATCGTCAAGACCGACGCCGCGAATGGAGATGACGGGAATGGCGCCGGGGATCTGATTCTTCACCGCGACATTGGGGAGCGTCGCGTCGAGATCGCTCAATTCTTGAATGCGCTGTTCGTTCAGATCGGTTTGCGACAGCGCCGAAACCGAAATGCCGACATCGAGCACGTTCTGCTCGCGCTTTTGCGCCGTGACGATGATTTCATCGTCGCTGCTGGTCGAGGCCGCCGGCTGCGGCGATGGCTGCGCCGTTTGCTGCGCGGACGCCGGCGGACAGACCCACCATGCCAAGGCGAAGACGCTCGCCGCTGTCCCCAACAACAGATTGCCGCCGCCGTTGCGCGCCATGATCCATCCTCCTCCGCCCTACCCCTTGTCCGTCCGCTCTTTGTCCGTCGTTTCTTGGGTCCGTCGTTCTTTGGCGTCTTTGGCGGATTTGACACTTGGGTATGTTTGCATAACTGCACGCCAGTTTGCCCTTGTCAACATATTTGACACTGGAGTATGCTCTTGTCCTGTAACGTGGATTTCTGAAAAGTGGCCAAGTCCGGTAAACCAGCGCCTCTCATGCCCGCCGCGCGCGACACGGCGAGCGCGCCCGGCGCCAAACGCGCCTCAAAGCGCGAGCGCGCGCTCGATCACGCCGCCAGGCTCTTCAACGAGCGCGGCGTCGCCGCCACCAATATCGGCGACGTCGCCGCGGCGATGGAGGTGACGCGCGCGGCGCTCTATTATTATTTCGACGAGCGCGACGATCTCGTCTTCCAAACCTACGAGCGCGCTTGCGAGATCGCCGCCGCCGATCTCGAAGCCGCCGATGAAGACGGCGCCGATGGTCTGGCCAAGACGCTGGCCTTCGCGCGCCGCGCGCTCGATCCCGAACGGGCGCCGATCGCGGTGTTGAGCGAGGTCGAGCATTTAAAGCCGGCGCAGCGCCAGATCATCGCTCGCGCTGCGACACGCAATGTGCGCGCGCTTCGGAAATTCATCGAGCGCGGCATCGATGATGGTTCGATCCGTCATTGCGACACCGAAGTGGCGGCGCAGACCTTGGTGGGGCTGGTGTCCTGGGTGCAGCTGACGCCGAGCTGGCTCAATGCCGATGAAGGCGAAGAACGCACCCGCGACGCCAAGTATGTGATGCGGCTCTTGCGCCGCGGCGCCGGGGCCGCAAACGCGCAGGCGCCGGCGATCACTTTGGACGTCGCCATGCTCCGCGCCCGCGCCGACAATCCCTTCGATCGCGACGCCGCCGCTGCAATGAAGACCGAGACGCTGCTTGCGGCGGCCTCTCGCCTCTTCAACCGGCGCGGCATCGATGGCGTTTCCCTCGACGACGTCACCGCCGAATTGGGCGCCACTAAAGGCGCGCTCTATCATTATTTCGAGGACAAGACTGATCTGGTTCGCCGCTGCTACGAACGCGCCTTCGATCTCTATGACGCCATCGCCGATCTGGCGGTCAAGCACGGCGCCACCGGCCTCGAGCAAAGCGCCATCGGCGTGCATTTGAACACGCAAGCGCTGGCGAGCGATTTGGCCCCGCTGGCGCCGCTCGCGGGCCTGCGCGGCCTACCGCAAGACCTGCAGCACGACCTCAATCGGCGCGCCGCCGCGATCTCGCGCCGCTACGAGGCCATGGGCCGGCGCGGGATGAAGGACAGGACGCTTTCGCTCGGCGACGACATTCAGGCCGCGGCGCGCTCGGGCGCGGGTCTCTTCGCCTGGATTCCAAAATGGCGACGCGAGCCGGATAGCGCAGGCGCGCGCGCCTTGGGCGACGAAGTCGTGCGCTTTTATGTGCGCGGCTTGGCGGCGGTGTGAGCCGATGGGTGTGAGCCGACGGGTGTGAGCCGACTGTTGTGAAGGAGAAGGCCGATGGCCATCAGCGATGTCATCGTCGAAGGCGAAGTCGCTGCCGGCTTCGAGCCGGTGCGCGACCAGTTCTTGGCCAACTTCGAGCGCGCCGAGCCACTGCGTGAGGTCGGCGCTGGGCTCTGCGTCTATCGCCGCGGCCGATGCGTGGTCGATCTTTGGGGAGGCTCGCGCGACGCCGCGCGCACGCGCCCATGGACGCGCGACACGCTGGTTAATGTGTATTCGACCACGAAGGGTCTCGCCGCGACCGCCATCGCCATGGCGGTGGAGCGCGGCCTTATCGATTATGACGCGCCGGTCGTGCGTTACTGGCCCGAATATGGCGCCGCCAACAAGGAGAGAACAACGGTCGCGCACGCGCTTTCACACCAAGCGGGATTGCCCGGTTTCATCGAACCCACGGCGCCGGAATGACATCTACGATTGGGCCGGCTGTTGCGCGAAACTGGCGCGCCAGGCGCCGAGCTGGGTTCCCGGTGAAGCCACCTCCTATCATGCCGGCACGTTCAGCTATTTGGCTGGCGAAATCTTCCGCCGCGCCGTGGGCAAGACGCTGGGCGCGTTCATCGCCAGCGATATCGCCTACCCTCTGGGCGCCGACATTCATCTAGGCTTGCCTGTGTTTGAAGACGCGCGCGTCGCCGACATGATCGCGCCGGGCGCTGCGCCCGATATCGCCGCGCTTAATCTGCCGCCGGTGGCATTGATGGCGCTCACCAATCCCGAGCTTGCGCCCGAACAAGCCAACACCCGTGCTTGGCGCGGCAGCGGAATTGCCGGCGATGAACCTGCACGCCACCGCCCGCGGCATCGCCGCCGTCTTCGGCGCGCTCGCCAATGGCGGCGCGCTCGATGCGGTCACGCTAATGAAGCCGCAAACCATTGCTCGCATGATCGAGGTGCAGAGCCGCCGCACGGATCAATTGCTCGGCTTCGAGGTGCATTGGGCGCACGGCGTCGCCCGCAACACCACCGGCGTCTTCGGCCCCAATGCCTCCGCCTTCGGCCACACTGGCTGGGGCGGTTCGCTCGGCTACGCCGACCCCGAGAGCGGCGTCGGCGCGGCCTATGTGATGAACCGCATGGGGCCTGATCTCATCGGCGATGCCCGCGCGGTGGCGCTGGCGCAGGCGATCGGCCGCTGCGCCTCGTGATTTTCACGAGATCTTTATGAGGCGGCCTCAGCTTCGACGTTGAGCCACTCGAAGAAGGTGGTGAGGCAGGCGCGTTGGGCCGGGGGCATGTATTCGAAATTGCGGCCGCGGTCGATGATTTCCCAGAATTCCTTGCTTTCAACGGCGCTAAGCTGGTGCTGGATCTTGAGCAGACGCTCGCGCGGCTCGTCTCGCATGTCGTCGGCGATGGCGCGAGCGAGAGGGATTTGGTTGGTGACCAGATAATAGGCGGCAAGCTTCACTTGCGCCTTGCGTACGCCAAGCAGTGCGGTCTCCTTGCCGCGCGCAAACGGGGGGCGATCGAGTTCGAGGAATTCGGCGAGAATGCCCTGCTCGGCCGGTGAGCCCATTTCGTTGGCGAATTGCGCCAGCGCCGACATGTCATAGGCGACGGTTTCGGTGACGAAGCTCAAATCCATGTCGAAGCTGACAAGGCCATAGTATTTCATGTGCCTGACGCCATCGAGCGCGGCCTTGTGGTTGCCGAGCTTCAGCATGAATTCGATCAGTTTCCGGTATTGGTTGAGAACATTATAGGCGGTGCGGATGTCTTTGCCGTTCAAGGTGGCGCGGATGTAGGAATTCATGAACCGGTAGACGAGATCGATCAGTTGCGTGTCGCCGGACTTGGCGGCGGCTTCGCCGATATAACGTGTGTCGATGGCTATCAGATAATTGATATCGCGCATCGAGCCGATGGCTTCGTTATAGATGCTCAAATATTGGCGCATGATTTTCCACTCGACCCAGGTGCGCCTGGCCTCGAGGTCGCCAAGCGATTCTGGATCCATGGCGACGAAATCGGGATTGAGCCGGATTTGCGGACCGATCGAGAACCAAGTGTCGACTGGCGTTCGGCTTCACCTTCAAATATTCGAGCGCCAGATCCTTGAGCGCATCGACGGCTTCGCTGGCGATGATCTTGTCGCGGCCTGACACCGAATTGTTGGTGATATCGGTCAGTTCTTCGAGCGCGAACAAGGTCTGCGCTTGCGAGGCGAAGCAATTTTCCTTGTCGTGTTTTAGAGCGCCGCTAATGGCGCGGGCGACGGCGTCTTCGCGAATGCGGGCGATGATGTGGCGCGGCTCCAGAAACCAGAACACGTAGCCAAAATAGGGAGCCATGATGACCAGGCCCCCGGTCGTCATCGACAGCACCGCGGTGACGGTCGCGTGCGGGACGAATTGCGGCTGCACCGATGCCGAGAGCCAAACGCTGACGACACAGGCGACGACATAATAGGCCGGCACCAGGATGTTGACGCGGTCGCGCAAGAACATCCGCGCCACGCCGGTGTAACGCTCGGCGGTCAATTGCACGATGATGCTGACAACCGTGAGCACAATGCCGAAGACGGCCGCATTGACGTCGGCCAAGGATGAGATGGCGTTGGCGAGGCTGCCCGGATCGTAGTCGAAATAGCGTGAGAGCGGGTTGGCCGGCCCGTGGCCGTTGATCGACTGGGCGACATTGTCGAGGGTGTAGAAGCCCCAGAACAGCACGACTGCGGCGCAAGCGAGGATCGCTGTCTGGCGCGCCCAGACGCGCGACATGCGCCGCGGGCTCGCCTCCACGTGGGCGACGTCGTCGGCTTCTTCGGCGTTCGACTGGTTCGTCACCTGCAGCCAATCCATCCCGGGGGGCCGCCCTCAGAGCGGCCCAGCAACTCGGGACAGACTATCGCCGCGCGGCGGCGAGCAACAGCCGCCGCCTGGCGCTTAAGTCAGGCTTTCGACGACGACATCCGCGAGGAGATGACGCCAGCCAGGATCGCGGCCGCGTAGCTCGCATACATGAAGCTGGCGAAGGTCGCGTAGAGCGAGGGGTCGAGGTTTGGGAAGACGATGTGGAAGCTGTTGATCTCGTAGATGCCGACCAAAAGCCCCGGCAGCGCGAAGATCGAGGCGACTTCGCCGCGATCGGCCGGATCGACGTTGAGCAGGCGCAACAGCACGAAGGTGATGATGAACATGCCCACCGGCACCGCGAACAAAAGCAGCGGAACGCCAGCTACGCTTTGGTTGAAAACGCCCTGCTCAAGGAACCGGAATGAGAGCGTCACCACCACCCAGAGCACAAAGCCAATGATCATCCAGCGAGCAATCATATCGTCATCCCCTTTGGCCCAGCGCTCCCGCACCCCCCTCGGGCGCTCGCGCTATCCAAGCCATTTCAGACCCTAAAGCCATCCCATGCGCGGGCGGCGCGTTCAAGATGGCCCCCCACCCGCGCTTGGCCTCTTGGTTTACAAACCGCCCACCTTGCAACCGCTAGACGTGGACGCCTAGGTCGCTTTTCGCGCCTGCAGCAAGCCAAAGCAGGTTTTGACGTCGCGAAACCGGCCAGTTCAGCAAGAGACCTCGGTCACATCTCTCGGCGTCGACAGTACCTAAAGAGGTCTCACGCGCTGACAGGCGCGGATTTCGAAAGGGGTTCGGACCAGCTCCGCCTGGTTCCCATGTCCCTCTATCGAAATCACTATTCTGTGGTCAGCGCTCCAGTTCGGAGTAAGCTGGCGTGGCAGGAGCGGATGGAGCTGGCGGCCTAGGGTCGCCAGGCTTGGAGGGTATGAACTATGGCTGCAAAGCTATCGAATAACGCGAAAATGGGAATCGCCGCGACCTGTCTGGCGGTCGTGGCTGTCGGCGCCTACAGCATCGGCAGAGTCTTTCCACCAGTCGGGGAAAGCGCCGGTACAATCGCCCCGGCCCAACGCTATCAGGCCGCCCAAGTCGGCGCCGGCGACATTTCGCTCGGCGACAATTCCGTTCCGCTCCTGATGCAAACCGACGCCTTCGAAACCATGATCCACGACGCCTCGTTCCGCGCTTTTGCGCGTGACCCGGGCTTTGCGGCGCTCGCCCGCAACCCGCAAGCGCTCGTGGCGATGGCCCGCGACCCGCAAGCCTTCACCGCTCTCGCCCACAACCCGCAAGCCTTCCAAGCTTTGGCCAGCGGCGTGCAGGCGGCGGCGGCGCAATCGGCTGCGGCCCAAGGCGTGAACGCACAAGCATTCGCGGCCATGGCCCAGCACCCGCAAGCGTTTGCGGCGCTGGCGCAACACCCGCAGGCGTTTGCGGCGATGGCGCATAACCCGCAGGCGTTCGCCGCCTACGGCGCCAACGTTGCGGCCTTCCAAGCCGCGGCGCGCAATCCAGCCGCCAACGTCGCCATGGCCCACGACGCCCAGGCCTTCCAAGCCTTGGCCAACGATGCGCAAGCGATGAGCGCGCTATCGCATGACGCGCAAGCGTTCCAAGCGCTCGCCGCCCATGCGCAAGCGTTCCAGGCTTTGGCTCAAAACCCGCAGGCGTTCCAAGCCTTGGCCGCTAACGTCAATGCGGCGACGGCCCAAGCCGGCGTCGCGCAAGGCATGAACGTGCAAGCCTTCCAAGCCCTCGCCGCGAACGCGCAAGCGTTCCAAGCGATGGCGGCGCAACCGCAAGCTTTCGCGGCGATGGCCCAGCACCCGCAAGCGTTCGCAGCCTTGGCCCAACAGCCGCAGGCGTTTGCGGCGATGGCGCGTAACCCGCAGGCGTTCGCAGCCTACGGCGCCAACGTTGCGGCCTTCCAAGCCGCGGCGCGCAATCCGGCCGCTAACGTCGCCATGGCCCATGACGCCCAAGCGTTCCAAGCTTTGGCCAATAACGCCCAAGCGATGAGCGCGCTTTCTCACGACGCGGCGGCGTTCAGCGCCCTGGCCGCCAATGCTGGCGCTTTCCAAGCCCTCGCCGCCGACGCCCGCTTCCAGGCTTTGGCCGCAAACGCGCAAGCGTTCCAAGCTTTGGGCGCCAACGCGCAAGCCTTCCAGGCTCTGGCGCAAAACCCGCAAGCGTTCCAAGCGCTCGCAGGCCAAGCGCAAGCCTTCCAAGTGCAGGCAGGCGCGGCGCAAGGCTTGAACGCGCAAGCGATGCAAGCTCTGGCGCAAAACCCGCAAGCGTTCGCGGCGATGGCGCAAGCTCCGCAAGCATTCGCGGCGCTGGCGCAAAACCCGCAAGCGTTCCAAGCCCTGGCGCGTAACGCGCAAGCGTTCACCGCCCTGGCGCGGCAACCGGCCTTCGCGGCGCTCGCGAGTCAGCCGGCATTCGCGGCGATGGCTCAAAACCCGAGCTTCGCGGCTTCTCTGCAGGGCAACTAGTTCGCAAACGATTGGGTGAGGCGGTGGATCTTCCGCCGCCTCACTTCCAATACTGGGGGACGCCGGGGGGCGTGTTTGATGCGGAAATTTGCGTTCGGCGCGGCGTTTCTTGGCCTTGCCTTTGCCGGATCAGCTTGGGCGCAGACCCCTCCTCCTGACACCAATACGGCCACCCACGCCAACGGCGCCGACACCCCGCCCAACCCAAGCGCACCCAGCGCGCCCACCACGCATGTGGAAACTCCCAACCACGCCGCCGCTTCCCAGCCAGGCGCCGGACGCCGTGCCGGTCATTGACCTGAGCCAAATCCAGACCAACGATCTTCGCCTGCTCTATTTCGATCCGTCGGAAACCTATCTGACGCCCTTATGTCGGGCGCGCGGCGGAGAACTCGCTCGCCTTCCAGCGGCATATGTTCGGCTGGCGGCCCTGGGAGCGCACCACGCTCCTGCTCAAGGATTTCTCCGACTACGGCAACGCCGCGGCGCGCGCTTCGCCCAACGACGCCTTGCTGATCGACATCGCCCCGCTCAGCCAGACCTATGAGACCTTCAGCGCCGGCGAGCGCTTCTTCACCCTCTCGAACCACGAACTCACCCACGTGGCGACGATGGACGTGTGGAACGACACTGATGCGTTCTGGCGCCACGTCTTCTTCGGCAAGCCGATGGCGCTGCAGGAGCACCCGGAGTCGATCCTCTACAATTTCCTGGCGACGCCGCGCGTCAACGTTCCGCGCTGGTATCTCGAAGGCAGCGCCGTCTTCATGGAAACATGGATGGCCGGCGGCTTCGGGCGCGCCCAAGGCGGCTACGACGAAATGGTGTTTCGCGCCATGGTGCGCGACAACGCGTACTTCTATTCGCCGGTGGGTTTGGAATCGGCGGGCATCAATTCCGACTTCCAGGTCGGCGTGAACGATTATCTCTACGGCACGCGCTTCTTCTCTTATCTGGCGCTCACCTATTCGCCCGAAAAAGTCGATCGCAATGGCTGCGCCGCGATCCCGGCAGCGCCGGCTATTACTCGGTGCAGTTCCGGCGCGTGTTCGGCAAATCGCTGAACCAGGCCTGGCAAGACTGGATCGCCTGGGAGCACACTTTCCAACAGCAGAATTTGGCCTCGGTGCGCGCCTTTCCCGAAACGCCAGGCGACGCCGCTGGCGCCGCGCGCGCTGGGTTCGGTGTCGCGCACCTATGTCGATCCGCGCACCGGCGATTTGATCGGCGCGTTCCGCTATCCGGGCGTCATCGCCCACGTCGGCGTGCTCTCGCCCGGCTCCGGTCACGTGCGGCGTCTGACCGACATCAAAGGCGCGATGCTCTATCAGGTGACCTCGCTCGCCTACGATCCGAGCAGCAACACCGCCTGGTACACAACCGACAATTACGCCTATCGCGACATCATGCAGGTCGATATCGCGACCGGCCACACACCACGAAGTTGCTGCATGATGCGCGCATCGGCGGCATCGTATTCAATCCAGCCGACCATTCGCTCTGGGGCTTCCGGCACCTCAACGGCTACGTGACCTTGGTGCGCATTCCCGCGCCCTATACGAGCTGGACCCAGGTCCACACCTTCGACTTCGGCACCACGCCCTTCGATCTCGATATCTCGCCGGACGGCTCGATGATCTCGATGTCGGTCGGCGAGCCGAACGGGCATCAGACCGTGCAGGTGTTTCACACCGCCGATCTGGGCGATCGGGGCCATGCAGCCGATCGCCAGCTTCGCGCTTGGGCAATCGACGCCGGAAGGCTTCGTGTTCTCTCCCGATGGGCGCTCGCTCTATGGCAGCGCCTATTATACCGGCGTCTCCAACATCTATCGCTTCGACATCGCCACGCCAGCAGACCGAGCTCGTCAGCAACGCCTCGACCGGTTTCTTCCGGCCGATCCCGCGCGCCGACGGTTCGCTCGTCGTCTATGAATATCACCGGCCAAGGCTTCCGGCCGGGAATGATTCAACCCAGACCCCTGCAGGACGCCGGCGCGATCCATTTCCTCGGCGCCGAGATCGCGCAGCGAGCACCCGGTCGTCACCACCTGGGGCGTGGGCCCGCCCAGCCCGCGTGCCGTTCGACAGCATGGTCATCGACCGCAGCCATTACGTGCCGCAAAACCAGATGCGGCTGGACGCGGCCTATCCGGTGGTCGAAGGCTATCGCGGCTTGGTGGCCGGCGGCTATCACGTCATCTTCGAAGACCCGCTGCAATTTAATCAGCTGACCGCGACGCTCTCCTACGATCCGAGCTCACGCTTCCAAGATCAGAACTGGCACTTCGATCTGGCTTATCACACACTGAGCTGGCGCTTGCGCTACTGGCACAACGACGCCGATTTCTACGACATTTTCGGTCCCACCTATCGCTCGCGCGCCGGCGATGCCGGTACGATCGGCTACCATCACTCCTTCATCTATGACGTGCCGCGGCAATTGGATTTCGAGACCAACCTTAATTATTATAGCGGCCTCGACACGCTGCCGGGCGCCCAAGACGTCAGCAGCCAGTTCGACAATCTCGTCACCTTCGACGCCGGTCTCCATTACACCAACGAGACCCGTTCTCTCGGCGCCGTCGATCATGAGAAAGGCTGGAGCTGGACCTTGAACGGCGAGGTCGACTACGCCAACCACGAAACCTTCCCGAGCCTGCGCGGCGGCCTCGATTTCGGCGTGCCGCTGCCCTGGAATAACACTTCGGTGTGGCTCTACACCGCCGCCGGCGCGGTGGGCGGCGAGCGCACCAATCCGCTCGAGCAGCTACTACATGGGCGGCTTCGGCAACAATTATGTCGATGACCGCGAAGTGAAACGCTACCGCCAGTTCGACAGCCTTCCCCGGCTTCGACATTGACGAGATCAGCGCCCGCCGCTTCGCCCGCGTGCTCGGCGAATGAATTTGCCGCCGATCCGCTTTCGCGATGTCGGCACGCCAAGCCTTTATTTGAGTTCAGCGCGGACGGCGCTGTTCGCCGGGGCGCTTTTTGCTGAACCCAGCATTGGCGAGTCGCATACCTACGAGACCGCCGGCGTGCAGGTCGATTTCAATTTCACGGCTGCGCTCCGCCTGCCAATGGTGCTATCAGTCGGCTACGCCGAGGGCTTCGTGGATGGCGACGACCACGGCGGAGAGGCGCTCATCTCGCTGAAGATCATGTGATGGATCTTGATCTCATTGAAAAAGGGGCCACCGCGATGGCCCCGGTTCTCGTTCTGCTGCTGGTGTTCGACCGGCTGGATATCTTCAATCTCATCACCATGCGCACCATCGCGCTCATGGTGCTGATCGGCGGCGCCATCGCCGGCTTAAGTTTCTTCGCCAATTGGCGGGTGATGGACGGCTTCCCGATCGGGTTCAGCTCTTACAGCCGCTATATCGCGCCGGCGATCGAAGAGCCGCTGAAAGCGCTGCCGATCGTCGCCATGTTCGCGATGAACAGGTTGGGCTTCAAGCTCGACGCGGCGATCGCCGGCTTCGCCGTCGGCGCCGGTTTTTCCATGGTCGAGAACGCCTGGTATCTCTACGAACTGCCGGGAGCCAATTACAGCGGCTGGCTGGTTCGCGGTTTCGGCACCGCCATCATGCATGGCGGCGCCACTGCCCTCTTCGCCGCCGCCGCTCACGAAATGAGCGAAACGCAAGTGCAGGCGGACGCGGCGCGCTATCGCTTCAATCCGCTCTTGTTTCTGCCTGGTCTTGCCGGCGCCTATGTGCTGCACTCAGTGTTCAATCACTTTCCCAACCAGCCGCTCTTGGCGATGGTGCTGACGCTGCTGCTTGGTGCCGGCGTCACTCTTCTTCATCCTCTCGCGGAGCGAGCGCGCCACCCACGCCTGGATCAAGTCCGACCACGACGCCCACAAGAAGATGCTGGAAGACATCCGCAGCGGCCATTTCGCCGAGACCCAGATGGGACAGACGCTGCGCAAGCTCTCGGAGCGCTTCAAGCCCGGGATCGCCGACGACGTCCACGCTTATCTCGATCTCAAGACCGAGCTGGTTCTGCGCGGCGAGGAAATCATGCTCGCCCTGCAGGAAGGCGAGGAAATCGCGGTCGGCGAGCAGGAACGCGAAAAAGTGCTGCGGCTGGAAAAGTTGGAGCATGGCATCGGCAGGAGCGTGCTTGCCGCCATCGCCCCGAAACTGGGATTCAGCCGCAACGATCTCTGGGAACTGGAGCATCTGAAGAAGCGCGCAAAGAAGCTCAACCGCCGAGCGCGCAAATGAACGCGGCGGCCGCTTAAGCGGCGGCCGCGCGCGCGCCAGCATTATTCTGGTCTCTGATGGTCTTTCAGGGTCTTTCGTCCACCACATTTTGCTGCAAAAGACCGAAACGGTGCGTCGCCACCGCCGGTTGAAGAGTTGCGTCTTGGCACGTGTCGGTCAAAATGCGGACGGGGGAATATGCAAGGCCAACCGCAAGCCCAGGACGTCGCCGCGCCACCGGCGGCAGACCAAATCGCCGCCGCTCACGCGGCCATGCTGCGCGACCAGCAATTGCAATTCCGGTTCAGCGAATTCACCGCCCCGCAGACGCCCGATTGGCTGCGTCCGGTCGGTGAATTCCTGCGCGCTATCGCCCCCTTGCTGCAATACGTGTTCTGGGGCGGCGTCGCCCTTATCGTCCTCGTCATCGCCTACGCGCTTTATTCCGAGATCAGGCGGCGCATGCCGACGCGCGCGCAAAACACCAAGGCGGCAGCCCCGCTCGCGCCCGATTATCGCCCGACCCCGGTGCGCGCGCGCGCGCTTCTGGAGGAAGCCGACCGCCTCGCCGGCGAAGGCCGTTACGGCGAAGCGGCGCGGGTTCTGCTTCACCGCAGCATCGAGGACTTTGAGACGGTGCTGAAGATCGCCATTGGCCCCGCGCTCACCAGCCGCGAGATCGCCCGCCTCGATCGTTTGTCGGCGCAAGGCCGCACGACGTTTTCCGGCATCGCCGCGGCGGTGGAGCGGAGCCTCTTCGGCGGCGAGGCGCTGGAGTCCTCTCAATACCAGGCGTGCCGGCAAGCCTACGCCGACTTCGCTTCGCAAGGCGCGCGGCGATGACGAGCGAGAAATCCAAAGCCGGGGGGTTTTCGCCGGCGATCGTCATTGGCCTGCTGCTCGTCAGCGTGTTTTCGTTCGCGGCGTTTATTCTTTTGTCGGCGTTTGAGCCCGAGCTGACCAGCGGCTCGAACGGCGGCGCCCAGGCGCTATCGCAATCGGCCGTCGGCTATGCCGGCGCCGTGCGCCTGCTCAACGCCGTCGGCCAGCATGTCAGCGTCGGGCGCACCAGCAACGATCTGCGGCGCCGGCAAAGCTTCGTCATCCTAACCCCTGAGCAACCGCTCACCTGGAGCGATTCTCACCGGCGCCAGCGGCGTGACGACTTTGCTGATCTTACCGAAATGGGTGACGGTCGCGGATGCAACGCATCGCGGCTGGGTGTCGCGTGTGCAGGCGGCGCCGGTCGAGGCGGTGGCGAGCCTCCTTGCCGATGTGGCCCCCGGCGCACGGATTGCCCGCGGCCGCGGCGTCAGCCGGCCGCTGCTCAGCACTTCGGACAAAGAGGCGCTGCAAGCTGGGTCGATCGATCAGTTGCAAACGATCTCCGGCGACGCGTTGACGCCCGTCATCGCCGACGCCGCCGGCGCTGTCGTCCTGGCGCGCGTCGTTCGCAGTCGCGCCCCGACACAATGTCTACGTGCTGGCCGATCCGGATTTCTTCAACACCCAGGGCATCGCCGACATCGACAATGCCCGGGCGGCGATCGCCATGCTCGTCGCTCCTGCGTAAGGATAGCGAGCCCATCGTCTTCGACGTCACGCTGAACGGCTTGGGCGCTGCGCGCAACGCATTGCGGCTGGCGTTTCAGCCGCCCTTCCTGGGCTTCACCCTGGGCTTCGCCATAGCCGGGGCGCTTCTGGCTTGGCGCGCGGCTTTGCGCTTTGGCCCGAACGCGCCGGCGCAGCGCGCGATTGCACTCGGCAAGACCGCGCTGGCGGAAAATTCAGCGGCGCTCATTCGCCTGGCGCGGCGTGAACAGCGCCTCGGTCCAGGCTATGCGCGGATGATGGGCGCCCTCGCCGGCGAAAAGCTTGGCCTTGCCCGCACAGGACGAAGCAGAGATGACGCTGGCGCTCGACCGCATCGGCGCCGCCCAGGCGCCGGTGAACTCTCTTATTCGCAACTGGCCGCACACGCCGGCGCCGCCAAGAACCCGCAACAAATGCTCGATGCAGCTCGCAAGCTGTACGCCTGGAAAAAGGAGATCGCCCGTGCAGCTCGCTGAGGTCCGGCAGATCGCCGACGGCATTCGCGCGCGAAATCGAAAAAGCCGTGGTCGGCCAGGCCGACAGCGTCAATCTGATGCTGACCGCGCTGTTCGCTGGCGGGCCATGTGCTGCTCGAAGGCGCGCCGGGCACGGCGAAGACGCTGCTGGCGCAATGCTTTGCCTACACGCTCGACCTGCAATTTGGCCGCATCCAATTCACGCCCGACCTGATGCCGGGCGATATTCTGGGCTCGAACCTGTTCAATTTCCAAACCAACAGCTTCACGCTGACCAAAGGCCCGATCTTCTGCGACGTGCTGTTGGCGGACGAAATCAACCGCACGCCGCCGAAGACCCAAGCAGCGCTCTTGGAAGCGATGCAGGAGCGCGGCGTCACCCTCGACGGCAAGCGCCACGCCTTGAGCCCGCGCTTCACGGTCATCGCCACGCAAAACCCGATCGAGCAGCAAGGCGCTTATCCCTTGCCGGAGGCGCAACTCGATCGCTTTCTGTTCAAGCATGTGATCGCCTACCCTTCGCTCGAGGAAGAACTTCGCATCGTCCGCGAGCACGGCTCGCGCCTGGCGGTGCAAGACCCCGCAGCGCTCGGCTTGCGCAAGGTGGTGAACGACGAAGCCCTGTCGGCGGCGGTGGCGGCGATCGCTGGCGTGCGGCTGACCGACGAAGTGGTGAATTATATCGTGCGCATCGTGCGCGCCACCCGCGAAGGCGCGACGTTCGAACTTGGCGCCTCGCCGCGCAGCGCGGCGATGCTGGCTTCGGCGACGCGCGCCTGGGCGGCGCTCGATGGCCGCGACTATGTCATTCCCGATGACGTGAAGGCGCTGGCCTTGCCGGCGCTTCGCCACCGCGTGCTGCTTTCGCCGGGCGCCGAGATCGAGGGCCGCACCGCCGACACCGCCATCCGCGCCGATCTTGGATCAAGTCGAAGCGCCGCGATGATCTCGCCCACCAGCCGCGCCATCATGCTGGCTTGCCTCGGGGCGCCGCTTTCGCTGATGCTGGCGACAATGGTCGCTGGCGAATTTGTGGCCGCTCGGGGCGGCGTGGGCGCTTGGGCGTTTGCGCGCTGGTCGCCATCGACGGAATGTTGGCGGCCGTCGCCGGGGCGCATGCGCGTCAGCCTTACCGCGCCATGCCATGGCGCCGATTGGCGCTGGACCTATCGACGCGCGCTTGCAGTTTGAGCCTGTCCAGGCGCTTGGCCCCGCCACGCCGAAGTGGCGATCGAAACCAAGCCATGTGCTGCAGCAGCCGGCGACGCCGCAGCGCGTCAGGTTCGAGAACGGGCGCGGCGAAGCGCAATGCCTCCATCACGCCGCTGCGGCGCGGCGAAGGGAAGGGTGGAAAACCTGCATTGCCGCTGGATGGGCCCGCTGGGCCTCGCCTGGCGCCAGCTCATCGCGCCGCTCGACCGGCGCGTGCTGGTGACGCCCGACCTCGACGCCGTCGAGCGGGAAGCCAAGCTCCTGTTCTCGCGAACCATGACGCATGGGATCAAACCGCTGCGCGATCGCGGCGATGGCTCGGAGTTCGACGCCTTGACCGAGTTTCAGCCGGGCATGGATCCCGGCTGGTGGAATGGAAGCAATCGGCAAGGCATGTGCGGTTGTTGGCCAAGGAAGTCCGCGCCGAGCGCAACCACCAACTGGTCTTCGCCATCGATACTGGGCGGGCCATGTGCGAGCCGATTGCCGGCGCCGCCGCGCGTCGATTGGAGCATCAACGCCTCGCTGATGCTGGCCTATGTGGCGCTGAAGCTTGGGCGACCGGGTGAGTTTCTTCGGCTTCGATTCGCGCCCGCATCTGACGACCGGCTTTGTCAGCGGCACCCGCGCCTTCACATTGTTGCAGGCGCAGACCGCCAAGCTCGACTATTCCACCGACGAAAGCAATTACACTTTGAGCCTGACCGCGCTCGCCGAACGGCTGCAGCGGCGCTCGATGGTCATTGTCTTCACCGATTTTACTGACACCGTGAACGCCGAACTGATGGTGGAGAACATCACCCGCCTGGCGCGCCGCCACCTCATCGTCTTCGTGACCTTCGCCGACGAGGAATTGGAAACGCTTCGCGACGCCGAACCGCGCACAACCGACGATGTCGCCCGCGCGGTGATCGCCCAAAGACTTCTGCAGGAGCGCGGCGTGGTGCTGGCGCGCTTGCGCCGCCTCGGCGTCCATATCGTCGATGCGCCAGTGCGCCAGCTCGGCCAGGCGCTGGTGCGCGCCTATGACACGCTGCGCCGCCAGGAGCGCTGGGCGTATGATGGAGCGCGTGTGATGGACCAATCGCTGCGCAGTCTGCGGTTTCGCTTGGAGCGCGAGGCGACATGGGAGCGGCTGGAGAAGCTGCTCGAGCAAGTCGAACGGCGCTCGCCGCAAAGCCTCTCCGACGAAGACATGCTGGCGATCCCGGCGCTCTACCGGGCGACATTGTCGTCGCTTTCGGTGGCGCGGGCGACTTCACTGGATTCGGCTTTGGTCGATTATCTGGAGGCGCTGTCGGCGCGCGCCTATTTCTTTGTCTATGGCGCGCGCACGACCTTGGGCGAACGCATTCTCGACTTCTTCCTGGCGACTTGGCCGCGCACGGTGCGGGCGATGTGGCGCGAGACCTTGGCGGCGGCTTTGGTGACCGCAGTGGGCGTTGCGGCGGCGTTCTTTCTGGTTCGCTCCGACCCCTCCTTCTTTTTCGCCTTCGTGCCGGAAAGCCTATCGAGCGGCCGCGATCCGACCGCCAGCGCCGAGCAATTGCGCGCGACCCTTTATGGTTCTGAAAGCCAACGCGCCCCGCTCAGCGTCTTCGCCACGTTTTTGTTTACGCACAATGCGCAGATTTCGCTCTTCGCCTTCGCCTTGGGCATCGTCTTTTGCCTGCCGAGTATTTTGCTCATCGCCTATAATGGCTGCTCGCTTGGGGCGATGTTCGCCGTCTTCGACGCCCATGGCCTCGCTTTATCGTTTGGCGGCTGGGTGCTGGTGCACGGCGTCACCGAATTGTTCGCGATCATCCTCGCGGGCGCGGCCGGCATCCGCATCGGCTGGGCGGTCGCCTTTCCAGGATCGCTCTCGCGTCTGCAAGCCGCCGAACGCGCCGGCCGCGAAGGCGGCATCGCCATGCTGGGCGTGGTGATCATGCTGTTCGTCGCCGGCCTGCTTGAAGGCTTTGCCCGCCAACTCGTCGTCCTGGACTGGGCCCGCTATGCGATCGCCGCCGCCAGCGCCGCGATCTGGTTCAGCTATTTCTACCTCCCGCGCCCAGACGGCCGCCAAGACGGCCGCGAAGTCAGCCGCGAAGACAGCCGCGGGGACCGCTCATGAGCATGGCGGCGACCGATCCCCGCGTGCGCGCGCTGGTGACGCCGGAAGGCGTCGATCTGCGCGTGCGCCTGGCTTCGGCCAGCGAACGCGGCGGGGCGCTCCTCATCGACCTCGCCATCATTGTTGGGACGCTGATCGTCATGACTTTGCTGGTGGGCGCGGCGTTCTCGGTGGGGCGCTTTGCGGGCGGCGGCGAGGTGATCGCCATTATCTGGCTCTTAGGCGCTTTCCTGTTGCGCAATTTCTATTTCACCCTGTTTGAATGCTCGGCGCGGGGCGCGACACCCGGCAAGCGCCTCATGGGCATCCGGGTGGCTGCCCGCAATGGCGGCGTCCTCACCGCCGACCGCATCATTGCGCGTAACGCCATGCGCGAGCTCGAGCTCTATTTGCCGATCGGCTTCCTGTTCGCGGGCGCTCAGGATGTCGGCGCCGTCATCGTGCTTTGCGGCATCGTCTGGTGCGCGGTCTTCGTCTTCTTTCCTTTGTTCAACCGCGACCGCTTGCGGCTCGGCGACATCGTCGCCGGCACTTGGGTATTGAAAACGCCGAAGCGGACGCTGTTGCCGGACATGGCCGAGCACTCCGACAGCGCCGGCGCCTTCAAGTTCAGCGAAGCTCAGCTCGACAAATACGGCGTCAAGGAATTGCAGGTGCTCGAAACCGTGCTGCGTGATTACGAGTCCGAGGCCATGCGCCTGGTCGCCGAGCGCATTCGCGCCAAGATCGATTGGCGCCGGGGCCCACGCGAATTGGATTCGGACTTCCTGCGCGCCTATTACGCGGCTTTGCGCCGGCGGCTTGAACAGAGATTGCTGTTCGGGGTGCGCAAGCGCGACAAGCACGACAACGTCTGAGACGCTATTCGAAGACCTTCGCCAGTTCGTCGATGCCAACGCCTTCCTTGGCGCGGCGCAATTCGAAATAGAGCGAGGCCATGCCGACGGTGGCTACCAGCGAGGCGAGCGAAACGGTTACCGCGGTGATCGCCGCATAGCCATAAAGGGCGATGTCTCTGGGCATGTTGGCGCTGCCCGCAAAGCCTGGTCCGCCGATCGCCGCCACGACCGTGTCCGATCCCCAAATGACGGCGTAATAGAAGACGAGATAGAGCAGAACCAAGCCAAACACGGCCCAGCGATGACCCCGGGTGAGATCGGCGCTGCGCCCGATGGAATGGGTTGGGCCTTCACGCTCGATGACCGCGGCAGGCGCGGCAATCACCCAGCGCACGATCAAGAACAAGCCGGGGATGATGAAGAAGAACAAGCCGATCATGACGCCGAGCCCCGTCAACAGCGCCACGATGAACAAGGGAAAGAAATAACGCAGCCCATCGCCCAGGGCCGCGCCAAAGCTCACGCCCTTTTTTGACAGGTCATCCACCGACGCCCGCGTCAGCGCGCCCTGCAGAATGTAACTGGTGATGAGAGTGACAACGAGGCTTGCGAGCCCGATCCAGCCAAGCTGCGTCGAGCCCGGGTCGATGAGCACGGTTTGAAAATAAGTGATGGCGAATTGCGGCGCGCCGACCAGCAAAATGGCGAGCACCGCGAACGCAACGAAGTTTCGCCCGATCAGCGCAAATGTCTGGCCGACCACATGGCCAAAATCGAAGCGGCCTTCCCCGCCTGCGCTATCGGTCAAGGCTCCGCTCCCCTCTCCCGACTGTAGCCGCCGGCGCCTCCGGCGCAATGGAGCCGCCTCGGACCGCCTTGCGGCGCGCGCCTCTGGACGCGACCCCCAGGAGGCCACACCCCAGGAAGCCGCCAAATAAGAAGCGCAGCGCCAAAACTGGGAGCGCCAAAAAGCTCCAGAACCACCCCCCAACAGGATAAATCTCCGCCACTGCTATTTGGGTCGGAACCGGCTTCGCCTCCGCGCGTTTGGAACTTTTGCGGGGGTATGGGCGGGCCTCCAAACAAGCCCCTGCCGAAGGATGCTGCGCGTGCGCCGCGGAGGCGCATCTCGTCGCCTTTGCATTTTTGACCCCACGCTTTTGGGAGCGATGGTGATGGAAACGAAGACCGAAGTCGTCCCCACACGGCGTGGGGAGACGGATGGGAACGGCAACGGTCACACCAAGCCAGGTCACGCCAAGTCGGGGCGCTCCGCCGACAGTTTGAGCCTTAGCGTCTCGACCGATGACGTGCGCGAACTCCTAAGCGCCATGCACGCAATGAAGGCCGGCGACTTCTCGGTCCGGCTGCCCGGCGACGCGGTCGGCCTCTACGGCAAAATCTCGGATGCTTTCAACGACATCGTCGCCGCCAATCAGCGCATGGCCCAAGAACTCGAGCGGGTCGGCTACGCCGTCGGCCGCGAGGGCCGCACCCGGCAACGGGTCAAGTTCACCAATCGCGCCGGCGCCTGGGGCGAGATGGAAGGCTCGGTCAACACTTTGATCGACGACCTCCTCTGGCCGACCAACGAAGTCACCCACGCCATCGCCGCCGTCGCTCAGGGCGACCTCTTGCAGACGGTCCGCCTCGAAGTCGATGGCCGCCCGCTCAAGGGCGAATTCCTGCGCTCGGCCAAGATCGTCAACACCATGATCCGCCAGCTGCGCGAGTTCACCTCGGAAGTGACCCGCGTGGCCCGCGAAGTCGGCACCGAAGGCAAGCTCGGCGGCCAGGCGCAAGTGCGCGAAGTCACCGGCGTCTGGAAGGACCTGACCGAGTCGGTGAACTCGATGGCCGACAATTTGACCGCGCAGGTCCGCAACATCGCCGACGTCACCATCGCCGTCGCCAACGGCGACTTGTCCAAGAAGATCACCGTCGATGTGCGCGGCGAAATTCTACAGCTCAAGGAAGCCATCAATACGATGGTCGATCAGCTGCGCTCGTTCGCTTCGGAAGTGACGCGGGTGGCGCGCGAGGTCGGCACCGACGGCAAGCTCGGCGGCCAGGCGATCGTCCCGGGCGTCGCCGGCACCTGGAAGGATTTGACCAACTCCGTCAACGCCATGTGCGGCAACCTCACCGACCAAGTGCGCAACATCGCCCAAGTGACCACCGCGGTGGCGCGCGGCGACCTGAGCCGCAAAATCACCGTCGACGTGCGCGGCGAGATCCTGGAATTGAAGGACACCGTCAACACGATGGTGGACCAGTTGAACGCCTTCGCCAGCGAAGTGACCCGGGTGGCGCGCGAAGTCGGCTCGGAAGGAAAACTCGGCGGCCAGGCGCAAGTGCCGGGCGTGGCCGGCACCTGGAAGGATCTGACCGACAACGTCAACTTCATGGCCGGCAATTTGACCGCGCAAGTCCGCAACATCGCCGAAGTCTCGACCGCCATCGCCAATGGCGACTTGTCCAAGAAGATCACCGTCAACGTCTCCGGCGAAATCCTGGAGCTGAAGGAAACCATCAACACCACCGTCGACCAACTGAACGCCTTCGCCGGCGAAGTGACCCGGGTGGCGCGTGAAGTCGGCACCGAGGGCCAGCTCGGCGGTCAGGCCAACGTGACCGGCGTCGCCGGCACTTGGAAGGATCTGACCGAATCGGTGAATTCGATGGCCTCGAACCTGACCGCCCAGGTCCGCAACATCGCCGACGTTTCGACCGCCATCGCCAATGGCGACTTGTCGAAAAAGATCACTGTCGATGTGAAAGGCGAAATCCTGGAATTGAAAGAGACCATCAACACCATGGTCGACCAGTTGAACGCCTTCGCCGGGGAAGTGACCCGGGTGGCGCGCGAAGTCGGCACCGAAGGCAAGCTCGGCGGCCAGGCCATCGTCCGCGGCGTCGCCGGCACCTGGAAGGATTTGACCGACAACGTCAACTTCATGGCCGGCAATCTGACCGGGCAAGTGCGCAACATCGCCGAAGTCGCCACCGCCGTCGCCAAAGGCGATTTGTCGAAGAAGATCACCGTCGACGCCTCGGGCGAGATCCTGTCGCTCAAGGAAACCTTGAACACGATGGTCGACCAGTTGAACGCCTTCGCCGCGGAAGTGACGCGGGTGGCGCGCGAGGTCGGAACCGACGGCAAACTCGGCGGCCAAGCGCAAGTCTCGGGCGTCGCCGGCACCTGGAAGGACTTGACCGACTCGGTCAATTCCATGGCCGGCAATTTGACCAGCCAAGTGCGCAACATCGCCGAAGTCGCAACCGCAATCGCCGGCGGCGATTTGTCGAAGAAGATCACCGTCGATGTGCGCGGCGAGATCCTTCAATTGAAGGAAACGCTCAACACCATGGTCGACCAGCTCAACCGCTTCGCCGGCGAAGTGACCCGAGTTGCGCGTGAAGTCGGCACCGAAGGCAAATTAGGCGGACAAGCGCAGGTGCCCGGCGTCGGCGGCACCTGGAAGGACTTGACCGACAACGTCAACTCGATGGCCGGCAATTTGACCTCTCAGGTCCGCAACATCGCCGAAGTGACGACCGCGGTCGCCAAGGGCGACCTGTCGCGCAAAGTCACCGTCGACGTGAAAGGCGAAATTCTGGAACTGAAGAACACCGTCAACACGATGGTGGACCAGTTGAACTCCTTCGCCTCGGAAGTCACTCGCGTCGCACGCGAAGTCGGCTCGGAAGGAAAGCTGGGCGGCCAGGCGCAAGTGCCAGGCGTCGCCGGCACTTGGAAAGACCTGACCGACAACGTCAACTTCATGGCCTCGAACCTAACGGGCCAAGTGCGCAACATCGCCGAAGTCGCCACGGCAATCGCCAGCGGCGATCTTTCCAAGAAAATCACCGTCGACGTGCGTGGCGAGATCCTGCTCCTCAAGGAAACGCTGAACACGATGGTTGACCAATTGAACGCCTTCGCCGGGGAAGTGACCCGGGTGGCGCGCGAAGTCGGCACCGACGGGCGCTTGGGCGGTCAGGCGGTCGTGCCCGGCGTCGGCGGCACCTGGAAAGACTTGACCGACAACGTCAATCTGCTCGCCGCCAATTTGACCACTCAAGTCCGCAACATCGCCGAAGTCACCACCGCGGTCGCGCGCGGCGATCTGAGCCGCAAAATCACCGTCGATGTGAAAGGCGAAATCCTCGAACTTAAGAACACCATCAACACCATGGTCGATCAGCTGAACGCCTTCGCCTCGGAAGTGACCCGGGTGGCGCGCGAAGTCGGCACCGAAGGCAAGCTCGGCGGCCAGGCGCAAGTGCCGGGCGTGGCCGGCACCTGGAAGGATCTGACCGACACCGTCAACGTTATGGCCGCCAATTTGACCGAGCAGGTTCGCGGCATCGTCAAGGTGGTGACCGCCGTCGCCGACGGCGATTTGCAGCAGAACTTGACGGTGAAATCCAAGGGCGAAGTCGCAGCGCTCGCCGACACCATCAACAATATGACCCGCACCTTGGCGACCTTCGCCGATCAGGTGACCTCGGTCGCCCGCGAAGTCGGCGTCGAAGGCCGCTTGGGCGGTCAGGCCAACGTGCCGGGCGCGGCCGGCACCTGGAAGGACCTCACCGGCAACGTCAACCTCTTGGCCGCCAATCTCACCACCCAGGTGCGCGCCATCGCCGAGGTCGCCACCGCCGTCACCAAGGGCGACTTGACGCGCGCCATCGAAGTCGACGCCCGCGGCGAAGTCGCAGAGCTCAAAGACAACATCAACACGATGATCGAAAACCTTCGGCAAACCACCGACCGCAACACCGAACAGGACTGGTTGAAAACCAACCTGGCCAAGTTCACCTCGATGCTGCAAGGCCAGCGCGATCTAAACTCGGTCGGGCGCCTCCTCCTCTCCGAACTCGCTCCGCTCGTCGATGCGCAACAAGGCGTCATCTACCAGATGATGAGCGCCGATGCGCAATCGCTCAAACTCTTGTCGGCTTACGCCGACGACTTCGACGACGAAGCCAGTCACCCGCCGCGGCTGCAGATCGGCCAGGGGCTGGTCGGCCAATGCGCCGCCGACAAGCGCCGCCTGCTGATCAGCGAAATCCCGGAAAACGTGGTGCCGATCCGTTCGGCGCTGATGACCGCCTCGCCGCGCAACATCGTCGTGCTTCCAGTGCTGTTCGAAGGTCAGGTGAAGGCGGTGATCGAGCTTGCCGCGCTCAACGGCTTCTCGACCATGCAGATCACCTTCCTTGAACAGCTGACCGCCTCGATCGGCATCGTCTTGAACTCGATCGAAGCGACGATGCAGACTGAAGGCCTGCTCGTGCAGTCGCAACAGCTCGCCGGCGAATTGCAAGCCCAACAGCGCGAATTGCAACAGACCAACGAGCAGCTCGAGCAAAAGGCGCAGCAGGTCGCCGAGCGCAACGTCGAAGTCGAACGCAAGAACCAGGAATTGGAGCAGGCCCGCCGCGCGCTCGAGGAAAAGGCCGCCGAACTTGCGCTGACCTCGAAGTACAAATCGGAATTCCTGGCCAATATGAGCCACGAATTGCGCACGCCGCTGAATTCGATCCTGATCCTTGGTCAGCAGCTCACCGACAATCCGGACGGCAATCTGAGCAACAAACAAGTCGAGTTCGCGCGCACCATCCACAGCGCCGGCACCGACCTCTTGAACCTGATCTCGGATATTCTCGATCTTTCCAAGATCGAATCCGGCACCGTCTCGGTCGACGCCGAGGAAATCTACTTCCAGAACGTCGTCGATCGCATCGCGCTGCCGTTCCGGCACGAGGCCGATAACCGCAATCTCTCCTTCGACGTGCATATCGACCCTTCCCTGGGCCGCAGCATCACCACCGATTCCAAGCGGCTGCAGCAAGTACTGAAGAATCTGCTCTCCAACGCCTTCAAGTTCACCGAGAAAGGCGGCGTGCGTTTCGACGTGCACGCGGCGGCCGACGGCTGGAACCCCGATCACCCGGTCTTGTCACAATCGCCGATGGTGGCGGCGTTCACCGTCACCGACACCGGCATCGGCATTCCGCTTGAAAAGCAGCGCATCATTTTCGAAGCCTTCCAGCAGGCCGACGCTTCGACCTCGCGCCGCTATGGCGGCACCGGTCTTGGTCTGGCCATCAGCCGCGAGCTCGCCTCGCTGCTCGGTGGGGAAATCCAGCTGCGTTCGACCCCGGGCGATGGCTCGACCTTCACCCTCTACTTGCCGCTCACCTATGCCGGTTCGGCGCTGCCGCAGCGGCCGGCGCCGGCCCAGGGCGCGGCAGCGCATTTGCCGCAACGCACGCCGCCAACCGAACGCGTGCCCGACGATCGCAACAGCGTCGCCGACGGCGATCGCATCTTGCTGATCGTCGAGGACGATCCCCACTATGCGAGCATCGTCGCCAACCTCGCCCGTGAGGGCGAGCTCAAGGTGCTGGTCGCCCATACCGGCGCCGAGGCGCTCGAGCTCGCCAAGCAGTTCAAACCGACGGCCGTCTCGCTCGACGTCTTCCTGCCCGACATGCTGGGCTGGACCGTGCTGTCGCGGCTGAAACAGGACCCGGCGCTGCGTCACATCCCCGTGCAGATGCTGACCCTCGACGAGGATCGCCAGCATGGCCTGGCGCGGGGGGCCTTCGATTTCATTTCCAAACCGGTTGACGCCAATACGCTGGCCGGCGCGCTTGACCGGGTGATTGAGTTCAGCAAGCCGCGCAAGCGCCGCCTGCTGGTGGTCGAAGACGATCCGGTCGAACAGATGTCGATCCGCGAATTGATCGCCCACGACGATATCGAGATCCACACCGCCGAAACCGGCGCGCAAGCGCTCGAATCGCTGCGCACCGACGAATGGGATTGCGTGGTTCTCGACCTCAAGCTCCCCGACATGTCCGGTTTCGCGATCCTGGAGCAATTGCGCGAGGAAGATGCGCGCGACGTGCCGGTGGTGGTGTTCACCGGCAAGGAATTGTCGGCGGAAGAAGACGCCCGTCTTCACACCATGGCCCGCTCGATCGTGGTCAAGGGGGTGGAATCGCCCGAACGCCTGCTCGACGAAACCGCGATCTTCCTGCACCGCGTCGTTTCCAACCTGCCGATCGAAAAACAGCGCATGTTGGAAAAGCTGCACTCGTCGGACGAAGATCTGATCGGACGCACGGTGCTGCTGGTCGACGATGACGCCCGCAACATCTTCGCGCTGTCCAGTCTCTTGGAGCGTCGCGGCATGCATGTACTGACCGCCACCACCGGTAGCGAAGCCATCGAACTGGTGCACTCCTCCCCCGAGATCGCGCTGGTGCTCATGGATATCATGATGCCCGAGATGGACGGTTACGAGACCATGGGCGTGATCCGCCAGAACCCCGACCATCGCCGGCTGCCGATCATCGCGCTGACGGCAAAGGCGATGAAGGGCGACCGCGAGAAATGCCTGGAGGCCGGCGCTTCCGATTATCTGGCCAAGCCCGTCAACACCGAACAGCTGCTCTCGGCGCTGCGGATGTGGCTGCATCGCTGATGCCCAACGCCCGCGCTTCCGAAGACCGCGTCAACATCCTCTTGGTCGACGACCAGCCGGCCAAGCTGATGAGTTACGAAGTGATCTTGAAGGAGCTCGACGAAAATCTGCTGAAGGCGTCCTCCGCCACCGAGGCCTTCCAGCTGCTGCTCAAGCACGACATCGCCGTCATTCTGGTCGACGTCTGCATGCCGGAGCTCGATGGCTTTGAACTTGCGCGCATGATCCGCGAGCATCCGCGCTTCCAAGAAACGGCGATGATCTTCATCTCCGCCATCCACCTCTCGGAACTCGACAGCTTGCGCGGTTACGAGATGGGCGCCGTTGATTATGTGCCGGTGCCCGTCGTCCCCGGCGTGCTTCGCGCCAAGGTCCGGGTGTTCGTCGATCTCTACCGCAAGACCCGGCTTCTGGCGCGGATGAACGACGAGTTGGAGCAGCGCGTGGCGCAGCGGACCGCCGAACTGGAGACCGCGATCGCGCACCAGGAATTGCTGGCGCGCGAAGTCGATCACCGCGCCCGCAACGCCTTGGCCGTCATTCAGGCGATTGTTTCGATGACGGCGGCCTCGCCCAGCGAAAACTTCGCGCGCGACATCGAGGGCCGCATTCAGGCGATGGCGCGCGCCCACACCTTGCTGTCGCAAACACGCTGGCAAGGCGCCGATCTGATGACGCTCGTCAATGACGAGTTAGCGCCCTACCGCAATGATGAGCGCCTCATCGTTGAGGGACCGGCTCTGATCATTAAGCCGGCGGTTGCGCAAAACTTGGCGCTCATCCTGCACGAACTGGCCACCAACGCGGCCAAGTACGGCGCCTTGTCGGGCGCGCGCGGCAAGCTCACGCTTTCCTGGACGCTCACCGGCGATACGCTCAATTTTTATTGGCTGGAGCGCAGCGACGGCTTGATCGAGGCCCCGAAACGCACCGGTTTCGGCGGCAAGGTGATCAACGCCAGCGCCAAATCGCTCGACGGCGAAACCGAATGCGATTGGCGCAGCACCGGCCTTCACCTCACCCTGCGCTTACCGGCGCGCCATTTCGAAGTCAGTGTCGCAAGCCCCGCGCCCAGCATCACGCTCGCCCACGACAACACCATCGATGTAGCCCAGACGCCGCTGCACAATTGGCGCATCCTCGTCGTCGAGGACGAGCCGCTGGTGGCGATGATGCTGCAAAAGCTGCTGACCGACCTCGGCGCCCAAATCGTTGGGCCCTATGGGACCCTGGACGACGCCTTTGGCGCGCTGCCGCGCCCCATCGATGCGGCCCTGCTCGATGTCAACCTGGCCGGGACGGCGATCTATCCGCTTGCCGACGAGATCACGCGCGCCGGGGTGCCCGTCGTTTTCCTCACCGGCTACCAAGCCGAAAGCATCGAGCCTCGCTTCCACCACGCTCCGGTGCTGACCAAACCGATCGAGGCGAACGATTTGGTGGCCACGCTGCAACGCTTACAGAGTGCGACAATTCAGGCGCTCTCCGGCTGATCGGTGGGCTGAGACGGCGCCCGCGACACTAATTGTCGTATCCAAGCCGCCGCTCCCATTTGTTCAAGACTGGCAATATTGGCGCCAGTTTGCGCGCATACCGCCGCCACCGCCCAACCGAACGATCATAGATTGGATCGATCACCTGGCGCGCGCTTGCGCTGTCGATCGAGCGCTGGCGGGCGGTTTCATCATAACGCAGCATCGCCGGCTCGAACGAAAGGCGCCTTGGCGGCGCTGGCGTCTATGGAAGTGCGCCGCGCGAAATGCTGGCTTTCGCTTCTAACCTTCGCACCGCGGCCTCGGCGGCGACGGGAAACGCGAGCGCGGCCGCGGCCCTTGGTCTTCATGCGTTCGGCTCGGGCTATGACGGCGCCGAAGCCTTTGCGCTCGGCAATGCGCTGGGGGGCCGAGGCGCGCGCGGGACGACAGCGCACGCCCAGCCAGCATCTCGCCACCAACATCGATCGCGCCGCCCCGACAACGCGCGCACGTTTGACGGCTCTGCGCCAACAGGTGACGCGCGGCGCCGGTGCATCGGCCCATGCGCCGGCCTATCGCCGAGAAATTCGGCCGTTTCTTGCGGCTTGGCTCACCGCCGGGCTGCAACGGCGCAATTATGGCGCAAGCCTCTTTGCATTCGATCGCCTCGCCAGCGCCGGATACGACGTCGGCATCGTCAATTTCTATCGCGGCGAGTCGTTTCGACTGCGGCGCGGAGACGGCGACCTCGTGCGCGCCGAGGCGGCTTATCGCCCGGCGGTGAGTTACGCCGACGCGCCGGCCGCGGCCTGGCGGCAATTGGGCGAACTCGAAGCCCGCGGCGGACGCAGCGAGGACGCACGCCGCGCCTTGCAGACCTATCTTGAGCGTGCGCCAGCCGCGCCAGATCAAGCCTTGGTGCAAGCGAGCCTCGATGAATTGTCGCCGCCATGAAGGGCATAGGTGTGCGCACCCGCCTTCATGCTCGCCGCTTCCATGCTCGCCGCGTGCGCGCACGCGCAGGCGCAGGCGCCGAGCGGGCGCTACCAGGTCGATCACGCCTTTAGCGTCGCGCTCGAACCGACATGGGTCGACGTCAGCCGCAGCGCCTCTCCCCGCCCCTTCAGGCATGTGCATCTGCTCACCGTCCACGGCGCGGCGCTGGAACGGCTTCTTCTCGTCGGCGGACTGAAACCCGGCGATCCGCTTTGGGCGCCGCCGCAAGGCCAGGACTTCGCCCCGCTATCATGGCGATTTCTCACGCACGGAGATCGTGGAATTCGTCAACGCAAGTCTGGCCACACTCGGCTATGTGGCGGTGGCGGCGCACAATATCCGCCCCGCCGCGCTCGCCGGCCAGGACGGGGTGCGCTTCGATATCGAGATGGAGACCGCCGAGGGCCTCGATGTCTCGGGCGCGGCGCTCGCCGCTCAATCCGGCGATCGTCTCAGTCTCATACTCTTTGGGGCGCCGCGCGAGCACTTCTACCCGGCGCTGATGCCTGAAATCGACCGGACGCTGATTGCGGCGGCTTCCGGATAGCCAAAGCCGATCGCGTCGGCGTTGGGCGTGGTCCTTCGGATCTATGACGCCCGCGCCAGCGCTTTGGGGCGCGCGCGCGCCGCCGCGATTGCAAACAACGCCACGCCGAGATAGCCGGTCATCGGCACGAAAAACGCCGGCGTCAACGTGCTGGCGAGATCGGCGATTTTGCCGGAAAGCACTGGCAGCGCCGCCCCGCCGACGATCGCCATGCACAAGAGGCCGGAGGTCGCCGACGTCGGCGCCGACGAGCGTTCAAGCGTTAGCGTGAAGATCACCGGAAACATGATCGAGTTGAACAAACCGATGCTGAGCGCGACATAAGATCCGGCGCCTCCCCCGAGCTGGGTCACCGCAAGACAAAGCGCGGCCGCGCACAAGGCGGCGATGCTGAGCAGCGCCGCGGCGGGCGCGCGCGTCAGAAGCCCGCTGCCGAGAAAACGCCCCACCATCGCGCCGCCCCAATAGAAGCTCACCATCTCGCCGGCGTCGCGCATGCTGATGGCGGCGATGTTGTCATGCAGGAAATTGGTCAGCATCGAACCGATCGAGACCTCGGAGCCGACATAGAGGAAGATCGCCAGCGCTCCGAAGAGCGCCCAGCCGGAGCCGAACGCCGCCCAAGGCGCCCCGGCGATGGCGGCCTTGGCGGGTGCTGCCGCATCGATGCGCTTACGCGCGCTCCAAATCAGACAGCCCACGGCAAAGAAGAATGCGCCAACGACCAGAAACGCCAGATCGATGGCGCGAAGCGACTGCGCGCGGCTGACGGCGTGGTCGGCGCAGCGCCCGCCGCGAAAACTCCGCCCGCCAACATCACCCCGGCGCCCAATCGCGGTCCAAGCACGGTGCCAAGCGAATTGAAGGCTTGCGACAAGGTCAGCCGAAAATGCGAACGCTCGGGTTTGCCGAGCGCGGCCGAAAGCGGATTGGCCGCCACTTGTAAGAGGGTGACGCCCGAGGCGATCACAAACAAGGCGGCGAGCACGCCAGGATAAAGCCCAAGAGCGGTCGCCGCCGGGATCATCAGGCAGCCGAGCAGCATGGCCGCGAGCGCGGTCAGGATCGAGGCGCTATAGCCAAGGCGCGACAGCAGTGCGGCGGCCGGCAGCGAGGCGACGCCGTAAGCGATGAACCAGGCGAATTGGGTCAGCATCGCTTCGGTGTAGTTGAGTTGAAACACCGCCCTGACCGAGGCCACCAGCGGATCGATGACCGAGGTTACAAAGCCCCAAGCGAAGAACAATGTGGTGACGTTGGCGAACGCCGCGCCCGAGTTTGATTTCTCGCTCACTCCGCTCTCCCCCCAAGCCCGGGCCCAAGCTCGCGCGCCCGCTCAATGGCTCATCGAAAAGGGCCGCTCGCTTGCGGCGCTGGCCCAGTTCCGGTTCGCCGTCGCCCCCATGACGAAATGCAATGTCCCGCCGGCGCGGATCTCGCGATCGAGAATGTAGCTGCGCGTCAACGGAGCGCCATTGAGCGCAACCGATTCGACGTAGCGGTTTTGCTCGGACAGATTTTCAGCCGTCACGGTGAAATGCCGGCCGTTCGGCAAGTTCAGCGTCACCCGCGACACGAACGGCCGGCCGATGACGTATTCGTTCGAGCCAGGCGCCACCGGATAAAAGCCGAATGAGGTGAACAACAGCCAAGCCGACATCTGGCCCAAATCGTCATTGCCGGAAAGACCGTCCGGCGTCGGGCGATATTGGCTGGCGACGATCTGCGTGAGGCGTTCCTGGGTGCGCCACGGCGCGCCGGCGTAAACATAGAGATAGGCCACGTGGTGGCTGGGCTCATTGCCATGAATGTATTGGCCGATCAGACCGGCTATGTCCTCGGCGTGGCTATAGTCCAACCTTGAAACATCATAATCGAACATCGCGTCGAGTTTAGCGATGGCGCGCGCATCGCCGCCGAGCAGAGCGAAAAGACCCGCCTGATCTTGCGGCACAAACCAGCTATATTGCCAGGCATTGCCCTCGGTGTAGTCGGATCCGTAATTGATCGCCGCCGGATCAAAGGGTTCGCGAAACGCGCCGGAAGACAGACGCGCCCGCAGCCAGCCGCTTCGGGCATCGAAACTATTGCGCCAATTGCGCGCGCGCCGCTCGAAGCGCGCGGCGATATCGTTATGTCCCATGGCGCGGGCCATGCGGGCGATGGTCCAGTCGTCATAAGCGTATTCGACCGTCTTCGAGGCAGCCTCCGGTTCGCGGTCGATCGGGACATAACCCAGGCGCATGTAATCGCCGAGATCGCCATAGGATGCATGGTCGGCGCTCGCCACCATGGCGTTGAGCGCGGCCTCGGCATCGAAACCGCGAAGACCCTTCATGTAGGCATCGGCGATGACGGCGACCGAGTGATAGCCGATCATGGTCCACGTCTCGCGCCCCGCGAATTGCCACACCGGCAAGACCCCATCGGGGCTCTCCTGCTGGCTGGCGACGAGCGAGCGGACAACATCGCTGGTGGTCTGTTCGGGCTGGATCAAAGTGAGCAAAGGATGTTCGGCGCGAAACGTGTCCCAGAGTGAAAACGTCGAGCGGAAGGCAAAGCCGCTGGCGGTATGGACAGCGTCATCCGGTCCGCGATAGCGCCCGTCCGAAATCACTCCAAATGCTGGGCGCCAGCAGCGAATGATAAAGTGCGGTATACAAGTTCGTGCGCATCGGCGCTGGCGCATCGATCTCGACCGCGCCGAGCGCGGTCTCCCAAGCGGCGTGCGTGCGCGCCCGCACGGCGTTGAAATCGCCACGCTCGCTTTCAAGATTTGCAATCGCGCCGGCCTCGTCGACGCCCGATAAGGCGACCTTGACTTCAAGCGGGCGATCCAATCTGCCGAAATCGAGCCGGGCGACCAAGGCGCGTCCAAGTCGTTCTTCGACGGCGTCGCTGCCGCGCCCTGGACCCTGGAAGCCTCGATAGGCCACATCGGTTTCGCGATTGAAAAATGCATGATCGAGGAGCGGCGATGAAAACCGCATCGCGAAATAGAGCTTGCGTCCCGGGGCCCAGCCGCGCGTCTCGCGAAAACCGGTCAACGTTCCATCGGCGCGCAGATGCAGCCCCGACCACAGCACCTTGCCGGGATAATTGTAGAGCGAGGATCGCAGGTCGATGACCAGATGGGCGGCGCGATCGCGCGGGAAGGTATAGCGGTGGACGCCGATGCGCACGCCCGCCGTCAGTTCAGCGCGCACGCCGGGGCCATCGAGCGTGACGGCGTAATAGCCGGGCTCCGCCACTTCGCTTGCATGCGTGAAGCGTGAGCGATAGCCGGGCTGCAGCCGGCGTCCCCGGCTCGGTCGCCACGGCGTCGCCGGAGACGGGCATGACCAGGATGTCGCCGAGGTCGGAATGACCGGCGCCGGAAAAATGCGTGTGGCTGAAGCCTTCAATGGTCGGGTCGTTATACTGATACCCCGCGGCGTGGGCGTAGCAGGCGCGGATGACGCAAGAGGTGTCGGTGTCGGGCGAGAGCTGGACCATGCCGAAGGGCGCGACAGCGCCTGGAAAGGTGTGTCCCCCACCCCCCGCGCCAATGAAGGGATCGACGCTCGCGCTCAATTGCACGTGTTCGTGCCCTTGTTCGTGCCCTTGTTCGTGCCCTTGTCCGTGCATTGGCGCCTGCATTGGCGCCTGCGCGCGCGCCGAAAGCGGCGTTGACAATAAAGCGGCGGCGAGCAGTAGGGAGCGCATTGGCCAAGCACTAACCCGCGCCCGTTAGGCTGAGAAGCGCCAACTTCGCGCCGGCGACGGCGATTCCGGTCTCTCACCATTGGCGGCTGCGCCCTAGCGCCTTAGAAACCAAGCGAGCGCCCGCGAGACGCCGCCTTGAGCTCACGCTTGAGCTCACTGTTGCGTGGAGGCCGCTTCCTGTCTTTTCCTTCGCGCCAGCAGAATGCCGCCAGCCATGGCGTCGCCCAGGGGAGCGGCGAGCCGCGCGGCGACGGCGTACGGCAGGTAGGGCTTCAAGATCTCGGCAAGTCCGCCAGCCAACGCCACTTGCGGAACGTTTTTGGCGTAAAGCGCTTCAACAAGTTCGGCGATCGCCATCGCCGCATCGCCCATGATCCGCGCCGCGGCGATGTCGCCGGCGTCGGCGTGGCGGACCACGATCGGCGCCAAGGCCGCGTAATCGGTGGCGGTTGCGTGTTCAATCCAGTCGCTCACGCTCGTCAGATCATCGCCAAACCCCGCCAACAGGTCGCGCGACAAGGCGCTGGCCTCGGCGCGCCCATCGAGCGTGCGCAAGGCATGGCGCAGCGCGTTCAAGCCGATGTCAGCGCCGCTGCCCTCATCGGAGACCGGAAATCCATAACCGCCGACGCGCACGGTCTTGCTTTGATAGGAGAGGCCGATGCTTCCAGTGCCGGCGATGACAATGCCGCCTTCGCCGCCGCCAAAGGCGCCAAGCAGCGCCAGCGTGGCGTCGCCCTCAAACCAGGCCCCGGCGAAGGGATGACGCCACGCTTCGAGCGTTTCCCTGGCGCCGCGCTGGCCGGTGCCGGCCAAGCCGATCCCGGCGAAGACGCGCTTGAGCGCCTCGTCTTGCAAATTGGCCTCGTCGAGCGCCTGGCGCGTGGCCGCCATGATCGCTTGACGCACGGTCTCGAATCCGAATCGCATGCTGGCGGGCCCTGACAAGCCCCGCCCCAATAAGCGGCCGTCGGCGCTTTCGAGGCGTGCGCGGCAACGCGAGCCGCCGCCGTCAATGGCGAGAAAGAGGTCTGAGCCCATGACTTCCGTTGGTTCCGCTGAACTCGCCATTCAATCGCCCCCGCGTTCGGCCTAAGAATGGTGGAACGATGACCACTGAAGGCATTAGCCCGCGCTATCTGGATCTCAACTCGTGGGCCAATGTCGACGTGTTGAAAGCATTATATGAGGCGCAATTGGCGGCGGTGGCCGCTCTTGGCCCGGTTCTGCCTGGACTCGCCGCCGCCGTCGATGCGGCGGCGCCGCGGCTGCGGCGCCGCGGGCGGCTTATCTATGTCGGCGCCGGAACATCGGGACGCATCGCCGCCCAGGACGGGGCGGAACTCACACCCACGTTCAATTGGCCCCCCGAGCAATTAGCCATCGTCATGGCCGGCGGCGAGGCGGCGTTCTTGCGCTCTGTGGAGAACGCCGAGGACTCGGACGCTAGCGGCGCTGCGCAGATGCGCGAGATCGCGGTCGCAGCCGATGATGTCGTGCTGGGCGTCGCCGCAAGCGGGGCGACGCCGTTTACGGTGGCGGCGGTGCAAGCGGCGCGCCAAAGCGGCGCATTGACCATTGGCGTCGCCAACAATGAGGGATCGGCGCTGTTGACGATCTGCCACCACCCCATCTTTCTCGATAGCGGCGAAGAGCCGATCGCCGGCTCCACCCGCCTCAAGGCCGGCACCGCCCAGAAGGTCGCGCTCAACCTCTTCTCGACGCTGCTGATGATGCGTTTGGGGCGGGTCTATCGCGGCATGATGGTGGATGTGCGCGCCAGCAACGAAAAACTGCGCCGGCGCAGCGTGCACATGGTGGCGACCATCGCCGGCTGCGCCGAGGACGCCGCGACCGCAGCACTCGCGGCCGCCGGCGGCCATATAAGACTAGCCGCGTTGATCGCGCGCGGATTGGAGCGCAGCGCAGCGGAAGCCTTGCTTACAAAGCACGACGGCGACTTGCGCGCGGCGCTGGCGGAGCTTGGATGACAAGCCCAACACCGGCCCCCACACCGACCCCTGGCGCACTCATGTTCGCCGAAGCGGCGTCCGCGCATGAAGCCGTGAGCGCGCAGCTGGCGAGCCCTCAATTTGGCGAATTGGGCGCTCGCTTGCGGGCGCTGAAACCACGCGCGGTGGCGACCTGCGCGCGCGGCAGTTCAGATCATGCCGCGACCTTCGCCAAATATTTGATCGAAACCCGCGCCAGCGTCCTCACCACCTCGGTGGCGCCCTCGGTGCTCTCGCTCTATCACGCCCACACGCCGTTGCAGGAGGTTCTGCTGCTGATCATTTCGCAATCCGGCGCAAGCCCGGATCTGGTCGCCGCCGCGCACGCGGCCAAGGCGGCGGGCGCGTTTGTCCTTGCGCTGGTCAACGCGCCCAATTCGCCGGTGGCGGAGGCCGCGGACGCAACACTGCCGCTGTGCGCTGGCGCTGAAACAAGCGTCGCTGCGACCAAATCCTTCATCGCTTCGCTCGCGGCGATCACCGCGCTCGTCGCGCACTGGACCGCGGACGCGCCCCTCAAACAGGCGCTTGCCGCCGGGCCCGATCTTTTGCGCCAAGCCTGGTCGCTGGACTGGAGCGCAGCGATCCCGGCGTTGGCGCAGGCGCAAAGCATGTATGTCATCGCCCGAGGACTAGGCCTGGGACTTGCCGGCGAAGCGGCGCTCAAATTCAAGGAGACTTGCCTCATCCACGCCGAAGCCTTCAGCGCCGCGGAGGTTCGTCATGGTCCGATGGCGCTGGTGGGCGCTGGCTTTCCAGCCTTGCTGTTTGCGCAATCGGATGCGACGCGTGCGGGCGTGAGCGACCTGGGGGTCGATTTGTGCGCCAGCGGCGCTGATGTGTTCATCGCCGGCGCGGGAGCGGATGGGGCGAGCACGCTTGCCCAGCCTGGACGCCCATCCCGCCTTGCAGCCTATGTTGCAGGCGCAGAGCTTTTATCGACTTGCCCACGACGTGGCGCTGGCGCGCGGCTGCGATCCAGATCGCCCACCGCATCTGCAGAAGGTCACCCAGACGCTATGACATTCGCCTTCGTCAATGGTCGCGTGCTGAGCCCGCGCGGTTGGGTGGAAGACAGCGCCGTCATCGTTGACGGCGGCCGCATTCTACAGATTTGCGGCGAGAGCCAAGCGCCGGCTGACGCCAAGCGCGTCGATCTCGACGGCGGCGCGCTTATTCCCGGCTTCATCGACGTGCAGGTCAATGGCGGCGGCGGCGTCCTCTTCAACGATGATCCCAGCGTCGAAGCGATCGCAGCCATCGGCGCAGCCCACAGACGCTTCGGCACGACCGGCTTTCTGCCGACCTTGATCAGCGATGAGCTGGAGGTCGTCGCCCGCGCCATCGAGGCCGTGCGCACGTCCATCGAGCGTGGCGTCCCGGGCGTGCTTGGCATTCACCTCGAAGGCCCGTTCCTCAACCCGGCGCGCGGCGGCATCCACGATAAGCGCAAGTTTCGCATCCTTGATGATGCGGCAATCGCGCTTTTGAGCGCGCTCGGCGTTGGCCGCACCCTCGTAACCCTTGCGCCGGAACGCACCACACCCGCTGTGATCTCTCGCCTTGTGGGCGCTGGAATCGTCGTCTCGGCCGGCCACACCGATGCGACCTACCAGGATATGGGCGCAGCCCTCCGCGCCGGCGTCACCGGCTTCACCCATCTCTTCAACGCCATGTCGCCGCTCGCAAGCCGCGCGCCTGGCGTGGTCGGCGCGGCGCTGGAGGATCAAGCCAGCTGGTGCGGATTGATTGTCGATGGGCGCCATGTCGACCCGGCGGTTCTGCGCATCGCCATGCGCTGCAAGCCGCTTACGAAATTCATGCTGGTGACCGATGCGATGCCGACGGTTGGCGCGGCGCGCAAATCGTTCGAGCTGCAGGGGCGCACCATCAGGGTGAAGGACGGGGTATGCGTGGCCGCTGACGGAACCTTGGCGGGCAGCGACCTCGACATGGGCCGCGCGTTCCGCAACGCCATGGATCTGCTGCATCTGAGCTTTGAGGACGCCGCCGCCATGGCCTCGCTCAACGCCGCGGCCTTTCTTGGTCTAAACGATCTTGGCAGGATCGAACCCGGCGCGCGCGCGAGCTTCGTGTTGCTCGGCCCCGCGCGAGAGATCGTGAGTTGTTGGATTGACGGGGTGGCGTTCTCGGAGCCCCCGACAATGTGAGCCCGGCGCGAGGGAGGCCGCTCAGGCGGTTTCCAACTCACTTGTCGCTGGCGCGACATTGATCACGACAATGCCGAGTTTCTGGCCGGTCTCAACATAACGGTAGGCGTCGGCGATTGCGTCGAGCGGATAGCTTCGGTCGATGAGCGCGTGGAATTGGCCCGCCTCCATGCGCTCCTTCAGAAACGCAACAAAGGCTTGAGCGCCGCCTCGGGGCGGCAGCGGCACCACCACCCTGTTGTTCTTGGCAATCGCCGACCAGAGCATGAGCGGCAGGTTCGAGGCCCATGGTCCAACGTCGGTGGCCATGAAGACGCCGCCGGGCTTCAGCAGTCTGCGGCAGCGAAAGAAGCTGACCTTGCCAACCGCGTCGAACACGAAATCGAAGCGTTCGCCGATGCGGGTGAAATCCTCGGCGGTATAGTCGATGACGCGGTCCGCGCCGAGCGATTTGACCCGCTCCATGTGTCGCTCCGCCACGACCGCGGTGACGTGAGCGCCGCGCGCCTTTGCAAGCTGCACCGCCGCTGAACCGATGGCGCCGGAGGCGCCGTAAATCAGGATTGTGTGGCTCGGCCCGACTTCGAATTTGGCGAGCCCGGAATTGGCGTAATAGGCGCCTTCGCAGACCACGGCTTGGTCAAAGCGGGTGTGCGCCGGCATTGTGGCGATGGGCCCGTTTTCGGGCAGGCGCACATAATCCGCTTGCGCTCCGTTGCGCAGAAACGGACACATGCCAAAGACGCGGTCGCCTGGCTTGAACCTGTTGACTTCGCCTCCCGCGGCTTCAACCACGCCGGCGAAATCCATGCCGAAGATGGTGCGCCGCGGCCGGCGAAGCCCAAAGAACACGCGACCGAGAATGCCAGGACGGAGTTCGCCGCAATCGGTCCGGTTGACCGTGGCCGCGTGCACCCGGATCAAGACCTCGCCCGCCGCGGGCGTCGGCTTGGGGACCTCGCGCACCTTGACCACGTCAGGCGATCCGTAGCGCGTTATGACCGCGGCCTTCATTTGCTTTTGGAGCCTCCTCCGGACTGGACCGTCGAAGGGCGGAATCGCACCCTAGGCTCATCATGTTGGCGCTGCCCATCCACATTCGGGCGCGATGCAACGATTTCGAGTCCGCTCGCCGCTTCTGGGCGCCTCGTTTCAGAGCATCGCCCCGCCAAGCGCCCGTGATGCGCCGGTGATGCGCCGGCTATGGCGCAAGCGCATTTCCATGTGCAAGATCGCTCGCTGAGGTTGGCCCATGAGCGATGAGGCGGCGGAGCGCCTTCTGCAAGCGATGCTGGCGGCGCCGCGACGGCGAAAGGTTCCGCGCGTCGCCGAACCGCTTCGCCAAATCGAAATGCAAGAGCTCGTGGGTCCACAAGGCAGAATTGCGGCTTGGCGCCTGGACGCCGGCGGTGGCGGCGAAAGACCGGCGGTGCTGCTGGTGCACGGATTTGAGGACGACAACGCGCTTTGGACGCCGCTCATCGACGCACTCGCCGCTCGCGGTCGCGCCATCGTCGTCTTCGACCTTCCCGGCCACGGCTTATCGGAAGGCGACAATGGTTTTCCGCCCGCTGGCGCTGAGGCGATCATAGCGGTGGCCAAAGCGCTTGGACCCATCGATGCGGTCGTCGCTCACTCGATCGGATGTTGGGCCGCCGCACTGGCGATCTCTGAGGGGCTGAGCGCCGATCGCCTCGTCTTGATGGCGGCGTCCTTCGGTTCAGCCCAAGAAAGATGGCGGCGGGCGGCGCTCAAATTGGATTTCCCCGCCGAGATTGGCGATCGCGCGCTCGCGCTTCACCACCAGCGTCTGGGCCCCGCGCACCCTGACGAACTCGATGACCTGCTTCAGGCGCTGACAAAGCCGATGCTGCTCATCCATTCCCATGACGATGACCGAGCCCCGTTCGAAGCAGCGCTTCAAGCCGCCGCCAATTGCGCCAACGCTGAGCTGCTTGCACTTGACGGCGCCGGTCACCGAGAAACGGCGCAGCACCGCGACGCCATCGCCGCGGCAATATTGTTCCTGGAGCTTGGGTGACGACGAGCTTGACGAAACCTCGGGGGGTTTAGCCGCCGCGGACAATCATCGTGTAAGAAAGGAATGAGGCATGGCGGGCGAAGCAAGACTGCCGTTCAAGCATGTGGCGGCGGTTAGTCTCGGCAACGCGCTCGCCTTCTACGACTTCCTCGCCTATCTCGCGTTTGCGGTTCAGATCGGCCACACCTTCTTCCCCGATCCAAGAACCAGCCTGCTGATGACTTATGTCACCACTTTCGCGGGGTTCGTGGCGCGCCCGGCTGGCGCTTATGTGATGGGACGCGTCGCCGACAAGATTGGCCGCAGGCCGGCGATGATGATTTCACTGACGCTGATCGGCGCGGCCATTCTCGGCGTGGTGCTGACGCCGCCGTTTCGCACCATCGGATGGGCGGCGCCGGTGATGATCGGCCTCTTCCGGGTGATCCTTGGCTTCGGCGTCGGCGGCGAGGTCGGCCCGAGCACGGCCTACATGTTGGAGGCCGCAGCGCCGAAGGACCGGGGCTATTACACCTCGCTCCAGGCGATGACCCAGGATTTCGCGGTTTTCGCATCGAGCGGCGTTGGCTTCATCATCGCGCTTGTCCTGCAAAACAACACCCAGGCGCTCGACGATTGGGGATGGCGGCTGGCGTTGGCGCTCGGCCTCACCGTCGTGCCGGTCGGGCTCTATTTGCGGAGAAGCCTGCCGGAGACGCTCAACGCCACGACAGACGATCCTGAGATCGCTGCGGCGCCAGCTGGCGCGGTGGCGCGTGTCGCCGTGCTTGGCTTCATCATCCTCGGAACCGGTTCGATGGTGTCCTACGTGCAAACGACGATGACCGGCTATGCCCAGGAGAGCTTGAATTTTTCAGCCGCCGCCGCGTTCGCGGCGGTCATGTGCAATGGCTTTTTCACCATGGCGTTCGATCCGGTGAGCGGTTGGTTGTCGGATCGATGGGGCCGGCGTCCGGTCATCATTCTAGGCGTCGTTCTCACAGCGGTTGCGACGCTGCCGGCGTTTTGGGCGATCCTGCACTTCCGTTCCGTGCTCGCGCTTTGCCTCGCGGCGTCCCTCCTCGGCGCCATAACCGGCATCGCCCAGCCGCCGGTTTCGACCGCGATCTGCGAGGCGCTGCCGCAAGGGGTTCGCTCCCGGGGCCTCGGTCTCGTTTATGCGGTGGCGATTTCGATTTTCGGAGGCCTGACGCCGGTCACGGTGACGTGGCTGATCGCCAGCACGGGCAATCGAATGGCGCCGGCCTATTACATGGTCGCGGCCGCCGCGATTGGGCTGGTCGCAATCCTGATGTTGCGTGAAACGGCGCCGCTGGCGAAACGACCTCACCTGGCGCGCGCTTGAGGGACCGGTGTCGTTCGCCCAAGCATTGGCTTGGCGTCCGCCCGTCGCCATGACGCCTTCTCGACCATCTTCAAGGAAGTTGGGCGGAAAGCTGTCAGAGGTTTCAGGCTAACACACGGTTCTGGAGAGAATCGCGGCGGAGTGAATCCCCGATCAGCGACCGGCGACGCCCGACGCTTGTGAAACAATGGAGAAGGTTGGCATGGAACACGCTCCTCATCCGCACATCGAAAATCGCAAGAAGCAGGGTGTGGCGACGACATCCAAAGAGCACACAGGTTTTAACGGCTGGCTCGCGGTCAACATCACCAACATCGTTGGCACCATGTGGTGCGCCTACGCGTTCGCCATTCTGGCGCTGATCAGCTTGCCTGAGGCGATCAGAGGCGGGACGGCGCCCCTGATTGCATGGATCGCGCAAACATTCCTGCAACTGGTCTTGTTGTCGATCATCATGGTTGGGCAGAAAGTTGCAGCGACGGCGTCCGACAAGCAGGCGCTGCAGACTTATAAGGACGCCGAGGTGCTGCTCGAGCTCACCAATGATCTGCAAAAATTGCTCAAGCAGAACACCGATCTGACCGAGGAAATTCACGCGGTTCTGAAAAAAGTCGGGTGAGCGAAGAAGCGCAGGCGGGCGGATTGGGCCAGCCAACCCGTTGTTCACATCCGCACGCCCGCGACTGACGCAAGTGGAGATTCGATCAAACACGCTCGTTTCGAGGCGAGCCAGGCTCGCCGTCGGCTGAGAGCAGCACGGCCAGCCATCGCGAACTCGGAAACTGCGCCAGAATGATCATGATCATGACGGTGAGCGGCGCCGACAGCAGCGCGCCGGTCAAAGACCAGAGCAATCCCCAAACCGCAAGCGACAACAAAACCACCAAAGCCGCGAGATTGAGCGATTCACTCATCAGTCGCGGCTGCACAAAATTGGCCACCAAGAATTGCCAGAACACCAGCCCGCCAGCGACCAGCGCCACTGGCCCCAACGTTCCGTATTGCATGATCGAGAACAGAACCGGCAGCACAACAGCAACGATCGGTCCGATGGTGGGAATGAAATTGAGGAAGAAAGCCAGCACGCCCCAAAAGATCGGGTTGTGTAAGCCAAGCACGAGCAGCGTCAGATAAGTCAGCGCGCCAACCAAGGAAGCAAGGATGGTCTGCACCCAAAGATACTGCGCCATCGAGGCGCGAATGGCGGTCAGCACCTCGCGCACGTGCGCGCGTTCGGCCGGCTGCGGGAAGATGCGATCGAGTTTATGCGGGACGACGGCCGCGGCCGGATAAAGGAAGGCGAGGTAGATGAGGATGAAGACCGCGTGCCCGCCAACGGACCGGATGGCATTGGCGATGACGGGGAGCGCTGCGTTGAGGCTCACGGTCGACGCCAACATATGGATCGTTGGCGGATCGGCAGGCAGGCGTAAGACTTGGTAGACCTGCGCGATGACGTGGTCGAGGGTGCGTTCGTAGGTCCCGGCCTGCGAGATCACATCACGGACGTTGATCGTCACCTCGTAGCCGACGATCCCGAACACCGCAAAAATGCTGATCATGGCGATGGCGGTCGCCGCGCCCCGCATCGGTTTTGGCAGAAATCGGCGCACATGCTCGGCGACCAACTCGATGGCGAGCCAAAGCATGAGCGCAAGCGCCACCTCACTTAAGACGGCGCGCCCAAAATACAATCCGGCGAAGACGCACGCCGTCGCCACGATGATCACCGCCCAAATCGCCGCCTTGATCACACTCACACACTCCTGTTCGCATCGCCGATAGCACAGACGCCTGGCTTGGCGCGCACTATTGTGGCCGGTTGGCCCCCCGCGCTCCCGCGCCCGGGTCGCCCGGGTTGAAATGATGCTCCACCATTTGAACGCGGTATGATTAGATCGTTGCAATGCTCAACGCCAACGAACGCCTCTTTTCCTATGGCACTCTGCGACAGGCGGAGGTGCAAATTGCAACATTCGGACGCCTGCTCGACGGCGCGCCCGATGAACTGGTCGGCTTTCGACAGCAGACGCACGAAGTCGCCGACGCCAGGTTTCTGGCTCAGGGAGGCGAAAGAGTGCAGATGATCGTGGCGCGGTCGGGCGATCCCGCAGATCGCGTGCGGGGCATGACCTTCATGGTGACCGCAGCCGAACTCGCCGCCGCCGACGCTTATGAACCTCAAGGGTACCGACGGATCGAGACCATACTCGCATCAGGCGCGCGAGCATGGGTCTATGCGAGGGCTGACGATTGATGCGTGACGGTGGGCGACTGACGACCGGGGGGAATGGATTGCTGGCGCCAGAGCCGGCGTGGGCGCGCTAAAGGTCGACAAGTGTGAGCGCGCGCACCCATGCTGGCCGGCGACGAGTAAGAGGAGGAGCGACTGCCCCAGAGTGAGAGATCGCCAAGAGAGGTGGACGAGAGCAGAATTCCTGTGGTCGTCGGCGTGGGTCAAATCAATGACCGACCGGAAAATGACGCGGATGGGCTGAACTCGTTCGCCCTGATGAAGGCGGCGCTGCAGGCGGCCGATCAGGACGCGGGCGGCGGCTGGCTGACGAAACTCAACTCGCTTGCCGTCGTCGCGCAACTGTCCTTCCCCGAACTGGGCGATGTCTCGCTGCTTCTGGTGGAGGCGCTGGGTGCTGCGCCGCGGCTTCTCAATCAGACGCGTTATCCAAGCGGCGACGGGCCTATCCTCTTGCTCAACCAGGCGGCCAACCTCATTGCCGCCGGTCAAATCGAAAGCGCCGCGATCGTCGGCGGCGAGGCTCTGCGCACCGCTGCGTGGCGAGCCAAGACGCAACCGGGCGGATCTGCGCAAAACCCGGTGCGTGAAGCGGCGGCGCGCGGCGCCAGACCGCTGCGCCAGCGCTACGGGATCGTCGCGCCGGTCGACGTCTATCCCCTCTACGAAAACGCCTGTCGCGCCGCGTGGGGCCAAAGCCTGGGGGAGGCGCAACAGGAGAGCGCCGAGATCTGGTCGCTGTTCTCGCGCGTCGCCGCGGAAAATTCGGGCGCCTGGCTGCGCAAACCCCTCAGCCCCGCCGACATTCTCACCCCCTCCTCCAGCAATCGCCCGATTGCCTTCCCCTACACCAAACTCATGGTGGCCAACGCATCGGTGAACCAGGGTGCGGGCTTCATTGTCGCTAGTCTCGCCAAGGCGAAGGCGATGGGGGTGCGCGAAGATCGGCTGATCTTCGTCGGCGCGGGCGCGGCGGCGCGCGAGCCGGGTGATATCTTGGCGCGCGACCGCTTTGATCATTCCTCGAGCATGGAGGCCGCGATCCGGAACGCGCTCGCCTTCAACGGCATCGAAAGCGGCGACCTCGATTGCGTTGAACTGTACTCGTGCTTTCCATGCATTCCGAAACTGGCGCGCCGCATCCTTGATTGGCCGATCGATCGGCCGGCGACGGTGTTCGGCGGCCTCACCTTCGGCGGCGGCCCGATCGGCAATTATATGAGCCACGCGGTGGCGGCGATGGTGCAGCGCATGCGGATCGAAGGCCGCGGTCTTGGCCTCTTGTTCGCCAATGGCGGCTTCGCCACCACCAATCACGCCATCGTCTTAGCGCGCGAGCCTCCAGCTCTCGGTCCGCGAACCTTCGACGTGCAAGCCGAGGCTGACGCCGCCCGTGGCCCGGTCCCCCCTTTGATCGAAGACTATGTCGGCGCCGGCGGCATCGAGACCTACACCGTATTCTATGATCGGGCCGGCGCGCCAACGTTCGGCGTCGTCATCGCACGCACGCCGGGCGGGGCGCGTTGCATCTGTCGGGTCGGCGGCGATGATCACGAGACCATCGCAGTCCTGACCTCGGGCGCGCGCGAACCGATCGGCGCCCAGGGCGTGGCCGTCCGCGACGCTAATGGGATGAACGCGTGGCGGTTCAAATAGCGCCCGTGAGTGGGCGAGAATTCTCCCAAGCTCTGCCTCGCCGCTCGCCAATGCGCGGGTTAGGGTGCGGCAATTATGGTGCGACGATCATGACGGACGCCGAAACAGCATCGATCTCTCCGTTCTTCATCGTCAGCGACGTGACCCGCGCAATGGCGTTTTATGGCGCCCTCGGTTTCGCGACGACGTTTCAAGAGCCCGCCGCCAATCCCTCCTTCGCAATCCTCTCCAGGGGCGGAGCGATGCTGTTCGTCAAGGATGTTGGAGAGCCAGCCCTGCCAAACTCCAGCCGTCACCCCTGGGCCAGATGGGATGCCTATATATCTGCGCCTGATCCCGACGCGCTTGCGAGCGAGTACGCAAGGAGCGGCGTCACCTTCAGCGCTCCGTTGCAGGATACCCACGACGGTTTGCGCGGATTTGAGATTGTCGATCCTGACGGATACGTCCTCTTCTTTGGTCGGCCTCGATAAGTTCGCGCCCGTTGACCACGTTCGCTCAAGGCGACGCCCGTCGCAGAACCTCCCAATTCTGGAAAGACAACATGGCCGCCGGCGCTGTCGCGGGGCGCCGCCTCCCTCGCCTGCGTGCGCGAATGTCATGCGCGCAAGTCGTTGCGGGCAGGTCGTTGGGGGCAAGACGGCGGCGCCATGAGGCGCGCCGCCGCCCTTCGCCGCGCGTTCACCATCGTGAACGGGGCCCTTATGCCCCGCGCATTCTTAGCGATCGAATTGAAGCGCGAGCCGAAGTTGTTCGAGGGCGCGATCAATCGCGTCCATCGCCGCAACACGGTGTCCGCCGAAGTCATGATTGGCGCGCTGTAGATCCGCCCTGGCGGCCTCCAGCGCGCCGATCGCGCGTCGAATTGCCGGGTGATGCTCAAACGCTTCTGCGGGCCCGGCAGTAAGCAAGGTTGTTCCGACCGCCAATGCGCCAAACGTAGCGGCCGCCAACGCTGCACGACGTTGCTCGTCCATAACTGCCTCCTTGGTGTCCCTCCCGGCGGCACTATGGGACGCCGCGAATGCAGCGATCTGTCTCTAAACTGCCAAAAAAGTCAAACTCGCGGGGCGCTCTGGAACGCCTCGGAAAGCTTGGCCGCCCGCGCTTCAGACCGCGCGCGACGCGGCCTGGCCTATTCTCGCCAATAGGGACGGGCAAGCGCTAGCGCGCGAAGAGCGCATTGCGGTCACGAAACGCCTTGAATTCAAGAGCATTGCCGCTCGGATCCAGAAAGAACATCGTCGCTTGCTCGCCAATTTGGCCTTCGAACCGCACGTGCGGCTCGATCACGAATTTGATCCCGGACGAGCGCAACCGATCGGCAAGCGCGCGCCACCGATCAATGGACAACACCACCCCAAAGTGAGGCACTGGCACGTCGTGGCCGTCCACCGGATTGTTCGTTTGCGTCGGCATGGTCGGGCTGAGGTGCGCAACCAGCTGATGCCCAAAGAGATCGAAATCCACCCAAGTGTCGGCGCTTCGTCCCTCGGGACACCCGAGTTCGGCGCCGTAAAACTGTCTGGCGGCGGCAATGTCATGGACCGGTATCGCCAGATGAAATGGGTCGGACGCGTGATGATCTGTCGCCATAATCACTCCTTACGTCACTCAACACGATGCGAAACAGCGGCGGCGTAGCGGGTGGCGCAATCGCAGGCGCGTCGGCTGCAGGCCCGCCCTTCGGATACTCCCGATGCGCGGCTCAGGCGCGATATGGACGAGTAACGGCATGGCGTAATCATCTCATGGCGAGACCGCCGCGTCGATCCAAACCAGTCATCAGTCTTCGGCGCTCGTCACCGGCGCCGGCCCAAATTGAATACAAACCCAAACGGGTCGCGGAGATAGAGGCGCGGTATGCTTGCGTCTTCCTCGACTAATGCCCATCCCGCGGCGACAAGATCGGTCTTCGCGGCCTCGAGATCCGCAACAAGAAATTCGGCCACGCCGCCGCCGCCCCCTCCCGGTTCGACATAGAGCCGACTTGCGCCCGCCTCGAAGCACAGAAGCGCATCGCGCTCGGATACAAGCGCAAGGCCCATGACGCCGCCATAGAGGGCCCTGGCCGACGCCAAGTTGGCGGCGCGGACAATCAAATCGCGGGTCGACTCAAATGCTTTGGTCATACCTCGCCCCCAAGGCCGCCACTCTTCTCCGGGAGATCCGAGCGGATGGTCGCAACAATTGCGGAGGGCGATGCGCTTGCGTCAATCGTTCGCCAAGACGCCGCCAAGTCCGTCGGCTCCTGCTGCTCAGTCGCGACCCTGACGCCAGCGTCGGAAGCGTCGCCAACCCGCTGCGCCACGCGCTCCACTCTTATCTGCAAGGGCGCGCTCAGCCAGTAACCTCTAAACACCACCGCGTGCGCCGCATGGGCGATGGCTTCACGTTGGTGAAGCCCGCGATAGGTGGCGTCCGCCACGACGCTTGCATTGCCGGCAACCGCATTTTCGGCGCGCGCAGCCAATTCGCGGTAAACCTCCTCCCGGCGCTCCGGCGCATAGAAGCTCGCTTCTGCTCGCTCCATAAGCGGCAAGCCCAACATGCGCTTGCGCAACGTGTCGCTGCGAAGGAGCCGGGCGCCGGCGGGACCCGGCAGCGTCGGCGCAAGCGCTTCCGCGACAACGGACTTACCTGCGCCAGAAAGTCCGCCAATTGCGATCAGCATCGCGTCGGCGCGCTCGAGCAGATCAAGCCCAAGTCGCCGATAACGCTGCGCTTCCTCCAGTTTTGAATTTTGAACAGCAACGGCCATGCGCACGGCCGCTCGTAAGCTCATGAAGAAAGGCAGCACGGCTAACGCCGCCTCGTCTTCGCCAGCCGCATCCCAATAAGCGTTCATCACGGCGTTGGCGTGTGCGCGCAGTCCGACGCGGCGCAAATCCATGAGAAGAAACGCCAAATCGTAGAGAACGTCGGTGGTTGCGAGACGTTCGTCGAACTCAAGCGCGTCGAATGGCGTGGGCTCGCCTTCAAACAGCGCGATGTTGCGAAGATGAAGGTCGCCGTGCACGCGCCTCACCTTACCTTGCCTACGGCGCACTTCAATCAGAGGATCAACTCGCGTCAATTCGGCGTCGAGCCGCTCAAACAAGAGCGGTGGCGCCGACTTGAGCCCAAGCCTCCGCGCGCCGTCATCTTCCGTCGTTTGCAGCTCGCGGATGACATGGCGATAATCGGCGGCGTGCCCGGCGGTGAGGCTCTCCGCCGCCTGCGCATGCCCGCGCGCCACGGTCTGCGCTGTTCGCTTGGCGAGAGCAATCGTCAGTTCACCTGCTTCGGCCAGTTTGTCGAACTGGTCGCGCAGATTGAAGCGGCGCATCACCACCACCCAATCGACGACCTCTCCGCCGCCGGCGATCGAGAAATCTTGATCGCTGCGTGTGATCGGCGCCGCCTCCAAGTAAAGCGCGCCAGCGAAGCGACGATTGACTTCAAGCTCGGCTTCACATGCCGCCCGGCGGCGCTCGACGGTGGTGAAATCAACGAACGGCATTCGCACGGCGCGTTTCAGTTTGAAGGCGCGTTCCCCTGTCAAGAACACGTACGACAGGTGGGTGTCGATCCGTTCAACGGGGCCGACGACCGAGCCGTTCTCGAACGCTGACGCGAGCTGCTCTTGATTCATTTGGCCAAGCTTCACCCTACCCCTTCAAACCGCCGCCGAGTAGGATTTTGTGACGAGAGGGTGCATCCGCGGACGCACGGGCGTTGCTCGCGGCAATGGGTCACGTCCTGCAATTGATCTCGATCAATAGTCGCTATTCGCTTGCACCCAGGCTGGCTCTAGGCGCTCGACCGCCTGTTTCGATCTTGCGCCCCAGCACATGGAGGCTGTCATGATTGGCCTTGGACGCTCAATCAGAATTAAAGGTGACCCAATCGCTGCGCTGGCTTTTGCGCGTGAAATTGTCGAGCACATCAAGAAGTGGCCCGGGGTGAAACGGGCCGTTTGTTGGCAAAATCTGAGCGGCCCAACCGGCACGTTGGTCTTCTTCTCCGAATGCGAAGACCTCGCCACTTTCGACAAGCTTCAAACCTTCATGATGGAGGACAAGACCTATTGGTCGAAAGTAGCGCAGGCGCGCGAGAAGGGCCTGTTCGATCTAGCTTCGTCGCAAGACCTGCTGATGCGTCAGGTTACGTAAGCTCGATTAGACCACAACAAGTGGTCGGCCGGGGCTGTCGCGCTCCGGCCGACAGCCTTTGGGAGCCTCGTCTGGAGGTGGCGCGTGAGCGACGATTTATTAGGCGTCGACAGCCGCATGCGCGAGATGATGCGGCGGCGGCGGGTTGATGCCCTTGAACTCCACTATGATGACGTCGGCGCAACCATTGAAAGGGCGCGCGAGCGGTGCGGACAATGCGCGAATGTTGGCGCTTGCCTCGACTGGCTAGAGGCTAAGAGGAGCCCTGGCGCGCCGGCCTTTTGCCCAAACGATCAACTCTTCCGGCGATTTAGGGTGACCTGAACGCAATGGCGTCCGATCTCCGGCCGCCCAGCCCTCGCTGGCGTCGATCGGCAGCTCGCGCGTGAGGCGAGTCCCGTCTTTAACCGCAAAAACATGCCTTAGGATCAAGGTGGAAAACGCGGACTGAATGGTTGCTGAAACATCTATGCAATCGTGTCCGCCTGGGGACGCATCATGAAGAGCCAAGGCTTATTTCTTACCGGACTCGGTAGAATTATTAGCGCTTCGTTGCTTGTGTGCGCGGCGCAACTTTTGTTTGCGGCGCCAGCGAGCGCGGTGCCCGCCTTCGCGGTTCAAACCGGCCAGGTCTGCTCATCATGCCACGTTGGCGGCTTCGGCCCACAGCTCACGGCCTTTGGCCGCGACTTCAAACTGCACGGCTACACCATGCGGGCTGTGGGACAGTGGGATGTCGCGCCGGTATCGATGATGGCGGTCGCCTCCTACATCCGCACCGAACGCGATCAGAACGGTCCACCAGCGCCCCACTATTCCGACAACAACAATGTGGCGCTCGACCAAGTCAGTCTCTTTGTCGCCGGCGGCCTGGGCGAGCATTTTGGCGCTTTCATTCAGACCACTTATGACGGCGTCGGCCGTTCCTTCTCTTGGGACAATGTCGATCTGCGATTGGTGACCAACGCAACGCTCTTCGGCTCGGACACGGTGCTTGGCCTTTCGCTTAACAATTCGCCGGGCGTCACCGATCCGTGGAATACGCTGCCGGCGTGGGGCTATCCCTACACCGACTCCGCTTTGGCGCCTGGCCCCGCCGCAAGCCCGCTCATCGCCGACGCGCTCGCGCAAAACGTATTGGGCGTCAACGGCTACGCCTGGTGGAATAGTTCGATCTACACCGAAATTGGATTGTACTGGTCGCCGGGCGCGTCGTTCATCGACACGATGGGCGTTGATCCCGCCGACACCAGCGAGATCAGCGGCGCTGCGCCATACGTCCGCATCGCCTATCAGAAAAACTTTGGCGATCACAATTTCGAGGTCGGCGCCTTTGGCCTCTTCAGCGACCTCTACCCAGGCCGCGATCACAGCGCCGGAACGACAGACCGTTATCGCGATCTTGGCGTCGACGCGTCCTATCAATACACCGATGGCGGCGGCAACATGTTCACGCTCAACGGGCGCTACACCAACGAACATCAGCGCCTGGCGGCCAGCACGCTGCTTGGTCTCGCCGCCAATCGCGATAACACGCTCAATGAAGTACGCGCCGACCTCTCCTATTATTCGCACCGAGGCTTCGGCGCCAGCATCGGCGCCTTCGACAGCTGGGGCTCTAGGGACTCTCTGCTTTATGGCGACAGCCGCACCAATTCGCCGAATAGCTCAGGGCTGATGCTTCAGGCCGATTACACGCCGTTCGGCAACGGTCACTCGCCGTTTGGCCCGCGCTTCAACGCCAGAGTCGGCATTCAATATGTGGCTTATTCGGAATTCGATGGCGCACGCCACAATTATGACGGATCGGGACGCGATGCATCCGACAACAATACGTTGAGGATCTTCGCATGGGTCGCTTATTGATCGCACTGGGCGGCGCATTAGCGCTCATACTGCAGACCGCCGGCACGACGGCGACCGCGCAAGACGTCGCACAAGGGCGGACAGTCTTCCAGGCCAATTGCGCGGTCTGCCATATGGCGCTCAGCAATGGCCACGCGATGATCGGGCCAAACCTCTGGGGTATCGTTGGCCGTCGCGCCGCCTCGGTTGCGGGTTTTGCTTACTCGCCGGCGATGCAGCACGCGAATATCACCTGGACCAGCGATCAGCTGTCAGCGTTTGTACAGGCGCCCGCAGCACACAGTGCCCGGCACGCGCATGCCATTCGCGGGGTTACACAATCCCCAACAAGCAGCCGCGCTCGTCGCCTACCTTGGCTCGCTGCACGCGTCGAGCGGGCATTGACAGACGACTTTGGTTGTCCGGCGGCAAGTTGACCGAGACGAATTCGCCGATGTCAGATCTCTAGCCGCTGACTCCTCACGGCTAACTGGACGCGTAGCCGTACCAAAGCACCAGCAAGACGAGCCGCGGCGCGAACGCTGAACCGGTGAGGCTGGCGATGGAAATGGCGACGAGCGCCCCGAGGCCGCCGCTTCCCGCTGCAAGCTGCCAATTCTGCAACAAGCCCAAGCGCAGCAGCGCCGGCAGGGCGAGCAATGTCGACCAAGCGGCGCCGGCGACGACGAACGCGCCGCGGCGAAGCCAGGGCGTCAGCGTTGTGGTGCGCGTCAGCGCCAGGAGGCCACGGGCTTCGCTGCGTCCCGCATGCGCCGACAGCGCAAACACCAGGAGCAACAGGCCAGCGGGGCTGGCGCCATGGCGGAAGTCCGCGAACCAGGACACGACCAACACCGCCGCCGCAAGCGCCAGGAACAAACGGCCTGCGCCAATCAAGCGCCATTCCGCCACGATGAGATCAAGCGAGCGGCGCGAGGCTGGGCGCGGCGGCCGGCGCGTTCGCGATCGCTCGCGGCGGCGGGCCGGCGTTCAGAAGTTTGCCAATGCGGCCGCCGAGACTCCGCGTGCGGCGCGGGTGATGCGGCAAATAGATGAGGCCGGCGACAATCGCGACGATGACGGCGATGGCGATCCAGGCGAAGCGCGATTGAACATATCCCGGCGACAAGAGCCCCGCCATGACGTCGAGATGAATTGAGCCGGCGACGTTGAAACCCCCGCCGATGGAGAAGCTATGCGCGCCCGCCGGCGCCCCGAATTTGAGCGGCGTGACGAAGCCGGCGAAGTCCCACATGTTTGCGGCGAGGCTAGGCGCGGCTCTCTCAGAGGCGACAGGCACGGCGATCGACGCGATCCAGGTGCAAAAATAGGCAAAGTCGCCAAAGCCAGAGCGCAGCAGCGGCCGCGCGTCGAACAAGATGCGCAGCGCCGCGAGGCCGGTCAAAGCGGGCGCGGCGACAAGCCATAGCGCAAAGCTCAATTCGGCGATGTTGAGCGCGCCGCCCCTCAGCATAAATGTGGCGAGGTAGATGCCCGCCAGATTGAGCGCGGCCAAGAACGCGAGCAGCACCGCCGCGTCCGCGCCGAAGCGTCCAAGCGCGATACTGATCCGCGACGCTGGGGTCACCTCCTCCACTTGCCAGGGCTGATGGCGCGTCGTGTTGGAGCGCAGATAGAGCCACGCCACCGGCAAGAGCAGCGTGGAGACGACAATGCCAAGAGAGACGCCGAGAAAGGGCGAGGTCATTTCCGGCAATCTGTCGCCGACGGCGATTTTAACGCCGCCGCCATTGTCCAGGGGCAGCATATAACGCGCCCCGACGGGCGCGATGATCAGCATGAGCCAGAGCGATCGGCTGCGCAGATAACGCGACAGCGACGTCAAGAACGATGAATTGGCGATCGCGACAGCGCTCATGCAGGCAAAACCCCGCCCCGCTCCACGCGCAGCACTTGCGCGGCGTACGGGGCGAGTTCGTCGGCTAGGTGCGTCGTCATCACCACAACGGCTTCGCGGGCGCGTTCGAGAACAAGCGCGCCGACTTTGCGAGCAGTTTCGCCATCGAGTTCCGCCGTCGGCTCATCGAGCGCCAGAAGATGCGGCGCGCCGAGCATGGCCTGGGCGAAGATGAGTCTGCGGCGCATGCCGCCTGAGAAGCTGGCGATGCGGTTGTTGATGTCAGCGTGTAGGCCGATCGCGTCGGTGATGGCGCCGAATTGCTTGTCGGCTTGGCCTTGGTTGAGCCCCTTTAGTGCGGCGATATGGAGCGCGAATTCGCGCGCGGTCAGATCCTCGGGTAGATCGACGGCTTGCGGCGCGTAGCCGAGGGTTCGGCGCAGCGTTGCGCGCGCGCTCTTACCGTTCCAGGCGATGGCGCCGCGATTGGGACGCTCGGCGGTGGCGATGAGGCGCAGCAATGTCGATTTGCCTGCGCCGCTCGGTCCAATCAGCAACGTCAGCCCGGCCGGGAATGAAAGCGACAAATCCTCCAGCACATGCTTGCGGCCATACCGCTTGGTTACGCCCTTCAATTCAAGAGACGCCATAGTCTCAGCCCGTGCCGCGCGGAGCGCTTTCACGCTCTGGATGCGGGTCTTGAGGTTGCTGGATGCAATTGCGCTCAAAATAGATCTTTGCTGCAACCATCTCGCTCTCCCGACAATTGTCCGCCGCGGTCCAACCCAGGAGCTGGACCGAGACTCGATCGCACCGTGAATGGATAACCTCGTAGCGCGGACGCGGCAGGTTGACGCCTAACGGGCTGAGCCCGCCTCCCGCGCCAGTTCGGCATTGAATTGCGATTCCATCTCGTTGTTGTAGCTCTGCAAACCGGGAGGATCCACAAAGGCGTTTTCGTCGCCCGCGACTTGGCGCGCGCGTTTGCCTGCCAGATCGAAAAACGCCCCGTGACTGGCCAGGAAAACGTCGGCGTGAAGGGAGCGAATGCGCGCAAACGTGGCTCGATAGTCCTCGATCATGCCCGGATAGGACGGCGGGACGAGCCGCTGGCCTGCAACTGTGGCGCTGCAATGGAAGAACGCCTCATGCATCACTCCATCGGCGCCTTCGACAGCCATGCTCCAAGACGTGCAGCCCGGCGTATGGCCGGGCGTCGCATGCGCCCTCAGCGTGACGCCGCCGAGTGTCAGTGTCTCGCCATCGTGGATGAGCCGATCCGCACGCACCGGCGGGTAATGTACACCGGCCGACGGGCCGTAGCTGATCTGACCGGCCGCAAGTATCGGCGCGTCGGAGGCGCCCGCGACCAATATGGCGCCGCTATCACGCTTGAGCTGCGCCAAGCCTCCGGCGTGATCGTAATGAGCGTGACTGTTCAACAGAACCTTCACGTCGTGGATGTTGAAACCGAGGGCGGCGATATGCGCTTCGATCAAGGGCGCCGTCTGCGGCATTCCAGCGTCGAGCAGGAAATCGCCATTCGGGGTGGTGATCAGAAACGAACTCACGCCGGGTGGGCCGACATAATAGATGTCGCCGATCACGTTGAAGGGCGCATATGGCGCCACATAGCTGGCATCGCCGCTACGGACCGGCGCCGCCGCCGCCGCCCTGATTTCCGCATCGCTGGCGAGGGGCTCGCGAGGGCCCGCCGCTGTCGAGCAAACTGACAGGGCGAGGGCGAAGAGCGCAGATCGGACCATCGGCGAGACCTTATCCTTGCGCGCCAAACCAGCAAGAGCGTTCGCGCTTACACAAGCGTGACAGGCGCGTTCTCATCGAACGCCAGGTCACTTTCTCACGCATGACAACGCAATTCGACGCCCGTTGCGTCGGATCAGGCCGCCTTTTTCCAATCCGGATAGCGTTCGATAAAGCGCTTCAGGGGTCAGCCCGAGTTCGCTGGCGACGCGCGACCATGCGTCACCTGCATCAACCATCGGCGGGTCGCCTCGCGCCCGCCAACGAAGCCACGTCATCACCCGTTCTGGCGCGCGTTTTATGCGCAGAATTTCCAGACGACCGCGCAAATCGCGAACTTGGCCGGATAAGAACTCTGCGAACGCCATGGCGTGTCTCGCCTCGGCGCCAAGATAGGCGCGCACCGCGTTCGACGGCAGCGCCAACACTGAACTGGGAACGCGTGCAACGGCGTCGCAATGATAATGCGATGCAAACAGCGAGGCCTCCGCAAACGTCTCGTTTGCGCTCGCCGTCGCAACGGTCAGCAAACCGCCATCGGTCGTGTGACGGATGAGAGAAACTGCGCCAGAGCGCACCTGATAGATCGCGGCAGCTTCATCGCCCTGCCTGAATATCGCCGCGCCCGAGTCGAAGTCCGCGACGGACGCGCCCGGAATGTCGGCGAACAGACGATCCAACATGATTGCGATCATAAAGCGCCGCAGCGGATCCGTGCAATCTGCTGCGCCGAAGGAGCGCCAGAATGAAGATTGCCGCAATAACCGCCGCCGCGTTGCTGGTCAGCGCCGTCGGCGCTCTCGCCCAGCCCGCAATGACCGGTCACGATGCAGCGGGCATGGACCACGCCGCTATGGCGGACCACGGCCTGACGCAGCCGGGCGAGAGCGCGTTCGGCGCAATCCAAGAGGTCGTGGAGCGGCTCGAAGCCAATCCGAACACGGACTGGTCCCACGTCAACGTAAACGCATTGCGAGAGCATCTGATCGATATGGACGAGGTGACGCTCCACGCCGCAATTCAAGAACGGCCTCTGCCGAACGGCATGCGTTACATCGTGACCGGCGCTGGCAGAACCAGAGACGCCATTCAGCACATGGTCATTGGGCACGCTCAATCGATGGGTGATGCTGCACATTGGACGATGACGGCGGAGCGGAGCGATAACGGCGCCATTGTCACCGTCACCGCCAAGCAACCCTCGGATCTGCCCGAAATCCGGGCCCTCGGTCTCCTCGGAATGATGGCGGACGGCGCTCACCATCAAGTGCACCACTGGTTCCTGGCGACAGGTGAAGGCCCGATGGGCCGTCATTGACGCGGTGATCCGATGGCGCAAACGGGCTAAGGCCCAACGCGCGTGAAGCGCGCGAGCGGTCCCGTCGGCGTCACCAAAGTGAATGCGATCACGCGTCCGCTCCGCCGCTCGAATTGCACATGCACGAGCGGGTCGAGTGTGGAGACAAACAGGTCGACGGCGACAGGCCGCAGCGTCGTTGCGCGTCGTCCCTGGTGCAGCACAAGCGCGCCGTCCTCGGCGGTGACGCTCGCCTCTTCGCCATAGCTTGCGGCATATGCGGCGAGGTCGGATGTGCGCAACGCTGGCGCAGCCGCGTGCATGTCGGCCAACAACCAGCGAATTTCAGCGGCGTCCGGCCCTTGCGGATCGGCGTCGAGCAAATGCTGCAACACGATTTCCTGTGCGCGCGCCAGCGCATTGGCTGAGGCCACGGCGACGTCGGGCAGCACGCCGGCGCCCTCCCAATTGGCGTGCGTGATTGGGTTCTCCGGCGAACCGCGTGATACGAACACGGCAAATCCGCCCGACAGGGGTACAAAGCCGCCCGGATTGGCGCGGCCATTGGTCGGCTCGCCCACGATCACCGCCCGATGCGCGGCTTGCAATGTGTACGGGAACGATTCTGCCGCTGAACCGGTGCCGCCGTTGACGAGAATGTAGAGTGGCGTGTTCAGGCGGCGCGGACCGGTCGGGTCGCCAACCGGGGCTTCACTGCCCGAGGCGCCGCGTGTGTGGAAGGTGTTGAAGATGGCGGCGTCCGCCGGAACGAAATAACTGGCGAGATACGCCACCATGGCCGGTGCGCCGCCGCGCGAATTGCGCAAGTCCACGACGATCGCGCGCGCGCCGGCCACCGCTTGCAACGCCGCGTCCGCCGCCATGCGCGCGGGATCGTTCGGCGCCTGCGGATCGATCTGCGCGAATTGATTTACCGCGATATAGCCGATCCCGCCCGGCAACATTTCAGTGTGCACGAAACCGTAATTCTGCCGCGCAAGCAGCGAGTTGGGTGCAGTTTGGCCGGGACCAGGCGGACGTTGGCCCGTTCCTGGACCGGGACCAGGCGAACCCGGCGGCGGCCCGTCGTTCGGGCGATACACGACCGCGAAGTGTCCGTCGAACGGATGCAGATATGAACTTAGCGCCGTCGCCAGATCGAGCGGATTGGTGAGGCGGTCATAGTCGCCGCCTTGCGCATGCGCGCGCAGCCCTTCGGCGATGGTGTGTCCGCGCGCGGCATCGAAATAATTGTCGTCGACAGCCTGCGCCACTTGCTCGGCGACGGTGCGCGGATTGACCGCAGGCGCCGATTGCGCGGCGGATGGTGAGAAAGGCGCCGACACTAGAAGTGCGAGCGCGGCTGCGGCGGAAGCGAAACGCATGCTGACCCCTCAACTGAGGCTGAGAGCTAGCGCATGATTGTTGCTGGTGTTTTGCAGAGCGTTGCAGGGCCGCGGGTGCGCCGCTTTCGGGCGTCCGCTTGCCCAACCGGCGCCCTCCCCCGCCTCATCTCAGCGCCCGGGGCGCCGTAACCCATCAGGCTATGGGTCTGAATTGCTGGCCGCGCGACGTCTCGGCGCCTGGGTCTGAAAAGCGATCGTCGGGCGCTGGCAAGGCATCCACGTGCAACTTCAATCACATCGGAGCTAACTTCTATGCGGACAAGCGGCGAGGCGGCTCCAGTCGCCGCACAAGAGAACGCGAGACTTCGCTCGCGCTTCAAGTTCAATTGTATTTGCAGCGCGTGTAGCGGCGTATGCCATTCGTACTCGATGGGCATGCAGAGCAAGCGTGGCGCTTTGTGCGCCAGCTGTCGGGCCCGATACTCTTGTTGCACGACGCCTTGCACGTGCTCCTGGATTTCGGCCCGGATTGGCCCAGGCAATTTGGTGTTTTCAGTTTTGTCGCGGCGCAGAACTATTGTCCGCAATTCGAGCACGCGGCCCGCAGGCTCGGACATATTTATGTAACCGCCGGGCCGTGGCTGCGCGATGCGCTTGGCCCGGCGGTCTGTTTTCCGATGTCGATCGGGGCAAGGCGATTTTGAGCCAAGAACCCGATACAGGCATGGCCCAGGGTGCCCGGGGGCGGCGACGCGGGCAAGCGATGGGTCCGCCGTGTAAAGCCAAGTCTCGCTGTGATGAGCGATCCGCTTGGCATAAGCCGGCGGCATGTGCGGCGAGTGGAAAGTGGTCGCACAGTCTTGCACTGAAGCTCAATGAGGCGCTGCCGAGACTTTGAATGCTGCGTCGCGGAAGTTCTCTGGAGCCGGCGATCTCGCTCTTGGTTGGCGGGCCCGTAATAGCGATGATGAACGCGATGCACAACGCGCTGATTAGCAGCAGAAAGTTCGCGAACCCGATCAGTGACAATTGCAAAAGGGATGTGCTTGCGCGCATTGCCGCGAATTCCGCTCGTACGTTCCCTCATTTCAAATGACATCATTACTGGTCGATTTTGTTAAGCGGAGAAAACATCTCTTCGCGGTAAACCGTTCAGCAAGAATCAGGCTAGCGTTTTCCACAGGGGTGGTTCAACGCAAGGAATGGCCCATGCAGCAATTAAAACGCCCTAGGCTTTCGCACCCGCAGAAGCGCTGCCTCCGGATGATTGGTGAGCACGGCCTGACTGGATCGCACACCGAGTTCTCGCGTGCGCACACACGCCGAACCATCCACGCCTTGTTCCGCAAGAAACTGGTTCAGCGGAAAGAATATCGCTGGATCGTCACGCCGGCCGGTGACGCCGAATACAAACTGTTAGTGATGGAAGCGGCGTCAGAAGAAGGGTCGCTCTAGCCCTCAAACTCATCCGTCCGGCGATTGAACGCGATCCAAAGAAAATGAAATCCCTGCTAGCGGCGGCGGACGCTTAAGGCCGGGCGTTAGCTGGTCAGTCCAATGTTGGTGGGCTCAGCGGCAGGGTCCACCGAAAAACCGCCATTCGGAGATCCGCACCGATGCGGCGCGAAATCGCTGAAAACAGTCATTCGAAAGGGCCTCATCCGCGCGGCTTGCGGACCGCCCGCCTTGGGCGTCCGCATTTCGGGGAGAGCGCCAAATCCCCGACCAAAAATCGCGACCATGTGTTCGCGGATTGCATCGAAGTCAGAAGATGCGCACAACCCTCCAGACAGACGCATCAATTCGTCCTGTCTGCGCCAGCGACAACGTGATGGCGCCTGATAACATGTGATAGAACCAATAGAGGTCGACGTCGGCGACGCCGGGGCGAACCCGCCGCAGCAACCCAACCAGTTTGTGGACGATCGGGTCGAACGGCGTCGTCGAGACGTTGAGCTCGTCCGAACTGGCCATGCTGTTGATCTTGGCGATCACCGCACCATAATTGCGATAGCTCGGTCCGCGGTTCATAAGTTCAAACGTCGGCTGCAGATAGGCGAGAACCACACCCTCCGCCGTCAGCGCGTCACCGTGCTCGCGGTGATAGCGATCGAGCAAGTCCATGCGCGCCTGATTGACGAGTTCGGCGCGTCTGGCGACAACCGCATCGAACAATCCCGATTTGCTATCGAAATAATAGTGCAGGAGCGCGCTGTCGGCTGAGGCGTGCGAGGCCACTTCCCTCAAAGTGACGCCATAATAGCCGCGCTTCGCGAACAGCTCCTCTGCCGCATCCAAAATTCGTTCGCTCGATTCCTCTCGCCGCTCGGCTTGTCGGCGCCGCGTTCGGCGGCCCTCGCCCACCTTGGCTTGCAATCGCATCAACTGGGTCCCGCCTAACCGCCTCTCGCAAGCGATCGTCCAAAGTAGCCAGTCTTTTCTTTATTGGTCGATTAATAAATATCTTGACAGCCGCCGAACATCCCTAAGAGGCTTCGCGGCAAGACGCGGCGAAAAGCGTCAACGGGAGGGGAAAATGGCGGGGACGGCGCGAACGGCATCGCATTGGTTGCTGCAGGCTGGGGTTTCGCTCACCTGTTTGGCGGCCGCATCCGCGCCCAGCATGGCGCACGCACAAGAGGCGCAAGCCGGGCAGCCTTCCACGGACGAGGACATCGTCGTCACGGCGCGCCGCCGTGAGGAATCCCTGATTGATGTTCCTATTTCCGTCAGCACCCAGAGCGCCGAACAACTTGACCAACGTGGCGCCACCGACATCACCGCCCTGCAGCGCACAACCCCAAACCTGACACTGCAAGTTTCACGCGGCACCAATTCCACGATCACAGCCTTCATTCGCGGCGTTGGACAGCAAGATCCGCTTTGGGGCTTTGAACCTGGTGTTGGGCTTTACATCGACGACGTGTATGTCGCGCGTCCCCAAGGCGCCATTCTTGACATCTTCGACATCCAGCGCATCGAGGTGCTGCGCGGTCCACAGGGCACACTCTATGGCCGCAACACCATCGGGGGCGCGATCAAATATGTGACCGCCACGCTTAGCGCCGATCCGAGCTTCAACGCGCGCACCAACATCGGCGACTATAATCAGCATGACGTTATTCTTGCCGGCTCAGTTCCGCTTAGCGACAGCCTGCGCGTGGGTGCGGCCTTCGCCGATTATCAGCGCGATGGCTTCGGGACTAATCATTTCACGGGCGCCGATACCAATAACCGCGATGCGATGGCTGGCAGGCTAACGCTTGAGTTCACGCCTACGGCGAACTTGTTTTTCCGTTTGTCCGCCGACCGTCTCGATGATGACTCCAACACCAACAACGGCCATCGCGAACTACCAGTTCCCGCTCTCTTTGCAGGTGCGCCGTTCAATGTCCCCGCGGCCGCCCTCCCCGTTCAGCACAACGTGTACGACACTTGGTCGGGGCTAGGCGATGACAACGAGGTGATTACCCAAGGCGTCTCGCTTCTTGGTCAATGGGAAGCCAGTGATGCCCTGACGTTCAAGTCGATCACCGCTTATCGCGATGGGCAAACCAATTCCAACGGCATCGATTTCGACGGAACGCCTGCGCCTATCCTCGATATTTCCGCGCGCGGTTCGGTCTACTCCGATCATCAATTCTCCCAAGAGTTCCAGGCGTTGGTCAACCAACCTCACTGGAATGGCGTCGTTGGCGTCTACTACTTGGATGCGTCTGCGAGCGGCAATTACGACACCATACTCGGGGCCGCCAACCTAACCCAAGGCACGAGCGGCAATGTCGATACCCGTTCGTACGCGGTGTTCGGAGATTTTGACTTTAGTCTCGGCGATCGCTGGCGCCTTGAACTCGGCGGGCGCTGGACCAGAGATGAAAAGGAAGGAACGGTTTTCAAAGCGAACTATCTCGGCTTGGGCAGCCCGATATCCGGCCGCGCCGTTTCGCCCTTCCAGATTCTCACCAACTACACCAACGCGCGGGCCTTCGAGGAATTCACGCCGCACGTGAGCCTCACCTATGCGCTCGCAGACCACGTCAATCTCTATGCAAGCTATGGTCGCGGCTTCAAGTCCGGCGGCTTTGATATGCGCGGCGACGCCACCGCGACACCGGCCACCGTCAACGGATACGATCCGGAAGTCGTCGATTCTTATGAACTCGGCTTCAAAGGGCTCTTCTTCGATGACCGGCTGAGATTGTCGGCAGCCGTCTTCCACAGCGCTTATGACGGTCAACAAATCACCAGCCAACAGGTGAATGCTGCGGGAACTGGCGTCGTCAGCTTCGTGGACAACGTCGGCAGCTCAAGGATCGACGGGGCCGAACTGGAGATGCACGCACGTCTTTCCGAGGCTTTCAGCATCGATTTCGATCTGGGCTATATTGACGCCGCTTTCCAAAGCTATCTCGCCTACGTTCCAAACCCTTCACCACCTCCGGCATTCATCCAGCAGGATGTATCCTCGCAGCGTCAGTTCCAGAACACGCCGAGATGGAACGGAAGCATCGCGGCGAATTATCGGTTCGATCTGCACGGCGCCGGCGACCTCAACATTCGGGGCGCGATGTCGTTTCGAAGCGACACGTCGATGTTTGAAACGCCGGTCCCGGCGATCGATCAGGCCGCCTATCAGCTTTATGATTTGAGCGCGGTATGGACATCGCAATCGCAGCACTGGCGGCTTGGCGTCTACGGGCGCAACCTTGGCGACGAGCGCTATCGTACGGGCGGCTACAATTTCCCCGGGACCCTCTACGGCGATTCCGTCATCGCCTTTTATGGGCCGCCACGCACGGTGTTTGCTTCGCTTGCCTACCGCTATTGAGCCCTCGCGATTGGCGAGTGTGAACGCGCCCGCATTGGGCGCGGTCACGCCAGCTTCGATGACATGGCTCTCACGCGATGGTCTTGGTCTTCACGCCATGGACTATCGGGGACGCGGCCATGAAGCTCGCACGCCTATCATTTGCATACCCGGGCTCACACGAAACGCGCGCGATTTTGAAGATGTGGCGCCGTGGTTAGCTGCACAGGGTCGACGCGTGCTGGCCGTCGACCTGCGCGGGCGCGGTCTCTCGGCCCGTGACCCCAACGCCGCCAACTATCGCCCCGCGATCTACGCACGCGACATTCGGGAGCTACTCAAGGCGGCGGGTATCGGGCGGGCGCACCTAGTCGGCACTTCTCTCGGCGGAATCGTCGCCATGATCCTGGCGACGAACGCGATTGAATCTGTTGCTGGCGCGGTCTTGAACGACATCGGCCCCGAGGCCGGCGCAGCAGGTCTGACACGCATCGCCAGCTACGTCGGAAAGGCCGCTCCTGCGACCACTTGGAACGATGCCGCTGCCTACGTCGCGCGCATCAACGGCGCCGCCTTTCCCCACTTCGACAGCGATGATTGGGCGCGCTTTGCTCGCCGCACCTTCCGCGAGACCCCAGCCGGCACACCAGAACTCGATTATGATCCGCGTATCTCCAGGCCGCGTCCGTCGCCACTCGCTTTGCGGCTGGCGGCGGTGCTGTTGTGGCGCGGCTTCCGCCGTCTCGCCTCACATCGACCAACCCTTGTGCTCCGGGGCGCGCTGTCCGATCTGCTTGAGGCGAACACAGTGAGGCGCATGAGACAAGTAGCGCCGGCGTTGCTCTCTTGCGACGTGCCCGGTGTGGGACATGCGCCAAGTTTGGACGAGCCTGTGGCGCGCGAGGCGCTCGCTGCGTATTTTCGATTGGTCGATTGACCGGCCGGATTGGTCCACGCCCCGCCCCCACCCAGATTTTCAAAGCGTCCGGGTCTGGTCGCCAATCCGCCGTTCGCTCATGCACACCAAGACCAGCAGAAACTCGCCGTAATGCGCCGTTGCGCGCTGAGTGTTATGCGGACAATTCCGGTACTGGGCCCGCTTTCATCGCAACCATCCAGCCGAGCAAGACGACAGCGCGCAAATCGATCAAGGCGTGCACAGTCATGGCGACCCATAGGCTGCCGCTTGCGAGGTAAACGCCGAGCATAAGCGCGCCCACAATGCCGGTGGCGATGACGCCACCCACGCCCTGATAGAGGTGCGCGATCCCGAACGCCACGAGAGGGACGACCAGCGCTACTGTTAGGCTTCCGCTCAGTGCATAGATCGAAAGCGGCAATACCAGACGAAACAGCAATTCTTCGCTCACCCCGGCGTCGATGCTGAGCAGCCAGCCCCAGAAGCGTTCAGGGTCGTTGCGCGCCAGCAGCGGCTGCGCGGCCAAGAGCTTGCGCGCCCGACCTACGTCCTTCTCGCTGTTGGTTAGTCCGCCAATGACAAAGAGCGGCGCCACCATCAGCACAATGAACGCAGCTACGATGCTCCAGAACGCGATCGCAATCACCGGCTGGTTCAGAGCCACGTGCGCTGCGCGGAATTCTGAGGGCAAGGCGAACAACGTGGAAAACCGGCCTTTGAGCGCCAACGCCAAGAGAGCGCCTGCCCCGCTCAACACCCCTTCACTCAATTGCTTGCGTAAAAATGCTTGCCGCGCCTCCGTCGCCACGGCGACCTTGAACTGGCGATAGTCCCGCGGTCCAGCGATCGCAGTGTAGAGCAAATAGGCCCCGCCAAACGTCAGGATGGCAATATCGAGTGCAGCCTGCATGGGACTCTCAATACTATTGTCTTAGATGTGGTTTGCTACTCCTTCATCGCCGAGGACTTCCACCTCGTAATCCTTGCCAGTCTCCTTGCGCAGGCAGGACTTCGCCGGAATTAGACATTCTCCGCCTCGCGCAGCAGTCTGCCTCGGCATTGAGCAAACGCATCCACCACCCGCACGGCGCTGTCTGCGCCCACGAAATCATCAAGGCAGTCTGGAAACAGCGTCACCTGATCACGCGGAACGCCCTCCACAAAACCGCTCATTGCCGACCTCCGCCTCAGGAGATCAGATTCTAAAGTGATTTGCGGTTTTCACACAGCTTCGGCCAGCCCTTGCCCGAACATCGATTTTCCAGGTGTCGGAGTTCAGCCGCGGACCGGTCGTTCGCGCCTGCACACTGTTGGCGGCAGGACTTCGCCCGACACCTGACGCTCAAATCAGCATGCTTCAAGAAGCAAGGTCCTCAACGTGCTTCGGATATCCCTAGCCGCCGCGCCCTCGAAGCCATAACGTGCCACGCAGCGGGGGTTGTCAGTGTCCGAACAACGCAAGCTCGCCACCATTATGGCGATCGACGTTGCGGGGTATTCGCGCGCGGCGGAGCAGGACGACCGCGCCGCCGCCGCCACCGTAAAACAAACACGCGACGCCATCGACGCTGTCGTCGAGCCGATGGGCGGGCGCGTATTCAACACCGCCGGCGACGGCTTCATGATTGAGCTGCCAACGGCATCGGCCGGCGTCGACGCCGCGACGCTGCTCCTGCAACAGGCGAACCTTCCAAGCCTGCGCATCGGCGTGCATGTCGGCGAAGTGATCGTCACCGAGACCGACGATCTGCTCGGCCACGGCGTCAACGTCGCCGCACGCTTGCAGCAGATGGCCGAGCCGGGCAGCGCCATCATTAGCCAGGCGGCTTTGGTGCAGAAAGCCGGTATCACCGCGCGTGCGCTCGGCCGCGTGCGGCTCGACAAGATGCAGGAGCGACAGGAAGTATTTGCGCTGGGCGCCAAGCCCGGTCAGCGCTTCCCGCGTGTGTTTTGGCGGCGTTGGCGATCGGTGGGGATTGGCGCCGCCGCAGCGCTCGCCGTCGTCATCATCGCCGCCAGCCTCTGGCCCGACGCCCCCTGGCGTAACACCGAGCCGCCGCGACTAGCCGTGCTTCGCTTCGAAAACAGCGATGAGACGGAACCCGCCTTCGCTGACGAAGTCGCCGACGAGCTAATCACCGAACTTTCCCGCGTGCGCGGCATGGAGGTGACGGCGCGCGCATCAAGTTTCTCGCTCTCAGGCGATCGCGCCACCCCGGCCAATGCGGCGCGCGAACTTGGCGTCCACTATGTCCTGATCGGTTCAGTGCGCCGTCTCCCCCAGGAAATCCGCGTGCACGCAGACCTCGCCGAGGCGCCGAGCGGCCGCGTGATTTGGACCCATGCTTTCGAGGGACGGCCGACCGATGCCTTCCTGCTTCAGCGCGAAATGGCGGTGCAGGTCGCGCAAGCCGTTGGCGCACGATTGAGCGCGCCGCCACCGCATCGCGTCGATGCAGACGCCTATCAATCCTACGTGCAGGCGCGTGAAATGCAGACCAGGAGTGTGCAGAGCAATTGGCGCGATGTACGAGACCTCTATCGCAGCGCCGTCGATCGCGATCCGAATTTCGTACAAGCTTGGGCAGCCTTGGCGCGCGCTGAAGCAAACGTTGCAAATGAGTCGCTCGACAGCGGGCCGGCCAACGCTGTGTACACGCCCGAAATGGTGGCCCCCGCTTTGGCCGCCGCACAACGCGCCATCTCACTCGATGATGGCCTGGCCGAACCCTACATGGTTCGGTCTCTAGTTTATTCCTGGCGCGGCGATTGGCGCCAGGCCGCAAACGCCGTGCGCGCGGGCGAAGCGCGCGGCGGCCATGCCGGCGCCTTCTATCGCGCCGTGGGTTATTTGCGCGAGTCGCTGCGCGCGCGCCGCGACGCTGTTTCACTTGATCCATTGTCGGCCGACGAATGGACCAACCTCGCCTTCACCTGCGAATACATGGACGACAAGTCTTGCCAACTAGAGGCCGCGCAGCGGGCTCACGATCTATCTCCCAATGACAGCACCGCCGCGCGCGGTCTCATTCGAGCGCTCGTCGCCAACAATCGTCAACAAGACGCGTGGCTGCTGCTTCAGCAGATGCATTGGCAAGCCAATACGGACCTCGGCACGCGGGTGCTGCGATGGAAAGCTGGGCACGGGGCAGCGCCACGCGCCACAGAAGTCCTAGCGGCGTTGAACAGGGGAAACGAGTACATCGACACTGCAGTTGGATTGCTGGCCGACTTGCACGAGTGGGACGCTGCAGCTCGACTTATTGATCGTTGGGGTCCGCCCTCGCGGAGCTACATTTTCAGCCTCTTTCGCGCGCAATGGGCGCCGCTTCGGCAAAAGCCGCAATTCTGGGCGCTCATGCAGCGCGAAGGCTTATTAGGATTTTGGCGTGCGAGCAGTCGCTGGCCCGATTTCTGTGAAAGCGAGCCAGTGTGCGCGCCGTATAGGACTTAGCAGCTCGTTGGGAACACAAGATACTCAATTCGGCCACTGGATCAGTGTCCGCAAAGGGCCCAGCGCCCGCCCCAGGGTCATATTTGCGTCCGTCTCATTTCAGCCGCCAACCCGCCGTTCGCGCCTGCACACCATTGGAGGCAGGACTTCGCCGGAAACGGCCATTCGCTGCGGCGCCGTTAGCCGCGATTCCGCGAGATTTGAGTGGTGCGAAAACACTATTCCGATATGGCTGTTCGTGTGATGGCGAGGCGGCCCAAGACCGAAGCCGAATTCATGGCCAATGCTTTCGAGCTGGCAGATAGCGGCAAGTTTCAATCCGCTGATGAGGTAGCGGCGGCGCTATCTTATTGGGTGCTGGAAACCGAGGCTTGGTGGACCGATGAGCTCAGCAGAGCAGTCGACCTTCGCATCGCGCGCCATCAGCCGGACTAACGTGGTGTTAACGGGCACCCCTGATGTTGACGGCATGACGCCCAAGGCAGGAGTACAGTGACAAACGATTTATCACTCTTTCGCGGCGCGGAGGGATTGGCGCGGGCCCGTAAGATCCTCGAGCGGATGGGGGCGCAAGACATCCCAACAAACCCCGCAAACTACGAAATCTGGACCACTTACGTCGCCGGCGCGCATCCAGATCTCAGCCGCGAGATTGAAAACCGCCTCGCCCGAGGCGAGCGCTTCACTGACGAGACCAATGAGGCGCTGTTTGAGCGGTTCTTCGCCAATACGCGATTGTCCATTCAGATGCTTGAGACAAGCGAGACCATTGCGCGCGAGTTGGATGATGTTGTGAACAACCTGCGTGGGGCCGGTGAACAGGCTGGCTCCTACGCCAACGAGCTGCAAATAGCGGCAAACAACTTTGATGGTGGACTGGATTCAGAGACCTTTCGCCATGTTGTAGAGCACCTGGCGGCGACAACACGCGAGGTCGCTGAGCACAACCGAAAGCTTGCCGAGCAGATCGAGCTATCGTCCTGCCAAGTGGTGGAACTCCAAACAGCGCTCAGAAGCGTCAAGGTCGAGGCGCTGACCGACGGACTGACCGGGCTCGCAAATCAAAGAATGCTCGAGGAAACACTGCAGAGGCGTTTGGAGGAATCCGCCACAAACAATGGCGAGCTTTGCCTGTTGATCTTCAACATCGACAATTTTAGGCGGGTGAATGATGCCTGGGGCACTTCGGTGGGCGATCAAGTTCTACGATACGTCGGTTCAGTCCTTCGCGCTCACGCCCAGGGAGATGTTTTGGCGTCCCGCCGCAGCGCAGACGAATTTGCGATGATCATGCCACGCACCAATCTCAAACTCGCTGAGGCGGTCGCCGATCGGGTGGGCCGCGCCATCAAATCGAAACGAATCTCGCTCAAGTCGACGGGAGACGTGATCGGCGAGATTAGCGTTTCTGCCGGCGCTGCGCGCTATAACGAGCCGGAAAATCTCACTCAATTTGTGAGCCGTGCCGAAGCATGCGTGATCGCCGCCAAACGCGCGGGCCGAGACCGCGTTTTCATTGAGACTAGCCTGAAGTCAATCGCCCGCAGCGTGATCCCGGCTGGTTGTGGCTGTTGGGGTTCTGCTCGAACGGTCTAGCTCAGCCCCTAAGCATACGCTGCGGCCGCAAGCAGTTGGCTTGGGGTGACTGCAATCGGTTGCTGACCCGTCGTTCGCGCTGGCACACAGTCAGCGGCTGAGTTTGGCGAGTCGCCCGGAGGAATCTCACCTCCGGGCGCTCCTAGAACCGTGCTTGAACCTCTCAATTCACACGGCTCCCGATGTTCAACCAACGACATCACCGACATCGCTGGCATTGCCTTTGTCCATCGGCTCCTCCCTCAACTGGTTGGCCGATGATCGCGGCTGAACAACGCGGTCCCTTCGCTCCAGCGTCATTACAGCGCCTTCAACGCTACTACGAACCGCTCCGTCCCCGTGCTCCGCGTCGGTACGCTGGTCCTCTTGGATTTAGCCAATTGGATTTTCTCCCTTTGCATCGGAGCGACAGGTTCTCACGTTCCGTACGAAAGCCAGATGCAAACTCGCGCCGTCTATATGCCGGACGCCGCTCGGGCAGGATCAGGTCATCCCCCGAACTTGTCCCACGCGCACGTCACGTGATTTAGGCAACCGCAAATCGTGGTTTTCACCTCGGCAAGACACCAGCGTCGCCCATCTCCGGACGGCATTTTCGACGCATGATGCAGGCATTGTTTCCCCACGGCTGTCGCCGGATCTGGCATACTCATTGCGGAATCAGTCTGAATCTTGCCGGGCGCAGAAATCTTCCCGTCCGGACGTTTCACAGACTGTTGGCTTGCATGCAAACTCCGTCCCGCTTCATTCGGCGAGCTTTCGATGGCGTGCAAACAGGACCTGGCGAACGTTTGGAACAGTGGCTAAAGGCGCAGCTGGAAGTACAGCCCTCTCGGGACGCGCCAGCATTTCGCCGTGTCGATTTCGATGCCGATGTTATCTACGAGCGCGCCCTCAAAATGGCGGAAGCGAACGGAGAATCTATCATCGACGAGCGGCGCTACTTTCTGGCCATTGCCGAGGAAAGGAATACAGCCACCGTCACGGCAATTATTAAACGCATCGGCGAACCTGCTTTTGAGGAGGTCGTCGCGTTCGTGGAGGACAGCGGAGAGCAGACGAGAGACAGGCCACCGAATGTCCCACCTCCGATACCAATAGGTGAAATCTGAGATTTGTGGCGTCGCGTACGACCGGCTGCATTGGGCCAGCGCCGGCCCCTACCCGTATTTTCAAAGCGTCCGGGTTGAGTTGCCAATCCGCCTTTCGCGCCTGCACACCATCGGCGGCAGGCTCTCGCCGTTATAGGTCATTCGCGGTACCACGCTTGTTCGCGCCGTTAGTAGCCAAGCGCCGCAAGTAGTGTCCGCACAGTCATGAAGATGAGGATGAGCGAACCCACGGTCCATAACATGGCCCGCATTTCGTGGGTTTGCGCGGTGAAATAGGCGGCGAAGTGGAGAAACCGCGACGCGGCGTAGCCGTAAAAGAGCCATTGCGCGAGCAGTAACGCAGGCGAGGTCAACACATAGAGCAACCCCGCGACAAGAAAGAACGGCAGGTTCTCCAAATCGTTCAGTTGGATTCGCCGGATGCGTTCCACGCGTTCGTTGGGCTCAAGCTGTTTTGGGTCTGGCGCGGGATTGAGCGGTGTCTTCTTGAGGTCCTCGGGCGAGCGGAAGCCGCCGTTCTCTTGCATCATGCGAATGACCGTGAGCCAGGACATCGACACTGCCTTGAGGATCATGAGCGTGGCGGCGACGGCATAGGTGGCAAACACCGGGTTTCGCAGGCTCAGTTCGTTCATGTCTTTTCACTCGCAGTGCCTTGGGGCCAAACCCGCACATACGCCGTTCACTTGGTGCGGACAACATGGCAGCACTCGCCGCAAGGGATCACCCGCGTCCTGGCGTGACCCGCAATGTTGCGACTGGCAGTGTCGCTCCAAACCTGCCGCTTGGGTCCGCGCCCGCAACACGGCAAGAGTTCGCCGATAGGAGACGCTGCGTTCCAATTGGCTAACGTCCGCACTCAGGCGCGCTTCAGACAGCGAAGCCGCATACCGATCTCAAATGGTCTTGAAGGCAGACCTTGGTCGCCGCGAATCAGCCCCCGTTCGAAAGACCGCCTTAGAAGTAGGCGCGCACCTGGACGTAGACGTAGCGCGGCGGACCGAGCAACGGCTCTTGGCCGCTTACGATCGGGACGCCGCCGAATTCTGAATGCGCCGTCGCATCGGGGATTTGCGCGCCGAATACCAGGTTACGATTCTCGCTAAGCGAATAGACCGCCTGGATAAACCAATAGCGTCCGCCGTCATCGAGATTTTGAATGAGCGTCGGGCTGATATTGAACAGCGGCGTCGCCTCCACGCGCGCGCCAATCGCGGCGTAGTCGCGCCTAATGTCAAAGACCTGCCCTCGCTCGAGCCGATCAAGCAGCGGCACCGGCAATGTGTCGAGCGCGTACCCGCCGTGCGTAACCCCAAAACCGTTATGGAAATATTCCGCGAAGAACGTCACGTTGCGATTGAGAAGCACCGCCGCATCGCTCACATTAGCGAGCGCGGAGGCGTAGACACGGCCGTTGCCCCCGCGCGTCGGAACAAGTTCCACGTTCCAAGCGGCGCCATGAAGATCGCCGCCTAGGCCCGCACCCAATGTCCAATCGCCGTGATCTCGCGCAAGCAGCGCGGAAAACTGCATAGCGCCGGCGGCACTGTGATAATGCAGCGCGAACGATGAAGCGTCGGCGTCCGGCCAGTCGCCCTGACGCTGCGCGCGCGGCGCAAGCACGACTTGCAGATCACCGCCGTCGTCAAAGAGATACTGGCCATAGATCATATCGGCGCCGGGCTTGTACTCCGTGTCGATGGCGCCAGGCACGAATGGGTCAATCAGGTCCATCGGATTGAAAACCAGCCCCGAGCCCCAGCTCAGCGCTTGGCGACCCGCGCGCACCACGAGATGCGCGCTCGAATAGCCGATCGACAGACGATCGATCTTGTGGGAGGCGACCGAGCGCCCATGATCCGTGATGGTGTCGCTCAAATCGAACAAAGTCGCCGGCGGCGATGGCGCAAGCGCCCCCGTTTGAGTCTCCCGCCGCGCCAGCGGAGGGGTGTCGCCAGCGTCGAACTGCGCTTCATAATCGAGCGCGAAATCCCAGGGTCCGGAGCGCCGCGCCCAACTGAGGCGAAAGTCGCCAAGCGCATCGGCCCGCGTGCGCGCGCCGAGAGCGGCTTCAAGGCTCGCGCCGCTATTCTCCGCGTAAGAGGCCCCAAGCACGAGGCGAGCGTGCAAATCGTCGGCGGATGCGGCAGTTGCACTGGCCGCCATTGTGCAGAGCAATGCAGAGAGCGCGGCTTCAGCGCGCATGGGCGGGCGCCGCACCGGAATCGGCGCTGATGCGCCCGTCCGTCAATTCGATTTGCCGGCGCGTGCGCTCGATCACGCGCGTATCATGCGTAGACATCAGGAACGTCACGCCGGACGACTGGTTGAGCCGCGCCATGAGGTCGATCAGATCCTCGGCGTTCTTGGTGTCGAGATTGGCGGTCGGCTCGTCCGCAAGCACGATAGCCGGCCGGCTGGCAAGCGCGCGCGCCACGGCCACGCGCTGCTGCTGACCGCCCGACAGCCGCGCCGGACGGCGATCCTCAACCCCTTCCAACCCTACTTCGCGCAGAACCTCCATCGCGCGCGCGCGGCGCGCGGCTGCGCTTTCACCCATTAGCTGCAGCACGAATTCCACATTCTCGACCGCCGAAAGAACGGGAATGAGATTGTATGACTGAAACACAAAGCCAATGCGCCGCAGGCGCAGATCGGAGAGTGCGCCGGCGTGCAGCTTGGTTATGTCTTCTCCATCGATGAACACGACCCCCTCCGAGGGCCGGTCAAGCCCGCCGATCATATTCAACAGCGTGGTCTTTCCCGAACCCGAGGGGCCGGCCAGCGACGCAAAATCACCTTGTTCGATGACAAGATCAACACCGCGCAGCGCCGGCACATCCAGTTCGCCCTGCCGATAGTGCTTCGTCACACCGCGGCATTCGACGATGGCTTGCTTCTTATTCATGTCGTAGCCTTCGCCATCGCTTCCACCGGAGCAATCCGCGCGGCGCGCCAAGCCGGCCAAAGCGCGGCGACGATGGCGAGCGCCCAGACGATGGCGCAGTAAAGCGCCGTCTCCGCCGGATCGAGGCGCGGATAGAGCACGCGCCCAGCGCCCACCAATTCCGCGCCGCGGCCCAGGAAACCGAGGTCAAGGCCGTGCGGAAACGCCGCCGCGCTCGCGGCCGCCAGCACCGCGCCTGCCGCAACGCCCAATGCAACGAGAATGCATGTCTCCAGCGCGACGTCCGCCAGCACCAGAACGGGGCGCATCCCCAGCGCCTGCATGAGGCCGAACTCACGGGTGCGTTCGAACACCGCCATGAGCTGGGTGTTGATGACGCCGATCGCGATCAAGATGAACATGATCGCGAGCCAAAGCCCTATGAAGTCGTTGAAGAATGTGGCGACAGCGTAAGCGAGCGGCTCAAGCGTCGCCCAGCTTTGCACGTCGAGTCCGGGCGCTACACGCCGTAAGCGCTGGACGACGTCATCGAGCCTCTGCCCAGGCGCGGCGTCGATGGCGATCTCGGAAACGCTGTCGCCAGCACCGGTCATGGCCGCGGCGGTGTCAATTCCGGTGAAGGCGTAGGCATCCTCCACTTCCTGCGACGCGGAAAATAAACCGACGATCTGAAAGGATTGCTCAGCCAGATGACCGTCGCGCGCTTGCGCCATGACGACGATGCGTTTGCCGAGATCGGTTTTCAGTCGCCGCGCCAGATGGCGCGCCGATCACGACGCCAGCGTCGGACGGTGATTGCAGGTAACGCCCTGCCGCGATCTGATCGGGAATACTTGAAACGCGCCGCTCGGCGGCGGGCGTGACGCCGACGAGCGTCATTGGCAGCGTGCGATACTCGCTCTGGGCAATCGCCAAGACGCGTACGCGCGCGGCGTAGGCACTCACATCGCGCGACGTGAGCGCGCGCAAGAGCGCCCCTCCTGGCAGCGGCATGGAATGCCCGATTGTGGGATCATCCAGGTATCCCTGTGCATGAATCTGCCCTTCGCCAGTCAACAGCCTCACTGTCGTGCCACGGCTGGAATCCGCCCATGCGTGCAACAGAATTGCGAAAACCAGGATGGACCACATACCGGCGGACACCACGAGAAGCGTGATCCCGGTGCGGCGCGGATTGCGCCACAAATTGCGCCATGCCAGCGGAATTATCAGACCGAGCGCTCCCATCACGCCGCCCTCATGGCGTCGACCGGCTTCAAGCTTCGGATGTGGAGGTACGGGATGAAGCCCGCCATAGCGATCGCCAGCGCGAGCGCGCATGGCCCCGCCAACGCGCTCACAATATCGAGGTGTGGGAATAAGGTCGAAGGCATATTCCAGCGGGAAAACAGCGCTTCGGCGCCTGCGAAGGCGATGCCGCCGCGCGCGACCCACGCTGTTATTGCGGCGCCAAGCGACGCGCCGAGCGCCGCGCCTACGCCAGCGAGGATCAATAGTTCAAGCCACACCATGCGCGCGATTTGCTCGCTGCGCATGCCAATCGCCAGGAGCATGCCGAATTCACGCGTGCGCTCCAGCACGGACATGAAGAGCATGTTGAGGATGATGAAGGCGACGATGACGACGAGGCTCACATAGAGCAGCGCCGAAAAACTGGCGTCGAGCAAGATAACGTCGTGCAGCGCGGGCTCCAGTTCGGTCCAGCCCAAGGCGGCCAACCCATGATCTCCCGCAAGCGAGCGCAATTGCGGCAAACGCGCATTAATGTCGTCCAAGCGCGCGCCTGAGAGCGCGATCGTATTAACGCGCTCTTCCATCGCAAAATCCGCCTGAAAACGGGCAAGCGGGATTTCGACGATCTGCCGATCTGCTTCGGGCGCGCCGGTCGCGAAGATCCCGACTACGCGCACAATATCAGCGCCGATGGAGCCGTCGCGGGCACCGCCGAGAATGGTCATCGTCGCCCCTGGGCGAAGGCCAAGATTGCGCGCGAGCGCGGCACCGATGATGGCGGCATTCGTATCGCCCTCTCCCAAGGGCCGCCCCTCGACGATGGCACGCCCGAGCGTGGAGACGCGCGCTTCCCGCGCGGGATCGACTCCGATCACTGCGCCCCCAAAACTGCGTTCGCCCCGGGAGAGAATGGCGAACGTCATGGCGCGCGGCGCAGCCGCGCTTACACCCTGGACGTGCGCAAGGCGCGCCAACAGCGCCTGCGGCGCGTCAATGGTTTTGCGCGGGTCGGGATCGTCGGCGTAACCAGCAGGCTGGATTTGCGCAAACCCGTCCATCAGCGCTAGCACGCTCTCTTCCATGGTCGCGTAGACGCCCCGCTGCAGCGAAAGCACGAAGACGGTCACGATGCCGGCGATCACGATTGAAAGCAGCGAGAGCCAGGTGCGATGCGGCTGGCGCCAAATATTCCGCCAAGCGAGACCGAGGAGCATCGCTCAGCGCCGCGGATTTTGCAGATTGGAGCGGCTGAACACGTAGTTCGGAATTGCTGAGTTGAACCGCGCCGATGTCGTCTCGATGCGTGTCCAATGATCGTTCTCGCCGTTTGGGCGCATGGTGATGACTGCGGGATAATCGCGCCCGCCCATATGAGTCACGCGCTCGGTCGTCATGGCCCGCACGGGCGCCATGTTTTGATCATAGAATGTCTCGGCAAGCAGCACGCCGTCATCGCGCACGCGCACCACGATCTTGCCCCAGACGACGGGCGCGCCAGGCTTGGGCGATGCTTCTATCGTGTAAACGCCGTGGCCCCTCTCTTGCTCAACGGCGATGACACGATGGTCATAGTTCCCCAGCAGATCATCGCTCTTCGAAAGGTCGTTGTAGGAGAAGTCAGACCCCATCCAGGATTGCGCCATCATGCTCGCCGGCAAACGGATGACCTGATTGAGACGCGGATTGTAGATCCAGGTCTGATTGGAAACCGTCAGCGTGGCGTTGCCAGCATCCTGCGCGGGCGCCGTGAAGCGCACCAGCGCGTCGTCATCGCCGCGCGTCCAGGCCTCCATCGACGAACGGCGCTCCCAATCCGGGCGATGCACGGTCATCGTGATCTCCGAGTAGGAACTCTGCGCGCGCCAATTGTTAAACGCGGCGCGGACAAGTGCGTCGGCATCCTGAGCGACGGCGCCGCCGGGAAGCGTGGCGAGCAAGAGACATAGCCCCGCCAACGCTTGCGCCCAGCTTGCCTTCATTTCTTTGCCTCCAGCCGCAGCACTGGCCTCGATCTGGGCTCGCGCGCTCCCAAAATTGACTGTACCATGTATGTGTACCGTTCGGTCCACATAAGTGGTCCATAATCGCTCGCATTGTATTGGTCAACCCATGGGCCGCACACGTTTTGAGAATCTCGAGCCGGAACGTCAGCAGCGCTTGATCGACAGCGCCGCCGAAGAGTTTTCCGCGCAAGGCTATGACGGCGCCTCGCTCAACCGCATCATTACGCATGCGGGCATGAGCAAAAGCTCGCTCTACTATTACTTCGACGACAAGGCCGATCTCTTCACCACGCTCGTGGAGCGTTCGATCGAGTTTCTGTTCAAGGAAATCGGCGGCGTCGATCTTGAGAAACTGACCGCGGAAAGCTTCTGGAGCGAGTTTGAAGGTCTGTTCCGGCGCCTCATCATGCTGGCTAATTCAAACGCCTGGTACATGAAACTCGCGCGCATGTTCTATCGGCTGCGCGATAACCCCAAACACGGCGCACCGACAAATCGCCCGTTCCAAGCCGCGCGGCTTTGGATTGCGCGCATTGTTGCGCGTGGCCAAGCGCTGGGCGCCATTCGCACAGACATTCCCGATACGCTGCTCATCGACAGCGCCATGGGCTTGGCCGAGGCGCTGGACCGTTGGATCGTCATGCATTGGAATGATCTCGACGCCGAGGCGCGGCTGCGCATTGCCAATGAACAGGTGGATCTGTTCCGCCGGCTTTTGCGGCCCTGATGTCCCCAGGTCCCGATCGGAAGTATGCGAATGGGATTGTTCGCGTCTGCAATGCGCCGTTCGGTTGTCTGGCCAAGGCGCCGCAGATCACGCGACTGTGTCCGACTTTGACTGGCGCGCTCAACGGGTCGCTGCAACACATTCGTTAAATCGCTCAGCGGGGGTTTGGTAGTCCAGCGTTTTTCGCGGCCGCTCATTGAGTTCGCGGGCGATTTTGTTGAGCTGAGCCTGAGAGTGCCGCGACAGGTCGGTCCCTTTTGGCAGGTACTCTCGCAAGAGGCGGTTGGTGTTTTCGTTAGATCCGCGCTGCCAGGGGCTTTGCGGATCGCAGAAATAGACAGCGATGTCGGTTTCCATGGTGAAGCGCTGATGGTCGGCGAGTTCGGTGCCGCGATCCCAAGTCAGCGATTTATAGAGCTCTTCGGGGAGGTGCTTGGCCTGTTTGATCAGGGCGTTGACCACGGCCTCGGTGTGGCGGCTTGTGACTTTGGCGAGCATCACATAACGCGAATGGCGTTCAACCAGCGTCGCAACGAAGCTTTGACTGGGACCGCAGAGCAAATCGCCCTCCCAATGCCCAGGCACGGCGCGATCGGCAACAGAGGCGGGACGCTCGCTGATCGAAACGGCGTTGCGGATTTTTCCGCGCCGATCGGCTGTTTGCTTGGCGTAGCGTGACCCGCGCATCTGCCGATGCGAGCGCAGATAACGCGCCAATTCCTTCTTCAGAACGCCGCGCGTCTGGACATAGAGGCTTCGATAGATGGTCTCATGGGACACAGGTCCGACCTTGATCTTTGCGGCCTCGCGTTTGAGCCATCCGGCGATCTGTTGGGGCGACCAACGGCGCTTGAGCTTGGCGATTACAATCTGCCGCAGGCGGCCATCCAACGCCAATTTGCAGGGCTTCGGGCGCAGCGCCGATTGCCAGGCGCGTTTGTCGGCATTCGCGGCCCGATAGAGTTTGGCCCCTGCATTGCGCGCGATCTCGCGGCTGATCGTCGAAGGCGCGCGGCCGAGGGTGGCGGCGATGGCGCGGATGGATCGGCCGGCGACGAGACCTCGCGAAATCTCTTCGCGCTCAGCCAGCGAAAGCGCCAACCGCGATCGCTTCCGCGGCGGCGGGCGAATGCCGCCGGTCGGCGCCAGAACCTTGTAGACCGAGGTATGGCCGCGATCGAACAAGCGGCCAATCTCGTGCATCGAGTCCCCGCGCCGCCATCGATCCCACATCAGATCCCGTTGCGCGGCTGAATAGTAGATGCGGCGTCGATACTTCATCGGCTTCACTCCAGTCTGACCAAAAAGACTAAAGTGTTGCCTCGACCGGTTGAAATCGCGACTTCAAACCTGACAATTCAGGGTGCGCGACGAATGGCGATCAAGGGCCAAGCCCTGCCCTGACGCCGATTTTCCAAGCGTCCGAGGTCAGCCGCCAATCCGCCGTCCGCGCTTGCACACTAAGACCGGCAGAATCTCGCCGAAACGCGACATCCGGGCCGGCGCTACCAATCGATTGCGCAACTCCTCTCGGCCTGAAAGGCTGGCGCGCTCCACGCTCTTGTCTTAGGATCGGAGCACGAGGGCGAGGCGCTCGCTTACGGCGCCCAGGCACAAGGGGAAAATGCAATGAAGCTCAAGGTCTTCGCCTGCGCGGTTTCCGCGATGGCGTTGTCAGCTGTTGGGAGCTTTGCTTTCGGCAATCCGGTTCACCCACCGCAAAACCATTCCGGCGCGCCCGTAACCCATGAACCTCAGCCGGGGACAATTTGTCCTGATGGAAGCGTCGTTCCGAACGGTGGTGTGTGCGCCGTCGCGCAATGTCCAACTGGTCAAGCCCATCTGCATAGCGGCGGAGCATGCTTAGCTCAGGCGCCGCGCGGCACCTGCGCAACCGGACAAGTAGCGCAACAGGTTCCGAACGTGAGCGGCATTCGCTATTGGGAATGCACAGCGGGCGCTAATTCTAATTGATGTAAGTTGAGCACTGGAATCCAGGGGCCTCCTGGAATTCCAGGCCGTTCGCCAGCGATTGGGATAGCTTTAGTCGTCAGTCTCATTTCCAAGACCAGGACGTAATTTCAAGAGAGTCCGCGTTCAGCCACAACCCGCCCTTCGCGCCCGCAAACCATTCGCGGCGGGACTTCGCGGAAACCTGACTTTCCGATCGCCTACGCAGAGGCTAACAAAGGTTCGCCAACCTTTGCCGCACGGGAGCGGAGCTGATCATGAAAGCCCTCTTGTTCGCAATCGGTATAGCCGCCGCATTGGCCGCCTCCGCGATTGCGAATGCTGAGGAAGCCGATGACGTTCAAGTGCGCTTTTGTCCGACAACGCTAGTGCACGCCTACCCATTGGACGAGCAAGGGCGCCTCAAGACTTTGCAGATCCCAGGTATCGCGATCCTCAACCGGAGATTTGGCGAGTTCGTTATCGAGCGCGTCGCCATATCGCTCCTCGATCACGGGCGCACACTTGATACTCGAACCCTCGAGCGCCCAGAAATCGTTCGGTGGGTTGGCAATGGACCGCCGCTCTTACAGGAAATGCGGTCCACGGCGTTTGAGTTCTGCGGGAACGCTCTCGTGCCGCCCGACGTCACCGCTGGCGGACCCGCGCTAAATCGCAACCAGGCATTGATCATAGTCAACGAGGTTTTCGCGTACGATCACACGCGAGACACCGCGCTCGTGACCGTAGACGGCGCGGTTGACGGTCGTCACGTCACGCTGAGCGCAACAATCCCGATCAACGAAGAAGTTACGGCGCTCTATCGCTTTCCTCTCAGAGGGGTGTGGTATGTTGGATGGGGACCGAGCTTTCACACTGGTCATCGCGCGCACGTTCCTGAGGAATTCGCGCTGGACATCGCCAAATTAGGCGGCGCCGGTGTAACGCACCGGGGAACGGGGCTGCGGCTTGAAGATTATTATGCATATGGAGCACCCGTTCTCGCAGCCGCGGACGGACACGTTGTGCGGGTGGAAGACGATCAACCCGAGAACCGAGAAGCCGTCCAGCGATTGCACGAAACGTCGGAAGCGTATGCCGCCCGACACGTTTCCGAGGCAATAGAAGGAATAGCAAGGTCGGGACCTGATTGGGCGGCCGGAAATTATGTGATGATCGACCATGGCAACGGCCAGTACTCCCTGTACGCCCATCTTCAGCCGCACTCTGTTCGGGTCAGGCCAGGGGATACGGTGAGAGGCGGCGAGGTGCTGGGAAGGTTGGGGTCTTCCGGCAACTCGACAGAACCGCATCTCCATTTCCACGTCTGCGATCGTCCCGACCCGCTCCTATGCGCAGGCATCCCCGTTCAGTTTTCAAATGTCGCGCTTCTTTGGGCGGATACTCCGCGTCCCATTCAGAGCGGCGATATCGTTACGGCGCGATAGATCGCCCGCTCACCTCCGTCGGTTCTAGTCCTATTTGAATGGCAGTTTAGGGCCACCGCGCGCCCGATGGCCACATTTCACGACCGGCTTAGCCGCTCAAATCCTGCCGCTCGCATGCTTCGTGCGCTAAGTCCGGCTATCACCGTTTCCGGCCATTTGGGCCGCCGCAGCGGCCACATTCCGGCGGACTTCCAGGCGGCGTTGCGAGCGGATCCAGATTTCTGCAACGATCAGCCCAGCAGAATTGGCGCATTTCCACATGCAAGGTTGCTATTTGAGTTTGAGACCGTAAACCGGGCCGATCATCTCGGAGGTGAACTGATCTTAGATAGAACTGCGATCATCACCCCGGGCTCTTCGCCGTCATTGCCGCTGCATTTGCGGTCGCAAGCGCCGGTCATACTGCAGCGCTGCGTCCCGTGCGCGCTGAACCGAACGCAAATTGCTTCGTCAATGTGCACTTGATCTCGATGGCCGACGGCGCACGTCAAACCCAGACCAACTTGTCCATTCTGATTGGCCATGGCGTTGCAACCGGCGCCTGGGGCGCACGTGCGGCCCTTTTCGTCGCGGCGGCGGCTTAGGCCCCGTTCCGAACCAATTGGGGGAGACCAATTATGAGAGTTTGCATTGTCGGAGCGTCGGGAAAGCTTGGCCACTACATGGTGCGACATTGCCTCGATCGCGGCTACGAGGTCGTCGGCGTGTGCCGCGCTGAAAGCGTCGCCAAACTGGACGCCTTCAAGGATCGGATCACGATCCTCCCCGGCAGAACCGATGACCGCGCCGTGATCGAAAAGGCGGTCTCCGGCTGCGATGGCGTGCTCACGGTGCTTGCACCTTGGGGGATGCAGAAGTACGCGTCCGGCACCGCGCAAGCTGTGCTCGACTTTTCCCCCGCGGATGCCCGTCTGATCTTCTCCTGCGGATGGCACATCACGCGTGACGGCAAAGACAAATACACGCTCAAGCTCAAAATGACTGTGTCCGTTCTCGGCTTCATCGCAAAGGCGCTGCGCGCTGTAGATCTCGATGATCAGGTAGAAGCATGCAGACGCATCTTTGCCAGCACAGCGCGCTGGACCGTGGTGCGCGGCAGCGACCTTGAAGAGGGCGAAAGTGAAGGCCTTCCGGTATGGAGCCGCCATGTGGGCGACCCAGTCCTTGCAAGCAATATGACGCGACGCATCGATTTCGCACTCTTTATGGTGGACGCCCTCACGAATGATGAGCTCGTCCACGAGGCGCCGGCAATCGTCAGCGCCAACGCGCCATCAGCGCGAGAGCATTAGTGGCGAAAGTCTGTTTTGGGCGACACCCTGCCTCAAGGTCGATTTCACTATGTCGGAGTTCAGACGCCAACCGGCCCTCGCGCCCGCACATCAATCGCGGCTGGACTTCGCCGCTTGCGGTCATTCGCGCTCAAACTGGATCGAGGCGTCAAAATCATAACGAGCGGATGGGTCGGCCTCCCCGTTGATCACAAAGAGACATGGGCCTGGCAAGACGCTAATCTGCGGAAAACGGACGCCCGCCCGCCGTGACGTCCCGGGATTCATCCGCTCTGCATGGAGCTTCACTTGCGCCCCATCCTTGCACTTGCCGTCCTGATGGCCACGAGCGCGTGCGCGACACAGGCTGCGCCAACCTCCCAGCCGCAGATTGCTTTTCTCAATCACGCCTTTGTGGTGCTCGACCAGGAGACCGCGGATGCCATTGAACATTCCGACTATCTGCGCCGCTTTGGCGTTTTGACCGTAAGCACCACACACGCTGATCGCGGTGAAAGCTGGACGGGGCACTACATTACGGGCCGCCAGACCTATCTCGAACTCTTCGGACCTCGTGACGGCGGCGGCGATTTAAACTCAACTGGAATAGTCTTGTCGCCCGATCGCGTCGGCGGTCTTGCGGAGCTCACCACACGCCTTGCGCAGGAAGGTGTCGCCAATCCAGACACCGGGCAACGCTCGCGACAATACGGCGCTGAGCAGGTACCCTGGTTCAACATGGTGTCACCCCATGGCGACGGCGATGCCCTCTCCATCTGGGCAATTGAATATCTGCCTAGCTTCATGAACGATGCCCGCAGCGAGAAAGAGCCCGCGGCGGGACCCGACGATGTCATCAGCCGCGAACGCTCGTTGCCTGACGAATATCAAGCGCGTTTGATGCGCGATGTCTCTGCCGTCGAAATCGCAACAACGCCTCACGATATAGCTATGGCGCGTCCGATGTTCGCGGCGGCCGGCTTTGCAGTGACCGAAACGCCGGCGCATCTCATCGCCCGTGATAATCAAACCACAATCACGCTCGACGCCGTCACCCGCGACCACGGCGGAATGCGGCGCATCGATTTCGTCTTGAACGCGCCTGCCGCCCCTCACGTCGAACAAATCGGCCATTCGACATTGACCGTGGGGCCGGGCGCGCACGCGACTTGGCTTTTCGCGCCGCCCGGTTGAGCACAGGGCGGCTCCCTTTAAGACCCCTGCGCTCACTCCAGCAGAGCTAGCGGAGGCGGAGTACAAGGCGGCATGGGCCGGATCGAGCAAGCCGCGCGGCGAGTGATCGACGTCCAGCAAGACAGCGTGAAATTTGAGATCAGGATTGTCCGGTCGAAGCAGCGGCTTCGGGCCGGTTGGCCGACGCACATTGGGAACCGCGGCCGCGAACGCCCACCATCGCTCCAGCGACAACTCGCAGCGCCCGCTAATTGAAGCTACGATCGTCGGGGCGGAGTTGTCTTATGACGCATGCGCCAATGCAGCGACGATTAGCGGCGATCCTCGCCGCCGATGTGGTCGGTTACAGCCGAAAAATACGGCTGGATGAGGCAGGCACGCTGTCCGCTCTGAAGACACTCTGGGCGAACACCTTCGACCCAGCCGTGACGCAATTTCGCGGGCGCGTTTTCAAATCCATGGGCGACGGCAAACTGGCCGAGTTTGGCAGCGCCGTGGATGCTGTGCGCTGCGCCATTGCCATCCAGGAAATGTCAGACCCATCGGCGCTACTGCTGAGAGTCGGGGTGCATGTGGGCGACGTTGTCGTAGACGGCGATGACCTCCTTGGCGATGGCGTCAACGTCGCGGCACGGCTTGAGAAGGAAGCCCCCACAAAGGGCATTTTGATTTCCGATGCCGTGCATGATCAAATTCTAGGCAAAATCCAGGCACCCTTTGCAGCCGCGGGCGCTCTGAGCCTTAAGCACATCGACCATCCGATCAAGGCATGGAAATGGACAGCCAACGTAACCATAGCAAGTGCGGCTGCGTCCCCCGACGAACGTCTTCCGTCGCTGGCTGTGCTTCCCTTTGCCAATCTGAGTAATGATCTTGAACAAGAGTTCTTTGTCGACGGATTGGTGGAAGACATCATCACGACGTTGTCGAAGCTGTCTGGCCTCACCGTCATCGCCCGCAACTCGACCTATCTCTACAAGGGACGCGCTGTGGACGTGCGAGAGGTGGCAAGAGAACTCGGCGTTCGCTTTGTGCTGGAAGGGGGCGCGCGTCGCAGCGGCAATCGCATGCGCATAACGACGCAACTGATCGATGCAGAGACTGGCGGACACGTTTGGGCCGAGCGCTTCGACCGTGACGTCGATGACATTTTCGCCCTGCAGGACGAGCTCACGCTGATTTTGGCCACTGAAATGCAGGTTCAGCTGACTGAAGGCGAACAAGCGCGCGTTCGCTACACGACGACGAGCAATGTGGCGGCTTGGACGTTGTGGGCGCAGGGATTGGCCTACTATCGCACCGGCGTGATGACGACCGATGGAATGGGACGCGCCCGTGCGTGTTGGGAGGCCGCGCTCGTCCTGGACCCGCGATCCAGCGAACTGCACGCCATGCTCGCCAATTTGCGCGTCGCAGACGCGCGGCTGGGTTGGTGGGGCGATCGCAACAGCGCCATTGCTATTGGCCAAGCGCATGTAAGGGCGGCGCTTGAACTCAACCCTGATAATCCTGATGCCCATATTTCCGCTGGCATGCTGCTTCGCCTGGACCGGCAGTTTGACGAAGCTGTCGACGCTGTGCGGAAAGCTCGGAGCCTAGCGCCGGGCTCTGCCGACATCGCCGCCTTCGCTGCCACCGTGTTGACGGCTGCTGGGTGCCACGACGAAGCCATTGAGGCAATCGAGCGCGCTATGCGCCTCAGCCCAAAGCCGCCGCCAAATTACCTCGGTATTGCCGGGCTAGCATATCGGCTGGGCGGCAGAAGCGAGGAAGCATTAGCGGCGTTCACGAAATACTCCGAACACAGCGCCGGTTTCGGTCAATTGGATCTCGCGATAATCTTGCAACGCGCCGGCCGAACTGAGGAAGCTCGCACCGCAATTACGCGTCTCTTGTCAAAACGGCCGCAAATGTCGATCAAACAGTTTGTAGCGAGCCAGGTGCGGCGAGACGACCGTGAGATCGACAACGATGTGGCCGCGCTGCGTTTGGCTGGTTTGCCGGATTGAGCGAGCTTGAGACTTGCGGACAGCTTCGAACACGGTCCCGCCAATTATTCGCCACACTCTTTGGCGCGCGCCTCTCCATTGGCAACGCGACCCGCTCAGGATGGCCGGAACGGCAAAGGTAAGGACTATAGGAAATACTTCATTTGCAGCGTCAGTCCGCTGATCAAGCGGACCAACTATCCTCCTCGTGAGACAAGCACCAATGTCTGCATCGAACTCGACCGTGCCACAAATTCAGCGAATGACTGGCTCTCTCCAAAGCCGCCGCACGCGGCGTCGCCCTCGCAAGGGCCGGAGTTCGCCGAAACCGGACACGAGCGCCCACTGCGCCGTAGGTGATACGCTTTCAGGCGCCTGCGTCGTCACGAAACGCACTGCCAAAACTTATTACCTATCCCTCGTCACATCTCGCGTTCGAGTTACCTCGCTCACCAAGGAGGTGAAAGATGAAGGCAATCGTTGTGACCGACCAGGCTGCGGGAACCGTCGGGATGGAGCTGGCGGAGCGACCGAAGCCGCAGGCGGCGATAAATGACGTCATCGTTCAGGTTTCTGCGTCGGGATTTGTCGGGACTGAGTTGGCGTGGCCCTCGACTTGGACCGATCGCCTCGACCGCGACCGAACACCGACAATTCCCGGTCACGAGTTGGCCGGAGTCGTCACCGCCCTCGGCTATGGCACGACCGGGCTCTCGGTGGGACAGCGGGTGTTCGGTCTCACCGACTGGTATCGCGACGGCGCTTTGGCGCAGTACGCGGCCGTCGAGGCGCGCAATCTCGCGCCGCTGCCGGGCGACGTCGACTTCACAGTGGGCGCAAGCCTGCCGATCTCGGGCCTGACAGCTTGGCAAGGACTGTTCGAGCATGGCCGCCTTCGGGCAGGCCAAAGCGTCATCGCGCATGGCGCGGCCGGCGCAGTCGGTTCGATGGTGACGCAACTCGCACGATTGGCGGGCGCCTACGTCATCGGCACCGGACGCGCCGCCGACCGTCAGAAGGCGCTCGACTTCGGCGCGCAGGAATTCATCGACCTCGGCAATGACGTCCTCGAAGACGTCGGCGGCGTCGATTTGGTGTTCGATCTCATCGGCGGCGACATTGGGAAGCGATCCGCGCGCCTGGTTCGAACCGGAGGAACGCTGGTGTCCATTGTTGGGCCGTCCGAAGCACGGCCCGCCGACGGCCTGGCGATCGACTTCGTCGTCGAGTCCGATCGTCTCCAACTGAGTGAGATCGCTCAGCGGGTGCGGGACGGTCGACTGCGGGCGAACATCGGCGCCGTCGCGAGCCTCGACGATGCCGTCGCCGCCTTCAACACGACCGAGCGACGCTCGGGGAAGACGATTATCCGCGTTCGTGAGTGAGCGGCGCGCATCGTACTCTTTGACAGTCGAGCCCGACGCCACGAGGGCCAATCTCCGCTTTGGGCCAGCGCCCGCCCAAGACCCATATTTTCGTTCGTCTGATTTGAGCCGCCAATCGGCCTTTCGCGCTTGCACACTTCGACCCGTAGCGTTTCGCCGGTAACGGACGTAACGCATGAGAAAGAGTCGTCGAAAAAAGCTGGGCGTTTGCGCCGGGGCGAGCACTTGCCTAAAGAGCTGGGGTGGGCGAATTGAACTTCACATTTCTGGCCATCGTCTGGATCGCCGGTTAGATCGCAGCCTCGATCTTCTATAGGCGAATATCGGACAAGCCGATCTTTCCTCGAACACCAAATGACGCGGACTTTTCGGAGGCTTGGCGCTCCGGTCGCTCATTAAAAAATCTCCTGACGCGCTTTGGCGGAGCCAGAAATTGCCTTCTGATCCATGTGTCACGGGGCACGCTTAGTGTCGTGCCCATGTTCCCTTTCAATCTGATGTTCTTGCCGGAAATCTACGGGCTAGAGATCACAGTCCCGGTCAGCGCGGTGAAACTCACCGTGGGTGGCGCACTGCTTGGCGATAGAATGCTGCTGATAGTTGATGGGCGCGAAGAGCAGCGCCTCGAATTGTCAGTACGGGATCAGCAAGGCTTTCACAGAGCCCTGCAAGGCGGATGACCGCTTCGGGCCAGCCTGCCCTGAAGGCGATTTCAGGCATGTCTCAGTTGCTGCCAATCCGCCTTTCGCGCTTGCACACCAAGACCGGCGTGAAGTCGCCGTACTCGGACGTGGCGGTAACGTGGTTTTGAAATGAAGCCAGAATTTAGTGATGGCGGCCAAAGATAATGAACGTCAGGCCGATTCCGTCCGTCAACAAATGAGCAAGAATGTTGGACCAGAGGTCGCGCCGCCACAGATAGAGCGCGACGAGAATTGTTGTCACGGGCAAAATGTTGAGCATGTAGCTTGCCCCGTAAGCCTCCGCATGAGCAAGCATAAAGACTAAGGCGGGAAGAATTGCGCCGAGCAGGCGGCTGCCGGATAGAGCTGTGAGACGCTCGATGCCATATCCTCTGAACAACACCTCTTCACACACGCCCGCGCGCAACACGGTAAGTCCCACGAGCCAAATCGGCAGCGCGGCAATTCGATTGATTGCGCTCGCTTGCGAGGCAGCGGCGCCCAGAGCGTGCACGAGCATCCGGCCGAGAGGCTGCGTCACAAAGATAACCGCGAAGCCGAGTGCGCCCCAAAGGAGGCTGGTCCATCCAAGCCGCTTTAGGCCGATTGCCGAGAGCGGTTGTCGTTCGCCGACCGTCAGCACGAGCAAAACGAGTGCCATGAGAACTCCAGAAAAACGCTTCGCGAAGGCCCGCGTAGGCGATACTGTCGACTGGGACGAAGCTCGATAGAACGGCGCGTAGGGCGCCCGTTGAGATCAAGGCGGCCGGAAGCCCCAGCGCTAGCAACAGGCCAATCCATGTGGCGACGGGCGTGTTTGTGCGCTCAATGATCATGTAACTCCCCCTGGTGCCCGAAAATCCCAACACCAACCGAACTTTTAGGGCGATGCGGGTCGAGAGTAGGTTGGATGCGCCGTGCGGAGGCTCGCAGGATAGCTACGGCTTTCGAGCCGACGGTGGCATGGTGCGCTGACCATCCTGGCGAATTGTACCTCGCTTATTTCATGCACGTCGCCTGCTTTTGAACTGCGCGGGGCGTCACGCGCGGCAGCCCAGTTCTCGCGAAAGCGTCCGCCTTCAGCCGCCAAGCCCTCAACGACCGAAGTCCGCCCACCGCTCATTCGGCGCCTCGGGGGCAGGCTTTCGCCGTTCTCGGTCGTTCGCAATCTCACCTCGAGCCGCCTTGGGCGTCGCCGCGAAGGCTAACTAAGGCATCGTTGCTGCTCGTCGCGCAGTCGCGCAGCCACGCGCTGCCGCGCGATCACAATTACTGAGCGCAGACCGGCAAGCGTCGTGTGCGGATCGTTGTTAAAATCGCGCAGACGATGTTCATACTGACGACCGACCGTTGCCTCCTCGACGGCGAACCGCACTTCTTGCAGCGCCGCACGCCGATGTTCGTACTGACCAAGGACCTCTATCGACGCCTTCTGCAAAGCGCAAAATAACGTGAACTTCGTGTCCGCGGGATCGCATTGTCGTGTGTCCGCTCAATTCCACTGGCTGTCTGTTGTCATGAGCGCAAGCGAGTGGTCCAGAATGGCGAGATCGCTCGCATCGACGACGCGATCGTGCGCATTCAGAATGGCGTCCGCTTGGGCCACGGAGTGACGTTGCTCGGGCGTGCGCGCATTCTCATCAGTCGTGGCGTCAACGCGCTCGCCCGCATCGACGATCCGGATGTCCTGCGCTATACGCCGCTCAAGCGCGTCGCCGCATAAATCGGGCGCGCCGTGGATGCAGCCGCCGAGCCAGAGCAAGACCCCAAAGGCAAGAGAACGCGGCGCCATCTTGCGCAGAGATTACGGTTTGAGCCGGCATCCGGCCATTGAGCTTCGTCGCAAAAACTCGCTGTTTCATCTCCCGCCGGCCACCGGCGCAATTGCTACAATCTCGCCGTTAGCAGCGTCCACGCTAAGACGGCTCCTTCTCGCCGACGGCGTCGATTGCTTGGCGTCCTCCTATCAGGATGAGCGAGCAGTGATGCCGGCTTGGGGAAGGCGGCCTGTCTCGCGCCCGTTCTCATCGAGCATAACTATTTCGGGCTGATCGTTCGCGAGAACTCGTATCCGTATACGCGGTCGTCCCTGAGAATCATTGATGGTCAAGCCCACGTTCCGATTTGGAGTCTTGCCGAGAACAAGTCTCGTTTGCCCGGTTTCGCCAGGCCGATCTCGCCAATCGGAAAAATAGAGTCGTGAACCACGCTCCCGGCTTCTTCCCAAGAACTCACCGCAAACACCTGGGTCGCGTTGTATTGATCGAAGCTCATATGTCCGTGGCTCTCGGTCGTGCCGTCGGGTGCGCGCGAGCCGCCATAAACCATTCCGCCGATTTCGCTGCCCTCATCATCGAGAAAGATCATGCCAGCGGTCGGTCGGTCTTCCCGTGGATGCTCGACACCATGGATGTAGGTGCCCGGAAAATCCGCCCGGTTTGAGATCACGGTTCGTAAAGTGCCGTCAGCCTCGACAACGTTGATGCGCCTGACGCTAATTGTATCGAAAGTGGCGCTTCGTGGGCTTGAAGTGGCATAAGCACTGGCGCCCACGGCAACCAGCGTCACCGCGGCAGCATAGGCAGTCAGGACTAATTGAATCGACCTTTTGAGCATCGGCTATCCTCCCCTGGATCAAGCGCAGATCAAACACTGGATGCGAAGCCCGGCTCGCTTGGATGCGGGGACACCGGAAGCGTAACCCGTGGGGTTCAAACGCCCTCACCGGGCGGCGCGTCATCCGGACCATCGTGTGCAGGTGTCCGCCATGGGCCGAGGCTGTGTGACAACTCATCGGGATTGCGTAGCGGGGCTGGTTGCCCGTGTTGAGCCCCAGATTGACGTAGTTCGCTTCACTACGGCCTCTCAAGGCCGTTGCGACGTCGACTACGCCAAGAAGCACATAGACCCACAACACCCAAAGAGCGGCCCATATGGCGTGGACGCTCCCATTGATCCGAGCCGTGGGACGCGAGGGGCTACAATCGAGCCGAGCGGCATGCTCTTGGATCTAACCGCCTAGCTGTCGTGGCCATTTGGCGACCCAACTGGTCGCTTCAATCACGTGCTGTCGAAGGCTCGATTTCGCCGATTCCGGCCGTAACGACTAGACAAGTTCGAGTTTGAGGCTGCGCCCCACCGCATGCGCAGCGCGAGCAAGGGTTTCCAAGCTGACGGCGTGGTTTTCCGGATCGAGCAAACGGTCGAGTTGGCTACGGCTGGTGTGCATGCGCCGCGCCATTTCCGCCTTTGTAACGTCACCCTTCTTCATGGCCTGCTCGATTTGCCAGGCAAGCACGCGCTTGATCGCCACCGCTTGAGTGTCCTCGTAGCGACCTTCGCTCTTCAGAAAGGCGTCGAAGCTTGAACCCACACGTCCCTTCTTCTTGGCCTTCATTCTTCAATCTCCTTCATACGCTTCAGCGCCAGATCGATATCAGCCTTTGGTGTCTTCTGGGTCTTCTTGATAAACCCGTGCAGCAACACCATTCGTTCCTCGATCACGGCGAAGATCACTCTCGCCTCACGTTGGCTCGGAAGTGAGGAACGAACCCCCCAGAGCCTGCTCCCTAGCGCACGGCACGGCAGATCGGCATGCCAACCGGCCATCCATACTCAACGGTCGCAACGTCTTCGCCGATCACGCGCCGATCGTCGTCATCCATCTGCCTTAGCCAGTCGCGCACCGGCTCTGCTCCACCGGGCGTCTCGTAAAAGAATGCCGGTATCTTCTTTGGTCGCCTTGCCACGCCTAGTACCTCATATGGTACTGTACCTGATGCGGTACATCCGGTCAAGACTAAGTAATGCCGGTATTTTCACGCGAACGGCGGAAAACAGCGAGTTTAGCTACTCGGGACGCCGCCAGGTTTCCGGGTGATATCGCCGTTTTTCGGACTGATAGATCATAGACACCACCCCAACCGCCACTCAGATGAACCACTGCTGTGGAACTGGGCGCAAGCGCGGACAACGGCTAATCTGGCCGCGTGATCGCCGATTCCATTGCCCGCCTCAAGATCACGCTCGACGATGTTGAGCCTCGGGTCTTGCGCCGCGTTGACGTCCCTCACGCACTGCGGCTCGATCGTTTGCACTTAGTGTTGCAGGCCGCCATGGGCTGGTCGAACTATCACCTGTGGGAAATCCGCGCCCGCAACATCGCGTGGGGGCCGCATCTGCGCGACTGGGAGGACGAGCGGCCATTGAACGCCGCCAAGGCTGGCCTGCTCGACTTGATCGGGAATACCGGCGTCAAGACACTCAAATATCTCTACGATTTCGGCGACGGCTGGACGCACACGATTAAATGCGAGCGTATCCTCGATGCCCAGCCGGACATATCTTATCCGCTGCTGATCGAAGCAACCGGTCGCTGCCCGCCCGAAGATGTTGGCGGCCCGTCCGGTTACCAGGAATTTCTCGCAGCCATCGGCAATCGCGATAACGAGCGTCACGCTGAATTCATCGACTGGTGGGGCGGACCATTTGATCCAATGCGCGTCGACGTCAAAGGCATCAATGCCGGCTTCGCAAAACTCGCAAAGCGCTGGGCGCGCAAACCTGCTCCGCGGCGCGCCTCGCGCTACTAATCGCGGCCGGATACTTGCAAATCGCGCCGCTGCGGTGGGTCGCTGGGCGCCGGATCGCCACTTTAGACTGGCCGAACCCGGTCGCTTTTGCCGCTGGCGATTGCGATGTGCTATTCGGTTTGCATGAACAAGGACAAGATCGACGAGGCCGTTCTGGCCCTTCTCTATCTCGGGCACTGGCTGGAACGTCACAATGGTATTGCCCGCGCCTGGAAGTCATTCGACTGGGATACGATGGAGCGTCTGCACGAACGAGGCTTGATCTCAAACCCAGCCTCCAAGGCAAAGTCCGTCACGATCTCCGAGGAAGGTCTGCGCAAAGCGAAAGAGGCTTTTGAAAGGCTCTTCCAGGAGGCCGCGCCAATTTGACGGTCGCCCGAGCGGCGCCGGTTGCTCAATTCGTGACGCTCATCACCCCTGCCGGCCGCGGCCTATTCTCGTAGAGTAGGGATGTGGCGCGGTAGCGTTAGACCGAGCATAGCTGTTGCCGCCCCTTTCGTTTGGCGGCGCCTTATTGGCTCGATCGTATCTCCGTTTCCACATCCCCCTCATCGAACCGGACGTGCGGATTTCCCGCATCCGGCTCTCGGACAAGACGTCACGCACGATGGCCTGCGCGTGCGACGCCATCTGCAATTTCCGGACACCATTTGGAGTTTCCTAGGTTGCCCAATCTCCGGGTCCTTCTTCGCTTAGTGCGTCTGTCCTGAACTGAGGCCCCTTCCCTCCACCGGAATTACTCGGCTTCACCGGTACTACGAGCCTCTCCGTCACCCCAATGCGCCAAGCCTGTCCCTCACGGGCGTCTTGTTGATCATCGCTGATCACGCACTGGGGCTTCCCGTGTTGCGCGCGCTTTCCTTGTGTACATGCTGCCGCCAGTACCCCGGTGCAGCGAACGGATGTGGTCTTGCTCGTGCATCCGTTCGTGTCAGCCTTCCCCGGTTCGGCTGCCGGGTCGGCCTGCACATTGACCTTTTCGAGGATTGCTCAGCGTTCACTCGCGTTGCGGCCTGCACACTCGCACGGTCACCAATGTTGTGACCGCTATCCGAAGGCTTCAGACATTTCGTCTCCTCCATGCCTGCTCCGGTTGCTTCCGGCTGGAGCGTCTGCCGGGCGGGATTTACACCCGCTGGAAAGCGCCGCCTTTGCACGGCGCACGCCGATTCCGGTCATTTTTCCGATGCCGAGGCAAGCCGCGGCCTAGACTTGCTTAGCGAAGCTCGGCGTTGAGGTGAGGTCGCCCGACCACGCCAGTGCTTCCTCGCACCAAATTTGGCGAGCGGGAGCCCCCGTGTCCTTGCGCTGATTGATGACGCCGAGACGCACCGCGTAAGTCGAGGGATGATCTACATCTGCGGAATAGATAGCCGAGCCACATTCTCTGCAAAACACTTGCGCGCGGCGCCGCCCGTTGTCGGCAACTTTAATGTACGTTGCTGGGCTTCCCGACATTGAAAACGCCGCCGCAAGCACTGGGACCATTGCCCTGTAGGGCGACCCCGACAATCTTTGGCAATCCTTGCAATGGCAAACCACGCCTGCCGCGGGATCCACTTCCGCTTCAAATTTGATGGCGCCGCAGTGACAGTTGCCATCGATTTTCATGTCGGACCCCCGCGGTTACTGATCGCTATTCTTCTATCTCAAGCCGAACATCGACATCTTGACCCTTTAGCGATCGATAGGTTTCCCGAGCCTTTGATCGCATCCCGCGCCAGCTCGATTTCCGACCGGCCAACGTCCGCCCAGCCTCCGATTTTGCATGAGTCTGAGCTCTGCCGCCAAGCCGACGTTCGCGCCCGCACACTGCCTGAGGCCGGACTTCGCCGAAACATGCCGCTAGTAAGGTCGCGATCCGGCGTCGCGGCCTGTGTCGGAGACTCGAACGGAAGGTAGTTATCCCGGCATGCTGATGGGTGAACGCGGGCAGACATCGGGGGGCCCGCCCATTGGCGGACAGAGCCAGCACGTTGCGACGTCGACCTTGCCGTTTGGGTCCCTTCCCCAAAAATGATCCTCTGGGCAATTGTGATTGGTCGTGTCGACGACGACTTGGCTCACGCGCCCGGCGGTATGACGAAGCGCCCATGATCGAGCCATGTCAGCCCTTCCCGACACAGGTGCTGCCTGATGCTGGGAGGGGCCGTGCTGAGCGAATGGCTTTGCTGCTTGCGACATTGCCTGAACAGGAAAGGCGCGGATCACACCGCGCCTTTCCACAATCCCGCCGCCTTCCCGAAGGTCCTGTTAGACAAACCGTCGCCTGACAAACATCTCTCGCGTGATCAACCCAAACGCCAAGAGCACTGCAAGCGCGTCTAGTCCGGCAGATGCATTGATTTCGGGAACCGCTTCCACGTGCTGGGTGATGGACGCGACGACTTCAGGACCAAACGTAACGGTTTGACCTCCGCATGGGCTTAAATCTGGCGGGTTGCACACCTGGGCTTCGCCCGAATTAGGGCTGCCCCCGCTGTCGAGCTGGTCAACCCACAAGAAACTTCGAGAATCGCTCGTCGAATAGGTGAGCACCAAGAGAATGTTGTTCGTGAGACTGGGGTTGTAATACGAAACTGCTCCAGTCAAAGGAGGCCGCCCCGGGATCCCAATTAAACAGTCCTGTTATCGATTGTGTCCCAGACGAGTCCGTTCGAGTTCCCGTCACCGCAATTATCGCGTCGCCCACACCGGGAATAAGGGCTCCGGTTGTGAACGTGCCGGAAGCAGAAATGCCCGAGCCGGAGTAAGAAAAATCCTAAACCTGAGCTTGCGCTGCGGTGGCGCTTCCCAAAGTCAAACCAGCGATGAGACCGCAGAGTATTATCGCCTTACTCGGCCGCCTTCTCTGAACACGGGCAGAGGCACGGTTCCGAACCGCAGCAGACACGCGCAAAAAGACGCTCTTCAACGCTTTCATGGCTCACCCCATCACCAGCGGCACTTCGGCACGCTCGGAGCGAGCGCCCCGATCTGGATCACGTCGCACGCCGAACACAGACATTCGCTAACTCGGGGGCTGCTGCATGACGCCCCATGAGTTACAGTGGCCGCCGAACCCTCCGCTCAACGCAGAAAGCTTGGCTTGTGTGGCGATGACAAGTTCATAGGACACGCGACGCAATAGCTGCACCAAGACGCAGTCGTCCTCTGACGAGATCGTGGCGTTGGGAAATGCTCGTGAAATCGCCTCGAAGACTGCTTCACTCGGCGGCCAGTCGTCGAAATCAACATTGAAGTCGATTTGCGTGGGTGTGTTGAAATCGAAACCGGCAGCGTTCAGCCGCCGCATTACCTCTCCGTCGGCGTCTTGGGGCCAGTCCATTCAATCTACCTGAAGAAGGACGCTAGCACCGCCCGCACATGTCCGCTCTGGGCCATGGCCTACCCCATCGCCGATTTTGAAGATGTCGAGGTTCGGTCGCCAAGCCGCCGTTCGCGCTCGCACCCCGCGTGGGGCCGGACTTCGCCGACTGCAGCCACTCACAACCCATACGGTGCGATGCTGTCCTCGGCCTTAGCCTTGACCGCGTGTAACCTTTAGGTTACTCCTCAATATTGAGGAGATGCATTCATGCCGCCGCCACCTGAATCTGATCGTCGTGTTGCTCGCCGACGCCACGCAGTTCGCGGCGGCGTCTTTGTGTTGATGCTGGCGGTGATTGCCGCGCTGAATTACGCATACCGATTCGAGAGCGGCGCGCCCCATTTGGTCGACTTTCTACGCTTGGGCGCCCTCATCATTCTGGCACTCGTGGTGGCTCTGCGCGCGACAACCGGCTTCTCATTCATGAAACCCGATCCGGCGATGAATGACGAACTGGCCCGCGCCAACCGATCCGCAGCCGCCCGGCGTGGATTTTGGACCATGATGATCGTGGCGATCGGCATCTGCGTCGGCTCGCTGTATTTCCCTTTCACAGCGTACGAAGTGATGCTCGTGATGTTGCTGACGGGCGCAGGTGCGGCAGGACTAAGTTTCGCACGCCTTGAGGCAAAGGACAGTGGCTGAACTGCGGCTTGGCAACAGGCTGCGCGAAGCGCGTGCGCGCTTGGGGCTGACGCAAGCTGATCTGGCTGATCTCGTGCAAGTCTCGCGCAAGACCATCAATACAGTGGAGAATGGCGTGTTCGTCCCTTCGACGCTGCTGGCGTTGAAGCTGGCGGCGACACTGGGCCAACGGGTCGAGCAACTGTTCTTCCTCGAAGACTAGTTGGCCTCGCGGAGTTCCGACTGTCCGGCGCGATCTAACGCGGACGTTCGCTGTTAAACCCGCCTAGCGGCGGGTTCTCGCCGAAGGGCGACATTGGCTCTGAGTTCCGATACAAGGGGGTCATGAGTGCGCGCTACCCTCTCGGAATGGACTACGAGTGGTTTGCTTCAGACAATCAGGGTCGGATCGCTCGCTTCACAACGGGTGGTCTTGGACCAATTCCTTCGGCGATCATCGACGGCGAAGTCTTGTGCAAGGCCGCCCAAAGCGAACTTGCAATCCTCCCACGTCGCGGCGAGGCCCGCGTCTTCGTTAGCATTCCGAAGCCCGATGATTTCATCCGATGCGCCGAGGCCGGATTCTACACGTATGACTGCGACGATCTTGCCCCTAAACGCCGGTCGCGCAGCTACAAACTTGTGTCCGCACCAACATCGCCCCTCCACCTTGATGATCTTTCCTCAGTGGCGCGCAACGCGGTGTGCTTGGCCACACTAGCCGATGTTGATTTCGGCCAGACAGTCGAGATCGGTTCCGATCAAATCGGGGAGATCGTAACGGTCGAAGGCTCGGCCGCGTCCTAACTCCGTTTTCGAAGGTCTGAGTTCGGTCGCCAAAACGAACATTCGCGCCTACACCCATTGGCGTTCGCGGTAGGGACGGCCATTGCTGGCCGCCCCCCGCACAGATCCGGACGTGCGGAATTCCCGCATCCGGCTCCTCCCTGGAGTAGATGACGGCGAAGCGAAGTGGTGCTTGCCGTACGCGAGCCGGGCGCCTGTGACACGCAAAGCCCGGCTCTGAGTCCGGAGCGTGCTTTGCTCGTTCGCGTTCCTCTTGGGCGCTGTCCTTGGCTCCGCCAACTCCGCCGCCGGTTTCCCGGTTTTGTTCGTCGGCTTCATCGCTACTACGACAGCGTCAGACTTCTCACGGCCGTACATCATCGGCTTCGGCTCCTTGCCTTCCCGATGCGGGCCGCGGGCAATGCTTTCACATCGTCCGTGGTCAGCCGTGAGATCTCCCAGTTCCCGTACAAGGAGCTTCTCCGCATGCCAGGGTCGGCGACCACGCCAGGCCGAAGGAGCGCTCGCATGGCGCGCCCTCTCATGTTGCCTTCCGCTTCCCGCAAAGCGTCGGCGCCCGGGATCAGACGATTTTCGCGGCTCAATGCCTGGCCTACGATCTCCCCTGCCGACGCTTCGCCGACGTGCTCGCGCACGCCCACGCACGGCTCGGGGCCGATGTGGTTTGCTACTCCTTCATCGTCGAGGACTTGCACCTCTTACTCCTTGCCAGTCTCCTGGCGCACGCGGGACATCGCCGTTTGCGGTCATCCGGAGTTGCGCCCCTAGCCTTCCGGCGTCAGTCGATACCAGAGAGCTTCTATTTGGCGGAATTGCACGGCAGACTGTAGTTCGTGCGTGCCGCCCCTTATCTTCTCGCCATAGGTCTCGCGCTCACCGCCGAAGTGCGCGCGCAAGAGCCGCCAACGGCGTACTACCCTCCGGCGGCGCTCGCGCATGGAATTGGGGGGCAAGCCACGGTAGATTGCGTCGTCGGCCAGCAAGGCGCTGTCTCGTGCAACGTCGTTAGCGAAACACCCGCGGGTCAGGGATTCGGCCAAGCCGTAGTTGACATGAGTCGAACGTGGCGCGCCCGTGCTCACACCCAAGCTGGCGCGTCCACCGTCGGCGGCCATATCCGCACCATTTGGCAGTTTTCCCCGGGACCGCCGCCCGTCGTGCGCGACGTGACGGACGGCGCCCCTCCTATCAATTCGACGCACTGGGCCGCTCGGCCTTCCGCGGAAGATTTTGAACGCTACTATCCGACGCGCGCGCGCAATCAGAACATCAGTGGTCGAGCCGTCTTGGCGTGCGTGGTTATGCAGGATCAGAGGCTCTCGTGCGAAGTGCAGTCGGAGGATCCCCCGGGATACGGCTTCGGCGACGCCGCGATTCAGATCAGCCACAGCTTCCGCATGGCGCCACGGACAACCGACGGGCGTCCGACGGTCGGCGGTAGACTATTAGTGCCGATCACCTTCCGCTTGGGCTAGGACAAGACCCGCTCTGAAATCTTTGCAGGAAGCGCAAATTTCACCGAATGGCGTATTCCATCAAAACTGGCCCTTCACGCGCGCCGTTGCGCCACGGCTCGAAATCCTAGAGTAGGGATGTGGCGCGGTAGCGTTAGACCGAGCATAGCTGTTGCCGCCCCTTTCGTTTGGCGGCGCCTTATTGGCTCGATCGTATCTCCGTTTCCACATCCCCCTCATCGAACCGGACGTGCGGATTTCCCGCATCCGGCTCTCGGACAAGACGTCACGCACGATGGCCTGCGCGTGCGACGCCATCTGCAATTTCCGGACACCATTTGGAGTTTCCTAGGTTGCCCAATCTCCGGGTCCTTCTTCGCTTAGTGCGTCTGTCCTGAACTGAGGCCCCTTCCCTCCACCGGAATTACTCGGCTTCACCGGTACTACGAGCCTCTCCGTCACCCCAATGCGCCAAGCCTGTCCCTCACGGGCGTCTTGTTGATCATCGCTGATCACGCACTGGGGCTTCCCGTGTTGCGCGCGCTTTCCTTGTGTACATGCTGCCGCCAGTACCCCGGTGCAGCGAACGGATGTGGTCTTGCTCGTGCATCCGTTCGTGTCAGCCTTCCCCGGTTCGGCTGCCGGGTCGGCCTGCACATTGACCTTTTCGAGGATTGCTCAGCGTTCACTCGCGTTGCGGCCTGCACACTCGCACGGTCACCAATGTTGTGACCGCTATCCGAAGGCTTCAGACATTTCGTCTCCTCCATGCCTGCTCCGGTTGCTTCCGGCTGGAGCGTCTGCCGGGCGGGATTTACACCCGCTGGAAAGCGCCGCCTTTGCACGGCGCACGCCGAAGACGGTCGTTACCGGGCAGCGCCGTTCGCGCCGCACTTTGCACCGTTTTCGCCTCGCCTTAGAGTGAGCGCGTCTTTCTGGGAGGAAAGTATGCGCTATAGTCCAGTCGCCACGCTCTGTGCCGTCGTCGCCGCTCTATTGACCGGCTCGGCGGCAGCAACTCCTGCCTCTAGCGCTCGGATCGCGCGGACGATCAAAACCGACGTTGCAGAAATTGTCGCTGGCATCAACGCGCATGACGCCGATCGGGCGGCGCAATTTGATGCACCAGGCATCATCAGCATGGAAAGCGGCCGCACGCCCTCGGCCGGCGCTGACGCCGATCGCCAGGGTATGAGCATGGCGATGCAATACTCCCCAAGTTGGCATCTCACTATGTTAGACGAGACTGTCGATGTTGCGAATGCGGGCGACATGGCGATCTATCGCGGCACATATAACGAAGACAGCGTCAACGCTGGCGTGCCGATGACGCATGTCGTGAATTTCATCGCCGATTTCAAAAAGCAGCGGGATGGGTCGTGGAAGATCGAGTGGTCTGTCGTTTGTGCGCAGAGCCGCTCGCACCCGGTCAGTTCCGTATCGATGCCCGCGCCGGCGCCTTCGCACTGACTTCTTGGTCTGGATTCAGGCGGCTAGCGGACCTGCGCGCCCGCACACCGACAACGGCTCCTTGTCGCCGCGAGCGGACATTAGGGCGAAGGCTCGGGCACGCCTCGCGGCGTTTCGGTCAAGCGGACAGGCGGCTCGGCTATTCTGCCCGACGCAAAGGCGCACTAGGTTTCGGGCACTAAATGGGAAGGAAAGCCCTGAGAAGAGGGCCACCCCCGAAATGGAGATGCCAATATGGACATCTTGATCAGCGGCGCAGGCGTTGCCGGCCCCACTCTCGCTTATTGGCTTCGCCACTATGGACACGCCGTCACAATGGTCGAGCGCGCTCAACATCTTCGCACCGGTGGCTATATTATCGATTTCTGGGGCGCCGGTTATGAGGTCGCCGATCGGATGGGTCTCATACCGAAAGTCTCCGACAATAGCTATCAGGTACAGGAAATTCGGTTTGTTGGAAAAAACGGGAAGCGCGTGGCCGGCTTTCCAGTTCGCTCCATGTCCCGCCTGCTCAACGGCCGTTTCACTAGCCTTCCGCGCGGCGACTTGGCGGCGGCCATCTTTGATAAGTCCGAGGGCGAAGTGGAAACGCTTTTCGGTGACCAAATCGAGGAGATCGATACGCAGGGCGCCAAGTTGCGCGTTCGCTTCCAGTGCACCAGCCAGCGGACCTTCGACTTGGTTATAGGTGCAGGCGGCCTCCATTCACGCGTGCGCTCGCTTCTCTTTGGCCCAGAAGAACGCTTCGCGCGCTACCTCGGCTACAAGGTCGCCGCTTTTGAGGCCGTGAACTATCCGATGCGTGAAGAGCTGGCTTATGTGAGCTATGGCCAGCCCGGCATCCAAGCGTCTCGCTTCTCCCTCCGGAACGGAAACACGCTCGTGCTCTTCGTGATGGCCGATGACGATCCGCAAATTCCAAGCACGAGCGCGGACCAGAGAGCCTATTTGCACAAGCGTTTCGGCAAAGCCGGCTGGGAATGCCCAATGATGCTGAGCGCACTCGAACAGCATGAGGACATCTATTTCGATCGGGTTTCGCAAATTGAAATGCCAGCCTGGAGTAAAGGCAGGGTCGCTCTCATTGGCGATGCCGCGTTTTGCCCCTCGCTATTGGCGGGAGAAGGCACCTCCCTGGCGATGACCGCGGCCTATGTGCTCGCGGGCGAGCTTCATCACGCTCGAGGCAATGCGGCGGATGCATTCTGTAGATACGAAGAGCGCTTGCGTCCGCTTCTGACCCGCAAGCAGAAAGCCGCGCGTCAATTTGCGCAATCATTCGCCCCGAAGACGCAATTCGGATTGCTGATGCGAAATTTGATCACCAATATGATCGGTCTTCCGGGCATCGCCCGCTTCGCGATTGGGGCAAGCTTGCGCGACGACTTTCCCCTGCCGAACTATTCCTAGCTTGGAATTGCCGGACAAGCCTCCTGCAGAACTCCACCAATCCAAACGAGTTTTCCGGGGAGCATCTCCAATTGTGTAAGCTGTTGAAGCGGCGCCTCGTGCCACCCTATGTGCTCTTCGAGCCCGTCCCCCTTTAGACTTTTAGATTTCGAAGTGACGACATGCACCCCATGAAAGATCCCCGAACTTCTCGCCCGATCGCGATCGCTGCCGAAAGTGCGCCCTTGCGGGCAAGGTCATCGAGTTACCCCGAGCCATTTGCTTCGCGTATGAAAGGCAGGGAGAAGCGTCCGCTTGGCGACCTCTTCGGGCTGAACCGTTTCGGCGTGAATTTGACTCGCCTCGAACCTGGCGGTGAATCGGCGCTGCTGCACCGGCACAGCCAGCAAGATGAATTTATCTACGTGCTAATTGGTGAGCCCACTTTGGTCACCGACGTCGCCGAAGTGAAGCTCGTCCCTGGCATGTGCGCCGGATTTCCGGCGCAAGGAATTGCGCACCACCTGGTCAATCGCAGCGACGAAGATGTCGTTTTCCTTGAGGTTGGCGACCGCACCAAGGGCGATCTAGGGACCTATCCCAGCGACGACCTGTCCGCGTCCCAAAATCCCGATGGGACTTGGAAATTTACTCACAAGGACGGCCGCCCTTACTAACGTCAGTCGTATTGGAGTGTCTCGGAAGAGCCGCCAGACCACGGATGGCAGTTTTGGGCCAGCGCCTGTCCCCACCCATATTTTCAAAGCGTCCGGTCCGGTCGCCGACCCGCCTTTCGCGCTCGCACACCAAGACCGGCAGAATCTCACCGACAGTTGCCGCTCTCGTCGCTGGCGCGCGACATTGGCTCAGTTCGGGGTCGGTCCGGATTGAACTGAGGGGCGACTGGGCCCAAACTTAGCGCTAAATGGATAAGCCTCGGACCGCCTTTATCGTCCGCTTGCGCACGCACCAATGGACAACGGAAAGCGCTGAAGAGGCACGCCTTCTGTATTTGACGGGCAACGGGTCCCGACCGTTTGCCGTGAGGGCGAGAACAAGCCTCTAACCCTGGAAGAGTTGGACGCGGTTGCGGAGCAAGAACTGATGGCGAAGCGCGATCGCTTTGCTTGGCGCCCACAGAAGCACTTCCGAGCCTGGTTCTTTGCCGGGCTCGTTGCCACTCTCGTCGTGGATGCGATCATCTTCCCGCAGCATTTCCCGTCGTGGCTGAACGCCGTTCTCCTGCTGCCCTGCTTTTGGGTCACTATGTCGGCGCTACAGACCTGGAGGCTCCATGCCAAAGGGCATTTGTGGCACGCTAACCGGACACTCGCCTCCCTCCAGCGGAAGCGGCGAGTTTTCGCCGGAAACGGCCGTTTCAACGTCTCTCGACTTCTGCTATCTGATGACTGGGATGTCATAGTGGGCGGCGACCCCTTCGCATTCGCAAACGTTTAGCGTGGAGCTCAATGCGGTGGAGCTGTTTCGTTTTTGGCGTTGGCAGTTGCGCGCCGAGCGCCCGGCGATCGAGCACGTAGAGCATCGACCTATAGAGCAGAATATCATCTCGATCGTCGATGGCGTTGCCATGGTGCGCGATGCGCCTCAATTTTGGGCGGCGGGCGCAAATGGGCCTGCAGGCGTGTCCTCTGTGCGGGGTCACTCTTCTAGGGATTGATCTCGGCGATCAGGTCTTCAGTCTTTTTCCAAAGTTTCTCCGCCGCGAGATCAGCGTCGTCAGGAAGCTTGGGCGTCACTAGTCCCCGTCTCGTCCAATATCCTGCGTTCGTGCGCCCCCCAGACTCCGACGTCGCAGCAAAGACGGAAGGCTCGGCGCCCTTTTTGGCGCTGATCTGCCAAGGCCGCGTGAGGACAAATGTCCATCGCCACGCGCCAGGCCAATGCTCCTTGCGGCCAATGTTTGAAACGGCGTAGCCGGGGTCTACCGCATGGGCTCTGAGGCCACGCTCGCCATATCTGCGGGCAAGCTCTCTTGCGTGCAGAATGCTGGCAAGCTTGCTTTCAGTGTAGGGCTCGCGATTGCGGGGCCATGGCATTGGGATCGGATTGTCAGGATCAAACCGCCACGCGAATTTGTGGCCGGAGGAGGAAACATTCACCACCCTTGCCTCGCCAAAGAGACTGGCGGTTTCAAGCATTCGCTCAAGCAGCAGCTTGGTCAGAAGGAATGGGCCGACATAGTTTGTCCCAAAGGTCTTTTGGATGCCGTCCTCCGTCGTCCCCCCTCGAAGGTCATGTATTCCAGCATTGTTGATCAGCGCATCGATGCGCGGGCATTTTTCAACGAGTGCCGCCGCCGCTCGGCGCACATCCGATAGCGAGGCGAGGTCGAGCATCTGCAGCGAGACGTTGGAGTTCCCGCTGCTGGATCGGATATCAGAAACGGCAGCGTCGCCACGCAAAGCGTCGCGCACTGCGACCACAACCTTTGCGCCCTTGTGTGCGAGTTGACGCGCGGTCTCCAGTCCGATGCCCGAATTGCCACCAGTGACGATATAGGTCCGTTCCGAAAGAGAGTTCACTTGGCAGCCTTCGCGGTTGCGAATTTCGCGCGTGGATCAATACCTCTCGCCGAGCGCGACCGCCAGCGACCGGCAATTTAGGGCCAAACCTTGCCCCGATGTCGATTTCCCCGGAGTCCGAGTTCGGCCACCAAACAGTCTTTCGCCGCCGCACTCCTTTGGCGGCTCGATCTCGCCGAAATCGCTCACATCCTGAGCAGATGCGAAGCCGCCGAAGCGATTGCCGCGAGTTTTACCAGCCAGCCGAGGGTGTGTGTGATGACTATGGCGGGATGGAGTTTGATGTAGAGGCCGTTGGCTAGGATGGCGGGGGCCGCTGCGGTGACCCAGACCAAAACCGCAATGGTAAGCGCGGGAATGATCGCAGTGCTTGCGGTGATCTGCATCAACGTGATGACGCCAACAACCGTAGGGATGGTCAGCGCTTGCGCCGCCATAAGCGCTCTCGGGTTGGGGCCGTTGAACCGCCAGACCTCTGGATGGGCTTGATATTTGTCGTGGAAGAGTACGCCCGCAAAGACCCAGTCCACAAGACCCGCAAGCAAGAAACCGGCGACGAGCGCTGCCCAATAATGCCAAGCCATGTCAGCCTCCTCACCGGCACATAGCACGCGTCGGGTCGAAATGGCGGACCCTACCGAAACCGGCCTCTCGAATTCACGACGCGACCCGATTTCGCCGGGAGGCGACGTTGGGCTCCAGGTCGATCTGGGCTTCAACAAGGCGGCACTTCTCGGCATGATCGCCATCAACGTCTTGGACAGCGTTGGACGGGGGACGCCGTGTCACACAACGAAAGCTCGGTGGCCGCGCGGGACGCCCGACTTGCCGATCGCATGCTGCTCTTCACCGACGCAGTGTTTGCGATCGTTTTGACACTCCTGGCGCTTGAGCTTCGTCCCCCCGCAGTAAGCGTCCACGGCGAGGCCGCGTTGCTGCAGGGGATTGCTGATCAAGCGCGGTATTTCGTCTCATTCATTATCAGCTTCGCGCTGGGGTCCGCATTTTGGCTCGCGCATTTGCGCACGTCGCGAATAATCACGAGCTTCGACTGGAACACAGCGATCGTAAATCTAATCCACCTTCTGACCGTGGCATTGCTACCCTTTGCGGCCGGTCTTCTTGGTCAGCACATCAGCAGCGCAACGGCGTTCGCCGGCTACAGTACCGTCGTCATGGCAGTCTCATTCAGCGGCGCCTGGTTCTGGCTGACGGCAACTCGAGACAAGGGACGTTTCGTCGGCGGGATTGAATGGCGCCCGCGACTTGCCGGCGCCGTGCGATCGGCGTCGATTGGACTGTGCTTCGTCGTGGGCCTAGCCGCGACACTCTATGGCGAAGTATTTTGGGCCCGCTTTTGCTGGGTCCTCATGTTTCCTATTCTTCTGACGGCGCGGCTCATCGCTGGGAAGCCGACGACAAGCACCTAATTGTCTAGGTCCGTTTGACCTCACCTACGTGGCCGCTCACGCTTGGTCCAAGCAGCAACGCCACAAAAAAACCGGCTGGTCACCAATAGCGGTGGCGGCGCGAAATTGAGGCCTGTCACGGCGAACCCCGATTTCAGACTATGCAGATGGCCACAATATCGCGAGCGTCTGGGTCCACCAACAACCGCCGTTCGGCCGGCGCCCAACTGACCAGGTCAAAGTCGCCGAAGGAAGACCTTCAGTCAGGGGCTTCAGGCCCTCAGCAGCGACAAGGGCCGTCGGGGTGACAGAGTCCTTAAGCGCTGCGGGAAGCTGCTATTGCTCACCGGTTTCGATATCGATCGGTGGTCCAGAGGTTTCCGCGATTCCGAGCGCAACGCAGGCGGCGCGGTTGAACCCTCCATTTGCATCGTAATGAAGCCTGTCCTCGAACAGTAAGGATTCGCAGGCGCGCCTGGTGACTAAGCCGTTTAGAACGCGGCCGCGTGAGCGTACCCAACGCCGGAATTCTGATGCAGCCGTACTGTAGTCGCCCTGATTGAGCACAAGACGCAAAGTTGAATGCTCGAAATTGCGAGCCCCTACATTAAACACGAACGACGAAAGCGCGCTGAATTGTGCATCTGTGAGCGGCACGGTAATGAGGTCCTCGACAGCTGCACGTGCGTATAGCGTGTCGCCATCGAGAAGCGCCACGCCCTGTGCCTCGGATAAGGGCGTCGCAAATCGACCCAGTTGAAGCGTTTCGCATCGAGACAAGGCAATGAGATGGCCGTAACCGATGGTGCAATACCCGACAGGATCGTTGTAAGCAGCGGGCTTCCATTGCTCGAAGTTCTTCACTAAATCGAGAGCCAACGGAATCATTGCCTTAGCATTCGATGTGCCGGAAATACCGAGCGGCGCGCGCAGATGCTCCACTTAAATCAAAGAAGGCATGTATGAAATCGTCCGAGGCAGGCGCCGCCTGGTCCGAACGCGCTTGCGCAAGAACACCCTGCGAATACAAAACGAGAAACGAGAGCGAAACCGCAGCAAATAATGTGCGCATGACCTCGCTCCTGCTAAAAATTCGAAGGTTTGTTACACCAGACCTGCGCGAAAGCCAAGCCCGCACGCCGTATCGCGCGTGCGCTTGCGAGATTTCGTCGATTGGAGCATTCTCACCTTGAGTGGTGGGGTTTGACATGATCAGGCAAATAGCGGTCGTTGCTCTGGCAGCGGCATCCACGGCTTTGCTCTTTGCACCGGCGCACGCCGCCGCAGAGGACAGGTGGGATCTGTGCGCCAACGAATACTGGGCGCACCACGACAATGGACATGCGCTCGGCATCGCCCCCTCAGACGCCGAGCTCATGATCGCGGACATCGCCACAAGTGTCGGACTGAATGCGAGTTCGGTTACTATCGTGCCGTGTGAGCGTATAACGCGCGCCAAATCGTTTTACGCCGACGGCGTTTCTGTACAAATTCGCGCCGGCGAATATATCTTCTACAATCCGAACTGGTTGCGAGAGGTTGTCGGCGAGAATTTGCCGACCAGCGGCGTGCAAGCTGAGATGATTCTCGGACACGAACTTGGCCACCTAGTCGCGCGCGATTTCACCGCGCCGCGCAATTTGTTGCCACAAGAGCAACGTGAACTCGAGGCCGATCGCTTCGCGGGTTGCGCGGTGGCGCGCGGCCATAGTCCCGACTGGCCCGCACTTGACAATATATTGCGCCGACTTCGGCCTCTTCAACCAATTGCCGGCTATCCAAGTCAGGATCAGAGCTTGGCGGCTGCCCGACAAGGATTCGAAACTTGCGGACGCGCCGCGCCAGTGGCGGTAGCCAACACGAATTCGAACGGCGCCCGCCTTCTCACCGCTGCGGCGCATGGAGATCTTGACGGCGTCATGCGCTATCTTAACCCTGAAACCTTCAACGCTCGCGCTGCAGAAGGTTTGAATGCGCTGATGGTGGCCGCCGACCAGTGCTACCCTCGTGTGGGACGCTACATTCTCAGCGTCGCCGGCCCCATGCATCTCGATGTCAACGCCACCAATGACTGGCACGACACTGCGCTGGCAATTTCGCTCGGCACAGATTCCAACCTGCGCGCCCTAGGCATCGTTCGTCCTCGGTGCGCAGAGCTATCGCCAGACATACGCGCCGCAGGCGGACACTAACGCCTGGGCGCGGAGAGCCCGAGTTCTGCCCGCAAACGGAGGTTAGCGCGTGCGCACCAGGAGCGGCAGAATTTCGCGGCGGTCTCAACGGATCGACGCAACACACTCGCTTAATCGCTCTGCCGGGGTGTGGAAGTCCAGGGTTTTCCGCGGTCGTTCGTTGAGGCGCCGGGCGATTCTGTTGAGGTGGGCTTGCGAATGCGGCGCCAAATCGGTCTTCTTCGGAAAATACTGGCGCAAGAGCCTGTTGGTGTTTTCGTTCGAGCCACGCTGCCAGGGGCTTTGCGGATCACAGAAATAGACCGCAATGTCGGTTTCCATGGTGAAGCGCCGATGATCGGCGAGTTCTTTGCCGCGATCCCAAGTCAGCGATTTGTAGAGTTCATCTGGAAGTTTATGAGCCTGCTTGATCAGGGCGTTGACGACAGTCTCGGTATTTTTGTTCGGGATCTTGGCCAGCATGACATAGCGCGAGTGTCGTTCGACCAGGGTGACGATGAAGCTATTCTTCGATCCGCATAAGAGATCGCCTTCCCAGTGACCCGGGACGGCGCGGTCCTCGACCGACGCCGGCCGCTGGCTGATCGAAACAATGTCTGGAAGTTGGCCCTGCCGCTTGCCCTTCATCGTCGCGTGTCGCGAGCGGCGCATCGGGCGTTGTGAGCGCAGGTGCTCAATCAGCTGTTTTTTCAACACGCCGCGGGCCTGCACATAAAGGCTCCGATAGATGGTCTCGTGCGACACTTGGCGAGCCTCGTTTCCTGGATTCTTCCACTTCAGCCAGCCTGCGATCTGGCTCGAGGAGACCATTCCAAGGCGAGCTTTGCGCCAACAGCTTGCCGCAACCAAGCGTGCCGCGCCAACTTGCATGGCTTTGGGCGCAGCGCAGATTGCCAGGCGCGCTTGTCGGCCTTCGCCGCCCGATACGGCCTGGGTCCGCCGTTGCGCGCGATCTCGCGACTGATCGTCGAGGGTGAACGGCTGAGCGCTTGCGCCATCGAGCGAAGCGATCGCCCAGCGACCAGGCCGCGCGAAATCTCCTCGCGCTCCGCAAGGGTCAAGGCCAGGCGGGATCGTCGCCGCGGCGGCGGTCGAATGCCCCCGGTCGGCGCCAGAACCTGGAAGATCGAGGAATGGCCGCGATCGAACAAGCGGCCTATGTCGTGCATCGACTCCCCGCGACGCCATCGATCCCAGATCTCAGCCCGTTGCGCGGCTGAATAATAAATGCGGCGTCGGTGCTTCATCGGCCATCACTCCAGTCCTCTCAAACAGACTAAAGTGTTGCGTCGACCAGTTGAGGTCACAGCCGATAACGGTCACATGCACGCTCCTTCTACTAGTCCAGAAACATCCGTCAGGAGCCCGTCGCTCTCCTCCCAGTTGACGTGAGTCCGATAATCGCAGGCAGGGTAGATGCCCCCACCGAAAACTGCGCTGTGATGTTCGAGATCAACGCGGAACCCCTCCCGCCGAAGTTCAGCGACGAGCCTGGCGCTTGGCGTACCCGCCGGAAAGTTGTGGCTCAGTTTGGCGTTCAGTTGTTCATTGGTGCAGTCTCCGCAGCCGATCGAAGGCATCACCGCGCACGCAGCTAGAACGACGGCAATCATCAAGAGCGAAGCTAAGCGTGCAACGAACCGTTCCTTCATGGCTGAACTCCGCACCCGTTCGACTATGACCAAATGACCGAAAAAGGGCCAGCCCCGCCCTTCGCGCTCGTTGCTCTGGTGCGGCTTGATCTCGCCGATGTGCGACACTCGCGGCATTGGCGGGGGTATCGCTACGGCACGCCTGACTAATGTGCGCCCCTGACTCCGCCACGCGAGCCACCGGCTAACCGAAATGTGATGGGTATGCGAACGCGCTTACCCACTGCGGACGCGTGGACCCCATCTCGTAGCACGCGAAAGTCCTGCGCGATACGCAAGGCAGCCTCCCCGAAGCCCCCGCCATACGGCGCTTCGTCCGCAACGAGACAACGCAATGACCCGTCTGCGTTCACGAGGCAATCGAGCTCGGTTCGGCCCTCGACACCAGCATCACGGGCTCCCAACGGATAGTAACGATCGAATGTTTCAGCACTCGGGCGCGCGAGCCATTGCGCACCCACAAGCGATTGAGCGCCGTCTAACTCTCGATACGTTACCTGCGCCAGAAGCGGCCCAGTGTAGGGCGACTGCGCCGTGAAAGTGAGCGACACACGGCAGCCTTGGTCGGCGCTTATCGGGGGTGCGCCCTCCACTTCTATGAACATCGCGCCGCGACGGGAACTGAAGACCGAGTGCTTCCCGTCCTCGCCGACGCGATCACGAATCTCCGATTGGCTGGTCGTTAGCGATGCGCCGACCAGGCGCCCTCGTTCGCTCGGCCCCGGAGCATCCCTAAAGGCGCCGAAGGCCGGTTCAAGGTCGCCCTCGAGTAGGGTCTGCACCGCCTGAATGCAATTCGATGGTGATTGTCCCGTCAAAATGATGAGGCGGAGCGCGTTATCCCTGAATACAAAGGCCGCGCCGAAACGCGCCGCGCCTACTTGCAGGCTCGGGCCCCCACTCAGAATTTGACCGCCGCCAGGCGCGCCGCCGACACTCCAGGTGGCTCGCTGCGATGTCGCTTCCGCGTCGCTCAAGCTCATGCCGAAATGATATGGCCCCAGTCCACTCGCCGGAGCGGGCCCCTCTTGCGCCGAAGCCGTCGAAATCCAGGCGATCGCCACTAGTCCAGTGAGTGCGCTCCGCATGCGGCCGGATCGCGGGCGGAACGCGACCAAAATCGGCGTCATCCCAACCGCGGCTGGAACGGGAATTTCTTCAAGACGGTGTTGCGAGCCATAGCAGGCGGGCCGCGGAACCGAATGGCGCCCTCAGTCTCTTCCTGGCGCACACCCCAGGTCAGCCGACCGCTGATCAATTCAATAATCCCCCTGACAATCTCGGGAGCCCTTGGTTCGGCCATTCTATGCGGCAGATTGAGTTTCTCGATCTCCGCCACCAATCGCGCTCTGTTTTTCTGGTTTTCATGATCGACGAACAGGATCGGGATACCGTAGCCGATCGCAGCCATCTGCACTTCCCAAGAAACCCATTCCGATTGTCCCGCTCCGACCCGACTAGGCGCGACAAGCACGTCCGACATGTAGATGCGCGCTGCTATCTCCGCCTGAATGCTGAGATCCGGCAAATCGCCGCCTCGCGGCCCGGCCATCAATTGTGACGCAGACAATGAAATGTCCTGGACCGCGTGGCCGTTTCTATCGAGCGCCTTGACGACTTCGTCATAGAGCGCCTGATCCTTGCCAAAGCGATGGCTGATGAAGAGGCGCATCCTCCGTTCTTCACTGCCCGGCTGCCAGTATTGGAGAGGCTGTTCCACCATGACCCTACTCCCCGCATTTTTTGTATCCGATACTGCAACCTCCAATTAGCTGGTGCGTCAAGGCATCTTTGACTTCACTCTCCATTCGGTCGTTCACGCCCGCTCACTTCAATGGACCGATCTCGCCGATTCCGGACGCAATGCAATGTCCCTCCGCTCATCTCCAACGTTAGGGGTCGCACCACGCCGGATTTTGGGCCATTATGCTTTGAACAACCAAGGCTGTAGCGCGCGCGCTGTCGATCCGTGGATTTTGAAACCCTAGCACACGTTCGCCTGCGTAAAGGCGCTAGTGACGGAGACCCTCGTAACGGTTTCTGCGTCATGGAATTAGTCAGTTGGATCAGCGGCGATGATCGCACGACCGATGAGCCGGATTGTGCTTCTCCCCACCTCACGGCATTTGCCATCGCTCTCAACGACAGCGCGATGACCTGGCAAGTACGGGATTTGATGAAGCCACTGGCGTTCTTGCTTGTAAATTCGCGCGATCCCGGGCGAGAGCGGCGGCGCCGCGACTATCTCCTGCGCGAAAGCACTCGTCGCCTCCTAGTCCCCTTGTTGTCAGAAGCCGGCCTAGACGCGGAGGCTTATCGGTTAGGAAGCGCACGGACACGACACGACATTCTTCAGGCCGTTCGCGCCGCCGCGTCGGCCCTCTTAAACGTCAGCAGATCGTCCACTTGGGCGAATGCACGGGCGGCAGCGACGCGTGTGGCCGAAGCGACCGGCGGTGACCCCAGAAAGACCGCGCTGGCTTTGCGCGACGGCGTATACTGCGCGCTGACCGCACTCGACGATGTAGACGCTAAGCTCGCCCTGTGGCGCGAGGCCCATGCGATCCTTACCGCGGCGATCCAGATGGGCGAACACAGCGACCTCGATGTGCCGCCCACTGATCAGGCGGCTCGCCCACGGCGGGATTCTGTCCCGATGGTTGGAGCCTCAGGCCAACCCGCGCCGGAGCGGTGATCAGGCGAGCGTCCGAACGTGGACGTTGCCTAGCCGGCGATCGACCACTCCAACTCCCGATCAAGATCGGAGCGCCTTGCATAGTCCACACGAAGCGCCCGCCTGGTGCTGGCATGGACCGCCGTGCGGGACCTGTGAAGGGTAAGAGCCTTCAAGATGAGAACATCCCCGGGGTCGGCTTCGCAAAGCTCGGTTGGCAGAGATTTGACCGCACTCCGTGCCGACGACGCTGGGACAAAGCCCAGCCTGTGACTGCCCAGCGCAATCTCCATTGCACCAGTCTGTTCGTCGCAATGGTCAATGTGAATGCGCACGAAGAGCATGTGAGCGAGCAAGTCTATGGGCGGTTCACAATGCCAGAATTCGTCTTTTGCCACCCAATTTGAATATCCCGCGCATTCGACATTTCTCGTCACTGCAACGACACGATCTTGATGCCAAGGCACGCCCCAATTGGCATCCGTGGACTTGTTGAATGCGACTAGGCGCACCGGCACGCTATCGACGCCAAGTTTCACTACTTCGCGGGAGACCGTGCTGCTCGGCCCAATCAGGGGCAGCAGTTCATGGGATAGCGGCAATCGTACACCTGGGACACCGCCAACATCGCAACACAGAGCCAGCGCATCGATCTCATCCGCCGATAGCAACTTCCGCCGCCAAAGGCGTCCCGCCGCCTCCAATTCCGTAAGATCGTCCATAATTCATGCCAGGCCCCATACGGCTCGCGTTGTCAAACGGCCAATGTCGTCTTTGGGCCAGATCACGCCTGAGCCCTCTTTTTTGAAGCGTCCGATGTAGGTCGCCAATCAGCCTTTCGCGATTGCACTCAAAAGCCGGCTGGTTGTCGCCGAAAGCCGCCGCTAGCGGGGCGATGAATACGCTAGTGCCGAATTCCTGATGGAGGCGTGAGCCGCACGGGTTGAAGCGACAGCCAAGCATGCAGCATGTGCGTCGCCGACAAGCCGACTCCCGCAGCGAAGCAATCAATGTGTTGCGGCCCCCAACTCGTGCACCGCATGAAGGATGGAAAGCCGCCGGTCGTCGCGACTGGAGGCGACGGGGTTTCCCAATTGGCGCTCGGCAGATCGTCAAGTTTGATGTGACGGAAAGTGATGCTGTCGGCGGGCGCGCCGGCAACATTGTTGCTGCGGCGACCGATGAAATCCATGCAGTCGATGCGGAAGCCGCCGCCAGCGACGCAATCGAAGTCGTAGCTCACCATGCCACCGGTGATTTCACCGGTGTCGGTAATGCCCCAGCTATTGCCGTCGAAGATCCAGCGGCCGAGCATCGGCTGCGGCGCGAGCTCGGGTGCGAAGCAATCGATGCGGCTGTCGTTCTGTGGATTGATGCCCGGTGCGACCACGCAGCGGAAGCTTTGGTCTGTGCCACCTGCCGTGAACTGCTGCGCCTGGTTGCCGATTGGCGGCTGCACGATGGAGACGCCGCCGTTCGGGAAGATTTGGTAGTGCTGCAGGCGATTGTTGGTTGCGACGGTGATGCAGAAAATGCTGCCGCGGAAGAGTACACATGATGGTTTCGTGCCATCGAGCACTTGGCCGCCGAGTGAGGTCCAACCGCTCCATATGTCGCCGTTAAAGCTATTGCGATAGAGGTGGCCGTCGGTGCCACGCCCGAAGCAATCGAGGTGACGCACGGCGACGCTCAGGCAGGATGGGTCGGTGGTCAGAACGCCACCGAGCGCTTCCCAGCCGCTGTCATAGCCGCTCTGATAGGTGCGGCGGAACACGCTGTCGTCGCCATCGCGACGCGCGAAGCAATCGACATGATCGGGCCCCCAACTCAAGCATTCGAGACGCGAATTGGCGAAGTGTTCTGGCGCGACGCCGTTGACATTGGTCCAGGCGCTCCAGGTGTTTTGCGCCCACTGGCGTGTGGCGACCACGCCACCGAACTGAACGGAGAAGCAATCGATACGGTTGGCTTGTGAGGACGCGCAGGCCGGGCTTTTGAAGAACGCGCCGCCGAGGTCCTCCCAACCGGACCACTGCTCCGTCATGATAGGTTGGTGGATTTGCGCTTGCGCCGCGGTGGGCGCCGTTAACAACAACGCGAGCACACCGAGACGTAAATTGCGGCGCCACAGCGTGAATGCGAGCGCAACGAGAAAAAAAGCCGCCAACACAAGGGTCATCGCCGAACCTCCCAATTCGTCGTCAGCCCCGCTTCCACTCTTACTAGCAATGCGGCAAAAAAAACAGTGGCATCGGTATGGGCTAACGCCTGCCTTATCGAACGAATTTCCGACTGTCCGGATTGCGCCGGGCAAGCAGCCGCTCGCGCCTACACGCCACGAGCGGCGGTATCTCGCCGATGACAGTCACGAGGGGCGGTGCCTCCAGGCGTCCTGCGCATACCGGCGTCCGCCCAATCAAGCGACGCGATACGGCCTGTGAGAGTAGTACTTGGGACGGAAGTCGAGGCGCACGTGTAGCCACGCCACCCCAAGGCCAGCGGTGCTTACCCAAAGCGGACTGACCTTCTCAAGTCGCTTCTCGATCTCGGCTCCTGCCATTTCCCACAGTTCGGAAATCTCGGTCGCGGAAGCGGTGCGAAGGAATGCGCCTAAATGTGCATAGTTGGCCGCTGACGTTGCGCCGGTTGGAACAATAAATTCGGCGTCGCGTCCGAGATTTCTCAACGCGACTATCGCATTTGCTCCTGCAAGATGCTCAGCGAACGGACTGCGATCCGCCCGCTGCCGCGCAAGGGCTGGCGAGGAAATCAGTACGCACTCGAAGGCTACATCAAGAGTGGCCTTCGTGATCGGGGGCGTCTCCCAACAAAAAGCGTCGAACGGACAGTCCGCCAGTGCTTTGGAAAACACTTCGGAGAAACCCGAATCCGATCGCCAGCGGCTGAACACATCGCGCCGCGAAAGCCGATCATCATTCGGGCCGTCAGTGAAGCTGATGTGCAGTACGTCGCCGCCAGCGGTAGAGCGCAAGACATCGACCATTGTTATCCGCTCCGCATCAAATCAAGTCTCATCCGAAGGCTCTAGCGTCTGCACCTTAGTCAGAGGCAGGATTTCGCCGACAACGGTGATTGGCCCTGGATCGCTTCCATCAATTCCAATTCGTCGAAATTGTCCGGCTTCGCGCCAATCCGGGCCAGTAAGTCGTCCCTACCTTCCATTCGGCCATTCGCGCCCACGCCGACCCAGATCTCGACATGTTGGCTGCCGCGCGCAAACACATGACGGGCGGTGGCACATTGGTCGGGGATCGTCGGGTGCGTGAAGAACTCAACCTCAGCCAATTGAGCGCCGATAATTCCGCCCCACGGCTGTTCGGTGCTGGCATGAACGAGATCAAGGGAAGATGGCAACCAATCAGACGGCTTGCAAGCATACAGATGGTAGTCGCCATCTGACCCGTTGAACCAGCTCAATGCAATTTCCTCGGCTCCGAAAAACAGTGAAACGGCGCCGGTGAACTCTAGGGTCGGACTGTCAAGCTCGGCGATTACGCCCGGCGTGTCCGACCGCATAGGCCTCCAGACAAGAGCGTCGAGCGTTTTGCCGACCAACGTCTGATATGCTTTTGCGAGGTCAAGCATCGCAGCTGCCATAGCATGCTTTAGCGTCAACGCCGATGTCCGTTCCGGGCCAGCGAGCGCCCCGACCCCGATTTCCAAGCGTCCTAGTTCAATCGCCAATCCGCCTTTCGCGCTTGCTCACCAAGACCGGCGGAAACTCGCCGAGATGCGACATCCCTCATGAGCTATCGCTTCTTGTCTTCCAAAGCGACATTGATGACGTCGGGCACCCACTTGTGAAGGAAGGTGAGATAAGCAAGGCCCACATAGACGAAGCCGAGGCCCACCCACACGCAAACGCGCACTACTTCGTCGATGCTGTAGCGATGATGCGTAACGACGCCCACCCATTCTGGCGCCGCGTTCACGAGCAACGCTCTGCCAGCCGCTGTCAGTTGACCATGCGTTTGGAGTTCCTGCAGGCGCGCGATGAGGCCCGCATGCGTGTCCTGCGCCCCCATCATCACAACCATCAGCATGCCAAATATCAGCGTCATGAACGCAAAACTTGCTAGCCGCGCGGCGAGATTGGCTGAACCAATGAAATAATTGAGGGCCACCACGTAGGCGGAAACAATGGAGAAGATAAGCGACACGCCAGCCAGCAGAATGTTGGTGAATTCAACCAGCTCCTGAACGACGTCGGCTTCGTTCATGCAGAATCCCCTGGCGACAACGGGCCCCAAACGCCCCAGCGTTGCGCTGCAGTCAACATACCTGCAGCATCACCGAACCATCTTGGCCCGGAACAGGTCACTCGTCGATTATGGCGGGCTGTCTGGGATGCGCCAATCCAACCGTTGGCAATGCTGCGAATGCTAAGTACGAGGTTCGCCGAGCTCAGACATTCACTCATCTGCCACCGCCAGTTCGATCGTAGATTGGGCCTAGATCGCTGCCCGCACAGCGGCTATGGCGCGCCGGTGGACTGGATTTCACTCTTCATCGGCATCGGCGTGGCGCACGCCGCCATGCTGTCGGCGTACGCCGCTGCCTCGGCGCAACGGCGATCGGGACACGCGTGGCTTGCGTCACTCTTTGCGATCCTTGCCATCGTCGTCACCGCGATTTTGATTACCCACCGCACGGAAGGATTGATCGAAAGCATCGCTATGCTGTTCGAAGGCGCAGCCGCCTGGCTCGCTGGCCCCGTGCTCTACGCCTACATGCGCGACGCGATCGACCGGCCGCTGTCGCCCCGGGGCCTCGCACTGCATTTCGGCGTCTGCCTGGTCCTGATCGTCGCCTACACGCTGATCCAACTCGCGATCCCTTGGCCGCAGGCGCAGTGGGCGGTTGCGCCCTACGAGCTCTGCTACTCGATCGCCAGCGCCTTGGCCTTTGCGCGCGGACGGCGCGCCACAGATCGCTCGGCGCGTGGCTTCTGGTGGCCAATCGGGTCGCTGGCGGTGATGTTCAGCGTGCACGCGGGCCAATTGGTGCGCCTCTTCGAACCGCGTGCGGCGGAAGATCTTGTGCCGCTGATCGGCGCGTTTGCGGCGTCGCTCATCTTGCTGGCGTTGCTGGTGTCGCAAGCGCAGCGCGTGGCCGGCCCCCGCTATGCGCGCTCATCGCTGAAGCGTGAAGAACTGGAGCGCATTTATACGGTGCTGCAGCGCACGCTCGACGGCCCGCCTCCGCTTTACCTCGACTTGGATTTGAGCCTCGCCCGGCTCAGCGGCGCGGCAAACGTCCCAGTCCACCACGCCTCGCAGGCCATCTCCGAGATCGGCTGCGGCTCCTTCTACGACATGCTCACGGCGCGACGCGTGGCCGAAGCGCAACGGCGCTTGCTGGCGCCGGAGAATGCGCAAATCTCCGTCGACGCGCTCGGCTCCGAGTCCGGCTTTCGCTCACGCTCAGCCTTTTACGCTGCGTTCAAGGCGGCGACCGGCGCGACACCGGCAGATTTTCGCAAGCGCAGGGGTGCAATCGTGTCCGGGACGGCTGGCTAGGACCATCCCACGCAACAAAGATGCGCGAAGCCTGTCTAAAGGAGACTCCTGCAATCGAGCAGGGGAGCTCATGTCCAAGCCAAGAAATTTTCTTCGTCAGCGTCATTCTGGGCACGCTCGCCGCTATCGCCGCATGCGGGCCACAATTCAGTTCGCCGGCCCGACCCGTGCAAGCCCCCGCCGGTATAGCCTCCCCGGCCTTCGCCCAGGCCTGTGCGCCGGAAGATGCCGCGGCGCTCTATCCGGGAGAACATTGGACGCCGGTCAATCCAGCAAATGCGGGCTGGTCCGATGAAGGTGTGGAGCGCTTGCTCAACGCCGCAGAACGCGGCCATTGGGTGTCGGGCATGCTCGTCCATCGCGGGCGTGTCGTGGCGCGGTTCGGCGATATATCGGCGAAGTACAATTCACGTTCGATCCGTAAGGCATTCATGGGCGCCGTTATTGGACAGCTGGTGCATGAAGGCGTGCTCTCGCTGGATGCGACGCTCGCGGATCTGAACATCAACGACGACCCACCGCTGACGCCACGCGAGCGCACCGCAACGCTGCAACAGATGCTTGAGTCGCGCACCGGCATCTACCGCGAAGCCGCGTTCATGACGCCCGACGATCGCGAAGGCATGCCCGCGCCGGGCACGCACGCCCCTGGCGAAGCTTATTGGTACAACAATTGGAGCTTCAATGCGCTCGGCACGGTGGTGCGCAACGCCACCCAAGCCGACCTCGGATCCGTCATCGACGCCCGCGTGGCTCGCCCGCTCCGCATGGAGGATTTCGGGCCAGAAGACCTGCATGAGCAATTTGAGAATGTCTCCCAGCACAGCGCCTACCGCACCTGGATGTCGACGCGAGACCGCGCGCGTTTTGGACTACTCTATCTTCGACACGGGTGCTGGGCTGGCCGTCAGATCGTCCCCGCACAGTTCGTCGCCGACAGCCTCTATCCCCACACAAATCGAGATAACGCCGATGACTTCGGCTATCTGTGGCGTTCGCAGGAAGCGATCACGCGCGTGGGTATGACGCAGCGCTGGTACTTCGCGCGCGGCAATGGACTGCAATACATCATGCTGATTCCCGAGTGGGATGTGGTGTTGGTGCTGACGACCGACATGGATCGTCCAGGCTGGATGAATTGGATTCGCCGCCGCGCCGGCATGGAACCTGAGATGAAGAACGCGTCGGAAGTGCTAACTGACCTTGGCCGCGCTCGTCCGCGTTAGGGCGCAACGTTGCGCGTGAAGCAATCAACTTGTCGCAACCACGCGCTCGCGCAGTTCGAAGGCTGAACAGTCGATATGAGGCAAGGATATGGCTCGTCATAGCGCGATAAATAGCGGACACGAGTGCCGTTCGGAGCGTCCGCAGGCGTGCCGGTCCAGGTTAACGCATACGATTCTCAAGCGCTCCAGCCACTTGATAGGCTAGGGCATGCTAAATCTGACGGAGACGAAGTACTGACGAGGCATCACGCAATTCGAAGGTGAGTCTGGGTCACGCACGAACACAACTCTCCGAACGAGCGCCTCACCCGCAGTTGAGAACGCTGTCTCAGGAGCGGCCGCGGCGGTTTGGACCCTCGTCACATGACCGGTATCGTCAAAGACGGCGCGAATGATCACGGTCCCTTCTTCGCCTCTGTTGCGGGCGCGCGGCGGGTAGAACGACGAAAGGTCTCCCGAGGCGTGGTCGATTCGATAGTGACAGGCGATAGCGCCGATCGGACTCTGAACGTCATCGAAGTGGCCTGCATGGTGGGTTTCTCCATACACGGCGGTTTGCCAAGCGAGCGCGCGCGCGAATGCTCGTTGTCCGACGCTTAGCTCACCATTTGCACCGTCGGTCTGCGCAAAGGGCCAGAGCTCCCGCGCCGCTTGCGTGAGGATTTCGTACGCCTCTTCCGTTGCCACGCCGTTGCGCCGTCTTATACCAGGAATACCTATTGCAGTGCCCAATCCAACGCGGGCAGTGCCTCGCGCCGATGCAACGTCGCCCGATGCTCCCGCCGCGTGCAAAACTGCCGCTTCATAGGCGGCGCGCATGTCGTCGTACCGCTCCCCGTCGAAGTGCCCAAATTCCCAATTCCACGGCGCCGGCATAAGCATCGGCGTCGAGGTCACCTCTTGTTCTCGCTGCCCCTAGCACCGTGAGAAGGTGCGTGCTCCCGGGCGTCGGCCTCGTGTCATGGCTCCCAATAGCGCGCGTCGCATCCATTGCCATTTCAGATCGCGCGAGTGTTATTTCCGCCATTAGGGGATCGACACCGGAGGATTGACCCTGTTGTTGGGCGGCGTGCAACGCGAGCGTGGCCGGTGCCTGAGCCTCAGCGGCTTTGCCCAACCCGAGGCGCAAGCGTGCGAGATTCAGCGCCAGCACTGGCGTTCGGTGACCCTCGCCGAATTGCGCCTGCGATGCCGCCAAAGCCGCCGCCGCCGGCGCCTCAGCGCCCGCCATATCGCCACGTTGCAACGCCGCACCGTAGGCGCGGTAGTTTTCCAGGATGGGATCGGATGGCTAGACTCTCGGCCCCTGCCGTCAGCACAGTGGCTCCGAGCAGCCAGGCGAAGATTAGCCGGCGACCGCGCATCCCAAACCTTTAGCGGCCGCGACGACGAAGAGAAACAGCAATGACGCCTTAGGCCAGGTGACGCGCGAACCCTCTTTTCCCAAGGGTCCGATGTAGGTCACCAATCCGTCTTTCGCGCTTGCACTGAAAACCGGCTCTGCGGCACTTTTCAAAGCAGGTCTCAACGGCCGCGTAAGCAAAACGTCGCTAATGCTTCGGCGCGTCTGGGGAGCCCGGTGGTTCGCTGTGGTTGTCCGGCGACCCCGGCGCTTGGTGAGCATCTGTTGGCGCGACAACGCCAGCGGCGTTCGCATGTGTGTCAGTTGGCGCGATGATGCCGGTTTGGCCAATTGCATGATTGATCAGCGCCGGGTCGCGCGGGCTGGCGAGGTTGTTCGGTGCGACATGGTTCGTGCATTGACCGGCGGTCTGTCCGGGACTGGCGGTGGTCGCGCCGGTTGATGTGTTATGCGACCCCGTCGTCATCGATGGACCGATAATTCCCGCGGGCGAGCAATCGCGCGGCGACGCGACGCCGGGTGGCGTTGGCTTTGCAAGCGCAAGCGATGGGATAGCAAGCACCATGGCAGCGAGGGCGATGGTTCGGATCATGACAATCCTCCTGTGATCAGTCCCCTGCCGCTCGTACCGTGGCACAGTGCGTGGGTCGCCGCTAGGCCAGCAGGCGCGACGCAACCTCATTTTTGCGAGCGTCCGATTTCGGCGCCTGAGTTGACGCTCTCTCCGCACGCATCGAGCGGCCCATTCTCGCCGATCCACCCGTTCTCCACGCTCAGCCAGCCAAGGAGGCTTGGCGGAGCTAGGCATCCTCGCCATGTACGCCGCGAGGGTTTTCACTATGATCTTGAGCCTGATGGCACTCTGCATTTTGGTAATGCGAGCCTTTCCTGAAACGCCGGTGGCGCGCTGGCTCAATACCATTCTGATTGACCGACCCGTTGTATGGCTCTCCCAGCTCAGGCGGCGCGACGTCATTTTCCTGTTTGTGTTGATCGCGCTGCTCCTGGTGGTCAATGATTTGATCATTCTGTTTGGAGTAAGCGACCTGATCGCCATTGGCGCGAGCCTTTCAATCTATTTCGACGCGGTACTCGTCTCGACAGCCGTGACGATCGCGGCCACAGCCGCAACAGCTTGGCGCGGTGTTCGCGAGAGGGTCTCGACTTGGCGGGGCCCGGCAGTGCGGCGGCGCACACGCGCTGTTCGGCAAAACAAAACTCGAAAGACGCGACAGCCTAAATCGCTCGACGACGAAGACGCGCCTGGGTGGACCCCTGCCTACGCAGTCTGACGCTATCGAGGTCGCCATCCAGTGTCGCAAATGAGCCAAGCGCCCGCCCAAGCATCCTATTTGCGTCCGTCTGATTTTTGCCGAAACCAGACAGATGGACAGGCGGTGCTGGGGGCCGGAATTGATCCTTTGCGCACGTCCGAAGAACCTCAATCGCGTTGCCAAGCGATGCGGACGAGTGCCCGCACACGAACCTACTGAGTTCGGTTGTACGGCGTGTATCCTTCCCAAGCCCAAGGCAGATTGGTCGGACCGAATAGGCTCTCGATCAGTGGTACGAAGATGCCCTCCGCCCGAACGCTGTTAGACATGAGCACGATACAATCGCGTCGCGCCGCGACACAGAGCGCGTAATTTGCCGTCTGGTCATTGTGACCTTCCTTGAAGAAGGCATGGCCGGATGGCGTTTCGAATACTCCCCAGCCAACGCCGTAGCCTAGGTGAATTGCGCTCCAATCTGCCCGGTTTTCGCTAAGCGTAGGAAACTGCGTCGCACTATCGATGATAACGCTCAGTCGGATCATTTCGTTGCGCGACGCCGGCGAGAGCCCCTCCCCGCGTGCGACGCCGGCAAGGAAATTGGTCCAGTCCGCAATCGTCGTATCTAAGGACCCTGCCGCGCTCACATGGTCGCGGTGGTCATGAGGCGTCATGGCGCCATTAAGCCCATACCCTTGTGCCAGATTGCCGGCGAAGTCTTCACGCCACTGCAAACTTGAGCGCGTCATACCGAACCGGTCGAATACGCGGCGCTGCATTTCGTCTCGCACGTTGAGGTGCAGTCCTTCTTGCAGCACGAATTGTGCGAGGTAGAGCCCCTCCCCAGAATAGCCGTAGCGCGCGCCTGGATCGCGGTGGAAATGCAGTTTGTGATCGTCCTCAAGCCAGCGCAGATTGGCAAAGCCGGTCGTATGGTTGAGCAACATACGCATGGTGAGACGCCGCCAGCGCTCGTCGCCCGCAAGATCGGAGTAGTTTTGATATTCCGGCAGCGGCTTCGCCAAGTAGTCCGCGATGGGTCTATCCAAATCGATGCGACCTTCGTCGACCAATTGCATTACCATGTATGCAAAGGTCGCCTTGGTGAGCGAGGCGCCGTACATGATTGTGTCAGTCTGCAGAGGCAGATGATTCTCGATATCGCGCATACCGTAGGCGTGCACATAGACGACGCGGCCGCCTCGAATAAGTCCGACGGCCAATCCCTTGACATCGTTTGCGCCCATCAGGCGTTCGACCGTCGCATCAATGACCCCGGGTGTGAGCGTACGGCCATCAAGCGTTGAAATAGTGGTCGGTCGAACGCTCGCGCAACCAGCCGTCAAACATGCCGCGAGTACACCGGTGGCTATTCGTCTGAACGTTGATCCCCACGTGGGGTGAATAAGATCGGTGAAGACCGTTTCGAAGTTGACCACGCTTCAGTTTCCTTTCGCCGGCGTTCGCTCGCTCTCAATATGCCCGAAAAACCAGCGCTGAAGAGCGGCGATTTATTCTACTCATCGACCGCTGACAGCGGGCGGGCTACCTCTTCGAGGGGGCGCCGCTCAGCACGCACGCCAATCATGACCGTAACAAGCGCGGCAAGCACCATGAGGCCCCCACCAACCAGATACCCGGCAAGGATCTGACTCCGGTCGCCGGATTCAATCAGCGCGCCAAACAGTGCTGGGCCTCCGATGCCGCCGACCGCCGTCCCGAACCCATAGAAAAGGCCAATTGTCATGGCGCGCGTTTCCAACGGAAAGCTCTCGCCCACGGTCAGATAAGCAGCGCTTGCGCCTGCTGAAGCAAAAAAGAAGACAACACACCACGCCGCTGTTTGCGTCGCTGCTGTCAGAGTCCCTGCGCAAACAACGTTCCGGTTATCGCCAGCAGCACGCCCGCCAGCGCATAGGTGCTCGAGATCATGGCCTTACGCCCAACGCTGTCGAACAAAGGTCCCAACAAGAGGGGTCCAAAAAAGTTGCCCGCAGCGAAAGGCAACATGAACCAGCCGATATTCCGATCCGGCACAGCGTAGAACGTGGTCAAGATCAGGGCGTAGGTGAAGAAGATCGCGTTGTAGCAGAATGCTTGAGTGGCCATTAGCGTCACGCCAAGCAGCGTTCTCTTCGGATATCTGGTGAGCAAGACACGTGCTACCTCGCGTATGCCTACAGGCTTGTGCGGGCGCAAGCGCATCTCGGCCAAATCATGATGCTGCAGTGAAACACCATGCTGACGCCCGACGCGGCCTTCAATCTCCTCGACAATGGTCTCGGCTTCATCAGCGCGTCCATGCGTGATGAGCCAACGCGGGCTTTCGGGAATGTAGCGGCGCACCCAGATGATCACGAGCGCCAAAATGCCGCCGATGACAAAAGCGAGACGCCAGCCGATGTCCTCTGGGACGAGCGCTGGGTTAAGCACGATAAGCGCGCCGATCGCGCCCATACCCGCGCCGATCCAGTAGCTGCCATTGATTGCGAGATCGACGAAGCCGCGCCGCCGCGCCGGCACAAGCTCCTGTATGGCGGAGTTCACGGCGGCATATTCGCCGCCGATGCCCATACCGGTGATGAGCCGGAAGAAAGCCAAGGACCAGAAATTCCAGGCCAATCCACTGGCGATCGTAGCCAACAAATAGACAAGCACGGTGATGAAGAAGAGCCGGCGGCGGCCCCAGCGATCCGTGAGCCGCCCGAACAACAGCGCTCCGACCACCGCGCCTGCGATGTAGGCGCTGCCGAGCAGACCGATTTGCGTAGCCGTGAGCGACAGTCCTCTCTCGATCGCTGGCGAGAGCGACCCGACAATGGTCACTTCAAGACCATCGAGAATCCAGGTCACGCCGAGTGCAAACACAATCAGCGTGTGAAAATGCGACCAGGGCAAGCGATCGAGGCGCGCAGAAACCTTCGTCGAAATGAAGTCCATCGGCGTTTATGTCCCGCCTATCGCTGCCTGTGCAACCAACTCGGCTCCACCGACGGTGGCGCAAATTCGCCGAACGCAGACGCTCGCGTGATGTCGATCACAAAATCCATGATTTCTCCACCTCGCCTGCAAAACTCGCGGACGGCTCTCCCCAAAAAAAAGTCTGACGGAACACCAACCCACAACCAGGAGAGGCTGCAATGAGGCAATCGTGTTTGCAGACCCCAATCGCAGCAGGCACGTGGCCGGGAAATAGTCTTCACGGCCAAGGCGGCTAAGCCGCCAGCGACTTACAGCCAAGCCGTCCCTCGATGCCCGGCTTGATCCATATTCGGAGATTCGTGAATATGTCCAGATCGCCGCGTTTGAAGCAGCTTGTCACAGCGCTGTTGCTAAGTTTCTTTGGAGCCGTATGCGCCGAGGCTGCGCGTGCAGAAGCTGTCACAATTCCGCTGCAGTCCTACGTCGATGGACTCTACACGGTCCAGCTTACCGTCAACGGGCAAACCGGCACTTTTTTGTTCGACACCGGCGAAGGTTTGAGTGTCCTCTCGCCTGATTTTGCGACGCGCGTGCATTGTGAGCCGTGGGGCCAGATCACCGGCTTCCGGTTTTCCGGGGACCGCCTTGATGCGCCGCATTGCGATCAGCTGACGTTTCAAGATTTTCGCCCATTTCGCCGCCCCGCGCGCTGTAACGCTTAAGCATTGCTCGCGGCGGCCGCGCCTGCAACTGCGCCAGGATCGATCTCAAACGCCGTTATCGCTCAAGTGTCCGCGATGGCTGAGTGTGGTGGGCTCGAGCCGCGGATTCGGTCCCCTTGGCGTTCTCGCAAGAGACAACGCTCATGTCCTGATTGGGCCAGGCCCTGCCCCAACATCGATTTTCCAGGCGTCGGAGTACAGCCGTGCACCGGTCTTTCGCGCCTGCACGCTGTACGGCGGCAGAATTTCGCCGACTACGATCATTCCGTTCCACTACTCGCAGCGGCGATTGGCTTGTAATTCCAAAGGGGCGCGACTCCTCGGCGATACAATATAGCGAGCGCAGCCAGCCACAGAATGTTGAGCGCACCCCACGCGAAGCTATGAGTAAGGAACGTGTGGAACAGGAAGATTATCGTGACCAGAGGCGCGAGGATCACGATGCCCAGTGGCGTAGTTCTCGAGAAGAACAATGCAGCGCCGCCCGCTATGCACACGACGCACAGTAGGGTGTCCATGAACCCCAACTCCGCCATGGCGCGTTCCAAGCTTGTGGTCGCCTCCGCTAGGTCCCGTTCGCGATTGCCAACGGCCAGCCCATAAGCACCGACACCGAAATAATAGAGCGCGAACACAAGGCGGAACGCAATGAGAAGGTACTTCATCACGAAGCTTCTCCGGATTGAAGATGACAGGAGGAAGCCTAGCCGCTCCCTCGCTCTGTGTCTTCTTTGGGCCAGGTCACGTCTTCGCCCTCTTTTCTGAAGCGTCCGCTGTAAGTCGCCAATCAGTCCTTCGCGATTATACACAAAGACCCGCTGGTCCTCGCGCCGATAGTCGTCACTCGGCGATCTCAAAGCGCCGGTTCCAAAATCTCGCGCAGATACTCAACGTAATTTTGCAGTCCCCTGCGCCCCAAGCGCGTCATCGATACCCGCGTGCGCGGCCGCTTACCGTGAAAGTCTTTTTCGACTTTGACGTATCCGGCCTTCTCTAGGGTCCCAATGTGAGCTCCAAGATTGCCCTCGGTCGCCTTCATCATGTCCCGGAGCCGGACGAACTCGAGCTTTTCGCCGTCCGGCAATGCTTTGAGCGCCGCAGAAAATCTTCAACCGCATCGGTTGGTGAATGATTTCATCGGGTTGGTCCACGTCAAACTCTCCGCAGCCAAAATCCGGTGAGCAGCAAGCAACCGCCACCGACCGCGGCCATCCAAATTCCAAAGTGATCGCCCGCAAGAAACAATCCAAGCACCGTCAGCGTCCCAAGCAAGACGCCGCAGATTGTGAAGCGCAATCCGAAACGCAAGCCAGCAAGAGTGTAGATGGCCGCGACAATGAGCGGGACGATCGCGTCGGCTTGGTTCTCCCGCATCGGGGACATCACCAGAAAAATCGTGCCGATGAACGCCGCCATACCTCCCGCGATCGCTAAAGAGCGCCATAGGGAGCTCTTTCCGAAGCCCGAATGGCGTTGGCCAAGAAAGGTGCTGCAGACAGCGCCCAGTCCTAAACAGGCGCCCCAAATCAGAGTTTGATGTCCAGGCGCGACATCAGAGCCCGCGTAACCCAGCGTCCAAACCAAGCCCCAAACGAAGAAATATGGCGAGGCGCCGCGATAGCTCCTGAGTTCGCCACTCAGCGTCTCAATGTGCTCAACGTATTTCAACGCCTGCGCTGCCTCATCGCGTGAAATCGCCATGGCTTCCGACCTTCTGCCCATCTATAGAGTACTCTATACTACAGAGTGAGTAATTGCAAGCGACCTCACACAGCCCTTTGCGTTGATTTGCCAACGGCGGCGTTTAGCTGCCAAGCGGCCGCTTTGGGCCAAACCTTGTCCAGGCGCCGATTTCGAGTGCGTCTGGGTTCAGACGCCAACGGGGCCTTCGCGCGCCGCACACGTGACGGCCTCTCGCCATGACGACGGTACCCATGCTGCTTGATCACTGTCGCATCGTGACATGACTGACACCTGATGCCGTGTTACTCGCATGGTTCAGCCGCACGAGGGTTTGTATGCGGCGATCGCCAGTTTTCTGCGTTGTGGTGCTCTTGGCCGGTTTCGGTGCTCCCGCCGCCTGGGCGCAATCTATGTGGGGTAACAGCTGGGACCCGCTTTGGTCTACTAGCGGCAATTTGGGCTACGACGAGCTTTTACGTTGCGCCGCTGGAGACCGGCACAATCCCGAGCCGGCTATGCATAGTTGCGGGCGTGTGATTGGACAGCGCTACTCGAGCGAAACAACAGCCGCAGCGTATTTCTTTCGTGGAAAGCTGTATCTGACACAAGGAGACGAGCCCCACGCGACCAGCGACTTTTTAGAGGCTTATCGATACTTCAGCCTAGCCCTGGGACCGCAACGGAATAATCTACGCGCCTACCGCAAGCGTGCTGCCGTGCTGTACTGGCTTCACCGATATGATGAAGCATTGGCCGATTGCGCGACAGCACTAAGCGCTTATCAACGTCCAGCTTCCGCCGCAGGCACGCGCGTTCGCTCTGGGGTCGCCGACGTCATGACCGATGAGCTGGCTCAACTCCACTATTCTCGTGGCGCAGTCTTTTTCCGTATGAAGGATTGGGCGAGTTCCTCGGATGAATTTGATCGCGCTGCCTCTATGATGCCGGATGAAGCACGATATCAAAGAGCCCGCTGCGAGGTTCGGGCGGCGCGGCAGATCGAAACTGACGTCGCACACGCCGCATGTGAACAAGCGCTGCACCTCAGTAACGACAGCTCGGCCGTCTTTTTCTCGAGAGGCTTTCTCAACTTTGCTGAAGGCCACTACGACGCCGCGCTGGCGGACTTCTCCGCAGCGGTCGCCAAGAATCAAACCAACTACTTGGCGCTTTTCGGTAGGGGCCTAACAGCCGAGCGGCTAGGTCGCGTGCAGGAAGGTCAAGCGGACATGGCTCGTGCACGCGAGGAATTGGACGCGGATGAAGTCGCTTATTACACGGAAGCGGGGCTGCGATAGTTCCATTGGGCTAGGGGAAGGCCCCGTCCTGACCGGGCCACGCACTGTAAATGGACGTTCCGGCCATCGGAATTTCGACATTGGGTCTAGGGCGCTGACACTGCACGCGCTAACTTGCAAGCATGGCGCAGCCAAAGAAACTTCCAATCGCGCAGATTGGACTTGTTGTGCTGGTGCTTGCAGTGGGCCTGACGCTGCGGAGAATGATCGACCACATTCCAATGGCGGGCTTTCCAGGAACGCTCGCCGGGGCGCTGTTAGAAATGGCGATTATAGTGGCGAGCACTCTCTTGGGTGCGCATATTGGGCATTCCACTCAGGCCCGCCCCGCCACGGGTCGAAGATCCCAAGCGCCCGACTTAGCGCCGACCGGGGCGAACGGCGTCGTTCGACCGCCAATCGGTCGTCAATTCCCGCTGGATGAGAAACGGGGGTCACGTCACCAAAGAGCGGCTCGATCTCGGCGACTGCGGACATCCACTTCTAACGGGATAGGAGCCGCCACAACGGAACGGCGGCGCCAACGATCGTGACGACGGTCAGTCCCCTTGCAGTCCAGATCATGCGGGAGAGCGTCGGATCGGCTAACTTCCGGTGTTCATTTCTGAAGAAGACATAGCAGCGCAGGGCGTTTTGCCAATGCAAGTTGCGGCCAAATCGTTCGACATTTCCTGCGGATTCCGATGAGTTCGGCCACCTGTTACGAAATGAGTTCGTCAGGGGTCGCGTGTCCTCCGGCGGGATGACGATTGCCTTCAGTTTTCGATGTGGTCAAGCGGGCGCGCGCGAGCGCTTGGCGAGACGCAGGCTGTCGCCGGTTAGCGAGACGCGGTGGGCGTGTGGACAAGGCGATCGAGGATGGCGTCGGCGTAGGTCGGATCGCCGATGACATCGTGCCAGCGATCGACCGGGACTTGGCTGGTGATGAGCGTCGCGCCACGCCCATAGCGCTCTTCCAGGATCTCCATCAGATCGTGGCGTTGGGCGGCGTTGAACGGCTCTAAGCCCCAATCGTCAAGGATCAAGAGCTTGACCCCGCCGAGCGCGCGCATCAGGCGCGGATAGCGCCCATCGACATGGGCGAGCGCCAGATCGACGAAGAGTTTGGGATCGCGTATAAAGCGTCGACCGATTGTCGCGGCAGGCCTGGTAGCCGAGCGCACAGCCAAGCCAGCTTTTTCCGACCCCGGTCGGCCCGGTCAGGACTGCGGTGTCAGCGGCGTCGATCCAGGCGCCGTTCAAGAGTGCGGTGAAAAGCGTGCGATAATCAGAAAAAGGAATGTGCGCTCCGGAAGCGTGGTCATCAGAGCCTATCCTTCGTTCAAGGATGACCAGTAGGCCAACCGCCAAACAAGAAGCCCACGATAGCGGACAAGGACCCAAGCGCGCAGAAGCCGACGAACACCAAGAAGCGCCTTCTCGCAGCAGGTTCGAACCACAGCCGGCCACGATGCCCGCTCATCAATGTCGGGATGTTCGAACCCGAAGAAGGATGACACCGCGCCAACCCCGGCCAGGCACAGAAGAACAACAGCCGCGGCTCCTACTGCATTCATTCGGCTTGGATACCGCAACACCGCTAGGTCGCCAATGCGACCTAATCCAGTGGCTCGAAGATGCTCAGTCGCAACGGCTCAATCTCGCCGTAAAACGACATTCGCAAGAGGCTGCCTTAGCTTTGCAGAGACATTGACAGGAAATGCAGGAAGGCCTTCGCGCGGCTTATCCCAACTCGGCGCGCGGCTCGCAAAGACTGTCGCCATTGGTTTGAATTGCTCTGGGTCGTCGAGCGTACCGGCTTTCAGCATCACCACACCGGGACGCGCACCCTTCGAGTAGATGCCGGAGCCAGCAGCCAGGGCAAAACGTTCGTGTAACTGGGTTGCCGCTGCTCCCGGGCCGCGTGTATTCGCTCAGCCGCCCCGTCACCTTCAATGCCGCTTCAGGCACGGCCATCGAGGCTGAATGGCTCGAGCTAGTCTTGCGGCAATCAACGCAACAGCAAAAGCCGCCGAACAGTTGAGGTGCACTCAATTCGTAGCGCACCGCCCCGCATAAACATCCGCCGGTAGTACTCATGCCCTGCTCCTTTGAATTCGCTTCCACCAAAGCGGGCAACTCATGAAATGGCAAGTGAAGGCCCACACCTATGGCGAAGGGCCCAATCCGCGCCCCAGCACCATTTTCACAAGCGTCCAGGTCCGGTCAACAAACAGGAAGCGCCCGCGCACCAAGTCCTGCGGAAACTCGTAGAGTAGGGATGTGGCGCGGTAGCGTTAGACCGAGCATAGCTGTTGCCGCCCCTTTCGTTTGGCGGCGCCTTATTGGCTCGATCGTATTCCCGTTTCCACATCCCCCTCATCGAACCGGACGTGCGG
>CAWJYY010000022.1:0-26047 GCA_963847165.1 uncultured Pseudomonadota bacterium
AGGGATGTGGCGCGGTAGCGTTAGACCGAGCATAGCTGTTGCCGCCCCTTTCGTTTGGCGGCGCCTTATTGGCTCGATCGTATCTCCGTTTCCACATCCCCCTCATCGAACCGGACGTGCGGATTTCCCGCATCCGGCTCTCGGACAAGACGTCACGCACGATGGCCTGCGCGTGCGACGCCATCTGCAATTTCCGGACACCATTTGGAGTTTCCTAGGTTGCCCAATCTCCGGGTCCTTCTTCGCTTAGTGCGTCTGTCCTGAACTGAGGCCCCTTCCCTCCACCGGAATTACTCGGCTTCACCGGTACTACGAGCCTCTCCGTCACCCCAATGCGCCAAGCCTGTCCCTCACGGGCGTCTTGTTGATCATCGCTGATCACGCACTGGGGCTTCCCGTGTTGCGCGCGCTTTCCTTGTGTACATGCTGCCGCCAGTACCCCGGTGCAGCGAACGGATGTGGTCTTGCTCGTGCATCCGTTCGTGTCAGCCTTCCCCGGTTCGGCTGCCGGGTCGGCCTGCACATTGACCTTTTCGAGGATTGCTCAGCGTTCACTCGCGTTGCGGCCTGTTGGGGTGGACGGCCCCCGACGGCATCGATGTGCCAGAATGAGGTCGTTGCAGATCTCAGACAGGGAGACCGTCCGTGGAACAGATTATCCGAATTGGCATGGACACGTCAAAGCACGTCTTCCAGCTGCATGGCGTGAACGCGGCGGAGGCGCCGGTGTTGCGCAAGAAGCTGCGGCGCAAGGAGATGGTGGCGTTCTTCGAAAAGCTGCCGCCGACCGTGATCGCGATCGAAGCGTGCGGCGGATCGCACATTGGGCGCGGCTGCTGCAATCGTTTGGGCATGAGGTGAAGCTGATCGCCGCCTCAATTGGTCAAGCCTTATGTCAAGCGCGGCAAGAACGATGCGGCCGACGCCGAAGCGCTGTGCGAAGCGATGAGCCGGCCGACGATGCGCTTCGTGCCGGTGAAAACCGCCGAACAACAAGCGGCGCTGATGTTGGTTGGCGTGCGCGACCGGCTGATCCGCAATCGCACGCAACTGTACCAATGCGATCCGCGGCTATGCGCGCCGAATTCGGGCTGACCGCCGCCAAGGGTACGTGCAAATCGCGCCCGCTGCTCGCTCGCCTCGCGGCCGATGAGACGCTGCCGCCATGGCTGCGCGACTGTTTGCGATCCACGCTAAGGAATATGCGCAGCTCCAGGCACAAATCGAGGACGTCGAAGCCAAGCTGATGGCGTGGCATCGTGCCGACGCGTGCAGCCGGCGTCTCGCGCAAGATCCCCGGCATCGGCCCGATCGGCGCGGCGATGCTGATTATGAAAACGCCGGCGCCCGAAACATTCCGATCGGGGCGCGACTTCGCGGCCTGGATCGGCTTGACGCCGAAGGATCATTCCACCGCCGGCAAGGTCAGGCTCGGCGTCATCACGCGGGCCGGGGACGAGGCCTTGCGCAGCGTGCTGGTGGTTGGCGCCACCGCCGTTATCCGGCAGGTCCGACGCAGCCGAGGGTCAGCCTCGCCTTGGCTCGTCGAGCTGCTCAAGCGCAAGCCGCCGAAGCTCGCCGCGGTGGCGCTGGCCAACAAGATCGCCCGCATCGCCTGGAAGATGATGGTCAGCGGCGAGGCACTACAGAGCAAAGACAACACCCCCGACCTCGGTGCGTGCAACTTAGAGATCAGCCAGGCACGCAAAGCGCATCACAAACGCAACCGTGCTGAGCTGATGCCGGAACTTGCAAGGAAATGAGCAGATGGTGTGATCGATCGATCCAAGACGAGAGACACTCCGGAGTGTGCAGTGGCCGTTCAGGTCGCTCGGCCTGTTTGGAACTCGTGTCGCGGATACCATCTTGGCCAGCGGTCACGTGCGGCCGCAAACACAGGCCGGACATATGATCGCAAGCGATCCGATCAAATTCTGCTCAACATCTTGCAAGCGAGGGGCCGTCCACATATGCACACTCGCACGGTCACCAATGTTGTGACCGCTATCCGAAGGCTTCAGACATTTCGTCTCCTCCATGCCTGCTCCGGTTGCTTCCGGCTGGAGCGTCTGCCGGGCGGGATTTACACCCGCTGGAAAGCGCCGCCTTTGCACGGCGCACGCCGAAGGCAGTCACTCGCGTGATTTGCTGCTACCTGATTTGCTTCGTGGCGGCTTGAAGCGGTCGCGTGGGGCGAAGGGGCTCGGCGCAGCGCATCGCCGCCAATATGGTCGAGAGCGGATTCCTGGCTTTGGGGTTCGCAACATCGCGCCGTGACTTACGCGGAGCGCCCACCTGCTCATCGGTCATCCCAGAAGTGTAGCGCTTGCATGTCGTGGGCGCGTGAATGTTGCTTAACCCACGCGACCACCTTGGGTGCAACGAGGTATGGCCCAAAGCAAATGCTGACCTAACCTGAGGATTTAGCGGCGATTCCTCCTCGGCGTCCTCTCAGCTCACGCCAACTTGTGCGCGGTGCGCGTGACAGGCTCTAGGCCTGTGGATAAGTTGAGGCGTTGACCGCGCTCTGTCGGGCACGGCTCGCGCGAGGCTGTCGGATGTCGGCCAAAGTTTTCTCAGTCACGAACATGAAGGGCGGCGTCGGTAAGACCACCATTTCCGTCGCGCTCGCACAGACCTTTGCAAAAGGCTTCGACAATCAGCCGCCGGCCAAGGCCCTCCTTCTTGACCTCGATGCGCAAGCCAACGCGTCCTTTTGGCTCGCAGGCTACGAAAAGCTCACCACCTGTATCGAGCAAGGCGCCACGATCGACACGTTTCTCGAAGATGCCGTGATCTTCGGCAAGCCGGCGACAATCGCCGAACGAGTGGTCCCGGCAAAGAGTTTGTCGAACAACCTGTTTCTAACGCCATCCAGCCCCAACCTGCGGATCATCGAGCGCGAGCTGATTGTCTTCCTCGCACGCCGCCAACGCAGCTTACTTGAAGTCGAACACGTCGTCTCGGATCTCCTCGAACAAGAGCTCCGCTCGCTCAGCCAGACCTACGATGTCATCGTCATCGACACCGCGCCGGGAATTTCGGCTTTTGCAGAGGCGGCGATCCGTTTGTCGCACACGATTATCGTGCCGACGGTTCCAGACTTCATTTCCAATCTCGGACTCCTTTCCTTTTGCCGGAGCGTCAGCTGGAGCGGGACCAGAGGCAAGAGCGTTGCCAAGCGCATTCCCTGGGTTGTCGCAAACAAAGTGCGTTCAACGCCCCATCATCAGAAGATGATCAACCAAATGCGCGCCGAGGCGGAGAGCGAAGATCGCGAATTCAGCATGTTCCGCACCATTGTTCCGAGCTCTCCACTCATTGACGAGATTGCGTCTGACCTTGATTTGGACGGAGCCTTGAATTTCGGAGCCGAAAACGCCGGCATCTTCTCTGCGCTCTCGGCGGAGGCCCTCGAGATTGCACGAGCCTCAGCCCACCCCGTGACAAGCGGCGCGAAATAGCGAGGATCGGCCAGGACCCTGGGTGATCAACTCTTTCGCCCAAATCTCGCTCGACATCGCAAGAGACAAGAACTTGACATCTCTTCACGTGCGCGCCGCGCGCGATTTCGCCGCTCTCAGCGACGTGGAGCGAGCCCAGTACAGCTTGTTGATGCTGAGCTTCATGCGCCGCGCCGAAAGCGTATTCTTCCAGACCGAGATTCACATGCTCGACGAAGAGCACTGGTTCGGCATACGCGATGGCATCGAAGCGATATTGGGCCCACCCGGGTGCGCGGGCTTGCTGGGCCGAAGTCAAGAGCCGCCTGAATCCAAGATTTAGCGCCTTCGTCGACGCCCTGATTGAAGACGCAGCGTTCGCCCTCGCTGCATCGCAGCCCAAAGAAGCGGCGGCGCCAAATGTTACTCAAATGACCAACCCTGAATGATCGCATTGGGTCAGCGCGCGCCGTAACGCCGATTTCGTCGGGTGTCTTGGTCGCTCCAGTCCCGAAGTTCGCACTCGTCGCTGTGGTGCGGCGCGAAATCGCCGCCAACAAGACAATCAATGGCGACGACGCGCGGTGTCTAGCAGCGAGAAATCGCAACAGCCTACCGAACCTCAGGCCGCAATTGCGGCCTGAGGCCCAGGGGCGATTAGTGATGTGCGATAATGCTCGCGATTAGGCCCGTAGTTATCGCCACGAGCAACACGTCGCCGTGGTCATCGCGGACATAGTGATAGCCTCGCCGCGGTGCGCGTAGATGCTCAGTGCGATAATCGACTTCTTGGTAGCGGTGGTGGTAGGCCACTGGCAAACGCTGACCGCGCCGCCAATTCCGGTAACCGGCACGAAAGCCATGACGGTTCATAATGCGGGCCGAGGGTTGGCCGTAATGCCACGTGTTGCCGATGTAATAGCCGTTGTTCTGATTGTCCCAGCCAGGCGGATCGGCGGCGGCGACGCCGACGAATGAGCCCGCCAATATCAACGCCGAGGCGGCGATTACGAAATTCTTCATTTGAATACTCTCCTTTATTAGCAAATCGAGCGCGCAGCGACGCCCAGGTGCACGCAACATCAGGGGTTGGCGTCAGGTAGACTCTTCAACAGGGTGCTCTTGTTGTGTCTGCAAATCGCGGGCGAGGGCTTCCTCCAGTCTGGTGCGAAGCTCGGGATCGGTTTCGTGCGCGATCAGCTTGCGATAGCGGGCGATGTTGGCCGCGAGAACGAATTCAGGCTGTGTCATCGTGCGGTATTCCCTTGGCGGCGCAGCGGCCTTCCGACTGGGAGGCTGGAAGGCCGCGCACGGGAGGCAGGGGCGCCTATCGGGGGAATGTGCCCGGCTTTGGGTTTAGGCGGCGCGCGCGACCATGATTGGCGGGCGGCGCCATTGTGTGCGTAAGGCAGCAGCGGCGCGTGCTCTGCTTGGTTGTGATGGACGGCTTCGGCCTCAATGTTGGCGTCGAAAATCTCGCCGCATCCGTTGCAGATTTTCAGGAAGTCTCGGTATGCGATGGACATATGCATCCTGCCCTAGGCGGGAGTGCAAAGCGTCTCTCAGTCGCTAGCGCCCGAACTCAATGGCCAGCGATGAGGGAACCTACACCTAGTTTACCGCTACTGTGTGCGGCACCGGACAGAGCTGAGTTACAAATTGGGCGAGCAAACGCCCAAGCCTCATTTTTCCGGGAGTCCTGAAGTTCAGCCGCCAATCGGCCTTTCGCGCAGAGGCGCGTTCTCGCCGATGTTGGTCATCGCACAGTGTCGAGGTTTAGCTGAAACTGGATGTCACTCACGTAGGTACTATCGGTCAGCGCCCGTCTGTATTCAGGCGAGGTGAGCGCACCTTCCGAGAACCGTTCAAAGAAGTCTGAGACCTCAGGCTCGGGTGCGTCGTAGCAATCCAATCGAACAACAATGCGCTTGCCCAACGTCTCGGGAAACTGCGCGGCCAGTTGGCCATCTATGGCGGCGTCTATGCACCCGTACAGTCGTTCCTGGATTATCCGGAGACGCGCCTCAAACGGCTGGACCCATTGTCCCTCTTCGACGAGGACCATCAGCCACTCATCCTCGGAAGCGCCCGTCGCGATGAAAATCGACAGTGATAGCCATTCCAGCAATCATAGAGGCTAGCTTGGCCTTTGTCCGCATTGGGCTATTCTCCGCTTCCCCGCCAAAATCCTACGAGTGGCCGTTTTTGGTCGGACTTCCACTGTCCCATGCCATCTGCGCGGACCTGAGTTCAAGGCGGCTGTCACCCAGTGTTCACTCTTGCATCGCAGTGCTGTCCGCCCCGATTTCGAACGCGCCAATTCCGCAGGCGCTGGCGCGGGCGCGCGCCGATCCGGCGATGAATAAGGAGGAATGAAGCGGAATAACGCGGAAAAGGACGATGAGTTGAGCGCAATATAGAATGGGTCGTAGTGCTGAAAGGCGCGAGCGGCCCGTCTCGCACATCATGTTTCGCAATCCTGCGCGCGAACGACTTATGACGCGCGCAAGGCGGTGCAAGGTGCTTGCTCGAGAGCCGCTGTCGACATTCTGGAGCGTTGGCGATGGCTTCACGTTGGGACGAAGACGAATTCGAGGGTGACTTTGGCGGGCGCCGCGCACCATCGCGGCCGGATCGGACGACGTTTCCCGAAGTTTCTGGGAGCGGTTCAAACAAGCGAGCGCGAGCGGCGTGGTTCAACCGACCGCGCGGCGCAGGCCAGGTCAAGCTCGCCACGCCGCGCGATCCTGCAAGCCAGCGCGTGATCGTGAAGCTGAAGTCGGTGGTGCACGCCCAAGTTCGCGGCGGCGCCGGCGGGCTCATGCGCCACGCCCTCTATGTCGAACGCGAGGGAGCCGACCGCGCTGGCGACAAGGTCCAGGTGTTCGACCGCGAACTCGATCGCGCCGACGGCGCCGCCTTCGCGGAGCGCTGCGAGGGCGACCGCCATCATTTCCGCGTCATCATCTCCCCCGAGCATGGCGACCAGCTTGGCGATCTCAAAACCTTCACGCGCGAGCTGATGGACAGAGTCGCCGATGATCTTCGCGTTCGCATCGATTGGATCGCAGCCGCGCATCACGATACTGGGAGGGCGCACGTTCACCTGTTCATGCGCGGCCGGCGCGACGACGGCCGGCAACTCGTCATCCCGCGTGAATATATCGCCTATGGTTTTCGGCAGCGCGCGGAAGAGATCGCCACACGCGAACTCGGTTTGCGGCTTGATCGGGGTCTTGGCCAAGTCCTGGAGCGCGTAAGCGATCGAACCATTGAGTTGGAGCGGTTCACCAAGCTGGACCGTGCGCTCATTGACCGCGCCCGCGACGGCGAGATCGGCGTTGCCGATCTCGCGGCCGAGCCACGGTCGCAGGCAATTCTCGTACGCCGGCTCAATCGCTTGGAGGATATGCAGCTCGCTGCCAGGTCAGCGCCGAATAGCTGGCGGCTCGCGGCCGATCTCGAGGACAACCTGACGAGGCGAAGCGACGCCCGCGATCGAGCACGCGCCACCGCTCGCCTTCTCGCCAATGAGGATCGCGGACTTGCGCCAGAGCGCACGCGCGAGCTGGAGCAAGCGCACACAAATCATCGCGTCATCGGGCGCCTTATCGGCTTCGAGCAGATGAGCGGCGACGTGCGCGGCGCCCAACTGATCGGCGTTGAAGGCGTCGATGGGCGTTTCTGGACCGCGCGCGTGGCGCGCCGCGAGGAGCTGCGCGCCCTGAACGGCGTCGAGCGCGGAGCGGTCGTTGCGCTTGCTCGCGCAAAGCCAGGCCTCAAGCCGGCGGACCGGACCATTTTGGAGATCGCAGACGCCGATCGCCAATACTCCGCCGAACGCCATCGTTCGGCGGCCCCATCCGATCGCGAAATCTATATTCAGATGCATGTGCGCCGACTGGAGGCGCTGCGTACAATCGGCATTGTCGAACGCGACGCCAAGGGCGTGTTTCATTTGCCTGCCGATTACGAGGCGCAAGTCCTGAAGCGCGAAGGACGTGGCGGTCGCGAGAGCGCGCAGGTGACGCTGCTCGACCCCAATCCCCTGAAGAAGCAAGCGCGCCATCACGGGCCCACCTGGCTTGATCGCGTGGCGGGCGGGCGCGAGGACAACAGCCAGCTCGCTGAAGACGGCTTTGGCGAGGACGTGCGCGCTGCCTGGAAGCTTCGGGAGGAGACTCTAAAGGCGCTTCGGCTTGGCTATGACACGCCGAACGGATTTGTAACCGTGGCGGATGCTGAGGAGCGCTTGTCCACATTGGAGCGCGACGATCTGAGACAGCGCATCGAGCGCGAAACCGGCCTTGTCGCGCACTTCGCGCGCGATGGCGATCGGGTCGAAGGCGTGTTCGTCAGCCGCATTCACACGCAAGAACGCTCGTATGCGCTTGTCGCCCACGAGAGCACAGCGACGCTCGCGCCATGGCGGCCCGAGATGGACCGCGCCCTCAATCAGTTCGTGTCCGGTCAAGTCAAGGGGCGGCAGTTCGAGTTCACCTGCGGTCGAGGCGCGGAGAAGAATATCGTGAGGGGCTTGGACTCAGCTTGGTAGCACCGCGTGAGGCCTGCCTGTGACAAGCCTGCGGATGCATGCGCCGATCAATTCGTAGCGGCGCGCCGCTTGAACTAGTTGGCGAGGATCCGCGCCAGCGCCGCGCGATAGCGTTGCGCGATGGCGTCGGCGTGGCGATGGCGTCCGCCGCTGATAACCTTGGCGCCTCGCCGCCAGACCGTGTCGATGGCGCCGCCGCGCGCGGCGAAGATCCAGCTGTCGAGCGCAAGGTCCCCACTCCGCTCGGCGAGCGCGGGGTGATCGCCGTTGAGCGCGACGATGTCGGCGCTGGCCCCGGAAACGATGCCGCCATCGACGCCGAGCGCCTGGGCGCCGCCAAGGCACGCCGCCTCGAACAGCCGTCTGCCGACTGAGGGCGTCCGAGCGTCGGCGAGCCGGCAGCGCGCGCGGGCGCTTAGACGCTGGGCGTATTCAAGCCCGCGCAATTCTTCAGCGGCGTCGATGAGGACATTGGAATCGGTGCCTACGCCCATGCGTCCGCCCAGAGCGAGAAAACGCGCCGTGGGAAAAACGCCATCGCCCAAATTGGCCTCGGTGATCGGACAGAGCCCGGCCACCGCCCTGCTTGCGGCCAGGCGTTCGGTTTCGACCTCGTTGACGTGGGTGGCGTGGATCAGGCACCAGCGCTCGTCCACCGGCGCATTGCTCAACAGCCACTCAACTGGTCGCGCGCCATGATGGGCGATGCACGCCTCGACCTCGCGCATCTGCTCGGCGACGTGGATATGAATTGGTCCCCGGGCGCCATACTCAAGGATGGCGTGGATTTCTCCAATCGAGGCGGCGCGCAAGCTGTGAAAGGCGACGCCAAGCGTGGCGTCCTCGCCGAGGTGGTGTGCGCTGGCCTCCATCAGCGCCAAGAAACTGTCAGTCGTGCTGATGAAGCGCCGCTGACCTGGCATCGGCGGCGCGCCGCCGAAATCGGCATGTGCGTAAAACACCGGCAGCAACGTCAATCCGATTCCGGCGTGCGTCGCGGCCGTTGCTAGCCGGCCCGCCATTTCAGCGGGGTCGCTGTAGGCGGCGCCGGCGGCGTCGTGGTGCAAATAGTGGAATTCGGCCACGCGCGTGAAGCCGCCCTCCAGCATCTCGACATAGGCTTGCGCGGCGATGGCTTCGACGTCGTCCGGCGTCAGCTGGCTCAGAAACGTGTACATCACCTCGCGCCACGTCCAGAAATCATCGGCATCGGCGCCGCGGCGTTCGGTGAGGCCGGCCATCCCGCGCTGGAAGGCGTGGCTGTGCACGTTGCAGAGACCGGCGACGGCGAGAGCATGGCGCTCGTCCCCGGACCCAGGAGTTACACCGACGTCAATACTGGCGATGCGGCCGCCTTCCACCGTAACTCGCACCGAGTTGGCCCAGCCCCCGGGCAAGAGAGCGGATTCAAACCACAGCGGCGCCACGACACACCCCCTTACGCGAAACCAATCCCAGGCATACTAGGCTTATACCAACACGAGTTGTGCGAATGAACGAGTGGCTGAACATCGAACGCGGAGAGGCGCCGCTGATCGTTAGCGTGCCCCATGCCGGCTTGGCCATCCCCAACTCCCTGTCGGAGGCCTACCTCTCCCTTGAGACGGCGCCATCCGACGCTGACTTCCATGTCGAGCGCCTTTATGCCTTCGCGCGCGACCTGGACGCCACCATTGTCCGCACCGCAATTTCCCGTGCGGTGATCGATGTCAACCGCGACCCCAGCGGCGCATCGCTTTATCCGGGCCGCGCCACCACCGAATTGTGCCCAACAACCAGTTTTGACGGCGCCCCGCTCTACCGCGAAGGGCGCGCGCCGGATCAAGGCGAGATCGCGCGCCGACGCTCGGCGTATTTCGAGCCCTACCATCATGCGCTCGCAACCGAGATCAAGCGCCTGCAGCGGGGGCGACGCAATGTCGTTGTTTATGACGCGCATTCGATTCGCAGCCGCATCCCGCGCCTGTTCGAAGGCGAGCTGCCGCAGTTCAATATCGGCAGTTTCGACGGCGCCAGTTGCGCCAAGGCGTTGACCGAGGAGATCGCCGCCGCATGCGCAAGCAACTCGTATGTCGTCAATGGCCGCTTCAAGGGCGGCTGGATCACCCGCCATTACGGCGCGCCTGCGCGCGGCGTGCACGCCATCCAGATGGAGCTGGCGATGCGCGGCTACCTCGACGAGGATGGCTCATGGCCGCCCGTTTGGGACGCCGCTCGCGCGCGGCCGTTGCAGCAGACGTTGATGAATGTGCTGGCTGCATGCCTGGCGTTCGCCGCGGTCACGTCCTGAATTTGGATTTGGCCGCAGACGTGCAGTCGCTCCGCAACCGCGCAGGCTAATCCGCCGATGCCGCACTTTTCACTTCCCTGATCTGCCCTTCGCTCCCAGGCTCACGCGGTTCACGGGAAGAACGACGCGGCGCTGACACTTGGCCGGCGAAGTAAGCGTCGAGATGCGAGCGCCGGTACATGGCGCGATCGCCAACGTGGGTGCAGAGCGGCCCGGTTCCGTCGTGAAACTTTCGCGCCAAGGTTTGCGGCGCTGTCTCGAGACCGAGCTCGGTTAGGTATTGCGCCGCGTCTTTGCGCGAGAGCAGCAAGGCGCGCGGCTCTTTTGTGTCGGCAAGCATTGTGAACTCCCTCCGAGTTTCCACAGGCAAGCCCGAGCTTTCGCATCCGATCCGATCCGTCAATTGCTCTGATCGTGTCTCTTGACAGCCATTCCAAGCGGCGCCGCCGCCCACTATTTGCGGGACGCGGGAGCATTCCAAAGAGTGGGAAGCAATAGGCTCGCCGCCCGCGTCCGCTCTCTTTCCGCCCCAGCTTTCCGCCGCCGATTTGCCGCGGCCATCGGATCCGCCCCCGTAACGACGCTTACGCAATCAGATCGCAAACACGCACAGGGCGAACTCGGTCGCCTTCGAATGCCGCCTTTACACGCAGAAGTCACATTTAACGCCGCGTTCAGAGTTGAGACTTGAATTCTCCTTGCCGCTGAGATTCGGGCGGCTTGGGGCCGAAGTCGATGTCGAGCGACTTGTCACGCTTTCGCGGCGCTTCCGGCTTGACCCTTGCTCACGAAACCGTCGAGCATTTGGGCGCGCAAGAAATCCCCACAAGTCCTGCGAACTACGAAGTTTGGACGACCTACCTGACGGGCGCCCAACCCGACCTCAGCCGCGAAATAGACACGCGCCTTGCTCGGGGCGATCGCTTCACGGACGAAGTAAACGAGGCGCTGCACGAGCAGTTCTTCGCCAATACCCGCGTTTCGGTCCAGATGCTGGAGACAAGCGAGACCATTGCGCGGGAACTGGCCGATGTCGTGTGCAGCTTGCGCGACGCAGGCGATCACACAGGCGCTTACGCCAACGAATTGCAGATAGCCGCCAATCGCTTTGATGGCGAACTGGATCCCGGCGCGTTTCGGACGATAGTTGAACAGCTTGCCGCAACGACGCGCGAAGTCGCCGCCCACAACCGGCAACTGGCCGAGCAAATGCAGGCATCGTCGCGTCAGGTCGAAGAACTCCAAATAGCCCTGGCCGGGGTGAAGATCGAAGCGCTGACCGATGGCCTTACCGGGCTCGCCAACCGGAAAATGTTCGATGAAACGCTGCGCCGGCGGTTGCTGGAATCGGCCGCCGACAAAACCGGCCTTTGCCTCTTGATGCTGGACATCGATCACTTCAAGCGCGTCAACGACACCTGGGGCCACCCCATTGGCGACCAGGTCATCCGCTACATCGCCGGCGTCCTTCGTCTGCATTCCCAAAACGACATCATGGCGGCGCGCTACGGCGGCGAGGAATTCGCAATGGTCGTGCCGCGCACCAGTCTCGAAGACGCGCAAAAGCTCGCCGCCAGCATCAGCCAAACGATCAAGTCGAAGCGGCTTACGCGCAAGTCCACCGGAGACCTGATCGGGGCGATTACGATCTCGATTGGGATTGCCCATCACCGCACGCTTGAGAATGCAAGCTCTCTGATCAGCCGTGCTGACGCCTGCTTGTATGCGGCCAAGCGCGCGGGACGTGACCGCATCATAACCGACGCTGAAATGAAACGCCTTAGCGCCGCTTGAGCAGGCGCAAACACCACCCGGCATGAACGTTTGCGCAAGCTCGGCATCACCCAATTGGGGGGTGGCGTACTGACATCGGCGGTGTCAGATGCCGCCCGCGATGCCGGCAAGGCATTCAGCTCATACCTTCGGCGCATTCGCTTTGGCGATTGCAGCGCTCGTCGTTGTGATCTGGCTGGGGCCGCAAAGAGGCGCTGGGCGACCATAGCCGCCGAGGCGAGCGGCATTGGCTCGGCGACACCTCTCCTCACTCGGTTTGCGTGGCGCGGGGCGGCAGCCGATTGGGATTGTCGTAATTGACCTTCTCCCAGCCTTGCGGGACGTCCGTTGGCGCGCCTGAACGATTGTCGATCGTCGGCCAATTCGGCGCAGCGCTCGAGGCCTGCCGCTTGCAGCGGCTACACTTGGAACGGCGCGCGATCTCTGGAAACGAAGCGTCGGCGTCCCAAAGCGCCAAAGCGTGATCGGGGTCGAAGGTCTTCGAATTGACGCAGCTAATGCAATAGACGCTGACGCCCGTCGCGCCCGCCTCGATGGCCGCCTTCAATGTGTGTTTGATCTCCACTGGCCGCTTCCTTCTGTAAGCGACCCCATGCAGGCGTTAGATCGTTGTCGGGGAGCGCAGCGACAAGGCCCGTGAGCAATTTTGCAGAGCCAGCCGCACCGGTGAGGACGCATGCTCATGGCGCCCTCAGCGCCCAAAAGCCTCTCCCTCACGCGTCCGCGTACTTCACACGCTTGCGGCGGCTGCGCCTGATTTCTTCGCGTTCTAACCAGCGCAAGAGGATGCGAACATTACGCACGTGCGATTTGAACGCCATGTCGAAGAGATCGCCTAGGATCGGGACCGCGCCGACGATGCCGTCGATCGTCAGATTGGCGATCATCAGCGCCATGACGAACTTCGGCGCGCCCAGCTGCCGAGCGCGGATGACGATATAGGCGCCAAGCACCGTGGTGATGAGGTCGCCGATGCCGGGAATGAGACCGATAATGGTGTCAAAGCCGTAGCGAAAAGACGTTCCCGGGATGCGATAGCGCGTGTCCAGCCAATCGGCGAGCTGACGAATGTCGGACGTATCCTGCCAATCTCGATCGCGCAGCATGGCGATGAAGTCGACGTGATCGAGCCGAAACGCTCGCATCGTCACGATGTCGCGCTTCGCGCCGTCATCGGCGGGGGCGGCGCCGGCGACCGAGGCGGATCCATTGGCGGCGGTTCGGGCGTCTCCGGCGGCGGATAGGGTGACGGGTTTGGCGGAGAATCCGGCGGAGACGGCGGCGCAGGCGGGGGCAAGGTCATGACTACCCAACGCGGCGTCGCGCTTGTGGTTCATGGAAGGCCGCGGGCGTTGGCAAAGCCGACCGCCCGTCAGGCCCAATTCTCGCGGCAATGAGGGACCTTAGGGTTCGCGGTATTGCAATACTTCGCTGATGGCCGCTAGCGCCTCGAGCTCTCGTTTCATGCCGTTTTGCAAAAACGGAGCCAATCTGGTCGCCATTCATCAACGCAGCAGGCGCATGCCCAATGCCGCGGCTGCGTTCTGGTCAAAAGTGACTGTCTCAAAGGCTCCAGCCAGCGACACTGTCTGGGCTAGGAGCGCGTCGGCGAATTCAGCGGATTTCGAAGCCTGATAGAGTCCAAGCGCGCGATAAGCGGCGTCGGCACTTTCCACTTAAGCTCGGCTGAGCGAAGCACGCTCTCCACAGCATGTCGAGACCGCCACAAACGTACGAGCGGATGCTCTTCCGCCCTCAGGCGCTGCTCACCTGTCTCCAGGCCTGCGGCAGAAACACAAGTCCCGCGGCCACGCCCGCCAGCCCTTCTGCAAGGTGGGCGCCCACTTCCACGCGCTCCCCAAACATGAGCGACAGCAAACCATACGCAAGAAGCAGAAGACCTACGCCGCCGAACCCGACTGCGCCCGCGGTCGAGACCATGGCCGCATTGGGCAGGCGTGTGAGGCGCCGCAACAACGGCGCGCGGCGTGCGGCCACGAAGAGCGAAAGTAGGATCAGCGCAAGCGCGCCAACAAAGAGCGGGCGGGTGACCACTTCATCGACATGGTGTGCGATCGACGCCGCGCGGCACGCGACTGCATCGCCGTTGACGACGCCGAGTTCGCGACAGCGTTCGGCGGTGTAGATGATGTCGGCGGGATCGTCGGTCACGAAATTTGGGCCGACCGCGCGCGCGAAGACCATATCGAGCAGACCCATCAGCCCCACGGCGAGACCGGCGACCGCGGTCAAAAGCCAGCCCGCGGCGAAGACGCGGCCGAGCGCTTCCACGAACGATAAGGCGCCGGCATTGACGTGCGCGCGCGCGATGTCTTGCGGCGACCCAAAGCGGGCGATGGCGGAGCGCTCCGCATCTTCGTGCGACTGTCCAGCAGCGAGGCCCTGCTCGACCGCCTCTTCCAGGTGCGCTTGCGCCTCGAGCAGAACGCGACGGCCGCGTGCGCCACTGCCAGCGAGAAGGTCAAAAAGCCGATCGAGATAGATCTCAACCGCATCGGTCATTTGCATCACTCCTGCCACGCCAACACGGCATGCACGCCCCGCGCCAGTCGCTTCCAGGTTTCCGTCTTCTTGGCGAGGGCGGCGATTCCCGCGCGGGTCAGTCGATAGACACGCCGTTTGCGGGCGCCGTCGCGCTCCCATTCGGACGCGACGAGGCGCTCGCGCTCGAGCTTTTGCAAAGCTGGATAGACGGTTCCCTCGGGAAACCCGCAAGCACCCCCGCTTCGCTCGCTCAAGGCCGAGACGATGGCGTAGCCATGCGCGGGACGTGAGCGCAGCACGGCGAGCAATAGCAACTCGAGTTGGCCGCGTGGGTTTTCTTGCATACTAAGATTATCTAGGTATAGCCGAAACGGTCAATGCGGAGAGTAAGATTGGCGTGAGCGCGACAGTCAATATGGCGCTTCCGCTTTGGCGGTTTCATCCTCCCACTTCGGCGGCGGCGGTTGCGCGCTTCATCGGGGGTCAGGGAGCGAGGACCATAGCCAGGATTATTCGGCGCGGTGAGCCGCGACGTCTCAAGAGCGCGGCGCGCGTCGCGGAACTTTTCATCCCTTTCAGCTTCTAGGCCATCAGATGAACGATCGCATGCCTGCCGACGCTGTCTTGAGCAAAGTCCCAGCCGTCACCCTCGGCTTCTGGATCATCAAGATCATCGCCACCACGCTCGGCGAGACCGGCGGCGACACGGTGACCATGAATTGGCTCGGAGAGACAACGGCGCATCCCACCCCCAACGGCTATTTGATCGGCGCCGCCGGTTTCTTCTCGCTGCTCGTGGTGCTGGTTGGGGTGCAGATTGTGGCGAGGCGGTTTCACCCGCTCATCTATTGGGCGACGATCGTCGCCTCCACCACCGCTGGCACGACGCTCGCCGATTATTGCACGCGATCGCTCGGCATCGGTTATATCGGGGGATCGACGTTATTATTGGCGCTTTTGCTGTTGTCGCTCGGCGTTTGGTATTGGTCCGAGCGCACCATCAATGTCGACACCGTGAGCACGCCGAGGGTCGAAGCGTTCTATTGGGCGACGATCACTTTCTCGCAAACGCTGGGCACCGCGCTCGGCGATTGGATGGCCGCCGACGCAAGCGATCCCGCCGCCACGACCGGCGCGCTTGGGCTTGGCTATCTGGGCGGCGCTCTGGTGTTTTCGGCGGCGTTGGCGATCATCGCCGCACTCTATTACTGGACCACACTGTCACGCGTCACGCTCTTCTGGATCGCATTCATTCTGACCCGCCCGCTGGGCGCGACTGTCGGTGATTTTCTGGACAAGCCGCTCGACCATGGCGGTCTCAGTTTAAGCCGGCCCGTCGCCTCTGCGGCGCTGGCGGTTGTGATCCTCCTCCTTATTATGATCATCCCACAGCGGCCGGGACGACACCCGGCCAAGTCAGCGGAGGCGACGGCTTGAAGGATCGAGCGGGAAAAAACGGTTTGAAGCGATGATCCGGGGAATAGCTTTACTCGCAGTGTCGCTCGCGCTGGAGGCATGTGGACCAGCCCATGCGCCGGAGTCGGCCAGGCAGACAGGCGAGCGGGCTCTAACGGCGCCATCGCATGTGAGCGCCTCGGCGCAAGAATGCTACGTCGCCGCGGCGGAGACATTTGAGGCTTTGACCGAAACGGCCGCGACAGCGCCAGTCGCGGAGCTTGCGAGCAGGACCGCCAGCGCGGCCGCCCAGGCGCGATCCTGTCAGGTCTCGCTCAGCGAGCGGCAATCAGCAACCTTGGACAACGTGCTCGGACGGATCGGACAATTCGAAATGACTCACGATCGTTCGGCGCTGGCGCTTGCGGCGATCGAGGGATATCGAACCTTCGTCAGCGTGCAGAGCCGGCCGCCAGGGTCGATCCCGATCGAGGTGGCTCTCTTGGACTATGCCGGCCTTCGCTATCAGGCCGGCGCCAATTCGGCGCCGCCTTGGTGGAGTGAAATGCGCCAGGCGCTCGCGATCGCCGACAATGAGTGGAGCGCGATCTCACCGCGCGTCGCCGACGAACGCCTCAAAACCCGATTCAACGCCGACCTGGCTGACATGCGCGCGGCGCTTGACGCTTCCAACCAGGCCCAGGCGCAGCGCGCCGCCAGACGCGAACTCGACCATGTCGATCGGCTGGAAGACTATTTCTCACGACCGGTGCGCGGCTGAGGCGAGGTGCGCGCCAAATTGAAGGGACCGATCATGCAGCGCCACAAACAGCCGATCGCATTGTTGGTCGCACTCATAGTGTGCGCCGCCTGTCAGACGAGCCCCCCGCCCCGGGCGACCCAAGGCGCCGGCGAACCCCAAGGCGGCGAACCGCAAGGCGCGATGCGCCTTGAGGCGCGCTTTCCCGGTCCAGATGGCGGCTGGGATTTCTCCACCATCGATCCCGTGCACCGCCGTCTATTCGTCTCACGCAGCAATGGCGTAACCGCACTTGATCTCGCCTCGGGACACGTGACGCCGCTGCTTGTCGCCGGCAATCGAACGCATGTGGCGCTGCCCGTCAATGACGGCGCCGACATACTTGTCACAGACGGCGGTTCGGGCGGGGCGTTCATCGCCAATGCGCAGACTGGAGCGATACGCACGCCGACGATCGCGACGGGCGCCAAGCCTGATGCGGCGTTCGTCGAGCCCAGCACCGGGTTGGCTTGGGTGATGGACAACCACGACGGCGGCGTCGCCATCATCGATGCGCGCGCAGGACGTCTTGTCGGGCGCATCGCCGTGGCGGGCGCATTGGAGTCGCCGGTGTCGGATGGGCGCGGCAGGGTCTACATCACGGTGGAGGACCATTCCGAAATCGTCGTCCTCGCTGTGCGCGCCCGAACTGTGCTGGCGCACTACCCGCTCGCGGGATGCGAAGAGCCGACGGGCCTTGCCTATGACAGCCGCGACCAGCGGCTCATTGCGGAATGCGCAAACGGCGCGGCGAAGATCGTCTCCGCGCGCGACGGCCGCATTCTCGCGAGCATCCCAATTGGACCGCGGCCTGACGGGCTTGTTGTCGACACCCGCCGAAACCTAGTGTTTGCGCCAACGGCCGGCGATGCGATGATGACGATCATCGATCCGGCGCGAATGGTTGCGTTGGGCGCGGTGGCGACGCGAACCGGCGCGCGAAGCGGCGCCTTCGATCCCCGCACTGGCGATGTTTATTTGCCGTCCGGCGAATTTACGCCGCCAACCGTTGCAGGCGCTCGCCCGACGCTCGTCCCCGGTTCATTTCAGATCTTGGAATTCGGCCGGCGCTGAGAACACGATCACTGCGCGCCCGTACCGCCCCAATCTCTGAACTCTCGTCGCGACTAGCCGGCGAGCGAGATCAGGAAGCGCGCAATAGTGTGCCAGGGCCCGGTTTCACTGAAGGGTATCTTCAGGAGCTGCACGGAAAGCGCAAAACCGCCCGCCCGCCAATAGGCGGGGTGCACTTTGCCAAGCTTGCGCCAGTCAAACACCATGCCCGCGACTATGAAGAGCAAACCGATCAGGGCCGGCGGCAACACGCCGGCGACCGGCGGCGGCGGCCCGTTGAACCCTGCCCAATTTTTCGAAGGGCGCCCGGGAGGCGGCGATCATCGTCACGTCACGATTGTTCAAATGAACGATGCTGGCGTTGAAGTTGTCGGCCCAACGTGAGCAATGCGGACATCCAGCCTCCCACGCCGGATCAAACATGAAATGATATACGATGAGCTGGCTGCGTCCTTCGAAGAGCTCCGCAAGCGTCTGCTTTCCGTCCGGTCCGTCGAAGACGTAGTTCTTTTCGATCGCCTGCCAGGGCAATTCGCGCCGCGCCTGGCTCAGCTCGTCGCGAAGACGCGTGAACTCCTTTTCCTTGGCGAGAAGACGCCTGCGAGCCTCAAGCCAGGCGTCTTTCGATACGACAGGATGATCTTCGATCATGGCGCGTTCCAATGAATGCCGCAGCCGCCATCTTATGAGTTTCGAAGCTTAGCGACCACACGCTCCTTGGCGCTTGGCCGCCGCCAGGCGCGATCATCGAAGGCCGGTCGTCGAGACCATTACCGAAATGTGACGTCGGCGCCGAGGCCTGCATGCACATCCCGCTGTTCGGGCGCTCCTGCGACCAGCACGTCAGCGCCCATGCCGGCATGAGCATTGATCGAACGGCTGGCATAGACGTAGACGTCCGCGCCCATGGACGCCGAGGCGCGCACGCTGTCGCACTTGAGGTCTGCGGCGCGCATTTCGGCGCCCATGGAGGCCGAAGCAGTCAAGGACCCGCATGTGCCGCCGAGGTGCAACTCCGCGCCCATGGATGCGGCGGCGTCAAAAGTGTCGGCGGCCAGGCCGCGGACGTCTGCGTCGGCGCCCCAACCGATCGCCACACGATCAAGCGTAGGCGCGGCGATGTCGATGACCGCACGCGTCTCGTGGCTATTGCAAAACCCCGAGCATTGCCGGCGGATCAGCAGCACGCCGTTCTCGACGCGCATATCCAGATCGCGAAGGAACTCGGTTCTGCCGTCGGCGACCGCGCGCGCCGAGGGGGCGCCCGCCGTGATGTTGAGGCGATAGGGGCCTCTGGCGTCGATTGCATGAAAGGCTTGGCCTTCCAAAGACCGGGTTTCCGCATGCGCCGGCGTAAGCAGCGCGACGCTGGCCAAAGCGGCGATGTAAACTGTTCTCATTGTGATCTCCCATCCCCTCGGGGGCCAATGACCGAGATGCGGTTCGCCGGCCGGTTGGATGCGCCTTCGCCCTCCCCAGGGGGCGCTTCGCTGGAGCGCTTCGCCGGGGAGCCCTTCGCCGTTTCGTGTCAGCGCGGAGCGCCATCGCGCCGCCAAATCGCCAGCCGCTGGGACGGCGCACGCCTAGAGGTTGAAATACAGCACGGGTGCGCATGCCGCGGCGACCGCCGCCAATTGCACCGCCAGGACCGGCAGCGCCGAGGGCAAAGATCGCGGCAGCCAACGCACGGCGAATGCAGCAATCATGACGCCCTCAAGCGCCAGCCAGATCTGAAAGAGGTGCGCGGCGATTCCCTCATCGGCCTGGCGGGCCGGGGGTCCGTGCATCGCAATTTGCAACACCCACAACGCCATGACCGCCAGCGCGAGCGCAACTGGCAGCCATGCGCTTGGGTATTTGACGATCTGGCCCACCATTTCGTTCTACGCCTCGGCGATCGCTCTCGCCACGGCTGCGCGGTGCGAACGTGCGGTCAAAGACTAGACGGGCTCAACCGCGCCGCGCCGCCGCGATGGCGGCGACGTCGATCTTCTTCATGGTCATCATCGCATCGAACGCGCGCTTTGCTTGATCGCCGCCGGCCGCGAGCACCTCGGTCAGAACCCGCGGCGTGATTTGCCAGGATAGGCCCCATCTGTCCTTGCACCAACCGCACGCGCTCTCTTGACCGCCATTGTCGATGATTGCGTTCCAGTAGCGGTCGGTCTCTTCCTGATCGTCGGTGGCGATTTGGAAGGAGAAGGCCTCACTGTGCTTGATTTGAGGGCCGCCGTTGAGGCCGATACAGGGTATGCCGACGACGGTGAATTCAACCATCAGCACATCGCCTTTCTTGCCGGAGGGATAGTCCCCGGGCGCACGGTGCACGACGCCCACGGAACTATCGGGAAAGGTCTGCGCATAGAAGCGGGCGGCGGCCTCCGCGTCCTTGTCGTACCAAAGGCAAATCGTATTCTTGTTCATCCTCGATCCTTCACGCCATGGGTCTGATCTCTCGTCCGGAAAATAGAGGCGCCAGCTTCCCGAGCAACCCTCGGGCTCGAACCATGGTTTGCAAACCCTCATGGGCGAGCGATGCAGCGGCTATCTAACGCCAGAACAGTGACGACAACTTTGCCCTGTCGCAAAATGTTGTCGGATAAATCGATCAAAGTTGTAGAATGTTCCCATGGCGCGAGGTCACGCAGAACGAGCCAAATTCACCGAGGGTCTGGTCGGCGCCGTGGCGCGGCTCTCGGAACTCTATCCAAGCGAAAGGCCCGTCGGACCCACTAGGCCATTCGAGATCATTCTCTGGAAGAATATAGGCTACCTCATCGACGATGATCGTCGCGCAGCGCTGTTTTCAGAATTCAACAAGCGCGTCGGTATGAACGCCGCTTCGATTGCGGCGGCGTCGCCTGCACTGCTCCTGGATATCGCAAGGCGAGGCGGCATGCGTCCCGAAGCGCGCGTCGAGAAATGGCGCCGGATCGCCGCGCTGACGATGGAGCGCGCCGATGGCGATCTCAATACCGCTCTAGGCAAATTGCCAGCGGTCAAGGCCGCCCTCTTGCTCAAGGCGTTTCCGTCGATCGGCGCGCCGGGCGCCGACGAGATCCTTCTGCTTTCCGGTCTCGACGCTCGCCCGGCGATTGACTCGAACGGATTGCGCTCGATGTTGCGGCTTGGTTTCTGCAAGGAGCGCAGAACTTATTCTGCAAGCTATCGCGAGGCGACAACCGCCCTACGCGAGCAAGGCAAACCAGAAGGCGAATGGCTTGCTCGGGCCTTTCGGGTTCTGCGGGCGCACGGGCAAGTCTTGTGCAGACGCTCCGCGCCAAAGTGCGTGGCATGCCCTCTGGCGGCGCCCTGCCCCCGCATCAACCCCAAGGGGTCGTATTGACGCGCGCGGGCGCCGGCGCGCAACGCGCTTGGCTTTGAACCAAGCACGTCCGAAGCCGCTCAATGCGTTCGAGCCGGTCAGGCTAGTTGAGGTGGGCCGGAAGCGGTTTGTCGGCTTCGAGGGCATGCGGCGGCCAATCAGACCGCCGCTCGCCTTAGGCCTCAGAGTCCAGCGATCGTAACGCTTGGGCGGCGATCGAAGTAGCGATCATAGAAAAGGTCAGCCAAGACTGGGCTTCCGACGTCTTGTACGGCCTTGTTCATGGCCGCCCGGGCGCAAGCGCGAATGCGCTCGTGTCGACGCAGAGACATGCGACCAAAATGGTCGCCGCAAACTGCGTCCGCCGCGCTGCGGATGCGATGGAGCATGACCTCCGCCCCCGCCTGATGGTCGAGGTTAAGGTCAGCATAGCTGACCCGCTGCGAGGCCCGCTCGATGGTCGCGGCCGATGCCGGCGACAACACCAAGAGTGCGGATGCGCCGCAAGCCGCAATAGCAAGGACTAGGGATTGTTTCATGATGCTTCTCTCGCTTTGGTCGCGATGGCGACGCTCTAAATAGCGCCGTGCGAGAGCGTCTTCGCGGTGACACTCGTCACGCGAAGAACTGCGGAGATCGCTTGTCGCGTCGCCTCCGCGGAATTGGCTCGGCTTGCGACGCATGGCGCCCGGTCTCAAACGAAACGGTTCAATTCTTAGGCGCACGCCCTGATTTCGCCGTCCCCATTTGCCGTCTCCATCTCGCCCTCTCCAGGCCTTTCAGGGAGCGCTCGCAGAATGCGCGGCGACGGAGACGTTGTCGAAGAGATCATCCAAACTGCCGATCTCCGGCGGCGGTGGGGCGGTGCCGGCGAGATACTCCTGAAACTCGGGAGAATAGGTGTGCCGTCGCCGCGGCCACCAAGCGCTTTGAACGCCTCGGCTGTGAAAAAACATGCGCGCGCCGGTCGCCCATCCCGCCCATTGGGTTTCGTCGAGCACCCTCGCCCGCCGCTGATACCAAGCATTCTCGGCTAACTTGAAATAGGAGAATAGAAAATAGTGGGCGATTATTCTCTGCTCACGACTTGCAACGCCCCAATCTCGCGTCGCCTTCGATAGCGCTTCACCGAGTGCGGGAGACGCCATCGCCGGCACGTTAATCGCGGCGATTGCAGCAGAGAGGGAATCCACCGCGACGACCTTTTGCGATCTGGTGTTTTGGCGGATCTGCAGCCCGACAAATACGAGCGAGGCCAACACCGCGATCGTGCCAATGACCTGACTCACATAGGCCGCTTGCTCAAGTGACATCGCCACCCCCTTTGGGCGAGGCTCGGCGGTCGCCGCTGCGCTCGCGCGAATTCCATAACTGAACGATCATCGGCTGGGCGGGTGTCTGCCGCCTATTTCCGAACACACCGACCATTGGATGCCGCCATCCACCGCTCTTGGGTTCGGGAGCATGGCCCGAGCGCTTGGCGACCGTTTGAGCCTGGTCACTTCCGAGCATGTCCAAAGTCGCGGCTGCACCGTGTCGGCCCTCGCCCGCTGCGGCCGGTACACTTGGATCAGCAGATACAATCGGCCATCCCTCGTCATATAGTCGGGAACGTCGCGAACGCTGCCGAAATCCGCGTCAATCACGTTTCCCGCCACGGATCGATCGGAGACATCGCGAAACGAGGCCCTCACGCTGGAATCGCCACACGACGAGCAAAGCGCCGCCAGGAAAACCAGCGCGCAGGCGGTGCCAGCAAGAGGCCTCACTCGAAAACCGATTTCACGCTCCTTGAATATCATGTGATTCATGCGGGTCGTAGCGCCGATTTCGCCCCAACGATCAAATTCTCCCTCTCGCGCCTTCTGTCTACGTCCACCGACCGACTGAGCAAGGGGTCTCGGATCAACGTGAGCCTAAGGTTCGCCAGCAAACGCCGTTTGGACTTCCTGCTACTTTTTCTCAAGCAACAGCCGAGCCCGCCGCTGCAGGCGCCCGCCGATCGCATCCGCCATGTTGGCGAGGAGCATCGGCAAGTCGATCTCGATGTGCACGCTCGCGGGATTGACCCGCACCCGGCCGCGCAGTTCTTGTCCGAGCGCGCTGGCGTGAAAGTGAAGGCTATCGCCCTCCCACGTTTGGGTGATCCGGGCCAAGCTTGTCACCGCACTCTGCCGCATCAGCTGATCGAACCCCTCGGCGATACGCCGCCGCGCTTCGACGACGCCTAGTTGATGAGGGATTGTGATTTGAAGGGGCGCGGACATGTCAGTTGAACGATTGACCGGCGCGCCGGTTTCGCGGTTTCCGCTATCGCCGCACATCTGCGAAGGAACACCGACCAAAGCCAGACGCCGACAGGTGGTCTTACTTGTCCGCCCAAGCATCCTCTACCCGCCGTCCCCTTCAGTCTCTTGATTGTGACCCCGGCTCAGGCGGCGTCGGCTTTCGTAAGGAAGGAAGACGCGGTACCGTCTTCGCCGCAACTGCCTTTGTCGGTTTTGCAGGAGAGGGTGATATGCGCTTTTTGTGTGCCGTCGTTTTGGCCCTCCTCCTGCCCGCCGCCGCCAACGCGGCGCCGGAGCAGGCGCCCGCGAGAGACTGTTTTATCAGCAGCAGCTGGCGCGGCTGGAGCGCACCCCGAGACGCGGACATATTGTACCTGCGCGTGCAGGGAAACGACATCTATCGAGTCGAGTTGAGCCCCGGCAGCCGTGTTCATCGATACGGCGGCGACTTTCTCGTCAATGAAGTCCGCGGATCAAGTTGGATTTGCTCGGCGCTCGACCTCGATCTGGCGCTGATGGATTACAATGGCTTCTCTCGCTCGCTGATCGCCACCAACCTTCGAAAGCTCACGCCGGAGGAAGCCGCGGCGATCCCGCGTGAAGACATGCCCTATTGACGCGATTGTCCGAGGGTTAGCGGCAAGCATGATTGCACGACGTCCTCTCTTGATTGGCGCTGCCGCCGCAGGGCTGACAAGTCTTTCCGCCCTCGCGCAGTCGGGCTCAGCCTTCGATGGTGAGTGGAATGGCGCGCTGGTTATCGGGCCGCAGACGCTGCGCCTGCATCTGGTGATCGAAGCCGGGTCGCGCGCCACGCTCTACAGCGTCGATCAAGGCAATGCGCGTATTCCCGCCGAGAACGTGCAAATCGACGGCGCGGCGATTTCAATGACTTTCCCGGCTGTGAATGCGAGCTATCGCGGCGCACTCGCCAATGGTCACATCACCGGCCAGTTCACGCAGGGCCAAACCTTCCCGCTCGAATTCACGCCGGGCGCCGCGCCAGCGCCGCCGCCGCCGGCGCCGCTGCAGCACATGAGCCAGGACGTGCTGCGCGGCCTGCGTGTGCAGAGCAGCGCCCCGGCCATGGCCTGCGCCGCGCGCAGCACCAATGGCAAGCACATCGCCTTCGCCGACGGTCTGCGCTCCGCCAGCGGCCGCACGACGGTGACGACGCAGGACCAGTGGCACCTGGGCTCGATGACGAAGGCGATGACGGCGACGCTGGTCGGACGCATGGTCGAGGCGGCGCATGTGTCGTGGGATGACACGGTGGGCGGCGTGCTGGGCGCGGCGATCCCTGATATCCGCGCTGAATATCGCGATATTAGCTTCCGCCATCTGCTCTGCCACCGCGCTGGCCTGCAACCGAACATTCCGATGGCGCGCTTGGGCGAGTTTCGGCGCGAAAATGACGACCCGCGCCAAGAACGCATCGCCTGGTCGCGCATTGCGCTTTCGATGGATCCAATTGGACCGCCGGAGACGACTTTCGCCTACGCCAACAACGGCTACATTGTCGCCGGCGCGATGCTGGAGGTGATACTGGGCGCGACGTGGGAGCAGCTCATCCGAGAGCAAGTGTTCAATCCGCTTGGCATGCATTCGGCTGGATTCGGCGCGCCGGGAACGCCGGGACGCCTCGATCAACCGGTCGGACATGCGCCCGGCGCGTCTGGGCCGCACACGCCCTATCCTCCCGGCGGCGATATCTCGGACAACCCAGCGGCGCTTGGACCAGCGGGCCGCGTGCATGCGAGCTTGGACGATGTGCTGACGTTCTGCGCCGCGCACCGCGATCGCACGGCGCTGTTGCGGCCGGAGACATGGGACACGTTGCATACGCCGCCTTTCGGCGGCGACTACGCCATGGGTTGGATCAAGCGCGAGAACCGCTTCTGGCACAATGGCTCCAACACGCTTTTCTATTCGGAAATGGCCTTCGATCAGGCGACTGGGGTTGTCTGCGCCGCGGCGTGCAACGACGGCAATCTCGATGCGGTCACGCCGCAAGTGCGCACGGCGCTGCGCGACGCAGGGCTTAGCGTGATTTGATCTCCCTTTTCGCGGGCTCGGAACCGGCGTCGATCGCCCCCGCGCCCGACTTAGCGGCCGATGAGCCGGCTCATACCTTTATCGGCTGGCGGAGGCCCCACGCTCACGCGTGGGGCCGTCCTTCTCAATTGTTGCTCAGGATCGCACTCAAGATGAGTCCGGAGGCGATGGCGACGAGCAGAATTTCGCCGCGGTCATCGCGAACATAGCGATAGCCATGTGGCGGCCGACGCAAGTGATGGGTGCGATAGTCGACGACTTGGTAGCTATTGCGATAATAGCTGGGAAGCCGATCGCCGCGTCGCCATGCGCGATAACCCGGCGAGAACCCGGCGCGACCATAGTACGTGGTGGGCGGCGGGCCATAGTGCCAGCGCCCATTCCAAGAATAGCCGTTGTGCTGGCTGCGGTCCCATCGATCGTTTCCATGGTTGCCGCGGTCGTTCCGATTACCCTGATTGTTGCGATCGTGATGGTCTTGGTTGTTGTTACGATCGTTGTTTTGATTGTTGTCTTGGCCGTAC
>CAWJYY010000023.1:0-125385 GCA_963847165.1 uncultured Pseudomonadota bacterium
CGTATCCCAGTTCGTCTTCTGCAGTGGGAAATCCCGCTGCGGCTGATTGATTGATCAACTGCATGTAGCGCGGGATATTCCGATTGATGCCCCGCCGACCGTTTAAGTAGTAGGTGGCCAACACGAATTGAGCACGATGATCGTCCATATTTGCCGCCGCGCGAATGGAACTTAGCGGAACATTGGCGAGGAGTACGTCGGCTCCATTGGCCCGTATGTTCCAAAAGTGATTGGGAATTGCATCAAGGGCGCGGAGTGCAGCCCCTGGGTCTGAACCGACCGGAGCAGCTGCGCCTGCGGCGGCTTCAGGTGACAACGCAGTCGCGATGTGCGTGCGCTGAGATGCGTTGCTCAGAGGCACGGGGGCGCGCTCGGGCGCTTTGCTTCGCACCATTGTCGCAGATAGCATGGGCGCGGCCACTGTGCGCCAGGGCTGCCACGCGACCAGCGACATCGCTACCAACGCCATCACCGCAACACCGAGTAGCAGTGCAGGCACGCCCCGCTTTGCGTTTGGCGACGCCGATGCCTTGTTTGCACTCCCCTTACTGATATCGAACACCCCGGTGTTGACGCTGGCGCGGACGGCTGAGGCCAAGCGTTCGACGTCGTCGTGAAAATCCGGATCACGGCGAATGATTGCCGCGTTTCGGCGCAAAAGCGGCTTCAGGGCGTCGGGCACTTCCTCACCGCGCGGCATCCGCGCGCCGTTCACGAGTACAGGCACAACGAGCACGCCCGGCGTCGCCAGTGCCGTCTCAATCTCCATGCGCACCCAATCATGATCGTCGTCGAGCCGGTGCTTGCCGCTGTCGTCCTTTAAGTCCAGCCAATGCGGCCCGATCAAAACCAACGCCACCCGGCAGCGCGGTAGCACGCTCTTAATGTAGTCACCGAAATCGACGCCCGGGCCGATATTGTCGACATCCTTAAAAATACGCTGCTTGCCGAAGCGCTGCGCCATCGCATCGTAGATGCGCCCAGCCACATCGGCGGTGTCGTCCCGCCCATAGCCGATAAAGATCGCTTCGCCCGCCATGCCTCGCCCCCAAGGCTCCCAACCAACCGGCGCGGCATCCCGAACGGGTTGTCGAGTGTTCGGGAGCTACCCTAGCGCGCCGATCTGAACCGTAGCCAGCCTGGGCGAGCCTGCAAAGGACCCTACCTCCAGTTCAATAACGCGATCAGGCCACTTCGGGGCCATCTACACTTTTACACCGCGTTTCGGGCGGCATCCGGACATTCGCGGGCGTGATCTGTAGCCGCGCCAGTTGAAGCCATCACCGTCCAGGGGCCAAGGGGCGCTTGAGGCGTGCTTCGGCTAAGCGGCGCGAACTCTCTGCCCGTTCGTTCGCCCTCTCCATCTCCTCCGCTTCTCGCTCCAGGCGGCGTTGGGTGGCCAGGCGCAACAACGTAAGGCGGTTGGATTGTGCGCTAGCGACTCCCGAAGCGACGGGCCGGGTTCCGGACGATGACGGGGAGCGGGTTGGCGGCTGAACGCCTCTCTAAGCGCCCGCGCCGCGCCCCTGTCGTAAGCGATCTCTTGCGCTTGTTGGCGCGCTGCGCCTTGCCCGTCCTCTCATCTGATGACGCGGCTGGCTCCGGCACTGCTATTTGGATTTCCTTGTCGGTGATCGCCACGGCCTTAGGCCTCCACGACTAAGAGGTTGCCGGGCGCTAGGCCGATCTGGCTGTCGATAAGCGAAAGCACTACGCGCGGGCCGCGCTTGAGACGCGCGGGGTCGGACGCGATGGCGTCCATGATTGGTTGAACGAGGACCGCCGCGTCATCGGCGGAAGTCGGCAGGCCGAACGCCACACAGAAGCGTCGAAGCTCTCGGACTTGCCGGACCAGCCGCCGCGCGGTGACGGCACGCAGCATCAAGTCGGCGACCGAGATATGCATGGCCCTAGGCCGCCGCCACGACGGTGCGGATGTTGCCGCGCGTCAGGCCCTTGGCGTTGTCCGCGAACGTGAGCGTCGAGGCGACAGTTGGGTCGTAGTTCGCCGGGCCCTCGAACATGTAAAGTTCGGCGACGTGGTCGGCGTACATGTGGGACAGGAACGCGACCGCGTCCGAGTAAAAAGTGTCCGGCAGGTTGTCCGCGATGCACTTGGCGCGAAGCGCCAGGAATTGCGCCGCGAGGCGCTGGGATCCCCCAGAAAACTACCCGAGCCCGGCCCGGATGTGAACCCTTATCGTAACGACTAACGTAACGATTTTCGGCCTCTCCCCCTTGGAAAGGCTCAAGTTCTTGAAGAGAATGGTTTCTTATCGTACTGGCGGAGACGCAGGGATTCGAACCCTGGATACCCTGTTCGAGTATAACGCCTTAGCAAGGCGCCGCCTTCAGCCACTCGGCCACGTCTCCGGCAGGGCTTCGCTTAGCCTGCCCTCACCCGGCCAAGCAAGCCGCCCTCTTCATTGCTTAACTGGCCTGGGCTTTGCGCGAACAAGCGCGAAACCACCTAGTCCCAGGGGCGAATTAACCGATGCGGAAAGCGGCTCTCCAGCAGCGACGACAACGTCGTTAAGCTGGCAGAAACTGAGGAAAGCCAAGGCGTTGAAGCCCCGGGAGGCGAACGCGGCGGGCGACGGCGAGCTGCTCAGCCGTGCCGAATTGGAAGCGGCGTTTGCCATGTTTGGCACGCTGGAAGCCGCCGCAAGATGGTGAATGGGCCGATGCGCCCTACCGCGTCGATGGCGCCGTTCGCAGCCGATGCCGCCAATGACGGGCTCGCCGAGCGCCGCATGCCGGCGCTTCGCGGGCGCGGGTTGCATATCGATCCCGAAACTGCCGATCCAGCTCATCGTCGTACTCGACTGGGTCGTCGTCGCCGCGGCCGCTGAATTCGCCGCGCGCTGGGGCGCTGGGCTTGGCCTTGCCGCACATGCACATTGGCGATGCGCTGGCGTTCATCGCCTCGGCGCTCGCGCTCAAGGCTGGCTATGGCTCACCGACGCCTATCGCACGAGACCGGCGACTATTCGTCCGGAGAGCGGCTTGGGCGGATTAACCCTGGGCGCTTTCCTCGGCATCATGATCGCCAACGCGCTTGCGCCCAACGCGCGCGACGCCGGCGCGCTCTCGGCGGTGTTGCCGATCGCGGCCATGACGCTTGCCGGCGTGCACGCTGCGTTCGCAGTGTGGATGCGCGCAGCCCATAAGCAAGGCGTGTTCGCCGAAACCATCGTGCTGATCGGCGCGACCGAAGCCGCCGCTCGTTTCGTCTCCCGCGCGGCCAAATCGGGCGACGCGCGCATCATCGCCATCGCCGATGATCGCCTCGAGCGGGCCCCGTTCAGAATCGGCCAAACCATGGTCGGCGGCGACGTCGAAGCGCTGCTCGCCTGGGAAGGCCTGCCGCACGTGCGATCGCATTGTCATTGCGGTGTCGCCGAAAGCCGAATCCCGTGTGCGCGATATGATTACACGCTTAAAGACGCTGCCGAACCGTATCGACCTCTTGCTCGACTACGACGCCAAAAGCGTCCACGGCCGCGGCGCCGATCACCTCGTCGGCGCGCCGGTCGCACGCATCTCCGGCCGTTTGCGCAAGAGCGGCCCAGCCATCCTAAAGCGCGCGCAGGACCTGGTGATCGGCTCGTTTCTGGCGGCGATGCTCACCCTGCCGATGATGGTGATCGCGCTTGCCGTGAAGCTGGAGAGCAAGGGCCCCATTCTCCATCGCCAGCGCCGCCACGGCTTTAACAACAGCGTGTTCACGGCGCTGAAGTTCCGCACCATGGAGCGCGGCGTCCGGGTCACGCGCATCGGCGCTTTCCTGCGGCGAACCGGCCTCGACAATCTTCCCCAGCTCATCAACGTGCTGCGTGGCGAGATGAGCCTTGTCGGTCCGCGCCCTCACGATGTCGGCCTGCAGATCGCCAACCGCGAACTCACCGACATCATCGCCGTCTACGCACACCGCCATCGCGTCAAACCGGGCGTCACCGGCTGGGCCCAGCTCAACGGCGCCTGCGGGCAGCCGCAGGCGCCGGCGTGCGTGCGCAAATGCGTGCGCCTCGATCTGGAATACATCGCGCGCGCCACGCTTGTTTTCGACCTGCAGATCCTGGCTCGCACCGCGATCGGCGCATTGCGCAAGCGAACGGTCTAAACAGCTCTCGGCGATGTGATCGCCGCTCGCGCTCACGTGACTTTGCTTTGCGGGCGCGCAAGCGGACGCTGCCAAGCGCAGGGAGGCGCGCCATGGCGGCGTTGATTGTCCGAAGGCGTTCGCCATTGGCGCCGGCCGCTGAGCCGAACGTCATTCCATTCATCGATGTGCTCTTGGTTCTGCTGATCATTTTCATGGTCACGGCGCCGAAGCCGACGACCGACCTGCGCGTGGACATGCCGCGTCCCGGCCGCGCCATCACCCCGGCTTTGGGGGCGACGATCGTCGCCATCCGCCTCATCGGCGGGGTCGCGCGTATTTATGTCGATGACGAGGAAGTCAGCGCCGAGGAGTTGGCGCAACGGACGCTGGCGCATCTGCAGGCGGCCAATCCGTCCCTCACCGCCGAGGATGCGCTGGCGAACGCGCACATCTATGTGCGCGCCGATCTCGATGTCGCTTACGACCGCGTGGTCAATGTCGTAGACGCGCTGCAGCGTGCGCGGTTCCGCAACGTCGCAATCTCGGCGCAACAGGCTTGACCGCCGAGATTATGCTTAGTGATGCGTTACTTTGAGCCACTCGCGCGCGGCGCGCTGGGCGGCGGCGATCTCGTCCTTCGACATTTGCTCGGAAAGCTCGCGACGGCATTCCTTGGCCGCTTCCGAACCGCGCGGTCGCCGCGAGATTGAACCACATATGCGCTTGCACCAGGTCCGTGCTGTCGCCGATCGAATAGATCAGGCCCAGCTTGTAGAGGTCTTCACTTTGTCCCGCCTTGCGCACGGCTTCGTGCACCTCGGCAATTTCTGAATCCGTATAAGCCACGATTGGCTGCTCCCTTGGTCCATTTGGGAACGTCTGGCGTTTGCCATGTCCGCTCCACCCCACTGACGTGCATTTTTCGCGCCGTCAGAGCTGGACCAATAACGTGCATAACTTGCGATAAGCTTAAGCGGCGAAAGCCTTGTTTCGATTGATGCGCGTTTGCGAAATCGTCGTTTGCACCCGCTTAACCAGCGTGCGCCTTTTCAGCTCGCTTGCTTTGCGGCGCTATCGACGCTCGCCGCCGTTTGCCCGAACAAGATTTGCGCGGAGCGCGCCAACTCTTCCGGCGATTGCTCGGCCAGGGTTTTGGCGCGAAGCTCGGTGCCTTTCTCTATGGCCCGGCGCACCGCGGGGCGCTGCCTTCATCCGCTCGTGCCAAGCTTTGAGGTTGGGAAACGCGTCAAGGTTTTGTTCATAACTGACGTAGTTGCGCGTCCAAGGCCACGACGCCATGTCGGCGATAGAATAGTCGCCGGCGAGATATTCGCGATCCGTTAGCCGGTGATCCAACACGCCATAGAGCCGGTTCACTTCGTTCAAATAGCGCGTGCGCCCATATTCGAGCTTTCGCCGGATCATCGACGAGCCTCGGCGCGTAATTCCGGAAGTGGCCGGCCTGGCCAGACATCGGCCCGAGGTTCGCCATCTGCCAGAACAGCCATTCTTCGACCTCGACGCGCTGGCGCTCGTCGTGGGGATAGAACTTGCAGCTCTTGCGCCCGAGATACTGCAGAATTGCGCCGGACTCGAAGACCGAGATCGGTCCACCTCCAGGCCCGTTGGGATCGATGATGGCGGGCATCCGATTGTTCGGGCTGATCGCCATGAAGCCGGGTTTGAACTGATCGCCGGCGCCGATGTTCACCGGCTTCAGCGCATAATCGAGACCCATCTCTTCAAGCGCGATGGTGACCTTGTGGCCGTTCGGCGTGGGCCAGAAATAGACTTCGATCGGCTGCGCCATGACGGTGGCCTCGTTCAGCTGTGATTCAGGTTGCGTTCAGATAGGCGCGCCAAGCGCTCGCCGCCAGTGCACGTCGCGGAAAGCCATGAACGGACATCAACCGATGTCACTGATGCGTGAATGCGTTCCCACGCATTCGCCAAATGGGGGCGCCAAATGTGAGCGGATGGCGCTGAAACCCGCAGCCATCGCGCGCATTGACGCCGACAGGGCGCGAAGTTCCGCGTTCATTCAGGCAGGATTCAGTCAAGCGCCGACACATTGTGCTGCACGAGAGGGACACCTTTCTTGGACGCGTGCGTTCAAGGGAGCAGGAAGGAGAACCTCATAATGAAACGCATCGCCACCATGGCGTTGGCAGCGGCGACCTTCATTGCGCCGCTTGCAACGCCCATCAGCGCGACAGCGCAAGACTGGCGCTACCGAGACCAGGGCCGCAACCACGATCGTGGCCGTGGGACCGTGACCGTGATCGAGCCGCAGCCGTGGCCGCATGTCTTATCAACGCTGGGATCGCGGCCGCCATAACGGCTACACCTATCAAGGCCGCTGGTATTACGGTCCGCCGCCGCAAGCTTATTACGGCTATTACGAGCCAGGTTATCGCTCATGGCGCCGCGGCGATCGGCTGCCGGACTACTACCGCAACTATTATAGCGGTGTTGACTGTCGCGCTTACCGCTTGCGCCCGCCGCCGTACGGCTATCGCTGGGTCCGCGACGATCGCGGTGAGTTCTTGCTCATCGGCATCGCCACCGGCGTCATTCTAAGCACGATCCTCAACAACGGCTACCACCGCTACTAGGTTGAGCATCGGCTCGCATTAGACCGCCCCGGAGCTTCGCTTCGGGGCGGTCTTGCGTTAACCGGTCGGCAACCGACATCACCGAAACTTTGCGCGCTCGAAGCGGGGGAGACGCGCATGCTCGTTTACATCTGGCTCAACGTCATGGCGCAGATGTTCTTCCCCGGCGGCCAGCAAATGCTGGCGCTGCAGGCGCAAGCGTTCGAAACGCACCTGCGCGCGCAGCTGGAAGCACCCGCGCCCACAAGCGCGCTCCTCGGCGCCGCCTCGCACGTGGCGCGCTATCAGATGCCCAAGCTCGCGGCTTAGACGCCGAGCTTCTTCTTCAGGATATCGTTGACGACAGCCGGATTGGCCTTGCCGCCGGTCGCCTTCATGGTCTGACCGACCCACCAGCCGAACGCCTTCGGGTTCTTCTTCACGTCCTCGACCTTGTCGGCGTTGGCGGCCATCAACTCCTCGATCGCCTTCTCGATTTCGCCGGTGTCGGTGACCTGCTTTAGCCCTTCGCGTTCAACGATGACGCCCGGCGCATCGCCGCTCTCCATCATCTTGGCGAACACGTCCTTGGCGATCTTGCCGTTGATGGTGCCGTCTTTCACCAGGTCGAGCAGCGCGCCGAGCGCCTCCGCCTTCACCGGCGAGGCGGAGAGATCCAGGCCCTTCTTGTTGAGCGCCGCCGCCAATTCCTGCGTCACCCAATTGGCCGCCAGTTTCGGGTCGCGGCCCCGGGCCACCGTCTCGAAATAGGCGGAGGTTTCGCTGTCGCCGGAAATCACGCGGGCATCGTAAGATGACAAACCATAGTCGCTGATGAAGCGCTTTTTCTTGGCGTCCGGCAATTCCGGCAACGAGGCGCGAATGTCTTCGATCCAGCTCTTCTCGATCACCAGCGGCAACAAATCTGGGTCGGGAAAGTAGCGATAGTCGTGGGCCTCTTCCTTCGAGCGCATGGTCCGGGTCTGACCGGTGTTGGCGTCAAACAGCCGCGTCTCCTGGTCGATTGAGCCGCCTCCCTCCAGGATTTCGATTTGACGGCGCGACTTCGTATTCGATCGCTTGCTGCATGAAACGCGTCGAATTGACGTTCTTGATCTCGCAGCGAGTGCCCCAATCCTTGGTGCCGGCCTTGCGCACCGAGACATTCACGTCGGCGCGCATGGAGCCTTCCTCCATGTTGCCATCGCAAGTGCCGAGCGCGCGCAGAATCGCGCGCAGCTTGTTGAAATAGGCGGCCGCCTCCTTGGCCGAGCGGATATCGGGGCGCGACACGATCTCCATCAGCGCCACGCCGGCGCGATTGAGATCGACGAAAGTCTCGCTCGGCGAAAGGTCGTGGATCGACTTGCCGGCGTCTTGCTCCAGATGCAGGCGCTCGATGCGCACAATGATGGACGTCTTCGCCCTCCGCCTCGACTTCGATCTCGCCTTCGCCGACGATCGGATCTGGAATTGGCTGATCTGATAGCCTTGCGGCAAATCAGGATAGAAATAATTCTTTCGGTCGAAGCGGCTCTTTTGGTTGATCTTGGCGTTAAGGCCGAGCCCAGTGCGGATCGCCTGCTCGACGCAAAATCTGTTGATGACCGGCAGCATGCCCGGCATCGCCGCGTCGACCAGCGAGACATGCGCGTTCGGCGCCCCGCCATAGGCGGCGCTGGCGCCCGAAAACAGCTTCGCTTTCGAAGTCACCTGGGCGTGCACTTCGAGCCCGATGACGATTTCCCATTGGCCCTTGGCGCCGGCGACAAGCTGGTCTGGGCGGGCGGAGCGGACGTCGAGTTCTGTCATCAGTGCGGATTAAGGGAGGCCCAGCGCTCTTGTCTAGCGGCTGGGGCTAAGTCAGGTCGAACTTGAGCTTCGCCAGCACCTGCTCGAGCAGTTCCCGCAAGACTTCTTCGGAAAGTTTATTGGATTCCACATAGACGCCGATCGATTGCTTGGGCGTCACCATGCCGGAGAAGTTGAACATGCGCCCATTGGCGTCGGCGCCGTAATAGGAGATGGCGCGCCCCCAGGGCCGCGGCTCGATGCGCGGGCGGGCGATGGTCATATTGACGCCGGTTTCGGCGGCGACCTGTCTTTCGGAATCCATGCGCAAATCAACGAGCTTTTCGGCGATGCGGGCGGTATCGGCGAGGGCGGCGTTGAGGCCCATCGCGGAAATCACCAGATTGGCGCGATGCTGCTCTGAGTTGAACATGGTCACATCCGGATCGCTCGACGGCAGCTCTCGCCAATCGCCGCCGAGCGATAAGGAGAAACGCTGCTTGTTGACCGTGACCGCCATCAGGCCGCCTCGCCCAGCAGCCGCTTTCGCGCGCGTTGTTCGCCGATGAGCGGGAAGAGCGCGGCCATTTCCGGCCCGTGATCCAAGCCGGTGAGCGCCTGCCGCAGCGGCATGAAGAGCGCCTTGCCCTTCGCGCCGGTCTTTTCCTTCACCGCGTTGGTGAAGGCGCTCCAGGTTGTGGCGTCGTAGGCGCCTTGCGGAAGCACTTCGGCGGCTGCGGCCGCGAACGCCGCGTCCGGCACCAGGGGTTCGATCGGGCCATCGACGATATGGACCCAGACCCTCGCTTCCGGCAGCAACATGATATTGGCGCGAATGGCGTTCCAGAAGCCTTCGCCCTTGTCGGCGCCCGATGCGGCCAAGCGATCACGCACCGCGCCATAATCGGTTTGATGCAGCACCGCCGCGTTCACACGCTTTAACTCTTCGGGATCGAAACGCGCCGGCGCGCGGCCGATCTTCTCGAAGGCGAACTCTTCGGCCAGCTGCTTGAAGGAGAGGCGCGCTTCCACCGGGTCGGAGGTGCCGATTTTGGCGAGATGCGAGAGCACGGCCATCGGCTCATAGCCCTGCGCGCGCAATTCGCTCACCGAAAGCGAGCCCAGGCGCTTGGACAGCGCCTCGCCATCGGCGCCCACCAGCAGCGGGAAATGCCCAAGCAGCGGCGTGGGGCCGCCCAAGGCCTCGAAAATCTCGATCTGCACGCCGGAATTGGTGACGTGATCCTCGCCGCGAACGATGTGGGTGATGTTGAAATCGATATCGTCCACCACCGATGGCAGCGTGTAGAGGAAGGCGCCGTCTTCGCGGATCAGCACCGGGTCGGAGAGCGAGGCTGTGTCGATCGATTGCGGCCCGCGCACCAGATCCACCCATTCCTTGCGCGCGCCCGACAGCTTGAAGCGCCAATGCGGCTTACGGCCCTCACGCTCCAAGGCGCGGTGCTCATCGGCGCTCATTTTCAACGCCGCGCGGTCGTAGACGGGCGGGCGGCCGGTTGCTTGCGCGATCTTGCGCTTGCGCTCAAGCTCCTCTTCGGTCTCGTAGGCGGCGTAGAGCAAGCCCGCGCGCTTCAGCGTCTCGGCCGCGCGCTCATAGGCGTCAAAGCGCGCCGATTGATTGGCGCGCTCATGCCATTTCAGCCCAAGCCAAGCGAGGTCGTCCTCGATGCCTTGCTCGAACTCTTTGGTCGAGCGCGCAAGATCGGTGTCGTCGATGCGCAAGAGCACCTCGCCGCCCCGCCTCTCCGCAAACAACCAGTTGAGCAACGCCGTGCGGACGTTGCCGACATGGATGCGCCCGGTGGGCGAGGGTGCGAAACGGAGGCGGATGGACATTCGTTCAGACTCGTTGGGAGCGGGAGGTTATGGGGCGCGCGCATGCGATCTGTCCAGCGCACCTGCCGTCGCGGATGTGCTTGGAGAACGCGGTTTGCACGCCTAGTGTGGCGCCCTTCGCGAGGAGCATGCCCATGGCCGAGAAAGCGCACGAAATTCGTCTGAAGAGCCGCCCCGTCGGCATGCCGAAGGCGGAGAATTTCGAGCTCGCCGAGGTGGCGCTGCCGGACCCGAAGGACGGCGAAGTGCTTGGTCCGCAACATGTGGATGTCGGTCGACCCCTATATGCGCGGGCGCATGTACGATCGCCCCAGCTATGTGCCGCCATTTCAGATCGGCCAGGCGTTGCAGGGCGGCGCGATCGGGCGCGTGGTGAAGTCGAACGACGCGCGGTTCCAGCCCGGCGACCTGGTGGAATCGATGCTTGGCTGGCGCGATGCGTTCGTCTCGTCCGCCGCCCCGCTCACCAAGCTTCCCGCCGCAAATGTTCCGCCGCAAGCCTATCTCGGCGTGCTCGGCATGCCGGGGATGACCGCCTATACAAGCTTCCATCGCATCGGCGAGCCGAAATCCGGCGACATCGTCTTCGTCTCCGGCGCCGCTGGGGCCGTCGGCTCCGCGGTGTGCCAGATCGCCAAGATCCGTGACTGCACGGTCGTCGCCTCGGCCGGGTCCGACGAAAAGCTGGCTTGGCTTAAGTCCGTCGGCGTCGATCAGGGCGTGAATTATAAAAAGGGCAATCTCCTCGAAAGCGTGCGCGCCGCCGCGCCCAAGGGCATCGACATCTATTTCGACAATGTCGGCGGCGAACATCTGGAAGTCGCGCTCGAAGTCGCGCGTCCGTTCGCGCGCTTCATCGAATGCGGCATGATCTCGATCTATAATGACGAAGCGCCGGCGCCGGGGCCGCGCAACATGGCCTACATCGTCGGCAAGCGCATCACCATGCGGGGCTTTATCGTTATCGATTTTATCGACATGCGCGAGCAATTCTTGACCGAGATGACGCGATGGGTGCTCGAGGGGCGGATCAAATCCGAGGAAACCGTCGAGAATGGGATCGCCAGCGCTCCGAAAGCGTTTCTCAATCTCTTTACGGGCGCCAACACCGGAAAGATGCTGGTGAAGCTCGATTGAAATGCCGCCGCCACGTCTCTTCCAAGCCTATGTCATGGTCGATTGGAGCGCGTCATCGAAGCCGGTGACTGGCGCCGACTCGATCTGGATCGGCGTCATGAAGCGCAATGTGCGCTTCCAGATGGCGTTCGAAGCGCACAATCCCGCCACGCGCGGCGCCGCTGAGAGATTGTTGGAAGAGATTCTGGGCGATCTTGCGGCGCAAGAGCGAGCGCGCGCTCGTCGGCTTCGATTTTCCCTTGGGCTTTCCGCGCGGCACTGCGGCGGCGTTGAAGCTTTCGGGCGCTGCGCCGTGGCGGCAGATGCTCGATTTCGTCACCAAGGAAGTGAAGGACAAGGCCGACCAACGAGAACAACCGCTTTCAAGTCGGCGCCAAGATGAATCGGCTGATGACCGGCGAGGCCTTCCCGTTCTGGGGCGCGCCTGCGCGCGATGCGCAGACCATGCTCTCGGTCAAGCGCGTGCGCGAACATGGGCCAAGCGATTTGCCGGAGTTCCGCCTGGCCGAGGATGCGATCAAGGGCCCGTCCTCGATCTGGAAGCTTTATTATCAGGGCTCCGTCGGCGGTCAGGCGCTCACCGGCATGCCGGTGGTTTCGCGCCTGCGCGAGGCGCACGGGGAGAGAGCGCGGATCTGGCCGTTCGAAACCGGTTGGAAGCCGCTCGCGGCCGCCGATCTTGACGGCGTCGAGGCGGTGTTCGCGGAAATCTATCCTTCGCTCTTCGCCGGCAAGGCCGGCTGCCGGCGCGGCGAAGGACGAAATCCAAGTCCGCGCCGTTTGCGACCGCTTCAACGGCCTCGACGAAAAGGGCCAGCTCTCGCCTTTGTTCGGCCCAGCCAAGGACGATCCCCGCCGGGCCATTGTCGAGCATGAAGAAGGCTGGATCTTGGGCGTCAGCCCCTAGCGATCGCGCACTTCGCCTTCGACAACGCCGGCGATCGGCGCGTCGTCGGCTGCTTTCGCCAGCGCCGGCCGCTCGGCGATCGCCCACCAGCGCAACAGCAGCACGGCCGCCGCTCAGCAGGCTCGCGCCACAGATCGCGAACAATAACCCCGGCACCCCCATGCGCAAATGTTCGGCCAGCCAATAGCCGAGCACCGGCATCACCACGGCGTAAGCGAGAATGTGGCTGAATGTCGGAAACCAATTATCGCCGCGCGCCCGCAGCGCGGAGGCCGTCACCACTTGGGCGCCGTCAGGATGCAGCACCAAGCGCGCAAATCCACATCAGCGACGAGATCAGCGCCGCGAGTTGGACGTCGGCTGTGTAAGCGTGGCCGATGGGTGCGGCGAACACCAAGATCGCCACCGCCGCGACGATCATGCTTATCTCGTTCAAGCCGATGCCGGTCCAGCCCGCGCGCGCTGCATCGTGCGGCGCCTTGCGGCCGATCGCTTCGGACACCAGCACCGCGGTCGCCGCCGCCATGCCAAGCGCGATCATAAACACGAAGGCCATGAGATTGAGCAGGATCTGATAGGCGGCGACGACATTGGCCCCCAGCCGGCCCGCAATCACCGTCATGCCTGAGAAGGCGCCCGCTTCCACGGCCTGACTAACCGCCGAGGCCACGCCCACCGCCAGCAGCGCGCCAAAACCGTGGCCCTTGCGCGCCCAATTTGCGCACGCCGTAGGCGGCGCCGTCGCGCAAGCAGGAAAATCCAAATCAGCAAGCCGCCGGCGAGAAACACGCGCGCGCCCACCGTCGCCCACGCCGACCCGACCGCGCCGTGCTCAGGCACCCAAAGCAAATTCAGTCCGAGGTTCACGCCGTTGGCGAGCCACATGACGATGGTGGAGATGGCGGGCTTCTTGATCGCCTCGAGAAAATAAGTTCCGGCGATATAGGTCAAATGCAGCGGGATCGAGAGCGCGAGCACGTTCATCACCCGCGCCGAAAGCGGCACCAAATCGGCTTCAACGCCGAACGTCGAATACAAACGCTCGCCGCCCCACCACATGAGGCCGACCGAGGCTGCGCCGGCGACAATGGCGAGCGCCAGTCCGCGCCGCAACACGACGCCAGCGCCTTGCGGATTGCCTTCGCCGAGCGATCGGGCCGCAAGCACTTGCACGCCCTGCAGCAAACCGATCGCCGCCACCAAGAACACAGCCGTCGGGGCCCAGCCGAGCGCCTGGTGCGGCAGTTCACGCGGCGCCAATTGGCCGACGACGACGACGTCGGAAATGGCCATGCCAATGATGCCGAGGCGCGCGAGCGCCACCGGTCCGGCGAGCCGCAGCAGGTCGGCCACGTAGGAACGCGAAGCAGGCATGAAGGGCGCTGTCTAGCGCGCCGCCCCCGGTGCGGTCGAGCCTCAGACCTTGGGCAGCGCGCTCTCGGACGGCTTCAAGGCGCGATAAAGCGCCGTCGAAAGCCCTGCCTCGAGTGCGAGATATGTCGCGAAGAACAAGAGCCGGTCGATCACGACATAAGCTGTGAAGAGCGGCAATGGCGGGCGCTGCGTGGCCGAGGTCGGATCGATCCCGAGCGCGCGCGCAGCCAGATAAGTGAGCGCCGCCATCAAAACGAATGCCGGCGCCAGCAGCATGATGCGGGCGCCGGCGATCTTCAGCGTCATGCCGCGCGTCCAGCGCCAGGTGTCAAACGTGCGCACACGCCGAGCCTCGGCGGTCGCGGGCGCGGCCAGATAGAGGCGCGAGGTCAGCAAGAACCAGAGGATGCCGTAGAATGCGAAGAAAGCCAGCAGCGGCGCGGGGTTTTCCTGCGCAAATCGCGTCATCACCCGCATCATCGCGGCCTGGTCCTGGCCCGCCGCCTGCATATCGGCGAGGTAGGGCGACATCGGCCCCACGATCAGCACGATCGCGCCCGGAATCATCAACACGAAGAAGGCGAGAAACAAGAAGAAGCCGACCACGACCATGGCCGCAAACATGCGCAAGCCATCGCCCGGTTCGACGCGCTGCGTTTGGCCCAAGGCCGCCTTCACAAAAGCGGCGAAGACAAACGCCTGGACAAGCCAGTTGCCGACATCCGCGAGGATGGCCACAAGCTGCGAGCTCTGACTGACCGCGACCAGCGCCGCGGTCGCCGCCGCGCCGATCGCGGCCATGATCACAATCAGGCGCCAATGGTCGCGAACAAAGCGAAGCGCTGCGCCGACGTTTTCACGGGCTGAAAGCTGTGGTGTCATGGCGCCCTCATGCCCGCATTCGATATGGAAAGCGAGGGCTCAGGCGGTCCGGCGCTTAGGCCAAAGGCCCTTCAGCGCTTGCGCCAGCGCATTGTCGCGCTTCTTGCGTTCGACGTCGGCCTCGCTTTCGAGCCAGGTGATCTGGACCACCTTGCGTTCGCCCTCGTACGGCAAATGACCATGCCAGGAATTATCGGCGCGCAGGAAGCCGAGGAAGTTCCCCATCAACGGGGGCACTTCCGCGACGGTCGATTCAAAATCGTGCTCGTTGCGCAAGACCCGCACCGCGCCGGGCGCGCCCGCGGGCCAGGCGCGATTGAAATAGATCAGCATGGTCGCGAGCTTGGACTTGCCGTCGGTGTGAATGCGCCCGGCGCGCTTGGGACAATGGCGCATGATCGTCACCAGGCGCGGGTGCGCGCGCAGATCGAACCCGAGCAATTCCGACGCCGCCGAAGCCATTTCCTCGCCCTTGAGCTCATCGAGAAACTCCGCAAACGAGCCCTGCGGCTTCACCTCTTCCAGGGTCAGGTAGCCGGCGTGTTGGAGGCTGGGAAAATCGCGCTCGAGCGCGTCGATCTGGTCGGCCTTGAGCGAGCCTTCGCCGGTGAAATGCGAGAACGGTTCGCGCGCCGTGTGCGCCCGCTTGAAGGCGTCGAGGTCGATGTATTTCAGAGCCATGACAGCTGCAGAGTTTAGGGGCGGCGGCGGAGGCCTACAAGCGGCGCCTTGCTTCACGCTGCGCCCCGATGCAAGCCAAGCCCCATGCAAATGCAAGCCGTTCACGTGGTCGGCGCCGGCTTGGCCGGCTCGGAGGCCGCCTGGGCTCTGGCCAATGCGGGCGTGCCGGTGGTGCTGCACGAAATGCGGCCGCTGCGCATGACCGAGGCGCACAAGACCGAGAACTTCGCCGAACTTGTGTGCTCCAATTCCTTTCGTTCCGACGATTGGGCCGCTAACGCGGTCGGTCTGCTGCACGCCGAACTGCGCCGCTGCGGCTCGCTGGTGATGCGCTGCGGCGATGAGGCGCAAGTGCCGGCGGGCTCGGCGCTGGCGGTGGACCGCGACCTATTCTCCAGCGCCGTCACCAAGTCGTTGAACGCCCATCCGCTGATCACGGTCGCTCGCGAGGAGATCCGATCAATCGACCAACTCTTGAGTCGCTCCGATTCCATTATCTTTTGCACCGGGCCTTTGACCTCACCGGCGTTAGCCGATTGCATCCGCAACATGACCGACGAAGACAGCCTCGCTTTCTTCGACGCCATCGCGCCGATCGTTGAAGCCCATTCCATCGATTTCGACATCGCCTGGCGCCAATCGCGCTACGACAAGGAAGGTCCGGGCGGCGACAAGGCGGCCTATGTCAATTGTCCGATGGATCAGGCCGAATACGAAAAGTTCATCGATGCGCTCAACGCCGCGCCGAAGAGCGAATTCAAGGACTGGGAAAAGGACACGCCCTATTTCGAAGCCTGCCTGCCGATCGAGGTGATGGCCGAACGCGGGCGAGATACGCTGCGCTTCGGGCCGATGAAGCCAGTCGGCCTGGCCGATCCTCGCACGGGCAAACGCCCCTACGCCGTCGTGCAGCTGCGCCAGGACAATAAACTCGCCACCCTGTTCAACATGGTGGGCTTCCAAACCAAGCTGAAATACGCGGCCCAAGAAGAGGTCTTCCGCATGATCCCGGGTCTCGCTCGCGCGCGCTTCGCGCGTCTGGGCGGCATCCACCGCAACACCTTTCTGAATTCGCCTAAGCTTCTCGATGCGACGCTGCGGCTGAAGCGCGAACCTCGCGTGCGCTTCGCCGGCCAAGTCACCGGCGTTGAAGGTTATGTCGAAAGCGCAGCCATGGGCCTGCTGGCCGGGCGCTTCGCCAGCGCCGAACGACTTGGCCGCGCATTTGCGCCGCCGCCGCAAACCACCGCTCTTGGCGCGCTGGCGGCCCACATTACCGGCGGACATATCGGCCCCAAGGGGGCGTTCCAGCCGATGAATATCAATTTTGGCCTGTTTCCCGAACTCGAGGCGCCCACCCATGACGCCGACGGCCGCAAGCTCAAGGGCGAGGAACGCGGCCGCGCCAAGAAACGGGCGATGGCCGAGCGGGCGCTGGCGGATCTGGAGACGTGGCTCACGACCACCGCCCCGTCGCCGAGGCCGCAACCAGCTTCAGCTGACGCCTGATCAAGCTGACCTCGGTCAAGCCGTTCTCAATGGCGCTGAGATAAAGCGGCGTCAGCGCCACATAGCCGGTCGCCGGGAAAGCCTGGGCGGCTGCGCGTATAGAACGCGCGCTCGCATACGCCGCGCGCGAGCGTTCCACCATTGCGTGGGGATCCGCATTCTCTTGCGGCAGAACCGAACGCCCTTTAGCCCGCCAATGCGCCGCCGCCCGAAGGAGCCCGGCATAGCCCCAAGCCTTCGCCGCCGCGCCGATCAGCGCCTCATCGAGGGCCGCCCCGCACGCAGCCGCCGCCACGCGCATCACATTGCCGGCGGTCCCATCCAGATAAGCATCGATGGCGGCGAACGTTGCAAACGGCGTTGGCTCCAAATCTCGGCCGCGCGCGTCGATCAGCGCCTCAAGGCGCTCTCGCGGCAGCGGCGATTGGGCGTGCGCTTGCGCAATCGCGACCAGCGCCGGATGGGCGCGCACCGGCTCGCCGTCGAACATTTCAGCCAGCGCCTCGCGCCACCATTGCAGACGAATGTCGCCGATCTGACCTTGCGTCACGACATCGGCGGTGCGCGCGATTTCGTTGTTGAGCGCATAGACCGCAACCAGTCTCGCACGCACATCCCGCGGCGCAAACCGGCTCGCCAGCCAGCGATCTTCATCGACGCGCCGGACTTCGGCATCGAGGGCCGCTGTCACCGCGCCATCGCCTCAGCCCAGCGTTTGCGCGCCCGTCATCGCCACCAGCATCGGCACCGAGAGGAACGTGTTCACGCGCGAGAATTGGCCCGCCGTCTTTGCGGCCTTGGCTTTCAAATCGGCCGCGAGGTCTGGGTGCTTGTTGTCGATATTCAGCACCTTCTGCTGGTTCGGCCAGATCACGAACCAAACGTTGAACCACATGATGATGGCCAGCCACATGCCGATGCCGATGAAGAGCGGCTTGGCCGGCCAAGGGGCTCGCCCACGAGCCCGAAGCTCAGCGCCTGCGACGAGATAGCTTCGCGTTCCACGCCAGCAGCAGCCCGAAGATCAAGCGTCGACATCGCCGACCAGCGAAACCAGAACAGCGCCGCCGGGGCGATCACTTTCGAAATCGCCGGCTTCTGCTCGTCGGGGATTTTCGCCATGTTCGGCGTCTGCACGAAGTTGAAATAGTAAAGCAGCCCGATCCACATGATGCCCGAGAGCACATGCAGCCAACGCAGGCCCGCTTCCCAGAATACGCCCTCGCCGAAGGTGATGCCGCGGACACCCAGCGTGTACCAGATGAAGAACAGCACGCCGACCGCCAGCGCCGTCCAGGCGACATAACGGAGATTGCTCAAAAACCAGGCCATCGTTTCCTCCCTCGCAGTTTGGGAGCGTTCTCGCTCTAGCTCGCGCCCTGCACGATCGGCGCGCTTTCCTGGTTTGGACCACGTCCGCGGCGGCTGTGCCACAAGAGAATGGCGGGCGCGGCCACATAAATCGACGAATAGGTGCCGATCACAATCCCGAAAGTCATCGCGATGGCGAAACCACGCAGCGTTTCGCCGCCCACCGTCCAGAGCGCGATGGCCGACAACAGCGCCGTCGAGGCTGGTGATCATCGTGCGCGAGAGCGTCTCGTTGGTGGAGAGGTCGATGACATCGGCGAGCGACATTTTCTTATATTTTTTGAGGTTTTCCCGCAGCCGGTCGAACACGACGACGGTGTCGTTCATCGAATAGCCGATAATCGTCAGCAGCGCCGCGATGATCGTCAACGTGAACTCGATCCGGAAAAACGGAGAATAACCCCAAAGTCAAAATGGTGTCGTGGAAGAGCGCAAACACCGCCCCACGCCGAACTGAAACTCGAACCGAAACGCGATATAGATCAGCATCAAGACAATCGCCAGCCCAAGCGCGATGAGGCCGCCGGCGAAGAGCTCCTCGGACACTTTTGGCCCGACCACGTCAACGCTGGCGAATTGAACGTTGGGAATGAATTGCCGGATCTGGGCTTTGACCCGCTCAACCACCGCATTGGGATCGGCGCCCGGCGTCTGGAAGCGCACCGTTGCGCGGCTGGCGTCGCGTATAGTTCTGCACCTCGACGTCGCCCAGATGCAGGGCGGTGAGATCTTGCTGGAGCGACGGCTGCAATCTATCCGCCCGCCGGGCGAACTGATGTCCATGCCGGTGCCGCCGCGAAAGTCGATGCCGAGATTGAAGCCGCGCGACATCACCGCGCCGATCCGCGCCAACGGATCGCCCTGCGCCTGCTGAAAGACGACGATCGGGTTATCGCGGAAACCGCCGGTGAACATCGAAACAAACGACCCGGCGACCGCCACGATCGACAGAAACGCCGCTAAGAATGGCGAAGCGCACAAACTTGAAGTGCGTTTCTTTCGGCATGAGTTTGATGAGAGGCCAAGGCATGGGTCAGGCTCGCGCGTTAGATGGGCAAATGTTTTGGCCGCGTGATGCGAAACCAGATGGCGACTAAAGTTTGCGTGACGAAGGTCGCTGTGATCACCGAAGTGATGCAGCCAATCGACAGCGTCCAGGCAAAGCCTTTGACTGGACCCTCGCCGAAGTTGAACAAGATCAAAGCGGCGAGAAACTGCGTTAAGTGCGTGTCGATAATCGTCACCATGGCGCGATTGAAGCCTGCGTCGATCGCCATAGCGGCGCTTCGGCCGTTTCTTTGTTCCTCGCGCATGCGCTCATAGATCAGCACGTTGGCGTCGACCGCCATGCCGATGGTGAGCACCAAGCCCGCAATGCCCGGCAGCGTCAGCGTTGCGCCGCCGATGCTCATGGCGCCGATGATCATGGTCATGTTCACAATCAGCGCCAAGATCGCCAGAAGCCCGAACAGCCCGTACGCCAGCCCCATGAACACGACCACTGCGATGGACGAGTAAAGCGTCGCACGCGAACCGTCGCGAATAGCTTCCTGGCCGAGCGTGGCGCCGACGCTGCGTTGCTCGATCACGGTGAGCGGCGCGGGCAGCGCGCCGGCATTGAGCATGATCGCCAGATTGCTGGCGCTCTCGGCGTCGAAGCTGCCGGAGATCTGCCCGCTGCCGCCGCAGATCGGCTCATTGATCACCGGCGCGGTCAGCACCTGATTGTCGAGCAGAATGGCGAAGCGGTGACCGGTATGCTCGCGCGAGACCCGGCAGAAAATGCGCGTGCCTTGCCCGTCGAGCGAGAAATCGAGGACGAATTGGCCGGTTTGCGCGTCGGTGCCGGGGTGAGCGTTGCGCAGATGCTCGCCGGTGAATTCCGGGCGCCGCTGCACCACCACTGTCTCGTTGCCGATGCCGGGATAGGGACGCGCAACCAAGGCGCCCGCCGGCAGACCTTCCTGGGGATTGACCCCTTCGCGCACCAGATTGAAGGTCATCAGCGCGGTTTGGCCGATGCGTTGCTTCAGCATTTCCGGATCCGAGACCCCCGGCGCCTGCACGACGATGCGCTGGTCGCCTTGGCGCACGATCGACACTTCGCTGGTGCCGTTGGGATCGATGCGGCGGCGGATGACTTCGATCGATTGCTCCGCCGCCTGCCGGCTGAGCTGGCGCAGCCCGGCGTCGGTCATGCGCGCCTCGATCAAGCCGGGCGCGGCCCCTTGTGTGACCGTGACGGTTTCGGCGGTCCCGGTATTGTTCTGCGAGATCACCCGCAGCGCCCGCAAAGCGGCGGGCATTTGCGTTGCATCGACCAAAGTCACGCGGGCGGCGTCGCCGGTCACGCCGCGGCCCGTGTAGAGGATGTGCGGGCTCGCTTCGCGCAGGGTCGAGGCCATTTGCTCGGCCAGATTGTCGAGTTGCTGGCGGCGCATCGCGTTGGTGTCGACTTCCAAGCAGCAAGTGCGAGCCGCCCTGCAGGTCGAGGCCGAGGTTCATCGGCTTGAGGAACCCCGGCAAATGCTGGCGCGCCGATGGCGGCAATAAATTGGGCAAGGTGAAAGTGAAACCGAGCACCGTCACGATGATGACGAGGATCACGCGCCAACGCGGAAGCTGCAGCATGGACTTAGCTCGCCGAAGCCGGCTTGGTGTCGTTGGCGGGCGCGGGATCGGTCTTCGACTTCACCTCCGCGATCGCCGAGCGCACCACGCGAACTTCAACGTTCGGCGCGAGCTCCACACGCACTTCGTCGTCGGCGACCGAGCGCACTTTGCCGATCAGCCCGCCTTGGGTGACGATGACGTCGTTTTTCTTCAGCGCGTTCAGCATCTCCTGGTGGCGCTTGCGCTGCTGCATTTGCGGGCGGAAAATGAGGAAGTAGAACACCGCGCCCATCAAGGCGAGCATCGGCAAGCCTGACTGCATCATTGCATCGAGCGGCCCAGCTTGTGCGGCGGCCGCCGGGCCGGCCGTTTGTGCGTACGCGTCAGTGATGAACATTGATCCTCGCTGGAGACGCGCCTGAGCGCGCCCGGACCCAAAAGATGTGCGGGGGCCAACCCCCCGCGAAGGCCGGGACTATATCGTCGCCGCCCCTCATTTCAATGAGGCCCAAACCCAGTTTCGCGCCGTTTCGCCGCACTTCGCTGCGGCTCGTCGGGCGCAATTCCCAGCAAGGGCGCGGGATCGACCGCGTGTGCGCCCTGCCGCACTTGAAACAAGAGCCGCGCGCGCCCATCCGGACGCGCTCCCAATTCCGCTATCGCTTGGCCTGCGCGCACGCTTTGGCCCTCACGCACCAAGGCGCGGCGCGCAAACCCGTAGGCGGTCACGTAATTGTCCGCGTGGCGGACCAGCACCAGCGTCCCGTAGGCGGCCAAATCCGAGCCTGCATAAACGACATCGCCATCGGCGGCGACCGCGATCGCTTCGCCTTCACGGCCGGCGATCTCAACGCCATCGAGGCGCGCGCCGTTCGCCTGCACGCCAAAGCGCGCCACGATCGGTCCGCGGATCGGCCAGGCAAAATGGGCGCCCGCCGGCGGCGCGCCGGCCTGGACGGCGTCCACTTGGGCCGCGGGCTGGGTGTTGGCCAAGGTCGGCGGCGTTGAAGAAGACGCCTCATCGTCGCGGCGAGCGCCCGCGGGCAAAACCACACGATCGCCTGGGCGCACAATGTAAGGCGGGCGCATGCGATTGAGCGTCGCCAGCGAATGCAGATCGATATTGTAGGCGCGGGCGACGTCTTCGAAGCGTTCGCCTTCGCCGACGACATGAACATTCGGCGCCGGCAACAATAGCACCGCTGCCCGGCGCCACCGCATAAGGCGGTTGCAGGCCGTTCGCTTCGATCAGCGCCAGCACCGGGATCTGGTAGAGCGTCGCTATGTCGTAGAGCGATTGCCCGCGTCCGACGCGGACGCTGCGCGGGGGATCGCGCGGATCGGCTTGCGTCGGCTGCAGCGCCCAAGCCGAGAGCGGCGTGCCGGGAGCGGCCGCCCAGTTCGGCTGCTGCTGCGCCAAGGCGGGGCGGGCGCAGACGAGCGCGAAGAGAACCAAAACGCGTCTCACGCCGAGCATGGTCGGCTAGAATCAAGCCGGCGGGCAATTCGCTTAAGGCGTTTCCGCTTCGCCCAAGCCCCGCTCCAACGGCTGAAACTTGATCGGCCCCAAATCTTGGCGCTCACCGTTGCAATAGCGGATCAATCGCTGACTTTCGCCATCGCCCAAGGGCGCGATCAGCACGCCGCCGGCCTTCAGCTGGTCGAGCAGCGGCAGGGGGATCTCGTCGACGGCGGCGTTGACGACGATGCGATCATAGGGCGCGTCATCGCTCCAACCCTCGAACCCGTCGCCGGCATGCGCAAACACATGCAAGAGCCTGGCCCGCCCCATGCGCGTGCGCGCCTCGGCGGCCAGATCGCGCCAGCGATCGACGGTCACGACTTTGCGCGTCAAGCACCGCGATCACCGCGCTCTGATAGCCGGAGCCTGCGCCCACTTCGAGCACGCTATCGGAGGCTTGCGGAGCCAGCGCGGTCAAGACCCGGCCAATAATCGAAGGCTTGGTCATGGTCTGGGCGTGCGCGAGCGGCAAGGGAATATCGTCCATCGCCAGGCCTTCCAGATGCTCGGGTGCGAAATAGGTGCGCGGCGTCTTCTCCAGCGCCGACAAGATCCGCGCATCGGTGACGCCGGCCTGGCGCATCTCCAACACGAACCGCATGAGGCGCGCGAGATCGTCCTCGCTCATGCTTTCGGCGGCGCCCCGCCGAGCACGCCCTTGAGCTCGTGGATGCTTTCACGATGCGTGAGATCGATATGCAGCGGCGTGATCGAGATGCGCCCGTCATAAATGGCGCGAATGTCGGACCCATCCGGGGGATTGGAGCGATTGCCGCGGAAGCCCAGCCAAAAATACGCGCCGCCGCGGGGATCGGTGCGCTTGTCGGCGTAGATGACGTGCTGATCGCGCCGACCCTGGAATGTCATCTCAACCGCTTTCACTTCGCCCGGCTCGACATCTGGAAAGTTGACGTTCATCAGCACGTCCTTAGGCCAGCCGTGCTTCAGCAATTTGCCGACAATGCCGGGTCCGTAGGTTTCCGCCGTCTCCCAAGGAATCGCCGCCTCCTCGCCGCGAAAGCCGCGCGCCTGGGAAAGCGCGATTGCCGGGATGCCCAGCTGCATGCCTTGCATCGCCCCGGCGATCGTGCCGGAGAAGGTGACGTCCTCGGCGATATTTTGCCCGCGATTCACGCCCGACAGCACCAGATCCGGGCGCGCGCCTTCAACCAGATGATCGATGCCCAAGAGCACGCAATCGGTTGGCGTGCCGGAGACCGCAAAGCGCCTCACGCCCGCTTGACGCACGCGGATAGGCGCGGTCAGGGTCAGCGCGCGCGAGGCGCCCGATTGCTCCTGTTCCGGCGCGATCACCCAGACGTCGTCGCTGAACGTGCGCGCGATCTTCTCCAACACCGCCAAGCCGGTCGCGTGGATGCCGTCGTCATTGGTGCAAAGAATGCGCATGCGAGGCGTTTTAGCGCGCGCGCATGCGCAAAGCCAAATGCGGCTACTTCCAGGCGCCCAGAACCGCGCCGGCTGCGCCGTAACAGACGACAAAATGCGCGAGGTTCACGGCGATGAACGCGGCATTGTTCGGCCCGTAGACGAAGCTGTAGAGGCTGACCCCGACCCCAAAACAGATCGCCATGATGACGCCCGTCATCGCGCCCGCCATCCAGCCGGCCTTGTTCCGCCACTTCACCGCGCATGAAAGGCCGATCGCGGCGAGGATTGGCGGGATGACGCCAAACGGCATGCGGGCCATGCCCGCTTCCATGCTTTGTCGGCTATAGCCGCTCATGGCCATGTATTGTTCGCCTGGCGACAATACGGCGAAGATAAGAAATTCGATGGCGTAGATCGCAATCGCCGCGACGATGATCGCAAGCAGGTTGTGGCCCATCATGCGCATTGGCTTCCTCCCCGCGGGCGGTGCGACCGCTGCGCGAAGTATAGCCGAGTCTGATCTGGCGAAGCGCCGTTACCTTCGCTCAACGAACCCTTAAGGCCGGCAATCGACGGCCCAAATATCGTAGACGGGATGATCGAGCGCGTTGAGGCCGGGGCTCGAAGCGAACATCCAGCCGTGGAAGATCTCGGTGCGTGGGGAGTCTTCGCCAGCGCGCGCCGGGGGATGATCGTACACTTCGACGTAGATTTTCACTTCCGGCTGCTCTTCGGGAGCGCTCTTTTGGCAGGCGCGCGCCACCACTTCGAGCGAGCCGATGCGCGTGGCCCGCCCAATCGTCAGCGAATAATCCTGGGCGTGGCCGGTGCGCTTGTCCAAGCCGCGGATGACGGCGTGATCGGCGAAGGCTGCGCCGGTCAGGACGACAAACAAAACCGCGCTCGCGGCGAGAGTACGGATCATGGGCTCGTTCCTGACGCGGGCGCGGGCGCACTATTCTGCGCCCCGCTTGCCGGCCCCCGCGCCATAGACGCCAACAATGTCAGCAAATCGACCGAACCTTGCGTATTTGGGATCTCGCCGCCCGGCGGCAGCGGATCGACGCCGGCGGGCTCGATGGCGATATAGGCGCCGCCGAAAAGCCCGTCGCTCGCCACCCGCGCCGTCGATTGATCGAGGACATGGACGCCGTTGTCGACGGTCATGACGACGTGTGCGTTATAGGTGTTGGGATCGAGCGAAATGGCGCGCACCGCGCCCACTTTCACGCCGGACACGCGGACATCGGTGCCGACATTGACGCCGTCCACGCGCTGGAAGTTGGCGACCAAATTGTAGCCTGCGCGCGCGCCGCCCTGGCCCGCCTGCGCGGCCGCGAAGGCGAAGAAACCGACAGCCACGATCACCACGATCGCCCCTAAAATCGTTTCACCCCACCGCTCGCCATTCACGATTTCGCTCCTTCATCGGGTGTCCAGGCCTCATAGTCCGATGCGGCCGCCGCACGCACGCCGCCGCGCGCCAGCGATCCTTTCGGCCGATACGCGCCCACCGTGCCGGTCAAATTCGGTTGATGCGGCTTTTCCCATTTCTGCCGCTTGAGCGGCGACACAGTCGGGGGATCGCTGAGGGTGTGATGCATCCAGCCGTGCCAATCGGGGGGCACTTTCGAGGCTTCGGCCAAGCCGTTGTAGATGACATAGCGGCGCTTGCGCCCCTCCAGGCTCGCGCGCCGTTCCTCATAATAGCGATTGCCCTGCTCATCCTGGCCGACGAGCGCGCCGCGGCGGCCAATGTCGAAAAAGCGCGCCAAGGGTCGCGCCGTTCCACCAAGTGAAAATCCGCTGCAGCATGGAGGATCGTCCAAAGCTCCACGACGCCAAGCAGCCACCGCCCAGCGTCGGCGGCGGACCATATGGCCAGCCCCCCGCCCCGTCCAGTGCAGCTGCGAAACAATATCTTGGGATATCTCAACTCCAGACACCACTATATGTTGATCCGGTTCCGGCTTGAGGGGTATCTTCGGCGGATCGATTGGGAGCAAACCCATGGCCCGCGACATCGACGAAGACCTGCGCCCGACCGCCGAGGCCCCGCCCGCCTGGCCCGAAACCATGGTGGCGGCCGCCGTCGAGGCTGGCTTCGTGGTCGAAACGAGCCGGGGCGCGAGCGTCGCGGCCGCCATCGCACGGCTGGCCCACCGCATCGGCGAGTGGAGCAAGGACCCCGCTCTCGGGCGCGAGGTCGAGGCGCTCTTGTGCGAAGCCAAGATCGGCTTTGATCCGCCGCTGATGCGCGCGGCGTTGTCCGACGGCGCCGAGCTTGCCGTTTCCGCCGCGCTGATGGCGTGGCCGCGCGCCGGCGCCGAAGAGTTGGAAGCGCTTTCGCGCGCGCAGCGTCTGCTCGCCTGCGGGCGCAAAACTGGGCATCGCCGGCGCGCCCAGCAGTCGCCGCCCTCGACGCCCTCGACGCGGCCGCCCGCATGTCGGATGCGAGCGGCGCCGGCGGCGTCGCGATCTTGGTGCGTCCAAGCGGGGCGGATGCAAACGTCCTCATCGCCGATGACGCCGCGCGCACCCGCGCCAGCGTCGCCCTCGCCGCCGGCGCGCGCGCGCTCGACGCCGCACTCGCCGATCTCGCCATCGAGGCGGTGCGCAGCGGGCTTGATCCGGGCAATGGCGGCGTGCGCCGCAAAGCCGCGGCGGCGCGTCTCGCCGGCGCCCCTGACGCCGACATTGTCGCGGCGCTCGCCGGCGCCGTGACGCGCGGCGCTTATGCATCCGCGCTCGACGCCGGCGCCGAGAGCCTGCGGGCGCCGCATCGCCATCGCCGCGCCCGAGGCCGGCGCCCACAGCCTCACCGCCTTCGCCGGCGCGATTGATCCCACCGGCGCGGCCATCGGCGAAGTCGAAGCCAACATCATCGCCGCCAGCATCGCGCTGCCGCGCTTCCACGATGGCGAAGACGGCTTCGACACCACCGCCTTCGAAACCGCAATCCGCACGCTTGTGCACGCGCTCGACGCCGCCCACGGCGCAGGCCGCTTCGCCGCGCCGCGCCGATCGTCATTCGGCTCGAAGGGCTGTGCGCACTGCTGCATGCGCATGGGCATTGCCTATGACAGCGCCGAAGCGCGCGCGCTGCGCCGCCGCGATCGCCGCACTCGCTCATGCTGCGTGCCATTTCGGAGAGTGCTGCGCTCGCGGGGCGAACGGCGCCTATCCCGACTGGAGCGCCGCCAAGCGCGCTGAAGAAGCAAGCCAGCGCGCCGCCCGCGAAGCCGCCGGCGCGCTCACGCATCCGATCGCCGCGCGCGCGCAAGCCATTTACGCGCGTTCGCGCAAAAGAGCGCAGCTTGCGCGTTTCGCTGCGATCGCCTTCGCCAACGATATGGCCGGCGCCCGCCGCATCGGCATCGCCGCAATCCGGCCTCGCGCCCGATCGCCGGCCATCACCCATTTCGGCGCGCGCGCGGACGGCGGCTTCGGCCGGCTTCTGAGCGAAGACGCGCGCGTCAGGTCTGGCGACGCTTGGATATGACGGCGCCGAGACTCGCCGAGTTTGCGCTTCATGCCGAGGGCCGCCGCACGCTGAAGGGCGCGCCGGGGTCAATCTTGAGCGGCTCGCCGAGCTTGGGCTTACCGAGCCGGCGCTGGAGGCGATCGAGGAAGCCGCGGCTGACGCATTCAATCTGCGCGCCGCGGTGCATCCGTTGGTGATCGGCGCCGGAGCTTTGCGAAGATGTGTTGAAGCTGCCGCAGCGACGTCGCCGCCGGCAAGCGCGGCGATCTGCTGATGACGCTGGGTTTCAGCGAAGATGAGATCGCCGCCGCGGAAGCCTATTGCATGGGCGCGGGCGATCTTGTCGGCCGCGACCGGTTTGGCCGAACCGCATCGCGCGATTTTCGCGAGCGCCGCTGAAATCAGCCCTGATGCGCGCATCGCGCATGGCCGCCGCTGTCGCGTCCGTTCGCGCGGACCGCGCTGGAGCTGACGCTTGAGCCGAGAAGACGATCGCGCGCCGCGCTGAACTGGTCGAGGCCGCGCGTGCGGCCAAGGTCGCGCTGATCAGCATTCAAGTCGAGGCGCCGCCCGTTACCTTGACGCCTGCCCTCGCTCGAGGAGGAGCCCGAAGAACGGACCGCCGGCGCCAGCCGCCAAGCCGCAAGCCGGCAAGCTGCCGAGGTCCAACGCCCGTGTGAGGTGCAGCGCAAGCGACTGCCTGAGCGTAGGAAAGGATACATTCAGAAGTCGGTCGTGGGCGGGCACAAAGTCTATTTGCACACCGGCGAATACGACGACGGCGCGCTCGGCGAGATCTTCATCGATCTGCACAAGGAAGGCGCGGCGTTCCGCTCGCTGATGAACAATTTCGCGATCTCGATTTCGATCGGCCTGCAATATGGCGTGCCGCTCGAAGAATATGTGGATGCGTTCTTGTTCACGCGCTTTGAGCCCGCGGGCGAAGTGAAGGGCAACGAAACCATTCGCCACGCCACCTCCATCCTCGACTACATTTTCCGCGAGTTGGCGGTCTCCTATTTGGGCCGCAGCGATCTGGCGCAAGTCGATCCGTTCGATGCGCGCGGCGATGGGCTCAGCAAGAAAGCCAATGACGCAGAGAGCGCCGCACGGCTGATTTCACGCGGCTTCTCGCGCGGCGCCTCGTCCGACAATCTGGTCATGCTGCGTCCGCGTCCGGTGGTGGAGAGCTTGCGCGACCGTCGCGAAGGCAAAGCGCCGGCGCGATCGGCTTCGAGCGGCGCGCCTTATCGCGCCGAGCCCTGTCCGGCGTGCGGGCACTTCACCGTCGAGCAGTCCGGCGTGTGCGCGGCGTGCGGCGCCAAAGGCGAGGCGAAGGGCGAGGCCGGCGAGCGGTGAAGTCCCCGCCGGCTGCGCGCGAGCGACAGCGGCTGATCGCCGTGGCGAAGAGGCGCTCACAACGGAATATTGTCGTGCTTCTTCCAGGGATTTTCGAGCTTCTTGTTTTTCAGCGTGGCGAGCGCGCGGATGATGCGTCTGCGGGTTTCGCGGGGCATGATGACGTCGTCGATGTAACCGAGTGAAGCGGCGACAAAGGGATTGGCGAAGCGGTCGGAATATTCCTTGGTGCGCGCGGCGATCTTGTCGGCGTCGCCAATGTCGGCGCGGAAAATGATCTCGACCGCGCCCTTGGCGCCCATCACCGCGATCTCGGCGCTGGGCCAAGCGTAGTTCACATCGCCGCGCAGATGCTTCGAACTCATGACGTCATAGGCGCCGCCATAGGCCTTGCGCGTGATCACCGTGACTTTCGGCACCGTGGCCTCGCCATAGGCGAACAAGAGCTTGGCGCCGTGCTTGATGAGGCCGCCCAATTCCTGCTTCGAGCCCGGCAGGAAGCCCGGCACGTCCACGAAGGTGACGATGGGGATGTTGAAGGCGTCGCAGAAGCGCACGAAGCGCGCGGCCTTGCGGGAGGCGTCGATGTCGAGGACGCCGGCCAGCACCATGGGCTGGTTGGCGACGATGCCGACGCTTGAGCCGTCGAGGCGGACAAAGCCGGTGAGGATGTTCTTGCCGAACTCCGAACCGATCTCGAAGAAATCGCCCTCGTCGGCGACTTTCTCGACCAGCTCCTTCATGTCGTAGGGCTTGTTGGGATTGTCGGGGACGAGCCGATCGAGAGATGCGTCCTCGCGGGTGAGGTCGTCATAGTGCGGGCGGGTCGGCGGCTTTTCGCGGTTGGAAAGCGGCAGGAAATCGATCAGCCGACGCATTTGCGTCAGCGTCTCGAAATCGTTCTCGAAGGCGCCGTCGGCGACGCCGGATTTGGCGGCGTGCACACGCGCGCCGCCGAGTTCTTCGTGGCTGACGATCTCGTTGGTCACCGTCTTCACCACTTCCGGGCCGGTGACGTACATGTAGGAGGTGTCCTTCACCATGAAGATGAAGTCGGTCATCGCCGGCGAATAGACATCGCCGCCCGCGCACGGGCCCATAATGACGCTGATCTGCGGGATGACGCCGGAGGCCAGGATATTGCGCTGGAAGATGTCGGCGTAGCCGGCCAGGGATTCGACCCCCTCCTGGATGCGCGCGCCGCCGGCGTCGAAAATGCCGACGATGGGCGCGCCGTTCTTCATCGCCATGTCCTGCACTTTGCAGATCTTCTGGGCGTGGGCGCCCGAGAGCGAGCCGCCAAACACGGTGAAGTCCTTGGAGAAGACGTAGACGAGGCGCCCGTTGATCGCGCCCCAGCCGGTGACGACGCCGTCGCCGGGGATTTTGTTTTTCTCCATGCCGAATTCGTGGCTGCGATGTTCGACGAACATGTCGAGCTCTTCGAAGGAGCCTTCGTCGAGCAAAAGATCGATGCGCTCGCGGGCGGTGAGCTTGCCCTTGGCGTGCTGGGCGGCGTGGCGCTTTTCGCCGCCGCCGGCGCGGGCGGCCGCGCGCTTGGCTTCAAGGGCGGCGATGATGTCTTTCATGGGCATGCTTGCTCCCGAGCCGGAGCAACGGGGTTAGCTCCCGCTCTCGCGCCGGGCAAGCCGGCTAGTGACCACGCGTGGCGCGCTGGCGCTGCAGGTCTGGGAAATTGGGCCACACGGCTGCAGCCTCGGTATAGAGCCGCGCGGCCTCGCCGGCGCGGCCGAGTTCTTCAAGCGCAGCGCCGCGGTTCATGGTGATGGCGGGGGCGATGACGCCGCGATTGTTCAACGCTTCGAAAATGGCCAGCGCCTCGGCGTTGCGGCCAAGCGCCAAGAAGATGCTGGCCCGCGTATGCTGGGCGGCGTTGCTGTCAGGGGCCAGGCGCAACGCCTCTTCGGCGGCGGCGAGCGCGTCCGCCGCCTTGCCCTGGTCCCGCAGCGCGCAAGCGAGCGCATCGTATGCAGCCGAGCTCGGCTCGGTTTGCACCGCAAAACGGGCGCTCTTTTCAGCCTCGTCAAAGCGGGCGGCGCGGAAGCAACTGATCGCGTAGTTGAGCGCAAGGCCGCGGCGATTGCGGTCGATGCGCATGGCGTTGGCGAAACTCTCGGCCGCGCCGCTGTGCTCTTCCCGGCGCGCCAGCACGTTGGCGAGGGCGACATGAGCGTCGGCCGATTGCGGATCGCTCTCCACCGCTTTGCGCAAGAGGCGCTCGGCCTCATCGACGCGGCCTTGCTGGAGGGCGCGGTTGGCTTCGTCGATGCTCTGCTGCGTCATGGGGCGCCTCGCTTGCGTTTGCGCTTCGATTAGCAGGTCGCGGCCTCACGCCACAAGCGTGGGCTCTGACAATGATCGGTTTGGCGCCGTTGGGGCGCGGATCGGGGTCGGCGTTGGCGGGCGGTTCAGGCGGGTGTGACGTCGAACGGCGCGGTCAAGCGTTCGCCTTGGTCGAACGGGATGGTGCCGTGCCACATATAGCTGGGAAAGAGGACGAGCAGGCCCTCTTTGGGCTGCACGACCTTTTCAACGGTGCATCCGGGCGTGGGCCAGCGCGGCTCGCCGAATTTGATCCAGCCTTGCTGGCCTGGCGCTTGCGTCACCGCGCTCGGCAGCGAGACATAATAGGCCGAGCTGATCCAGCCCTGCGGATGCAAATGATTGATGTGATAGCCGTTGGCCTTGAGTTTCACCGACCAGGCGCCGGCGAGCTTATATTTTCCGGTTTTGCGTCCGCTCCAGGGATGATCGGGCTTGCGCATCAAATCCATGTAGGCGCGGATCGGTTCGTCCAGTGCTTTGAAATAGGCCTGCACGACGGGATCGTTGAGGTGCAAGAGGCTGCGCGTGGTTTGTGAGCCGTGCCGCAAGGACTGATCGAGGGGATGGGTGGCCAGCACGTGGAATTGGTTCAGGCTTATGGCCAGCGCTTGGTTGAAGGCGGCGATGTCGCGATAGCCGGCCGGCGGCGGCAATTGGTAGGCCTGCACCATAGTCTCGTAATCGCAAAGTTCATGATAGCGCCGATCGCCGAGCTGGCGCAGCGCCATGGTTTCGTAACAGATCCATTCCTGATTTAAGGGTTCGAGCGTGCGCGCAGCGACGATGGCGCGCAGCGCTTCATCCCCGCGCCCCAGCCGCAACAGCAAAGCTGTGTGCTGAGCGCTGATCTGGGCGTTGTTGGGCATGATGGCGCAGGCTTGCTGCAAGAGCGGCAGGCCCTCGCCAGTGCGGTCCATTTCATCGAGTAGCACGCCCAGCGCCACCATCAACGCCGCTTGGCCGCCGTGGCGCTCCAGGCCTTCGCGCAACAGCTGCTCGGCGCGGTCGCGGAAATCGGCGCGACGCAACATGTCGGCGCAGGCGATGCGGAGATTGACCGATTGCGGGTCTTGTGCGACGGCGCGTTCGAAGTCGCGCGCGAAACCTGCGCCCTCGCCGCGCATCCAGCGGACGCTGGCGAGCGCGTGCTGCAGCCCCGGATCCCGCCCCCAGCGGCGCACGCCATCGGCGAACATCGCTTCGGCTTCGCCGTCGCGCGCCAGATTGAGCAATGCAATGCCGCGGCTGAGCCAAACCGGCGGCTGTTCGAGGCCGCGCTTGGCGAGGGCGTCGAATACGCGCAACGCCTCTTCGCTGCGCCCGAGTTCGGCGAGCGCCAAACCGCGATTATGAGCGAGGCGGACATTGTTGAGGTCGAGCCGCAATCCTTGCTCGGCGGCGGCGAGCGCTTGTTCTGGTTTGCCTTGCGCGCGCAACGACTGCGACAAGAGCTCAAAGGCCTCGGAACTGGGCGCGCTGAGGGTGAGCGCGCGCGCCATCGGTTCGGCTTCGGCGGCGCGCCCCGCGCCCAGAGCGGCGCGGACGGCCTTGAGCGTTTCCTGAGGCGTCACGTCTTCAAAGCTCTAACGAAGCGGTCGAGGGCGTCAAATTCGGCCCGCACGCGGTCCAGCCGCGCGCGCGCTTCGGCGTCCTCGCCCCAGCGCTCGAGCGAAAATTGGTCGTCCAAGGTGGCTGCGGCATAGGCCTGCATGCCGTTCAACTCGCCCCGCACCAACGCAAACGCGATAAGCGCCGAGCCCGAAAGCCCGCACGCTTGGGCCAGCGCCGTCAGCGCAAAATCATCCAACGCTTCGGCGTGGGTCTTGAGTTTGGGCAATTCGCCGGGCGCGATCGCCGCGGCGAGGACGCCTTCCACAACCGGCAGATCGACGCCCAGCGCTTGGCGGCCCCAAGCCACCAGCCGATCCCATTCTTGGGTCTGGCGGGCGACGAGATCGGCGGGCGCGCTTGCGCGGTGGCAGCAAAGATCGGTTTCGCCGAACGAGGCGACATAAGCGGCGCGTTGGCGACGCGCGGGCGTGGTCCAATCGACGGCGGCGAAGGCGAGTTGGGTGAGCGGCATTCTTGAGGGCGCGATCCTTTCGGTTTGCGCCTCCCATTCGAGCGCGACGGCTTGCGCAAGCGCGCGCGAAGGCAATTCAAGCGGCGCGCCCTTCGGGGTCTTGAGCGTGCGTTCATCGAGCGCCACGACGAAAGCCCCGTCTCGCTCGGCGGCCCTCGCAATCTTGTAGAAACGGCGCGCCGGCTCACTCAATCGGTTCACCGTTCTTGCGAACATAGGCGCCGCTGGACAGGAACTTCATGTCGATGTCGGAATACTCGCCCCGATCGGCGTCGTCGCGCGTTCCCACCACGAGAATGGTCGCCTGATCCCGGGACTCATTTCTGAGGTGGTGGCCGTCGCGGACGCCAGCCTTGAAGCCGGCGCTGTCGCCCGCGCGCAGGGTTTCCGCACCCTGGTCGCTCACCAGCACAACTTCGCCGGTCAAGACATAGATGAACTCGTCCTCCTTCTCGTGCCAATGGCGCTGGCTCGACCAAACGCCAGGATCGAGGGTCAAGAGATTGACGCCGAATTGGGTCAGCCCCGCCGCCTCGCCAAGACGGATGCTTCTGCGCTCCTTGCACGGCTCATCGTAAGGCGCGGGATAATGCGAGCCTTTGCTGCGCGGCGCAGTCGCTGGGTCGATCTTCTTCATCCGAGAGCCTCGTCAGTTCGGCGTCACGTCGAAGGAGAGGCTTAGTCGCTCGTCGCCTTCGAACGGGATGGTGCCGTGCCACATATAGGACGGGAAGAGAACCAGGCGCCCTTCCTTGGGCTCGATGAACGCCTCGGCCTCGCAGCCCGGCGGCGGGCGATTGGGTTCGCCGAGCTTCAGCCATCCCGCGCGCGGATCACGCGGTTTGTCCGACGGCGTCAAGGCGACGTAATAGGCCGAGCTGATCCAGCCGCGGTCGTGGACGTGATTGGCCTGGTAGCCGTGATCCTTGATCCGCACCGACCAGAGATTGGCGAAGCGGCTACGGTCGGAAAGGCGGCGCCCGACGGCGTCGCTTCTGTCCAGGCGCGCGGCGTAGTCGCGCACCGCTTCGTCCACCGCGCCCAGGAAAGCGCGCAGATTGGGCTCGTCCAGCGTGAGCAAAGAGCGTCCCGTATGGGCGCCGTTGACGATGCTCTGATCGAGGGGATGGGCGTTGACCTGATGTTGCAGGCGCAGAATGTCGGCGAGCGAAGCGTTGAAGTTCTCCGGCGTGAAAAAGCCGCGTGGCGCGGGAATGTCGTAGGAGCGCACCAAGCGTTCATAATCGTAGAGCTTGCGATAGCCGGAATCGCCCAGCATGCGCAGCGCCATGGCCTCGCAGGCGATGAGATATTGTTCGTGCGGATCGTCGGCGAGCAGCGCGCGCACGATCGAGAGCGCCTCATCCGGCTGGCGCGCGCGCAGCAGCGTCGACAAAAGATTGCGCTTGGCCGAACGCTCCTTCGGCATCAGCGCAATGACGCGGCGGAGCGCGATCAGGCCGTCGTCGGGGCGATCCAGTTCGTCGAGCACGATGCCGTAGGCGGTAAGCAATTGCGGATTGTCGGGCGCGACGCGCCAGCGCTTGCTCCAGAATGCGCAGCGCCTTCTGATGATGCTTGCCGCGATGGAGAATGTCCGCGCACGAAAGGTGCAGCGACAAGTCGCCCGGCCGGCGCGCCATCTCGGCCTCCATCAGCGCTGTCGCGCCCTCGCCTTCACCGCGCAATTGGCGCATGCGGGCGAGATTGGTGTGGAGCGCCAAGACGTCGGGAAAGTGGACAACGGCGTCGGCGAGCGTCTGCTCGGCTTCGGCCTTGTGGCCATCCGCATAGAGAGCGCGCGCCAGGTTGAGGGCGAGTTCGGCGAGTATCGATCTTCTCCTTGGCCATGGCGTGGAAGGTTTCCAGCGCTTCGCGGGTGCGCCCGACGCGTTCGAGGGCGACGCCGTGATTGAGGCGAAGGCCGCGCACCGTGGGAGCGAGCTTGAGCGCATTGGCGGCGGAGACGAGCGCATCCTCGTTGCGGTCCTGGGCGCGCTGGATCTGGCTGAGCAGCGTCCAGGCTTCCGGGCTTGGCTCGGCCTTGACGTAGGCCTGGGCTTGGGTTTCGGCCTCGGCGTATTCGCCGGCGGATTGAAGGCAGCGCGCGAGATTGACGCGCACTTGCGTCGCCTGCGGCATCAGCGCCAGCGCCGCGCGAAAAACCTTGAGCGCTTCGGGATAAGCGCCGCGCGCTTGCAGCACCACGCCTAGATCGTTGTAATAGCCGCCATCGTCCAGCGAATAGGCGACGGCGCTGCGCAGATGTCGCTCGGCCTCCTCCATCTTGTTTTGAGCCTTCTTGATGAGACCCATGAGATGGAGCACCGAGGGATCGGCGCCGAGCTGACGGAAAACCGGCGAAAGCACGCGCTCGGCGCCGACGGGGTCGCCGCGATTAAGCAGCTCGCGACTGGCGAGCGCGAGCGCGGAGACATCCATGCCCTTCATCGGGCGGCCTCGAACGGGGCGTAGGGATCGCGTTCGTCGCGCTCGTTGAAGCCCAGCAGGTCGAAGGCGTCGCGCATGTGCTGCGGCAGCGGCGCCTGAACGTTGAGTTGACCCCCGGACGGGTGCGGCAAGCGGATGGCGCGGGCATGCAGAAGAAGTTGTTTTTCGAGGCCGTTGGGAGTGGGCCGATCGCATTTGTACTTGGGATCGCCGGCGATGGCGTAGCCGAACTCGGCCATGTGGAAGCGCAACTGATGGGTGCGTCCGGTGACCGGGCGCAAGCCCAGCCAAGCAGCCTGCTGGCCGGCTTCTGAAAGCGTCGCATACTGGGTCACGGCGTGGACGGCGCCCTCTTCCGACTGCTTGGCGCTGACCATCATTTCGCGGTCGCTGTCGCGGGGGCCTGGCGCTTTTCGCATCCAGGAGCGCAGTTCGCCAAGCTTGGGACGCGGAACGCCGACCACGATCGCCCAGTAGATCTTGTCTGTGTCACGATCGCGAAAGGCTTCGCCCAGAAATGCGGCGGCGCGGGGATGGCGGGCGATGACCAGACAGCCCGAGGTGTCGCGGTCGAGGCGATGGACGAGCTTTGGCCTCGCCTCGGCGTCGAATTTGAGGCCGGGCAGCAGCGCGTCGAGATGGCGGGTGGTTTTAGGGCCGCCCTGCACGGCCAGCCCGGCGGGTTTGTTGAGAACGATGACGTCGGCGTCTTTGTGCAAGACCAGCGAGCGGACAAAGTCGACATCGCCGCCGCTCATGCCCTCAGGGGCGCGCGGGGCGGGATCGGGCAGCGGCGGCACGCGCACCTTCTGGCCCGGCTCGACACGGTCGGACGCCTTCACGCGCGCGCCATCGACGCGAACCTGGCCGGTGCGGATCAGTTTCTCGATTTGACCTTGGCTGAGCTGCGGGTAACGGCGGCGAAACCAGCGGTCGATCCGCGTCACACCGTCGTCAATCGTCACCTCAATTGTCTCGACACTGCGCATCGTTAACTTTCAGCCCAGCTCCAAGCCTATTGAAGGCGCGCTCGGGCGCAAGGCGATGCAGGCGGCGATGGCGCCCGTCGCGTCATTGTGACTGAAGCGTATTCCTTGCTTGACGGTAGGGCTGAGCCCCCGCATAGGCGAAACGCTCATATGGGGATGGAGTCCCCCGAAAACCGCCGCTCTGGCTGATGACTCCCGCCAAATCGCGAGGATCGATCGGCTCCATCGCGGCGCCGGCGTTCTCACTCGCGGGGCCAAGGTTGGAGGTTCGGAGGCGGTCGCATGGCCTTTCTCGGCCAATTGGCCTTGGTGACATTCGGAGCCGCGGTCGGCGGCGTGCTGCGCTATTTCGTCTCCGGCTTCGTCGGACGGCGCATTGGCGAAGCGTTTCCTTGGGGAACGCTTGTCGTCAACGTGACCGGCGCCTTCGCCATCGGCGTGATGGCGGCGTTTGTGCGCGGTCCGATCAGCGACGCTTGGCTGTTCGGGGCGACCGGATTGCTGGGCGCATACACGACCGTCTCCTCTTTCAGCCTGCAAACGCTTGCGCTCGCGCGCGAAGGCGAACCCCGGCAGGCGTTCAATAATGTGGCGCTTTCGCTCGCCCTTTGCCCCGCCGCGGCCGGTCTCGGTTACGCGCTCGCTGCGGCGCTCTAAGCATGGCTGATCGCGGTCAGACGCCCGGCGTGCAAATTGCGGCGAGAGCCGGCGCAAGCGCGCGCGCGAGCGCGGCGCTCTACACCGCCGTCGCCGCCGGCAGCGTGCTCGGCAGCGTTTTGCGCTGGCTGGTGGGCCTGGCGCTGCCTTGGGGCACGCTGTTTGTGAACCTCACCGGTTCGTTTGCGATCGGCTTTTTTTCCGGCATGACCGCGCCCGGCGGGCGCTGGTTTGCGGGCCCGCGCCTGCGCCAATTCTTCATGACTGGCGTGTGCGGGGGCTACACCACCTTTTCCATGTTCTCGCTCGAAACCCTGCGCATGCTGCAACAGGGTAAGCTCGGCGGCGCCGTTCTTTATGTGGCGGCGTCGCTCATCGCCTGGCTTGGCGCTGTGTGGGCGGGCGACGCCATCGCCATGAGGCTCAATCGGTTGAAGGGAGCTCGACCATGAACGTTCCCAAACAGGCGCTGCTCTTGCGCATCTTCTTCGGCGAGAACGATCAGCACCAGGGTCGCCCGCTCTACGAGGCGATCGTGATGCAGGCGCGCCAAGCCCATCTCGCCGGCGCCACCGTGTTGCGCGGCGCCATGGGCTTTGGCCATTCCAGCCGCCTGCACACGGCCAAGATCCTGCGCCTCTCCGATGATTTGCCGCTCGTCGTCGAAATCGTCGACGACGAGGCCAAGGTGCGCGCCTTCCTGCCCCAGCTCGAGAGCATGATGGCGAGCTGCCTCGTCACGCTGGAGCGCGTCGAGGTGCTGCAATACGGAACGGCTGACGGCGCTTAGGCCTTCGGCAGCCGCGAGCGCAAATTCGCGGCCAGCGAATGGGCGTCATAGGCGTTGGCGTCGTCGGGCTTGGGACCTTCGCCGAAGCGGATCTCAAGGGTCGCCGAGCTGGCGGTCGGCCCGCCGCCGCCAAGCGGGAAGCTGAAGCCCGCGCCTACGCCGACGCCGCTGTGATGACCAAAGGAACCGCCGCCGACGCCGATGCCGACGCTCGGACCCGAGCTCGCGCCTTCGCCGTTGAGACTGCGGCGATCGACCCAGAACCAATCGCGATTGTGTTCAAGCGTGAGATCGGCGGCGCGCAAGAGTGCGTAGTCCTGCAGCACCTGCGCGTCAGCGCCGCCTGGCGCACGATAGGTGACGAAATAGCGATTGCCTTCGACTTGGGTCTCGGAATAGCCCGCGCCGTCAGGCGACGCAGCGGCGGTGTAGGTCGGCGTGGTCTGGCATGCGGCGAGCGTCGCTGCGGCGAACGCAAACAGCACGGCTTTGATTTTGAACGTCATGGGGCTCGTCCTGACTTGATCCCTGGCGCCGCCAGTCTAGCAGGTTTATCGGCGCGCGGGATTTTCAAGCCCGAGTGATCGGAGCGTTTTGTCGAAAGCCGCGGGCGCGGGCGCCTCGAAACGGCGCCGGCCGCCCGCCGGGTGTGGAATATCAAGGGCGGCGGCGTGGAGCATGAGGTTGGGGATAGCCACATCGCCAAGGGTGAAGAGCCCGCCATATTTGCCGTCGCCGGCGATCGGGCGGCCAATGGCGGCGAGATGGACGCGGAGTTGGTGCATGCGCCCGCTCTCGGGTTCAAGTTCGAGGAGAGAAGCGGCGTCGGCGGCGTCCAAGGTGCGGTAAAGCGTGCGCGCGGCCTGTCCGTTCGCCGCCGCCTCCATCATGTCGAGACCGCGGCGCGAGACCTTCTGCAGCGGCTTGTCGATCTCGCCGTCGCGCGGTTGCGGGGCGCCGCCGCAGACAATGGCGAGATAGGTTTTCTTCACGTCGCGGCCGGCGAAGGCTTGCGAAAGAAACGCGGCCGCAGGTTTGGTGCGCGCCGCGACGATGACGCCGGACGTCTCGCGATCGAGCCGATGGACCAGACGCGGACGCTTGCCGTTGGATTTGGCGAAGGCGGCGAGCAGGTCTTCGAGCGAGCGCGCAACTCCAGCGCCGCCTTGCACCGCCAGCCCGCCGGGTTTGTCGAAGACGAGGATGTGGGCGTCCTCGTGGATGAGGAGCGAGCCGATATAGTCGCGTTGCTCGGGCGTAAGCGGCGCTGAGGACATCGCCTTCGCCGCCCCGATGGCGGCGTCAGTTGGGCCTCTCATGGCTCGCGCCTTCGTGATCTTCGGCAATTCCCGTTCGTCCATCCGGCGCCGCAGGGCCGCCATATTGGTGGAACCAAGCGAGGGTGTTGACAACTTTGGCGATCATGCCGGAGGGGCGGAAGGCGATGTCGTGGGGGGCGCCGGGGACGCGGACGAGTTCGGTCGGCACGTGGCGCAACCGCAGCGCTTCGTAAAATTGCTCGGCTTCGCTCGAGGGCGTGCGCATGTCGGCTTCACCGGTCATGACCGCGGTCGGCGTGGTGACATTGCCCACGCGCGAGAGCGGTGAGCGCGCCCAATAGCGGGCTTGGGCGCCCTCGTCCCACGGGAATTCGCCCAGCCAATATTGCGCATAGAGCGGGGTGAAGTCTGAGGTGAGCACAAAGCTCGTCCAATTGATCACCGGTTTCTGCACCATGGCGGCGCGAAAGCGATGGGTTGAGCCGACGATCCAGGCGGTGAGCACGCCGCCGCCGGAGCCGCCGGTGACGTAAAGGCGCTCGGCGTCGATCGGTTCGCGCGCGATGGCGGCGTCGACGACGCTCATCAGGTCGTCATAGTCCTTGTCCGGGTAGTCGCGATTGATGAGATTTCCGAACTCGCCGCCATAGGAATTGGAGCCGCGCGGATTGGCGTAGACAACGACATAGCCGGCGGCGGCGTACATCTGAATTTCCGAGGCGAAGGCGGGACCGTAAGCGGCGACGGGGCCGCCATGGATTTCCAAAAGCAGCGGATAATGCTGCGAGGGATTGAAATCCGGCGGCCGCACGATCCACGCATCGATCGGACGATGATCGAGGCTCGATGGCACAACGATGTGTTCTGCTTCCGGAATGGTGCGTCCGGCGAGCAAGTCGTCGTTGAGCGCGGTGATGCGGCGGCCGCCTTCGAGGGTGAGATCGGCGGGACGCGTCGAAGTGCTGGTGGTGGCGACGTATCGGCCCGCCGCATTCACCGAATAGGCGCCGCCAGTATAGGGACGGCCCAGATCGGTGCCGCCGATGCCGCTGATGAGGGTGGTGACATTGCCCCCGCCTGCGCCGATGCGGCCAAGCTTGGTGACGCCGTGATCGGAGAACAGAAAGAAGATCGAGCCATTGCCGGCCCAGCGCGGATTTTGCACGTCACGATCGAAATTGGCGGTGAGGTTGCGGGCGTGCGAGCCATCGGCGTCGGCGACGTAAAGATCGCTGACTTGGTAGAATTGGCGGCGATCTTCGAAGCCGGTGTAGGCCAGATGACGGCCATCCGGCGAAAGGATCGGCTCGGTTTCGGGGCCGCGGCGGTCGGTCAGGCGGGTGATGGCGCCGGCGCCGATGTCGAGCGCATAAATGTCGGACTCGATCGCTTGGTATTCCCAGCCCTCTTCGGCGTTGGCGGCGAACACCAACCGCCGCCCATCCGGCGACCAAGACATGCGGCCATCGTGATTGCGGTCCTGGTAGGTGAGTTGACGCGGCGTGCCGCCATCGGCGCCCAGCGTGAAGATCTGGGTGTAGCCGGCGTGCACATAGCCTGCGCCATCGATGCGATAGACGACATCGCGAATTATGCGCGCGGGCTCGGCCCAGTGCGCGCCTTCGGGTTTGGGCGGCATGCCGGCGGGATCGGGATTGGGTTCTTCGACGAAGCCTTGGAACGCAAGCGTCCGGCCATCGGGCGACCAAGTCAGGTTGCTCGCCCCGCCGGGCAAGCGCGCCAGCGTCGCCGAACGCTGGCTGTCCATGTAGAAAACGCGCAGCTCTGCGCCGCTCTCTTCGCTGGCGATGTAAGCGATGGCGCGTCCATTGGGGGCCCAGACCGGCGATGAATAATTGCCGGCGCCCTGCACAAGCGGCCGGTGGCTGCGGCCGGTTTCGTCGACCAGCCAGATGGCGCGGCGAAAGCGATCGGTCATGATGTCGGCGGAGACCCGCACATAAGCGATCCAATGGCCGTCGGGCGAGATCTCCGGATTGTCGGCGTATTCGAGATTGAAGACATCGGCGGCGACGAAATGACGTGGCGGCTGGCGCGGCGGTTCGTCGGCGAAGGCGGCGGCGGCGAAAGCAAGAGCGGCGGCGGCGGCGGCGCAGCGAATGAGCATGGAAAAGCGTCCCCTTTGACCAGGCACGCTAGCGCGCGCGCAGCCGCGCCGGAAGCCGCGCTCGCCTTTGAAGGGAGTGCGTTTGTCGCGACACGCAAAGGCGCGCGCAGGCCAAGATGAGCGCAGCTCCAGCGCGGGCCCAACTCAGCGCAGGCCAAATGAGCGGCAGGTGAGCGCGGAGTGAGCGCAGCAGGCGCCCGCGCCCGCTCGGGCGCAGCCGCTCAGTGGTGGCTGAAGAGGCCGATCAGCCAACGCAAAGCCGCTGGATGCACGACAAGCTCATAGCCCACCAAGAGCAGCAAACCGAGGAAGGCGTAGCCGAGCAAATGCTCGAAGATGCGGCCCATCTTACGCTCACGGCCGGAGCGGGTGAGCGGGATGCCGGTCGTGCGTGAAATCTTCCCTTCGAGCGCAGAGAGCCCGATGGCGCGCCGCCACGAAAACGAGACGCCAGGAATGTGCGGGCCGTGCGAATGCGATTGCGCCATGGATAACCTTCCGTCCTCTCCCCGTGACGCGAGCGGTGGGCTATAAGCGCTGAACGAAACGTTAAAGCGAGGCGGTCGTTGCGGAGGTGATGCGGCCCTCGTCCGAGCGAGGCGCGGCGGCGCCGGCGTTACTCGAAGCAAGATCATCGCCGACCCGCAACGTTCAGCTGCAGCGCGCGACCTCGCCCATGGCGTGGAGACGCCGCGCCGCCAGCGGCGCGATCTGGTGTTCGTCGCGCATGCAGGCGAGCTCGGCATAGAGGCCGCTCGCGCGGGCGCGATCGTCGCTGCGCAGGATGTCGGCCAGGTTCAGCATCGATGGCGGAAAATGTTGCGCGGCGGCGCGTTCATAGAGAGCGCGCGCGCGCGCCGCATCGCGGCCGACGCCGACGCCGTCGCGATAGAAAGTGGCCAGCATGTGCAGCGCATCGACTTCGCCCGCGTCGGAAGCGTGCTGGAGATAAGGGATCGCCGCGGACGGGTTGCGCGGCCCCGCGGGGCTGTCGCGCAGCCAGCGCGCATAATAATATTGGCCGCGCGCATCGCCCTGTTCAGCGGCGGCGAGCAACATTCGCCCGGCTTCGACCTGCGCATCGGGCGACGCTCGCGGGTTGGGGGCGATCAGGAGCGCGTAATCGATTTGGGCTGCGATCAAGCCGCGACGCGCAGCTTCCGCCAGGCGATCGCGAGCGACGGCTTCGGTGATCGGTGCATTCGGCGCCGAGCGGCGCAGCATCCAGCTCAGATAAAGACCGGCGCGATAATGCTGCTCGGAGGCGTCATCGCAATAGCCGCCCGCCGCCGTCGGGCTCGGCAGGAAGTTGGCGGCGCCCGCCAGATGCCCAAGGCAGGCCAGCGTTTGCGCGAACGCGTCGCCGCGCTCGGCGGCGGCTTTGATCGCCTCGGTCTCACCGCTGTTGATGCGCGCGGCGGCCTCGCGCCAGGGCAGCGCTTCGAGTTGCGCCTCGGTTAGACCAAAGGTCGGTCTGGAAACAAGCGTCGGCGCAACCGGCGTCGTGCGCACCGCGCGCGCGGTCAGCATCGGCGCGGCGCGCAAGGCGGTGATCACCCGGCTGGCGCCAATGCCGACGGCGAATAAGAGCAATGTCATCGCCGCCAGTCCCGCCATGCGCCACCATTGCCGGCGTTGGCGCACGACCGGCGTCGGCGCTTGGGTTGAAGTTGGCGGCAACGGCTCGGCTGTCGCTAACGGCGACAGCGGCGCCGGCGGCGATGCGCCCGCGGGCGCCATGCCCAGCGCCGCGCGCGCCTTCGCCAAAGCTTGCGGCAAGGCGTCGGCGTCGCCCTCGGTTGGCGTCAGCCTTTCGATTTGGGCGATCAGCGCTTCAAAGCGCTCTCTGAAAATGATGCGGTCGCTGGCGTCGAGGTTGGTGCGCGGCGCGGCCTCGAACGGCTCGGGCAGCGCCCCGTCATCGAGTTCAGCGCAGACAAGCTTGTTGCGCTCCATCGCCAGTGTCGCTTGCTCGGCCAGCCGCGGCTCGGCGGACGCCGCCGGCGACCAAAGCGCCAACACGCACTTGGCGTCGTCGACGACCTTGGTCAGGTCGGCGTCCGCGAGCGCCCTGGGCGCTACGTCAAAACCCAGTGCCGCAAGCGCCTCGGCGATGGCGTCCGCACGCGCCTCATCCGCCGGCGCCGCCGCGATGACGATATCCGTCATGCATCCCTCGCCGCCTTTGGTTGAACAGAGGCGCACGTGCAGCCGTCAAGCCGCGCGCCTGCACATTGCGCGGTCTTAACGAAGCACCGTCAACGGGCTCAGCTCTTCGGCTGGTCGACGAGGCGGATGTGCAGCTCTTTGAGTTGCTTGGGCGTCACTTCGCCTGGCGCGTTCATCATCAGGTCTTGGGCCTGCTGGTTGAACGGGAAGACGATGACCTCGCGGATGTTGTCGACACCGGCCAAGCAGCATGACGATGCGATCCACGCCCGGGGCCGAACCGCCGTGCGGCGGCGCGCCATAGCGGAACGCGTTCAGCATGCCGCCGAACTTCGCTTCGACCACTTCGCGGCCGTAGCCGGCGATCTCAAACGCCTTGATCATGATTTCGGGCTTATGGTTGCGGATCGCGCCCGAGCTCAGCTCAACGCCGTTGCAGACGATATCGTATTGGAACGCGGTGATCTTCTCGATCGGTCTCGCGATCGCCGGCGTCGAGCTTCAAGAACTTCTCGTGATCGTAGTTCGGCATCGAGAACGGATTGTGGGAGAAGTCGATCTTCTTTTCTTCCTCGCTCCACTCATACATCGGGAAGTCGACGATCCAGCAGAACGCGAATTGCTCCTTGTCGGAAAGGTTCAATTCCTCGGCGATCCTTGTTGCGCGCTTGCCCCGCGAACTTGTAGAAGACGCTGGGATCGCCGGCGGTGAAAAAGACCGCATCGCCGGCCTTCAGACCCAGCTGCTCGCGGATGGCGTTGGTCTTTTCGACGCCGATATTCTTGGCGACGGGGCCGGCGCCGCCTTCCTCGCCGTCGCGCCAGAAGATGTTGCCGAGACCCGGCTGGCCTTCGCTTTGGGCCCAGGCGTTCATGCGATCGGTGAAGGCGCGATTGCCCCCGCCTGGCGCCGGGATCGCCCACACCGCGTTCTTCGGGTTTGCGTCCAGAATCTTCGCGAACAGCCCAAAGCCGCCGCCGCGGAAATGGTCGCTGACGTCTTGCAGGATGAGCGGGTTGCGGAGGTCTGGCTTGTCGGTGCCGTATTTGCGGATCGACTCCGCGAACGGAATGCGCGGGAATTGCGCCCGCCTTGGTCACGCGCTTGCCTTTGGCCGAACTCTTCGAACACGCCGGCGAGCACGGGCTCGATGGCGGCGAAGACGTCTTCCTGGGTGACGAAGCTCATTTCGAAGTCGAGCTGATAGAATTCGCCGGGCGAACGATCGGCGCGCGCGTCTTCATCGCGAAAGCACGGCGCAATTTGGAAATAACGGTCAAACCCCGCGACCATCAGCAATTGTTTGAATTGCTGCGGCGCTTGCGGCAGCGCGTAGAACTTGCCGGGATGGAGACGGGAAGGAACCAGGAAGTCGCGCGCGCCTTCGGGGCTCGAAGCGGTCAGGATCGGGGTCTGGAATTCGGTGAAACCCGGACTCGATCATGCGCCGGCGCAGCGATGAAATGACCTGACTGCGCAGCAGGATCGAGCGGTGCAGCTTCTCGCGGCGCAGATCCAGGAAGCGATATTTGAGGCGAAGATCTTCCGGATAGTCCGGCTCGCCGAACACCGGCAAAGGCAGTTCCTCGGCCGCCCCGAGCATCTCCAGCGCGTTTGCTTGCACTTCAATCCCGCCGGTCGGCAAATTCGCGTTCACGGTCTCGGCGGTGCGCTCGACCACTTTGCCGTCGATGCGGATGACGCTTTCGGCGCGCGGTCTTCTCAGCCGCGGCGAACGCCGGCGAAGACGGCGCGATCACGATCTGGGTCAGCCCGTAATTGTCGCGAAGGTCGATGAACAAGAGCCCGCCATGATCGCGCTTGCGGTGCACCCAGCCCGAAAGACGCACGGCCGCGCCGGCGTCGGCGGGCCGCAACTGGCCGCAGGTGTGGGTGCGATAGGCGTGCATTTTCTCCGCTCCGAAGCCGTTCGAAGGCGTGGGGTAGCGCACGGGGGCGCCCGCCTTGTCAAGGCAAGCCTCGAGGCCTCCCATGTGCAGGCCAGAGCTGCAGCCTCGCGCGACAAGTCGGGCGGCCAGCGCCGCCGCCAGGGCCCCATCTTGACCCGGCCGTCGGCGCACCCCACTCACAGCCCGTATGCGCGTGGTGACCAAAACCGCCGATCTGGAGGAACTCAGCCGTGAACTCGCGGCGCAGCCTTTCGTGGCGGTCGACACCGAGTTTATGCGCGAGACCACTTATTGGCCGAAACTGTGCGTGATCCAGGCGGCCGCGGACGGCGTCGAGGCGGCCATCGATCCGCTGGCGCCGGGCTTGGATTTGGCGCCGTTTCTGGCGCTGATGAAGAACGCCAAGGTGCTGAAGGTCTTCCACGCCGCGCGGCAGGACTTGGAAATCTTCCTGAAACTCGGCGAGGCGCTGCCGCATCCGGTGTTCGACACCCAGATCGCGGCGATGGCGTGCGGTTATGGCGATTCCATCGCTTATGACGCGCTGGTGCAGCAGATGCTGAAGCGGCGCTTGGATAAGTCGTCGCGCTTCACCGATTGGGCGCGGCGGCCGCTCTCGGACGCCCAGCTCGCCTATGCGATCGCCGACGTGACGCATCTGCGCGATCTCTATCCGCGCATGCGCGATAAGCTTGAACGCGAGAAGCGCCTCGATTGGCTCGACGAGGAGCACAGTAAGCTGCTCGATCCGGAGATTTACGACACCACGCCCGCGAACGCCTGGCAGCGTCTAAAGCTGCGCAAGACGACGGCTGATTATGTGCTTGGCCTGCAGGTCGCCGCGGCCTGGCGCGAGCGCCAAGCGCAGCAGCGCGACGTGCCGCGCGGGCGCATCGTCAAGGACGAGGCGCTTTACGAAATCGCCGAGCACCGGCCGAAAACCGCCGCCGACTTCGACCGCATGCGCGCGGTGCCGCGCGGCTTTGGCAATTCGCGCGGGGCCCAGGACCTGCTGGCGGCGCTCGATTCCGCTTTCAACGATCCCAAACGCCCAGTCTATAAGCACGAACGGCCGCCGTCGCTGCCATCGAGCATCGGCCCAACGGTGGAGTTGCTGAAAGTGCTGCTGCGCTTCGAGGCCGATCGGCATCAGGTGGCGCCGCGCCTCATCGCCTCGGCATCCGACATCGAAGCGATCGCGGCGAGCGACGAGGCCGAGGTCGAGGCATTGCAGCGGCTGGCGGCGCAAAGTGTTCGGCGAACGCGCGCTGGCGCTGAAGCACGGCGCCATAGCGCTCAAGCTGGAGAACGGAAAAGTCGCGATCGAAGAATTATGAGGCGACGGCTTGGCGGCACGCGGCTTTGAAATCGTATTCCACGTCGGGCGTGCAGTCGGGCCATTGGCCGCTTTCGATCCAGTATTGAGCAAGCCCCAGCCGCGCACAGAGCTTGGGGAAGCGGCGATGGCGGTAGAACGGCTCCCCGCCATTATGGACAAAAAGCTGCAGCGACGATTGCGACCGCGCCATGCCGAAAGCTTCATGGGGATCGGCCGCGAGCGGACGGCCGCGATCAAGCGCCCGATCGATCAGGTCAAAAGCGCGCTCGGCGCCGCCGAAGCGCGCAGCCGTCATGCAGCTGGAGAGCGCAAGCGGCGCAGTCGAGCGCGACAGGCTGCTTAAGATCGCCTCGGCGGCGGCGTGGCGCTCAGCTGGGGTGTGACGCAACAATGCCACGTATTGCTTCAGCACCCGCACGTCGTGGCGGGTGACGCCGCGGCGCGGCGTCGCCTCAGCGGCGGCCAGCGCTTCGGCTTCGTTCAGTCTACCGGCGGCGCAAAGCGTCACCCACATCATGTACCAGGTGAAGGCGGAATCCGGCCACCGCGCCCAGGCGCCGTTCATGATGTCGAGGGCGGTATCGACTTCCCCGCGCGACATAAGCAGGCTGGCGCGAAGGCCTTCGACGGCGGGTCCGAACGGTTCGAGCACGCTTGCGATTTCGAGCGCGGCGGCCGCTTCCCGCGTGCGCCCGACGCCATAGAGCCAAGCGGCGCGCGCGATATGGAAGGCCGGATCGTTGGGCGTGCGCGCGATGGCTTCATCGGCCAGGCGCAGCTTTTCGGCGTAGTCGGCGAACGCAGGCTTAAGCAGCGACAGCGCCGCGAACGCTTGCGCGCAATCGGGATCGAGTTCGAGCGCGTTTTGCGCCGCATCCACCGCGGCCTGATGGCGCGGCTCGCCGATGACGTCGCGGTCGCGCGGCAACAAGAACGCATAGACGCTGGCCAGCGACGCCCAGCCGCGCGCGAAGTCCGGCGCCAGCGCGACGCACCGTTCAAGCAGCATTGCGGCCTGCTCTTCGTCGGGATCGTCGAGCATGAGCCAAATCTGGCGCGCGCGCAGATAGAGATCGTAGGCGGCGGGATCGATGGGGTTGGTGTTGGCGCGCTCGCTGCGATAGAAAGAGAGCTTGAGCGCTTGCGGCGACTTTCGCCGCGACAGCGTCCTCGAGCGCGAAAGCGTCGGCGCGGTCGCCCTCGTAGCGCTCGCTCCATAGCGCCATGCCGCTGGCGGCTTCGATGAGGTGGGCGCTCACGCGAAGCTTGGCGCCGCCGCAGCGCACGGCGCCGTCGAGCACGTGCGTTGCATTCAAAGTCGCCGCCGCTTCGCGCTTTTTCTCGTCGCGGAACTGGAATGACGAGGTGCGGCCGATGATTTTGAGGCGCGACTGGCGCATCAACGTCATGATGATTTCGTCGGCGATGCCTTCGGAGAAATACTCCATCGCCGCGTCATCGCTCTCATTGTCGAACGGCAACACTGCGAGCACCGGTTCAAGCTTGCCGCCGCCGCGCCCGCGCGGCGCAGCCACCGCCTCCAAGGTGAAGATCTCCAGCGTCTCGCTCATCTTGTCGAGCTGCACGGCGCCCGCCGGATGCAGGCGATGGGAGAGCCTGCCGCGCACGGCGCGGCGCACGTCGAGTGAAACGACGATCGACCCCGGACGCGCCAATTGCTGCAGGCGCGCCGCGATATTGACGCTGTGACCCAAGAGATCGCCGTTCTGCGCCAGGATCACATCGCCGACATGCACGCCGATGCGAATGGGTTCGCGCCCGACCCCGGCGCGCACATGCTCGGCGGTTTCAAGCGCGCCCGCGGCGCTTGCGAATTCGAGCATGAACCCGTCGCCGGCGGTGTTGAACAGACGCCCACCCCGGGTGGGCGCGGTTTCAGCAATCAGCGCGCGCAAACGCGCCACCAGGGCGGCCGCGCCCCCCTCGTTGATTTCGCTCATGGCGGAATAGCCGGCGATGTCGATCGACATGATCGCCGCCAGCTTCTTGGGGCCCAATTCTTCGCTCACCGGTCCTCGCTCACCGGCGCCTTCTAGCACGTCGCGCGGCCCTAGGCAGTGACCTAGGCGTCTTTGAAGTAGGGTTCGACCGGGCCGGAATATTTGATGGTGAGCTGCTTTCCCCGCCGATCAAGCGTTGTTACCCACAGCCAGGCGCACCCAGCCTTCGCTCACACAATACTCTTCGACATTGTTCTTCTCGACGCCGCGGAACCGCACGCCGACGCCCCGCTCCAGCGCCTTGGCGTCATGGAAGGGGCTGTCGGGATCGACCGAAAGGCGGTCAGGGGGAGCCTCGCTCATACGATCTTCGTCTCCGGCGTCAAACCGAGCGCTTGCGCTGCGGCATCCAATCGCCGCAGCGCCGCCTCGGTCGCAAGTTCGCTGACCTTCTTCTTCACCCGAAGCAACAGCTTGCCGTCAATTGCTTCGATTTCGAACGAGGCGAGCAGCGTCTCGCTGCGGCCGGATATGTGGGCGCCGAGGCGCAATGCCGCGCCCAAGGCGGCGGCGGCCGCCTGCTGCTCTTCGCTCAACAGGCGCAGGTAGGCGTCGGCGTGATGGGGCTGCGCCTTGGTGTAGCGATGATGGATGGCGGCGGCCAGAAAGGCGCGCTCTTCGTGGCTGATGGCCGCGAGCGGCGCGCGCAAAATGAGATCGAACATGATCTCGATGCGCTGATCGGGATGGAGCGGGCCGCCGACATCGGCAAGGCGGGCGGCGGCGCCCCGCAGCACGCGTTCGCGCTTTTCCGGGAAGACTTGAGGCTGGCCCCTGAACATGGGCGCGATCCATTCCTCCAGGGCCACGCCAAACTGCCGCGAACGCGACCAGCGGCCGGCGAGGGCTTCGGCGGCGGCGATCAGCGGATGCTCTTTCAGCGCGGCTTCGCTCATGCGCTCGATAAGCACGCCTTCGCGAAGGCCGAAGGCTGAGATGATCACGCGCTCGAACTGGCCTTCCAGCATGAGCTGTTCGAGGACGACAGCGGCGTATGGCAGCGTCTCCGAACGTTTGGCGGCCGCCTCTTCCAGTTTTTCCAGCGAACGGCGGCTTTGTTTACGCACCACGTCGGCGAGCCTCAGCACGTCGCTGCGAGACATTTCGTAATAGTGCAAGACGCCGAGCGGATGATTGCGCATGGTCATGTCGATGCGCCCAAGCGCGCGCCAGGCGCCGCCGACAGCGTAGAAATCGCCGGCGCGCTTTCCGAGCAGCTTGGTGTCGGCCAGCCCTTTTTCGACCGCCTTGCTCACCCGCCCATAGTCGAAGCCATTTTCATCGGCGAGCGACAGCGGGCCGAGCGGAAAGGTCTCGCCGCGGCCTGGGCCCTTCGCCGAAATCTCGATCAGCTCTAAGCTCGCCCCGCCGAGGTCGCCGACGACGCCCTTCGCATCCGGGGCGCCGGCGCTGACGCCGAGCGCGGAGAGCCGCGCTTCTTCGGCCCCATCCAAGACGCGCAGCGCGATGCCGGTTTCGGTTTCGATCTCCTTGGTGAACGCGCGGCCGTCTTTGGCTTCACGCACGGCGGCGGTGGCGACGGCGAACACGCTTTCGACGCCGCTGGCTTCCAGCAGGAGCGAGAAGCGGCGGAGCGCGTGCGTCGCCGCGTCGATGCCGGCTGGGGCCAGTTTTCCCGTGCGCGCGAGATCGCGGCCGAGGCCGGCCATCACCTTTTCATTGAGGATCGGCGTCATGGCGCGGCCATCGATGCGGTAGACGACCAGGCGCACCGAGTTGGAGCCGACATCGATGACGGCGGCGTTTTCGCCGTCGCGAAGCGGGCGTTGTCCGCGCCCGCTCACGGTTCACCCGTTATTTGAAGCGCGCGCCGATATGGTCGAACGCCACCGGTGCGTTGCCCTTGAGCGCGCGGCCGCGGCCCGACAAGCTGGGGTTGCGCATGAAGTATTCGTGCGCGGAGAACGGCTCGTCCAATTTGGAGACGTCGACGCGTTTGAAACCCCCTTCGCTGTCCATGTACCAGCTTTGCGCCTCATCGTTGAGGTTCGCGACCATGATCTGGTCGAGTACTTGCTGGTGAACGGTGGGATTTTCAACCGGGCACATGACCTCGACCCGCCGCTCCAGGTTCCGCGGCATCCAATCCGCCGAAGAGATGAAGACCTTCGCCTTGGGATTGGGAAGTTTCGCGCCGTTTCCGAAACAAACGATGCGCGAATGCTCGAGGAACCGCCCGACGATCGATTTGACGCGGATATTTTCCGACATGCCCGGGACGCCGGGCCGCAGGCAGCAAATGCCGCGGACCACGAGATCGATCTTCACGCCCTCGTTGGAGGCCCGATAAAGCGACTCGATCACTTCTGGATGCACAAGCGCATTGAGCTTGGCCCAGATGGCGCCGTCGCGGCCGGCCTTGGCGTGGGCGACCTCGTCTTCGACGAGCTCAAGCAGCGTCTGCTTCACGTTGATCGGCGACATCGCGATCTTTTCAAGTTGCGATGGGCGCGCATAACCGGTGACGAAATTGAACAACCGCCCGGCGTCGCGCCCGATGGCGGGGTCGCAGGTGAAGAGCGAGAGGTCCTGATAGATGCGCGCGGTGATCGGGTGATAATTGCCGGTGCCGAAATGGGTGTAGGTGCGCAAGCCGTCGAGCTCGCGGCGGATGACGAGGCTCACCTTGGCGTGGGTCTTATAATCGATGAAGCCGTAGACGACCGAGGCGCCGGCGCGCTCCAGCATCTGCGCTTGGCGCATATTGGCTTCTTCGTCGAAGCGGGCCTTGATTTCGATGAGCGCGGTGACGTTCTTACCCGCCTCGGCGGCGGCGACCAGAGCCGCGACGATGGGTGAATCCTTCGAGGTTCGGTAGAGCGTCTGCTTGATGGCGACGACGGCGGGGTCGGCGGCGGCTTGACGAATGAATTGCACAACCGCGTCAAACAACTCGTAAGGGTGGTGGACGAGAATATCCTTCTGACGGATCGCCGCGAAGCTATCGCCGCCATAGTCGCGGATGCGTTCGGGCGAGCGCGGTTCATAGCGCGGGAATTTGAGATCCGGACGCTCTTCGTGGACGAGCGTCGAGAGTGCGGCGAGCCCCAGCATGCCGTCGACGATGACGACGTCGCGCGGATCGGCTTCCAGTTCGCGGATGATGAAGGCGCGGAGCTCTTCGTCCATCGCCGCTTCGATCTTTAGATCGACGATGTCGCCGAGCCGCCGCTCTTTCAGGCGCACTTCGAATTCGCGCACTAGGTCTTCGGATTCTTCGGCGATTTCGATTTCGCTGTCGCGAACGATGCGGAAGGCGCCCTGGGCGTCGACCTTATAGTCGGGAAAGAGCTCGTTGAGGAAAAGCGTGATGGCGCTTTCGAGCGTGACGAAGCGCTTGGCCGTGCGCTCGCCCGGCGCGAGATCGGTTTTGGTCGCCGGCGTCACATCGATGAAGCGCGCGACTTGCGTCGGCACCGGAATGAGCGCGTTGAGCGCGCGCCCATCGCGTTTGCGCTTCAGTTTGAGCGCGATGGCGAAGCCGAGGTTGGGGATGAACGGGAACGGGTGCGCGGGATCGACGGCGAGCGGCGTCAAGAGCGGAAACACTTCCGTCATGAAGACCGGTTTCAGCCAGGCGCGTTCGCCTTCGCTCAGCTCTTCGGTGTCGATGACCGAAACGCCGGCGCCGCGCAGGGCCCCGCGCAGCGTCCGCCAGATCTTCTGCTGGCGCTCGACCAGTTCGCTCGCCGAGGCGTGAATGCGCCCAAGTTGTTCCACCGGCGTGAGGCCGTCTTGGCTGAGTATGGGGACGCCGGACTTGGACTGCTCATGGAGACCCGCGACGCGCACCATGTAGAATTCGTCGAGGTTGGAAGCCGAAATGGAGAGAAATCGCAGGCGCTCGAGCAACGGATGGCGCTCGTTTTCGGCTTCTTCCAGAACGCGGGTGTTGAACGCAAGCCAGGAAAGCTCGCGGTTCAAATACCTCTCTGTCGCCAAGGGCGGCGTTGCGTTTTGCACCGCCGCGCGCTTTTTCCTGCGCGCCTTCGCCATCTGTTAACCGTCTCCACCACCCCAAGCCGCCTGCACCTTTTCCAGCGCTCGGCGCGCCGCCGGCACGGCGACGGGTTTGGCGCCCCTGGCCAGATCGGCGTCGATCGCCGCGGCCAAAGAATAGGCCGCCGCGAAGGTTCGCGGCAGCCGTCTCGCCAAATACCTTGCCGCATCATCGCTCAAATGGATGAATTGTTCGCGACAAACGCGGCGTAAAACCACCTCCATCAGGGCCTCATCGGGCTCGCCGAGCCGGGCGATGGCCAGAGCCGCCAGCCGCGAGCGGAGGTCGGGGATGGACGCCTCCCAGGCGGGCGGCGGCTTTAACCCCACCAACAGCATGGCCCCGCCCTCGGCTTTGGCCAGGTCCAGCAGGCGCCAGAGGGTGGCCTCATCGGCCTCCCGATCGGCCTCGTCGATCAAGACGCGACCGCCGGCTTCGCGGAAAATCGCAACGGCGTCCTCCGGGGCGGCGCGCGGCGAGATCTGGCGGGCGCCGGCTTCGACCGCCCAGGCCAGCGCCAAATGGGTCTTGCCCGAACCGCGCGGACCGATGAGAGCGAGCGCCCCGCTCGGCCACAGCCGCCAATCCGTCAATAGGCGCGCGGCGTTGCGATTGGCGTCGCTCACCACCAGCGTTTCGGGCGAACGCTCGCCCATGCGGAATTCGAACAGGCGTGGTTGGCTCATCGCCTCAATGCGTAGGGTTTGCGGCGCTCAGCACCGGGCCTTGCGGGGTGTCCTGCAATTGCACGCCGCGCCGCGCCAGTTCGGCGACGACGGCATTGCGATCGCCGACGAACGAAAACGACACCAGCGCGCCTTGGCGACCAACCGCTTCGATGCGGATCTCCGAGATCAGCGTTTGCGCCGCCGCGCCGAGCGCTGCTTTGATCGCCTCCCACTGGCGCTCGTCGGAATAAAGCGCCGACGCGGAAACCCGCGCGCGTTGTCCGGCGACGCCGGCGTTAGCGCGCGATTTCCAATCGTTTTGCACAAGATCGCTGGCCTGTCGCGCCAACGATGCGAGAGCGGTGCGAAGCGAAGCGGCGTCGCCGCCATTGATCTGCGCGCTCAGCGCCCCGCGATCGCGCTGGCCGCTCGCCGACACTTCGACCAGGTTCGCGGTCGCGGTCGAGCCTTGCACGCGCAGAACTGCATAAAGCGCCGAGGTGGCGGCGGCCGCTTGCGCGAACGGCGCGGCGGTCTGCCAGTTCGGCGCCCCTTGCAGCGTCGCGGGGGCGATCGTCAACGGCGCCAATTCGTCGGCGAAGCCGCCGTCGCTCCACACTTCCCGCCAGAGTGCGGCGGTGTCGGGCGCGACGCCGTCGGCGGCGATCGGCGCCGCCAATTCCGGCGCCGAACGCGCATCGACGACGCTCAGCCCCAGTTGGCGCAGCAAGGCGCGCACGCCGTTTGGATCGAAGCGCACCGTGAGGCGCCCGATATAGCGGGTGCCGGAGCGGCGCTCTTCTTCGACATCGGTGCTGAGCACGAGGCGGTCGAGCGTGGCTTGATCGGCTGGCGGCGCCCCGCGCGCGGCCAGGTCGGCAGGCAGCGTGACCCGCTGCACCAGTCGGTTGAAGCCGAGCTGCGCGGCCGAGGCGAAACCCGCCTGCTGCGCCGACGCCGCGTTCGCGGCGGTGACGTCCACATAGATCCCGGCCACCGTGTAGACATTGTTGGCCTGGGCGCTTGCCGGGCTCGGCATGAACGCGCAAAAGGCCGCCAAAGCGAAGGCCGCGACGGCGACCAGAGGGTGTCTCATGTACCTGACCTCGGTGTGGGGAAATTCGTGTAGACCCTAGCGGGCGCGGAATCGCCTATCAATGTGGCGGCTTTTCGGACCGGACGTGAGCGTGAACAATCCCAAAGGAACCAACGGGCTGACCTACCGCGAGGCGGGCGTGGACATCGACGAGGGCGAACGCCTGGTCGATTTGATCAAACCGGCTGCAAAATCGACGGCGCGTCCCGGCGCTGAAGCGGGCTTGGGCGGATTTGCGGCTTTGTTCGATCCCAAGGCCGCCGGCTACAAGGATCCGGTGCTGCTGGCGACGACCGATGGCGTCGGCACCAAGCTGAAAATCGCAATCGAGAGCAAGCGGCACGAAAACGTCGGCGTCGATCTGGTCGCCATGTGCGTGAACGACCTCTCCGCGCAAGGCGCCGAGCCGGTCATGTTCTTGGACTATTACGCGACCGGCAAGCTCGATGCCGATGAAGCCGCGCTTGTGGTGGCCGGCATCGCCGAGGGCTGCAGGCAAGCAGGTTGCGCGCTCGCCGGCGGCGAGACCGCCGAAATGCCGGGCATGTATGCGAAGGGCGATTACGATCTGGCCGGCTTCGCCATCGGCGCGGCCGAACGCGGGAGCCTGCTTCCGCGCCTGGACGAGATGAAGGCGGGCGATGCGCTGGTGGGCGTGGCCTCCAGCGGCTGCCATTCCAACGGCTTTTCGCTGGTGCGCAAAATCGTCGAGCGCAGCGGCCTCGCCTGGGACGCCCCGGCGCCGTTCGAGCCGGGCAAGTCGCTGGCGGAGGCGTTGCTGACGCCCACCCGCATTTACGCCAAGGCGCTGAAGCCGTTGTTCGAGGCCAAGCTGATCAAAGGGCTCGCCCACATCACCGGCGGCGGCCTGGTTGAAAACACCCCGCGCGCTTTGCCGGATGCGTTGGCGGCTGATTTCGATTGGAATGCGTGGACCCGCCCCGCAGTATTCGAATGGCTGCAGGCAACCGGCGGCGTGCCGGAAGAAGATATGCGCCGCACGTTTAATTTGGGCGTCGGCCTGGCGCTCATTATCGATGCGGCGGAGGCCGATGCTGTGATCGCCAAACTGAATGCGAGCGGCGAGCGCGCATTTAGAATCGGCCAGCTCAAAGCGGCATGAAACGCGTCGCGGTTCTGATTTCGGGGCGCGGCACCAATTTGCAGGCGCTGCTGGACGCCAAGCAAGACGCCTACTTAGTCGCGCTCGTCATCTCCAACGTGGCCGGTGTCGAAGGCCTCGATCGGGCCCGCGATGCGGGCGTCGAGGCGCTCACCATCGATCACAAGCCCTTCGGCAAGGACCGCGAGGGGTTCGAGCGCAAAATCGATTCGGCGCTGCGCGCGCGCAAAATCGACATTGTCGCCCTCGCCGGCTTTATGCGCGTGCTCACGCCTTTCTTCGTCCGCGCCTGGGCTGGGCGGCTCGTGAACATTCATCCATCGCTGTTGCCGAAATACCCGGGAACCAACACCCACGCGCGCGCTCTCGCAGCCGGCGACGCCTGGCACGGCGCCAGCGTTCACCTTGTGGTCGAGGAAGTCGACGCAGGCGAAATCATCGGCCAATCGAGAATGGCGATCGAGCCTGGCGACACGCCTGAAACGCTCGCACGCCGCCTGCTCGCCATCGAGCACGAGCTCTATCCGCGGTGCCTGGAAAAATTCGCCCGCAGTCTTGGCTGAAATCAAAGCGGCGGCGGCGGCGTGTGCGCGTTCGCCCGCCCAAAGCGGTATCGCGCGTTCAAGGTGAACGCGCATTTGAAGCGACGCTCAAAGCAGAGCGTAGCCCAGCGCCGCCAAACCAAACGCGGAAAGCGCGATAATGTACCGGACTGAAACAGCCATGGAACGCTGCTCCTGATTTTAGCCGGAACCTCTGCAAACCAGAGGCCAAAGCTCGCCCGTTGCGCGAACGCCTCCGTCTTTCGAACGCTTTTCGCCCCGCCGCCCAGGCGCGGAGTTTGCGTGAGCTCGCCCGTTGCGCCTCAACACGGGAAGCACCAACGGCGATGATGGGCGAAGAGAGCTTCCACCCCGACACACGCGCTTTGCTTGTGTACGGCCGCGCTTTGGCGGGCAACCCAGCGGCTCAGCCGAAGAAGGGCGGAGCCGATCAGGTTCTGGAGCGCCTCTTTGTGATCGAGCGCACCAAGGACGGGCGGCTGCCGATCCGCACCTTTGGCGCTGAACTGGTGAAACTGTTCGGGCGCGATCTGCGCGAACATGATTTTTCGACGCTGTTTCTGGCCCCCGACCTCAGCTTGCTCAATGCGCTGATCGACGCCAGCCAAGCCGCCGGCGAGCCCTCCATCGCCCGGGTCACGGCGGAGACTAGCGATCGCGCCATGCTTGGCGTGGAGATTTTGATCACGCCCCTGAAGACCGACGAGAGGCTGGGGATGCGTTTTCTCGGCCTCTTCCAGGCCCTCGGCGGGCAGGCCTTTGTCTCAGGCAGGAATATTCAGCGCTTGCGCATAGGCTCATTGCATCCGCCCTTGGCGAAAGAGCCGAAAGGCATGCGCCTGGTCGTCGTCAACGACGCGCTCTAGTCGCCTTTCGGCGTGAACTCGCGGGCGAGACGCTCCAAGGCGTCATACGAATAGGGCTTGATGAGCACGGCTCGAATGCTGGGATTTCGCTTTTGAGCTTCGCCGAGCGCGGCCGGAACGCCGGATGCGAGCACGATCGCCGGCGCCGACGGCAATTGGCCAATCCATTCCGCCAACGCCAACCCATCCAAGGCGCCGGGCATCATAATATCGGAGAAGACGACATCGACGCGCACGCCGGCCTCTAACACTGCGCGCGCTTCCTCGCCGCTTGCAGCTTCGATGACGGTGAAGCCCGCCTCACGCAAATGCTCGGCCGCGCCCATGCGCACCAACGTTTCGTCTTCGACAATAAGAATCGAAGATCCGCTCTTAAGCCCCGGCTCCATCTGTCGCTCTTCAGCTGGACTCAATCACGCCTCCCGCGCCTGGCTGCTGGGGTTCAATGCCCGCGCCCGATGCAATGTTCCTACACGCGTCAAACTCTTGGCGCCACACGGGCCAATTTCGCCTCAGTAATGCGGCGCCCGGAACTACCGGCGGCGGCGCCTTGTTGCTCTTTGGTCGCGGGGCCACCGCATCGGGAACTTGCATGCCGGCCAAAAGCAAATCACAGAAGAGCGACCGCACCATCCTTCTCGCTGACGAAGACGTGATCGTGCGTCTGGCGATCGCCGATTATTTGCGCACTTGCGGGCTGCAAGTGCTGGAAGCGGCGAGCTCGCAGGAGGCCAAAGCCATCCTGCAAGCAGGTCAGCGCCTCGACGTGCTGTTCAGCGACGCGCAACTGGCGGGCGCCGAGAGCGGATTTGCGCTAGCGCAATGGCTAAGACGCAATCGACCGGAGGTGGAGATCGTGCTGCAAGTCACGGTATCGGGCAAAGCCGCAGCAGCGTTTGAATTGTGCTGCCCACCCGACGGCGACGAGCACGGCGCCTCGAACGCGCTCACCGCCAAGATCGAAGCGATGCAGGCGCGACGGCGCCGTCGCACGCGCCCGCAGCAATCGTCTATGATGGGAGAGCGGCGGAAGCGGAATTAGCCTCACGGGGGGCCGCGCCCAGCACCTTATCGACGACGACAAACGCCAACGCGCAGGCGAGGAAGGCCGCGCTCTGGACGGCGATGGAGAGCGCAAGCGCCGCGGCGGTTACGCGACTGGGATCGAGGAAATAATAAGCATACCAGCCGTCGAAGGCGCCGCGCGTCAGCGCATAGCCGCAATAAGCCAGCGGCCAGACCACCAAGAGCCCCGCGTCGGCCCATTTGAGCGAACCGTGCGGGCGGATGAGCCAATAGAGCCCAAACAGAATTGGCGTAAAGCTGTGGTGAATGAAATCCGCCGCGAGCTGCAGGCCTTGCGGGGACCACCGGTTCGCCAACAGCAGGTGATAGATGATCCCGACCATCACGATGGCGACCGCGCCGGCGCCTTCAAGGCGCGGCCTCGATGCATCGGGCTGGAGCGCAGCGCCGGTCCAGATGACGGCGATGAGGATGTTGGTGAGGATGGTGAAATAACCGAAGTAGCGCCAAGCGATCGCCAGCGGATCATAGCCCTGCGCACTCATCGAATTGAACATCAGGCCGAATTGCAGCAGCAGCGCAGCGACGCCGGCTGCGGCGCCGAGAACGGCGATCAAGCGCGCTCCTCTCATACGTGCGCCATTTCATCCTCGGCGATGGGAGCTTCCTGCGGCGGCAGCGGCGGCTTGCCGCGAATGATATCGGAGAGCTTCTCGGCGATCATGATCGTGGGCGCATTGGTGTTGCCGCCGACGAGCGTGGGCATCACCGAGGCGTCGATGACGCGCAGCGACTCGACCCCGCGCACGCGCAGCTCCTCGTCGACCGGCGCATTCTGATCTGCGCCCATGCGCACGGTGCCGACGGGGTGATAGATGGTTTCAGCGGTGTGGCGGATCCAGGCGTCGATCTCGGCGTCGGTGCGCACATGCGCGCCGGGGCGCATTTCCGGTCCGCGATAAAGATCAAGCGCGTGCTGGCCGACGATATCGCGCACGACGCGGACGGCGTCGCGCATGGTGCGGCGGTCGTTCTCGGCCTCGAGATAGTTTGGATCGATCAGCGGCGCGTCGAAGGGGTTGCGCGAAGCGAGCTTCACCACGCCGCGGCTCTCGGGGCGAAGCTGGCAGGCGTGAATGGTGAAGCCGTCGCGATCGGCTTTGACCTTGGCGTGCTCGATCATCGCGGCGTTGACGAGATGGAGCTGGATGTCGGGGCGATCGAGTTCGCCGCGGGTTTTGAGGAAGGCGCCGGCGTGCAGATGGTTGGTGCGCCCGGGGCCGGTCTTGGTGAAGGCGTATTGCAGGCCGATCAGCGGCTGCTTGACGCCCTTGGTCTTCGAATACATCGAGATCGGCTTGGTCATCTCGTAAATGACCGAGACATCGAGATGATCCTGCAAATTGCGCCCGACCTCGGCTAGATCGGCGACAACGGGAATGCCCAGCTTTTGCAGATCGTCGGCGGGACCGATGCCCGACATAAGCAGCAATTGCGGCGATTGGAATGCGCCGCCGCTCACCAGCACCTCACGCGTGGCGTAGACGCGGCTCGTCGGCTTGCCGGGTCCAGCCGCGTATTCGACGCCGACCGCCATGTTGTGCTCGATGACGATCCGCCCGGCATAGGCGTTCGAGATCACGGTGAGGTTGGGGCGCAGCGCAACGATCGGATTGAGATAGGCGGCCGCAGCGCTCCAGCGTTCGCCGTCGCGGATGGTGAGATGATAGGGGCCGACGCCTTCTTGTTGACGGCCGTTGAAGTCGCGCGTGACTTTGTAGCCGGCTTGGGCGCCGGACTGGATGAAGGCTTTGTAGATCGGATCGCCGGGCGGGCCGCGCGACACCCAGAGCGGGCCGCTATCGCCGTTCCATGCGTCGGCGCCGTCCTCGTGATGCTGGGCGCGTTTGAAGTAAGGCAGCACGTCGGCGTAGCCCCAACCGGTGAGGCCCATCTGGCGCCAATGATCGTAATCGCGGGCGTGTCCGCGGATGTAGATCATGCCGTTGATCGCCGAGGATCCGCCCCAACCGCGGCCGCGCGGCTGATATAGGCGCCGGTTGTCGAGGTGTTTTTGCGGGACGGTTTCGAAACCCCAATTGGAGACCCCCTTGGCGCGGATGAGGTTGCCGACGCCGGCGGGCATGCGCACCAGCAGCGAGGCGTTGCGCCCGCCCGCCTCCAGCAACGCCACCTTAATGTTTGCGTCTTCGCTCAGCCGGTTGGCCAGCACGCAGCCGGCGCTGCCGGCGCCGACAATCACATAATCGAAGCGCTGCCCACTCAGGTCCGCCACATCGTGCTCCAATTTCTCGAAGCGCACCTGACACCCGCGCGCCCCAGCCTGACAAGCCCTGCCCCGCCGTCAAAGCTTAAGCAAACATTTACGGTGAACGTGCATTTAGACCGCCATGGCCAACACCGCCCAGAGGGTCGATCTCGCCACCGCCGCCAGCCGGCTCGCCGCGCGGCGCAATAATGGCGAGGAACGCCGCCGCTTCCGGCGCACGCCCATCGTGGTTAGCGGGCGCATGCTGGGCGCCGGCGGCCAGGAGCACGACTGCCGCACCGCCGACATGTCGCCGGGCGATGTGCGGATCTTAACCCCGACGACGCCGCCGATCGGCCATGCAGCTGGTGCTCTATCTCGAAGGCTTCGGGCGGGTGTCGGGCAAGGTGGCGCGCAAATGTGGTGAAGGCGAAGTCGCCGTCATCTTCAACTTCAGCGCCCACAAGCGCGAAAAGCTGGCCGAACAGCTGACGCTGGCCATTAACCGGGACTTAGGCATTGAAGAACCGGCCCCGCGCACGAGCGCGCGCGACACCGCGCGCAGCATTCGCATCGAGCATGAGGCGGGCGACGCTTATGAGGGCGAAGTCGTCGATTTCTCGCTGACGGGAGTGACCATCCATACGCGACGCGCGGCCCCTCCGATCGGCGCTTGGGTGCGCATTGGCGGCGTTTATGGCCGCGTTGCGCGGATGATCGAGGGCGGCTTCGCCGTCGACTTCGACCCGCGCGCTCAACGTCCCATCCCTAACGAAGGCTGAAGAAAAACGCGCGGCATGCGCGTTGCTGCTGTCGGCTTCGCCGCAGGCGCGAACGCGCGCCTGCGTGTCGAAACGGAGCAAGCCTTGAGCGACGTCGTCCGCCTTAACCCTGCCGCCACGCATTGGTGGGTGCAGATTCGCGGCCGCTCCTTCGGCCCGTACTCGATCGAGCAAATGGCCCGCTTCATGTCGGAAGGCCGGGTGCGCCCCACAACCATGGTCGCCGACAACCCCGATAAGGGCTGGACGGAAGCGCGCAAAATCATGTCGCTGCGCGGCCTGCGCACGCCGACCCCGGCCAACGACGCCAGCGAAGCGGCCAATGTGTTCGTGCACGCGCAGATTTTTTCAGGCGCCACGATGGCGTTTCTGGCCGCGCTCGAAGACATGGGTACGGTTTGCGACCTGGCCGCGAACCTCTGGCTGGTGCGCACGAAGTATTCCGCCGGCGCCATCCGCAACGCGCTCTCGCAGACGCTGGAGACTGGCGACCGCTTTGCGGTGATTGACGCCACCCGCGACCGCTTCGCCTGGTTCAATCTCGGTCCCGAGACCGACGTGCGCATCAACAAGGTGTGGAACGGCCCGCTCCGCCCCGAGCCGAAAAAGCTCTAAGCGCTAGGCGCGACGCCCGCCATCAATAGCGGGTAAGGGTTGATGGACTGGGCCTGCCACCAATGATGCTCGGGACCTAAGCGCTCCACTTCGAAGTGGAGATGCGGGATTGGCGCGTTGCCGGTCATGCCGACATAGCCGATCACCTGTCCCTGGCGCACTTGAAAGCCTTCGGCCAGGCCGGGCGCGCGCGCCAGCAGGTGTGCGTAATAATAGACGAAGCGTTGGCTTACATCGAATTGGTAGATGGTCACGCCGCCGCGTTGGCTGTCGAAGAACTTCACGATGCGTCCGTCGGCGGCGGCCATGACCGGCGCGCCCTGCGGCGCCAGGATGTCGATGCCTTCGTGCACGCGGCCTTCGGCGCGCGCCGCGCCCCATGTGTCGGTGAGCTGGCTGCGGGAAACGCCGGCGACGGGGATGATCAGCGTCTGCGGCGCGCCCAGATGCGGCGGCTCAGGAGCGCTGGCCGGCGTCAGCGGCGGCGGCGGCGAGGCGGCGAGGCCGTGCTTGCCTGAGCGCCATGCGGTATCGCTTGTCGCGCTCTCGGCGACGCCCGCACCGAGATCGGCGAACTGATTGCGGCTGGAAAGCTCCGCGGTCGCGATCGCCGTAAGAATGGCGACCGCGGCGAATGAAACCCACGGGACCTTCATATAGCGCCAACACTAAGGCGCACTGCGGTGTTCCCTTGCGCCGGTGGGCGCCGCAGCGCCAAAGTATGAACAAATCGGGATGTCACAAAGGCGCGATTGGTGAGTGGGAATAGGGCGATGAATCGACGGGCGATGTTGCGGATTGCCGGCGGCGCTTTGATCGCGGGGGCGGCGAGTTCGATGCTGGCGACCGGCGCATGGGCGAGCGCCGTTGACGAGCCACGGCGCGTCTCGCTCTTTAACCTCCACACCGGCGATCGTTTCAGCGACGAATATTGGCGCCAAGGCGATTACGTTCCCGACGCGATGGCTGCGATCAAGCACGTCATGCGCGACTTCCGCTCGAACGAAACCCACGACATCGATCCGCGCCTGCTCGACCAGCTGCACCAGCTGAACGGCGTCATCGCCGCGCAAGCGCCCTACCAGATCATTTCCGGCTATCGCTCGCCCGCCACCAACGCGATGCTGCACGCCAATTCCGAGGGCGTGGCCACCCACAGCCTGCATTTGGAGGGTCGCGCCATCGACATCCGCGTCGCCGGCGTCGATCTCACGCGGCTGCGCGACGCCGCGCTTTCGCTGCGCGCGGGCGGGGTAGGCTATTATCAGGCGTCGGACTTCGTCCACGTCGACACCGGGCGCGTGCGCCGCTGGTGACGGGCGCTCGGGGCTTGCGACCTTGCACGGCTGATCGTCAGCCGGCGCGGGCGGCGGCCGAGGCTTGCAAACCCTGATCGCGGAACGACACCGGCACGCCGGCATGCACGGCGCGCCCGAGCTCGCTTGCATCCCAATTGGTGAGACGCACGCAGCCATGGCTTTGCGTCTTGCTGACCTGCTGCGGCTCGGGTGCGCCGTGGATGCCGTAAGTATCGCGGCTCAAGGCGATCCAGACCACGCCGACGGGATTGTTCGGTCCCGCAGCGATGGTCAGCGCGCCATGATTGCGGCGGCCAAAAGTCGGTAGGCGCGCGGGGTCGTAATGATAGGTCGGGTTGAAAGCGACCGAACGCACGGTGAAATCGCCTGAGGGGGCGGGCGCGTCGGGGCTGCCGATCGTGGCGGGATAGAAGGCCAGCATGTTGCCGGACGCATCGTAAGCGCGCAGCGACCGCTCGCGCTTGTCGATGACGATGGAGGCGACATCGGCGTTCAAATCGCCGCCGGCGTTGGTGACGACGATCGGCGTCCCGACTTGGGTGAAATCGACGCCGGGATTGAGCGTGCGAAGCAGATCCTCGTCCATATGGAATTTTTCGGCGATGCCTTCGGCGGCGCTGGCGTAACCCAAATGATCCATATGCGACATGGCTTCGAGGTCTTGCGGCGTTGGCGCGAACGGCCCGCTTACGTCCTCGGCGGCGATTGTGTAGCTCACCAGCGCGGGCGTCGTTTCCTGGGCGGTCAATTGCGCCAACAAGTGTTGGTCGGCCTGACCGTTCACCGGCATGTTGTGCGAGGCTTGGTAGGCGGAGACGGCCTTGCGCACGTTCTCGCCATTATAGCCGTCGATGACGCCTGGCGAGAAGTGCGCGCGGTCGAGCAGCACTTCGATGCGCACCATGGCCGCGTCATAGTGCACGTTTGCGGGCACGCTCGCCTCGGTTTGATCAGCGCCGGCGGGTCCGGCCTGCTCCGCTGCAGCGGTGTTGTCGGCGGGCGCGCTCGCCGCGGTCGTCGGCTGCGGCGGTATCGCCGGTTCGGGAATGGCGGGTTCGGCGGCGATCGAGGAAAAATCGGCGCGGTTAATGCGATCCATCGCCGCCTGCGCCTCGGCGCTGAGTTGGGGCGGCGGCGGTGGCGAACTTGTCTGCGCCGGCGGCGAGCACGCCATCAGCAAAAAGAGCGGCAGTACAAATAAAAGCGGCTTCATCGAGCGTTCCCCGTGAACTATCGGGTGCTCAAGCTGCGAAAGCGCGCTTCAGTTCCGCTTCATTAATTGGCGCGGAACTCAACTGGTACTTGGATATGCCCCCCCGCAACCGAGCGGCCATCGGCGGTGGTCGGCTGCAGACGGAATTGGCGCGAGAGATCCATCGCCGCGCGCCCAAAGCCGTAGCCGCGCGGCAGTTCAACCGCGACAGAGCAATCAAGCGCGCCGCTTCCCGACGCCACGCAATCGAGGGTCACGTGGCCGGACTGACTTGCGTAGAGGGCGCGCTGGGGATAGGCGCGCTCGAAATCGCGCCGGCCTGGGCGGTTAGCCCAGCGCACGCCGCTCAATTCGACCGGACCGGCGGTCGCGGGCGCAGGCGTGTCAAGGGTTGGAAAACCCGCGTCTTCGGCGACATCGGGCTTCGCCTCCTCGTGGGGGGGCGCAGCGACATGCGGCGCTGTCGGCGGCGGGGCGGTGGCGGCGCCCGCAATTGCGTCTTCTTGGCGGATAAAGGCGCTGCGTCCATTCCAAGCGATTGCGTACCAGTCGCCGCCAAAGCCGCGCGAGACGCGGCCGGTGATGGTGAGTGCAACGCCAGGACCGAACATCACCACGCCAGGGCTCGTCAGGTCGGGACGAGCGTGCGCGAGCACATGATCGCCGGCGCTGATCAGTTGCGAGGGCGGCGTGTAGGGTTGGACGGTGTAGGCGTCGGCGCTCGAGCGCGGTGCAAACCATGTGCCGGCTTGCGAAACTGCGAATACGGCCAACGCGGCCGCGACGATCAAGCCAATGATGAGGAGCGCTGGGCCGTCGGGCGATGACGAGCGCGCCTGTTGGCGTGGCGCGTCGGCCGGGGCGTCGGCCTGGGCGTCGGTCGGGGCGTCGGCCTGGGCGTCGGTCGGGGCGTCGGTCGGGGCGTCGGTCGGGGCGTTCAGGGGCGCGGCGCCCATTGGCGGTGCTGGCGGCGCTGCTGGCGGCGCCTCTCGTGTCGGCGCTTCTGGAGGCGGCGCTTCTGGCGGCCGCGCTTGCGCCGGCGGCGACAAGTCCGTCGTGGCTTGGGTGGGCGGTTCCTCGGTGCTCACGTCGATGTCCATGACATGAACGTTGTGTAGTCCTCCGTGGCGAGGGTGTGAAGGCGCTGCGGCGAGACTTAGGCGAACCGGCTCGGCTTCAGCGTCGCGTTTATAGCGTTTCCAGTTCTCGACATAATGATGGGCGGAGAATTGGATGATCTGGCGCTGTTGGTCGTCGATGGCGCGGATCGCGCGCGCCGGCGCGCCGGTGATGAGCGAGCCTTGCTCGAAGGTCTTGCGCTCGGTGACGAGAGCATGGGCGCCCACCAGACAGAAGCTGGCGATGTGCGCGTGGTTCAGCACCGTGGCCTTGATGCCGATGAGCGAAGTGTCGGCGATGGTGCAGCCATGCAGCATGACCTGGTGGCCGATGGTCACGTCTTTGCCGATGGTGAGCGGCGCGCCCAAATCGGTGTGCAGCACCGAGCCATCCTGGATGTTGGAGTTTTCGCCGACGACAATCGGCTCGTTATCGCCGCGCAGCACCGCGCCCCACCATACCGAGGCGTTCTTCTTGAGCACGACGCGTCCGATCACCACCGCGCTCGGCGCCACCCAGAAAGCGTTCTCATCCTCGACTTCGAGATCGGCGTCGGCCAGGGCGTAGATCGGCATTGTCGTTTCCTTCGGCCGCGCCTCAAAGACGGGAACCCCTTCACACTTCGCCTTGGGGCGGCGCGCCGTTGTGACTGCGAAATTTCGGTGACGTTCCGGTTCCTCAACGCGTCGTTAACCGATGTGGCGTCTGATGGACAGCATCGGATTTGGGATTTCCCGATCCACCCGTCTCCAGGGCTTCGGCTCGCTAGTGGGGGAGAGCGTGGGCGCCAGGCGCAAGATCAGCGCACTCGACATACCGCCGCCCGGCGCACCCTTCGACAACTCAACCTTCGAACAGTTTTTCGACCCGCCTGGCAGAAGCCGCGCGGGATTTGGCCGCTCCAGCAAGGAGACTTTGATGGCGAAGCGAAGCGCGAAGCGTCGGCACGCACAAGGCGTGCTCAACGTTGAGGAATTCCAGCGCGATGATCGGCGTCAGCGCAATCTGAAAGTGCTCGACGGCGGCTCGCGCCCGGCCAACGATAGCCTTCGCGACCAGAGTTTCGTCAAAAACGTGCGGCCGAAATCGAAGGGCCAAACCGCGCTGATGGAAGCCATCGACACCCATTCGCTTTGCCTAGCGCTCGGGCCCGCCGGCACCGGCAAGACCTACATCGCCATCGCCAAGGCGGTTGAGGCGCTTGAAAGCGGCAAGGTCGGGCGCATCGTGCTTTCACGACCGGCGGTCGAAGCCGGTAAATCGCTGGGCTATCTGCCCGGCGCCATGGAAGACAAGCTGGCGCCGTATTTGCGCCCCCTCTACGACGCGCTGACCGACCGCCTCTCGGCCAAAAGGCTGAAATCGCTGATGGCCGAAGGCCTGATCGAGATCGCGCCGGTCGGCTTTATGCGCGGGCGCACGCTGAACAATGCGTTCGTCGTCATCGACGAAGCGCAAAACTGCACGTACGGGCAGATCAAGATGCTGCTGACGCGGCTCGGCTGGCACTCGACCATGGTGGTGACGGGCGACCCGGCCCAAACGGATTTGCTGCCCGATCTCTCGGGACTGCACTCAGTCGCCGACAAGCTTGAGAGCGTGGCCAATATCGCGGTGGTTCGCCTGGACGACGCCGACATCGTTCGCCATCCGCTCGTCGCCTCGATGTTGGGCGTCTTGTAACGCGCTGTCGCCGGCGTTCGCTTGTTTTAAGCCGCTGGTCTTTGAGTTGGATTTGACGAACTCACTTTGGAGCCTCGATGTTGCATCGAGGCTCTTTTCTTGCGCTCGAGAATGTTGCGCTCCGATCTCGTGCGCCCAGATCGCTCGCCGAGAGATTATTCTTCGCCTTCCAGATCGATATCCAAGATCGACATCGTCAGCACTTGGCCCTCGTCCTCGTCGACGGAAACGGTGCCGACGAATTCGTCGTGCACATAGACCTCAGCCGAATCGGTCTTGCGCGGGCGGGCGCGCACGTCGAGATCGGCGGAATGCAGCGCCTGGCGAAGCGCGGTCTGCAGGCGCGCCCGTTCGGCGTCGTCGATCGGCGCGCCCTTCTTGGCGCCGGGCGCCGGCGGGATGACCAGGCTGATTGCGTAGCTCACCTCGCCCTCTTCGTCGTCGCGTAGGACGCTGGCGGCGCGGCGCCCGTCGATGAGCAACTCGCCGGCTTCGCCGCCGAGCGAATGCACCGAGGCTGTGGGCGATCCCAGCAGTTTACTCAAATAAGCGCCGAGGCGCGCGATTTCCGATGGCGTCACGTGAAGCTCCGACCGATCACGGCGAAGAGACGTTGCGCGTTAGGCCCTTGAGGTCAAGACGAAGCTTTGCGGGGGCGCCTCAGTCGGCTTCCCAATGCGTGGCTTCGCGGCGCAAGTGGCGGCCATAGAGATAGAGCGCCACGCCGATCACGGCGAAGATGGCGACGAGGGTGCCGAAATTGACGCTGTTGTGCTGGGCCTGGCCCGACGAGAACGGCGTGTAAGCCGAGATCAGGAAGAGCGCGACCCAAAGCGCCGCCCCGGTCCTGCGCAGCACATCGCCCAGAAAATAATTGCGGTCGATCTCTGCGCGCGGGCGCTGTTTGCGCTTGGGTGCGGCGGCTTTGCGTTTGGCCATGGCCGGCATGCTAGCCGGATTCGCTAACGAGCGATGACCGCCGCGCCGTTCCATCGTTCGAGGCGCGTAACGGATTTGCGTGTGCGCGCGACGCGCAAGCATCAAAGCCGGCGACGGGCGTCTCACCAGCGCCGCCTTTGTTGCTGTTGCGGCGAGGGTTGTTGCGGCGGCGGCGACGATTGCACGTGGCCTTCGAGCTCATAGGAGATGACGCAGCTGCGCGCCTCGGAACGCACCTCGGCGCTGCAATTGCTGCGCGCGAACGCTTCGGCGAGCTCTTTGGCGCGTTCCAGGTTTTGACCCCACCCGGTTTGGGTGTCGTAGAGCGCCGCGAAGCCCGTCCACGGCATCATGTTCTGGCCGAAGCTTTCGCTTTCGAAGATGCGCGTGAACGTCGGTTGAAAAAAGCCGAGGCGCGCCGATAGCGTGCCGGTGTCGGCGCCGCGCAATTCTTCGAGGAAATCGGTCCAGACGGTGTTGGCCTGTCTGCACATTTCCAAAATGCGGGTGTCGCCGCGTCCGAGGCGTTCGAGCAATTCTTGCATGTCAGGCCCACCATTTCGCCGGCTTGGCGCGGAAGTCCGCTGCTTTCTCCAATGCCGCGCTTACCGCAAACACGCTCTCCTCATCAAGCGCCTTGCCGATCACTTGCAGAGCCAAGCGGCAAGCCATTGGCGTCAGTGGCGGCCGGCAATGCGAGCGCCGGCATGCCCGTCAAGTTCGCGGTCACCGTAAAGATGTCGTTCAAATACATCGCCACCGGATCGTCGCCCTTCTCGCCGAGCGCAAAGGCGGCCGACGGCGTCGCCGGCGTGAGGATGGCGTCGACCTCTGTAAAAGCGTTGCTCATGTCCTCGTTGAGGCGAGCGCGAACTTTCTGGGCGCGCAGATAATATGCGTCGTAGTAGCCGGCGCTGAGCACATAGGTGCCGATCAGGATGCGGCGCTGCACCTCGCGTCCGAAGCCGCTGGCGCGGGTGGCTTCGTAAGTCGCGTTCAGATCCTTGCCGGAGACGCGCGCCCCGTAGCGCATGCCGTCATAGCGGGCGAGGTTGGAGGAGGCTTCAGCGGGGGCCACAATATAATAGGTGGGCAAGCGCGTATTTGGTGTGCGGCAGGCTGATTTTCTTGATCGTGGCGCCGGCCTCCTTCGCCCATTCGATGCCTTGTCGCCAGAGCTTCTCGATTTCCCCGGGCATGCCCTCGACGCGATATTCGTTGGGGATGCCGATGGTCATGCCCTTGATCGATTTAGTCGTGGCGGCGCGAAAATCGGGCAGCGCATTCGGCAGCGAGGTGGAATCCTTGGCGTCGTGACCGGCCATCGATTGCAGCAGCATGGCGCTGTCTTCGACGCTCTTGGCGATTGGACCGGCTTGATCGAGCGAGGAGGCGAAGGCGACGATCCCCCAACGCGAGCAGCGCCCATAAGTGGGCTTCATGCCGACGGTGCCGGTGAACGCGGCCGGCTGGCGGATTGAGCCGCCCGTGTCGGTCGCGGTGGCGCCGAGGCAAAGATCGGCGGCGACGGCGGCGGCGGACCCCCCCGACGATCCCCCCGGCGACAAAGAGGCGTCGGAATTGCCGCGCCGCCAGGGCGACGTCACCGGCCCGAAGCGGGATGTCTCGTTCGACGAGCCCATGGCGAATTCATCCATGTTGAGCTTGCCGAGCATCAGCGCGCCATCGCGCCACAGATTGGCGGTGACCGTGCTTTCGTAGGTCGGCGCAAATTCGCCGAGGATGTTGGAGCCCGCCGTGGTGCGCACGCCTTCGGTGCAGAAGAGATCCTTGATGCCTAGGGGCGCGCCTTCGAGCGCACGCGCTGTCGCGGACGCGCGGCGCTTGTCGGAGGCCTTTGCGGCTTGCCGCGCGGCGTCCGGCGTCAACGCCACATAGGCGTTAAGCTTGGGATTGGCCTGCTCGATCGCCTTCAGGAACGCGTCAGTGAGTTCGACGGCGGAGAATTGTTTCTTCTCCATGCCCTCGAGCGCAGCGGCGAGCGTAAGCGAGGTGAGATCGGTCATGCGGCGAGGTCTTTGGCGTAGAAAACGTTGTGGGCGCTGTCGGCGTAATCGAGCACGGCGCCGCAACGCTTAAAGCCGTGTCCTTCATAGACGCGCCAGGCGGAGGCGAAGCCCTCCACCGCGCCGGTCTCCAACACCAAAAGGCGGCAGCCCTCGGCGCGCGCGAGCTTGATCACCTCGGCGACGATGGCTTTGCCAACGCCAAGCCCGCGCGCCTCGGGACGGGTATACATGCGCTTGACTTCGCCGATGCTGTCGGCGTGACGGCGCAGCGCCCCCATGCCAATGGCCTCGCCGTTCCGGCGCGCCACGAAAAGGGTGGTGTCGGGCGCGGCCATCTGTTCGACCGTCATGTGGTGGCAAAACTCACGCGGCGTCTGGCCAAGCGCCCACTCATTCAGCGCCGCGACCAGAGCGCGCACGTCGTCTTGCAACGGCGTCTCAACGGCGATGACGACGCTCACTCCACCACCTTCGGCACGACATAAAAGCCGTCTTCCGCTTTCGGGGCGTTGGCGAGCACGCGGTCGGGATTGTCGCCGTCGGTGACGACATCCTCACGCATCGGCAGCGACAGGCCTTCCACAGCGCTGGTCATCGGCTCGACGCCGTCAATATTGACCTCGTTCAGCTGTTCGATCCACGCCATGATGGCGTTGAGCTCCGCGGCCATGGGCGCGACGCGCTCTTCGGCGAGCGCGATGTGGGCCAGCTTGGCCACTTTGCGCACCGTCTTTTCATCGATCGACATGAGCGCGAGCTACCAGCGCGGCGCCGTGGGTTCAAGTGCCAGAGCGGTCATGAGACGCCCGTCAACCGCCCTTGCTCATGGTTTCAGCATCGCTGGACGCGTGGGGACGAGGTCGCGCGCATTTGCGCGGCTGTGCGTTCTTGTCGCCGCCGCATCGGCGCCCGCCCCTGGAAAAAGTGAAGGTTGAGGACATGAAGATGGGAGAATGAGCCGGCGCGGCCAAAGCCGGGCGCGTGATCGAGTTCGCGGCCTCATCAATCGGCGCGCTCGTCTCGCCGGTGCGGGCGTCCATTCGCCGGGCCGCGGCGCTCAAGTAGGCGACGGCCGCGCTCAGGTCTCGCGGCCAAGGCCCAAACGCTGGCCGCAAGGCTCGCTCCCGGAAGGCGAGGCGCGCGCTAAAGGGATCGGCGAGGCCCGCGGGCGGCGACGATAAGCGCCGCGCGCTATCGCGCGCGCTTATCCAACGCCCGTCCTTGACCTGAAGCAAGCGCGCGCGGAGGTATGGCGGCTCAAGTTCCATGCCCCTACTCGACCTCCCCGCCTTCGCCGCCGCGCTACCGCACGCCGGCGCCGTCATCGGCTTCGATCCCGGCGAAAAGCGGATTGGCGTGGCGGTCAGCGACACGACGCGCTTGATCGCCTCGTCGCTGGAGACGATCGCGCGGGGCAAGTTCGCCGACGATGCGCTCGCGCTCCTGCAGCTTTACGACGCGCGCCGGTGCGCGGGGTTTGTCATCGGCTTGCCGCTAAACATGGACGGCAGCGCCGGCCCCTCGGCGCAGGCGGCGCGCGCCTTCGCGCGCAATTTGCTGGCGCTGCGCGATGCGCCGTTGCTGTTGTGGGACGAGCGGCTCTCGACGGCGGCGGTGACGCGCACCTTGATCGAGGGCGATGCGTCGCGGCGGCGGCGCGGCGAAGTCGTCGATAAAATGGCCGCCGCCTATATGCTGCAAGGCGCCCTCGACGCGATGCAAGAGCGCAAGCATGCATGACGTCATCGGCGAGCTGTCGCCGGTTTTCATTTTGATCGTTGTCGGCTGGGCGGCGCGGGCGAGCAATGTGGCGAGCCCGGAAGCGCTCGGGCACGTCAATCGCTTCGGCTATTTCGTGCTCTATCCGGCCTTTCTCTTCACGCTGAGTTCGCAGGCCAATGTGGCGGGCCGCGAAGCGCTGCCGTTTGTCGGCGGGCTGCTCGCCGGCTTCGCCGTGATGGTGCTGCTGGCGCTGGCTATGCGCTTCTTGCTTCCGAGCAAGGAGGAAGGACCGGCGTTCACCAGCGTGTTTCAAGGTTCGGTGCGGTGGAATGGCTTTGTGCTGCTGGCCGCCGCCCCCGGCCTCTATGGCGCTGCCGGGCCGCAGCTGATCGGCATTGCGTTTGGGCCGCTCGTGCTTGTGGTCAACACCATCTGCGTCATCGTGCTCGCGCGCTGGGGCGAGAATGGCGCCAACAGCCCGCGCGCCATCCTCGATCAGATTATCGCCAATCCGCTCATCCTTGGATGCGCGGCGGGTCTGGGCGCCCAAGCGCTCGGGCTGCGCCATCTGGGGCCGCTCTCGGATGCGCTCAATCTCTTGGGCCAAGCGGCGATGCCCGTGGCGCTGGTTTGCGTCGGCGGCGGGCTCGATTTCAAAGCCCTGCGCGCAGGCGGGGTGAAGGTGGCCGCGGCCTGCGTGATGAAACTGGCCGTCGCGCCCGCGGCGATGTGGGGCATGGCGATGTTGTTGGGCGCAAGCCCGATGGCTGCGGCGGTGGCCGCAGGCGTGGGCTCCACGCCGACGGCGGCGGCCGGCTACACGCTGTCGCGGGAAATGGGCGGCGACGCTCGCCTGATGGCGGCGATCATCACGGCGACGACGCTTTTATCCTTCATCACCATGCCCATCGCCATCGCCCTCACGCTGCATTGAGGGAACCGCTTGGCGAGGCGTGGGCTTGTTCCGGTTCGATGACCGACGCCCTCCCCGCCGCCAAAGACGCCGGACTGACCTATGTCAGCGACTTTAGCGGCGGCCTCTCCCGGCGCCGGGCGGGACGAGGCTTCGCCTATCGCGACGCGGCCGGCGCGGCGGTGCGCGATATAAAGACGCTCGAGCGCATTCGCGCGCTCGCCATTCCCCCAGCGTGGACCGATGTTTGGATCTGCGCCTCGCCGAACGGGCACTTGCAGGCGACGGGACGCGATGGCCGCGGGCGCAAGCAACACCTTTACCATCCGCGCTTCCGCGAAGTGCGCGACGAGGCCAAGTTCGAACGCCTGGCGGAGTTCGGCGCCTCGTTGCCGGCGCTGCGCTCACGCATCGATGCGGATATGGGCCGACGGGGCCTGCCGCGCGAAAAGGTGCTGGCGGCGATCGTGCATCTGCTCGACACCACCATGATCCGCGTCGGCAATGACGAATACGCCAAGGCCAATAAGAGCTACGGGCTGACGACGCTGAAGGATCGGCACGCCGAGGTTCGCGGCGAGCAATTGCGCTTCGTATTCACCGGCAAGTCCGGCCGCAGCTGGAGACTGACCTTGAAGAACCGCCGCGTGGCCAAGGTGGTGAAGGCGGCGCAGGATTTGCCGGGCCAACGGCTCTTTCAATATCTCGACGAGGACGGCCTCGCCCAGCAAATCACCTCGACCGACGTGAATTGCTATTTGCGCGAGATCTCCGGACGCGACATCAGCGCCAAGGATTTCCGAACCTGGGGCGCCAGCGTGCTTGCGGCCGCGGAGTTGGCGGCTCTCGGCGATTTCGAGACGCAGGCGCTGGCGAAGGCCAATGTGAAGCAGGCGATCGAGCAGGTGTCGGGCGCGCTCGGCAACACGGCGAGCATTTGCCGCAAATGCTACGTGCACCCAGCTTTTATCGAGAGCTATCTCAGCGGCGCGTTCAAGCTGCCGCGCGCACGCCGCCAAGGCTTGTCCAACCACGAGGCGAGCGTGCTGGCGTTCTTGGACGGGCGGCGCCCCGCCGGCGGTCTGCGAGCGCCGCCCGCAGCAAATGAACGCTGCGATCAGCGCTTGCGCAGCGGCGCGACCGGCTCGCTTGGGCCCACCACCATGTCGGGATCTTCTTCGAAGCCGGGGTGATTGGTGGGATCGGCGGCGTAGGTTTTCGTCTGGCTCGTCGGCTCAAGCGGCGCGCGCGGCTTGGCTTCAACCGCCTGCGCCTTGCCGGCCGCCAGTCCCGCGACCACGGCCGCCAGCGCAAAGCCCACCGGCTTTAGCGAAAGCTCTTCACGTTTGGGGTGCGTTTTCATCGCTCCCTCCTTGCTCAGCCCTTCCAAACCCGCGATCCACCATTGGAACAAAACAAGTACAATACTGAGTCCGGGTCGGCAATGCGGCTGAAATGAAATTCTTCGTCATGGTCTTGCCACGCTTGCGGCGGTTTGGCCTCAGGGCTTAACAAGCGCCCATGGCCGAACGATCGACGGGCGTGAAGAAAAGCGAAGCGCGAACAACTCCGGTCCGATTTCGTCACAAACACCTATTGGCCATTTCCGACTTGGATCGTTTCGAAGCCGAAAGCCTGCTCTCGCGGGCCGAGGCGTTCGCGCCGCTGGCCGAGCAGAAGATCAAGAAGCTCGACACGTTGCGCGGCCGAACTCTCATAAATTTGTTTTTCGAGAATTCCACGCGCACGCAATCGAGCTTCGAGCTCGCCGGCAAACGCATGGGCGCCGACGTCATCAACATGTCGGTGAAGTCGTCGAGCGTGGCCAAGGGTGAAACGCTGATCGACACGGCGACGACCTTGAACGCCATGCGGCCCGATTTGCTGGTGATACGCCATGGCTCATCGGGCGCGGCGGAATTGCTTTCCCAGAAGGTCGATTGCGCCGTGATCAACGCCGGCGACGGCAAGCACGAGCATCCGACGCAAGCGCTGCTCGACGCGCTGACCATCCGCGACCGGCTTGGGACGATCGAAGGGCTCGTCATCGCCATTTGCGGCGACATCCAGCATTCGCGTGTGGCGCGCTCGAACGTGGCGCTGCTGACAATGCTGGGCGCCCAGGTGCGGCTGGTTGGCCCGCCGACGCTGATGCCCGCAGGCGCGGCGCGCTGGGGCGCGGAGGTGTTCCACGATATGCGTCAAGGCATCAAGGACGCCGACGTCGTCATGATGCTGCGGGTGCAGCGCGAGCGCATGGATGGCGGCTTCTTCCCCTCGGTGCGCGAGTTCTTCTGGTTCTATGGCCTGGACGAAGAAAAACTGAGATACGCCAAGCCTGGCGCGGTGGTGATGCATCCTGGACCGATGAACCGCGGCGTCGAGATCGACTCAAGCGTCGCCGACAATCCCAATATCTCGCTGATCGAGACGCAGGTGCGCATGGGAGTGGCGGTGCGCATGGCGGTGCTCGAGGCGCTGGCCGAGAGCGGCTCAAACGCAGGAGCGCGCTGATGTGGCTTTTCCTTTTGTGGTGGTGCGTTGACGATCACCTCGCCGCCGCCTTGAACGCGCCCGGCCTCGGCGCGCTGCCGATTTGGGTTCCGCTGATCATCGCCATCGCCTTTTCCACCACCGTCAACGTCGCGGTGAAACGCCGGTGACGAGGCCCATCCTCATCAAGAACGCCACGCTGATCGATCCCGCCAAGGACAAGATCAGCCTGGGCGCGATCCTGTTTACGGAAAAGATCCTCGAAGTCGGGGCGGTGACGAGCGCCCCCGACGGCGCTGAGATCATCGATGCGGATGGCGCGCATGTGTCGCCCGGCTTGATCGACATGCGCGTGGTGATCGGCGAGCCAGGCGCCGAGCACAAAGAGACGTTCAAGTCGGCGGGTCGCGCGGCGGCGGCGGGCGGGGTCACCACCATGGTGATGATGCCCAACACCACCCCGGTGATCGATGATCAGAGTTTGGTCGATTTCGTGCTGCGCCGCGCTCCAGAGCGCACCGGCGGCGTGCACATTCTGCCGGCGGCGGCTTTGACCAAGGGTCTAAACGGCGTGCTGATGACCGAAATCGGTCTGCTGGCCGAAGCCGGCGCGGTCATGTTCAGCAATGGCGATGCGCCGATCGCGGATTCGCGCATGCTGCGCCGGGCGCTCTCCTACGCGACCGCTTTCAACGTGCTGGTCGCGCATCGCCCCGAGGATCCGTATCTGGCCGAAGGCGGGGTCATGCACGAGGGCGAATTGGCCGCCCGATTGGGCCTGCCCGGCATTCCGGCGGCCGCCGAGGCGATCATGGCGGAGCGCGATCTAATGCTCGCGGAGCTGACCGGCGGGCGCATTCTGCTCGACATGCTGTCGGCGGCGCAGACGCTGCCGGCGCTCAAGCGCGCCAAGCAACGCGGCGCCAAGGCGGCGGCGAGCGTCAATGTGCATCACCTCGTGCTCAACGAACATGACGTCGCCAATTATCGCACCTTTGCGAAACTCTCGCCGCCCCTGCGCAGCGAGGACGATCGCGCCGCTTTGGTCGAGGCGGTGAAAGACGGGCTGATCGACGTGATCGTCTCCGGCCACGATCCGCGCCAAGCGGAAGACAAGCGCCTGCCGTTCGAGGAAGCGGCGTTCGGGGCCGTGGGTTTGGAAACCTTGCTGGCGGGCGCCCTGACGCTGCATCACAAGGGCGACGTCGCCCTCAACACGCTGTTGCGCGCGATGACAGTGAAGCCCGCCGAACTGCTCAACCTGCCGCAAGGCCGCCTGGTGAAGGGCGCGCCCGCTGATGTGATTATGATTGATATCGGCGCGCCGTTCCGGCTGGACTCCGATAAGCTCAAATCCAAGTCCAACAATTCGCCGTTCGACGAGAAGACGCTGCAAGGCAAAGTGCTGCGCACCTTCGTCGGCGGCAGAAATGTATATGCCGCTGAGTAAATGTTGGAGGACGTTGATGCGCATTCTGGTGTTGGCCGCGTTGTTGGGCTTGGCGGCGTGCGGGACCTCAGGAATGAGTTCGCCCGGGCAGCCCGGCTCGCCGGAATATCCCGGACAACAGCCCTCGCCCGTGCCGCTGCCGGCGAACGGGCCGATCGCCTACACCTGCAGCGACGGCACCCAGCTCACGGTCGACGTTGAGGGCAGCCAAGCGCGCGTGGCGATCATCGGGGGACCATCGATGGTGCTGCCAAGCACCGGCGCCGGCGCATATTCGAACGGCCGCTACACCTTCGCCGGCGGCGGCGCCGCCGGCCAATGGAGCGTCGGCAGCAGCACGCCGGTCAATTGCCGCGGCAGCTGACCCATGCCGGCGGCGGCGCGTGCGCTCGTCTTGTCAGCGACCCTTAGTGCGAGCGCGGGGCAATCGGACGCCGCCGCCTGCGGGGCCGCGGGCTTAACGCCGCCGTGATCGCAGCAATCCAAACCGGCGGCGCCGATCCCAAGCTCGTCGAAAAATGGCTGCGCGGCTGGGCGCTCTCGCGCGGCAAGCAGGCGCCGCAAGCGATCGAGGGCGGCTGGCGCGTCGCGGTGAACGAGCCCGATCAGATCGAGCGCTATGTGTTTGCGCGCGGCGGCGATCATGTGCGCCGACTGACCGCAGCGATCTCGCCTGCGCTCACCCCGATCAAGGTTTGCGCCACCCCAGATGAGGTGGCGCTCCTGCTCAGTCCGCCCTGGGTGATCGACCGCACATCGCCGATGATGACAAAGCCGGCGCTGGGCGCCGGCGAAGCGCGCGCAGCCGACGGCTATCGCTTGGCGCTGACCGGCGCCGGCGATGTCATCATCGCTTTCGCGGTGACCGGCGCGGGCGATATCGCCGCGGGCGGACGCGCGGCCTTGGTCGGCGAGGTGGCGGTCTTCGATCAAATCGCCACACAGGAAGCGCATCGCCGCCGCGCCCTGGGCGGCGCGATCATGCGCACGCTGGAGAACGCGGTTGTCGCACGCGGCGCCCAAACGGGCATGCTGGTGGCGACGGAGGCGGGATGTGCGCTCTACAAAACGCTCGGCTGGGAGACCTATGCGCCCTACACCACGGCTTTGGCGGCGAGCCATGAGCGCCCGCCATCGCATCCAAGTCTTGGGTAGTCCGCATCTGGTTGGCGTGGGCAGCATGGAGGGAAAGATGAAGCTGGCGCTGATCGCGGCCGCGGCCGCCGCGGCCTGGGCGTGGGCGAGCGACGCGATGGCGATCGATGTGCGGTTCTTCCCGTCGGGCGCGCTCCACACTTACGAGGCCAACAACCAGCAGGACGCTTCCACGCTACTTGTGCATAGCATCGCTATCGTCAACGACAGCGCCACGCCGATAACCTTGAGCCAGGTTCAGCTCGAACTTCGAGATCATGGCCAGGTGCGCGACACCCGCACGCTCGACGTCGCCTATCTTACTCGTGCGGCCGCCAGCCTCTCACAGATGCAGCAAAGCCCGATATGGCCCCATCTTGGCTTTGTTTTCGGCGGCGAAGGGCTGTTGCGCGGCGCCCGCCTGGCGTCCTCACCCACACTCGCGCCCGGCGAAGCGTTGATCATCGCCTCACAGCTTTTCGCCTATCGCGGTTCGCGCGACGAGCTGCGCGTGCGGGCGATTTCGAATGCGGGTGAAGGCGAGGGCCAGATCGCCATTTCCCATGAGCTTTCGCGCACGGCGTTCGCGTTTCCGCTGCGAGGTCAGTGGTACGACGGCGCAGGCCCCAGCCTGCAGTCGCATCACCGCTGGGCGACGATGGAGGAGTTCGCCCACGATCTCGTGCGCATGGGCCCGAACTTCAACACATACAGAGGCGCGGGCGTGCACTTCACCGATTACTACGCCTATGGCCAGCCGGTCCTGGCGGCGGCCGCCGGAATTGTCGTCGACGCCGCCAACGACCAACCCGAGGATCAGCACGCGCTCAAACAGCCGAACGAGACCCAGGCGGCCTATTTCGCGCGGCTGCAGCAGGATCAGGCCACGCGTTTGGCGCAGGGCATGCTGGGCATTATCGGCAACCACGTGATCATCGACCACGGCAATGGCGAGTTCTCGGTTTATGCGCACCTGAAGCCCGGCAGCGTCCGCGTGCGCACGGGCGAACGCGTCGCCCAAGGCCAGCAGATCGGCCAGGTCGGATCGTCGGGCAATTCAACCGAGCCGCATTTGCATTTCCAAGTCTGCAACAGCGCCGACCCGCTCATGTGCGCGGGCATTCCGATCCAATGGATGGGCCTAAGCTCGGTCGGCGCTGATCTCGACCGCGCGCCGCAGACCGGCGACTTCCTCTCCGGCGTCAACCCGCCGCCGCGTTCAACCGCCCCGTCATCGCCAACGCCTTGAACCATAGGTAGGACGCCTTCGTCGCGCGCAAGGAGCTCGCCCGGTCTTGCGAGACGAAGCCGAACTTGGAGCGATACCCTTCGGCCCATTCCCAATTGTCGATCAGCGTCCAATGGAAATAGCCCTCGACGCGGGAGCCGGCTTCCATCGCGCTCTTCACCGCCTCCAAATGACGGCGCAGATAGTCGATCCGGAAGCTGTCGTTTTGAATGGCGGGATCGTCGCTGAACGGATCGGAGCAGCCGTTCTCCGTGATCAGAACGCGGGGATTGCCGTAGTCCTCGCGCAGGCGTTTGAGGATCTGCCACATGCCGGCGGGATCGATTTCGCGGTTAAAGGCGTCGCGCTGCGTGCGCGGCGGGGGATCGGCGGGCGCGATATGGGCCTTGCTCATCAGATCGAAGCGAAGATAGGCGGGCGCGTAATAATTGGCGCCGATGAAATCGATCGGCTGGCGAATGACGCCCATGTCGTTGGCGCGCAGCGAGGGCTCAATGAAGCCGCGCGTTTGGGCGGGATAGACGCCCTTCAGCAGCGGATCGAGATAGGCGCCGTTCCAGATCGCATCGAAGCCCTTGGCGGCCGCCTCGTTGAGCGGCGCGACCCCGTCATGCGCCGGGCGCGACGGAGTGATGGCGAGCGTCGTGCCGATGGTGAAATCGGAGCGCGCCGCCCGCAACGCCTGGATGGCGAGGCCTTGCGCCAGATTGAGATGGTGCGTCACCGGGCCGATGAGGCCGGCGTCGGTCAGGCCCGGCGCATGGATGCCGAGAACGTGACCGGCGAAGACGTGCACCGCCGCCTCGTTGAGGATGCAAAAATGCTTCACGCGGTCGCCGAGGCGCGCAGCGACTATGGCGGCGTACTCGGCGAAACGCTGAGCGGTGTCGCGGTTGGCCCAACCGCCATGCTGCTGCAGCGCCAGCGGCAAGTCCCAGTGAAACAAAGTCGCGTAAGGAATAATGTGTTTTTCCAGCTGCGCGTCGACGAGGCGCGAATAAAAATCGACGCCCTTCTGATTGATGGCGCCGGCGCCGTGGGCACAACCCGCGGCCAGGCGAGCGAGAAGCGGTAGGCTTTGGCGGCCAGCCCCTGCAGAAGCGCCACGTCTTCGCGATAGCGGTGGTAGGAATCGACCGCGACGGCTGCGTCGGAATGGTCGACGATCTTGGAGCGCGGAAAGACGTCCCAGATGCTTTGCCCGCGGCCATCGGCGTCAAGCGCGCCTTCGGTCTGAAACGCCGAAGTCGCCACGCCCCAAATGAAGTCGCGCGGGAATTGCCGCGATCGCGGCGCGGGGAAGGTCGCCGGCGTATAGGCGCCCGCACAGCCCGCCAGCGCGCCCGCCGCGGCCAAGACAGCAAGTTCGCGGCGCGTCAGCATGTCGTTCCTCCCGAGCCCGCGCCAACTTAGGCGATCGGCGGCGAAAGTCGCCACTCCACAGCTGCGTCCGAGCCTGTTAGAGACGTGCGGGTGCTGGCGGTTCCTTTCGTCCTCGCCGCTCTTGGCGGCTATTTGCTCGGCTCGATTCCGTTCGGGCTGGTGATCGTGCGCGCCGCGGGCCTGGGCGACATCCGCTCCCTGGGCTCAGGCAATATCGGCGCGACGAACGTGCTGCGCACCGGGCGCAAGGATCTGGCGCTCGCCACCCTGGTGCTCGACGCCGGCAAGGCCGCCATCGCGCTGATGATCGCGCGCTGGCTTACGGCGGGTTCGCCGAACGAAATCGAGATCGGCCTGACGGCGGGCGCTTGCGCCTTTATCGGCCATTGCTATCCGGTGTGGCTGGGATTCAAGGGCGGCAAGGGGGTTGCGACCTATTTCGGCCTGCTGCTCTTCGGCATGCCCCCGCTTGGCGTCGTCGTTGCGGTGGTCTGGCTCTCGATGGCGCTGATGTTTCGTTATTCGTCGCTGGCTTCGCTGGCGGCGGCGGCGGTGGCGCCGCTGCTGGCGCTGATCGGCGGCTATTCCGGCTCGGAGACCGCGTTTCTGGTGGTGCTGGCGATCCTGATCGTGTGGACGCACCGCGCCAATATCGCCCGGTTGCGCGCCGGCGCCGAGCCAAGGATCGGCGAGAAGAAGGAAGCGGACGTGACAGCCTCCCCAGCGCCCCCCGCCGAACCGCCCGCCTCCGCGCCGTCATAAACCCGCAAGGCCCTCGAGCGGCCGACGCCGCTTGGGCCCGCTTCGGCGCCCCACATTTTGGCGCCCGGCTCCGGCCTCAGCGAAGCCCCAAGCTTTCAAGCGCCGCTTCCCGGTCTCTCGCCATGGTTGCGCTCAAGGCCATGGCGCAATGCCAGGGTTGCAAACCGGCGCCGCTTTTTCTGAATGCGGATTAACCCCTTGCCGAGCAAAGGAAAATTAGGCCGGCGAGAGGATAAGGGCGGCTTCGCCCCGGTCCCCCGCGTTGACAAGAGGGAGGCCCAAACCCCAGGTACCGGCCCGCTTCGACCCGGCCAACAAATAGAAGTGCACAGTCCAGAATGAACGTCGTCGTCGTCGAATCCCCGGCTAAGGCCAAGACAATAAACAAGTATTTGGGGCCAGACTATAAGGTGCTGGCCTCCTATGGACATATCCGCGACCTCCCATCCAAGGACGGCTCGGTCAAACCGAACGAGGACTTCGCGCTGGAATGGGAAATGGACGTTAAGTCCGCCAAGCGCGTCAAGGAAATCGCCGACGCGCTCAAGGACGCCGACCGCCTCATCCTCGCCACCGACCCCGATCGCGAGGGCGAGGCCATCTCCTGGCACGTGCTTGAGGCTCTGAAGACGCGCAAGGTGCTGAAGGGCAAGGACGTCCAGCGCGTCACCTTCAACGCCATCACCAAGGACAGCGTCAAGGCGGCCATGGCGGCGCCCCGCGATATCGACATGGAATTGGTCGACGCCTATCTGGCGCGCCGCGCGCTCGATTATCTCGTCGGCTTTTCGCTCTCGCCGGTATTGTGGCGCAAGCTTCCGGGTTCGCGTTCAGCCGGGCGCGTGCAATCGGTGGCGCTGCGCATCATCGTCGACCGCGAAGTCGAGATCGAAAAATTCAAACCGCAGGAATATTGGTCGGTCGACGCGATCCTCGCCAACTCGGCCAAGGAAAGCTTCCCGGCCCGGCTCTCGGCGTTTGCCGGCAAGAAACTCAAGCGTCTCGACATTGGCGACCAGACCATGGCGTTCGCCGCGCGCGATGCGGTCAAACGCGGCGATTTCGACGTCAGCGCCGTCGAGGCCAAGCCGACGACGCCGCAATCCGCCGCCGCCGTTCACGACCTCGACGCTGCAGCAAGAGGCCGCGCGCAAGCTCGGCTTCTCGGCCTCGCGCACCATGCAGGTGGCGCAGCGTCTCTATGAAGGCGTCGACGTTGGCGGCGAGACCGTGGGCCTCATCACCTATATGCGGACCGACGGCGTCTCGATGGATGAAGGCGCGATGCGCGAGCTGCGCTCCGTCATCGGCTCGCGCTTTGGCAAACAATTACGTGCCGGCGGCGCCGCGCGCCTACGCGTCGAAGATCAAGAACGCCCAGGAAGCGCACGAAGCCATCCGCCCCACCGATCCCCAGCGCATGCCCGATCGCATGAAGCTCGAAGGCGATCAGGCGCGGCTTTACGAACTGATCTGGAAGCGCGCGATGGCGAGCCAGATGGAATCGGCCTCGATCGAGCGCACGAGCGTCGATTTCACCGAGCCCACCGGCAAGGTCGAATTGCGCGCGACCGGCCAAGTCATCCTCTTCGAAGGCTTTCTGGCGCTTTATCAAGAAGGCCGCGACGACGAGGAGGACGAAGAAAACCGCCGTCTGCCCGCAATTGAAGCAAGGCGAGCGCGTCGACGTCAGGGAAGTGAAGGCCGATCAGCATTTCACCGAACCGCCGCCGCGTTTCTCGGAAGCCAGCCTCGTCAAGAAACTGGAAGAGCTCGGCATCGGCCGGCCTTCCACCTATGCGGCGATCCTGGAGAAGCTGCGCGAACGCAATTACGTGACGATGGATAAGAACCGCTTCATCCCGGACGATCGCGGCCGTCTCGTCACGGCGTTTCTGGAAAACTTCTTCCGCAAATACGTCGAGTACGATTTCACCGCGGATCTGGAAGAGCAGCTCGACCAGGTCTCCGTCCGGCGAACTGCCGTGGAAGAAGCTGATGCGCGAACTTCTGGAAGGACTTCAACGCCGCCATCGAAGACATCGGCGATCTGCGCATCACCCAAGTGCTCGACACTTTGAACGAAGTGCTTAGGCGCCGCACATCTTCCCGCCGCGCGAGGACGGCTCCGATCCGCGCTCGTGCCAGAGCTGCGGCTCGGGCCAGCTTTCGCTGAAGCTTGGCAAATACGGCGCCTTCATCGGCTGCTCCAACTATCCCGAATGCAAATACACCCGCCAACTCGCGCCGTCGGAAAACGGACACGACGCCATTCCCGCTGAAGGCCAAGATCTGGGGCTTGGCCCCACCGGCCCGATAACGCTGAAGAACGGCCGCTTCGGCCCCTATCTCGAAATGCCGAATGGAGAGGACAAGCCCAAGCGCGCGGGATTGCCGCGCGGCTGGACCCCCGAAAGCATCACCCACGAGAAAGCGCTCGCACTTTTGTCCTTGCCGCGCGAAGTCGGGATGCATCCGAGCGAAAACGAAATGATCCTTGCAGGCATCGGCCGTTACGGACCCTACCTGCAGATGGGCAAGATGTACGCGAACTTGCCGGGCGTTGACGACGTCTTCGAAATTCAGATGAACCGCGCCGTCGCCATCATCGACGAGAAGAAAGCCGGCGGCGGCAAGGGCCGCTTCGGCCGCGCGCCCTCCCCGCCGCTGAAGGAGCTCGGCGAAAGCCCGGTCACCGGCAAACCGGTGCGGGTGATGAACGGGCGCTACGGCCCCTACATTAGCGACGGCCAAACCAACGCCAACGCGCCGAAGGACAAGAAGCCGGAAGACGTCACCATGGACGAAGCGCTGGCGCTTTTGGCCGCGCGCGCCGAGCAAGGCGGCGGCAAGAAGAAACGCAAAGCGCCGGCGGCCAAGAAAGCGGCGCAGAAAGAAGCGGCGCCGAAAAAGCCGGCGACGGAAAAGAACGCCGCATTAAAGCAGCCGCCCGCTAAGAAGGCGCCGGCGAAGAAAGCGTCCGCAAAGAAGGCGGCCAAGAAAGCGGCTGGTTGAACCGTCGCCTTTGCGGAGATCGCGGGCCGCGCGAGAACGCCCGCTTGAGGCCGCTTCAAAGGGGTTCGCTCCCATGCGCGCTTGCGCGCCGCGTTCCGGCGGTTGGCTGGCTCGCAATCCGGCCGGAAATAAAACCAGCCCTCCCCGAAAACGGCGAGAGGCGCCACACTGAAGTTCACAATGGCGAAACCCCATCCCCCACCCCAACCCCTCACCCGCGAACGCGTGCTGGAGGCGCTGCGCAAGGCGGGCGGCGCCGCCCAGAAGCGCGACATCGCGCGCGTACTCGATATCGGCCCCGATCAAAAGAAGGAGCTGCGCCACATCCTGCGCGAATTGGAGGAGAGCGGCGCACTGGGGCGCACGGGCAAGAAACGCTACGCCGACGCCCAGGCGCTTCCCGAAAGCGGGGTCATGGAAATCGTCGATCGCGATGGCGACGGCGAATTGCTGGCGCGCATGCGCGGGCCGGACGGCTTGTTCGGGCCGCACGTGCGGCTCGCGCCCGGCGATGCGCGCGGGACAAAAAGTGAAGCCGCCGTCGGCGTCGGCGATCGCGTGCTTGCGCGCATCATGCAGACCCCGGACGGTCCCGAAGCGCGCGTCAGCAAGCGACTGGGGCAAAGCGCCCACCGCATCCTCGGCGTCTATCGCGTCGCTAAGGATCATCGCGGACGCCAGCTCGGCGGCGGGCGCATCGAACCGGCCGATCGAAAAGTGCGCCAGGCGTTGCTGGTTTTGCCTGAACATGTCGGCGTCGCCCGTGACGGCGATCTGGTCATGGCCGAACTTGCGCACGGCAATCGCGGCCATGGGCCCAAGCGCGGCATGGTGCGCGAGGTGCTCGGACGCGAAGACGATCCCCGCGCCGCGTCGATCCTGGCTATGCATACCCATGGCATCCGCGAGGGCTTCTCGGAAGAAGAAGAGCGCGAAGCCCATCGCGCCAAGGCGGCCGACCTCAAGGGCCGCAGCGATCTCCGCAAGCTGCCGCTCGTCACCATCGATCCCGAAGACGCGCGCGATCATGACGACGCGGTGTTCGCAGAGCCTGACGACGAAGCGAACAATAGAGGCGGATGGCGGGTTTGGGTGGCGATCGCGGATGTCGCTCATTACGTGAGGCCGGGTTCGGCGCTCGATCGCGGCGCCTTTCGGCGCGGCAATTCCACTTATTTTCCCGATCGCGTCGCGCCGATGCTGCCGGAGACGCTGTCAGCGGATCTGTGTTCCTTGATCGAGGGTCAGGACCGCGCCTGCCTTGCGGTGGAGATGGTGTTCGACAAGAACGGCAAGAAACTGCGCCACAAGTTCGCGCGCGGTCTGATGCGCTCGGCGGCGAAGCTTTCCTACGGAGCGGCTCAAGCCGCGATCGACGGCAAGCCTAACGACAAGACCAAGCCGCTGCTGGAGCCGATCCTGCGGCCGCTCTGGGCCGCCTATCGTTGCGTGTGGGAGGCGCGCGAGAAACGCCAACCGCTCGAAATCGACGCGCCCGAGCACAGGATCGTTTTCAAGAATGGCCGCGTCGCCGGCGTGAAGCAGCGCGAGCGCTTCGAGGCCCACAAGCTCATCGAAGAATTCATGATCCAGGCCAATGTCTGCGCCGCCGAAACGCTGGAGCAGAAAGGCCGGCCGCTCATCTATCGCGTGCACGACCGCCCGAGCGAAGAAAAGGTCGCGGCGCTGACGGATTTTCTGCCGACGGTGAACATGAGCTGGGCCAAGGGACAAACAGTCACCGCCGCGCGCTTCAATCGCATCCTCTCACTGGCGGAGGATTCTCCCAATCGCGCCATCGTCAATGAAGTGGTGCTGCGCACGCAAGCGCAGGCCGTATACTCGCCCGACAATATCGGCCATTTCGGGCTTCACCTGCGCTCCTATGCGCACTTCACCTCGCCGATCCGCCGCTACGCCGACCTCATTGTGCATCGTGCGCTGATCAAGGCGCTGAAACTCGGCGATGACGGCGCCTCCGACGGGCAGGAAAAGCGCCTCGACGAGATCGCCGAACACATCACCCAAACCGAACGCCAAAGCATGGCGGCCGAGCGCGATGCGGCCTCGCGTTATATCGCATCCTATCTCTCCGACCGGGTTGGCGCTTCGTTTGAAGGCCGCGTCACCGGGGTGACCCGCTTCGGGCTCTTCATCAAGCTCGATGAAACGCAGGCCGATGGCCTTGCGCCGATCTCCTCGCTGGGCGCCGAGCGCTGGATCCACGACGAAACCGCGCACGCGCTGGTGGGCGAGCAAACCGGCGAGCGCTTTCCGCTCGGCATGAAGCTGGAAGTGCGCCTGGAAGAGGCGACGCCGATAAGCGGAGGCTTGTTGTTTTCCGTGCTCACCGACCCGCTGGCGCCGGCGCCGGGTTGGCGCAAGCCAAAGCACAGCCGCCAAACACAGGGGCGTGATCGCAACCGCGCTCGCAGCAGGCGCCGGGGAAATTAATGGGAACGTAGGGGTCGTGAGGTTGTTGGTTCCAACAGAGGAGCTCGACTTATGGATATGCAGGCGGAACTCATGCAGCCCGTGCGCTTCGAGGCCCGCCCCGCTGCATCGGCGCCGTCGGCCGAGGCGCCCTATGATTTACGCGCTGCATGGAGCAGCGATTATGTGGCCTGGTTCATCGCGCAAACGCCGCAGGATGGCGCGCTGCCGCCAGACGCCCGCGACACGCATCGCTTCGAGATCGAGTTCACAACCTGCGTCAGCGATCCGCAAGCTTACGAACGCCAGACCATGGCCGAACTGCGCGACCGTAGGGTGCATTAGCACGGTGCATTAGCAGGGCCCGCGCTTCATTCCCATGTCTTGATTCCCATGTCTTGATTCCCATGTCGCGATTCCCTTGTCTTGGCCCGGCGCGTTGAGGCCGGCGTGCGGCGCCCGTGGCGTGCCAATACGGTCTGCTCTGCGCCGCCCGTAGTGCGCCGGTGGAACGGCGCCCCGATACAGGCGTTTCCCAGGTTAGAAGGCCTCCATCCGCCTCCACCGCCATTCGCCCTCCCGCCGTTCAGGAGAAAACAATGCTGAAGTCCCTTATCATCACAGCCGGTGTCGGCCTGATGGCGCTTACGATGTCGGCCTCGCCGGCCCAAGCGCATCGTTACTACTCCGATCACGGCCGTTCTTATTATTACGACCGCCACCACCACCGGCATTATCAGAATTGCAAAACCGCCGGCACGGTCGTCGGCGTGATCACCGGCGCTGTGGTTGGCAACGCGATCACCCATCATAGCGGCGTCGGCACGGTTGTCGGCGCCGGCGTCGGCGGCCTCGCCGGCCACCAGATCGCCCGCCAGAACTGCCGCCACTAAGACAGCGGTCTTGAGGCGCGAAGAGCGCGGACGTGGAGACACGTCCGCGCTTTCGTCAGCGCGGGAACATCGACGCCAGCACCGGCGCCAACGCCATGGCGGCGAAGAACCAAACGACGCCGGCGACAATTCCGGTCAGCACGCAAAAGCCGTAGCGCGCAGGCGCTGGCGTCGAACTCGCCATGATGCGCGTGTTGATCGCCCATGCGACGCCGCCGCAAAGGCCGCCAACGGCCAGGCGCAGAAGACTTGCTGAATCGCGCTGAGTTTGGGTTTGGCCGCCGCTTGGGTGGAAGCTTGGGTCATGTGCATGCCCTCCCTCAAGGGCGATTAGGACGAGTCCGCGGCGGGCTACTAGCCACCTTGGCGCGGCGCGTGCCAAGCTGACGGCGCCGGTCGGGAGCGGGCGCGCATGCAGGAGCACAAAAAGCTGCTTGGCTTCTGGTCGGTCTGGGCGCTCGCCGCCGGCACCATGATCGGATCGGGCATTTTGCTGTTGCCGACCGCGCTCGCGCCCTACGGCATGCTGAGCTATGGCGGTTGGATCCTGGGCGCGGCCGGCGCCATCGCGCTGGTGCTGGTCTTTGGCCGCCTGGCGGGACGCACGAGGCGCGACGGAGGGCCTTACGTTTATGTCCAGGAAGCGTTCGGCGACCTCGCCGGCTTTCTGATGGCGTGGGGCTATTGGATCGGATTTTGGGGCGCCATCCCGGTCATCGCCATCGCCTTCGTCGGTTATCTCGGGTTCTTTATTCCCGCCATCGCCCAGAGCGCTGTCGGCCAAGCGCTGAGCGCGCTTGGATTGATCGCGCTGCTGACATTCATCAACATTCGCGGGCTGAAGGAGATGAGCACAGCCCAGATCGCCATGACCGCGCTCAAGATTGTGCCGCTGCTGGTGGTGGTGAGCGTGGCGGCGGTGTTTGGAACGTCGCACAACCTGCCGCCATTCAATCCTTCGAACGGTCCGCTCTTGCCGCAACTTGCGGCGGTGACGTTGATCACGCTCTGGCCGTTCACCGGGTTTGAGGCGGCGGTGACGAGCGCGGGTTCGGTGCGCGATCCGGAGCGGACGATCCCGCGCGCGCTCACCGCGGCCATCCTCCTGGTGGCGGGGCTCTATCTGAGCGCCTCGTTTGCAGTCAATCTTCTGGTCCCGCCAGCGCGATTGGCGCAATCGCAAGCGCCGTTCGCGGACGCAGCGCACGTGCTCGGTCCTTGGGGGGGCTGGTTTGTCGCGGCCGGCGCGCTCTTGGTTACGGCGGGCGCTTTGAACGGCATCATCTTCACGTCCGGACAGATGCCGATGGCTGTCGCCGAAGACGGCAAGGCCCCAATGTGGATGGCGAAGCTCAACAAGGGCGGCGTGCCTTATTGGTCGGTGCTGTTGTCTTCCGTCCTCGGCGCGGTGCTGTTGTTTTTGAATTATTCCCGCGGATTGATCGGCGCCTACACATTCCTGCTGATGATGTCGACGGCGTTGGGTCTCATCTATTATTTCTTCTGTGCGCTGGCGGAACTGAAGCATTCATGGGCGTCGTCAAAGGCATGGGCCGCGGTAGCGCTGTTTGGATGCGCGTACTCGCTCTTTGCGCTGGTCGGATCGGGGGTCGAAGTGACGCTGTGGGGCGGCGCGCTGATGGCGGCGGGGGTGCCGCTCTACTTCCTTCTGCGCCCACGCAAGGCGCCCGCTCTCACTCCTGCTGCTTGAACGGCGCGTGCTCGGTTAGGATTTCGGCCTCTTCGATGACGGCGGGCGTTTCGGCCTGCAGATAGCGGCGAACCGCTTCGCGCAGGCCGCGATCGGCGATCCAATGGGCTGAATAAGTAGGCGTCGGCACGTAGCCGCGCGCGAGCTTGTGTTCGCCCTGGGCGCCGGCTTCGACGCGGGCCAGCTTCAGTTCAATGGCGAGTTCGATGGCTTGATAATAGCAGAGCTCGAAATGCAGGAACGGGACGTCGGCGACGCGGCCCCAATAACGGCCGTAGAGCGCCTCGCCGCCGACCAGATTAAGCGCCGAGGCGACCGGGTGGCCGTCTTCCTCGGCGACAACGAGCACGCAATGATCGGCCATGCGCTCGCCCAACAGCGTGAAGAATTTGCGATTGAGATAAGGCGAGCCCCATTTACGCGAGCCGGTGTCCTGATAGCAGCGGAAGAAGAAATCCCAATCGCGCTCCTTGATTTCAGCGCCGCGGAGACGTTTGACCACGAGCCCCTCAGTGGCGCGCTGGCGCTCGCGGCGAATGGATTTGCGCTTTTGCGAGGAGAGATCGGCGAGGAAATCGGCGAACGTCGAATAGTCGCGATTGAACCAGTGATATTGCAGACCAACACGGGTCAAATAGCCCGCCGCCTGCAGATGCTCGCAGAGTTCAGCGCTGGCGAAGGTCGCGTGCACGGATGAGGCGCCGGCGCGCTGGGCCAGACCGATGGCGGCTTGGGCGAGCGCTGCTTGCACGCTGGCGTCGGCCGCGAAAATGCGCCGACCCGGCACCGGCGTGAACGGCGCCGCGCATTGCAGTTTCGGATAATATTGGCCGCCTGCGCGCATGAGCGCGTCGGCCCAGGAATGATCGAAGACATATTCGCCATAGGAATGATCCTTGGCGTAAAGCGGCATGGCCCCGACAGCCGCGCCGCTGCGGTCGCGCGCGATCAGGTGCGCCGGGCCCCAGCCCTTGTTGGGCGCAGCGCAGCCGCTGGCCTCCAGCGCCTGGAGAAAATCCCAGGAGAGAAACGGATCGAATGGCGCCCCGCTCGGATTGGCGAGCGCGTCCCAGGCCGCGCGATCGATGTTCTTCAGATCGCCAAGAAGTTGGATGGTGATGGCGTCGCCGGCGTCCATGCGCCTATTCTAATTCGAAAATCCCATCGACTTCGACTGCGTAATTCAGCGGCAGATTGGCTTGACCGACCGCGGAACGCGCGTGGCGGCCGGACTCGCCGAAGACCGCGACCATGAGATCGGAACAGCCGTTCATCACTTGTGGGATCGGATCGAAGTCGGGCGTCACGTTGACGAAACCCGACAATTTCACCACCCGTTTGACCCGGTCGAGGTCGCCGCCGCATGCGGCTCTCACTTGCGCCAACAGATTGAGCGCGCAAAGGCGCGCGGCCGCCTGGCCCTGCTCCACTTCGATGGCCTCGCCAAGCTTGCCTTTGATGCCGCCCGAGGCGTCGACAGAGACCTGGCCGGAGACATAGACCAGTTTGCCGGCGATGACGTAGGGCACGTAGGACGCAACCGGCGCCGGCGGCGTCGGCAAGGTCACGCCCAATTCCGCCAACCGCGCATCAATCCTGCCCATCGCCTTCTCCGCCGATATGGGTGCAAGCATGTTCTAACGAGCGCCTGGCCGTTCGCATACTCTGGAGCGAGTCTGCGGCGGAAAGATTTTGTCGCCGGTGAAAATGGCGGCGCTGGACAAGGGCGAGGCCGCGCTGGGGGCGAGGCCGCGCTGGGGGCGAGGCCGCGCTGGGGGCGAGGCCGCGCTGGGGGCGAGGCCGCGCTGGGGGCGAGGCCGCGCTGAGGGCGAGGCCGCGCTGGGGGCGGGGCGCGCGCCCAGCGCGGCAAATGCGCCCGACGCTCGGCGGGACGAGCCCTACTCGTCGTCCCGCGTTTTTAGGGCGCGCCCGGTAAGCACCGCGCTCTCGCCAAATTTGTCGCGCGCTTTCGCCACCGCCGCCTCGACCACGGCGCGTCTGGGCGTATCGGTGTCGAGCATGTCGCCCTTGTCAGCGTTCGCCGCGTCGCTGAAATCGGAGACCCCAACGCCGATCAGCCGGAATTTGATCTCGCCGTCGGCGTCGGCGCCGAGGAGCTCGCGGGCATGGGCGAAAATGCGCGCAGCCAAGAGCGTCGGCTCCGGCAATTGTCGGCGGCGCGTGATGATTTTGAACTTGGCGTCCTTGAGTTTGAGCGTGAGCGTGAGGCCCGCGGTTTCGCTGGCGCGGCAGCGGGCGGCGACCTTTTCGCAGAGCGGCCAGAGGATGTCTTCCAAGGCTTCGATGTCGGCGATGTCCTCCAAGAACGTCGTCTCGGCGGAAATGCTTTTGCGTTCGCCGTGGGGGTCGACCTTGCGCGGATCGTCGGCCATCGACAGCGCAAAGAGTTGAGCGCCCCAATCGCCATAGAGGCCGCGCATGCGCTGCGGGCCGGCGGCGCGGATGTCGCCGATCTTCTTGAGGCCGTTGCGTTCGAGCGCAGCGGCGCCTGCGGGGCCGACGCCGGGAAGCGTGGCCACGGAGCGCGAACTCAAGAAACGCCAACGCCTCAAGACGGCCGATGACGGAAAAGCCGCGCGGCTTGTCGAGGTCGCTTGCGGTCTTGGCCAGGAATTTGTTGAAGCTGAGACCGATCGAAACCGTGAGCCTGCGTTCGCTCCAGATGCGGTTTTGCAGTTTGATCAGCGATTGCGCCGGTGAGCCCGCGTGGAGCGCTTCGGTCCCGGCGAGGTCCATGAAGGCTTCGTCGATGGAGAGCGGCTGCACTTGCGGCGTGAGCTCTTCCATCATGCGGCGAATGATGCGGCCTTCTTCGACATATTTGCCCATATCGCCGTGGACCACCTTGGCTTGCGGGCAGAGCTTCAGCGCCTTGAACATCGGCATGGCGCTGCGCACACCATAGGCGCGGGCGACGTAGCAGCACGTCGAGACGACGCCGCGCTTGCCGCCGCCGACGATGACGGGGTGGGGCTCGAGGCTCGGATCGTCGCGCTTCTCGATCGAGGCGTAGAAGGCGTCGCAATCGAGATGAGCGATTGCGAGCGCGCCGAGTTCGGGGTGCTCAAGCGGCTGTTGGCCGCCGCAGGATGTGCAGCGGTCGCCTTGCGTCTCCAAGGCGCAGGCGCGGCAGAGGATCATCGCGCCCGCCTCATGGCGCCTCTTCGGGCGTAAACAGCCAGGCCGCGCCGCGGACGCCGGAAGAATCGCCATGCTTGTTCTTCACCACTTTGGTGCGGATCACGTCGGAGAAGGCATGGGCCAAGAGTTTGCCGCGCACGCTTGGGTAAAGCGCATCGATATTGGAGAGGCCCCCGCCAAAGACGATGATCTCGGGATCGAGAATGTCGATGACCACGCAGAGCGAGCGCGCCAAGCGATCGGCGAGAGCATCGAGCGCGACGCGGGCGGCGGGCTCGCCGGCTTGGGCGCGCGCGTCAGCGTCGCGGCCGCTCATGCCGCTCCAGCGCTTCAGGCCGGTGCCGGAGACCCATTGTTCGAGACAATTCCAGCGCCCGCACCAATCGCGCACGGGGGTTTCGTCCGAGCGCGCCCAGGGCAGCGGCGTGTGACCCCACTCGCCGCCGACGCCGTTGACGCCCTCCACCGTCTTCTTGTCGACGACGACGCCGCCGCCGCAGCCGGTGCCGAGGATGACGCCAAACACCACGCGCGCGCCGGCGGCCGCGCCGTCAACCGCTTCTGAAAGCGCAAAGCAATTGGCGTCGTTCTCGACCCGCAGCGGTTTGCCCAGCGCTTGCTTCAAGTCCTGGAAAAACGGCTTGCCGTTCAGCCAAACCGAATTGGCGTTGCGCACAAGGCCCGTAACCGGGGAAAGCGAGCCTGGCATGCCCACGCCGATCGTTTTGCTTTCGATCCCGGCTTCCTGTTCGATGCGCTGGGCCAAATCGCGCACCGCTTCCACTGCGGCGGCGTAATTGCCCGGATTGGCAACACGCTGGCGGATGCGGATTTCCCCATCGGAATCAAGCAGCGCCGCTTCGATCTTGGTGCCGCCGAAATCCACTCCCAGGCGCATCGTCAATCCTTAAGCCGTTCTTAACGTGAGTGCTGAGATTGCTGGTATTGCGAAGGGTTGTTAAGGGCCGTGTGCTATTTGGGTGGCGCATGGCCGTGACGCAGCCCTCTTTAAGGGCAAGGCCGCAAGCAGAAGCGGGACATGGCCAAAACCGTTCTCATTGTCGAAGACAGCGAACTCAATATGAGGCTGTTCAACGACCTGCTGGAAGCCTTTGGCTACCGCACGGTAAAGACGCGGGACGGGCGCCAAGCGCTGCCCTTGGCGCGCGAACACAAGCCCGACCTGATCGTCATGGACATCCAGCTGCCGGAGATTTCCGGCCTGGAGATCACCGACCGCCTGAAGAAAGACCCCGCGCTCAAGGCCATTCCGGTCGTGGCTGTCACCGCCTTTGCGATGCGCGGCGACGAGCAGAAAATACTCGCCGCCGGCTGTGACGCCTATTTGTCGAAGCCGATCTCGGTGACGACCTTCCTCGAAACCATCCGCCGCTTCATCGGATGAGGAGGCGGCCATGAGCGCGCGTATCCTCGTAGTTGACGATCTTGAAGCCAACCGCCGCCTTTTGCAGGCGCGTCTAGCCGCCGATTATTACGATGTGCTGCTGGCCCAGCGGGGCGAGGAAGCGGTGCAGATGGCGCGCCGCGAAAAGCCGGATCTGATCTTGATGGACGTCATGATGCCGGGCGGCATCGACGGCTATGAAGCGTGCCGGAGGCTCAAGGCGCAGCCGGAAACCCGGCACATCCCGGTCATCATCCTGACCACGCTTGACGATCGCGGCAACAAGGTGCGCGGGCTGCAGGCGGGGGCCGAGGAATTTCTCACCAAGCCGATCGACGAAGTGCAGCTGATGGCGCGGGTGAAAAGCCTGCTGTCGCTGAAAGTGGTGATCGATGAGCTGCGCGCGCGTGAAGCCAGCGGCAAGCGGCTTGGCGTCATCGGCGAGGATCTGCGCCCCGATCCGGTGGAGCAACATCGGCTGACGGCGGGAAATGTGCTGCTGGTCGACGATAACGCGGTGCAGATCAAAACCATCAAGGCGGCGCTCGGCGTCGAGCACCGCGTCACCCTGCTCGGCCAAGAGGAAGCGCTAGGCCCCCCCGACCTGGTGGTTGTGGCGGTGACGGCCAAGACGTTCGACGGTTTCCGCGTCATCGCGCGCATGCGCTCGGGCGAACCGACGCGGCATCTGCCGATCCTGGCCGTGGTCGAGCCGGACGACAAGGACCGCGCTTTGCGCGCCATGGAATTGGGGGCCCACGACATCATTGTGCGGCCGATCGACGAAGAAGAGATCGTGGCGCGTGCGCGCACTTTGATGCGCCGCAAACGCTACGTCGATGCGCTGCGGACACGGCTCGATCAGAGCTTGGAGTTGGCCATCCTCGATCAGCTCACCGGGCTCTATAATCGACGTTTCCTGATGACGCAGCTGGAGCCGCTGGTGCAGCGAGCGCAGTGCGGCGGCGACGCCGTGTCGGTGATGACGCTCGACATCGATCACTTCAAGACCTGCAACGACACTTACGGCCACGACGTCGGCGATGCTGTGCTGCAGGAGTTTTCCGCGCGGCTCGCCACAAATGTGCGCCCCTCGGACTTCGCCTGCCGGCTGGGCGGCGAGGAATTCGTCGTGATCATGCCGCGGACCGGGGGCGATATCGCCTGCCTCGCCGCCGAACGTCTGCGCCGCCACATCAGCGCCACGCCGTTTATCATTCACGGCGTCGATCATCCGTTGGAGATCACCGCCTCAATCGGCGTCGCTTGCTCGGAACGCTTGGACGATACCGCCGAGACCGTGCTGAAGCGCGCCGACGATGGGCTCTACGAAGCCAAGCACGCCGGGCGCAATCGTGTTATCGGCAAGACCTCCTCGCAAGCCGCCTGAGACGCGCGATGCCGAAACTGACGTTCTGCCGAGCGATGCTCTACACCGCGGATTTTGAGGCGACGCTCGCCTTCTACAGAGACGTCCTGAACTTCAAGCTCGAAGCTCGTCTGGACGAATTCGGCTGGGCCGATCTTTCGCGCGATAAAGTTGAAGTGATGATCGCCAAGCCGAACGCACATACGCCATTCGACAAACCGACGTTCACCGGCTCGATCTATTTCAATGTCGAGGACGTCGACCTCTTGTGGGCGGAGCTGAAGGAAAAGACCAAGGTCTGCTATCCGATCGAGACGTTCAGCTACGGCATGCGCGAATTCGCGATATTCGATAATAACGGCTACCTGCTGCAGTTTGGAGAGCCGGTCTAAGCCGCTTCATCGAGCGCTTTGTGCGCCTCATCGCATTGCAAGTTGTGAGCGCGGCGATGGACGCGCATGCCTCTTCGTGTCGGAAAGGATCGCATTCATGCGCACGGTATTGGCGGCATTAGCTGCAAGTCTCATCTTCGCAGGATGGGCGCAGGCGCAGACGCAAGCTCCATCGCCCGCGCCGCCGCCGCCGCCAAATTGTTCGGCCGCTGAACACCATGCGCTCGATTTCTGGATCGGCGAGTGGGATGCCTTTCGCGCCGACAACAATCGCCTCTCGGGGCGTTCCTCGATCACCGCGTCCGACGGCGGCTGCGTGATCAATGAGCACTGGACGAGCCTTGGGGCGCCGTTCGCGTACTCGGGACGCAGCCTCAACACCTACGATGCGAGCGGGCGGCGCTGGGAGGAATACTGGGCCGACTCAACCGGCTCGCACATCTATTTCGTGGGCGGCGCGATCGTGGGCGGCGCGATCCAGATGTCGACGCCGACGCCCTCGCCGAGTGGGCCGTCGGGGGCGCTGCAATGGCGGCGCGTAACCTTCACGCCCAATGCGGACGGCACCGTCACACAAGCGGGCGACACATCGGCCGACGGGCGGACCTGGACGCTGAGCTACCGGCTAATTTACCGTCGCCGCCAGGGCGATTGAGCGGTTTTCGCCGCTCCCGGCGGGTCATTAGGCTTTTAACGGTCCGCGCCTATGTTATGAGCGTTCGTTGGAGCGTTCATGAACTTCGTCCAGGCCACCGAGGCGCCCGAACGGCGCACAGGGGAGATCAAACTCTACGACCCCGCCGCCGCGTTCGCGGGCATGGCCAAGGCCGGGCGTGTGGCGGCCGGCTGCCTCGATATGCTGGTTGCGGAAACGCGCGAAGGCGTGACGACGCAGCGGCTTGACGATCTGGCGCGGCAATACGTGTTCGACAATGGCGCGCTGCCGGCGTGCGTTTTCTACCGCGGCTATCGCCACACCCTCTGCACTTCGACCAATCACGTCGTCTGCCATGGCATCCCCGCCGAGCGCACGCTGAAGGATGGCGACATCCTCAACATCGATGTCACGGTCATCGTCGAGGGTTGGCATGGCGACACCAGCCGCATGTACGGCGTCGGCAATGTGCCGCGAAAAGCCGAGCGTCTGATGGACGTCACCTACGAAGCGATGATGCGCGGCATCGCTGCGATCAAGCCGGGCGCGACGTTGGGCGATCTGGGGCACGCGATCCAAACCTACGCCGAAGCCGAGCGCTGCTCGGTGGTGCGCGAGTTCTGCGGCCATGGCCTCGGTCGCGTCTTCCACGACGCGCCGAATATTCTGCATTATGGCCGCCCGGGCCAAGGCGAAGAATTGCGCCCGGGCATGATGTTCACAGTCGAGCCGATGCTCAATCTCGGCGCCTCGAGCGTGAAGATCCTGAGCGATGGCTGGACGGCGGTGACGAAAGACAAGTCTCTGTCGGCGCAATACGAGCATTCCGTCGGCGTCACCGAGGATGGAGTGCAGATCTTCACCAAATCCCCGACCGGGCTCGATCAGCCGCACACGCTAAAGCCGCGCTAGCGCGCCGCCCGTGCGCGCGTACTCGAAGCGGCGGGCGCGCATGGACGAGCCGCGCCGAGCGCTCGATGCGCTTGACGCGCTTGAGCGCTTGAGCGCTTGAGCGCTTGGGTTTGGTCTAGTTCGCGTTGACCGCGTGCGTATCGGCCATCACAAGAGGCGCTGGGAGGACGCGATCGATGACCGCCGTTGCAGCGCCGGCCTTTGAGGGCCATGGCACGAAGTCCTATCGCGCCTATGCGCTCCTCATGTTGACGGTCGTTTACACCTTCAACTTCGTCGACCGCGGCCTGATCGGCATCACCCAGGAGGCGCTTAAACACGACCTGGGGGTCGACGACTTCCAGCTCGGCATGCTTGGCGGACCGGTGTTCGCCATTCTCTATACGCTTCTGGGCGTTCCGATCGCGCGTTTCGCGGAGCGCAGCAACCGCATCACCATCGTCACCATTGGCGCGGCGGTCTGGAGCCTGATGACGGCGGCGTGCGGTCTGGCCGCCAACTATCTGCAATTGGTCGTGGCGCGGGTCGGCGTCGGCATCGGCGAAGCGGCGTGCACGCCGCCCTCGCAATCGGTGCTCACCGACTATTATCCGAGCGCTCGGCGCGCGACGGCGTTGGCGATTTATGCGCTGGGCATTCCGATCGGCACGATGATCTCGGCGTTCGCCGGGGGTTGGCTTGTGGCGCACGGCGGCGAGCTCTTCGGTTGGTTGGCGCCGATGTTCAACGCCCTCGGCATTCGCAACAATCTTGGCGACGGCGCGGCGATCGCCGGCTGGCGCACCGTATTTCTAACCCTCGGCCTGCCTGGCCTGATGGCCGCGCTCATCCTCAAAACGACGGTGCGCGAACCGCCGCGTTCGGGGGCTGCGCGCGAAACGCCGAGCTTTTCGGCCACGCTGCGAGCCATCGCCGGCAAGCGCTCGTTCTGGCACATCGCCGTCGCCGGTGCGCTGATGTCGTTTGTCGGCTATTCGACGGCGCAGTTCCTGGTCTCGTATTCGGTGCGCAATTACGGCGTCAGCATCGCGCAGGCGTCGGGCGCGCTTGGCGTGGTGGCGGGCGTCTCCGTCGCGCTCGGCACGTTTTCCGGCGGCTTCCTCGCGGATCGGATGTCACGACGCTTTCCCGCCATCGCCGCGTGGCTGCCGGGCGCGGGCATCCTTGTGGCGTTGCCGGTCTATCTGCTCGCGTTCGGCGCGCCGGATTTCAACACCGCCTTTATGTTTCTGCTGATCGCGCCGGTGTTTCACTATCTCTATCTGGGGCCTATGTATGCGGTCAGCCAGTCGATCGTTGAACCGCGCATGCGCGCAACCACGGTGGCGATCCTGCTCCTGGTCGTAAACCTGATTGGCTACGGCTTGGGGCCGCCGACCTTGGGCGCGCTTTCGGATTTTCTCGCCAACCGCGAATTGGCTTCGACAGGGCTGACGGTGGCGCTGTGCAAGACGCCGGGTGTGGAGCATCCGGGCGCGTGCGCGCCGGCGCTCGCGCACGGGCTCCGGTTTGCGATGATGGGCGTGACCTGCCTGCTCGCGTGGCCGATGATCCACTTCTTCCTGGCGGCGCGACACTATCTCAAGGACCGCGTGAGTTGACGAGCCGCGCGAGCGGTCGCATCTCAGGGCCATGATTCCACGCTATTCGCGGCCCGAAATGACGGCGATCTGGTCGCCGGAAACACGCTATTCGATCTGGCTCGAGATCGAGACGTTGGCGATGGAGGCGATGGCGGATCTGGGCGTCATCCCGAAGCAGGCGGCCGCGGCGTACCGCGCCAAGGGCAAGTTCGATGTCGCGCGCATCGACGAGATCGAGCGCGAAGTGAAGCATGACGTCATCGCGTTCCTGACCAATGTCGCCGAGCATGTCGGGCCCGAAAGCCGCTTCGCGCATCAGGGCATGACGTCGAGCGATGTGCTTGGACACATGCCTCGCGGTGCAACTGGTGCGGGCGAGCGACATCCTGATCGCCGGCTGCGAGCGGGTGATGGCGGCGCTGAAGAAGCGCGCGTTCGAATATAAGATGACGCCGACGATCGGGCGCTCACACGGCATCCACGCCGAGCCGACGACGTTTGGCCTAAAACTCGCCGGCCATTATGCAGAGTTCGCGCGCAACCTTGAGCGGCTGCGCGTGAGCCGCAGGGAGATCGCGACCTGCGCGATTTCCGGCGCGGTCGGCACCTTCGCGCAAATCGATCCGCGCGTGGAGAAATACGTCGCCGACAAATTGGGCCTCGCGGTCGAGCCGGTCTCGACGCAAGTGATCCCGCGCGACCGCCACGCGGCGTTTTTCTCGGCGCTGGGCGTTGTGGCCTCCGGCGTCGAACGGCTGGCGACGAAATCCGGCATTTGCAGCGCACCGAGGTGCTGGAGGCGGAAGAATATTTCGAGCCGGGGCAGAAGGGATCCTCCGCCATGCCCCACAAGCGCAATCCGGTGCTGGCGGAAAATCTTTGCGGCCTGGCGCGGCTTGTGCGCAGCGCCGTGACCCCGGCCTTGGAAAACGTGGCGCTTTGGCACGAGCGCGATATTTCGCACTCGTCGGTCGAACGCGGCATCGGCCCGGACGCCACCATCCATCTCGACTTCGCGCTGCAGCGGATGGCGATGGTGATCGAAAAGCTCGTCGTCTACCCTGAAAACATGGCGCGCAATCTGGCGCTGCTGGGCGGGCTGCACAATTCGCAGACGCGTGATGTTGGCGCTGACGCAAGCCGGCGTTTCGCGCGAGGACGCTTATCGCATGGTGCAGCGGAACGCGATGGCGGTGTGGCAAAGCCCCCCGCCGCGACCGCAAACGGCCCTCCTCGACAAGCTGAAGGCGGACAAGGACGTGACCGGCAAGCTAAACGTGAAGACGCTGGAATCCTGTTTCGACGACGCGCGCCATTTCGCCCACGTCGATGCGGTATTCGCGCGGGTCTTCGGCTAGCGCAACGCCGGGGCGGCGGCGCGAACGGTTGCGGCGGCGGCGAGGGTCTTGATGATCGTGCCGACCAGGAACGGGGCGACGCCGCCCGTCCAAGCTTGGGACCAGCCGACGAAGAGCTGAAGCTGCACGACGCCGAAGGCGAAGATGACGATGTGCGCGGCCAGCATCACCGCGACGAGCGCAACGAAGCTCTTGTCCAGCCGCGCTCGACCAGCGCGCCCGCGGTCGCGGCCGCAAAGACGAAGCCGATGAGATAGCCGCCAGTGGGTCCCAACAGGTGGACGAAACCGCCGGCGCCGCCGGCAAGCACTGGCAGACCCAATGCGGCTTCGATCAGGTAGGCGCCAACGGTCGCCGCGCCCGAGCGCGCGCCGAAGAGCGCGCCGATGATGCACACTGCGAAGCTTTGCAGAGTGATCGGCACCGGCCACATCGGCGCCTCCACCCAAGACGACGCGGCCAGCACCAGCGAGCCGGCAATCACTGCGATCGCGGCCCGATACGGCGCGCTCAGCCAACGACGCGCGAGCGTTTGGCTCATTTACCGGCCTGGATCTGCTCGCGGGCGGTGGCCAGGCATTCCTCCAATTTGGCGCGGATTTGATGATCGGAAAGCTGCACCGATTGCATGTCGAGATCGGCGCGGATCTTGCGGAAGATGTCCTCGGAGCCCGCCTCTTCCATGTCGGCCATGACCACGGACTTGGCGTAGTCGTCGGCGGCGCCATCCGAGAGGCCCATGAGTTCGGCGGCCCATAAGCCGACCAATTTGGCGCGGCGCGCTTGGGCTTTGAACTCAAGCTCTTGATCTAGCTTGAATTTTGTCTCTTCGGCGCGCTCGCGGTCGTCGAATTCAGCCATGGATTTGGGTCTCTCCGCCTGTTCCTGGCCTGAATAGAGAGCCCCTGGCCGGCGATCAACTGCGCCCGCCCTGGCGGCCAAGGCCGCAGGAGCAATTGTGGCGGGGGGCGCTTACCCCTAAGTTCTGGACGAGGCGGAAACCGAATCCCCGCCTCCCCAACAGCTTGATGAGCGCCCGGTCGGGCGCTTCGCCTTCGAGGAGGGAGCGCATGTCCCGTCGCAAGAAGATCTACGAAGGCAAGGCCAAGATTCTGTTCGAAGGCCCAGAGCCCGGCACGCTCATCCAATATTTCAAGGACGACGCCACCGCCTTCAACGCCCAGAAGAAGGCGATCCTCGAAGGCAAAGGCGTCATCAACAATCAGATCTCCGGGTTCATCATGCAGAACCTGAACGCGATCGGCGTGCCCACCCATTACATCAAGACCATGAACATGCGCGAACAGCTGGTTCGCGAAGTCGAGATCATTCCGTTGGAGGTGGTGTGCCGGAACGTGGCCGCCGGCTCGCTGTCGCAGAAGCTGGGCATCGAGGAAGGCACGCCGCTGCCGCGCTCGATCATCGAATTCTATTACAAGAACGACGCGCTTCAGGATCCCGATGGTCGCGGAAGAGCACATCACCGCGTTCAACTGGGCGAGCACCCAGGACATCGACGACATCATGGCGCTGACGCTGCGCATCAACGATTATTTGTTCGGGATGTTCGGCGCCGTCGGCATCCGCTTGGTCGATTTCAAACTCGAGTATGGCCGTCTCTACGAAGGCGACATGGTGCGCACGGTGCTGGCCGACGAGATCAGCCCGGATTGCTGCCGGCTTTGGGACGTGCAGACCAACGAGAAAATGGACAAGGACCGCTTCCGGCGCGACCTCGGCAACGTCACCGAGGCCTACGTCGAAGTGGCGCGCCGTCTGGGCATCGTGAAACAAGCCGCCGCGGGTGGCGAAAGCGTGCATTGAGCGCACACCCGGGCAAGGGGAAAGTTATGAAAGCCATCGTCACCGTCGGTCTGAAGCCCGGCGTGCTGGATGTGCAGGGCAAGGCCGTCGCCAGCGCCCTGAAGGATCTTGGCTTCGGCGATGTCCAGGATGCGCGGGTCGGCAAAAGCATCGAGATTGAGCTCGATGGCGATCTCGATCCTGAAACCGCCGAGGCGCAGGTCAGGGAAATGTGCGAGAAACTGCTCGCAAACACCGTGATCGAAAGCTATCGCGTCGAGATCGCGCGCTAGCGGCCGCGCACCTTAAGGCCGCCTATTTAAGGCCGCCTATCGCTGGACGGCTCGCACTCGCAACCGCTTTGGGGCGCCGGATTGAGGCCGTCCGTTGCGCCCGCGCCGCTTCGAGCGGCGCGGCGATTTGGCGCCGCCGACAACGGCTGAGCCGCCAGCGCCGCTTGCGCCCCTGCGACGCCCGCCTCTAGGCTTCCCCGAAAAGGACAAGGCAAACACCCGTGCTCACCAGAGGCGATGACTACCCGATCCATCAGACGCCGGAGCCGGTGGCGTTCGCCGGCAGCGACCGCAATTTCTACGACCGCTATTTCTTCAATGGGTATTCAGGCGATGGGTCGCTCTTCTTCGCCGCGGCGTTGGGCGTCTACCCGCATCTCGATGTGATCGACGCGGCGTTTTGCCTGCTCGTCGACGGCAAGCAGCACAATATCCGCGCCTCGCGACGCCTCATGAGCGAGCGCATGGATTTGGTTGTCGGGCCGATCGAAGTGCGCGTGATCGAACCCCTCAAGAAACTCGGCGTGCGCGTTGGCGAAAATGACAGCGGCATTGGCGCCGATCTGGTGTTTGAGGGCCGTCACGCGCCGATCGAAGAGCCGCGCTTCACGCGTCGGCAAGGCCCGCGCATGTTCATGGATTATACGCGCATGACGCAAAATGGCGCCTGGAGCGGGACGTTGACGCATAACGGCGCCGAAGCGCGGCTCGACGGCGCGAATGTGCGCGGCACGCGTGACCGCTCTTGGGGCATCCGCCCCGTGGGCGCGCCCGATGCGCAGCCGGCGGCGGGGGGATTTCAATTCTTCTGGCTCTGGGCGCCGATCAATTTCGACGACCGCGCCCTCTTCTTTCACAGCAACGACGACGAAACCGGCAAGGCCTGGAACCGGCGCGCCGTGATCGATGTGTTCGGCGCGTCGCGCACGGAATACGAACAGCCCGCGCTGCAATTGCAGTTCGTCTCGGGGTCGCGGCGGATCAAGCAGGCCGAGATTGCGCTCGCCGCGGAGGGAGCCAAGCTGCGCCTCACCCCCAGCGGCAAGCGCTTCTATATGAGCGGGCTCGGCTACACCCATCCGACCTGGGGGCACGGGCGCGATCACGGCGCTTTCGAGACCGCCTATGACGTCATCGAGAACGCTGAAGACGGGGCGCCCGGCAATCTGCATATCCAGGCGCTGGCGCATGCATGCTTGGAGGATGGCGGGCGGACATTTGAAGGCGCAGGCGTGCTTGAGCAATTGCTGATCGGCCCGCACGCGCCAAGCGGATTCAAAAGCGTCCTGGATCCCCATCCGTGAGCGTGGCTAGCGATCCTTCGGCGTTCACAACCGATTGGCTCGCGCTTGCGCTCGGAGCGCCGCGCGGCTCTTTGCAAAGCTTCACATCGAAAGCCGTCGGCACCGGACAGATGAGCAAGAGCTTCCGGCTCTCGCTGCTTTGGGAGGGGTTCGATGGACCCGCCTCGATCGTGGCGAAATGCCCCTCGCACGACGCCAAGACGCGCGCGATTGCGCAGGCGATGAAGTGCTACACGCTAGAATTGGGCTGGTACCGCTGGTTGGCGCCCGACGCCAAGGTGGCGTGTCCCCGCTGCTTGCACTTGGAGAGCGAAAACGACGATCTAGATTTCGTATTGCTGCTCGAGGATTTGGCGCCGGCGCGGCAAGGCGATCAGCTCGCCGGGGCGAGCGTTCGCCAAATCGAGGCCGGCTTGAAGCAGGCGGCGCGTTTGCACGCGCCGTTCTGGAATAATGGACGCGCCGGCGCCTATGAGTGGCTGCGGCCGAGCGAGAATTCCGCCGACATGATCCGTATGCTTCTGCCGGCGCTCTATCCGCAATTTCGCGAACGCTACGCCGGTCGGCTTTCGCCCGACATTTTGGCGATGGGCGAAGCTTTCGTGGCGAGGCTCGACGCCTATCTCGGACGCGCGCCGGCGGCGCCGACGCTGCAGCATCGCGACTTCCGCATCGACAATATTCTGTTCGCGCCGGACGATGAGCGCGCGTTCGTCGTCGACTGGCAAACGCTGGGCGTTGGCGCGGGCGCAGCCGATGTCGCCTATCTCATCGGCACGAGCATAGCCGATGGCCAGGTGCGCAAGCGCGAGGAAGAGCGGCTTGTCGCATTCTACATCGATGAACTGGCGCAGCTGGGCGTCGCCGCTGACCGCGATGAAGTGTGGCGGGAATACCGCTTCTACGCCTTCTCAGGTTTCTTAATGGCGATCCTTGCGTCCATGAACGTCGAACGCACGCCGCGGGGCGATGAAATGTTTGCGGTCATGGCCGAGCGGCCGGCCTGGCAAGTGCTGGCGCTGGATAGTTTGTCGCTGTTGTGAGGAGCGCGTAACCCGAAGCCCCCCTCGCGCCGTATAGGGAGAGCAACATCAAGGAGTCACGACGTGATCCGCAGCCTTCTTCTCGCCCCATTGTCGGCCTTGGCGCTGTTGGCGTGCGCGCCCGCCGCGGCCGACCAGGCGCCGCACGCCGTGCCGGCGCCTGGCGTCGATATGCCTGCGCCCACTGCTTCTGGACTGCAGAGCGCGGTGCTCGCCGGGGGCTGTTTTTGGGGCATGGAGGGCGTGTTCGAGCACGTGCGCGGGGTCCACAGCGTGCGCTCGGGTTATGCCGGCGGGACGATGGCCAATCCCACTTATGAAGACGTCACCACCGAAACCACCGGCCACGCCGAATCCGTCGAGATCACCTACGATCCGCGCGTGGTCTCGTTCGGCCAATTGTTGCGCGTCTATTTCTCGGTGGCGACCGATCCGACCCAGCTCAATCGGCAGGGCCCCGATTCGGGCCCGAGCTATCGCGGCGACATCTTCGCGGCGAATCCGGAGCAAGCGCGCGTGGCGCGCGCCTACATCGCCCAACTCAACGCCGCCCACACCTATTCAGCGCCGATCGTGACGCGCGTCGACATGCTGACGCGCTTCTGGCCGGCCGAAGACTATCACCAGAACTATCTCTCGCTGCATCCCGACCAGCCCTACATCGTGTTCAACGATCTGCCGAAACAACGCAACTTGCAGCGGCTCTTGCCGGACATGTACACGCCGACGCGCGCGCCCTAGTCGCCGCGGCCGCCGCCGTTCATTCGCCACAGGATCCAGCTCAGCACTGCGGTCGCAGTGATGGCGATGGCGGCGGCGAGCGTAACCCAAGGCGGTCCCATGGGCGCGGAGCATACCGCAAGGCAAACGCCGCGCTCACCGAATTTTGAGCGCGGAGCGCCCTAGCGCGGCGTTTTTGGGCCGGTTACGGCTTGGTCATGCTCTCCAAACTGGCGTTCGCCGCTCTTCTGACCTTCTGCGCGGCGACCGCGTCCGCACAAATCTTCCCGCGCGCCAATCCCAATGACGGCATGCAGCCGGCGCGGGACCAAATCCACACGCAGACGCGCGGCTCGGTGTTTCCGGGGCCCCGGCCTGGCGAAAGCCGCGTGGTTTGGGTTTGGCGCCCGGCCAACGCGCCCACCAATCAGCGCCTGCCGACGCTCTACATTTTCGATGGCCTTGACGGCCTGAATGTCGCCTTGCTGCGGTTGAAGCCGGCTTTGGATTCAGGCGCGCTGGCCGCCTATCCTTTTTATAGCGCCGGATGCAAATCCGCGCGGCGAAACGCGGGGCGGCGAATACCTCCGCGGCCTTCCCGGCGGCAGCGACGATTTCCGCGTGCACGAGGATTGGTTCGTGAACCAAGTCGTTCCGTGGGCGCAGCGAACTCAACGCGCCGCGACCGATCCCTCAAAGAGCTTCATCGGCGGTTTCTCGAATGGCGCCGATTTGGCGCTCGTGCTCGCAAACGATCATCCCAACCTGTTCGGCGGCGCGCTGTTGCATTCTCCCGTCGGCGCCCAGACGGCGTGGATCACCGACAGCGCCGCGCATCTGCGCTGGGTCGTCACCGGCGGCACGCGCGAAGCCGCGGGCTCGGTGCATCGTCCCGCCGATGTGCCCCGTGAGGTGATCGAGGCCTTGCAGCGCCTCAATGCGCCGATGCGCGCATGCATTGGGCCGTGGCGCCATGAGGGGCCGGCTTGGCGCGATTTGTCGCCGGGGTCGCTTATCTGGCTTATGGGACTTGGCGATCCCAGCGCCTATGCGACCGATCCGGAACAGAGATTCTGCCACAACAGCCCCTAATCGGCGCCGCCGCCTTTAATTCAGAGGCGACGCAGTTTAAGTGAGCGCCATGAACTCAGCGGTGATCGTGTTTCCCGGGTCGAACTGCGACCGCGATGCGGCGCGGGCGCTGCAACGCCTTTCCGGCAAGCCGGCGGCGATGGTTTGGCACAAGGAAACCCAACTCCCGGAAGGCGTTGATGTCGTGGTGCTGCCGGGCGGCTTTTCCTACGGCGACTATCTCCGCTCCGGCGCCATGGCGGCCAAGAGCCCGGTGATGCGCGCGGTGATCGATCACGCCGAACGCGGCGGCCTCGTGCTTGGCATCTGCAACGGCTTTCAGACGCTCACCGAAACGCGGCTTCTGCCCGGCGCGCTCGGGCGCAATATCGGGCTCAAGTTCTCCTGCAAGGAAGTCCCGCTCGCGATCGTAAACGGCAATACCGCCTTTACCCGCGCCTATCGCGAAGCCCGCGACACCAAGATCCCGATTGCGCATGGCGATGGCCGCTATATCGCCGACGAAAAGACGCTCGATGAGCTTGAGGGCGAGGGCCGGGTGGTGTTCCGCTATCTCGACAATCCGAACGGATCGATGCGCGATATCGCCGGCATCGTCAATGCGCGCGGCAATGTCATGGGCATGATGCCCCACCCCGAACGAGCCAGTCCGATCCCGTGCTGGGCCGCATGGGCGGCGCAGCGGTATTCCAGAGCCTCTTGGAAGCCGCATGATGATCAAGAAAACGGAGCCCGCGGCGCCGCAAAGCGGCGGGTTCGACGCTGAGGTCGACGCCGCGCGCAAGCGCCTGGAGGCGTCGCTCACCGAAGAAAGCGGCTTCGACGAACTTGCCGCCCTGCAGGCGCTGGCGCCGATCCTGGAACTGAAGATCCAGAGCCGGCGCTTGGCGTTTGCGCTAAGCGACGACGACGACGAGGAAACTTCCATCGTCGTCCTGCACGTGCCGAGCGAGGAGGAGCTGGGCTTCATCTTCGCCGAGGAAGGCGAATACGTGTTCGAAAGCAATCTCGACGCCTATTTCGACGATTTTGTCGATGACGACGCCGAGCGCTTCGTCGAGCGCCTCTACGAAAATCTGCGCGCCGACCTGCCGAAGTACGAAGTCGAAAACAAAGGTTAGGCGGCTTTTGTCGCGGCGCTGAGCAGGCTTGCGCCCTCACGCCCAAGCCAATCCCGCCCCGCTCCAAGAAGCCCCACAAGAAACGGTCCGTGCGCCGCCAACAAAGCGGCCCTCCGTCGCCGGAGGGCCGTATCGAGGGGCTTATGGAGCTTTGGTCTTAGTGGACGGTGATGCGGCCGCTTTCGGCGCGGACGTTGGCGTCCTCTTCACGCACCGCCGCCATGGCGCGCTGCACGCGCGGATCGGAGAGGACCGCATTGATCCGGGCCAGCGCTTCAACGCTTTCCGATGAGGCGCCAAACGCGCGGCCCAAATTGCGGAATGGATTCTCGACCTGCGGATAGTAGCGCAATTGCGTCTGCGCATTGGCGGAAATGCCGGCCAGCGCGCGCGCCCGCGGCCACCGCGTCCGCGAACCCGCCAAGGCGATCGACCAGCTGGCGCTCAAGCGCTTGCTGGCCGGTCCAGACCCGGCCATGGGCGACGGCGTGGGCTTGATCGACGCTCATGTGGCGGCCATCGGCGACGAGGCCGATGAACTGCGCATAGGCGCGGTCGATGAAGCCGGCGAAGGCGGCGCGTTCAGCGGGATTGAACGGATGCTGGGAGGAGAACATCGTCGACCAGCGGCGAGCCGACGCTGAGCGTCTGGGTGTTGGTCGACAGATAATGATCCATCGCCGGGCCGATGATCAGCTTGCCGCCGAGCACGCCGATCGAACCGGTGATGGTGGTGGGCTCGGCGATGATTTCGTCGGCGTAGGCGGAGACATAATAGCCGCCCGACGCGGCGACATCGCCCATCGAGACGACCACGTGCTTGCCGCGCGAGCGCGCCACCCGCAGCGCCGCCAAGATCTGGTCGGAAGCGACCACCGAACCGCCTGGGCTGTTCACGCGAAAGACGATGGCGGCGACGTCGTTGTCGGCGGAGGCGTCGAGCAGCGCCTTGGCGACGACATCGCTGTTCATCTGCCGCTCATCGCTGAAGAACTCGTGATCGACGGGGCCGGAGACGATGGCGCCCTCGCCTTGCACCACCGCGATGACGCGGCCGCTGGCGTGCTGCGGGCCGCGATAATCGTCGAAATCGACGACTTCGGCGCCATGATTGCGCGCCAGCGCCAGCGCTGCACGCTGGGCCTCTTCAGGGCGGCCGATGTGATCGACAAGTCGCAGGTTCATCGCTTGTTGGGCGATATAGGGCGTCGACTCGATCGCCGAGCGCGCTTGCTCCGCCGTCAGATGACGATCGGCGGCGATGTCGGCGAGCATTGAATTGTAGATGCCGGTCATCAGGCCAGTCACTTCTTCGCGGTGGGCCGGCGTGAAGTTTGAATCGGTGAGCTCGGCGGCGGCGGTCTTGTATTCCTCGCGCGTCTCGAACTGCGCCTGCATGTGATAACGCTGCAGCGTGTTGCCGAAGAAAGTGACTTCGGCGGCAAGCCCCATCGGCATGAATTCGCTGCTGGCCTGGGTCCACACTTGGTTGGCGCCCGCGACCGCGAGATAGCCCGGCATGCCCATGCGCACGCCGTCATTTTGCAAATGCGCGACCACGAACTTGCCGGACTGCCGGAAGGCGGCGAGCGCACTGCGCAATTCCTCGGCTTGCGCCGGCTGCATGCCTTGGGTGTTGGCGCGGACGAAAAGGCCCTCCACGGCCGGATCGCTCCGGGCCGCGTCGATGCGGCCGAGCGTATCCAGCAGGGATTGCCGGCCGCTTAGACCCGCGAACGGACTATTGGAGCGCTGATCGGTCATGACCTCGCGCAGATCGAGCGCAAGCACCATGTGCGCGGGCTGCACCGGCCCGTGCACCGAGGCCGCAATCATCGATAAAAGCAGGATCGGGCCGATGAATAAGAAGACGAATAGTCCGACCAGAACGCCGGCTACCGTGATCAGAAACTGTTTCACGAGGTCACACTCCACCCCCGGCCACCCGCTCCGGGATTTATCGATAAATGATATGAACTGGTTCCGGGCGCAAGGGGGAATTTATCGAAAAATGATAAATCGCCAGCGGCTCAAGGACGCGCCGGAAATCGGCGGGCCGCCTGAGCAAGCCCATTTCCCGGTTCGCGGCGTTGGAGCATTATGACGTTCGCTGAGCCGGGAGGGTAGCGCACCATGACTGCGTCTCGCAGGACGCCGCCGCCGTTCGCCAGTGACGATTGGATGTTCGAACAGCAGGTGCGCGCCGAGCTAGAGGCGGAGGCGTGGCGCAGGCTTCGGACCCAATTGGCGCCCCCGTCTGAACCGGCGCCCTTGCCGGCGCCCAGTCCCGCCCTCGCCGCCAACCCGACCCCGGCGCGGGTGCGCGATCCCCATCATAGCGGCAGCGCCATGCTCAAGGGCTTGGTGCGCTTCGTGATCGCCGCGATCGGCTCGTATTTGACCTGGATCGCCGGAATGGACAGCCAGCTCGGCGCTTTCGAAGTGTGGCTCGCCACCGGCACGGCCTTCGTCGTGGTGCTGGCGATGAGCGCCTTCGAGCCGCTGCGCGGCGCCGTCCACGCCATGGCGGAGACGGCGCGCTGGGTGCTGATCGTGGGTTTTGTGATGGGGCTTGCGTGGGTGTTCACGCATATGTCCGCCTGAGCGCGGAGCGCCTTTAGCGACTAACGCCAATTCCTCTCAGCCCCCCGCATTCTATTGCGTAAGTCGCGGCTAGAGACGCGTGGCGATCACCACCAAGATCGCCAGAGTTGCAACCAGCACCGCGAAGTCGAGGCCCAGCCCGAATTGACTTTGCGTGTCGCGCAACATGAGCGCGCGAAGGCCGTCGACTGCGTAGCTCAGCGGATTAGCGATGGCGATGGCGCCCAGCCAGCCTGGCATCATGGCGATGGGATAGATGGCGTTGCTGGCGATTGGGGCCGATGAGAGCCACGCGCTCGCCTGTTGCGACCTCAAATGAGACGTGGTCGACTGCCGTCATCCTCCCGAAAACGCGGGTTAATTCTCGCGCTTCCACAATGGCGCCGGTCATGGACCTGCGCTCCGGCCCAAGGCGCGCTTGAGGATGATCAAGAGAAACGCCTCCGGCTCCGGATAAGCGCGATCATGACATTGTCACCAGAAGCATGGCTCGTTCACACCGAGGGATAACCGACGCTTTGCGCCAACGTGATCCGTTGCTCGGGCGCCAACTTCAGTGTCTGCGCCAACACTGAGCGATCAATCAACGCTCGTACGACGCACGCCAGGCCTTCAGAGGCGCAGAAGAGGTAGACGTTCTCAGCCATGAAGGCGCTATCGGCGCCGGCGAAGAACGCCTTATCCTCGTTTGATCCCTCGATTTTGGCGCGATCAGCCACATAGATCAGGTTGACGGGCGCTGTGGCGACAAAGTCCTGGACGCCGGCCTCGCCGCGAATGTCGGCGTCGCCGAGCGGAACAAGGGAGGCGTCGGGCGGCTGATAGCGGAAATAGCCTTGCGCCAGCGCGACATAGACGGCGATCTCCTGCCAGTTGCGTGCTGATGGCGCGGTCAAATGCGCACTCTCCAGCCGATTGACGCCAGAGGCGGCCCAGAGCAGATCGGCGAGCAATTGCGGCTCGAGGCTGCGTGTCGCAAAACTGCGCGCCGAGCGTCGCTCGGCCAAGGCCTCCATCAGCGGACGCCCGCCGCGCCTGCGCGGCGCCGGCAAGGGCGGGAACGACATCTGCAAGGCTTGGCTCATGGTGGGCGCTCCGCGGGGGCACGCCAATGCGTGAACGGACCGCTTTCATGGTCCAAACTTGGGCTGCGCGGATTGATCTCTCTCAAACATGCATGGACGCGCCACGCACATGATGTCGTGGTTGGCGATAATGGGATAAGCCAACTTGCTGTCGTCGCCACCGGTCAAATCATCGGCCAACACCGCGAAGTCGGACAGGCCCCGGTCATTTTCGGCGATAACTTCTCCATCGAGCAGCGCATTCGCGCATCGCAGGCGCGACGGTGCGCGAGGCACGCGCGCGCCCAGTCTTTTGGTCCTATTCTGGCCGCTGAAAGTCGTGAGCGTTGCTTGGCCGCTTACGACGCGCGCCTGAATTCGATAGCCGTCGAACTTGACCTCATGAACCCAATTGTCGCCCTCGGGGTGGGGCTGCGCTCAGCTTGGCCAACATAGGTTTGACGAAGGCTGGCGGTGAACGGCGGGCGATCTCTTTCTTGTCGCCATTGGCCTCTCCCCGCACTTTGCGCCTCATCAATGCGCCAGCGCTCTTCCAAGTCCAGCAATTGCGTCTAAGCGGGCCGATGGGCCGCGTGCTGGACAAGTGGAATGCGAGACGCAGGCCATAAGGCAGGCCGTGCGTCACGCAGCCCCGCCATGCACGATGCATAAGTTCAGTGCGACATAAGCACGGGGAGGGGCGAGGCATGCGAGAGCGACCGCGTGACGCCGCCGAAAATGAACTCCGTCGCGCGGGCGTGACCGTATCCGCCCATGACGATGAGGTCGGCCTCCGCGATCCGCGCCGCCTCGAGGAGCGCCGCGCCTTCGTCGCGAGCGTCTCGGTGAAGCGACTTGAGCTCGGCCTTAATCCCATGCTGGCTCAAATGGGCCGCTACCGCTTCGCTGGAATCAAGACTCGGATGCTGTTCATCCGCCACGGTCGCTATCGTCACGCGATCGGCGCCTTCAATGAAGGGCAAGGCGTCAGCGACGGCGCGCGCGGCCTCGCGCTTGCCGCTCCAAGCGATGAATACGCGGCGGCCAATGCCGCCATGCCAGTCTGGCGGGGCCAGCAACACCGGCCTGCCTGACTTAAACAATGCGGCTTCAAACAATTCAGAACGAATTCCGGAATCGAGCCCCTGCCCCAGCCGACGCATCACCGTGAGGTCGGCGCATCGGGCGATTGCCCCGAAATCGGCCCCCACAACGCTAAGACGCGTGGGCAACTCTCGGATCGCCGCGCGGCGCGACCAAGCTCTGCGTTCGAGCGCCGACTTGACGGCGCGGGCGTCTTCGGCCAGCGCTTGTGAGATCTGATCCCAAACCTCGCCACAGACATAGCCGTCAGCGGCCACAACTGGATCGGGTTCGATTTCAAGAAACACCGCTGTTAGATGGCCATCGGCCATATCGGCGACGATTTCTGCAGCTTTCAGAGCTGGCTCGTCCGCAGCCACAGATAGGACGGGAATAATGATGTTCTTGAATGCCATAACCCTACCCGGCGTGAGCACTGCGCGAAGAAATCTAGAAACGGTTCTTGAGCAGCAGCACGTTCTCAATCTGCAGCGCTAGGTCGGGGCCCATGCACAGCACCCTCTGCAGCCTGTTCAGGAACTCGCGTTCCGCCACCGGCAGCGTCCCGTCTGCGCCCAGAATGTCGACGCACGCACCGTAAGTGCTCGGCCGCATGTCCGCGGGCAGCGTGCGGCAAGCCTGCTCTAGAGCATCGCACTGCGTGTCGCACTTGGCCTCGCCGATGCGCGCCACGACGTCGGCATGGAGTTGAACCAGGCGGACTTCGCCAAGGCTCATAAGGAAGGGTGAGCGCGCAGCGAAATCATGTACGGCGCGGAGCCGCTTGGCCGCCTTCTGTCCATCGCACACTGCAGCAAGCGTCAAAACGCCAAGGAAGGCCTCTTCTACTGACCAGCCTGCCTGCGGCCTCTGAGGCCGCACAAGGGGCGCGTTCATGGCATCACCCAAAACAACTTCCAAGATGGGCCCATGCAGCAAGGCGGCCTTGATCGGAATCAAGCGCGGCGAAGAAGGCGCCGAACGCAATGAAGCCCTCGGCCGGCGCCGCGGGACCGGAGCGCGCCGCGACCTGGCCTGGGCATTGTTCACAGGGCGTCCAAGGGTGCGCACCCCATGTACGACCAACCGGGCCGTCCGGCGCGGTCACCTTGAATTGATTGGTCGGAGCAGCTGGATTTGAACCAACGACCCCCACGTCCCGAACGTGGTGCTCTACCAGGCTGAGCTATGCTCCGAAGAGCGGGGCTTATAGACGAGGCCTTTTGGCCACGCAACGCGGACAAAATGACTAAAACCGGCCGCGTTAGTGCGGCGGTTGCATCGCGCGGCGGGCGCCCTTAAGTAGCCGCCTCGCGCTTTGGGGTGTCGCCAAGCGGTAAGGCAGCGGTTTTTGGTACCGCCATTCCTAGGTTCGAATCCTAGCACCCCAGCCATTCCTCACGCGAGCCGAAGCTCACGCCCTTGAGAGGCTTGCACGGCGTTAGCGGGTCCAAGCGCGTCGAGTGAGACAACTTCACGCTTGCCAAATCACCCCGGTTTGCGGATGGGGTGGCCGCTTCGCAACCCGGAAAGGTCTGCATGCCCCGATTGAACTACACCCCCGGCGATTTCGATTTGCGCGTCGGGCGCTCCAAGACCGGGCTTGGGCTCTACGCTGACGGCGAAATCCCCAAAGGCGCCTGCATCATCGAATATACCGGCGTGGAGATCAGCAAGGAGCAGGAAGAAAAGAGCAACAGCAAATATCTTTTCGAGATCCACTCGCGCAAGACCATCGATGGCGCCCCGCGCTGGAACACGGCGCGCTACATCAATCATTCCTGCCGGCCGAATTGCGAGCCTAACATCTATAAGGGCCGCGTCTATATTCACGCCCGCCGCCGCATCAAAGCCGGCGAAGAACTGAACTACGATTACGGCAAGAACTATTTCAACCAGTTTCTGAAGGGCATTTGCGCCTGCCCGAAGTGCAAGCCTGAAAAATCGGCGCTGCGCGCGGCCGCCGCGCGCATGCGGGGCAGGAAAGTCACCGACAAAAAGAAGAAACGCGCTTCAACTTAGAGCTAGCGCGCGGCGCCTTAGAGCTTGCGGGCGGCGCTATAGCTTGCGCGCGGCGGGCTCGCTCTTCCTTGGGCAAGCGCAAGTGTTTCCAGACTGGCTGCGGCGGCTGCACGTACTGGGCTTCCTGGCGCTTGCGCCGCTGCCATTCATGTTGTTTTGGCTGTTCTATGTGAGGTTGTCGAAGCGCTACCGCGGACGCCCGATGGCGGCGGCGGCCTAGAACAGCCTTTAAAGCGCCCTCTAGAAAGACTCGTGCGCTTTGATCACCGCGCCCTTGGCTTGTCCGAGGATGATTGTACGCGCGAAATTGATGAAGAGGCCGTGTTCGACGACGCCGGCTATATCCTTCAGCGCCGCGCCCAAATCCTCCGGCGCGGGAATGGCTCTTGCGTGGGCGTCGAGGATGTAGTTGCCGCCATCGGTGATGACCGGCTCGTTGGCTTTGCCGCTGGTGCGCAAGACGACTTCGTCGCCGCCGCACTTGGTCCCGCGCAGCGCCATGCGTACGCGTTCGAGGGTGAGGGCGAAGCCGAAACGAGTGACTTCCACCGGCAGTGGGAACGCCCCCAGCGTTTCGACCCACTTGCTCTCGTCGGCGATGACGACCATGGATTTGCTGGCGGCGGCGACGATCTTTTCGCGCAGCAGCGCCCCGCCGCCGCCCTTCACCAGCCGGAACGCGGGATCGATTTCATCGGCGCCGTCGACATCGAGATCGATCGAAGCGACTTGTGAAATCTCAAGCAGCGGGATGGCGACTTGTTCGGCGAGATTGCGTGTGGCTTCGGAGGTGGGCACGCCCTTGACGCGCAAGCCTTGCCGCACGCGTTCGCCGAGCAGTCGCACGAAATGCGCCGAAGTCGAGCCGGTGCCAAGGCCCACGACCATGCCGTCCTTGACGTAATCGAGCGCGGCCTGCGCTGCGTTGAGCTTGGCGAGATCGGCGCTCACGTCTCATCCTTCGCTGGTCGCTTCTTGGCGCGGTTCTTGTCGGCCCAGCCTTCGAGATTGACCTGCCGGCCGCGGGCGACCCCGAGCGCGCCTGCGGGCACATCCTTGGTGATGACGCTGCCGGTTGCGGTATAGGCGCGATCGCCGATCGTCACCGGCGAAACCAATGCTGTGTCCGAGCCGATGAAGGCGTCCTCGCCGATAGTGCTGCGATATTTGTCGAAGCCGTCATAGTTGCAGACGATCGTGCCGGCGCCGAGATTGGAGCGCGCGCCGACATCGACATCGCCGACATAGGCCAAATGGCTGGCCTTCGCGCCTTCCGCCATATTGGCGTTCTTTACTTCGACGAAATTGCCGATCTTCACTTTGCGGGCGAGCTTTGAGCCCGGACGGAAGCGCGCAAATGGGCCGATCTCCGCGTTCTCGCCGATCTCGGCGCCGTCAAAGTGACAATAAGCGTGGATGCGCGCGCCGCGGCGGATCTTCACGCCGCGACCGAAGAAAACGTTGGGCTCGATGATGACGTCCGGTTCGATCTCGGTGTCATAGGAAAAAAACACGCTTGCTGGATCGATCAGCGTGACGCCCGCCTCCATCGCCGCCGTGCGGGCGCGGTTCTGGAAGGCGGCTTCGGCTTGCGCCAACTCGGCGCGCGAATTGACGCCGAGCGTCTCGGCTTCATCGCCGACAACGACACTCGTGGCCACGCCAGAGTCGCGCCCAAGCGCGACGATGTCGGTCAGATAGTATTCGCCCTTGGCGTTGTCATTCTTCAATTTCGACGACAGTGCAAAGAGCGTCTTGAGGTCGGCGCTCATCAGCGCCGGAATTGCATAGCGTGATCGCGCGCTCAGCCTCGCTTGCATCTTTTTCTTCGACGATGCGTTCGACTGCGCCGTCAGCGCCCGAGACGATGCGGCCGTAACCGAACGGGTTCCGCGTCTTGAACGCCAGGATCGCTTGCCCGCCCTTGGCGGCGCGGACGGCGAATAATTCTTCAACGCGCTTGGATTGGATCAGCGGACCATCGCCGTAAAGCACGACGACATCGCCGTCGAAATCGCCGAGCGCAGCTTCAGCCGCGGCGCACGGCGTGGCCGGTGCCGAGCGGGGGGTCCTGCACGGCGATCGCGTCAGCGCCGAGGGTCTTGGTCACGTGCTCGTTCAGCGCCGGAGCGCTCGCGCCAACCACGACGACGACGCGCGAGACGCCCGCGCCTTTCACCGCCGCCACGACCCAATCGAGCATCGGCCGTCCGCCGACCTGATGCAGCACTTTCGGCAAATCGGACTTCATCCGCGTGCCTTGGCCCGCCGCCAGAATGATCGCCGCACGCGCCCGGCTCATCGTGTTCCCGCCTCGTCGCAACTTGTCCGAATCTAGGGTCCGTTCTAGCTCAACGCCATGGGCGGCGCGACTGAGGCGCGTTCGCGCCCTTTCCGAGGACGTTGGGCGGCCAAATGACAACCGGCGAACTCGCCGATGCGACGATCGCATTCGATCTGGACGGGACGCTTGTCGACACCGCGCCGGATCTGGTGCGCGCGCTCAACGAGACGCTCGATCTGGAAGGCCTTCCCCACGCCAAGCTGGCGAGTGTGCGCAATCTGGTCGGGCATGGGGCGCGGCGGCTGCTTGAGCGCGCCACCGAGCTGGCGGGCGCGAATTTCAGCGCCGAGCGGCTCGATCAGCTTACCGCAGCGTTCATCGAGTTCTATCGCGCCGATATCGCCGGGCGCTCATCGCCGTTTCCGGGCCTGACCGACGCCCTCGATCAACTGGGCGCTCTGGGCGCCAAGTTCTCGGTCTGCACAAACAAGCGCACCGACCTTTCGCAGCAATTGCTGGAGGCGCTCAATCTGTCGCGCTATTTCTCGGCGATTGTCGGCGCCGACGCGGTCACTCATTCAAAGCCGCACCCTGAGCATTATCGCGCCGCGGTCGAACGCGCCGGCGGCGTCGTGCGACGCTCGGTGATGGTCGGCGACACCACCGCCGACGTCGCCGCCGCGCGCGCGGCGGGCGCGCCCGTCATTGTGGTCCGATTCGGGTATTGCGACGGCTTCGCGGACTCCCTCGGCGCAGACGTCGTGCTCGATCGTTATTCCGATTTAGCGCCCATTTGCCGGCGCTTGCTCACAGCGCACAGCTAGGTCCCGCAGCATTCGGCGCTTACGCGACCTCCACCAGGCCGCGCCCACTAGGGCGTTCGTTTGCATTACCGCGATCGTTCGCGGCCTGCCGCTTTGTCGGCAAACCATTGACCATGTCGCTTCGCACATCCGTGCGCGCCGAACGCATCGCCGCAACAAAGCCAGCTTCGACAAGCTTGACTTCGACGTTGTAGCCGCGCTCGCGCCAGTATTCCTCGATCCGCTGCTTCAGGCGTCTGGCGCCCTCCACATTGCAGAAGTCATGATCCATTCCGCTCCACCTTCAAATCATTCACGGGAGTGGGTTTGTGAGACCCGCACCCGTTGCGCCGGGAATTCGCTCCCGCGCCGTGCGTCAGCCCCCTGATCGCTCCGCCAGCGTCGTCATCTTGGACGCCGAGCGAGGCGCCGATATGGCGAGGTCGCGGCGCCGAGGCAATCGCCATCACGAGGACCTGATCGTCGCAGGCGGGTTGCTTGTCGCCAATGGCGGCGCTTTGCGGCAGGCTTGTGTCTGGCCGCGCGGGTTCGGGCTAAATTATTGCCTGAATTACGAATTTGTGTGCGCCGGCTACCCACTTTAAGGGCGTCCCCCACGGCAAGGCTCGCACGCGGAAATCGCAAATAAAATTGTCCCCAACGAGAAGAACTCGAGCCCCGTGATGCGCCCAATTTCCGCACCCCGATTGGCCGGTTGAGCGGCGCTTGCGGCTTGGACGAAAACGCGGCGTTGGGGTCTCAAGACCGGTTCGAAGCGCCGACCTCCGCCTTCGCGCCGCCCAATCTGCCCGTCATTGCCTTGGTCGCGGCGCTTTACGGCGCCTCCAATGGGGTGCTGACAATCGTGCGCGGCCTCTCAGTCCCGGAAATGATCACCGGCGAGAATTGCGGCGCAATCAATGGCGCCATGAACACGCCCGGCGCCGTGGCGAAGGCGCTCGCCCCGTCTGGCGCCGCCGCGCTCTGGCAGGTCGGCCGCTCCTACGATCTCCCCGTCTTCGGCATGACCGCCGGTTCGCTCGTGCTCGTGCTGGGGTTCTGGTGTGCAGCCTATCTGTCTACACGCCGCAGCCTCCTAGCGGACGCGTGAGGCTTGGCCGCCCTTCTCTTCGTTTGGCGAAAGCATCGCCCACGCCATCCAAGCGATCAGGGCGCCGGCGAACTGGCCTGCGATAAACCCAGGCGCGTCCACGGGGCGCACGCCGGCGAACGTATCCGTCATCGCCCGCGCGATGGTGATGGCCGGATTGGCGAACGAGGTGCTCGCCGTCCACCAATAGCCGGCCGTGATCACCAGAGCGACGGCGGCGGCCAGCGCCTGCGGGCGCCAACGTGAAACGGTCAGGATGGCGAACACGAGCGCGAAGGTGGCGACGCCCTCGCTCAACACGCGCCCAGGTCCGGCGCGAACGTGGGTTGAAAGCTGAATGATCGGCAGCTCAAACATCGCATGCGCGAGCCACGCCCCGGCGATGCAGCCAACCACCTGGATCGGAATATAGAGAAGCGCCATCGGCGCGTCGATCTCGCGCCGTAGCGCCGCCACAAGCGTCACCGCCGGATTGAAGTGCGCGCCCGAGATCGGCCCAAGGCCGCTCACCAGTACGAAAAGCATCGCCCCCGTCGCCGCGGTGTTGCCGATAAGCGCTATGGCGTCATTGCCGCCCGCCAAACGTTCGGCGAGCACGCCCGAACCGATCACGGTTCCGCTCAGCAGCAGCGAACCTAACGCCTCGGCCAGCAGGCGCCGTCCCCAACCTATTTGCATGAGCTTTAAGCCGCGCCTTCCGCGCTCGGGTCGCGGCGCATTCGGCCGATGTCGTCGAGCCGCTTCTGCAGCGACAGACGATCAAGACTGGCGATCGGCAAGTTCGTGAAAATGGTGATGCGGTTTTGCAGCATCCGGAACAAATCGGCGAACGCTTGGCCGATCACGGCGTCGCCGCCCGCGGCGGCGGCGGGGTCAGGCACGCCCCAATGCGCCGACATCGGCTGACCGGGCCAAACCGGACAAACCTCGCTCGCGGCGTTGTCGCAGACCGTGAACACGAAATCGAGTTCGGGCGCATCAGGCTGGGAAAACTCCTCCCAGCTCTTCGAGCGCAAGCCGTCGGTCTTGTAGTTGAGCGATTTCAAGAGTGCGATCGCATGCGGATTGACTTCGCCCTTGGGCTGCGAGCCGGCGCTCCATGCTTTGAACTTCGGCGCGCCGAGGCGGTTCATGATCGCCTCGGCCATGATCGATCGCGCCGAATTGCCGGTGCAGAGAAACAGCACATTGAACGGACGTTCCGGTGCGCCCTTGTCAGCCATCATCCCCTCCACATTCCGATAGGTGTTTTCAACGGGCGGGTTCGCAACACGGCGCCGGCTTGGTCGCCGCGTGTGATTCCGGCGCCGCGAAATCCGATCCCCCGCCATAAGCGGTGGACTCGCCGGTGGTGAGGAAGGTCTCCCAAGTCACGCCCTGCGGGTCGGCGATCCAGGATTTCTCCGACTTCGCGTAGCAACACGTGGTCTTGCCCTCCTCGAGCACGGGCGCGTCAGCCTTGCTGAGACGGTCGTAGACTTCCTGAAGCTCGGCGTCGCTTTCGACCTGGATCCCGAGATGGCGAACGCCGCCGCCATCGGGCCGCGTCGAGATCGCGAAATTCACGCGCGGATCTTCAAGCATCCACTTGGCGTAATCGTATTTGCGAACCGTGGGTTCGACCGCAAACAGCGTTGAATAAAAGCCGATCGATTGATCGAGGTCGGTCACGCCGACATGGACATGCAAGCGTTTCACGCTGGTTTCCTCTTGGCTTGGGGTTTGGCGCCCGGCGCGCAGGATCGGCCGCCGCAGCAATTCTCGGTGAGGAAGCCCACCAACGCGCTCATCCGATCGAAGTCGGCCGAATAGATGAGCGACCGACTTTCGCGCCGCTGGCTGATCAGCCCGGCCCGATTGAGGTGCGCGAGGTGAAACGACAACGACGACGGCGGCGTCTCGAGCGCTTCGGCGATGTCGCCGGCGGCCTTCCCATTGGGACCGGCTTGAACCAGCAGGCGGTAGATGGCGAGCCGGTGCTCATGGGCGAGCGCCGACAGCGCGGAAATCGTCTCGGCGGCATTCATTCGATATTTCTACTATTATCGAATTTTTTATGTCAAGGCGAGAACCAGAACCAGCGCCCTCTTCAGTAGAATTGCGCTGGAAGTATTCCCTTTTTAGGGGAGCTGGACCGCTGACGAAAAATTCAATCCCTGTCGCGCCCATGCATTGATGGATCTGCAGTCGCATCAAGCGTGTCCACGCAGAAAGCTCAACATCAATCGATAAGAGATACCTTATTATGGTTATTATATATGATAAGATATATCTTATTGACTAGCTATCAACTAATAAGCTATATGTTATTCACATGATCTCGGCCCACGACCAGCTCGACCGGCGTTTCGACGCCTTGCGCCCCCTACTGGACCGGGCCGCGAGGCCGTCCCGTGGCTGGGTCAAAGCCATCCGCGAGGCGCTGGGAATGACCACGGCGCAGCTGGCCCGGCGAATGGGCGTGAAGCAACCCCGCATTGTCGAACTAGAAAAGGCGGAGCCGACCGGCGCCATCACGCTGCAGAGCCTCGAACGCGCCGCCGAGGCGCTCGGTTGTCGCGTGGTCTATGTGCTGATCCCCGAACGCCCGCTCGCGACGACTTTGCGCGAGCGTGCGGCGCTTGCCGCTGACGCTCATCTCGCAGCCGTCGATCAGACCATGCGCCTGGAAGAACAAGCGGTCGACGATGAGAGCGGACGCGCGAAAGCGCGCCAAGCTCTGATCGCCCAGCTGCTGACGCGTCCGGCGCGGCTTTGGGATGCGCCGTGAGCGACCTCGACCCAGAGCCGGAGGACGCCACGTCGCTCTCGCCTGAAGAACGCGAGGGGCTCATCCCTTCGCACGTCGCACTCAGGCGCGAACTCAATGAGCTGGAACAGGAGAATATCCTGCTCGCGACGACTTGGGCGTTTTCTCGCCGACGCGACCTCTATTCGGAAGCTTTTGCGCGCGGGCTGCACAAGCGCATGTTCGATCGTGTGTGGGCATGGGCGGGAGAATACCGACGCTCCGACAAGAACATCGGCGTGCCGGCCTGGCGGATCCAAACGCGCTTGCGGCAAGCCTTGGACGATGCACGCTATTGGGCGACGAACCAGACCTTCGCAGCGGATGAATCCCGCGATACGCTTCCACCACGCGCTGGTCTTTATCCATCCGTTCCCGAATGGGAATGGGCGCTGGTCGCGCTTGATGGCGGACCTCGCTGTCACGTCGCTCGGGGCTCAACGCTTCAGCTGGGGGGCGGGTGATCTTGGGCAGGCAGATCGAACGAGGAACGCCTATATTCAAGCGCTCCGGGCCGCCGACCACCACGACTTCGCACCGTTACTCGCCTTCGTGCGCTCCTGAACGGCAAGATCGGTTTAGACGCAGGCATGAAAACAAAGCCGAAGAAGTGGGAATGGAGTTGGAGAAGGTGCGCCATCTGACTGCGCACGAAGACCCCCTCGATGCTGCGCGAGGTATGGTTCAGCAGAGCGCCGAGATCACTGTTTGAAATCCAGATCAAGCGCGGTCTCATCGGAACGGAAGCACGACGGGCAAAGAACGAGAGGCTGCGGGGCGAACTTGAGCATTTGGTTTTATTGATGAAAGTGGTGGGCGCGACAGGGATTGAACCTGTGACCCCTCCCGTGTGAAGGGAGTGCTCTCCCGCTGAGCTACGCGCCCGAGAACCCCAAAACGGGTTCGAAAAGCGCGCGGACCATGAGGCGCGACCCTGTTGGCGTCAAGCTGGCGGCTTGACTTCAGAAGCGGTTTCGGCCGGTCGGCGCAGCACAAAGCGCCGGCGCTCCAAGCGGCGCTGCGCCAGCAATTTCATGCGCATGCGCCAGGCTTCCGCTTCCCAAGCCAGCTCCTGCACGGCGGCGACTTCCAGCTTGGCGGCATTGGTGAGCGCCTGGCCCAGGCGTTTGAAGCCGGCGCGGGCGAGCTCGAGGAATTCCTCGGTGAGGTCTTCGTCAGAGTCCAGCGTAAGGCCGGCGTCGCTGAAGATTTGCAAGAGGTCGCCATGGGCGCGGATTTGCGGTTCGGCGAACGCGGACGCAAACGCGGTTGGATATTCGGCGCACTTCAATCCGACATAGCACTCGATCAGAGCCGCGGCGCCGGGCTTCAGCGTTTTTACAATCTGCAGCGCCAGGTGCGGGGGGTGGGCGCAATAAGCGAAGTCATCGCAGCTGATCAGGCCATCGTAGAAAGCGAGCGGAAAAACGTGGGTTTCGAGATCAATACGGGCAAGCCCGATGCGCTCGTCAAGCTTGACTTTGGCGAGGCCGTCTTGCAGCGCCTCGAACGTCTCCTCGCGCCACTCGAAGACTTCGATCTTGCCGGGATGGGCGGCGGCGATCGCAGCGATTGGCGCCTCGAGGCCGGGGCCGAGCACGGCAAGCACCCCTTCTGGGGCGACGCCGAGCCAGCCGGGCTCCAATTTTTCGCCGGCGCTGTCGCCGGGACGGACGCGGCCCTCGCCCCAAAGGGCGGCGAGCGCGGCCAGACGCGGCGGCATGTCAAAGACCGGCGCATCGAACAATTCCTCTTCAGCGCCGCCGGTCGTCTCAGCCTCGTCATTGGCTGTGGCCTCGATCGCCGCTTGCGCGGCGGCCTCATTGAACTCGTCGCCTTCCCACCACGCGTGGAAACGCGCGCGGGCGAGCGCGACTTTGCGCTTATCGAACAGGCCTTTGAAGGCGAGCGCCATGGCGGGCGCGAGCTTAGAGCGATGCCGTTAATGATTTGCTTGGGCGACGTGCATTTCGGGTGCGGTATGAGCCGGCGCCGGCCGCAACGGCTGCGCGTTCGAGGGGAAGGGCGCGGCCGGATCGCGGATGAAGCTCAAGATGTCCTCGTAGACCACTTCCCGGTGCAGATCGCGGATCAGCATGTGGTAGCCATCCGGGTAGATTGCGGTCCGCGCGCTCGGCGGCAGCCGGCTTGCGGCGCGCACGGCCGAGGCGCGCGGAATGATCTGATCATGCGCGCCATAGAGGAATGCGACATCGCCGCGGAGGTTGGCTGTGCGCCTGGAGGCGGTCTCCATCAAACTGACAAGGCCGTAGAGCGCATCGATGCGCGTTGTGAACAACATGTTGCGGTCACGCCCGATATGGCGAAGCATTTCGACATTGTCTGACGGGGTGATGTGGCGGGTGATGTTGCGCGGCGGCTCCACCGGCTGCCAGGGAAAGGTGTGCGCGGCCATCCAGAGCGTCAGCGCATAGGCTTCCGGCATCGTCGACCATCCCCAGACCGCCGGCGCGGTCAGAATAAGCCGATCGATGTGCGGCGCCTCTGGCGCCCCGAACGTGGCGATGGCTTCCGCCGAGCCCATGGAATCGCCCAAGACCACGAGCGTCGCGTTGGGATACATTTGCCGCGCCAGATTGACCGCCGCGCGCAGGTCTTCGGTCATGAGTTCCTGGCCGCCCCATACGCCCCGCTCCGGGGAACGGCCGAAACCGCGCGCATCGTAGGCGTAAAAGGCGACGCCGCGCGCGGCAAACCACGGACCCATCAGATAGAAGGTCGCCTCCGCATAATCGTTCATGCCGTGCAAGCCGATGATGACGGCGGAAGGCTGTTGGCCGCCGCTCGGCAGCCAAGCGCTCAAACCAAGCGGGGCGCCGTCGAAGGAGACGAAACGGTGGGCGTCGACATCAAAGCGCGGACCCTGAAAGCCGGTCAGCGGCGATTGCCGGCGCTGCACCGTAGGCAGACACGCGGCGGTCAAAGTGGTCGCCAAACCCGCGAGAATTTTCCGCCGCGTTGATCGCATCTGCCCCTCTGCCGCCTGACCGCTCAGGCGCCCTATTCCAAGCTAAGCCAATGCGGCTTTTACGCGGCGGCGCAAGACCGGCAGCAATTCTTTTTCAAACCAGGGATTGCGCGCAAGCCAGCCGGTGTTGCGCCAGGACGGATGCGGCAGCGGGATAATGTCGGCGCGATACTCGCGCCAGGCGCGCACGGTTTCGCCGAGCGTGGGTTTGGCTTGATCGCCCAAATGGTATTTGTGCGCATAAGCTCCAACCAGCAGCGTGAGCCGCACATTGCGCAGGAGCGGCAGCAAGCGCGGGCGCCAAAGCGGTGCGCACTCGCGCCGCGGCGGCAGATCAGCGCCGTTCACCGCGCCCGGATAGCAAAAGCCCATGGCGGCGACCGCGACATTGGAGCGATCGTAGAAGGCCAGGCGATCGAGCTGCATCCAATCGCGCAAACGATCGCCCGAGCGGTCGTTCCATGGAATGCCGCTCTCATGCACCCGCCGCCCCGGCGCTTGTCCGGCGATGAGAATGCGCGCTTCAGGATGCACCCAAACCACCGGCGCCGGCGCGTGCGCCAGCTTACCCGCACACACGCGGCAGGCGCGGATCTCCTCAACAAGCGCCTGAAGCGGCGAAGGCTCTGAGCGGCGCTTTGCGCACTCGTTATGCGGCATGCGCGTTTGTTGGCCCAGCGAACGCCGCTTGTCGACGATTTGTAACCGCCAATCGCAGCCTGGCCCGTGCGGCTGATCACAAAGAGCTTGACCGGCGCCCCTACGCAGCGAGGTTCGCTGCTTTAGGCTTCATGGGGGATTTCATGGCTTCTTTGACCCGGCGCGGCGTTTCGGCATCGAGCGCGGCTCTGCTTGTCGCATGCGCGACGCGCGAGGCGCCGACGCCGATACCGGCGCCGACGCCGCGCGCTGCGATTGGGGCCTGGGGCGTCGATCTGACGGCGCGCGACATGAACGTGAAGCCGGGCGACGACTTCTTTCGTCATGTGAACGGGACCTGGATGGCGAACAACACCATCCCCGCCGATCGCGTCACCTGGGGGACCAACGACATATTGGCCGAGAAGGCCGAGCGCGACGTGCGCGAAATCATCGAGGACGCGGCCCGTTCCGGCGGCGCGCCTGGGTCCAACGCGCAGAAGATTTCCGACTATTAGCAGTACGTAGTCGTAGCCAGGCGCGACAGTAAACATAAG